>CAVVPM010000014.1:0-77027 GCA_963750115.1 uncultured Alphaproteobacteria bacterium | reverse complement strand
TTCGGCTCGAGATGTGTTGACAGCGATATAGGCGTTGAAATTGCGCGTTGCAAGCGGAAGATCGGCCCTGGAAAGGCTTGATTTGAAGGGTATCGGGCGGCCATGCCAAGCTCCACGCCGCGTCGCACCGCAGCCGCGATGATCTCGCTCGGCGCCGCCCTCCTCGGGGGCGCCGCGGTCGCGGCCGCCGACGACTTTTCCAAGGTCGTCAGGCAAATCCTCGACAGCCAGACGACGGGGCCCTTGAGCGAGATGGACACCGCCACGCGGAGCGCCATGACCGATTGCGTGGTCACGACCCTGCAAGGCCTGCCGAAGGGGATCAAGCGCTTCGTGGTCGAAGGGCAGAACTTCGGCGAGCAGACGGAGCGCTTCGGCAAGGTCGTTTACGACGATCACGCGAAATGGGAGCGAAACATCGCCCGCGCCTGCGCGGACATCGCACTTGGAGGCGGCGGCCTCTAGAGCCTTTTCGGTTCCGATTGAATCAGAATTTGGGCTCTATCCTTTTGTTTCAGCATGATCTTATCCGAAAAGCGGTTTCCACTTTTCGGGATCATGCTCTAGGCATTGCCGCGCCGACCGCGCCTCGATCAGATCGGGAAAATGCCAAGCCGTGGGCGGGACCCTCGACGGAGAGATTTCTTCGCCGGCTCAGCTGCCCGGACGCGGCAGATAGCCGGCGGCCGGTGGCGGCGCCGCACCATGCGCCGAGCGACGAACGCCGACCGCGTAGCGGTCGCGCGCGCGGCGGCGATATTTAAGCTGGCTCGACCATGCGACGAGCCCGCCGATCAGCGCCCCGAGGATGAAGAGGATGAAGCCGAGCTGATAGAGCGGAAGATCGATCTTCAGCACCGGGTCAGCGGTGTCGAAGGGATTGAAATGCACCGTCACTTCCTGACCGTTCGCCATTGCGAGCGCGAGGACGGCGACGATCACCGGCAGCAGGACCACCCATTTCAAGATCGTGCCGAGGGGCCGCAGCACCTCTACCCTCCAGCGTATTCAGCCTTTCGCGCATGTCCTTGCCCGTCTTGAAGAAGGGAACGTATTTCTCCGATACGATCACCTGCTCGCCGGTGCGCGGATTGCGGCCCATGCGTGCCGGCCGGTTCTTGACGGAGAAGGCGCCGAAGCCGCGCAGCTCGACCCTGTCGCCGTGCGACAAGCGCCGTGACGATTTCCTCCAGAATGGCGTTGACGATGTGCTCGACATCGCGTTGATACAGATGCGGATTGCGCTAAGCTATGCGCTCTATCAGCTCCGACTTGATCACGCCGGCCCCCTAGTGATCGGATCGCACGAATAACGGAGCCTGCCAAACAGATAACAGACCGTCAACTGTAAGTCGTTGCGGCAAGATCGAGGCCGCGCTGGGTCGAGCCACACAGACGGGCGATGCCGGCGAGGGCGTTCGCGCCGAAATCGACATATAGGGCGATTCGACTTTCCCATTCGCGCAGCGGGAAGGTCCTGCGAGACGCCCTTCTGGCCGACGCAAGCCAGGCGCGCGCTTCCTTTTCGTCGCCCGACCGCGTCGATCAGGCCGCGCTGCAGCGCCTGGCGGCCGGTAAGATGCTGCCGTCGGCGAGCGCCGCGCCTTGTCGGCGGGAAGCTTGCGGCGCTTGGCGACGAGATCGATGAACCAGTTGTAGGTGTCGTCGACGACCGACTTCAGCATGGCCTCGGCGGCCGGCGATGGCGCGTTGAAGAGCGAAGGCTCGCCCTTCAAGGGCGCGCTCTTGATCTCCTGGTACTGGGCGCCGATCTTCTGCAGCAGCTCTTCGAAATGCGCGAACTGGAAAATGACGCCGATCGAGCCGGTGATCGGCCGTCTCGCGGGCGACGACATGGTCGGCCCCGAGCGCCGTCATATAGGCGGCGGAGGCGCCGAGCCCGTCGATCACCGCGACGACCGGCTTTTTCTCCGCGGCGTGACGGATAGATCGATAAAGCGCCTCGCCGCCGCTCGCCGCGCCGCCGCCGGAATCGATGTGAACCACGATCGCCTTGACGGAGCTCGTGCCCGCCGCCTTGTCGATCAGATCGACCGCGTCGGGCCGCGTGGCGATGAAGCCGTCGATCTTGATCTCCGCCACCTGGCCGCCGCCGGCCGCCACCTCGAT
Organism: uncultured Alphaproteobacteria bacterium; assembly: GCA_963750115.1. Classification (GTDB taxonomy): domain Bacteria; phylum Pseudomonadota; class Alphaproteobacteria; order Rhizobiales; family Afifellaceae; genus DASWJZ01. The sequence continues at coordinate 74,897 of CAVVPM010000014.1, read as the reverse complement.
GCCGCCCTCGACCTTCAGGAGACGGTTGACGCCGATGCGAGCGCGACGACGATAATCACGAGCGCGGTGACCCGCCAGAAGCTCGCGCGGCTCCGCAGGCGGCGGCGCTCGAGGATTGTTTCGGTGTCCATCGCATGATCTCCGGAGTTCAGCCAACTCGGCGCGATCGGCGCTACGCTCCACGCCGATCATGGTGCCCTTATGGCGCCAGAAGCCATTGAGTTTGCTCAAGTCCGCGGGCCGTCCTCTAGCGCGCCTGCCGGCCGACGGCAAGGCGCGGCGCCGGCTCGACGGCGCGACGCGCATGCCGCTTCTGGCCCACGCCGTGCCCGCTCTGCTAGCGTTCCCGGCATGAACAAACGCGACCCGAGCGAGCCGCCCGCCGAGCCGCGTGCGGCGAGCCGACGCGTCACGCCGATGATGGAGCAATATATCGAGATCCGGGCGGCGAATCCCGATTGCCTGCTTTTCTACCGCATGGGGGATTTCTACGAGCTCTTCTTCGACGACGCGGCGACCGCGTCGCGGGCGCTCGGCATCGCGCTGACCAAGCGCGGCAAGCACCTCGGCGAGGACATCCCCATGTGCGGCGTGCCGGTCCACGCCGCCGACGACTATCTGCAGAAGCTCATCGGCTCGGCTTTCGCGTCGCCGTCTGCGAACAGATCGAAGACCCCGCCGAGGCGCGCCGCCGCGGCTCGAAGACGGTGGTCGAACGGGCGGTCACGCGGCTCGTCACGCCCGGCACGATCACCGAGGAGCGGCTGCTCGAATTCAAACCGCAACAACTATCTCGCCGCCATCGTGCGGCGCGCGGCTTCGGACGGCGTCGATCAGCATGCGCTCGCCTGGATCGACATCTCGACCGGCGAATTCCGCATGAGCGAATGTCCGGCGCGGCGGGCTTTCGACGGCGCTCGCGCGGATCGAGCCGAGCGAAATGCTGATCGCCGACCGGCTCGCGCGAGGAGCCCGAAATCCGCAGCGCGATCGACGCGACGGGCGCCGCGCTGACGCCGCTTCCCGCGGCCTTCTTCGACGCCGCCGCCGCCGAACGGCGGCTCGCCGATCTCTTCGGCGTCAAGACGATGGAGGCGTTCGGCAATTTCTGCCGCGCCGAGCTTGCCGCCGGGTCCGCGCTCATCGCCTATGTGGAGAAGACGCAGATCGCCAAGCGCCCGCCGATCGCGCCGCCGCAGGCGGCTCCGCGACGGCGAGACGATGCGCATCGATGCGGCGACGCGCGCCAATCTGGAGCTCTTCCGCTCCATCTCCGGCGGGCGCGCCGGGAACGCTCATCGCGGCGATCGACCGCACGCGGACCGCGGCGGGCTCGCGGCTCCTGGCGGAGCGCCTGGCAAGTCCGCTCACCGACCCTGCTCCGATCGACAGAACGCCTTGATCGTGTTGCAGTTTTTCGTCGAGCGGCCGGAGCTGAGGGCGGATATCCGCACCGGCGCTTTCGGCGGCGCCCCGGACATGCTGAGGGCGCTGTCGCGGCTCGGGCTGGAGCGCGGCGGCCCGCGCGATCTCGACATGGTCCGCGCCGGGCCGGAGGGCGCGCGGGAGATTCGCCGCAGGCTGCAGAGGAGGATGTGGCGAAATCGGTGACCCGGCCACCCGGCGCTCCGGGCTCTGCCGTGCGCCTGGGCGAACGTCCCGCTGCAGCTCGACGAGCGCTTGCCGCGGCGCTTTCCGACGCGCTGCCGCTCCTGAAGCGCGACGGCGGATTCGTCCGCGCGGCTTCGCAGCGGCGCTCGACGAGGCGCGGGCGCTGCGCGACGAGAGCCGCCGGGTCATCGCCGGCCTGCAGGCGCGCTACGCCAGCGAGACCGGCATCCGCTCGCTGAAGATCAGGCACAACAACGTGCTCGGCTATTTCGTCGAGGTGACCGCCGGACAGGCGACCGCGCTGCAGGCGGACGGCGGCGCGGACAAGTTCATCCACCGCCAGACGCATGGCGAGCGCCATGCGCTTCACCACGACGGAGCTGGCGGAGCTCGAGCAGAAGATCGCCAGCGCCGCCGACCGGGCGCTCGCGATCGAGCTCGGCGTCTTCGACGACCTCGCGGCGCATCGTCGCGCGCGAGGAGAAGGCGATCCGCGCCGCCGCGCAGGCGCTTGCCGAGATCGACGTGGCGGCGGCGCTGGCCGAGCTTGCGGTCGCCGAGAACTATGTGCGGCCGAGGGTCGACGGAGAGCCTCGCCTTCGCCATCGACGGCGGGCGCCACCCGGTGGTCGAAGCAGGCGCTGAGACGCGGCGGGCAGAGCTTTGTCGGGAACGATTGCGACCTGGGCCCTTCGAGGCTCGCCCGGCAGGCCGGGCTGCGCACCTCAGGATGAGGGGAGACATGCCGTCCTCGCCCGTCAGGCGTCCAGGCAGACGGGAAGCGGAAGCCGGGCCGCATCTGGCTTCTGACCGGGCCGAACATGGCGGGGAAATCGACCTTTTTGCGGCAGAACGCGCTGATCGCGATGCTGGCGCAGGCGGGAAGCTTCGTGCCGGCGCGCGCCGCCGATATCGGGGTGGTCGACGCCGTCTTCAGCCGCGTCGGCGCGGCCGACGATCTGGCGCGCGGGCGCTCCACCTTCATGGTGGAGATGGTGGAGACGGCGGCAATCCTGAACCAGGCGGGGCGCCGCGCGCTCGTCATCCTCGACGAGATCGGCCGCGGCACGGCGACCTTCGACGGGCTCTCCATCGCCTGGGCGATGGTTGAGCACCTGCACGCGGCGAATCTTTCCCGCGCGCTCTTCGCGACGCACTATCACGAGCTGACCGCGCTCTCGTCCAAGCTGCCCGGCTCGATGAACGCGACGATGAAGGTGAAGGAGTGGAAGGGCGACGTCGTCTTCCTGCACGAGGTCACGGCCGGGCGCCGCCGACCGCTCCTACGGCATCCAGGTGGCAAAGCTCGCCGGCCTGCCGCCGGCGGTGATCGCCCGGGCGCAGGCAGTGCTCGACCTGCTGGAGAAGGGCGAGCGCGGGCGGCCCGTGCCGATCATCGACGACCTGCCGCTCTTCGCCGCCGCAAGCCGCGGGAAGGAGGAAGCGGCGAAGGAACACCCGGCGCTGAAGGCGCTCGAAGCGATCAACCCCGACGAGCTGTCGCCGAAGGAGGCGCTGGAGAGGCTTTACGAGCTGAAGCGGCTCGGGCGGGAGAACAATTCGGGGTGACGCCTCGTCGCCGCGCGCAATTGACATTGCCGACGGCAGGCATTGCGGCGATATTCGAGAATTGGAATATGTAGCGCCCGGCGGATGCGATCGGAGATGGCAGGATGAGCGAACGACCCGAGGTCACCGGGTTCTTCCACGAGCACACTTTCTCGATCCAGTATGTCGTCGCCTGCCCGGCGACCAAGCGCTGCGCGATCGTCGATCCGGTGCTCGACTTCGACGAGAAGTCCGGCGCGGTCGGCACGCGGAACGCCGATGCCATTCTCGCCTTCGTCAAGGACCGGGACCTGACGGTCGAGTGGATCCTGGACACCCATCCGCATGCCGATCACTTTTCCGCCGCCCGGTACCTGAGGGCAGCCACCGGCGCCTCCACCGCCATCGGCGAGAGGGTCGTCGATGTTCAGGCGCTGTGGAAGGGCATCTACAACTGGCCGGATTTCCCCGCCGACGGCTCGCAGTGGGACAGGCTCTTTGCCGGGGGCGACACGTTCGCGGTGGGCGACCTGCAGGGGCGCATCCTGTTCTCCCCGGGCCACACGCTCGCCTCGGTCACCTACGTCATCGGCGATGCCGCCTTCGTCCACGACACGCTGTTCATGCCCGATGGCGGGACGGCGCGGGCGGACTTTCCCGGCGGAAGCGCCGCCCGGCTGTGGCGTTCGATCCAGGAGATCCTCGCCCTTCCCGGCGAAACGCGGCTCTTCACGGGTCACGATTATCAGCCCGGCGGGCGCGAACCGAAATGGGAATCGACCGTCGCCGAACAGATCGAGACCAACATCCACCTGAGGAAGGCGAAGGACGAAGCCGCCTTCGTCGCGCTGCGCGAGGCGCGCGACCGGACCTACCGATGCCAAGCTCATCCTCCACGCCCTGCAGGTCAACATCAATGGCGGGCGGCTTCCCGAGCCGGAGGCCAACGGCAGGCGCTACCTGAAATTCCGATCGGGGCGCTTTGAAGAAACCCCGAGATCAGCTCATCGCGAAAGAAACGCTCGACCTTGTGCGCCGAAGCGCAACGACAGCGCTACCAACGTCCGATCGCGGAATTCGTCTTCAATCGGATTAGCAGAAGCCCAGCAACTGAGCCACGTCGGAGCAGTAGACGTTTGTCGGGCTCGGCGTCGTGGTAGACGTTGCCGACGCGGAGGCGCTTGCGGATGCCTGAGCGCTGGTCGCGCCCGTGGAAGCTGCGCTCGATGCCGTTGCGTTGCCAACCGTCAACGACCAGTGCCAAGTCAGAGCGGTGCCCCCGCTCGACGCAATGGCTGCAGCAGACGCAGAGGATGACGACACTTTGCTTTGCGCCAGCGCGGCGCACGGAATTGTCACCGACGCGGCCGAACAAACGACAGCCGCCGCAGCAAGAGCGCTGATGCTCTTTGAGAACATGACCGTCCCCCCAAAACGGGATCGGGGGGACGGTCGCGCGGAAACCCGTTCGCTGGCATCCCTCTCGCAGGGAGCCACGCGCACCCGCTGAGCGACGTCGTCGAACATGCGTCGCCCTTTCTTACTGGCCGCCGCCGACGCCTACTCCGCCGCCACCTGCAGCAGCGCTGCCTCCGCCCGAGCCTGAACTGACGTGCGTATCCGCACTTGAACTGCCAGTATTCCCGCTCGGATCCGAGCCATTGCCGGTGCCGGTGCCAGACGCGGAGCCACTTGCTCCACTGCCACCAGTACTTGCCCCAGCAGCACCGATCCCTCCGGCGGAGCTGTCGCTAGCGTTGCCGCTAGAGAGCGCCCCATCCGTCGTGATGTACTGCTGGTTCGTGAGCGAGGCGCCGGTCGTCTGGTTGAAGCCAGGCGCAGCCACCGTGCCTTGGATCGTGACCGAACCACCAACGCCAAGGCCCGGTATGACCGGCGTCCCTGACGACGTAGTCGTTGCGCCAGACACGGCGCTGGCACTCCCACTTGCACTCGCACTTGCATGCGAATCCAGGTCAATCACGAAGCATTGCGGAAAGATCAGCTGGGTACCGGGCGGCTCACATAATAACACACTTGCTGCGCGACGGCCGGCTGAACCGCTAGTACCGACGGAGCGGCGACTGCTATCGCAATCAACGACCCGCCAAGCCACTTTGCGTTCTTACTCATAGGTCTTCCCCATCCTTATCGATAAGGTCTCACAACCGCTCGCGCCCGGCCGCTTGAGCACTTGCAGGAAGACACCCCGAGGGATCAGGGCCGGCACGCGCCGGCCCTGTCCTCTTCAAGGATGAACGGGCTAGAACGACCCAGCCGCAGCCGCGCCGGTGCCACCGCCACCAGCGGCCGCACCAGCGACGCCGCCAGGTCCCGGACGAGGCAGAGACCGAGCCGCCGCCACCGCCGCCGGCCGCTGCCGTCGAGGTGTTGCCGTTCGACACGCCGCCAGCAACGGCAGTGCCGCCACCAGTGCCGGTCGCCGAGCCGGTGCCACCCGAGCCGGAGATCGCTCCGCCGCCCGCCGCCGCGACGCCAACGGCGCCGTTGCCCGTAACGGGACCGGAGTTATTGTTGATATTCCCGCCAGCGCCCAGGCCGAATCCACCGCCTGCGCCGACGGCAATACCCTTACCTGCGCTCGTGGCCGTGCCGCCACCAGACGCAGTCGCCAGGGCGCCCGCCGAACCGGTCGACGCGACGCCGAGGCCCGATCCGTTGCCCTGACCAGTAGCGCTCTGGCCGGAACCGATCACAAACGCGATGCCCCCACCAGCGCCCGTGCCGAAGACCAAGCTAAGGTCGAAGGCCGAGGCCGAAGGAACAGTAAGGGCGAGCACCGAGATCGCGGCGCCGACCCCCAGACATGTTTTCAATGCGTTCATTTTCTAACTCCCTGTTGCCAGAGTCAATCCCGGTTGGCCGCAATACCGAGGACCCAGGAAAGCACTTTACCAGAGCTTAACTACGGCTGATATCGGTATCTTTACCTAACGTCGACCTGGACTGCATTTTTGATTTATCGCAAATTCTATTTTGATCCGTCACAGTTGCATTAATTGCGTCTTTTGATTTGACACAAAATTGCACCTTCGCCCGCCGCAATGGGCGGGGTTTGCGCTGACAAATCCAATGGAAAGAGCGACCCTGTTTAGCGACGGACGCGCAATCTTCGGCGTCATCTCGTTTGCACCTTCGCTACGACAGCGAGCGGTCGCAGAATCGGCTCGGCTCACCTTACCGTGATATTGACGGTACCGGAAGCGACCGGGTGGAGGTCGACGTTGAAGACGCCGAAGCCAACGCTGTCGGGACCATGGTAGCCTTTGCTCGGAGTGTAGACGATGGAAGTTCCCTTCACGATCTTCCCGGCGCAGGATCCGGCGTTCGAAGGAATGTAGACGTGTGACAGGTGCTCGACCGTGACGCTGCCATGTGCGGGCATCTCAAAGACGCGAAGGTTCGGATAGCCATTAAACCGGCACGCCGCATCCCAGGACGGAACCGTCAGCACGATCGACGTCTTGTTCGCCGGGGCAATAACGTTGACCGATTCCTGCGCCAGCGCCGCCGGGACGGAAGCAAGGGACAAAAGGCCGGCCAAAATTCCAGGTAGAACTAATCCTCGCATCGCGCTCTCCTCGCTCGTTGGCGTGTTACGTTACCGAAAGTGCCATGAACTTCTGAAATAATTCCAGAACCTTTGAAGAAGTGATCGATTCATAGTGAATCGAGATGTGGCGGATTTGTCACAAGCTCCGTGCTGCACTACGCACTAACTTCTCATTCACGTTGGCACGGGCCCAATCGACAGTCATAAGCAAGCGCATGTTATGCGTTGTGCGTAGATTGGGGAGAGCTGCAGCTCTTTCCTGTTGCTTACCGCTTCTCCCGGCATCCGCGCACGCGGACGACACCGCGGGACCGTTCCTCGCCACGCCAAGCGGTCTCTCGGCGGTGCTCGGCGCCGGTCTCAGCGTGGACAGCATTCTCTACATCCCGGGCGCCCTCGATGCTCCCGCCATTTTGTCCGTCGGTGCCGGAACCACCGCCGGCACCGCATACGCGCTGGGTTCGGGAACGGCAAGTGTGGTTACCGACGCAAGCACCACACAAGCCGGTACCAGCGGCGGCGCCGCGAGCATCGCGATCGCCAATGCGTTCGCGGCAGCGGCGACAGCGCCAAACAGCCTGGCGCTCTCCGTGTCGCACGGATCGGGTGCGAGCTGGGGGCTCGCCTTCGCGAACCTTGCAAGCGGGCCGGCTTCGTCGGGATCCGGTTCCGGGTCGAGCAGCGTGTCGGTCGACACGATCGGCAATCCTTCCGCTTCGGCGTCAAACAGCGGCACGTCGTCAACGAATTCGACGGCAGGCGGTGCAACCGGCGCGACGACCACCGCCGATGCCACCACGAGCTCGGCGGTGAGCGCTTCGTCGATATCCGGACCGTCGGCCCCGATCGGCTTCAGCGTCGATACCAGCGGCGGCAAGGTCGCCGGGACGTTTTCCCTTCCCGGCGACAACCAGACGGTCGCCACGGCCGGGAGCGATGCCTTCGGCGCCTACCTCGCCAGCGGTCTTGGCCTCGATACGACCGTTGACTTCACGATCGGCGGCAATGGCAGCGGCATCCGTACAACCGGGGACGGCGCGACCGGCGTGCTCACCGCGGTCGATTTCGGAGATCAGGGCGTCGGCAGCTTCAGTCTCGGCGGCGCGAATAGCTTCATCGAGACGAGCGGCGACCGCGCCGCCGGCGCGACAGCGATTTTCGGCGGCACCGGGACTGCGTCCCTCGACTTCGGCCTGAGCGGAACGGACAGCCACATCGCGACGAGCGGGACAAACGCCTATGGCGCCTTGATGATCGCAAGCGGCGCATTGGGCAGCACGACGCAAACGGAACTCTCCGGCACGGGAAGCCACATTTCCACCGGGGGCGACGGCTCGCACGCAGTCGCGCTGATCAGCACAAGCAACGCAACCGCGCAAAGCGCGCTAACGCTCGGCGGCGGCAGCAGCTATCTGTCCACGCTTGGGGACGAAGCGTACGGCGCCTGGCTGCAATCCTTCGGCAATACGGCGGAAACCTATGCGGGCCTGACCGGCGCCAACAGCAAGATCACGACAACGGGCGACGATTCCATCGGCGCGGTGCTCTTCGCGCAAGGCGCCCTGCAAAGCGATACCGGTCTCAGTCTTGCGGCGGACGGCGCGCGCATCAATACAGCCGGAATGAACGCGCTCGGCGCCCTGCTCATCGGAATCGGCGGCGACACCAGCAATGTCAGCCTCGACCTCGCGGGGCACGCAAGCACGATTGCGACGCAAGGCGAGAGCAGCACCGGCGCCGCGCTGCTGAGCACTGCCGACGCCAGCGCAACGGCGGCCGCGCGGCTCAGCGGCGCGGCAAGCAGCGTCGAAACCGGCGCGGATAACGCCTACGGCCTGTTCATGGCGGCGCATGCGCGCGCTTCCCTGGCGGAGGCCGAGCTGAGCGGCGCGCAAAGCGCGATCGAGACGACGGGCAAGGACGCGCACGGGTTCATCGGACTTGCCTCGGGACGCGACAGCGCCGTGGCGAAGCTCACCCTCGGCGGGGCCGGAAGCCACATTGCCACGCAAGGCTACGGAGCCGTCGGGGCCATCCTCGTCGCGGCTGGCGCCACCAATAGCGCCTCGCAGGTCGACCTCACCGGGCAAGGCGCGTCGATCAGCACGCTCGGCGACGCGGCTTACGGCGTCCTCATCGGCGGCGACTTCGGGCAAACGCGCCTGCTCGGACGGGGCGCGCTCATCGAAACCTTCGGGGCCGGCGCGCACGGGCTCGCGATCGACGGCGGCTACTCCTTCACCCAGCTCGCGAAGAGGACCAGCATCGAGACGAACGGGCCCGGCTCCGCGGCGATCTATCTTTTTCCGGACACGAGCAACCATGTCATCGTGAACGAGGGCACGCTTTCGAGCGCGCAGTGGCTCGCGGTCAGCGGCAGCGATGGCGCGGACAGCCTGTGGAACTACGGACGCATCCAGGGTGGAGGCGGGACCGCCTTCAATCTCGGCGCGGGCGACGACAATCTCGGGCTTTTCGCCGGATCCCGCATCATCGGCATGATGGATCTCGGAACCGGGTACGAACACGTTGCAGGTCGAAACCGGCAAGGATCCCTCTGCCCTGTGGAGCATCAACGGATCGCTGCTGCCTGAAAACATTCATGTGTTCGGCGGTGCGCCGTACGTCGTCCTGACACCGGGGATCGGCGGCGCCGACCACACGATTGCGACCGTCGATCCGACCTTCTTCTCGCTCGCCGACAATATGGTCGCCGATCTCAGCCAGGTGATCGCGTCGGGCGCGACGACGCGCTTGTCGAACATCAATCTTGCGACGCTTCCGACCCCGACGACAACCGCGCCCCTCGCCTACGCCCCGACCGACCCGCCCTCCTCCGACGCCTACTCAGCCATTCAGGCCGTCGACGGCGCCCCGCAGTCGAACGAGCGCAACGGCGTCTGGATAAGTCCCTTCGGCGGCGGGCGCGGCTATTTCCAGGGCACGCCTTCGCTCGACGCCACGCTCGGCTTTGCCGGGATCACCGCGGGCATCGACCGTCAAGCGACCGACAGGCTGCGCATCGGGATGTTCGGCGCCGGCGCGGCGAGCCGGCTGCAGGTCGACCAGGATTCACAGCGGATCGACACGACGATCGGAGCCGGCGGCGCCTACGCCTATTGGGGCGCCGACAATTATTTCCTGACCGGCGTCCTTTCCGCCGGCCTTGCCCAGAACAACAGCCATCGCACGGTGCTGAACAACCTCGCGCCGAATGGCATCGAGGACGCAACCGCGGATTTCGGCAGCTGGTACGTCACGCCGGAATTGCGCGCCGGCAGCCGCCGTTCACTGTCAAAGCAGGTGGACGTCGTTCCGACCGCGCGGATCAGCTACACGAGCGGCTGGCTCGACGGCTACAAGGAGAGCGGCTCGTCCGCGAACCTGACAGTGGACGGCCGCGACGTCGAGATATTGGAGAGCGGTGTTACGCTTCCGTTCGTCTATACGCCGGCGACGGCGCCGCAGCTGCGGCTCGAAGCGCATGCGGACCTCTTCGGACGGGTGCTGCTCGGCGGCGAGGGAACCGACGTCTCGCTGCTTGGCCAGAACCTGAACATCCAGTCGTCCGGCAACAATCTGATCGGCGGCGGCGGCGGCGCGGCGTTCTCCTACCGCGCCTTCGGTAGCGCGAGCCTGTTCGGCTCGATGGACATCGAGGCGGCGACCGATGGAAGCATCGGGGGGACGGCCACGGGCGGCCTCCGCGTGCCGTTCTAGGATCGGTTGTGCGCTTTCGATTGCGCTTCGACGTCCCCCGCAACGGAACCGCTCGCTGCGCCGAAGACGGATGCCGCCGGCCCGCAGATATCAATTCGCCGGGGCGGGCGGGCCGGAAAGTGGCCCGCGCAGCGCATTAAGGAGAATGGCATCTCTGTGTCTTTTACGGTAGCATTTGTATCATTTTGTGGTACTGATTAGGGTTGGTATTGTTATTGCGTTTTGGGGTCAGAGTTGGCGGATAAGCCGGCCAAGGATGTTGCGTGGAGTAGCATTATGTGGTCGTCCCAACAGCACGCCAATTACTTGCCAGGTCTTGTGCTTGGCGACTCCGTTGCTGTCGGAGCGAGCGAGTATTCCTATTTTGCCACCTATCGTGCCGGCGAAGTTGTAGCCTCTTCTTACGATGAAGCGCCCTTCTACGGCATCATCAACCGCGGTGCGATCATGTCTTCCATCGTCACTCCGAAGCACCGGACATACATCACCGGCCTTCAATTCGAGGGACAACTCCTGCAGCCGCTGACGAACGGCGCGGGTATCGCCCGCATAATGGAAGCGGCGACGGATGTGTCGCTCTCCTGCTTCCGTCAGGAAGTCGTGGCGCAGCTCTTCGAGCAGCGTAACGCCGTCGGCCAGACTATCTGGCGGCTCATGCTGCGCGAACAAGATTACAGCCGGGACTGGATTGCGCTTCTTGGCCGGCGGTCCGTCGAAGAGAAGCTCGCTGGATTTCTGCTCCTGCTCGCGCGCCGCGCCGTACATCGTGCGGATCGGTCCGGCTCCGCGTTGGTCGAGATTCCCCTGAAGCGAAGCCAAGTCGCTGAATTTCTGGGTATCACGCTGGAATCGGTGAGCCGCAGCGTGACGGCGCTCAAGCGTTCGGGAGTCATCAGATTGTGCGACATGCGGCACTTCGAGGTGTTGAAGCCCGCGCGGCTTGCTGAGCTCGCCGGCGAATAGGGCGGGTGCGTCCGGCCGCGTTATTGGGCCGTCCGAGTTTTAGTGGCGTTCACTTGAGTTGGTCAAATTGCACTATATCTCAGACACGCCCCGCGCTACGCGAGGCTGATGAGTTAGGAGGTGTCGATGCTAAAGGTATTTATCGTCCCGGGCTCGGCTGCCCTGCTGATGTTAGGCGTCAGCTCAGGCGCCGCTATCGATCTGGGCAGCATTGGAAACGTGGACGTGTCCGCGTATTCTGGTGGGGCCGCGTCGGTTGAGGCAGCGGTCTCCGGCGTGAGCGGAAGCCAGTCTTCTTCGGGCAGCGGAGGGGGCAGCGCCTCCGCCTCGAGCGGGTCGTCGCCGACGACGCCAAGCACGCCGTCCGGGGGCTCAGGCGACAGCAATCCGCTGATCGTGTCGGTCAACGGGACCTTTGTCGCCTTGGTTGGATCGATAACCGATCAGGTTACGACCAGTGCGGCGAAAGTCGTGAGCTCGGTGACGCCTTAGGTCCCCGGTCCGAAGGGCGGATCACTTCGATCGGCGCGCTCAAATGGCGCCGTCTAGACGCCATCGAGCACGCGCTGATCTGTTAGAAGGCTGATTGAGCCCCTCGGCCGATGGTCCGGGGGAGTCGCCGTTGTGCGCCGTCGACCGACAGGGATGGTCTCCTGCGGACGACGGGCCGGCTTGCGTCGAAAGTCCGCCGGCGGCAACGAGCGGGAAATTTGTAATCGAACGTTGCCGACATCACAGCAGCAATGTTCGGATACATAAACCCGCTTGGCGAATATCCGGCGACGGCTACTGTGAGGCACGGTAACCAACCGCAGATGCACCCGGAATGCGATCGCTGGCCGTGATTGCAGCAGCTGCGTAGATTACCTCCCGTATGTTGCCGAATACCGGCGGAGCGCTGACCCCAGGGTCAGCGCTCTTCCGTCTTTGCCCCTTCCGCTGGGAACAGGAGCCGTCGGCTCGCCGCTTTTTCGTGAAGACCGCCAAACGGCAGGGAAGCTCACAACGCGGTCGTTCGCTCGACCGCGCTGAAAACGATCTTCTGGAGGAGCCCGCGCCGGCGGCGATTTTCAATAATGATGGTGTCGCCCTGGCGGTCGATAATCTCCTTGGCGATAGCAAGGCCCAGGCCTGCGCCGGAGAACGACTTTCGCCGGCCGGGGTCGACCCGAAAGAACGGCTCGAACACGCGATCCAATAGTTCATTCGGGATGCCGGGACCCTCGTCGACAATGCTGAGCGTGGCCCGAGCGCCGACGCAGGCGAGCTCCACCATGGCGCCGCCGCCATGCGTCGCAGCGTTCATGATCAAATTGCGGAGCGCGCGCTTCAGCGCCCAGGGCGAGGCGCTGACGACGGCGGGGTCAATCCGCGAGACTTTGACCGGCAGCCCCAAGGCCTGCAATTCGTCGGTGATTTCCCGGGTCAGCGCATCGAGCCGCACCGGCTCGAGCGGCGAAGATGCGACCTCCTCGCGGACAAGGCCTATCGCGCTGTCGGCGATGTGCTCGAGCTCGTCGAGGTCCTTCAGCCAGGCGGCCCGCTCCGCCTCACCCTCGATGAACTCAGCGCGGAGGCGCATGCGCGTCATCGGCGTGCGCAGGTCATGACCGGCCGCCGCCACAAGCCGCATGCGGCTCTCAATCGTGGATTTGAGCCGCGCAGACAGCCGATTTAGCGCCTGCGCGGTGGCCCGGACTTCGGCAGAACCGGTCTCCGGGACATGCGGCAACACGCCGTCGGGCCCCACCGCGGCGATCGAATTTTCGACGAGACGCAGCGGCTGAGTCATCCTGTAGGCGATGAAGAGCGCAACGCTGACCGTCCCCATGATGATGACCAGCATCCAGCTCGCGAGCGCAGCCCATCCACCCTGCGCCGGCTCGGGCGGCTTGAAGTAGGAGATGGTAATCCAACCGCGGCCGGCGACCGGCACGGAGATGGCTTGCGTCGGGCTCCCCGCATTTTGCGTCACGTTCACCGCCAGCGGCTTGCCGATGCGCTTCAGAGCGCCTCGCAGCATCGCCGTCTGTGCGGGGTCGGTGTCGGGCAGCGGCTCCGGGCTCAACGAGAACCAATGAGCGCCGCCGTGCCCGGCATTCCGCGGATCGCTCTGCTTTTCCGCTTCGGTGGCGATGAGGGCGACCCCTCGCGCCAAGTCCTCCACGAAGCGTTGCGGCCCGGGAAATCCTATAACGGTCACCGCGACCACCGAAGCCAGTGCGACGACCAGCACGATCGCCACCACAAGAAGCGCCGCAAGACGCGCCCAAAGCGTGTTCATGAGGCGCCTTTCCCGTCGTCCACCTCGACGGCAAACTGATAGCCGCCGTTGCGGACGGTCTTGATCAATTCCGCCGGGCTTTCCGCTCCGAGCTTACGCCGCAGCCGGCTCACGAGCACGTCGATTGAGCGGTCGAACGGATCGGCGCTCTTGCCGCGGCCGAGGTCGAGAAGCTGGTCGCGGGAGAGCACACGTCCGGGCCGGTCGAGGAAGACGCGCAGGAGGTCGAACTCCGCGGCGGTCAGGATGATCTCGCCGCTTTCGTCGTGAAGGACACTGCGCGTCGCCGTGTCGGCGACGAACCTGCCGAAGCGGTAGCGGACGTGCAGCGCCTCGTCGCTCGGCGCAAACTCGTCGACGCGGCGGAGCACGGCGCGAATCCGCGCCGCAAGCTCGCGCGGATTGAAGGGCTTGCCGAGATAGTCGTCGGCGCCCGTCTCAAGACCGATGATGCGGTCGACGTCTTCCTTGAGCGCGGTCAGGAGGATGATCGGGACGCGGACGGCGCGCGAGCGCAGGTCCCGACAAAGATCGAGCCCGGAACCGTCCGGCAGCATCACGTCGAGAACGATGAGGTCGATCTTGAAGGAGGCAAGCTGCTCCTCAACGGCGCTCGCCGTGCCGGCCACGGAAACCCGGTAACCCTGCTCCTCGAGATATCGGCTGAGCAGCCGCCGGATCTCACGGTCATCGTCAACCACAAGGATATGGGGGCGCGTATGCATGCCGTCCTTGTTGTCCTTACACCCGGCGCAGCGATCGACAGCATATTATTCGGGTCGATGCCACCGGGACGCACGCGATTGGTTTCCTCGCCGAACGACGAAGCATCAGCCGGCGGAGAGCTCGTAGAGAATGAAGGATTCTATCAGAATCGAGCGCTCCTCGACCGGGCGGGCGTTGAAGCCCGCCGCCGCGATGAGCTGGCCAAGGCATCCGAGATCGGAATCGGACGACAGGAGCACGTAGAAGCGGCCGCCGGGCTTCAGCCGCTCGCGCGCCTGAGTAAAGAGCGCCGCGATGTCGCGATAGGCGGGGCCGGCGTGCCAGGCGCGGTCGGCGACATCGCGCGGCTCGCCGGCGAAAGAGGGCGGGCTCGACAAGATCACGTCGAAGAGCGGGCGCGCGGCGATGCCGGAAAGGAGGTTCGAGCAGACCGGGAAGACGCGGTCGGCAAGATTGTTGAGCCCCGCGTTGTCGGCGGCGGAGAGCGCCGCGTTCGGGTTGATGTCGATCGCCACGACCCTTTCCGCGCCGGCGCGCGCGGCGGCGAGCGAGAGGATGCCCGACCCGGTTCCGACCTCCGCGACGCTCTTGCCGGTGAGGTCGAGCCGGTCAATGAAGGCGGCGAAATATTCGCTGGTCAGGAAATAACGCGGGTGAAAGACGCTCGGGCGGAGCACGAAGCGGAATCCGGCGGCGCGCGCCGCCCGCGTCGTCCGCCGCGCCAGGATCAGATGGTAGGAAAAGAAGTGAATGGCGTCGCGCAACAGCCGCCGCGCCAAGCCATAGGGCGGGCTCGGACGGAACAGGTCAAATCGGTCGTCGACGCGCTTTTCCACGACTTGGACGTCCCCATGCTCCCGCGGCCAGAACGTGAACGGCGCGCGACAAATCGCGCCGTCTTTGGCTCTTCTTCTTCAGCCGAATGCTAAGCAGAAATCCCTATTCCTTGCAAAGAACGCGGAAAACGCCGCCAAGTGCCATTTCGGCGGATGGCATGCTAAGCGGGCGCGCGGCTGGCGAGAGACGAAAGAGATTCGGTGCAGCGATTGTCCATAGCCGAAAGCCCTGTCGATGAAGGCAGCCTGAATTCCGAGCTTGCCGCCATCGCCGCCAAGCACGGGGCGGCTTCGGCGGCGGGCCGGAAGGCGGTGCTCGAACTGATGCGCGAGGTGCTTCAGAACGGGCGCCTCATCATCCGCAGCCGGCTTGAGCAGGACGGGCACGGGACGCGTGCGGCCGAACGGCTCGCCGCGCTCGCCGACACCATCATCGAGGCACTCTTCGAATTCGCCACCGGCCATGTGTTCCCGGCAAGCAACCCGACCGCCGCCGAACGCCTGTCGCTCGTGGCCGTCGGCGGCTATGGGCGGGGCACGCTCGCGCCCTTCTCCGACATCGACCTGCTCTTCCTCTTTCCCTGGAAGCAGACGGCGTGGTCGGAGAGCGTCACGGAATACATCCTCTACATGCTGTGGGATCTGCGCCTCAAGGTCGGCCACGCGACGCGCACCGTGAACGAGGCGCTGAAGGCGGCGCGCGACGACATGACGATCCGCACGGCGCTCCTCGAGGCGCGCCCGATCGCCGGCGACGCGACGCTGTTCGAGGAACTGCAAGGGCGCTTCCAGAACGATATCGTCGCCGGAACGGCGCGCGAGTTCATCGCCGCCAAGCTCGCCGAGCGCGACCAGCGCCACTCGCGCGTCGGCCAGTCGCGCTACCTGGTCGAACCGCAGGTCAAGGAAGGCAAAGGCGGCCAGCGCGACCTGCAGACGTTGTTCTGGATCGCAAAATATTACTACCGCGTCAGCGCCAACGAGGCGCTGGTCGACGCCGGGCTGCTGTCGCGCAAGGAATATGCGCTCTTCCGCCGTTGCGCCGACTTTCTATGGGCGGTGCGATGCCACCTGCATTTCATCACCGGCCGCGCCGAGGAGCGCCTCTCCTTCGACCTGCAGCCGGAGCTCGCCCGGCGCCTCGGCTACCAGATACATCCGGGGCTGAAGGCCGCCGAGCGCTTCATGAAGCACTATTTCCTCGTCGCCAAGGACGTTGGCGACCTGACGCGCATCGTCTGCGCCGAGCTCGAAGAGCGCGAGGCGAAGAAGACGCCGCGGCTGAACCGCCTCTTCCGCAGCATCCGCTCGCGCCGCCGCCTGCTCAAGGGCTCGACCGATTTCGTGCTCGACCATGGGCGCATCAACGTCGCCAACGATGCGGTGTTCGAGCACGACCCGGTAAATCTCATCCGCATCTTCCGCGAGGCGGGACGCAACGACGTCCCCTTCCATCCCGACGCGCTCCGGCTCATCACGAAGTCCTTGAAGCGGATCGATCGCAAGGTGCAGCAGGACGCCGAGGCCAACCGGCTGTTCCTCGATATCCTCTGCGATCCCGATCATGCCGAGGCGGTGCTGCGCCACATGAACGAGGCGGGCGTACTCGGCCGCTTCGTCCCCGATTTCGGCAGGATCGTCGCGATGATGCAGTTCAACATGTACCACCATTATACGGTGGACGAGCATCTGATCCGCGCGATCGGCATGCTCTCGGGGCTGCGCACCGGAAGGCTTGCCGACGATCATCCGCTCTCGCGCGAAGTCCTGCCCTCGCTCAAGGACATGACGGTGCTGAGCGTGGCGCTCTTCCTGCACGATATCGCCAAGGGCCGCCCGGAGGATCATTCGAGCGCGGGCGCCAAGGTGGCGCGGCGGCTCTGCCCGCGCTTCGGCCTTTCCCCCGCCCAGACGGAGCTCGTCGCCTGGCTCATCCAGGAGCACCTGACGATGTCGCGCATCGCCCAGTCACGCGACCTCGCCGACCGCCGCACCATCCTCGACTTCGCCAATGTCGTGCAGACGATGGAGCGGCTGAAGCTCCTGCTCGTCTTGACCGTCTGCGACATCCGCGCCGTCGGCCCCGGCGTGTGGAACGGCTGGAAGGGGCAGCTCCTGCGCTCGCTCTACTACGAGACGGAGCCGATCCTGACCGGCGGCTTCAGCGCCGCCGCGTCGCATTCGACGCGGCTCTCCGAGACGCGCGCGGCGCTTGCCGCGCGGCTCAAGGACTGGCCGGAAAAAGAGCGCGAGCACTACCTCGATCTCCACTACCCGGCCTATTGGCTCAGAGTTGACGAGGACCGCCAGCTGCGGCACGCCGAATTCGTGCGCCGCGCCGACGCCAAGAGGCTGAACCTCAGCTTCGAGATCCGGCCGATGACGTTCGAGGCGGCAACCGAGCTCACCGTGCTTGCCCCCGACCATCCGCGACTTCTCTCCGTCATCGCCGGCGCCTGCGCCGCCTGCGACGCCAACATCGTCGACGCGCAGATCTTCACCACCACCGACGGACGCGCGCTCGACACGGTCATCATCAGCCGCGCCTTCGACGGCGACGCGGACGAGGAACGGCGCGGCCTAAGGATCGCCAGGATCATCGAGCAGGCGCTCGAGGGCAGCCTCCGCCTCGACGCGGCGCTCGCCGGCAAGCGCGTCAAGAGCAGCCGCCGCGAGGCCTTCCAGATCGAGCCCGAGGTCAGGCTCGATAACGCCCTTTCCGACCGCTTCACCGTCATCGAGGTGGAGTGCCTCGACCGCCATGGCCTGCTCTACGACCTGACCCACACCATATCGGAGCTGAACCTCGACATCGCCTCGGCGCACATCGCGACGTTCGGGGAGCGCGTGGTCGACACCTTCTACGTGACCGACCTCGTCGGCCACAAACTCACCGCCAAGACGCGACAAAACCGCGTCCGCCGCCAGCTGTCGGCGGCCATCGCGCTCACCACCGCCGACGCGCCGGTGCAGGAAATGACAATCTCATAGGTTCAGGCGCTTAAGCGGTCGTTGAACCTTTCGGCGGTAGGATCGGTCGGCCGAAGTGCCGGATTTTGGCCGGAAACTGGCAATGTCGAATGGCGCCGACCTCAGACGGATTTCAGACACTATGCACCGCGGCGTGCGGCGCGCGAGCTGCCCTTCGCGGGCGGCTTCGTCACGATCGCGATGGCGGCGATCGTCTTCGGCGCGGGGATCGGCATCGTCGGCTATTTCTGGAGCGCGCCGGCGCCCGACCTGTCGCAGGCGGTGGTGGCGGCAACCACGGGTCCGCGCGCCGAGCCCGCGCCACCGCCGGTGGCCGATGACGGCAGCTGGGGCGACGCCGACCTCAGCCATTGCAGCGACGAAGCAAGTGCCGCGGCCGACGAGGCGGCAAAGCGCAAGCTCGCGGCCGTCAGCGCCGACCGCGTGGGCCTCGGCGCGCCCGACGCCGAGATGGTCCGGCGCGCGGCCTTTCTCCTGTGCAGCGCCAGCCACAAGCCGCTGCACCTCTGCAAGGCCTATTGGCGCGGCTCGATCGAGGACGCCATCAGGGTCTATGCCGCCGACTTTCACAAAGTGAAGTCCTCAGCCTATTGGACCAAGGTCAATCTGGCGGAGCGCGCCCGGCAGGAGGCCGGCGCAGACGCCCAGTCCTTGCAGAATTTTGCCGACGACCTCGACCAGACGACCCGCGACATGATGAAGATGCACGACGAGATCACCGCCGCGCTCCGCTCTCTCGTCACCGACGGCATCATTCCGCGCGACGATTTCGGCAATTTCTTCGGCCTCGGAGTGCCGCCCGAGATTGCGGCAATGCTCGGCGACGCGAAGCCCGTACGCCAGCTTTGCGGTTGACGCTTCTCATTTCGACGGCACCGCATTAGGCAGGTGGAATGGGCCTTCGCGCCGAATCGAATCTGCGAGTTGCCGCATGATCCCGATGGATCGCGCAATGTTCCCGGTCCCCACGGGACATAGCCTCGGCGCATGAGCCTCGTCCGCCAGTTCGTCAGCGTCGGCGGGGCGACCCTCGCCTCGCGACTGCTTGGTTTCCTGCGCGAAACGATGATCGCGGGCGCGCTCGGCGCCGGGCCGATCGCCGACGCCTTCTATGCGGCCTTTCGCTTCCCCAATCTCTTCCGCAGGCTCTTCGCCGAGGGCGCCTTCAACGCGGCGTTCGTTCCGCTCTTCGCGCGCACGCTCGAAGGCGAAGGCGAAGACGTGGCGCGGCAATTCGCCGAGGACGTGCTCGCAGCGCTTCTCCTCGTCCTCCTGGCGCTGACCGCAATCGTGATGATCGCGACGCCGCTGATCGTCACCCTGATCGCGCCGGGCTTCACGGCGGACGAAAGCAAGTTCCGGCTCACCGTCACGCTCTTCCGCATCATGTTCCCCTACCTCCTGTGCATGTCGCTGACGGCGATGGTGTCGGGCGTCTTGAACGCGCATCGGCGTTTCTTCGTGGCGGCGGTCGCGCCGCTCCTCCTCAATGTCACGGCGGTCGCGGCGCTGAGCTTCGCGGTCGTCTTCGCCCTCGACCGGCGCTCGGTCGGCCTCGTGCTCGGCTGGTCGATCCCGGTGGCGGGCGTCGCGCAGCTTCTCTGGGTCGTGATCGCGGCGCGGCGCATCGGCTTCACGGCGCGGCTGAAGTGGCCGCGGCTCACCGCCGGCGTGAAGCGGCTGCTGCTGCTTGCCGCGCCGGCGGCGGCGGCGGGCGGAATCACGCAGATCAACCTTTTCATCGGCCAGATCATCGCCTCGACCAAGGAAGGCGCGATCGCGATCCTGCAATATGCCGACCGCGTCTATCAGCTGCCGCTCGGCGTGGTCGGAATCGCGATCGGCGTGGTGCTCCTGCCGGAGCTCTCGCGGGCACTGAAGGCCGGGCATAACCGCGAAGCCATTCACAGCGAGAACCGCGCGCTCGAATTCGCCCTCTTCCTGACGCTCCCCGCGGCGACCGCGCTTGCAATCATCTCGGTCGTGGTCGTGCGGGTGCTCTACGAGCGCGGCGCGTTCGTGCCGGCGACGACGACGGTCACGGCGCATGCGCTCTCGATCTTCGCGCTCGGCCTCCCCGCCTTCGTCATGATCAAGGTGTTCACGCCCGGCTATTTCGCGCGCGAGGATACGAAGACGCCGACGCTCTTTGCCGGCGTCGCGGTCGGCGTGAACGTGGCGCTGGCGCTGTCGCTCTTCCCGCTGATCCACGAGGCAGGCATCGCGACGGCGGAATCGGTCTCCGGCTGGGTGAATTTCAGCCTGCTTTCCACCACGCTGTGGCGGCGCGGTCACTTCGCACTCGACGCGACATCGAAACGGAACCTGCCGCGGATCGTCCTTTGCTGCGGGGTCCTGGCGGCGGTGCTTCTCGCGGAGGCGCATTACCTAAAACCCTACTTTCAGGCCGACGCCGGACTCGCGCACCAACTCGGCGCGCTGCTTCTTCTCGTCATCGGCGGAGCCGCAATCTATTTCGCCGCAGCGCAGGCGACCGGCGCAGCCGACTTGAGGGCGCTGACGCGAAATTTTCGCCGCCGGCCGCCGGCCGCCTAGAACGCGGAGGCCGCGCGCTTCGGAGGTGGACCTCCGCGGGCTGTTCGGCGATATCGGTGGTCAGGCGGCCGAAGCTAACTGCGAAGGCGAATTGATGAGCGTCATGACGGGCGGCGAAGGGCTGGTGGCGGGCCTCGTCGAGCACGGTATCGACACGGTTTTCGGTCTCCCCGGGGCGCAGACCTACGGGCTCTTCGACGCGCTCCATCGTGCCGCGCCGGAGATCAAGGTCATCGGCGCCCGCCACGAACAGACTTGCGGCTACATGGCGTTCGGGTATGCGCGCTCCACCGGCCGCCCCTCGGCATTCTCCGTCGTGCCGGGCCCGGGAACGCTGAACGCCGCGGCGGCGATGCTGACCGCGCAAAGCGCGAACGAGCCGGTGCTCCTCCTCACCGGGCAGGTGCCGACACCCTTCCTCGACCGCGGTCGCGGCCATCTCCACGAAATGCGCGACCAGCTTGCCATGCTTCGGACCATCGTGAAGTGGGCGGAGCGGATCGAGAGCCCGGCGCTCAGCCGCGTCATGGTGGCGCGCGCGTTCCAAAAGATGCTTTCCGGGCGACGCGGCGTGGCGGCGCTTGAAATGCCGTGGGACATATTCACCGCGCGCGCCGAGACCGCCGAAGGCGCGGCGCTTCCGCTCCTCCCCGTCCCGCCGGTCGATAGCGACCAGATCGAACGTGCGGCGCGCCTCATCAAGACCGCGCGACACCCAATGATCTTCGTCGGCAGCGGCGCGATCGACGCGCGCGATTTCGTGCTGGCGCTTGCCGAGGCGATCGACGCGCCGGTCGTCGCCTTCCGCAGCGGGCGCGGCATCGTCTCGAACGACCATGCGCTCGGCCTGACGATGGCGGCGGCCTACGAGCTCTGGCCCACGACCGACCTCATGATCGGGATCGGAACGCGCATGGAGCTTCCGGGGTGGCGCTGGCCCTATCGCCCGGCGGGGCTGAAAAGCATTCGCATCGACATCGACCCGACCGAGATGCGCCGCTTTCCGTCCGACGTCGCCATCGTGGCCGACGCCGCCGCCGCGACCGCCTCGCTGGTGGAAGCTGTCGCCCGCGTGGGCTTCCTCAGAACCCCGTCACGGCGCGAAGCGATCCGTGACGCCGCGGCGAAAGCAGCGGCGGCGATCCAGACGATTCAGCCGCAGATGGCCTATCTTCAGGTGCTGCGCGCGCTCCTGCCGCGCGACGGCTTCGTCACCGACGAGCTATCGCAGGTCGGCTTCACCTCGTGGTTCGGATTTCCCGTCTACGAGCCGCGGACGTTCGTCAGCAACGGATTCCAGGGAACGCTCGGCTTCGGCTTCCCGACGGCGCTCGGCGTGAAGGTCGCGAACCCCGACAGGCCGGTCGTCGCGATCACCGGCGACGGCGGCTTCCTGTTTGCAGCGCAGGAGCTCGCGACTGCCGTGCAATACGGAATTGGCGTCGTGGTGCTGGTCTTCAACAACGGCGGCTATCAGAATGTGCGGCGCGACCAGGTCGAGCAATTCGACGGCCGCGTGGTCGCCGCGGACCTCACCAACCCCGACTTCGTGAAGTTCGCGGATTCCTTCGGCGTCGCGGCCGAGCGGGTCGCCGACCCTGGCGCGTTCAAGAACGCGCTTCAGCGGGCGCTCCTCGACGGGGGCCCGCGCCTGATCGAGATCACGGTCAAGGACGAGGCGTCTCCCTGGCGCTTCATCCACCCGCCGAAACCGGCCGCGGCGTAGCTTCAGGCCGCGCTTGCGCGACGCCGTGGCTTTGGCGATAAGCGCGCCTCAAACCTCGATCCCGGCAAAGTGAGCATGGCCAAATTTCCCGAACGCGTGCTTTTCCGGCATGCAGCCGACGGCGGCGCTCCATCTCGGCAACTATCTTGGTGCGATGGTGAACTGGATCGCCATGCAGGAGACGCATTCGTGCATCTATTGCGTGGTCGACCTCCACGCGATCACCATCGCCCAGAACCCGAAGGAGCTGGTCGAGAACATCCGCGGCGTGACCGCGGCCTATCTCGCCTGCGGCCTCGATCCGAAGCGCTCCATCATCTTCAACCAGAGCCAGGTGCACGAACACGCGGAGCTTGCGTGGGTGTTCAACTGCGTGGCGCGGCTCGGCTGGCTGAACCGCATGACGCAGTTCAAGGAGAAGGCCGGCAAGGACCGCGAGAACGCCTCGGTCGGGCTTTATGCCTATCCGGACCTGATGGCGGCGGACATCCTCCTCTACAAGGGCACGCACGTGCCGGTCGGCGAGGACCAGAAGCAGCATCTTGAGCTGGCGCGCGACATCGCGCAGAAGTTCAACAACGATTTTGCTCAATCGATTGCCGCGCACGGGCACGGCGACCAGTTCTTTCCGCTGCCGGAGCCGATGATCACCGGGCCCGCGACGCGGGTGATGAGCCTGCGCGACGGTTCGAAGAAGATGTCGAAGTCGGAAGCCTCCGACATGTCGCGCATCAATCTGACGGACGACGCCGACACGATCGCGCAGAAGATCAGGAAGGCGAAGACCGATCCGGAGCCGCTCCCCTCCGAGGCGAAGGGGCTCGCCGGGCGGCCGGAGGCGGAGAACCTCGTCGGCATCTACGCCGCGCTATCCGGCGCGACGCGGGACGCGATCCTGAAGGATTTCGGCGGCGCGCAGTTCTCCGCCTTCAAGCCGGCGCTCGCGGAGCTTGCGGTCGCGAAGCTTTCCCCGATTGCAGCGGAGATGCGGAAGCTTCTCGCCGATCCCGCGCATATCGACGCCGTGCTCGCCGACGGTGCGGCGCGCGCAAGCGCAATCGCGGCGCCGAACATGGACGCGGTGAAGGACATCGTCGGACTCTTGAGGACGCGGCGATGAGAGGACGGCGGCGTTCGGCTTGCCCGCGCACGACAGCGATGGCAGCATGATCCGATGATGCGGCCAAGGCGCGCCCGCGAAGAAGGGCACAAGCGCAAGTCCCTCGTCGTCATCGACGACACGCCGGAGTGCCTGATCGCACTCTCGTTTGCGGCGCGGCGCGCGGCGCATACGAGCGGCGCCGTGGTGCTTCTCTTCGTCATCGAGCCGGAGGGGCCGCAGGGTTTTGCGGGCGTCGAAGACATCATGCGCGCGGAGGCGCGCGACCAGGCGCAGGCGACGCTCGCGAAATTCGCCGCGCGGGCGCGCGACCTCTCCAACCTCGACCCGGAAATCGTGATCCGCGAAGGAAAACGGGCGGATGAGATCCGCAGCCTGATCGAAACCGACGAGGACATCGCGATCCTCGTGCTTGCCGCCGGCGAGGGCACCGAGGGGCCGGGGCCGCTGGTGACCGCGATCGCCTCGCGCGGCGCCGGCACCTTCCCGGTGCCGATCACGATCGTGCCGGGGACGCTGACGGAAGAGCAGCTCGACGCAATCGCTTGATGGCGGCGATCCGGCGCAGCTCGCTGCCGGGCGCGCTCGCTAAGTCGCTGGTATGGTTAATGTTCCGGTTCCGTCTCGCGAAACCGGTGTGTCACGGCGTCGAGAGAAACAAACCGCAAACATCGCGTAGCCTTTTGATTCTACGCGACTTTCTCATGGCCGCGGCGTGACAATCCACAGGTTATCCAAGAATATCAATAGGTTAACGGCTGGGGCCGCTCAGCTGCGCAATTCGCCGCCGGTGGCACTCTTCACCGCCGCGACGACGGCGCGGGAGACCGCCTCGATCTCATCCTCCGTCAGCGTCCGCTCGCGCGGCTGGAGCGTCACCTCGATCGCGACCGACTTCCGGCCCTCGCCAAGGGCCGCACCGGCGAAGACGTCGAAAACGGCGACGCTTTCGACCAGCGCCTTGTCGGCGCCCTTGGCGGCGCGAACGATTTTGTCGGCCGGCACGTCCGCCGAAACGACGAAGGCGAAGTCGCGCGTCACCGCCTGGAACTGCGAGGCGTCGAGCGGCGGGCGCGTCGTGCGCGCGCTCTTCGGCAGCGGGATCGGCGTCCATGTCGACCTCGAAGGCGACGAGCGGCCCGGCGACGTCCATCGCCTGGAGCACGCGCGGATGCACCTCGCCGAAAACGGCGAGCCGGTTCTTCGGGCCGAGCCGGAACTCGCCGACGCGGCCGGGGTGATACCAGTCGGGCCCCGCGGCGAAGGTCTGCAGCTTGTCGACCGGCGCGCCGACCGCGGCGAGCACCGCCAGCGCGTCGGCCTTGGCGTCGAAGAGATCGACGGCGCGGCGCTCCTTCGCCCAGTGGCGCGGGCCGTCCATGCCGCGGCGGATGCCGGCGGCGCTGATCCGCTCGTCCTCCGGCCGGTCGCCGGCATAGACCTGGCCGACCTCGAAGAGCGCAAGATCGGCAAAGCCGCGCGCCATGTTGCGCCCGGCCGCGGCAATCAGGTTGGGCAGGAGCGAGGGGCGCATGTCGGAAAGCTCTGAGGAGATCGGATTGGCGAGCTCAAGCAGCGGCTGCCCGCCGCCGAAAAGCTCGGCCTGCGCCTTCGGCAGGAACGACCAGGTCATCGCCTCGTTCATGCCGCGCGCGGCGAGCGCCCGCGCGGCGAGGAAGCGCCGGCGCTGCGCCACCGTGACGTGGCGCCCGGTGACGGTCTCAAGCCGCGGCAGGGCCACATGCGCGACCTGGTCGAGGCCGAAGACGCGGACGACCTCCTCGACGAGATCGGCCTCGCCGTTGATGTCGGGCCGCCAGGACGGCACCTCGGCCACCACCTCGCTGTCGGCGCCGGCAGCGGCGAAGCCGAGCGCCTCGCAGGATGTCGAGCTGCTCGCTCGGCGGGATGTCGACGCCGGCGAGCGTCTTCACCCGGTCGAGGCGGAACGGGACGGAGAGGCTGCGGAGCGGCGCGCGCCCGGCGATCACCAGCTCGGAGGCCTCGCCGCCGCAAAGGTCGAGGATCATGCGGGTGGCGATCTCCGCGCCCGGCTCGACGAAGGCCGGATCGACGCCGCGCTCGAAGCGGTAGCGCGCATCGGAGTTGATGCCGAGCTTGCGGCCGGTCGCGGCGGTGCGGATCGGATCGAAATAAGCCGCCTCGAGGAAGACGTTCGTCGTCTCCGGCCTGCAGCCGGTCGCCGCGCCGCCGATGATGCCGGCGATGCCTTCCGGGCCGGTGTCGTCGGCGATCACCGTCATCTCGGAATCGAGCGTGTAGGTCTTGCCGTCGAGCGCCTCGATCGTCTCGCCGTCGCGGGCAAGCCGCGCGTGGATCGTGCCCTTCACCTTGTCGGCGTCGAAGACGTGCAGCGGGCGGGCGATAGCTCATGGTGATGTAGTTGGTGATGTCGACCAGCGCGGAGATCGGGCGAAGGCCGATGGCGCGAAGCCGCCGCTGCATCCAGGCGGGCGACGGGCCGTTCTTCACGCCGCGGAAATAGCGCCCGACGAAGAGCGGGCAGGGCCTGTTCTCCGGATCGTCGAAGCGCAGCTCGACCGCGATCGGGCTCTTGAAGCTGCCGAGCGTCGGCGCCGTGGTCGAGCGGCTTCAGCCGGCCGATCCCCTTCGCCGCAAGGTCGCGCGCGATGCCGTAGACGCCGAGCGCATCGGGCCGGTTCGGCGTCACCGCGATGTCGATCACCGGATCGTCGAGCCCGGCCCACGCGGCGTAGGCGTGCCGACCGGCGCGTCGGCGGGAAGATCGACGATCCCCTCGTGCGTCGTCGGAGAGCCCCAGCTCGCGCTCCGACAGAAGCATGCCGTTCGACGCCTCGCCGCGGATATTGCCGGCCTTCAGGTCGATGCCGGTGCCGGGGATGTGCGTGCCGGCCGGCGCAAAGACGCCCTTCATGCCGGTGCGGGCGTTGGGCGCGCCGCAGACGACCTGGATCGGCGCGCCGGTGCCGGGATCGACCATGCAGACGCGCAGGCGGTCGGCGTTCGGATGCTGGCTCGCCTCCACCACGCTGCGCGATGACGAAGGGCTTCAGCTTTTCCGCCGGATTGGAGAGCGACTCCACCTCAAGCCCGATATCGGTCAGCGCCTCGGCGATCATCCGCGCGGACGCGTCGGTGTCGAGATAGTCCTTCAGCCAGGAGAGAGTGAATTTCATGGGAAAGCATGGTCTGTGAACGAGTTGTCCGGGCTTTAGCGGAGAAGACGCAAGGCGGGAAGCCGGATCATCATTGTTCGCCGATCTCGGCAAGCCGAAGAGATAGACATGCGATATCCCCTCGGCGCGAAGCTCGGCCTCGTGCGCGCACAGCGTGCGGATGACGGTCTCCCCGTCCATGCCAAACCTATGGCCTTGACGGGCGGCGAGTTCAAGCCGGGCGTCCGACCGCAATTCCGCCGCGAAAACGTCCCGCTGACGAAACCCTTTCGGCGGGCGGACGAAACGCTCGACGAAACATGCCG
Organism: uncultured Alphaproteobacteria bacterium; assembly: GCA_963750115.1. Lineage (GTDB taxonomy): Bacteria > Pseudomonadota > Alphaproteobacteria > Rhizobiales > Afifellaceae > DASWJZ01. The sequence continues at coordinate 47,758 of CAVVPM010000014.1, read as the reverse complement.
CGTCATCTAGTTCCAGCCGGCCCCGCGCCGTCGGCGCCGCGCGAATATTCCGCGCTCGCAAGCAGCAAGAGAAGGAGAGCGCCCGTGAGTACCGCCGCGCTGTCGCGCAATCCGTTGAGAACCTTCGCCGCGCTTTGCAGCGGTCGTGGCCTCGGCCGCCCGTTCTGGAGCCGATCCGCAGGCGCCGGAAGATCGGCAGGGATGCGCGCGCCCTGCAGAAGCTCCCCGGATCACGTCCTCGCCGACATGGGCCTCGAAAAGATGGACGTCATGAGCGGGACAAACGGGGACGCGCGAGATCTGGATCATCCCGCACCGCTTCCGCTGAGCCGGCGGAGGCGCCGCTGCGGCGCCTTCCCTATTTCACCATCACGGTGTCGACGCGGATATAGCCGCTGGTCTTGACCGTCCAGTCGCCGACCGTCGTCGCGCCTTTCGTGGCCGGCGGCGGTGTCGTCTGGCACGCCGCAAGGAGCGCCGCGACAAGCGGCGCCAGCGCGACATTCCGCCAGCAGACCCGGGTCAGAGGCTCAGCCCCTCCGCCAGGCTCGGCACGGCGAGCGCGGAAAAGCCGTAGTGGCGCAGCCAGCGCAAATCCGCCTCGAAGAAGGCGCGCAGATCCGGGATGCCGTATTTCAGCATGGCGATGCGGTCGATCCCCATGCCGAAGGCGAAGCCCTGCACCTTGTCCGGATCGAGCCCGCCGGCGCGGATGACGTTCGGGTGCACCATGCCGGAGCCGAGGATCTCCAGCCAGTAGTCGCCGCCGCCGATCTTCAATTCGCCACCCTCCCAGGAGCAGCCGATGTCGACCTCCATCGACGGCTCGGTGAAGGGAAAGTGCGACGGGCGGAAGCGCATCTTCACCTGCGTCGATCTCGAAGAAGGCCTTGCAGAAGGCTTCGAGCGTGCCCTTCAGATGGCCGAGATGCGTCGCCTCGTCGATGACGAGCCCCTCCACCTGATGGAACATCGGGGTGTGCGTCTGGTCGGAATCGGAGCGGAAGGTGCGGCCGGGCGCGATGATGCGGATCGGCGGCTTCGTCGTCTCCATGGTGCGGATCTGGACCGGCGAGGTGTGGGTGCGGAGCACCATGCGCTCGTTCGAGCCGGGGCGCGGATTGAAATAGAAGGTGTCGTGCTCCTGCCGTGCCGGATGCTCGTCCGGCATGTTGAGCGCGCCGAAATTATACCAGTCGGTCTCGATATGCGGCCCCTCGGCGACCGAGAAGCCCATGTCGCCGAAGACCTGGATCACCTCCTGCCAGACCTGGGTGACGGGGTGGATCGTGCCCATCGCCTCGGGCCGGGCGGGAAGCGTCACGTCCACCGTCTCGGTCAGGAGCCGCGCCTCAAGATCGGCATCGCGAAGCGAAATGCGGCGCGCCTCGATCTGAGCGGCGATCCTGTCCTTCAGCGCGTTCAAGGCGGCGCCGGCGGATTTCCGCTCGTCCGGCGACATCGCGCCAAGACCCTTCAGCCGCTCGGAGACCGAGCCCTTCTTGCCGAGCGCGGCGACGCGCACTTCCTCGAGCGCGCGCTCATCGGATGCCGCGGCAATCGACGCGGCAATCTCGGATTCAAGGGTCGCAAGGTCGGACATTTCGCGTCTCACAAGCGTCGTCGCCGTGCCCGGGCTTAACCCGGGCATCCATTCCGAAACGGTTCAGGCGAACCCGACTGTCACGGAATGGATTGCCGGATCAAGTGCGGCAATGACGACAATTCCGGTGGGCTCTCGCCGTGCCCGGGTCGAGCCCGGGCATGGCGACAGTTCTGCGAGGCCGAGGCCCTACGCCTTCTCGCCGACCGCCTTGGCGTGCTCGGCCGCGGAATTGTCCTTCAGATAGGCAAGCGCATCCTTCGCCTGCGCCGCAAGCGCGGCAAAGGCCGCCGGCTCGTGGATCGCAAGGTCGGAGAGGACTTTCCGGTCGACCTCGATGCCGGCCCGGCTCAGCCCGTCGATCAGCCGCCCGTAGGTCAGGCCGAGCTCGCGCGCCGCCGCGTTGATGCGCTGGATCCACAGAGCGCGGAAATTCCGCTTGCGGTTCTTGCGGTCGCGATAGGCGTATTGGTTGGCCTTCTCCACCGCCTGCTTGGCGATGCGGATGGTGTTCTTGCGGCGGCCGTAATAGCCCTTCGCCTGGTCAAGAACCTTCTTGTGCCTGGCGTGAGCCGTCACGCCGCGTTTGACACGCGCCATTTTCTAAACTCCGGTCAGCGTCAGCGGTTGTAGGGCATGTAGACTTTGACGATGCGCTCGTCGGAAGCGTCGAGCACCATCGTGCCGCGCGCATTGCGGATGAACTTCTTCGTCCGCTTGATCATGCCGTGGCGTTTGCCCGCTTGACCGACCTTGACGTGGCCGTTGGCGGTGAACTTGAAGCGCTTCTTGGCGCCGGACTTGGTCTTCTGCTTGGGCATTTTGCTCTCCTTATGCCGCACGACGCCGCGCCCGGCCTCGCACTGCTAAAGCTCTTGATTGAGCGTTCTGGACCGCCACGGCATGCCCGAGAGCAAGCGCCCTCGCCGGGCCGTCCGAAGGGCGGTCATATAGCCAAGGTGACGCGCGGAAGCAAGGCGGGAGGCAGGGTCTGAGGCTTGTGATCGGGCCGATCGGATGGCGCCGGCGGCCGGCGGTCGGTTGCGCGCCCTCCCCGCCTGTGGCATTCACCCCCCGCGCCGATCGCGACCGACCTGACCGTCGCCGGAGGCTGCCGTAGCTCAGTGGTAGAGCACTCCCTTGGTAAGGGAGAGGTCGTGAGTTCAATCCTCCCCGGCAGCACCATTGACCAGCAGCAGCGCCGAAAAGCCGGAACAGGCAAGTCTTCCGGCCCGGGCATCTCTCGGCGGGGCGAGCGACCTGAAGAGGCCGTGAGCGACCCATCCGCTGCAAATCGGGCCGCAAGAGACCAGATATTAACCCTTGCATCGGGTGTTTCCGCGCCGCAAGGCCTTTTGCCGCCGCGATTTTCGGCCAAGCTTGCGCTCGCTGGCGGTTCACTGAGAATAGCTGCAGGTTTTTTCGGGGAACAGAGGTGGCAAAGGCAAGGCCATGCGCGTCGACGGCAAGGATTTTCGCACGATCTGGCTGAACAGCGATGGCTCAGGCGTCGACGTCATCGACCAGACCAGGCTGCCGCACGCCTTCGATATCCTGACGCTCAGGAGCGCAGCGGAAGCCGCCGACGCGATCAAGCGGATGGTGGTCCGGGGCGCACCGCTGATCGGCGCGACGGCGGCCTATGGCATGGCGCTCGCCGCGCGCGAGGATTCCTCCGATTCCGGGCTTGCGCGCGCCCACGATCTGCTCATTCGGAGCCGGCCTACGGCGGTCAATCTTCGCTGGGCGCTCGAAAGGATGCAGGCGAAGCTCCTCGCCCTGCCCGTGTCGGAGCGCGTCACGGCGGCCTACCGGGAAGCCGCGCGGATCGCCGACGAGGACGTCGCCGTCTGTTCCGCGATCGGCGCAAACGGCGCGACGCTCATCGAAGCAATCGCCGAGAGCCGCAGCACCGGGCTTCCGGTAAATGTGCTCACCCATTGCAACGCCGGGTGGCTTGCGACGGTCGATTGGGGGACGGCGCTCGCGCCGATCTTCAAGGCGCACCGCGCCGGGATACCGGTGCATGTCTGGGTCGATGAGACGCGGCCGCGGAACCAGGGCGCGAGCCTCACCGCCTGGGAGCTCAACAAGGAAGGCGTGGCGCACACCGTCATCGCCGACAATACCGGCGGGCATCTGATGCAGCACGGCATGGTCGATCTCGCGATCGTCGGCACCGACCGCACCACACGCTCCGGCGACGTTGCGAACAAGATCGGCACGTATCTGAAGGCGCTCGCCGCATACGACAATCACGTGCCGTTCTATGTCGCGCTTCCCTCCTCCACCATCGACTGGCGGGTGAAGGACGGCGTGAAGGAGATCCCGATCGAAGAGCGCGCTGCGGATGAGGTGACGCATCTCTCCGGCATGACCGCAACGGGCGATGTAACGACAATCCGCATCACGCCGGAGGGAAGCCCGGCGGCGAACTATGCCTTCGACGTGACGCCGGCGCGGCTTGTCACCGGGCTCATTACCGAGCGCGGGATCGCGGAGGCATCGGAGGCGGGGCTGCGAGAGCTCTTCCCGGATGCCGAGGCGGCGTAGATCGCAAGAACTTCCGCGCCCGGCCAAGCGGGCGCGAGCCGGAGCAAATCATCGTTTCACGGAATTGACGGTCCGCTCTATCGCATCGTTTTGTCGCAATTCCGGACGGAAAGCCGGTTCCCAGTTCTTCCCGGAACTGCTCAGTCGCTGAAATTCGTGTTCACCGCGCTTGCGGTCTCGGCCGTCGCCACCGGCGCCACCAGCACCCGGTCGATGCGGCGGCCGTCCATGTCGACGATCTCGAAGCGGAGCCCGTCCCAATCGAAATGGTCGCCGGTCTGCGGGATGCGCGCGAGGCGGGCGAGCACGAAGCCGGCGAGCGTCTCGAAATCCTCGTCGCCGCGCATGTCCTTGCGCTCCAGCAGCCGCTCCACCTCGTGGATGCCGAGCATCCCATCCATAAGCCAGGAGCCGTCGTCACGGCGAACCGCGGCGGCCTCCTCAAGGTCGGTCATGTCTTCCGGCAGCTCGCCGGCGATCGCGGTCAAGATGTCGGTCGGCGTGACGATGCCTTCGAGCGCGCCATATTCGTCGACGACGACCGCCACATGCACCGGACTCTGGCGAAACATTTCAAGCAGCCGCAGCACCGGCGTCGCCTCATGCACGATGAGCGGCTGGCGGAGCGAGGCGGCGACGTCGAAGCGGCCGGTACGCGCGATCTGATCGAGAAGAAACTTGGTGTGGACGATGCCGGCGAGCTCGTCGAGCCCCTTGCGGCCGGCCGGGTAGCGCGAATGCCCGCTTTCGGCGATCTCGCGCCTTATCGTCTCGGTCGGATCGTCGAGGTCGATCCACACGACCTCCACCCGCGGCGTCATGATGCTTCTGACCGAGCGATCGGCGAGACGCAGCACGCCGTCGATCATGTCGCGCTCGGCGACGTTGAAGACGCCGGTGCGCGCGCCCTCGGCGATCAGCCGTTTCACCTCCTCCTCGGTGACCTGACGTTCCGGGGGCTCGGCCATGCGCATGAGCCGCATCAGGCCGTCGGTGGAGACGCGCAGGAAGAACACGAGCGGCGCGCCGGCGATTGCGAGCCGCGCCATGACAGGCGCGATCGCCGCGGCGACGCGTTCCGGGTTGTTGAAGGCGATCCGCTTCGGCACCAGCTCGCCGACGACGAGCGAGAGATAGGTGATGCCGACCACCACGATGGCAAGGGCGACGGGATAGGCATAGCTGCCGAGCCCGGTCAGCCGCTGGCTCAGCGGGTCGGCAAGGGTCGCGCCGGAATAGGCGCCGGCGAAGACGCCGATCAAGGTGATGCCGGCCTGCACGGCCGACAGAAAGCGCGTCGGGTCCTCAAGCAGCTTCAGCGCCGCGCGGGCGCCACGCACCTTTTCGTCGGCCATCTGCTCAAGCCGCGCGCGGCGTGAGGAGACGACGGCAAGCTCCGACATGGCGAAGAAGCCGTTGAGAAGAATGAGAAACGCGATGACGAGAAGTTGCCAAACAGGCATCGGATCAGGTGCTTCCAGGAGCCGCAAGCGATTCTAGCCTAGCGAAATCCGCGAAGAATTGCGCGTGCCGACCGGGAGCCTGGGTAAAATCCCTGTCGCGGCAGGCAAAAGCGGCCGGGCGCGGGGCCCGGCCGTCAGTTCGGAGGTGCAAGCGCGCCGTTTTGATCAGCGGCTGATGCGGATGTTGGTCAGGTCCTGGCCGATGTCGGCAAAGGCGGCCTGCAGCGCATCGTTGTTCGGCGCGTAATAATAGAGCGTCTCGCCGTTCTCGTTGACCGACGCGCAGTCCTGAAAGATCTTCTGCGTGGTCGGATCGTTCACCTGCAGCAGGATCATGTAGAGGCGGATGTTCTTCGCCTTCACCGCCTGGCAGACGGTGGTGATGTTCTTGTTCATCTGCGCGATCGCGGCAGGCTCGCTGTTGCCGAGGCGGCCGTCGGCCAGGTGCCCGTAGCTCGTGTAGTCCCCGCCGATCTCGTTCCAGCCGTCAGAGAGGAGGACGAGCGCCTTCTGCGTCGTCGTGTCGTCATAGGAGACGCCCTGCGTGAAAGGCTCGCCGGGCGAAAGCACACGCCAGCCCCATACCAAGCCCTGGGCGATGTTGGTGCCGGAGCCCGGATGCGGCGCCATCGCGTTGATGGCGTCATGCATGCGCTGGGTGTCGTTGTTGAGCTCAACGATCGGGCCGGCACAGCTCTTGTTCGGGCCGCTGTTGTCGTTGAACGAGGCAAGCCGGATCGGCGTGAAGTACTTGTTGATGTTGCGCATCCGGGCGATGGCGTCGTTGCCGCTCATCTGATCGACCAGATAGGAGTTGTCGTAGAGATAGGGCCCCGGTCCGCGGACGTCGGAATCGTCCGGCCAGAGATACGGCGTCCAATGGGTCGCCACGTCCGTCGCCGGATCGGTATCGTCGAGATCGTGCTCGGCGCGCGCCTCGACGCAACCCTTCCAGGAGGTCGGAAGGCCGTCGCTGCCGAGCTGGCCGTTGCCGAGCGCTGCGAAGATCGTCATGCGATCGACCGCCTGCGAAAAATCGTCGGTCGCGTGGCTGCCGAGCGCGGTGCCGGTGCGATCGATCCAGGACGGGTCGAAGGCGGCGCCGCGGATGTTGACGGCGGTGACGAAGGGGACGAGCGCCATCTTGACGCGTTTGTCGGAGCCCGGCTGGCTGTAGAGGGTATCGACAAGGGTGTTGGCGGCCTCCCTAAGGGCGCCGATCTTGCCGTTCTGCGCCATCGAGCCGGTGTTATCGAGGGCAAGCGCGACCTCGAAATTGCCGCCGTCGTTGACGACCTCGGTTTCGAGCTTCAGCGGCATCTGGCGAATGCCGACGACCGGCAGAAAGGCGGTATCCATCTCGCCGTCCGCGCTGACGCGATAGCCGCCCGCGATCTTCGTCGCGACAAACCGATCGACATGCAGCATCGGGTCGCGGCGCTGGGCGGCCAGCATGACGTTGATGTAGTTGTTCACGAAGGTGTTGGCGTCGGCATCGCTCGTGGCGCCGCGGCGGACCAGCGCGATCGCGCCGGCATCCATCGCGTCGAGGAGCTCGACCTTGTGGCGCTGGTGGCGGGCCACATCCACCGCCCCGCCGAGCAGCCCGATCAGCGGCACCATGGCGAACGCGAAGATAATCGCGACGTTTCCGCGTTGATCCTTGTCAAAGCGACGGCGCGCCCTGAAGAGCACTTTCCACATAACGGCCTCCGAGTATCGTGTTCCCGGCGGCCTCCGCAGGACCGCCTTAACGTCTCGTTGACATAGCTTAACGGCCGTTAACCCGTGTTAATTTGGGGTGCGTTTCGGGGCTATTTTCCTGTTAATTCTAAGGATTTACGGTAAATGTGCGAGCGCGGGGGACTGGTCGGAGGCGGGCTTGCTGCGTCGCGACATGGTGAAGCGGAAGCACAGGCCGGCACTGGAAATCCGGCCCCGATAGGGACTATGGAGGAAGCCGAGCGGCGGGAGCAGCGGATGTTTGACTACAAATCGCGATTTGAGAGTGCGCTCGACGCGCTCCGCGCCGAGCGGCGCTACCGCGTCTTCGCCGACCTCGAACGGCAAGTGGGGCGATTTCCGCGCGCCATCATGCGGCAGGACGGCGAGAAGCGCGAGATCGTCATCTGGTGCTCCAACGACTATCTCGGCATGGGCCACCATCCAAAGGTCGTGGCGGCGCTGCAGGAGACGGCCGGGCGCATGGGCGCCGGAGCCGGCGGCACGCGCAACATCTCCGGCACCAACAGCCCTCTCGTCGAGCTTGAGGCGGAGCTCGCCGACCTTCACGCCAAGGAGGCGGCGCTCGTCTTCACGTCCGGCTTCGTGTCTAACGAGGCGGCGATCTCGACCATCGCGAAGCTCCTCCCGGACTGCCTGATCCTTTCCGACCAGCTGAACCACGCCTCGATGATCGAGGGCGTGCGGCGCTCCGGCGGGCAGAAGCAGATCTGGCGCCACAACGATCTTGAGCACCTTGAAGACCTGCTCAAGGCGGGCGGCAAGGAGCGCGCCAAGCTCATCGTATTCGAATCGGTCTACTCGATGGACGGCGACGTGGCGCCGGTCGAAGCCATCGCCGACCTCGCCGACAAATACGGCGCGATGACCTATATCGACGAAGTGCACGCGGTCGGCATGTACGGCCCGCGCGGCGGCGGCATCGCCGAACGCGAAGGCGTGATGCACCGCATCGACGTGATCGAGGGCACGCTCGCCAAGGCTTTCGGCGTGCTCGGCGGCTACATTGCCGGCTCGAGCCTCGTCGTCGACGCGGTGCGTTCCTACGCGCCGGGCTTCATCTTCACCACCGCGCTGCCGCCCGGGCTCGCGGCGGCGGCCTGCGCCTCGATCCGCCATCTGAAGGCATCGTCTGCGGAGCGCCAGGCGCAGCAGCGGCAGATCGCGGCGACGCGCGCGCGTCTCAGTGCGGCCGGCCTGCCGGTGATGCCGTCGGAGACGCAGATCATCCCGATCCTCGTCGGCGACGCAGAGGCCTGCAAGGCGGCGAGCGACCACCTGCTCGAACGGCACGGCATCTACATCCAGCCGATAAACTACCCGACCGTGCCGCGCGGCACGGAGCGGCTCAGGATCACGGCCACGCCGTTCCATGACGATCAGCTGATCGAGGCGCTGGCTGAGGCGCTGGTGGAGACCTGGAACACGCTTCAGCTGCCGCTTGAGGCGCCGACGGCCGAACAGATCGCGCCGCGCGCGGAGATTTTCGCCGCGTCGGGCGGCTAGAGCGAAACCGCTCCCACGCTCAAGTTCCGAGCCAGGCGCGAAGGCGCCGCATCGCCTCGCTCAAATCCTCGGCCCGGCGCGCAAAGCAGAGGCGCATGAAGGCCGCGCCGCCGGCGCCGAAGGCGCTGCCCGGGGCGGCGCCGACATTCGCCTCGTCGACCAGCGTCAATCCGAGCCGGGTCGTGTCGTCGATGCCGGCGATCGTGAAGAACAAATAGAAGGCGCCGTCCGGCCAGGCGAAGCGCACGCGGTTCGATGCGGAAAGAGCCTCGCACACGATCGTTCGCCCCGCTTGGGCACGGTCGAGCTGGAACTTCACGAAAGCCTCGCCGTCCTCAAGCGCCGCGATCGCGCCGCGCTGCATGAAAGCCGCAACGCCGGAGGTGGAATACTGGATCAGATTCTCGATCGCGCCGCCGAGGGCCGGCGGCGCCGACAGCCAGCCGATGCGCCAGCCGGTCATCGCCCAGTTCTTGGAGAACGTATTGACGAAGACGACGCGGTCGTCCTCCGCGATCAGATCGTAGAAGGAGGGGGCGCGCGCCGCGCCACTATAGACGAAGCGGCTATAGACCTCGTCGGCGACGATCCAAAGGCCGCGCTCGCGCGCAAAGCGCAGGATCGCGCCGAGCTCCGCTTCGCTCGCCGTCCAGCCGGTCGGGTTCGCCGGCGAATTGACGAAGATCGCACGCGTACTCGGCCCGGCCGCGGCGAAAAGACGATCGAGGTCGAGATTCCAGCGCGCGCCGTCGAAGTCGAGCGGGACGGAAACCGGGCGCGCGCCTCCGATCCCGACGGCCGCCGGGAAGTTCGGCCAGGCCGGCGTCGGCACGATCACCTCGTCGCCCGATCCGGCGATCGCAGCGACCGCAATCTGGATGGCATGCATGCCGCCGATCGTCACGAAAAAGCGCTCCGGCGAGAAGACGCGGCCGAACTGGCGCGCGTGGTAGCGCGCAAGCGCGGCGCGGAGCTCCGGCAGGCCGCGCTGCCAAGTGTAGAAGGTCTCGCCCGCCTGAAGCGAGCGCGCCGCCGCTTCGCAGATGAAATCGGGCGTCGCAAGGTCGCCCTCGCCGACCCACAGCGGGATCAGCCCGTCACGGCCGCGGCCATAGTTGAAAACCTCGACGATGCCGGAATCCGGCGCCTCGCGCGTCTCGCGCCGGAGCGTGGAAAGGACATGCTCGTTCATCGAGCGCTGCCTAGCGCAAGTTCACGGCGACGGAAAGCAAGCGCCGCGCCGCGGGCAGGGCGCGTCCCGCATGTCGCAGGCGAGCGGCTACCGCTTGGCAAGCAGATCGCGGATGTCGCGCAGCAGCACAACGTCCTCCGGCGGCGCAGGCGGCGCGGCCGGCGCCTTCTGCTCCTCCTTGCGCGTCAGCTTGTTGATCCCCTTGACGAGAAGGAAGACCGCGAAGGCCACGATCAGGAACTTGATCACGGCGTTGATGAAGAGGCCGATGTTCCAGGTGACGGCGCCAGCGTCCTTCGCCTGCGCGATGGTGTTATAGGTGCCGCTCCCCTTCAGGACGACGAAGATCTGCGAGAAGTCGATGCCACCGGTCAAAAGGCCGATCGGCGGCATGATGATGTCATCGACGAGCGAGGAGACGACCGAAGTGAACGCGGCGCCGATGATGATGCCGATGGCAAGGTCGATCACGTTGCCTTTCAGGGCAAATTCCTTGAATTCCTTCAGCATCGTATCCTCCCGCGGGCGCTGCGGTCCCCGTCACAATGCTGGCTTTACTTTGCGCGCGGCGCAAGCGTATTCGGGGCACAACGCCACTTCGGCATGCGCCGGAGTGGCGCTAAAGCTACAGATGCGGAACGCTGTCGAAGCAGACGAGCGACGCCGGCAAGGAGCGATTGCCTTCGTCGCTCCGGGCGGCCATTCTTCGCGGCGTACGGGTTGCGTGGAGTAGGCCATGGCGAGGCTATTGCCGCCAGAAAGGGACATCGGCGTGCTGCGCGCGCCGGTTCGCTCCAGCGTCACGCTGGTCGGATTGTTCGTCTTCGCGGTGCTCGCGGTAGAACTCATCAATCGGATCGGCGTCAAGCCGGGCTTCGCACCCTTCGCGATCGTCAGCGCGGCCTTCGCGGTCTTCGTGCTCGCCGCGCTCTACGCGCATAGCCGCCGCGCCGCAGACTTCTACGTCGCCGACCGCAAGATCCCCGGCGCCCTCGGCGGCGTTGCGGCGGCGACCGTCCTCGCCGGCCTCCTCACTCTTGGACTCGCCGGCGGCGCCTACGGATCGATGACGAGCTTCCTCGTGACCGCCATCGGCCTTGCGGTCGGCTACCTTGTCCTCGCCTCGGTCATCGCGCCTCGCCTCCGCGCGTTCGGCGCCTACAGCGCCGGCGATTTCATTGCGTTGCGCTTCAACAGCACGCTCGCGCGGTTCGTCTGGGCGATGGTGGCCTTTTCGGTGTCGTTCCTGCTCGTCGTCGCGGCGCTCAAGATCGCGGCACCGCTCGTCGCGACGCTTCTCGGGATCACACCGGCGCACGCGCTCTATCTGGCTGCAGGCGTGACGGTCATGGCGACGCTTCCCGGCGGCATGCGGTCGCTCACCTGGACGCAGGCCGTCCAGTATTTCGTCATCGCCCTCGCCGCCATCGTCCCGACCTTCTATTTCGGCATCGGCGAGCCGGCCACGCAGAGCCCGTTCACAGACGAGTTCGGGAAGCTGCTCACCGGAAGCCTGCCGGCCTGGGAGGGCGGCGGCGCGGTCGGATGGGCGCTCCCCTTCCTCGTCGCGGCGTTCGGGGCGGCGGCGCTGCCGCTCACCAATCAGCGCCTGCTTGCCGCGCGCTCGGGGCGGCAAGCGGCCGCCACCATGCTCTTTGCGGTGCTCTTTGCCGCCGTGCTCGTGCTTGCCGGCCTCGGGCTCTACGAGCTCGTCGTCGTGGCTGCCGGGCACGCGGCACCGCAAGGCGCAGCCAGCGGCCTCGACGAGATTGCCGCGGCTCTCGCGGCGCTTCCTTCCGTCCTCGTCGGCCTCGTCCTCGCCGGCGCGCTCGCCGCGCTTTTTGCGCTCGGACAGGCCGCGCTCTTCGGCGCCGCGACGGCGCTCAGCCACGACATCTGGGACGAAATCATCGATCGCAAGGGGCCGGAAGGTCGGCGCATCATGCTGGCGCGGCTGACCCTCATGTGCGTCGCTGCCGGTGCGGTTGCGCTCGTCAGGATTTGGCCGGCGGATGCCGCCCATCTCGCCGGCTGGGCGCTGGCGCTCGCCGGAGCGGGAGGCTTCTTCCCCCTCGTCGTCGGTCTCTGGTGGCGGCGCTGCAACGAAATCGGCGCGATCGGAGGGATGGTTGCGGGGTTCGGCTTCACCGGCGTCGTCTTCCTGCTTGGCCAGCACCTGATCCCGGCCGCCATGGTCACCACGGGCTGGTCGAGCGTTGGCGCCGCAGCGGCGGCCTCGACCGGACTTCTGATGTCGCTCGCGGTGACGATCGGCCTGTCGTTCGTGACCCCGGCGCCCGAGGCCGACGGGGAGAACCCGACAAACGGGAGCGAGGAGAGGCTGCCGATCCGGGAACGGCCAGCGTAGAAAACCGGCCCCCTTTCGGGATCATGCCCTAAAGATCGTCGCGCTTCGGTTCGCCCTTCATCTCGCGCACGAGGGCGAAGACCTGACGCATCATCCGGTCGGCGAGGCGCTTGACGCGGTCCATCGCCGCGCCGCGCCCGGAGGCGCCTTCGCTTCCCGCGTGGGCCTCAAGCGCCGCCATCCGCGCCTCCAGCGCGGCGATCCGATCATCCGGCGGCACCTCGGCGCGCACCTCAGGCGGCGATGGCGGCGGGGCGCGCATGCAGATCAGCGCGGCGTTCCGCTCGACGCAAAGGGTGACGATTCCGGTCTCCGCGTCGAGGCGAAACACCCCGTTTTCGGCGGGCGTGAAGGTGAAACGCGCTCCGGCGCCGTGTTCGGCCGCCGAAGCGGGCGCCACCATCACAAGAAAAATCACCAGGCCCAACAACCGCGCCATGCCAGCCTCCAAGCGGAAAAAGCATAGGGCGGCCAGGCCTGTGGCGAAAGCACGCTTGCCGCGGGGGCCGCGCCTTCTATCCTTGGCGCGCAATGGCCGCACTGATCTACAAGATCTGCCCGCGCGCGCTCTGGCGCGAGGCGGAGCGCGTCGGCCGGTTCGACGGCGCGCCGGTCGACCGGGAGGACGGCTACATGCATTTCTCCACCGCCGCACAGGTCCGCGAGACGGCCGCCCGGCATTTCGCCGGTGAAGACGACCTCGTTCTCGTGACGGTCGACCCGACGGCGCTCGGGTCGACACTTCGCTTCGAGCCCGCGCGCGGCGGCGCCCTCTTCCCGCATCTTTACGGCAGCCTGCCGATTTCCGCCGTGCGCGCGGTTGCGCCGCTGCCGCTCGGCACGGGCGGCCACGTCTTTCCCGCGGGCATCCCATGACGATCGCCGACCGGCGACGCGGGCCTTACGCCTGCTCGATCCGGAGCGGGCGCATCGGCTTGCGATCCGCGCCGCGCGGCGGCATCCGTTCCGCACAGCCTGCCGTCGCGGCGGACCCGCGGCTCGCGGTCGACGTGCTCGGACTGCACTTCCCCAATCCGATCGGGCTCGCCGCCGGGCTCGACAAGGACGCCATGATCCCCGACGCCATGCTCGCTTTGGGCTTCGGCTTCGTCGAGATCGGCACGTGACGCCGCTGCCGCAGGACGGCAATCCAGCGCCAAGGCTCTTTCGGCTCGGCGCCGACCGCGCGCTCATCAACCGGCTCGGCTTCAACAATCGACGGTCACGAGGCGGCGCTCGAAGAGCTCGACCGACGCGCCGGCAAGCCCGGCATCGTCGGCGTCAACATCGGCGCCAATCGCGACAGCGAGGATCGGGCTTTCGACTATTATTCAGGCGTCCGGCTCTTCGCACCGCTTGCCTCCTATCTCACCGTCAACGTCTCCTCGCCGAACACGCCGGGCCTGCGCGAGCTGCAAAGCGGCGAGGCGCTTGAAGCGCTGCTTCGGCGGATCGAGGAAGCGCGCCGGGCGGCGGCGGCGGAATACGGTCAACTGCACGCCGCTCCTTCTCAAGATCGCGCCGGACCTCGACGACGAAGGCCTCGCCGCGCTGATCGAAACGGCAAAGGCCCGCAGCGTCGACGGCCTCATCATCGCCAACACGACGGTCACGCGGCCGCCGCTCAAATCGCGCCGCCACACGGCGGAGCTCGGCGGGCTTTCCGGGCGGCCGCTTTTCGAGCGATCGACGGCGATGCTGGCGCGCGCACGGCAGCTCGCCGGGCCGGAGCTCGTGCTCGTCGGCGCCGGCGGGGTCGACGGCGCCGCCGCCGCCTGGTCGAAGATCGCGGCGGGCGCCGATCTCGTGCAGCTCTATACCGCGCTGATCTACGAGGGACCGTCGCTACCGAGGCGCATCGTCGCCGATCTCGTCAAGCGGCTCGAAGAGCGCAACATCAAGAGCCTTCGCGACGTCCGCGGCATCGAGACGGAGCGCTGGGCGGCGGCGTGGCCGCACTAAGGCCGCCGGCGAACTGACCTGGATCAGGTCGGAAAGGTGCGCGGCAGGAGCCAGCGCATGCGCAAGTGAAAGGCGACGCTGCGCGCGCCGAGGAAGATCAGAAGCGACACCCAAAGCCCGTGATTGCCGAAGAGCGGCGTCAGAACCGCCCAGGCGACGAGATAGACGGCGACGGAGAGGAGCATCATGTTGCGCATGTCGCGCGACCATGTCGCGCCGATGAAAATGCCGTCCATCTGGAATGCGATCGTGGCGATCAGCGGCGTCAGCGCCGCCCAGACGAGGTAGTGACGCGCGACGGCGCGGACCTCGGGCGCCGTCGTCATCACGTCGATCACGAACGGCCCGCTCAGCGCGAAGATCGCGCTGAGAAGAGCCGCCGTCAGCAATCCCCATAGCGTCGTCAGCCGCACCACGCGCTCGAATGCAGGCCGGAAGCGCGCGCCGACGGCGCGGCCGGCGAGCTGCTCCGCGGCGGTGGCGAAGCCGTCGAGGAAATAGCCGCCGACGGCGAAAAAATGCATCAGGATCGCGTTCGCGGCGAGCACGACGGGGCCGAAATGCGCGCCCTCGCGCGTGAAGAAGGCGAAGGCGAAAAGCAGCGCCATCGAGCGCACCATGACGTCGGAATTGACCATCATGACGCGCTTCAGCCGCGCGAGGTCGAAGATCTCCGCGGCCGCGGGGCGCGCGATTCCTTTAGCTTCCACGCCGGCCAGTCCGACGCCCGCGAGCGCCGTTGCCACTTCGCCGGCAACGAGTGCCCCAGGCTGCGCCGGCGACACCCCAGCCGAGCACCGAGCACGAAGAAGATCGAGAGCGCGATGTTGACCCCGTTCAGGAGCGTCTGCAGGAGAAGGCCCGCACCCGACTCGCCGCGGCCGATCACCCAGCCGAGCACGGCGAAGTTCAGGAGCGAGAAAGGCGCCGACCAGATGCGCACCGAGATATAGACAAGCGCCGCCGCGGCGACTTCGCCGCCGATGCCGAGCGCCGCGATCGCCGCCACGCCGATCAGCCTTTGCAGGAGAAGCATCAGGACGCCGGCGGCAAGCGCGATGAGCACGGCGCGGAAAAGCACCGACTGCTCCTCCGCCGCCTCGCCGGCGCCGATCGCCTGCGCGGTCAGGCCGGTCGTCGAGGCGCGCAGGAAATTGAAGGACGAGAAGAGCACGTCGAAAGTGAGCGCGCCGATGGCGATGCCGCCGATCAGCGCCGCGCGGCCAAGCTGGCCGATGACGGCGGTATCGACCACGCCGACGATCGGCGTCGAAAGATAGGCGAGCGTCATCGGCACCGCGAGGCGGAAGACACCGCCATGGGTAACCGCGAACGGGCGAACCGCCGGATCGAGCCTCGCGGTCACTCCGGGCGTCGCCTGCCGCCGAGCTTGAAGAGGCGGGAGAGAACGAAGAGCGGCACGACGATCAGCGCGCCGCCGATCAGATAGTCGAGCGAATCGGCGAAGAAGGCGAAGCCCATGTTGTAGATGTGCAGGACCACGCGCTCCACCCAGCGGTAGATCTGATAGGGGCGGATATCGAGTGCGGAGAGCACCAGCCCGACGACGAAGGAAAGGGCGACGAGGCGGATCAGCACCCGGAGCGGCGTGTCGCCGAGAAAGCGCGTCAGTCCCTGCATGATTCGTCCTTGATCGAGCCCGCGCCGACTAGTTAGGCCGCGGCGCGCGGGGGACAAGGCGAGAGACCGCCTGCGACGCGCGGCAGGCGTGCGACCTCCCCTCAAGGGGGATGTTACCAGCGGCTCCCGCGCGGGTGCACCTACTCCGGCAAGAGCTTCTCCAGCGTCTCCAGGCGGTCGGCCTCGCCCGGCGGCTTGTCCCATCTCAGCCGATTGATGCGGGGGAAGCGCATGGCGATGCCGGAGCGGTGGCGGGTCGAGCGGTTCAACCCCTCGAAGGCGACCTCGAGCACGAGCCCGTGGTCCGGCTCGGCACGGACGGCGCGAACCGGGCCGAAGCGATCGATGGTATTGTTCCTGACATAGCGGTCGAGCTCCTTCAGCTCCTCGTCGGTGAAGCCGAAATAGGCCTTGCCGACCGGCACCAGCTCAGGCGCGTCCTCCGCACCCGTCCAGACACCGAACGTGTAATCCGAGTAGAAGGACGAGCGCTTGCCGTGGCCGCGCTGCGCATACATCAGAACGGCGTCGATCACATGCGGATCGCGCTTCCACTTGAACCAGGGGCCCTTCGGCCGGCCCGGGACGTAGGCGGAATCCCAACGCTTCAGCATCACCCCTTCGGCGACCTCGTGGACGCGGCCGTCGATCGGCGGGTTCTTCCGCAGCGCGGCCAGCTCGTCCCATGTCGCGAAGGCGACGAGCGGCGAGACGTCGATCCGCGGCGAAGCGATGCGACCGACGAAGGCTTCGAGCCGCTTGCGCCGCTCGGCGAAGGGAAGCGGCCGCGGGTCGTCGCCATCCGCGGCGAGTAGATCGTAGGCGCGGATGAAGGCGGGGTGCGAGCGGACGAGCTTGGCCGATACGGTCTTGCGATTGAGCCGCTGCTGCAGGTCGCCGAAGGGGGCGATCGCGATCGCGCCCGCGTCTTCCCTCGCAACAAGCAGCTCGCCGTCGATCGCGCCCTCGAAATTCAGCTCTTCGAGGATGTCGGGGAAGGCGCCGGATATGTCGTCGCCGGTGCGCGAATAGAGCTTTCGGACGCCCTTCTCGGCAACCGCCTGGATGCGGATGCCGTCCCACTTCCATTCGGCGGCGTAATCCTCCGGATCGAGCTTGGCAAAATCGGCTTCGTCGATCGCCTGGGCGAGCATCACCGGCCGGAAGGGGCTGAGCGCGGCTGAGACCGGGCGCTCGCCCCGCCCCTCAAGCCAGGCGAAGAGCGCGGCATAAGGCGGCGTCAATCCGTGCCAGAGCTCTTCGATCTCGGTCACGTCCTTGTCGCCGAACCTCGCCAGCGCCTGCTTCGCCAGCCGCGCGGTGACGCCGACGCGAAGACCGCCCGTGACGAGCTTCAGGAGCGCATAGCGGCCGGAGGCATCGAGCCGGTCGAGCCAACGCTCGACGAGACGCGGGCCTTCAAGCCGCGAGGCTTTGAGAAGCGCCGTCACCACTTCCGAGAGGCGCGGGACCTCGCCCGTATCGGAGCGCGCCGGCCAGACCAGCGCGATCGTCTCGGCGAGGTCGCCGACATAGTCGTAGGAATAGCCGAACAGCACCTCGTCCATGCGCTCCACGACCAGCGCGCGAAGCATCGCAGGCTTGACGCTCGCGATGACAAGATCGCCGGTCAACGCCGCGAGCGCATAGCCGCGATCGGGATCCGGCGCGGCGCGGAAATAGTCGGCGATGAGCCTGAGCTTGCCGTTCCGGGCCGGGGTCAGGACGAGGCGGTCGAGGAGCGCGGCGAAGGCCTGCATGGAATAGGCAGTAGGGCAATAAGGGAATAGGGCAATAGCGATCGAGAACTCTACTGCCGTACTGCCTTATTGCCCCAATGCCTACCAGCTGCCTGGATCGATCTGCTTCCTGAGCCGCCGGTTCTCCATCTCGAGCGCGCGGATGCGCTGGGCATACTCGATCGGAACGTCGAACGCTTCCATGTCGGAGAGCCTGACGCCGGCGCGGTCATGGCGGCGCCAGATGAGCTTTGCCGAATAGGTCTCGCCGCGATGCGGAATGTGGAGCGTGAACTCCGAAGGCGCCAGCGAGGTATGGGCAAACACGACGAGCGCTCCGTGCGCCCCAATATTGCGCACGATGCAATCCATGACACTCTGGCGGCGACCGAAGATCACCTTGGCGCCGAGCAGGCTCTTGAGCCGCGGCTCCTTGCGTCGTTCGATCATCATCGGTCCCTCGGGCGCTCGGTTAACAAACCGTTTATCGCCCGGGAACCAATTCACGATCCATTAAGAACGTTAACGAAGGTTAACGACGGGAAGCATGCGAAAAGTTCGCGCGCCGCGGGAACGCGTTTGCGCGTCCGGAGACGCGATTGCGGCGCTTCCGCCTGACGGCGCGCCGCGATCCCGTTCGCTCAGTAGAGCGCGTCGAGCATCGCCTTGCGGCGCTCGGCCGCGGCTTCGCGCGGCGTCAGCCTGTGGCGCTCCTCGTGCTCCTCAACGTCGGAAAGCGCGAGACCCGCGCTCTCGCCCTTCCGCCAGATCACCTTGGCGCGGTGGGTCTGGTCATGGTGCGGAACGACGAGGTTGAATTCGTCCGGCACGCGAAAGGCGTCGGGGAGCACGACCTTCGCGCCCCAGGCGGAGATGTTGCGAACCGTGCAGTCCATGGTCGAATTGTTGTCGTCGAAAACGATGGTGCCGCTGAGCAGGCTGCGCAAACGCGGCGCGCGCCGACGATCCGCGATCGGCGCCATTGGATGCGACGCGTCCGGATGCTCGGCCGCGGCAGCAGATTGATCGGTCATGGGGGCCTCCCACTTTGGTTACTGCCCCGTTAATGCGACGAGCGCGCAGCAAGAATCCAGCAAATGTCCGCGGTAAGCTTACCTGCGCGGCTGGTTCAACTCAGTAAACCACCACGCTTCGGATCGACTCGCCGGCGTGCATCAGGTCGAAGCCCTTGTTGATGTCGGCAAGCGACAGCGTGTGGGTGATCATCGGGTCGATCTCGATCTTCTTCTCCATGTACCAGTCGACGATCTTGGGCACGTCGGTGCGGCCCCTCGCCCCGCCAAACGCTGTTCCCTTCCAGGTGCGGCCGGTGACGAGCTGGAACGGCCGCGTCGAAATTTCCGCGCCCGCCGGCGCGACGCCGATGATGACGGAGACGCCCCAGCCGCGATGCGACGCCTCCAGCGCCTGGCGCATGACGGCGACGTTGCCGGTGCAATCGAACGTATAGTCGGCGCCGCCGATCTGGTCGGCGCCCTTCTTGGTCAGGTTGACGAGATAGGGCACGAGGTCGCCGCCGACGTCCTTCGGATTGACGAAATGCGTCATGCCGAAGCGCTCGCCCCACTCCTTCTTCGCCGGGTTCAAATCGACGCCGATGATCATGTCGGCGCCGGCGAGCCGAAGCCCCTGGATGACGTTGAGCCCGATGCCGCCGAGGCCGAAGACGATCGCCTTCGCGCCCGCCTCGACCTTCGCCGTGTTGATGACGGCGCCGATGCCGGTCGTGACGCCGCAGCCGATGTAGCAGACCTTGTCGAAGGGCGCGTCCTCGCGGATTTTTGCCACCGCGATCTCCGGCAGCACGGTGAAATTCGCGAAGGTCGAGCGTGCCCATGTAGTGGTGGAGCTTCTTGCCGCGAAGCGAGAAGCGCGAGGTGCCGTCGGGCATCACGCCCTGGCCCTGCGTCGCGCGGATCGCGGTGCAGAGATTGGTCTTGCGCGACAGGCAGGACGGGCATTCGCGGCATTCGGGCGTGTAGAGCGGGATGACGTGGTCGCCTTGTCTTGACGCTCTTCACGCCCGGCCCGACATCGACGACGATGCCGGCGCCCTCATGCCCGAGGATCGCGGGGAAGAGCCCTTCCGGATCGGCGCCGGACAGGGTGAACTCGTCGGTGTGGCAGATGCCGGTCGCCTTGATCTCGACCAGCACCTCGCCCGCCTTCGGGCCGTCGAGCTGGACGGTGGTGACCTCCAGCGGCTTGCCGGCCTCGAATGCGACGGCGGCGCGAACGTCCATGATGTTCGATTCCCTTCGTTAAGGACTCGTCATGCCCGGACTTGATCCGGGCATCCATTCCGGAACGGTCGAACAGACACCACGGTGACGGAATGGATTGCCGGGTCAAGCCCGGCAATGACGACACTCCGGAGGACAGAGTCCTACTGCGAAGCGCGGATGGAAACGGCGGCGATGCCGGCGCCGATCAGGCAGGTGCCGCCGACCTTGTTCACGAGGCCGACGGCGCGCGGGTTCTTGATCAGCGCGCCGGCGCGGGAAGCGGCCGCGGCATAGGCGAGCGCGTTCGCGAAGGCGAGCGAAAGGAAGGTCGCCTCAAGCACCACCATCTGCTCCACGAAACTCGCGTGCGGCGACAGGAACTGCGGCAGGAAGGCGACGAAGAAGGTGATGCTCTTCGGATTGAGCGCGGTGACGAGCCAGGCATGAGCGAGCATTTTTCGCGCCGACGCGGCGGTCTTCCGCGGCTCGGCGGCAAGCGCGCCTCCGGCGCGCCAGAGTTTTACCCCGAGCCAGACGAGATAGGCCGCGCCGATCCATTTCAGCGCCGTGAAGACGGTGGCGGAGGCGGCGAGAGCCGCGCCGACGCCGAGCATCGACAGCGTCATCGCGGTGAAATCGCCGAGCGCGACGCCGATCGCCATCGGCAGCGCCGTCCGCCAGCCCTGGCCGAGCGCGTAGGAAACGACGAGGAGCACCGTCGGCCCGGGGATCAGGAGGAGCACGATCGTCGCAAGCGTGAAGGCGAGCCAGGGTTCGAAGGGCATGTACGGCGCTCCGGGCGAAGACGCATGACGCAGCCACAGGCGGCGCGCGGAGTCCAGAGGGACGCGGGGCTCAGGCGCTCGCGCGGAGGCGCCCGGAACCCCTTGCGGGGAGGTCGAAGTTTGCGAAGCGGAGCGACAGCAAACTTCGGGAGGGGGTGAGGCTCGACCGTCACAGACCCCCTCCCGAACCGGCTGCGTTGCGCTTGCCGGTTTCGACCTCCCCGCAAGGGGGCGGTTAGGGCGCTAATCGCCTGCCGCCGCGTTGACGATCGTCGCGATCTTCCAGGCGTCGTCCTGCCTGACGAGGAGGTATTGGCAGGCGAACGCGTTCAGAAGCTCGCCGGCGTCGTCGTACTGCCGCCAGGTGACCGAGGCGAAGGCGGCCGCGCCGGCGACGTTCGTCGCCTGAATCTCCGGAATCATCGAGGCGATCCCCGCCTCGTCGAAGACGTCGATCAGCGCGTCGACGTTCTCCTGAAGCTCTTCGGCGTCCTCGAAGACATGGCCCTCGCCGAACTGCCAGATCGTCGCCGGCCAGACGAAGCACGCCGTCACCGCCTCGGGATCGGCGTCGTCGAAGCCCGCGGCATAGGCGGCGAAGAGGGATGCGATTTCGTCCTCGGCCCGCTTCGTCATCCCGCCCCCGGCTTGCCGTCCCGACTCACGGCTGAGCGATACTCGCCTATTGCTTCAAAGTCGTCATGCCATGGCTTGACCATGGCATCCATTCCGTAACGCTTGTGCGTTCTCGAACGTCGAGGAATGGATTGCCGGGTCAAGCCCGGCAATGACGACAAGCGCTAAGCGATTTGCTTGACGCAGCAGCGCCCGCTGTCCCCGGATGCATCGGATAGCGGTCGAAACACAAGAGCATCAACCGACTGCATCCCGGCGCCTTTCATTGTCAAGAGACGCGCCGCGTTCGGCACTGTTACGCAAACTGTAACAGTGCCCCGCGTTCCCTACACATCGCCAGCCGGTTGAACAGCCCTGTAGCGTGTCCACATCAATAACGTGGCAACAACGCATCGTCTCGACGCACTCCTCAGCCATCCGTTTTATGTTGCGCTTCCGTGCTTTGAGTTGTATCTATTTCCCTACTGGGGGTTGCAAACATGCTCGCTCGAAGCCGACTGCTCTTGCTTATATTTGTCCTGGGGGCGTTTAGCCTCGTTATGTGTCAGACAACTGCGCGCGCACAGAAAAACGAATGCGGTAAATTGACAATAGATCAATGTGCTATTTTATACTCTGCACAATCTAATTGGAACGAGAGATTTTCACAGATAGCCCGTTTCGAAAGTTTCGACTACGTTGGCCCTGCTCAGCCCGAAGGTATTCGCTCGTTGTACCAACAATCTGGAAACTATGTCGTATATAGCGATGCCGACGGTAAGCTTGCCAGCATCGCGCCGGCATCGGATGCTTGGGCGAAAGCATCAGATGCTCAGCGGGAATCTCTAGGTAGCCAGTTGCAGCAGTTCGCGCATGCAGCGCAATTCGAGGCTGATATCCAGTGGTCCTCCCGCGAGGGACCCTTCACTACGAGAGCTTACGTTCTTAATACGTATCCATTTATCATCGACACTATGCTGAGCAGCGTGGCAATTATTGAGACCCGCCAACACAGTTGCGAGTTGGCTGAGGTCTATTGGATTTTCGGTCCAACAAGAGGCGAGTTTGAGGTTTCCATAAATTCGTTCTACGACGGAGGGCGGCTACACTGCGGCGCTCAGATGTCGGGATATATGGTCATTGGCAATCTCACGTATCAAGCCAAAGACATCGAATATGGCGCCGCCGGAAATCGGTGCTGGTACAGCTATGCCTACGCATTCTCAACACCGATTGGCAGCGTGAGCATCGCGAAGGAAGATCTCAGCATGAAGATAAGTGGCATTGGCAGCGTGGTGAAGGGATCGAATATCTGTCGATCAGACTGATTCTTTCGGGAAGATAGTTACTCAGCTCGGATGCGTTGGCCGGAGGCGACGATCCAGAAGATCGTCGCGGCTGCCGAGGCACCGGGAAATGCCTCGTCTCGTCACCACTCCTCACGCATCCTCATCCTCATACCCCGCCAGATGCAGCGGCTTGGCGGGGATGCCCTCTAGCTCGCACCAGCGGACCAGCGCCTCTTCGCGCCCGTGCGTCACCCACACCTCCTGGCAGCCGACCTCGCGGATCGTGGCGCAAAGCTCGTCCCAGTCGGCGTGGTCGGAGATGACGAGCGGCAGCTCGACGCCGAGCTGGCGGGCGCGCTGGCGGATCAGCATCCAGCCCGAGGCGAAGCAGGCGACCGGGTCGGCGAAGCGCCGCGCCCAGCGGTCCTGAAAGGCCGAAGGCGGGCCGACGACGATCGTGCCGGCGAAATCCTTCCTGCGGCCTTTTTCGAGCGTGGCGGGTTCAAGCGGCCCAAGGTCGATCCCCTCCCCTTCATAAAGCTCGCAGAGCTTTTGCATCGCGCCATGAATGTAGATCGGCGCGTCGTATCCGGCCTCGCGGAGCAGCGCGATGACGCGCTGCGCCTTGCCGAGCGCGTAGGCGCCGACGAGATGCGTGCGCTCAGGAAACTGCGCGACGGAGGCGAGCAGCTTTCTGATCTCGGCGCGGTCTTGCGGGTGGCGGAAGACGGGAAGCGCGAAGGTCGCCTCGGTGATGAAGACGTCGCATTTGACCGGCTCGAATTCTTGGCAGGTCGGGTCGGGGCGGCGCTTGTAGTCGCCCGAGACGACGATCCTGGTGGCGTCCCTCTCCACCGCGATCTGCGCCGAGCCGAGCACATGGCCGGCGGGATGGAAGGTGACGGCGACGCCGTTCACCTCCATCCGCTCGCCGAGCTTCACCGCCTGCGTCGATCCGGCGAAATCGGCGCCGTAGCGCTCCGCCATGATCTTCAAGGTCGCTTGCGTGGCGAGCACGGCCCGGTGGCCTCGACGGGCATGGTCGGAATGGCCGTGCGTGATCAGCGCGCGATCGACCGCCCGCGTCGGGTCGATGTAAAAATCGCCGGGCGGGCAATAGATGCCGGCCGGCGTCGCGCAGAGAAGATCGGTGAAACGCATCGGCCATAAATAGGCTCGTTTCGCCGCCCTCGGAAAGCTTTTGGTCTATCGGCACCCGCTCTATTTACGGGTGCATTCCACGCGGCCTGCGAGGCATGCGGGCGCTTGGCGGGTCGAAAGAATTTTCTGCAATTCCCCGCCATATTTCCCAGACGTTAACCGCCAAAAGCGGCAAAGCCTGAAATTGCAAGACTACTTTAAGGCGCGCGCGGAAGAGTTCCATCACCGAGGGCGGATGCGCGACGCGTCGCCCCGGTAAAGCAGGCGGCCGGACGGCGCGCGAGATTTGTGGCCCGCCCGGTCCTGATGGCCATTTTTGAATCGCTGTTCATGGAGGGGTTGATGGCGAAGAGCCAGGTCGTAGCAAGAAGGCAGGAGCCGGTGGCGGCGGCGCGACCGCAGCAGCCAATAGGAGCCGCAGCGGCGATGCAGGCGGCGACGGCGGTGACGCAATCCGGCGGCAAGACGCACCGGCTGCGCCTCGATACCCACGACGTCATGCGGCGACAGAAATTCGTCGGCCTCGACGACCAGGATATTGTGCGGATCATGGCGATCAAGCCGGTCGTCGTGCAGAATGCCGAGCGCTTCGCGGCCGCCTTCTTTGAATATCTCGGCCATATCGAAGAGGCGGCGCCGCTGTTCAAGAACCGGCAGGTGCTGGAAGAAGCGAAGCGGCTCAAGCACGATCACCTGGTCGCCATGGTGCAGGGCGAATATGGGCCCGCCTATGCCGAGCAACGCGTCGCGCTCGGCATGCTCTACAGCAAGGTCGGCCTCGACGTGCGCGTCTTTCTCGGCGCTTTCCACCATCTTATGCGGACGATCGGCGGCGAGGTGATGAAGCGCTTCGCCAAGACGCCGCAGGCGGGATTCGAAGCCTTCATGTCGCTGAAGAAGGTCGCCTTCTACGACCTCGGGCGTCATCGTCGACGTGCTGATCGACGAGCGCGAGCGCACCATCGTCGCGCAGCAGGAAGCGATCCGCGAGCTTTCGACGCCGGTGATCCAGATCCGCGATCGGCTGCTCATCCTCCCGATCATCGGGCTGATGGACTCGCAGCGCGCGATGCAGGTCACCGAAAGCCTGCTCCATGCCATCCGCGCCAACCGCGCCCGCGTGGTGGTGATGGACATTACCGGCGTCGCCGCCGTCGATTCCAAGGTCGCGAACCATCTGATCCAGACGGTCGCGGCGGCGCGGCTCATGGGCGCCTCGGTGATCGTGACCGGCCTCTCGGCCGACGTGGCGCAGTCGCTCGTCGCGCTCGGCGTCGATCTCGGCCGCATCAACACGATCGGCGATCTGCAGGGCGGCCTGGAGGAGGCGGAACGACTGCTCGGCTACAAGGTGGTGCCGGTGGACGATGCGCCCGCTCCGCATCACGCATCCTGACCGGGACCGAAAATGAGCGTTCCGGTCCTCAAGCAAGGCAACGTGCTGATCGCGAGCCTGCAGGCCGCAATGTCGGATATGGATCTGATGCGGCTCAAGGACGATCTTTCCGAAAGCGTCGGCCGCTATCGCTCGGCCGGCGTGGTGATCGACGTTTCCGCGCTCGACGTGATGGATTCCTTCGCCACGCGCACGTTGCGGGGGATCGCACAGACGACCAAGCTGCGCGGCGCGGAAACGGTCATCGTCGGCATCCAGCCGGACGTGGCATTCGCCATGATCCAGCTCGGGCTGACCATGGACGGCGTCTCGACCGCGCTCGATCTTGAGAGCGGGCTCGCGCTCCTCAGCAACGCCAAGCTGGTGGCATGAACGTGGCCGAGGCTGCACAAGAATACACCCTGACGGCGCAAGAGACGCGCGTCCCGGTCGAGCGGGATGGCGATGTCGTCACGGCGCGCCAGCAGGGGCGGGACATCGCCGCCCAGGTCGGCTTCAAGGGCAGCGACCTCACGCTGATCGCGACCGCCATCTCGGAGATCGCGCGCAACATCGTCGTCTATGCCGGCCACGGCGAGATCATGATCAGCCCGATCGCCGACGGCCGACGACAAGGAATCACCGTCGTCGCTCACGACGAAGGGCCCGGCATAGCCGACATCGAGCAGGCGATGCAGGACGGCTTTTCGACCGGCAAAAGCCTCGGCCTCGGATTGTCCGGCGCACGGCGGCTGATGGACGAGTTCGAGATCGTCTCGGAGGTGGGACAGGGCACCACCATCATCATGAGCAAGTGGACGCGATAATGGGCCGGGCGGCTGTCAGAGACTCATCGCCAACCTTGGAGTGGAGCGTCGGCGCCCGCCCGCTCGCCGGCTACGACGTGTCCGGGGATACGCACGTGGTGGTGCCGATTGCCGGCGGCTTTGTCGTGGCGGCGGTCGACGGGCTCGGGCACGGGGAGGAGGCGGCGGAGGCCGCCGCAATCGCCGCTGCGACCATCGCCGACCACGCGGAAGAGACGGTGATCAGAATTGTCCAGAGATGCCACGACGCGATGCGCAAGACACGCGGCGCAGCGATCTCGATCGCTCGCCTCGACGCCGGTCTCGAGACGATGACGTGGATCGGCGTCGGCAATGTCGAGGGCGTGCTTCACCGGGCGATGCCCGATTGCGAACCGGCGCGCGAAGCCCTGCTTCTGCGCGGCGGCGTGGTCGGCTACCAGCTTCCGCCGCTGCGTTCTTCGACGCTCGCCCTCTATCCCGGCGATACGCTCATCTTCGCGACCGATGGCATCAGCGGGGCCTTCAGGCAGGAGGCGCTGTCGAGCCTCAATGACGATGACGCCGCCCAGGACATTCTCGTGCGCCACGCCAAGGACGCCGACGACGCGCTCGTTCTTGTCGCGCGCTACCAGGGCCACATGCAATGAGCAAAGCACAGCAGCTCGCGGAAGAATACGCCGCCCAGCTCACCCTCCACCTCTGCGGGTCGAGCGAATCGATCCTGCTCAGCGCCTACGACCTCGGCCGCGCGGCGGTCGCGGACGGCCTCAACGTTCTCGAACTCGTCAACGTGCACCATGAGGCGCTGCGCATCGTCATCGATGGCGAGTGGCTGACGGGCGGGGCCGACCGGCTCGATCGGGCGGCGGCGTTCTTCGCCGAGACGCTGTCGCCGTTCGAGATGATGCTGCGCGGCTATCGCGAGAGCAACGCCAATCTGATCGCGACCAACGAAAAGCTCAAGGAAGCGAAGTTGAAAGCGGAGACGGCAAACCGCGAGCTCGAGGCGTTCAGCTATTCGGTGGCGCACGATCTGCGCGCGCCCTTGCGGAGCGTCGACGGCTTCAGCCAGATGCTGCTCGAAGACTACGCCGACAAGGTGGATGCCGAAGGCCGCCGCTACCTCACGCGCGTCCGCAGCTGCGCCCAGCAGATGGCGCAGATGATCGACGATCTTCTGTCCCTGTCCCGCGTCACGAGTAGCGATATCCGCCGCGAGCCGATCGACATCAGCGCGATCGCCCGGGAAATGGCGGCGCGGTTGCAGGAGGGTGAGCCCGACCGCCAGGTCGAATTCATCATCGCGGACGGTCTCTCCGTCAGCGGCGATCGGGGCCTTCTTACGATCGCGCTGCAGAACCTGATCGGCAATGCCTGGAAATATTCCGGAAGACGGGAGCAGTCGCAAATCGAGATCGGTCAGAGCACCGTCGGCGGCTGCGACGCGATTTTCGTGCGCGACAACGGCGCCGGCTTCGACATGGCGCATGCCTCGAGGCTCTTCGGGACTTTCCAGCGCCTGCACAAAGCGAGCGAATTCGAAGGGACGGGCGTCGGCCTTGCGACGGTCCAGCGCATCGTCCAGCGTCACGGCGGCCACATCTGGGCGGAGGCGGAGGTCGACCGCGGCGCCACTTTCTTTTTCACGCTGGACGGCGTGCCTCGGCTCGAGAGCCGCACGCAAGTCGCGGCCTAAGCGAAGCGCCCCCGGAAGAGCGGCTCAATAGTCGGCGACCGAAATATCGGTCTCAGCGAAATCGCCGCCCTTGAAGAGTAGTGGCTCGCCCGTCGCCTTCGCCAGCGCATAGGCGAAACAATCGCCAAAGTTCAGCCGAGCCGGGTGGCCCTGCCCTTTGCCGTAGCGGCGGAATGCCTCGCGTGCAATCTCTCTTTCCTTCTCAAGCTGCGCGCGCAGTGCCTTGATAACTGCCTCTTCCACCGGAGCGCCGGTCTGCTCTGCGAGCTCTCTTGCGAGCCTATCCGCCTCGGGATCTTCAATATGGAGAGCCATGATTTGCTCCGTTCAATCAGCTGAAAGATAGCGCTGTACTCACTCAGCGCCAATTCCCGCTGGTGCCTGCAATTACCAACCTGCGACGCCGAGCAAGCGGCGACTCGACAATCGTCACCTGACAGTTCTACTTTTGTTCGATGACCGCTCAAAGTCGCCCGATCGGCGCCACGCCGTTGCTCCCGGCCGAATTCGCCGCGTGGTTTGCGGAGCGCGGCTGGGCGCCGCGGCCGCATCAGCTCGCGCTGCTTGAGAAGGCCGAAGCCGGGAAATCCGTTCTGCTCATCGCGCCGACCGGAGCCGGGAAGACGCTCGCCGGGTTCCTGCCGAGCCTCGTCGATCTCGCGCGCCGCGCGGCAGAAAGGGAGAGCACGAGGCCCGGCGCCGCGCGCTCCGTCCCTTCTCGGGGGCCGCATACGCTCTATGTCTCGCCGCTCAAAGCGCTCGCCGTCGACATCCACCGCAACCTCGAGACGCCGGTCGCCGAGATGGGCCTGAAAATCCGGCTGGAGACGCGGACCGGCGATACGCCGGTTCACAAGCGGCAGCGCCAGAAGCTCGATCCGCCGGACATCCTGCTCACCACGCCAGAGCAGGTGGCGCTGCTTCTTGCGTCGAAGGACGCGCGGCGCTTCTTCGCGCGGCTCACGACCGTGATTTTCGACGAGCTTCACTCGCTCGTCATTTCGAAGCGCGGCGACCTCCTATCGCTCGGCCTGGCGAGGCTGCGAAAGCTCGCACCGGACCTTCGCACGATCGGGCTCTCGGCAACGGTCGCCGAGCCCGACGACCTTTGCGCCTGGCTCGTCCCGCAGCAGCCGGGAACGCCGCGCAAGCTCGCCGACAAGATCATCGTCGAAGGCGGCGCGCAGCCTACGCTTTCAATTCTCGAGCCGCCGGACGCACGCGTCCCCTGGCAGGGCCACACCGCGCTCTACGCGCTTCCCGCGATCTACGAAGCGATCAAGGCGCACAAGACGACACTTCTTTTCGTCAATACGCGCTGGCAGGCGGAGCTGCTTTTCAAAGAGCTTTGGCGCGTCAACGAGGATTCGCTCGCGATCGCGCTTCATCACGGCTCGCTCGACCGCACTCAACGCCGCAAGGTCGAGGCGGCGATGGTCGCGGGAAAGCTGCGCGCCATCGTCGCCACGTCGACGCTCGATCTCGGCATCGATTGGGGCGACGTCGACCTCGTCGTGCATGTCGGCGCGCCGAAGGGCGCAAGCCGGCTTGCGCAGCGGATCGGCCGTGCCAACCATCGCATGGACGAGCCGTCGAAGGGCATCCTCGTGCCCGGCAATCGCTTCGAGGTGCTCGAATGCCGCGCCGCGCTCGACGCCAACTATCTCGGCCATCAGGATACGCCGCCGCTCAGAGCCGGAACGCTCGACACGCTCGCGCAGCACATCCTCGGCATGGCAGTCGCCGAGCCGTTCGACGCCGTCGCGCTGCACGAGGAGATCAGGACGGCGGAGCCTTATCGCCATCTCTCCTGGGAGACCTTCGAGCGTGCGGTCGACTTCGTCGCGACCGGCGGCTATGCGCTTCGAAACTACGAGCGCTACGCGAAGATCAGACGCCGCAAGGACGGCCCGCAGAAGGGGCTCTGGGGCATCACGCATCCGCGGATCGCGCAGCAATACAGGCTGAATGTCGGGACGATCATCGAGCAGCCGATGCTGAGGGTGCGGCTTGGAAAACCCCGTGCGGGTGTGGTGCGCGGCGGGCGCGTGCTCGGCCAGATCGAAGAGTATTTCCTCGAGCAGCTTACGCAGGGCGACACTTTTCGCTTCGCCGGCCGCGTGCTCCGCTTCGAGGGCATCCGTGAGAACGAGGCTTTCGCAAGCCCGGCGGATTCGGAGAACGCGTCGATCCCCTCCTTCGAAGGCGGCAAGTTCCCTCTCACCACCTATCTCGCTTCCCAGGTGCGCGCGATCCTCGCCGACCCGGAGCGCTGGAAGGCGCTGCCGAGCCAAGTGCGCGAGTGGCTCGACTATCAGAAAGTGCGCTCCGTCCTCCCGGGCCCCTCGGACCTCCTGGTCGAGACCTTTCCGCACCGGGGCAAATTCTACATGGCGGCGTTTCCCTTCGAGGGACGGCTCGCCCATCAGACGCTCGGCATGCTCTTGACGCGGCGGCTCGAACGCGCCGGCGCTCGCCCGCTCGGCTTCGTCGCCACCGACTATTCGCTTGCGGTCTGGGCGCTCCGCGATCTCGGCGCGCTTTTTGCCGCCGGGCGGCCGTCGCTCGAAGCGCTCTTCGACGCGGACATGCTCGGCGACGACCTCGAAGCATGGATGGCCGATTCCGATCTTCTGAAGCGCACGTTCCGGAACTGCGCCATCATAGCCGGACTGATCGAGCGGCGGCATCCGGGCGAGGAGAAGACCGGCCGGCAGGTGACGGTCTCGACCGACCTCGTCTACGACGTGCTTCGGAGCCACGAGCCCGACCACATCCTGCTCGAGGCGACGCGCGCGGATGCGGCAACCGGTCTCCTCGATATCGCGCGGCTCGGTGAAATGCTCCTTCGCGTCAAGGGCCGAATCATGCATCAAAGGCTGGAGCGCGTTTCGCCGCTCGCGGTTCCGGTCATGCTGCAGATCGGCAAGGAACCAGTTTCCGGCGAGGCGGAGACCGACATTCTCGCGGACGCAGCCGAAGCGCTCATCCGCGAGGCCATGGGCGAGGAGCCGACGCTTGAACCTGCAATCGGAGACCTTCGAGAGCGCGATCAACCGGTCTCCCGATCACACGCCCGGCCGCGAGGCCGAACCGCGGGAGCCGCGCGGCATGGCTGAGATCCGCCTCAAGGTCGCCGACACGTCGGTCGTCGTCGACTCCTCAGGCGCGCTCTTCCTGCCGGAAAGCCGAACGCTGATCGTCGCCGACCTTCACCTCGAGAAGGCTTCCGCCTTCGCAAGGCGCGGGATGCTGCTGCCGCCCTATGACACCGCCGCAACGCTGGTGCTGCTCGCCGCCTTGATCCTGAAGCGCGATCCGAAGCGGATCGTGGCGCTCGGCGACAGTTTTCACGATTCCGACGGCTATGCGCGGCTGGCGGAGCCCGACCGGGCACGGCTCGCCGCGCTCCAGCGCGGCCGCGAATGGATATGGGTCGCCGGCAACCACGACCCGGAACTGCCGGCCGACATCGAGGGCGACATCGTCGACGAGTTCTCGATCGATGGCCTCAGCCTGCGCCACGAGCCGCGCGCGTCGGAGGATGGAGAGGGCGAGGTCGCCGGGCATCTCCATCCCGCCGCCAAGGTGCGCGGACGCGGACGGAGCGTGCGCTGCCGCGCCTTCGCGACGGACGGGCGCCGCATGGTGCTTCCCGCCTTCGGCGTCCTGACCGGCGGGCTCAACGTTCTCGACAGCGCATTTGCGGGACTGTTCTCAGGCGCGCTGTCGCGCGCGATCCTGATCGGCAACGGGAAGCTCTTCCCGATCGCCTTCGCCGCGCTCAGCCCGGATTAGCGCCTGAAGACGACGCCGGCGAGCCAGCCGGTGAAGACGGCGAGCGCGACGCAGACCAGGCCGTAGGAGAACGGGAAGTCGATCGAGGCGCGGGCGATCTCCTGCGAGAAGCCGCTTTTTTCGACCGAAAGCGCGTCGCTGCTGCCGGCGAGGAACGCCTTGCCGCGGAAGAGATAGACGCTCACCTTGTATTCGCCGGTCGGTATGTCGCTCGGCAGGAAGAACGTCGTGCGGAATACGGTCGGCGCCAGGAAGTGGACTTCCCGCTTGCGCTCGGCATAGAGGCCGTTTCGCGTCTTCAGGTCGACAAGCGCCGTGGCCAAGCGGGCCGCGCTCTGATCCTGCCGGGTGTCCTGGACGAAGGGAAGGCTCGCCACGCCGAGACGATACTGCACAAGGTCGGCGGGCGTCAGCGTGTCGCTGAAGTTCTCGCTCAAATGCATGACGTAATAGGACGGAACGTCCTTGAACGCCTGCGATGCGCGGTTCGCCCAGATGCCGAGGATGCGTCCCTTCTCGCGCACGACGAGGTCCTGTCCGGGCCCCTGCACGACCACCGCGACCTGGTAGTCAGGATTGCCCTCGGGCGCTCCGCGCACGGCGCCGAAGACAACGATCTGCTCACCCGTAAAACTGGAGGTGATGCGGACGGAATCCACCGAAAGCGTCGAGATCAAGCTCTCCGCCGGCGCCACCGTCGGCGCGAAGAAACCGCCGAGAACGAAGAGGAGAAGCGCCCGCTTCATGTCGCCCCACCGAGCAGGCGGAGCGAATAGATTTCCTCCGGCGTCAGGAAGAGACTGACGAGAACACGCAGCGCCACGAGCAGCACGACGATCGCCAAGAGCGCCCTCAGGTGCTCAGCGCGAAGCGCCCGCCCGACCTGCGCTCCGAATTGCGCGCCGATGACGCCGCCGATCACGAGGAGCAGCGCCAGCATGATGTCGACGGTCTTGTTGGCGGTCGCCTGCAGCACGGTCGCGGCCGACATGGTGATCAGGATGTAAGCGAGCGAGGTGCCGATCACGACGTTGGTCGGCACGCGCAGGATATAGATCAGCGCCGGCACCATGATGAACCCGCCGCCGAGGCCAAGCACCGAGCCGAGGAATCCGATGCCGGCGCCAAGCGCCACGATCGGGATTATGCTGACATAGAGCTTGGAGCGGCGAAAGCGCACCTTGAACGGCAGGCCGTGCACCCAATTGTGGCCAGGCCGTTCGGGCAGAGCGCCGCGACCGGCACGGTTGCGGAGCAGCGCGCGCACCGATTCGCGCAGCATGATCGCGCCGATCGAGCCGAGGAAGACGACGTAAGAGAGCGAGATGATGAGGTCGAGCTGGCCGACGGAGCGAAGCGCGCGGAAGGTGAGGACGCCGAGCCCCGAGCCGACGAGGCCGCCGGCGCCGAGCAGCGCCGTCATCTTCTCGTCGATCAGGCGGCGGCGCCAATAGGAGATCGCCGCCGAGGTGGACGACGCCACGATCTGCGGCGTGACCGTCGCCACGGCGACGGCGGGCGGAATGCCGGTGAAGATCAAGAGCGGCGTCAAGAGAAAGCCGCCGCCGACGCCGAACATGCCGGACAGGAATCCCACCGCCCCGCCCATGCCCAGGAACAGGAACATGTTCACGGTGAGTTCGGCAATGGGGAGGTAAAGCTGCACCCGCGGCGCCCGATAGAAGTCTTTTCGTTACGGCGGCCCCGCAACGAATAAGCGCCGCCAAGGCGGCGCTGTCAAATGGCGATCGCGAGCCGGCGCCCGCGGCCCGCCGGAAACGAGTCAGGTGGCGCCGTTCTGCAACGCCGTGACGAGCGATGTGTCGATCTTGCCGGTCCGCGGCAGCCCCGCCTTGTCCTGAAACGCCGTGATGGCGTCGACCGTCTTCGTCCCCAAGCGCCCATCGGGCGGCCCCGGATCGTAGCCGTTCTTGGCGAGCAGCTTCTGCACCAGGGTGATCAGGTCGTTGTCGGATTTCACTTCGACGCTCGTATCGCCGTCACCCCAACCGCCCTCCGGCATCAGCACCTCGTTCGCCGAGGCATTAAGCGGGATCGGGTGGAACGAGGCCGCTTCCTTCTCGGCCTTGGCGCGGTCATCCGGCGAAAGGGCCTGGGCAATGATGTCGCGGCGCTTGGCGGATTCCTCGTCGCCCGAGCTCGCGGCTATCGCGAACCATTTGTACGCCTCGACAAGGTCCTGAGGCACGCCGAGGCCACGCGCATGCAGGATCGCGAGGTTGAACTGGCTGTCGCGAACGCCGCGCTCGGCCGCCTGCCGGAAGAGCGTAGCGGCGCGCTCAAGATCCGGCTCGCCGCCTGCGCCTTCGGCGTAGAGGACGGCGAGATTGTGCATCGCCTTGACGTTCCCCGCATCGGCGGCGCGACGATACCAATCCTGTGCCTTGGCAAGGTCCTTCGGCACGCCGAGGCCCTTCTCGTAGATCGAGCCCAGCCGATATTCCGCGGGGGCGAGGCCTTCGCCGGCAGCGCGCTCATACCAGGCGACCGCAGACTGCATGTCCGACGTAACGCCGCGCCCTTCGGCGTAGCGCGCGGCGACCTCGAAGGCGGCGGCGGGATCGTCCGCCAGGGCCGCCTGGCGGAGCCGGGCAGAGCCAATTCCATCCGGCAGCGCGGCGAGTATCGGCGACGTCGCGGCTGCCGACGAAGCGGTAGCCGGAGCAGACGATTCAGACGGCGCGGCGGAAGACGGGGTGGCCGGCGTCTCGGGTGTGGATTCGGCCGAGGCCACCTGCGGCGACGATTGCGGCGACGATTGCGAAGCACTCGGAAGTCGTTGTCGTCGTCGTTGTCGCCGTCATCGCGGTGTCGGTCGGCGTCCCGCCCGAAGCAGAAGGCGTCTCTGCAGGAGCGGCAGAAGGCGCTGCGGTCGACGCCACCGCAGAGGGCTCTTCGGGCGCCGCGGAAACCTGATCGTCAGCCGCCTTCCCGGCGTGGGCAGCCGAGCCACTCGTCGCATCCGACGACGGCGTCGACGCCGGAGTCGAAGCGACGTCGGAGGCGCTCGGCGCGGCGGTCATGGTATCCGTGTCGTCGCCCACAGTCGCGGGCGCCGCGGCTGTCGTCGCCGTCGGCCCGCCCTGGTCCGAGAGGTCCGTGAGACCCAGCGTGTCGAGGTAGGCGATAACCTCCTGATACGGCCAGACCTTGGTATAGGCGACCGCGCCGGCGGCAGCGAGGGCGAGGACGACGACGATCACGGCGGCAATCGCAGCGCCGTGCGACTTTCTCGAGCGAGGGGCGCGTCCGCCGCCGATCTCTTTCGCGGGCGACACATCCTGATCGGCGTCGGAATCCTCGTCCGCCGCAGCGCGTGCAGCGCGCCGCGCGGCCGCAAGAAAATCGTCGTCGACGAACGGCAGTCTTTCGGCGCGGTCGGTCGAGACGGCGGATTCCGCCTCGCCCGAAGCCGGCTTCCTTACGGGCTTCTTGCGCGCGCCTGACATGAACTCAGTGTCGGAACTCGGCGCACCGGAGAGCGATGAGCTCAGCGGCGAATCCGTGCCCGGCTCAAGCGGGAAGTCGGCCGACGTGTCGTCACCCTCATCGGATTCCGGCGAGAACGACTCGGCGCGTCCCCCGGTCGCCCGGCGCAAGAGCTGGCGCGACGTGAAACGGCTCAAAAGGCCGCCTGACGGCGCTTCCGCTCGGCTCAGCGGCTGCCGCGCGTCGGCGGCGCCGGCTGCGGCGCTGCCTCGATCTCCGCCTGGCGCGAGCGCGCCTCGGCACTGCGCGCCTCGGCCGGACGACGCTCGGCGGGCGGTTCGCCGTCGCGCTCCAGGAACGCCATGCGCTTGACGACGGCTTCGAGCGTGTCCTGCACCGCGTCGAGCGCGTCCTTGGTCTTCCTCTCGGAAGCCTCCGTCGAAGTCTTCAGCGTGGAGACTCATCGGAAAGCGTGCGGGCGACGGATTGAATGGCCTCGGCGGACGCGCCCTCCCCGCCTTCACGCGCCGCGCGCTCGCCGATCGAGCGGCGCGTCTCGCTGATACGCGCCTCGATCTCCTTCAGGCTGATCTGAATCTCGGCGAGTTGCTGCGGTGCGTTCCCCGGCTCGTCGAGAACCCGGGCAATGCGCGCGAGCTGGGCTTCGAGATTGGCGAGGCTCCGCGGATTCCCGGCAGCCCGTCGAGGCGCTTGGCGATCGTGCGCATCAGCTCGCCGACATTCGGATCGCCCTTGCCCGCCCGCCGGGCATGAGCGGAGCTCGCGCCGAAGCGCGACGATGTCGGAGCGAAGCGTCGCTCAGGTCCTCCTGCGTCAGGACCTCGCCGCCGGCCGACGACGACGCGGCCGATCTCGTCGAGCTTGCGCTCCAGCCGGCCGAGCCGCTCGCCGGAGACACCGCCTGCCGCGGTCTCGGCGATCTTCTTTTCCAGCCGCTCGAAGCGGTCGGCGGGTATCGCCGTCTCGTCGTATCGCTGCTCAAGGCGCTCGAAATGCTCCTCCGGGCAGCGCGCGGATCGCCACCTCGATCCGGTCGAACAGCTCGTTCAGCCGCGCGGGATCGATGCTGCGTCCCTTCAAGAGCTCGAGGCGACTGACGATCGCCTCGAGCTGCGTCTGCAAGCGCGCGCGGATCGGGACTCGCGGCCGGCGATGCCGGCAAGGCGATCCTCGATCGCGTCCAGCCGCTCGGAGAGGGGCGATGCCGCGCCGTCCGCACCGAGCGACGACACACGATCGGAAATCTCCTGCAGCTTCTGCGTCAGCGGGCGGAACAGCGCGGCGGAATCGTGCGTGCGCTGGACGATCTCTTGGAGATGTCCCTGCATATCGTCGAGCCGCTTCTCGATCGGCACGATCTGCTGGCGCGACAAGTGCTCCGCCTGGGCGGCGAGCTGTTTCCCAAGCTGGTCGAGCTTGCCGTCGAGCGCGTGCGACATCGTCGCGGGCGCCCGGCGCGTCCTGCGCCTCGATCGCCGCGGCGATGAGATCGATCTTCTCCGTCAGGCCCGCAAGTATCTCGGCGGAAGTGTCGTCCTCCTGTGCGGCGATCGCTTCGGCAAGGCCGGCGAGGCGTCGATCGAGCCGCGACAGAGTCTCGCCGACAAAGCGTCGATCTTCGGCAAGATGCGCGCCGAGAGCCGAAATCCGCTCCTCGAGGCCGGAAAGGTCGGGCGTGCGCCCGGTCTCCGCGACGTCGCGAAGCTGCGCCGAAATCTCGGTCAGATGGTCCTCGAGCGCCGTTGCGACCGACTTCCGCTGCCGCCGCGCTTCGGCGAACTCGCCGGCGAGACCGCCAAGCTGACCCTCGATCCGCTCCAGCGCTTCCTGGTCACTCAGATCGGCAGGCAGCGCATCGACGCGGTCGGCAAGTTTTAGAAGCTGCTCCTCGACCCGCGCCACTTCGCGCTGCGAGGCCGTCGCCTGCAGCTGACGCTTCAGACCTTCCACCCGCTCAAGCAGCTCTTCCGCCGAAGCGAGCCGGTGGACCAGCCCTTCCATCCGGTCGAAGCGCTCAAGGATGGCGCTCTGGTTCTCACGCACAGCGTCGAAGCCCGGAATCTCCACCTCGATCTCGTCGATCCTTCCGACGAGGCCGATCAGCCGGTCCTGAATGTCGCCGAGACGGTTGCCGGCCATGTTGCGGGCGGCGTTCAGCTTCACTTCCATCTCGTCGAGCCGCGCGCCGACCTGATCGAGCCGCGCGCCGAGCCGGTAAGCTCGTCGGCCGTGGCGCGACCGCCACGGCTCAACGCCGACATGTCCTGGACGATCTCCAGAAGCTCGGCGCGCACCGGCGCGACCTGGTTCTCGTCGAGCCCCGTCTGCAAGGCCTCGATGCGCGTCTCGACGTCCGTGAATTGCCGTTCGAGAGCGGCGGCAAGCTCCGCCTCGCGGCGCGCCGCGGCAATCTCAACCTGGCGCTGCACTTCCTGCAGGTCGGCGTGGTGGCGCTGCTCGGCTTCTTCCATCTCTTCGCGACGCCGCGCCTCGGCCTCTTCCATTTCCGCGCGGCGACGCATCTCGGCGACTTCCGCCTGGCGTCGCGCCTCGGACAAGTCGGCCAGACGGATGGCCTCGGACTCCTCGGTCATGCGCTCACGCTCCTGACGCGCCTTCTCCGCCTGCCGGCGCAACGCTTCAGCGGCCGCCTCGGCTTCCGCCCGCCGCCGCGCCTCGGCCATTTCGGCCTGTCGCCGGGCCTCGGCGACCTCAGCCTCGGCGCGCTCGCGCCTCCGCCTCGCTTGCGACCTCGCCGCCGCGCTTCGGCAGCCTCCGCCTGGCGGCGCGCCTCGGCGATCTCCGACTGCCGCCGCGCCTCGGCCACCTCGGCCTCGCGGCGCGCTTTGGCGAAGTCGCTCTCGCGCTGTGCTTCCGACAGCTCGGCCTCGCGACGCGCCTCGGCCAGCTCGCTTTGCCGACGCGCCTCCGCCAGTTCGGCCTGGCGCTTCGCCTCGATCACCTCGGCATGGCGGCGCGCGTCAGCCAGAACGGCCTGCCGGCGGCGCTCTTCGGCCGCCGCCTCGGCTTCACGCTCCGACCGTTCCTCGGCCTCCGCCTGGCGCTTCGCCTCAGCCGCCTCGGCCTCGGCGCTCCTCTTCCGCTTCGGCGAGGCGGCGCGATTCCGCAAGCTGAGCCTCGAAGTCTTCTTCCGCTTCGTCCTCCAGCGGCGCCTTCAGTGCAGCCTCGTCGCGACGCCGCGCCGGCGATGCGGCTTCAGCCGCTGCAGCGCCGCCCCGCTGCTGCAACCGCTTGCTCAACGCCTCAAGCCGCGCCTCAAGCCGATCCAGGCTGTGGCCGACAAATCCGTCCTCGGTGTCCGGCTCCGGCTCGACCGGCGGAGCCGGTCGGCTCGGCTGCGCCGCCGCGCGACGGGCCGCACGGCTCTGGCGCTCGATCGCTTCGAGGCCCTCCGACAGCTTCTGCACGGCAATATCCAGCTCATCGACACCCGTCGAGTCGGGGGGCGGACTGGAACGCCGGCCGCGGCGCCGCCGACCACCGCGGGAATCCGCCACGCTTCCTTCCTCGTCAATACGGGAATCGAGGAGATCGTCCGCGGCTGGGCTGGGGCTCTCAGCGGCTGGCTCGGCGCGCTTTTCGGCCGAGTCCTTATCCGCTTTTGCGCCCCAGAAGGATCGCGCGATCATCGGTGCTCCTTAGGCGAAAATCTAACGCGGAAATGCGTCGCTACGAGCCACGAATCGCTCGCATCCCCCCGCAACGTGAAGATGATCGTAACGAAGGTAAATAGATGGTTAACCAGCGGACCGCATTTCCGAAAAATTAACCACAACTCTTTAGTTTTATTAACAGAGACGATGCGCTGCATAGCGATTCGCCTTCGATGACGTTAACGTAAGCTGGCGGTTGACGGAAGGGGAAGGCGCCCGACTTCCTCGCGAGCCCGGGAGCCGATGGACGGTCGCATGAAAGAGAGCTTCAGCATCGGCGACCTCGCCAAGGAGTTCGGCGTCACTCTGCGCACCCTCCGCTTCTATGAGGACAAGAACCTCATCAACCCGCGCCGCCAAGGACTTAGCCGCATCTATGGGCGGCGGGACCGGGCCCGCCTGAAGCTCATCCTGCTGGGCAAGAAGGTCGGCTTCTCGCTCGACGCTATCAGGGAAATGCTCGACCTTTATGACCTGAAGGACGGTGGGGCCGCACAGCTTCGCCTGGCGCTCGCGCGTTTCGGAGAGCATGCGGAAGTGTTGCGGCGGCAGAAGAAGGACATCGAAAAGGCGATCGAGGAGCTGACGCGCACGATGACGATAGTGTCCGGCTTGCTACGCGACCGAGAGTCGCATGATGCGGGCGCGCGCGAAGCGGTGCTCGAGGCTGCCGAGTGAGGCGAGCCGCGGCCGCGTGGCGGAAGACGTTTACGTTCGCGTCATACCGGGTGGAGAATGCCGACCTTTAGGGCCCCTGTCGAAAGCGTCCTCTTCCTGCTCCGCGACGTGCTCGGCTACGAGCGCTATTCCAATCTCGCGGGCTTTTCGGACGCGCCGCTCGACACCGTCGAGGCAATCCTCACAGAGGCCGCGCGCTTCTCGGAGGAAGTGCTGCTTCCGTTGAATCGTGTCGGCGACCAGGAGGGGTGCAGACGGAACGAGGACGGATCGGTGACGACGCCGAGCGGCTTCAAAGAGGCTTACCGGAGCTTCGTCGAGGCCGGCTGGGTCGGGCTTTCGGCCGATCCTGAATTCGGCGGACAGGGCCTCCCCTATGCGCTCGCCGCAACCGTCAACGAATTCACCACCTCAGCCAACATGGCGTTCGGCATGTATCCGGGGCTCTCGCAGGGCGCCATCGCGGCGCTCACGAAGCACGGCTCGGCGGAGCAGAAGGCGCTCTATCTGCCAAAGCTCGTCTCCGGCGCCTGGTCGGGCACCATGAACCTGACGGAGCCGCAATGCGGAACCGATCTCGGCCTGATCAAGACGAAGGCGGTCGAGGCCGGCGACGGATATCGGCTGAGCGGGCAGAAGATCTTCATCTCCGCGGGCGAGCACGATCTCTCCGAGAACATCGTGCATCTGGTGCTGGCGCGGATCGAGGGAGCGCCGGAGGGCACGAAGGGGCTCTCGCTCTTCGTGGTGCCGAAGTTTTTGCCCGACCCTGCGGGGAACCCCGGGAAAAGGAACGCCGTCTCCTGCGGCTCGATCGAAAGGAAGATGGGGATCCACGGCAACGCCACCTGCGTCATGAACTATGACGGCGCGACCGGCTGGCTCGTCGGCGAGCGCGAGAAGGGGCTCCGCGCCATGTTCACGATGATGAACGAGGCGCGGCTCGGTGTCGGCGTGCAGGGCCTCGCGCTCTCCGAGGTCGCCTACCAGAACGCCGCCGCTTACGCTCGCGAGCGCCGCCAGGGGCGGGCGATTTCCGGCGTGAAGGAGCCGGACGCGAAGGCCGACGCGATCATCGTCCATCCCGACGTCCGCCGCATGCTGATGTCGATCCGCGCCTTCAACGAGGCGGCGCGGGCGCTCGTCCTGTGGACGGCGCTCAAGGGCGACATCGCGGAGCGCGCCGAAGACGAAGCCGACCGCCGCGCGGCCGACGACCAGATGGGCCTGATGACGCCAATCCTGAAGGGCGTCCTGACCGACACCGGGTTTGCGAATGCCGTGCAGGCACAGCAGGTTTTCGGCGGGCACGGCTACATCGCCGAGAACGGCATGGAGCAGTTCGTCCGCGATGCGCGGATCGCCATGCTCTACGAAGGCGCGAACGGCATCCAGGCGCTCGACCTCGTCGGGCGCAAGCTTCCGAAGGACGGCGGGCGCGCGGCGATGGCCTTCTTCAGCGAGATCGGGGCGTTCGTGAAGGAGAACGAAGAGAACGAGGCGCTCGCACCTTACGTCGCGCCGCTGACGCTCGGCCTCGACCATCTTAAGCAGGCGACCAAATGGTTCGTCCAGAACGCCATGGCGAAGCCGGACAATGCCGGCGCCGGTGCGAGCGACTACATGCACCTCTTCGGGCTCGTCGCGCTCGGCTTCATGTGGGCGATGATGGCGAAGGCGGCGAACGCGAAGCTCGCGGACGGCGCCGATGGCAAGGCGGATTTTTACGAGACGCGGCTGACGCTCGGGCGTTACTTCATGGAGCGCGCCATGCCGGAGACGGCCGCGCATCTCGCCCGCATCTCGGCGGGCGCCGCGACGATGATGAAGCTCAAGGCGGAGATGTTCTAGGAGACTTTTTCGTTGGACAGTCCGGGTTGCCCGGGCTATCGAGTTGATCGGACAATTTTGTCCGCACATTCGCCTCAGAAGCGAGCCCTGATCGAGTTAGGACTTGAGATTCGGCGGAAACGCCGGAGCGGGGTTTGCCGTGAAGAGAGAGAAACTCCTCCAACTCCTTCGGAAGGAGGCAAGACAACACAAGAAAGAGTTTCGGGTCGACAAGTTGGCCGGCAAGGGCAGTCACTATCGTGTCCACGTTGGCGACAAGTTCAGTACAGTGCAAAGCGGTGAGATTACGCCGCTGATGATGAAGACGATTCGTAGGCAGCTGGGTCTGGAATGACCTGCGCTGGGAGCTTGTGAAAAGAGATTATCGATTTGCGGTCAGCTTGGCGAACGACCCGGACGGCGGCGTGCTCGCAACCTTTCCGGACGTTCCCGAAGCGATCACTTTCGGCGACGACCGAGAGGACGCCATTCGCAGCGCCCAAGAGGCTCTGGCTGTCGCGCTGTTCGGCTATCTGAAGGAGGGTCGTCCGATCCCGCTTGCGAAGCACAAATCGGGCTTGTCGGTCGCACCTCACGCGACGGATATTCCGAAGATCGCAGTGGTCGAGGCCTGGACGAAGTC
Source organism: uncultured Alphaproteobacteria bacterium (assembly GCA_963750115.1). Taxonomy (GTDB): domain Bacteria; phylum Pseudomonadota; class Alphaproteobacteria; order Rhizobiales; family Afifellaceae; genus DASWJZ01. Next base: position 5,918 of record CAVVPM010000014.1, on the reverse strand, counting down.
CGGCCTCACAAAATCGGAATTCGCCAGGATGCTCGGGGTCGACGAGACGGAAGCGCGGCGCATCCTTGATGCCGACGCTGCGACCAAGGCGGACCGGTGCGACGAAGAGGCGCTGCCCGTCCTCGGCCGGTAAGCTCACTCATCACCGTCGACGCGGCGTGATCAGTGGGCGGTTGCCCAGCGAGGATGTTCGGCCGGGAAATTACAAGCGCGCGGCGCCTCAGCTCCCCTTCTTCCTGAACGCGCCTTCGATCAGGCCGCGGTCGAAGCCCTGCGGCGGCTCGCCGGAGACGGCGTAGCGGTAGACCGCGGCGCTATAGATGCCGGTCAGCGCGGCGCCGACGAGGGCGACGACCAGGATCACCGCGATCGCCACCGAGAACAGCGGAATGGCAAGCATGCGGAAACCGCGATCGTAGAGCGCGACGCCGCCGCCGACGCCGACGATCGCCACGAAGAAGGTCAGAGCCGAGAGCGCGAAAGAGATGCCGGCATTGCCGATCAGGTTTTCGCCCCAGGTCTTGCGAAGCAGCGCTGCGCTCTTCCTGATCGCCTCGCCCGGGCCGACGCCCTCGGCGGCGAGAACCGGGACGACGAGGAAGGTGGTCGCCGTCCACGCGAGCCCGATCACGCCTTCGACGATGCGGCCGATGATGCCGAGGCGCTCGGCGAGCATCCTCAGAAGGACGCCGACGGTCGCCGAGATCACCGCATAGCCGAGGATCGCGCCGACGCGGCTTCGCGCCAGCGCCAGCGCCGAGCCAAGCGTCGGATCGCCGCCCTCCAGCCGCTCGATCGCGGCGCCGACGAGCGCCGTGTTGAAGAAGATGACGATGAAATACTGCACCACGTAGAAGACAAAGAGCCCGGCGTAGAAGGAAAGGCCGAGCTCCTGCACCCCCTGCCGCAGTGCCTCGAAGGCGCCGGCCTGAAACGCCAGGCCGACGAAGACGCCGGCGACGCCGATCGTCGCAATGACGGAAAGCAGGGGCAGAACGAGAAGCTCCCCATCGGAACAAAGGACGTTCCAGCTCGCCTTGACCAAAAGCAGGCTCCGCGCGAAGCGGGAGATCGGGTCGGTCATCTCAGACAATTCCTGTGGAAAAGCGTGCGGCCGGCGCCGCGCCTCGCGCCATGTTCCAGAGCTTGACTGAAAGAATCGTAAAGCGCATCGACCATGCTGGTGCGCGAGGAGCCCGCGCCGCCGCCGCAGCGATCGCGTGGTGAAGAAACCGTGTGCTCGGCCGCCGTGTTGCGGCATAACCCGGAGGCGAGATGTCCGAAGCCTTCATTTATGACGCCGTGCGGACGCCGCGCGGGAGAGGCAAGGCGGACGGAGCGCTGCACGAGGTGCCGACGGTCAGGCTGGCGGCGACGGTGCTGAAGGCCATCCGCGAGCGCAACCATCTCGATACGAAGCTCGTCGACGACGTGGTGCTCGGCTGCGTCGATCCGATCGGCGAGGCGGGAAGCGACATTGCGCGCGCGGCCATCTTCGCCGCCGAGTACGGCGAACACGTGCCGGGGATGCAGATCAACCGCTTCTGCGCCTCCGGCCTCGACGCGGTCAACATGGCTGCGGCGCAGGTGATGACCGACTTTCACGATGTCGCGGTCGCGGGCGGCGTCGAATCGATGTCGCGCGTCGGCATCGGGTCGTCGGGCGGCGCCTGGCCGGTCGATCCGGAGGTCGCGGTGCCGTCCTATTTCATGCCGCAAGGCGTGTCGGCCGATCTGATCGCCACCAAATACGGCTTCAGCCGCGACGACTGCGACGCCTACGCAGTAGAAAGCCAGAAGCGCACCGCGGCGGCGTGGGGCGAAGGGCGCTTTGCGAAATCGATCGTGCCGGTCACCGACATCAACGACATCACCCTCCTCGACCGCGACGAGCATCCGCGGCCCGACACCAACATGCAGGGGCTCGCGGCGCTCAACCCGTCCTTCGCCATCATCGGCGAGATGGGCGGCTTCGACGCGGTCGCGATCCAGGCGCATCCGGAGGTGGAGAAGGTCCGCCACGTCCATCATGCCGGCAACTCTTCGGGCATCGTCGACGGCGCGGCGGCGGTGCTCGTCGGAAACGAATCCGGCGGCAAGGCACTCGGCGCAAGGCCGCGCGCGAAAATCCGCGCCTTCGCCAATATCGGCTCCGACCCGGCGCTGATGCTGACCGGGCCGATCGACGTGACGAAGAAGGTGTTGAAGCGCTCCGGCATGGCGATTTCCGACATCGACCTCGTCGAGATCAACGAGGCCTTCGCCGCGGTGGTCCTGCGCTACCTTCAGGCGATGGAGCTCGACCCCGACAAGGTCAACGTCAACGGCGGCGCCATCGCCATGGGCCATCCGCTCGGCGCGACCGGCGCGATGATTCTTGGCACCGCGCTCGACGAGCTTGAGCGGCGCAACCTTTCGACCGCGCTCGTCACGCTTTGCATCGGCGCCGGCATGGGCACTGCGACGATCATCGAGCGGGTGTGATGCCCCGTTTGTCTTCTCGTCATCGCCGGGCCTGATCCGGCGATCCATTCCGTCGCGCTCGCGGGGTTCACTTGCCCTCACGGAATGGATGCCACGGTCAAGCCATGGCATGACGACAGTGGATTTGCATCGGCCGTGCCATCTCGGCCGACAGGGGAGAACGCTCTTGGCCTACGAGAACTTCGCGGTCGAAACCGACGCCGACGGCATCGCGCTCATCACCTGGGACATGCCGGAGCGCTCGATGAACCTCTTCACCGCGAAGGTGATGGACGAGCTCGAAGCGATCGTCGAGACGGTCGCGGGCGACACAAGGTGAAGGGCGCCGTGATCCGCTCGGGCAAGAAGGATTTCTCCGCCGGCGCCGACATCACCATGATCCACGGCCTGTTCGCGGTCTTTCGCGAGCAGATGAAAAAGGACGCGACTGCGGCGAAGCGCGCGCTGCTCGATAAATCCGCGCGCATGTCGCGCATCTATAGGCGGCTCGAGACCTGCGGAAAGCCGTTCGTGGTCTGCGTCCAGGGCGCGTGCATGGGCGGCGCGACGGAACTCGCGCTTGCCGCGCACGGCCGCGTCATGGCGGACGACAAGGCGACGCGGATGGCGCTCCCGGAAGTGAAGATCGGCATCTTCCCCGGCGCCGGCGGCACGCAGCGCGTCATGCGCATGGTCGACGCGCAGGCGGGGCTTGAATACCTCTTGAAGGGGTCGGGTGCGGACGCCAAGAAGGCGAAGTCGATGAAGCTCGTCGACGAAGTGGCGCCACGCGAAAAACTGGTCGAGACCGCGAAGGCGATGATCAAAAGCGGGCTCAAAGCGACAAAGCCGTGGGACGAGAAGGGCTGGAAGCCGCAGGGCGCCGCCCGCGTCTTCTCGCCCGCCGGGTTCCAGCTCTGGCCGGCGGCGAACGCGCTCTATCGCAAGGAGACCTACGACAATTATCCCGGAGCCCGCTACCTGCTGCAGTCGGTGTTCGAAGGCCTGCAGCTTCCGATCGATCTGGGCCTCAAGGTCGAGAGCCGCTATTTCGCGCACGTGCTCACGACGAAGGAAGCGGCGGCGATGATCCGCTCGCTCTTCATCTCGCTGCAGGAGCTGAACAAGGGCGCGCGGCGCCCCGCCGCCGAGCCGCCGCATACGATCAAGAAGCTCGGTGTGCTCGGCGCCGGCTTCATGGGTGCGGGCATCGCCTACGTGTCGGCCGGAGCCGGGATCGAGGTCGTGCTCCTCGACCGTGACATGCCGGCGGCCGAAAAGGGCAAGGCGCATTCCGACGCGCTGATGACGAAGGCCATGCAGCGCGGGAGGGCGACGGCGGAGGAGAAGGCGGCGCTCCTTTCGCGCATTCATCCGACAGCCGACTATGCCGATCTCAAGGGCTGCGACCTCGTCATCGAGGCGGTGTTCGAGGATCGCGGCGTGAAGGCGGAGGCGACGAAGAACGCCGCCGCGCATTTGTCCAAAGACGCGATCTTCGCCTCCAACACCTCGACGCTGCCGATCAGCTCGCTCGCCGAGACTTATGCGGAGCCGGAAAAATTCGTCGGCATCCATTTCTTCTCGCCGGTCGACCGCATGCTGCTGGTCGAGATCATCAAGGGCAAGCGGACCGGCGACGCCGCGCTTGCGACCGCGCTCGACTACGTGCGCCAGATCAAGAAGACGCCGATCGTCGTCAACGATTTCCGTGGCTTCTACGCCAACCGCTGCGTCATGGCCTATCTGCTCGAAGGGCATCTGATGCTCGCCGAAGGCGTGCCCGCGGCAATGATCGAGAATTCAGCCCGCGCCGCCGGCATGCCGGTCGGGCCGCTCTCCCTGACCGACGAGATCGGCATCGACCTCGCCTGGAAGATCCTGCAAGCGACGAAGAAGGACGCCGGCACGGAGATCCTGATCGACCCGAGACAGGAGAAGCTTCTCGAAGAGCTGGTGGTGAAACGCGAGCGCTTCGGGCGCAAGAATTCCAAGGGCTTTTACGACTATGCGGGGCGCGAGAAGTCGCTGTGGCCGGGGCTTGCCGAAATCGCTGCGCCGAAGAGCGGCGACGATTTCGATCCGCGCGAGCTGAAGGCGCGGTTGCTCGTGACGCAGGCGCTCGAAGCGTCACGCACAATTGAAGAGGGTGTCGTCACCGACCCGCGCGAGGCGGATGTCGGCTCGATCCTCGGCTTCGGCTTCGCGCCGTTCACCGGTGGAACGCTCAGCTACATCGAGGGCATGGGCGCCGAAGAATTCGTTTCGCTGGCCGAATGGCTTGCCGAGAAGCACGGCAATCGCTTCACCCCGAACCCACTCCTGAAGGAGATGGCGGCAAAGGGCGAGAGCTTCTACGGGCGCTTTGCGCCGGAGGCGAAGAAGGTCGCCTGAATAGAAGAAGCCCCCGCTATCAACAGGCTCTGACGTTGCACATGTCTTCCTGCGTATCGGCTCCCGCGAAAAGGACTATATTCCTGGCATTCGGGGAGCGAGCCGCATGTGGAGCCACGAGCAGGTCTGGGGCGCGATTGACGCCCTCGCCGCGCGCCGCGGCCTGAGCCCTTCCGGGCTTGCCAAGAAGGCCGGGCTCGATCCGACCGCCTTCAACCCGTCGAAACGCCACGGCGCCGACAAGCGCCCGCGCTGGCCGTCGACGGAATTGATCGCCAAGGTGCCCGCGGCGACCGGCGAGTCGCTCGAAGGCTTTGTCGGATTGGCACGGCCGGACGAGGCGGGCCCGTTCCGCCCGGCACGCTCGGCGGAGGCGTTCCGGCACGCGCTTCGCCCCGTGCCCCTCCTCGGCCTCGCGCAGGCCGGCGCCGGCGGGTTCTTCGACGACGGCGGTTTCCCGGCGGGCCAAGGCTGGGACGAGATCGCCTTTCCGGGACTTGCCGACGAATCCGCCTATGCGCTCGAGGTCTCGGGCGATTCCATGCTGCCGCTCTATCGCGACGGCGACGTCATCATCGTTTCGCCATCGGCGCAGGTCCGCCGCGGCGACCGCATCGTGGTGCGCACCACCGAGGGCGAGGTCATGGCCAAAATCCTCAAGAATAAAACGACGACGGAAATGGAGCTTGCGTCGTTCAACCCGGCGCACGGCGAGCGCACGATCCCGATCCGCGACGTCGCCTGGGTCGCGCGCATCCTGTGGGCGAGCCAATAGCGGGCGCCCATTCGATCGAGTGAGGCAATCCGGTCTGCGTTGGTGGAGACTTTCTCTTTGCCGAGCGCAGCGCGCGGCGGGCGCCGGCGCGTTTCACGCCGCCGCGCGGAAGTGCTTGGAAAGCTTCAGCCCCTGCGCCTGGTAGTTCGAGCCGAGGGCGGAGCCGTAGAGCGCGTCCGGTGCCGCGGCCATCTTCTCGTAGACGAGCCGCCCGATCGTCTGCCCGTGCTCCAGGATGAACGGCACCTCGTGGCTTCTGACCTCAAGCACTGCGCGGCTCCCGGCA
>CAVVPM010000013.1:0-134084 GCA_963750115.1 uncultured Alphaproteobacteria bacterium | reverse complement strand
GGTGAAGGCGAGCCGGTTTTCCTTCCCCCTTGCTGCGGAAGGCGGCCCCGCTCCCTTGCAGCGTGTCGCCGTCAACCTTGGCCGCGGCGGTCGCCGCGGCAACCACCCGGTCCGGATTATAGCCCTTCTTGGCGTGACGTCTCACATCGCCTCGATGTCGCAACGCTGCTCAAGCCGCGCCTCGGGGGCGAGCTCGCGCAATCCTCTTATGACGGCGGAGTTCAAGGCGGACCCCGGCGTCGGCGCGAGCGGCGCGGCGGCAAGCGCGAGCGACAACGCCAAAAGCCACGAGCGACGACGTGGACGCACGCCAACGCCGCCACCCGGTCTGGCGGGATCGGCGTATAGCGGCAGCGTCCGATTGAGCTTGTTCTTCCCTCGGGCCGCCATTCGCGTCCGTGTCTCGTTTTTGCCGTCAGCCCGCGACGGCAGCGGGCCGCGCCCTTCTTAACGGCGCGAATGCGCGGCGGCAACCTCGACCGACCCGGCCGTTAACCTTCCGCGCTTGTCGAAAGAAGAGAGCCGGTCCAAAGGACAGGATCAAAAGGAGCGATCTTGCGTTGAGCAATCCGACGTCGTCATCATCGGCGGCGGGCACAACGGCCTTGTCTGCGCCGCCTATCTCGCCGTGGCGGGGCTGAAGGTCAAGTGCTCGAGCGCCGCGAGGTCGTCGGCGGCGCCGCGGTGACGGAGGAGTTCCATCCCGGCTTCCGCAATTCGGTCGCCTCCTACACCGTGTCAGCTGCTCAACCCGAAGGTCATCCGCGATCTGCGCTGCACGCGCATGGGCTCCGCATCGTCGAGCGGGCGCTGCGCGAACTTCCTGCCGCTGCCGGACGGGCGCTATCTCAAGGTCGGCGCCGGCGAGACGCCAGGCGGAAGTCGCGAAATTCTCCGCCCGCGATGCCGAGCGCTGCGACGCCTATCACGCCAAGGCTTCGAGCGCGTCGCCGACGTGCTGCGCAGCCTGGTGCTGCAGGCCGCCGCCCGACATCGCCGTGGAAGGCTGGCGCATCCTTCCGCGAGCTGCTCAAGGCGGCGCCGCTCGGCGCGCCTCGCAGCGGCTCGATGCTGGAGACGCGCGGCGCGCTTGCCTCGACCTCTTCACGAAGTCGGCCGGCGATTTGCTCGATGCGCTGGTTCGAGAGCGATGCCGTTCAAGGCGGTGCTCGGCTTCGACGGCATCGTCGGCAACCTACGCAGAGCCCCTACGCGCCGGGCTCCGCCTATGTGCTGCTGCACCACGTGTTCGGCGAGGTGAACGGCAAGCGCGGCGTCTGGGGCCATGCGATCGGCGGCATGGGCGCGATCACGCAGGCGATGGCGAAATGCGCGCAGCGCGCGGCGTCGATATCCGCACCGACAGCGCCGGTCGGCGAGGCTGATCGTGGAGAAAGGCCGCGCCGCGGGCGTCGTGACGGAGAGCGGCGACGGCGGTACGCGGCCAAGATCGTCGTCGCCAATCTCAACCCAAGACTGCTTCTTCACGCGGATGGTCGATCCGGCGGCGCTGCCGGCGGAATTCCTCCGCGCGCATGGCAACATTGGCGCTGCGGCTCCGGCACCTTCCGCATGAACGTCGCGCTCTCGGAGCTGCCGGATTTCACCGCGCTGCCAGGGCAGGCGCCGGCCGCGCATCACAGCGCCGGCATCATCATCGGCCCGAGCCTCGACTACATGGACCGCGCCTTTCTCGACGCGCAGAGCGCATGGCTGGTCGAAGGCGCCGGTCATCGAGATGCTGATCCCTTCCACCCTCGACGACACGCTCGCCCCGCCGGGGCAGCATGTCGCGAGCCTCTTCTGCCAGCACGTCGCGCCGGACGCTTCCTGCGGATTTTCCCGGCGGCAGTTCGTGGGACGACCACAAGGAGAAGGTCGCCGACCTGATGATCGACGACCGTCAACGCGCTACGCACCGAACTTCGCCGCCGCCGTGATCGGCGCGGCAGGTGCTTTCGCCGCTCGACCTTGAGCGCACCTTCGGGCTCCTCGGCGGCGACATCTTTCACGGCGCGCTTGGCGCTCGACCAGTTCTTCTCGGCGCGGCCGATGCTCGGCTACGCCGATTATCGCGCGCCGCTCCCGGGCCTTTATATGTGCGGCTCCGGGCACGCATCCGGGCGGCGGCGTCACCGGCGCGCCGGGCCACAATGCGGCGCAGGCGATCCTGGCGGATGTGAAGCGCCGGCGCTGAGCCGTCAGCCGACGATGAAGATATGCAGCGCGCGCGGCCCGTGGGCGCCGAGGATCAGCGTCTGCTCGATATCGGCGGAGCGCGACGGACCGGTGACGAGATTGACGGTGCGCGGCAGGACGCCCTTTCCGAAGCGCTCGCGGATGCGGGCGAGGACCGTCTCGTAGTCGCCGGCGACATCGTCGGCCGCGAGCATCACCAAATGCGTGTCCGGCAGGAAGTTCAGCGTCGTCGGGTTGTCCGGCCCGGAAAGGAGCACCAGCGTCCCCGATTCCGCGACGCCGCCGAAGGCGCGGCTGAGCGAGACCGCGTCGTGGCCGTCCGAGGCGCCGGTTCGCCGCTCAAGATGCGGCTCGCGCTCCCACGGCAATGCGGCAAGCGCCGGGTCGGCGCCGGTCAGGATTTCGAGCGGCAGATTGTGATCGCGGAGATAGTGGGCGACCGCCGCGGGAACGTCTTCCGGCGAGGCGACACGCTCCACGCTGGCGGAAACCTTCTCCGCCATCGCCGCGAAAAGCGCCAGGCGGCCCTCGCGGTCGCGCATTCCGCGCGACGGGATGGTGTTCGGCCTCGGGCTCATCGAGGCGGGCGGCGACGGCGGCTTTCCGCGCAGCGTCGTCGCCCGACGACGCGAAGCGCGCGCCGCACCTTGCCGAGCACGACATCGCGCGCGCTCACGCCTTGCCTCGCCCGGTTTTGTAAAGGTCCATGAAGGTGCGCCCGGCCGGCGCCGGAAGATCGCGATGCCTGGTCCAGCCGCCGGCAAGCGGGAGGCTCGCAAAGCGGCCCCGATCGCGCCCGAAATTGCCAAGCGCGCGCATCGCAATCCGCGTCGCCAGGCGATAGAGCGCCGGCCGCTTGGCGAAAAACGCCCAGAAGCGGATGCCGAAGCGCTGCGTCGCCGGCGCGAGACCGCGCTCGAACTCCTTGTCGCGCCAATGCCGCATCAGCATCGGCAGCGGGATCATCATCGGGCAGACGCTTCGCAGCGCCCGCAGAAGGTGGAGGCGTTCGGCAGCGCCTGCGTCTTCTCAAGTCCGAAGATCGCCGGGTCGAGCACCTGCCCCATCGGCCCGGGATAGGTCGCGCCATAGGCGTGGCCGCCGACGGCATGATAGACCGGGCAATGGTTCATGCAGGCGCCGCAGCGGATGCAGCGCAGCATCTCCTGATATTCGGTGCCGAGCATCGCGGTGCGGCCGTTGTCGAGGATCACGACGTGGTATTCCTCCGGGCCGTCGGGATCCTCCGGCCGGCGCGGGCCGGTGGAGACGGTCGTGTAGACCCACATGTCCTGCCCGGTTGCCGAGCGCGCCAGCAGCGCGCAGGATCGTCGCCGCGTCGTCCAGCGTCGGCACGATCTTCTCGATCGAGGCGATGACGATGTGGATGCGCGGCAGGATCTGCGTCAGGTCGCCGTTGCCCTCATTGGTCACGATGATCGAGCAGCCGGTCTCGGCGACGAGGAAATTCGCGCCGGTTATGCCGACGTCGGCGGCGAGAAAGCGGCGCGCAGGATGGCACGCGCCTCGGCGAGCAGGCTGGTCGGGCTCCGTCAGGTCGCGGTCGGCCGGAAGATGGGTGTGGACGCGGCGGAAATCCGCCTCCACCTGGTCCCTGTTCACATGCACGGCGGGCGCGATGATGTGGCTCGGCACTTCGCCGCGAAGCTGGATGATGTATTCGCCGAGGTCGGTCTCGATCGGAACGATGCCGTTCGCTCTGCAAGATGCTCGTTCAGCCGATCTCCTCGGAGATCATCGACTTTCCCTTGGTCACGCTCTTCGCGCCGACGCGCTGGCAGATGTCGAGGATGATCGTCGCGCGCGTCCTCGGCGGTCTCGGCGAAATGCACATGGCCGCCGGAGGCGCGACGCGCGCCTCGTAGGCTTCGAGGTAGAGGTCGAGGTGATCGAGCGCGTGGTTCTTGATCGGCGCGGCATCCTCGCGAAGCCGCTCGAATTCCGGCAGTGCGGCGACCGCCGCGGCGCGCTTGTCGATGAAGTTGTGGCGGACGTGGTTCAGCGCGCGCTGCAGCTGCGGGTCGTCGAGCGCGTGGCGAGCGTTCTCCTTGAAATGGTCGGCGGTGATCTGCATGTCGTTCAGCCGGTCATTCAGCCTCGCCGATCGCCGGCGCGTCGGTCATGCCGGCGAGCACTTCGGCAACGTGGCGCGACTTCGTCGCGCGCCCCTCGCGCTTCAGCTTGCCGGCCATGTTCATCAGGCAGCCGAGGTCGCCGGCAAGAAGCGTCCCGGCGCCGGTCGCCGCGATCGCCGTCGGTCTTCTCCTCAACGATGGCGTTGGAGATATCCGGGATATTTGACGCAGAAAGTGCCGCCGAAGCCGCAGCAGACGTCGGCGCTCCGGCAGCTCCTTCAGCGTCAGCCCGCTCGACGCTTGCCAGCAGCCGGCGCGGCTGGGCGTTGATGCCGAGTTCGCGCAGGCCTGAGCAGGAATCGTGATAGGTGACGCTCCCCTCGATGCGCGCCGCGACCGACGTCACGCCGAGCACGTCGACGAGGAAGCTCACGAGTTCGTAAGTCTTCGCGGCGAGCGAGTCGGCGCGCGGCGCCATTTCGCCTCGTCCGCGAAAAGCGCCGGATAGTGCTTCTTCATCATGCCGGCGCAGGAGCCGGACGGCGCGACGACGTAGTCGTAGCCTTCGAAGGCCGCGATCACGCCTTTCGCGATGGCCTTCGCGTCGGCGCGGTCGCCGGAATTGTAGGCCGGCTGGCCGCAGCAGGTCTGCGCCGCGGCACCTCGACGCGGCAGCCGGCATCCTCCAGCAGCTTCAGCGCGGCAAAGCCGACCGCCGGACGGAAGAGGTCGACCAGGCAGGTGACGAAGAGGCCGATCCTCGGCGGGGCGGCATCGACTCGGGCGTGGTGGGGGGTGCTTCGGATATTCACGGTCCTGTCCGCGCACGATTGGCACGCGTTTCTCGGTCGGTCAAATCGAATTGGACCGACGCTTCTGCCGGCGTCATTAAAGCCGCCTCATAGCCCATATCGACAGGCCGAAGGAAAAGGCCCTGAGTGGAGGGTGCCATGTCACGCTCACCATGCCGAAGCCCGATGACGAGCGTCATCGCGCAAGCGCGCCGCGATCGCGGCGGGCTTGCGCGCCATCGTGCCCGGCGAAGGCGTCGTCGACGACGGCCGACGAGCTGCGCGCCTTCGAAACCGACGGGCTGACCGCCTACCGGCAGTTGCCGATGCTCGCGGTGCTGCCGGAAACCGTCGCGCAGGTGAGCCGCGTCCTGAACTACTGCCACGAGAACGGCATCCGCGTCGTGCCGCGCGGCTCCGGCACCTCGCTCTCGGGCGGCGCGCTGCCGCTCGCCGACGGCGTGCTGCTCGTCATGTCGAAGTTCAACAACATGCTCGACATCGACTTCGACAACCGCGTCGCCGTGGTGCAGCCGGGCGTCACCAATCTCGGCATCGACGAACGCCGTCGAGCAGCGCGGCTTCTACTACGCGCCGGATCCCTCCTCGCAGATCGCCTGCTCGATCGGCGGCAACGTGGCGGAGAATTCCGGCGGCGTGCATTGCCTGAAATACGGACTGACCGCCAACAACGTGCTCGGCATCGAGATGGTGCTGATCACCGGCGAGGTGGTCCGGCTCGGCGGCAAGCATCTCGATGCCGGAAGGCTACGACCTGCTCGGCCTGATGACCGGCTCGGAGGGCCTGCTCGGCGTCGTCACCGAAGTGACCGTCCGCATCCTGCGCACGCCGGAGACGGCGCGCGCCGCGCTGATCGGCTTCCCTTCGAGCGAGGACGCCGGCCAATGCGTCGCCGACATCATCGGCGCCGGCATCATTCCGGGCGGCATGGAGATGATGGACAGGCCGGCGATCCACGCGGCGGAGGATTTCGTCCATGCCGGCTATCCGCGCGACGTCGAGGCGCTTCTGATCGTCGAGCTCGACGGCCCGCAGCGCGAGGTCGACGCGCTCCTGACGCGCGTCGAGCAGATCGCGGTCGCAAACGAGCGCCGACGACCTTCCGCCTCTCCGCGAACGAGGCGGAGCGGCAGCTCTTCTGGGCCGGCCGCAAGGCGGCCTTCCCGGCGGTCGGCCGCATCTCGCCCGACTATTACTGCATGGACGGCACCATCCCGCGCAAGGAGCTGCCGGAGGTGCTGCATCGCATGCGCGAGCTTTCCGAGAAATACGGACTGCGCGTCGCCAACGTCTTCCATGCCGGCGACGGCAACCTCCACCCGCTCATCCTCTATGACGCCAACAAGGCCGGACGAGCTTGAGCGCGCGGAAGCGTTCGGCGCCGACATCTTGCGGCTCTGCGTCGAGGTCGGCGGCGTGCTGACCGGCGAGCACGGCGTCGGCGTGGAAAAGCGCGACCTGATGCCGGTGATGTTCAACAAGGACGACCTGGCGCAGCAGGAGCGGGTGAAATGCGCCTTCGACCCGAAGCATCTGCTCAATCCCGGAAAGGTGTTCCCGGAGCTGCATCGCTGCGCCGAGCTCGGCCGCATGCACGTCCACAAGGGCAAGGTGGCCTTTCCCGACCTGCCGAGGTTCTGACTCGGGGATGGAGACGACACTCAAGCCCGTCGATGCCGATGGCGTGCTGCAGGCGGTCCGCTGGGCGGCGGCGGAGGAAACACCGCTGGAAGTTTTCGGCCACGGCTCGAAGCGCGGCGTCGGCCGGCCGGTGCCAGACGGAATACGGGCTCGACCTCTCCGAGCTTTCCGGCGTGACGCTTTACGAGCCGGAGGAACTCGTGCTCTCGGCGAAGGCCGGCACGGCGATCGCCGATATCGAGACGCTGCTTTCCGAGCACGACCAGATGCTTGCCTTCGAGCCGATGGATTTCGGTCCGCTCTTCGGCGCCGCGCGCGGCCGCGGCACGATCGGCGGCATGCTCGCCGCAAATGCCAGCGGCCCGCGCCGGATCAAGGCGGGCGCGGCGCGCGACCATGTGCTCGGCATTCACGCCGTCTCCGGCCGCGGCGAAGCGTTCAAATCGGGCGGGCGCGTGGTGAAGAACGTCACCGGCTACGACCTCTCGAAAGGGCTTGCCGGCTCGTGGGGCACGCTCGCCGTCGTCACCGAGACGACGTTCAAGGTGCTGCCCAAGCCGGAGGCGGCGGCGACGCTCGTCATCGCCGGGCTCGACGATCTGACCGCCGTCACCGCGCTCACCAAGGCGATGGGGACGCCGTTCGACGTTTCCGGCGCCGCGCATCTTCCCGAAAAGCTCGTCGCGGAGCTGCCGGACGCCGCCTTCGCGACGGGCGGCCGCGCGGCGACGCTGATCCGGCTTGAAGGCATTCGCGCCCTCCGTCGACTACCGGGCGGAGAAGCTCACCGCGCTCGTCGGCCGGCTTGGCGAAGTCGCGGTGATCGAGGATTCGTCGTCCGACGCCGCGTGGCGGGCGGTGCGCGACGCGAGCGCCTTCGGCACCACGGCGCATCCGGTGTGGCGGGTCAGCGTCGCGCCGAGCGCGGGCCCGTCGGTCGTCAATGCGCTCAAGAATGCGCACGCGATCCGCTATTTCTACGACTGGTCGGGCGGGCTCGTCTGGATCGAGGTCGAGGAGGAAGCGGCGGACGGGCTGGCGCGCGCGATCCGCATCGCCATCGCCGCGGCGGGCGGCGGCCATGCGACGCTGATGCGCGGCAGCCCGGCGCTGCGCACCGCGATCGCGCCGTTCGAGCCGCAGCCGAAGCCGCTCGCGGCGCTCTCGAAGCGCCTCAAGGAGCAGTTCGATCCGCGCGGCATCCTCAATCCGGGCCGCATGGCGGCGGGGCGTCTGATGCAGACCACCTTTACCCTCGCGCAGCTCGCCGACCCGGACATCAAGGAGGCGGATTCGGTCCTGCGGCGCTGCGTGCATTGCGGCTTCTGCCTCGCCACCTGCCCGACCTATCTCGAGCTCGGCAACGAGCTCGATTCGCCGCGCGGCCGCATCTACCTGATCAAGGACATGCTGGAGAACGACAAGCCGGCGTCGAAGGAGGTGACGACGCATATCGACCGCTGCCTCTCCTGCCTCTCCTGCATGACCACCTGCCCCTCGGGCGTCGACTACATGCGCCTCGTCGACCTCGCGCGGGTCAGGATCGAGAAGACCTACCGAAGACCGCTTTCCGACCGCCTGATCCGCAGCCTCCTCGCCGCCATTCTCCCCTATCGCCGCCGCTTTCGGCTGGCGCTTCGGCTTTCCGGCCTCGGGCACTCCGCGCTTGCGTTCCTGAAGCGCTCCGGCACGTTTGCCACGCGGCTTGAAGCGATGCTTAAGCTCGCGCCCGAGCGCCTGCCGGCGAAGTCGGCGATCCGCGGCGGGGTCAGCTTCACGCCGGAGGGCGAGCGCCGCGGCCGCGTGGCGCTCCTGAACGGCTGCGCGCAGGCAGTACTCGATCCGGGGATCAACATCGCGGCCGTGCGACTCCTTAGCCGCTTCGGCGTCGAGGTCGTCTTCGCGAAGGGCGAAGGCTGCTGCGGCTCGATCGTCCACCACATGGGCCGCGCCGGCCGCGCCCGGCGTCTCGCGCGCGCGAACATCGACGCCTGGATCGACGAGATGGAGAACGAAGGCCTCGACGCCATCCTCACCACCACGTCGGGCTGCGGCACGACGATCAAGGACTATGCGCATCTCTTCCGCGACGAGCCGGCTTACGCCGAGAAGGCGGCGCGCGTCGCGGAGATCGCGGTCGACGTTTCGGAATATCTCGCCTGGCTCGACCTGCCGCGGAGCGAGCGCGGCGCCGACCTCGTCGTTGCCTATCACGCCGCCTGTTCGCTGCAGCACGGACAGCGCATCACGACACTGCCGAAGCAGCTCCTGAAGAAGGCCGGCTTCGAGGTGCGCGACGTGCCGGAGGGCCACATTTGCTGCGGCTCGGCCGGCACCTACAATATCCTGCAGCCGGAAATCGCCCGGCGGCTCCGCGACCGCAAGGTGAAGAACATCGCCGCCGTCGCGCCGGACGTGATCGCGACCGGGAATATCGGCTGCATTGCGCAGATCGCCACCGGCACCATCGTTCCGGTGCTGCACACGGTGGAGCTTCTCGACTGGGCCTATGGCGACGAGGAGCCGGATTTTCTAAGGCGCGGCGGCTCGCCCTTCGGCGACGGGATTTCATGAGCCGCTCCGTGCGGCGGGGGAACGCGATGCGATCGGGAGAAAGAGGATGACGGAACGGATCTCGGTTGGAAGCCTCGCGGTGGCGCGCAGCCTCTACGACTTCGTGAACCAGGAGGCGCTGCCGGGGACCGGCGTATCGCCGGAGAAATTCTGGGCGGGTCTCGACGAAGCGGTCCGTGAGCTTACCCCGAAGAACCGCGCGCTCCTGAAAAAACGCGATCGGTTGCAGGTCGAGATCGACAAATGGCATCGCGACCGCCGCGGCAGCCACTTCGACCTTGACGAGTACAAGACCTTCCTGAAGTCGATCGGTTATCTGCTGCCCGAAGGGCCGGACTTCGACATTGCGACGGAGAACGTCGATCCTGAAATCGCCGACGTCTCGGGCCCGCAGCTCGTCGTTCCGGTGATGAACGCGCGCTACGCGTTGAACGCCGCCAATGCGCGCTGGGGCAGCCTCTACGACGCGCTCTACGGCACCGACGCGATCCCCGACGACGGCGGAGCCGCGCGGACGAAGGGCTACAATCCCATCCGCGGCGCACGGGTCATCCAATTCGCCCGCGGCGTGCTTGACCAGGCGGCGCCGCTCGACAACGGCTCGTGGCGCGACGCGACCGGCTTTCTGATCACGGAGGGCCGGCTCGTCGTGTCGCTCGGTGGAGACGAAATGGCCGGTCTCGCTGACCCCGCGCGGCTCGCAGGCTATGACGGTCCCGCGGAAAGCCCGAGCGCGATCGTGCTCAGGCAGCACGGCCTGCATCTTGAAATCCTGATCGACCGCGCGCACGCGATCGGCAAGACCGACGCGGCCGGCATCGCCGACGTCGTCGTCGAAGCGGCGATGACGACGATCATGGATTTCGAGGACTCGATCGCCGCCGTCGACGCCGACGACAAGGTCTTGGCCTATCGCAACTGGCTCGGCCTGATGAAAGGCGACCTGACCGCGAGCTTCGAAAAAGGCGGCAAGTCGGTCGAGCGCGCGCTCAACGCCGACCGGAAATTCAAGCTTCCGAGCGGCGGGACGCTCACGCTTCACGGCCGCAGCCTGATGCTGGTCAGGAACGTCGGGCATCTGATGACGATCGATGCGATCCTCGACGCGGACGGCGAGCCGATCCCGGAAGGCATCCTCGACGCGATGGTGACCGCGGCGATCGCGCTCCACGACATCGGCAAGAACGGTCGCCGCGCCAACAGCCGCGCCGGCTCCGTCTATATCGTGAAGCCGAAGATGCACGGTCCGGAGGAGATCGCCTTCACCGACACGCTCTTCGCCCGCGTCGAGGCGACGCTCGGGCTTCCCGCCTTCACGCTCAAGATGGGCATCATGGACGAGGAGCGGCGCACGACGCTCGAACCTCAAGGAATCGATCCGCGCCGCGAAGGATCGCGTGGTCTTCATCAATACCGGCTTCCTCGACCGCACCGGCGACGAGATCCACACCTCGATGGAGGCCGGGCCGATGATCCGCAAGGGCGACATGAAGGCGTCGACCTGGATCCACGCCTACGAGGATTCGAACGTCGACATCGGGCTCCTCTGCGGGTTGCCCGGACGCGCGCAGATCGGCAAGGGCATGTGGGCGATGCCCGATCTCATGGCGGACATGCTGAAACAGAAGATCGCGCATCCGCGAGCCGGCGCCAACACCGCCTGGGTCCCCTCGCCGACCGCCGCGACGCTGCACGCGCTTCACTATCATCAGGTCAACGTGAAGGCGCGGCAGAAGGAGCTCAAGGGACGCGCGCGCGCCTCGCTCGACGACATCCTCGCGATCCCCGTCGCCGAACGGCCGAACTGGCCACCCGACGTGATCCAGAAGGAGCTCGACAACAACGCCCAGGGGATACTCGGCTATGTCGTGCGCTGGATCGACCAGGGCGTCGGCTGCTCAAAAGTCCCCGACATCAACGACGTCGGATTGATGGAGGACCGGGCGACGCTCCGAATCTCAAGCCAGCACATCGCCAACTGGCTCCACCATGGCGTGGCCTCGAAGGCGCAGGTCACCGAGACGCTGAAACGGATGGCGGCGGTGGTCGACCGGCAAAACGCCGGCGACCCGCTCTATCGGCCAATGGCCCCGGACTTCGACAAGAGCATCGCCTTCCAGGCGGCTTCCGACCTGGTCTTCAAGGGACGCGAACAGCCGAACGGCTATACCGAGCCGATTCTCCACGCCCGGCGGAAGGAAGCGAAGACGCGGCAAGCCGGCGGCTGAAACGAAATGGGCGGCCCGCGGGCCGCCCTTCACGCGTGAGGCGCGCCCAGCCTCACATGACGATGACCTTGGTGCCGATCGGCACCATGTCATAGAGCTTGGTGACGTTCTCGTTCGTCATGCGGATGCAGCCGGAGGAGACGTTCAGCCCGATCGACCAGGGCTCGATCGTCCCGTGGATGCGAAACAGCGTGTCCTTGTTGTGCTCGTCAAAGAGATAGAGAGCACGCACGCCGAGCGGATTGCCGTTGCCGCCGGGCATGCCGTCGGTCTCATACTTCGCGAGCTCCGGCTGCCGCTTCACCATGTCGGAGGGGGGAAACCATTTCGGATCCTCCCGCTTGAAGCCGACATGGACGGTCCCGGTCCAGCCGAATCCCTCACGGCCGACGCCGACGCCCATGCGGATCGCCTTGCCGCCTTCCTCAACGAAGTAAAGGAATTTGTCCTTGGTATCGATGATGATCGTGCCCGGCTTCTCGGTCGTTTCGTAGCTGACCTCCTGCCAATTGAATTTCGGATCAACCTTCCTGTTGGGATCCAATACGGGCTCGATGTTCTGGACCGTCCCCGGCGGCGGCGCCACCTGGAGCTGGGCGTCCTGCATCACCTTGTCCGGATCGTAGGTAACGTAGCGATGACCGACAGTATCGTAGTAGGTGCGGGGTGTTGCGCCGGCCGCAGACGACGCCAAACCCAGCACGGCGCTCAGCGCTGCGGCCATCGCCGCATGCGGAAATTTCATCCCATCCTCCAGGCCAATCCGCGTGGAATCCTCCGTTTCATACTGAATATCGCCGCGCGTCGCCAGCACGCGGCGGCCACTTCCCCAGCCGCGTTGCAAGCGTGCATCATAGCCCCGCCCGAGGGGGCGGTGTGGGCTGCTCCCCACAAATACGGCGGCCCGGCGAAACCTAGAGAACGATCACCGTCGTGCCGATGGGCGTCCGGTCGAAGAGCTTGATCACGTCTTCGTTACGCATGCGGATGCAGCCGGAGGAGACGGCATGGCCGATCGTCCACGGCTCGTTCGAGCCGTGGATGCGGAAAAGCGTGTCGTTGCCACTCGCATCATAGAGATACATCGCCCGCGCCCCGAGCGGATTGTCGACGCCGCCCGGCATTCCCCTCACCTCGTATTTGGCGAGTTCCGGCTGCCGCTTCACCATGTCGGACGGCGGCGTCCAGGTCGGCCATTCCGCCTTGCGTCCGACATGCACGCGGCCCGTCCAGCCAAAACCCTCGCGCCCGACGCCGACGCCGTAGCGCTCCGCTTTACCGTCGCCGAGCACGACGTAGAGGTACTTGGCGTGGGTATCGATCACGATCGTGCCCGGGCTTTCCTTGGTCGAGTAATTGACGACCTTGGGCAAAAACGCCGGATCGAACCTGAGCTGCGGCGGCGTCGCCATCGCCTGGGCCTGTTCCGGCGTGTAGCGCGAGCCGCCAAAGGCCCGGAAGATGCCGGTCGCCGGCGCCGTCAGCGGGTCAACCGGCCTTGAACCGACAGGATTTTCGGCCGAGGCAAGCTGCGCCCATTGGGCGTCGATCGCCGGATCGCCACTCATCTGCGGCTGCTGCGCCGCTGAGGCGAAGGAGAAGACGGCGGCGATCAGAATGAAAAGACAGGAAAGGGAAGCACGACGCATGACCTACTCGCTACTGATGGTCGACGATGGACGACGGATAACAGAGCGTTAGCGGGAAATCGCTGCACTCCGGTAAATCCGCCGCAAAGCTTCGACGGCCCGCTCACTCAATCGTTTATTATGCCTAAGAAATCGTTTTTCGTCACCTGAGGCGTGCCTGAACCTCCGCCGTGACGACCGGAAGCACGCGGCCCGCCGCGGCGCGGCTCATCCCCGGCCGAATGAGCGGGTGATAGAGCATGTTCATGAGATGGCGATCGAAATTGGTGACTGCGGTTTGCCGCGTGTAGTCATTGAAGACGCTCTCAGAGAGCGTCCGGTCGTCGTTGATCGGGCCGAGACCCTGCAGAATTTCCTCTACCATGCAGCGCCGGAAGAGAAAGTCGCCCTTGTCGGAGACGATGACCGCGTCGGAGCGCAGAATCCCCTGCGGGGTCGCAGCCACCCGGACGAGGCAAGCGCCCGGCGCAAAGGTCGAGGTCGGCTGGCCGTCGATCTCGCGCGCAATGACCGGGAGATAATCCACCTGGTCGAGCACAAAAACGCGAAAATTCGCTTCTGACGGCTTGGCGACGAGGGCGATGTCGAGGCCGGCGATCAGGCTCGGTAGCGTGCGCACGAAGCGGCGAACCTCGGGCGCCCGGTTCATGCCCGAGCGGTCGTCGACATAGACGCGCACCGGCTTCACGAACTTCTTGACGATCCTGGATTGCCAGCCGTGACGCGGATATTCCGAGCCGAACACGGTGCGATCGAAGCCGTTTATCAGCTCGGCGTCGGAGAACGCCCAGCCCGGCGTCGCCGAGAGAAGGAAGAGGAGCGCGATCGACAGGCGGAGCGGCGAGAGGCGCATGGTGGTCGGAGCAGCCATTGATGCAATATAGCGTCCGATTCCTTCTTAGCGGCAAGCGGCGCCGCGTTGAACCCCGGGAGCCTTCCGATGCGTCTCGCCGATGGCCTGATCGCAGGCGCCGATAGCCGGCCCCGCTGCTGGTGGCCAGGCACGGACGCGCTCTACCTGAGCTATCATGACGCAGAGTGGGGACGGCCGGTCGGCGACGACCGGAGGCTCTTCGAGAAGCTTTGCCTGGAGGGCTTCCAGGCCGGGCTCTCGTGGATCACCATTCTCAGGAAGCGCGAGAATTTCCGCGCCGCCTTCGCCGATTTCGACTTTGCAAAGATCGCCAAATTCGGGGTGAAGGACGTGAACCGCTGCCTCGCAGACCCCGGCATCGTGCGCCACCGCGGCAAGATCGAATCGGTTATCAACAACGCCAAGCGCGTCGGCGAGCTCGTCGATGAGGCAGGCTCGCTTGCCGCCTTCGTGTGGCGCTACGAGCCGAAGCCCGCGAGCCGGCCGAAACGGCTCGACCGCGCCGCTCTCGCCGGTATGGCGACCTCGCCCGAATCCGTGGCACTCTCAAAGGCGCTCCGCAAGCGCGGCTGGTCGTTCGTCGGTCCGACCACCATATATTCGTTCATGCAGGCGATGGGGCTCGTCAACGATCACATCGAAGGCTGCGCCTGCCGGAAAGACGTGGAAGCGATGCGGCGAGCTTTCACGCGGCCAACGTGACGCAGTGTCAGGAGACTGCGAAGAGCAAGCGGACGGAATTGAAATGCCAAGCTTGAGCGACTGGAAGATCACGCCGGCCCGGCAGCCGAAGCCCGAGGAGTACGATTTCGATATCGCGCGGGCGCTGACTTCGATCGTCGGCCTCAGGACGATCGTGCCCGACGACGCCTTCACCGCCGAAGCGCTCGGCACGGAACGGAGCGGGCATGGCGTCGTCATCCGCGACGGTGTCGTGCTCACGATCGGCTATCTCATCACCGAGGCCGAGGAGATCTGGCTCAGCCTCCCCGACGACCGCGTCATCGCCGGCCACGCAATCGCCTACGACCAGACGACGGGGTTTGGCCTCGTGCAAGCGCTCGGCGCGCTCGATCTGCCGGCGCTGCCGCTCGGCCACTCGGCCGCGACGCCGGTCGGGAGCCGCGTCGTCATGGCTGGAGCCGGAGGCCGCCACCATTCGATCGCGGCGCGAATTGTCGCGAAGCAGGAATTCGCCGGCTACTGGGAATATCTGCTCGACGAAGCGATCTTCACCGCGCCCGCGCACCCCTTCTGGGGCGGCGCCGGCCTGATCGGCGCGGGCGGCGACCTTCTCGGCATCGGCTCATTGCAGGTCGAACAGCGCGCGTCGAGCGGCGAGATGGGCCAGCTCAACATGGTCGTCCCGATCGATCTTTTGAAACCGATCCTCGACGACCTCCTTGCAAGCGGCCGCGTCAAGGGGGCGTCACATGCGTGGCTCGGGCTCTTTGCGACCGACCTCGAAGGCAAGGTTTTCATCGTCGGCGTCTACGCCGGTGCGCCGGCCGACCAGGCCGGCCTCAAACCCGGCGACCTCGTGCTCTCCGTCGCGGGCGAGCCCGTCTCCAGCCTCGCCGACTTCTTCCGCAAGAGTCCGCACGCTTGGCCCGGCGGGCGTATCGGTGCCGCTCGTCGTCAACCGCGAGGGCGAGCGGGTCGAGACGCGCATCGAGTTCAAGCGAGCGCGAGCGATTCCTGAAGAAACCCAGAATGCATTCCTGAAGGAGCCGCGGGGCGAAGCTCTTCGCGGGCGGCGGAATTCTTCTTCCGCGCCGCCGTACCGGCACGCTAACCTCACTCGAAGAACAAGGGCAGCCCCCCGCCTCTCCAAGGCAGCCGAGGCCGTCCGTCCATGGGGGGATACGTCCGGTGCCTGATTTTCCAATTGTCGACAGCCATATCCATCTCCTTGATCCGAGCCGCTTCGGCTACGCTTGGACCGCCGGCGCGCCCTCCTTGAAGCGGAAAGCGCTGCCAGCCGATCTCGACGCCGCGGCGAAGCCGGTGAAGATCGAGCAGATCGTCTTCGTCGAGGTTGATGTCGACTTGCCGCAGTATCTCGCGGAGGCGGCATGGGTCGCCGAAGAAGTCGCTAAGTTCGACCCGCGCGTGACCGGCATGGTCGCGGCGCTGCCGCTTGAGCGCGGCGGAGCGATCGAGGGCGAGCTCGACGCGCTTCGCCGGCACAAAATCCTGCGCGGCGTCAGGCGGCTCATTCAGAACCAGGCGGACCCCGACTTCTGCATCCAGCCCGACTTCATCGCCGGCCTCAAGCTCCTCGCGCCGCACGACCTCTCCTTCGACATCTGCGTCTTCCACCATCACCTGCCGAACGTCATCAAGATGGTGGGCCGATGCCCGGAGGTCCGTTTCGTCCTCGACCATATCGGCAAGCCGGCGATCAAGGCGGGCATTCTCGACCCCTGGCGACAGCACATGAAGGAGCTTGCGGCGCTCCCGAACGTCGATTGCAAGATTTCCGGCGTCGCCAACGAGGCGGACCACGCGACGTGGACGCGCGAAGGGCTGAAGCCCTACATCGCGCACGCGATCGAAAGCTTTGGCTTCGACCGCGTCTTCTTCGGCGGCGACTGGCACGTGATGGAGCTTGCCATTCGCTATCCCGAATGGGTCGACATCGTCGACTGGGTGACGGAAGGCGCGAGCGCGGAGGAGAAGCGCAAGCTCTTCCACGACAACGCCGTCCGCTTCTACCGCCTCGACCGCTGACGCGCAGGCCATGCGATCCGCAGCCCTGAAGCGCGTGACCAGCGTCGCGGAGATGCGACGCCGCGCGCAGAAGCTCCTGCCGAGGCCGGTCTTCGACTTCGCCGACGGCGGCGCGGAGGACGAATGGACTCTTGGGCGGAACGAGATGGCGTTCGACGATCTGCAGCTCGTTCCCCAGCCCCTTCGCGGCGCTGCCGAGCGCGACCTCTCAGTCGAGCTCTTCGGCAAGCGGCTCAAGCTTCCCGTCATGATCGGGCCGACCGGCCTATCGGGCCTTTTCTGGCCGAACGGCGAAATCCTGGCCGCGCGCGCTGCCGCGGCGGCGGGAACGGCGTTCTGTCTCAGCCACGCCTCGGTCTGCACGCTCGAAGCGCTTGCCGGGACCGGGATTTAACCGCGCTTCATGCAGGTCTTCGTCTATCGGGACCGCGGCTTCACGCGCGAATTTACGGAGCGCGCGAAGGCCGCCGGCTACGACGCCCTCGTCCTCACCATCGACAACCAGCTCACCGGCAACCGTGAGCGCGACGTCAGGAACGGCTTCACCATTCCGCCGCGGCTCGGGCCGCTCGAGGTCGCGGCGATGGCTATGAAGCTGCCGTGGCTCCTGCGCATGCGGCGCGAGCTGAGCCGCATTACCTTTGCAAACTATGCGCGCCCCGGAGAGACGGCAGCTCTTGCCGACCTTGCAAGCCGCATCCCCGGCATGCTCGACCCCTCGATGTCGTGGCGCGACGTCGACGCGTTGAGAAGCATCTGGACGGGGCCGCTGATCCTGAAGGGCGTGCTGAGCCCGGCGGAGGGGCGAAAGGCGCTGGCGCACGGCGTCGACGGCTTGATCGTCTCGAACCATGGCGGCCGCCAGCTCGACGGTGCGGTGTCTTCAATCGAAGCGCTGCCGGCGGTCGTGGAAAGCGTTGCCGGGCGCATCCCGGTCCTCATCGATGGCGGCGTCCGGCGTGGGGCGGACGTGGTCAAGGCGCTGGCACTCGGCGCGCGCGCCTGCCTGATCGGACGGCCGCAGCTCTGGGGCCTCGCGGTGGCAGGCGGGGCGGGCGTGGCGCGGGTGCTGGAGATTTACCGCGCCGAGATCGATCGCGTCATGGGGCTCTGCGGCGTGAAGAGCGTCGCCGAGATCGGGCTTGACCTGATCACCCGACCGCCGCGGCGCTGACGGTCAGTCGACCTCACGCACGCGTGCGGGCGGAAGCATCGTCGCCATGAAGTCCGGCTTCCTCAGGCCGGCCTTCACCTTTGCCTCCAGGTCGGCCTCCACGGCCCGCACCTCCGCGAGATTCGCCAGCGTCGCGTCGATCAGCGCGTAGGGCACGACCACCACGCCGTCCTCGTCGGCGACCAGGATGTCGCCGGCGCCGACCGCGACACCGCCGACCACGAGAGGAAAGCCGATTTGTCCCGGCCCGGTCTTTACCGGCGAGTTCGGCGTGACGCCGGCGGCAAAGCAGGGGAGCCCGACGCCGCGAATTCCCGGCGTGTCACGCACCAATCCGTCGGTGACGAAGCCGATGACGCCGCAATTCTTCAACATGCCCATGAGAAGGTCGCCGATGACGGCGGTGTTGGAGAAAGAGTTGGCGGCGCAGATGACGACGTCGCCGGGTTCCGCCACGTCGAGCGCGCCGAAGACGGCGAGACAATCGGCGGGGCCCGCCTCGCAGGTAAGCGCCACGCCGCAGAAGCTTTTCGCGTCGCCGATCGGCTTGATGCGATGATCGAGCGC
Organism: uncultured Alphaproteobacteria bacterium; assembly: GCA_963750115.1. Taxonomy (GTDB): domain Bacteria; phylum Pseudomonadota; class Alphaproteobacteria; order Rhizobiales; family Afifellaceae; genus DASWJZ01. The sequence goes on along the minus strand of CAVVPM010000013.1, from coordinate 115,536 downwards.
GCCGCGGCCGCCGAGGGCATCGACGACATGGCCGGTCGGCGAGCCGGTGAAGCCGGCAAGCGCCTCGGCGCTCGGCCGCGGAAAGCGTCGCCGCACGGTCAATAGTGGCGGATCGTCGATCATTTGCCTCTGTCCTCCCCTTTACGCGTTTCGCCCGCTCTCAGGCCGGCTTTCGGAGCCGCATGATGGTGATGTAGCCAAGATAGCGGCGCACGATCTCAGGCGCGCCGAGGCCCTCCGCCGCGATCATCCTCTCCAGCTCGCCGTTCAGCTGCGGGCGCACATATTCATAGAAATTCGCCCGCATCGGCACGGAGGCAATCAGGCCCACGAGCCCGTGCGCGCGCCCGTAATCGGCGATGACGAGGCGGCCGCCCGGCGCCAGGACACGCCACATCTCGCGCAGCGCCTCGGGCTTCACGTCGGACGGGAGGTGATGAAAGAAGTAGGAGGAGGTGACGGCGTCCGCGGCGCCGTCGGGAAGCGGCAGCGCCTCGGCGATGCCGACCTGGAATTCTGCGGCGACGCCGGCGTCATGCGCGCGCTTGAGCGCGAGATCGATCATCCCGGGCGTCGCGTCAATGCCGAGAACATGGCTCGGCCGGCCGTAGCGATCGCCGAGCCTTCCCGCGGCGGCGACGGCGAGCTTGCCCGTGCCGCAGCCGACATCGACGAGCCGTTCGCCGGGGCCGAGTTCGGCGGCGGCGAGCGTCGTCTCCAGAATCGCCTCCTGCTGGCCGAGGCTCAGCATGTCTTCCAGCCAGTCCACCAGCCGGACGCGCCCGTCGACGCGCAGGCCGCGTGTCGTTGGACCGGCGAAGTGAAGCGCATCCCCAAGCGTCCCCGCCGGCGCGCGCGCGCCAGGGTCGGCGCCTGCCGTGCGCAAGGCGATGGCGAGCGCCGCACAGACCGCCAAGGTCGCGGTCAACGCGATCACCACCGTCTGCGACGACGCCGCAAGCGGCGGCGACAGCGATTCATGCACCTCGGTGAAGACCATCAGGACCGCCGTTCCCGCAATCGCCGGCCAGTCTGCGGCAAGCGCGCGGCGCACGTCGAAGTCGATGTCGGCCTTCGAGCGGCGAATCTGCGTCGGTCCCGGGACCCAGCGCGGCACCTTGGCGCGATAGGCGCGATAGCGCTCGCCGTAGCGGGCGTTAAGGTCGCCTTCCTCGACCCGCACCATGAGGGCATAGACAAGGGCGCACGCCGCCGTGCCGAAGACGATGACGGAGGGCGCCCCATGCATCAGGAAAATGCCGATGCAGATCAAAAGGCCGCCAAGATAGCGAGGGTTACGGGAGAGCCCGTAGACACCGTCGCCAACGAGCCTGTCCGTTTCGGAAATCGCGGCGCCGCCAGCCGCCAGGGCGCGAAGCGTCAGTCCGAGGAGCACGACGGCAAGCGCCGCTCCGTCGAGCGCCCGTTCCAGGCTCTCACTGCCGAAGATCTGCTCCTTCGGCACGGCGAGAGAATAGGCAGCGAGAATGGTGAGCGGCAGGACGGCCTTCCCGTAGCGCAGGAAAGCGCGTCCAAGAAACGTCAGGACCCTGTCCGCCAATCTGCCGCCTCCCCGCTTCGCCCGCCGCCCGAACGCGCTCTCAGAGCCTATACCGGTGCGGCGACGGCAAGCATCGACTGAAACGCCGCAGGCTCAATTTTGCGTGTTTGGCTAGCCGCCGACCGTTCCCCTCTCCTTAAGCCGCCGCTCGAGCGCGCGCACCAGAAGCGACAGCGACAGCGTCATCACCAGATACAGGAAGGCGACGACGTTGTAGGTCTCGAAAAAGAGGAAAGTCGAGGCCGAGTAGACCTTTCCGAGCTGGGTGATGTCCTGCACGCCGAGTGCCGAGACGAGGGCGGAATCCTTGATCATGGCGACGAAGTCATTGCCGAGCGGGGGAAGCACGATGCGGACCGCCTGCGGCAGCACGATCAGGCGAAAGCTCTGCCGGCGCGACAGACCGAGCGAAAGCGCCGCCTCGATGTGGCCCTTGGGCACGGCCTCAATGCCGGCGCGAAAGATTTCCGCGAGATAGGCGGAATAGCTCACCGTCAGCGCGAAGATCGCGCGCCAGGTGAAGTCGAATTCGCGAACGTTCAGCGCGGGGAAGAGGCCGGCGGCGATCAACCAGCCGAAGAGCCAGTTCCAGGCCCGCACCAGCTCGGGCGCGCCGACAAAGGCGACGTAGAAGAGAAGCACCAGAACCGGAATGCCGCGCAGGATCTCGACGTAAAATGTCGCGACCTCGCGGAGCGCCCGCGCGCGTGATGTGCGGCCGAGCGCGACGAGGAGGCCGACGGCGGCCGCCAGCGCGAAGGCGACGATCGTGACCCAGAGCGTGACGAGCACGCCGTGGCGGAGCACGGCAAATATCCGGCGATAGTCATAGTCGGCGACGATCAGCCAGAAGAAGAGGATGGCGAGAAGGACGGCGGCGAGGAGCCAGAAGGGGAATTCGCGGCGGCTTCTCCGCGGCGGAGCGCGCGCGTCGTCGCTAGCAGTCATAAGGAGCCGCAGCTAAGAGCCGGCCGCCAGGCCTGGTCCCGTTCGCTCCCGCATTTTGTCGTCATTGCCGTGCTTGACGCGGCACTCCATTCCGTGGCGGCCGGAGATTTGAGATGCGCCACGGAATGAACCCCGTTTGGTCAAGGCACGGGATGACGACAATCCTGAAAGGGCGAGCTTGTCACTGGTTCGCCTGGTATTCGTAGAGCCACTTCTGGTTCAGCTTGTCGATCGTGCCGTCGGCCTTCATTGCCGCGAGCGCGGCGTTGACCGGCGCGACGAGATCGGAGCCCGGCGTGAAAATGAAGCCGAAGTCCTCGCGTCCGAGCGGCTCGCCGACGATCTTGAAGGCGCCCGGTGAGGCGCCGATGTAGCCGCTGGCCGAGGTCTTATCCATGAGCACCAGGTCGACGTCGCCCGACTTCAGCGCCTGCACCGAGGCGCCGAAAGTATCGAAGAGCTTGATGCGGGGGTTCTTCTCGTCGCCGTCGAGCACGTTGTAGACGGCGGTGTAGAAATTCGTGGTGCCTGCCTGGGCTCCGACCAGCAGATTCGTGTCCTTGGCGAAGCTTGCCGCATCGGTGAAGCGGTTCTCGTCGGCGCGCACCAGCATGTACTGCTCCGACACCATGTAGGGATCGGAGAAATCGACCTGCTTCTTGCGCTCGTCGTTGATGGTGATGCCGTCCATGCCTACGTCGAACTGGCCTTCGCGCACGGCCTGGATCATCGTATCCCAGCTCGACAGGTTCCATTCGACCTTGAGATTGAGCCGCTTGCCGATCTCGTTCATCGCGTCATATTCCCAGCCGATGCCGTTGCCGGTCTTGGGGTCGGCGAAATTGAGCGGCACGTAGGCATTCTCCGTCACCGCCTTGATGGTGCGGCCGCCAAGATCCGGAAGCTCGGCGGCCACGGACGTCGTGGTGGCGAAAAGCAGAGCGGCAGCGGCGATCTTGATGATGCTCATGGTCTAGGACTCCGTTACGGGCTCCCTGGACTTCCTTCTAGCCAAGTCTTCGCGCGTTGAGGAGGGCCGGACGGCGAGCGCCGTCCAGGCGCGGGCGAGCGCCCTTCCGGCCGCATCCGCCGCCGCACCGTGGCGCGCCGCCTCCTGCGGGTGCCGTGCGAACCAGTCGGGGGCGCAATCTTCGATCTCGCCCGCGAAGTCGCGTGTCCAGCTCGCCACAAGCTCGGTTCCCGCCTCGAAGTGGAATTGCACGCCATAGACCGCGCGGCCGATGCGGAAGGCCTGCAGCGGGGTCATGGCACTTTCCGCCAGGTGAACGGCGCCGGGCGGCAGCGTGAAGGTGTCGAGGTGCCAGTGGAAAAGCGGCGCGGTAGCGCCGATTTCCGCAAGCACGGTATCGGCGCGGCCCGCTTCGGTGGCGCGGACCTCATGCCAGCCGAATTCGATCGGGCGCCCGAGGATGTTCTCCGCGCCGTAGCCGCGCGCGAGAATTTGCGCGCCGAGGCAGATGCCAAGCACGCCCTTGTCGGCATCCCCGAAGGCGCGGGCGAGCGCCGCCTCGTCCTTCAAATAAGGGTGGTTCTCGTCGTCGAGCGCATCCTGGGCGCCGCCCAACATGACGAGCGCGTCGAAGCCGTCCGGCGCCGCGGGAAGGGTGTCGCCCGCATACATGCGGAGGATGCGGCACTCGGCGCCGGCCTCGGCGAGTGCCTCGCCGACAAGCCCGAGCGTCGCCTTCGGATAATTCTCGATGACGAGGACGCGCATTTCCAAACCCTCGCTTTCAAAGCGCCTTAGCACGCCGGACGCGGCGGGTCATCGCAGCGCCGTCAGAGAAGCGAGCCCTGGTCGCCGGGCGAACGCGGCGGGCGCGGCGCCGACGGCCGCTTGGGCCTTGTGCCGCCGGACGAAACCGTCGCGCCGAATTCGCCCTTGGCGACGCGAATCGAAAGCCGGTCGCCGTCGGCGACATCGGCGGGCGAGCGGACCGGCGCGCCGGCCTGATCGAGGACCAGCGCAAAGCCGCGGTCGAGCACCGCCGCGTGCGAATAGGAATGGAGAAGCCGCGCCGTCTGCTCGTAGCGCCGGCGATGCCGCTCGACGATGCGCGCGACGGCGGCCATGTCATGCCTGGCGGCGATGCCGGCGAGATCGCGGCGGGCGCCCCGTAGCGCCGCCGACGCGGACTGGCGCATCCGTGCGGAAGCCGCCCGCAGTCCCTCCCGCCGCTCGCGGAAGCCACGATCGAGGAGGCGCGGCGTCAGACGGATCGCGATCCCGGAATGGGCCGCGCGCTTCTTGGCGACTTCCGTCACCAGCGAGCGCGAGAGCCGCCCGCCGACATCATCGAGCTTCTGACGCCGCAAAGCGAAGAGGTCGTCAAGCGAGGGAAGCGCCCGGCAAAGTGCCAGGTAGTCGCGCCGGCGGCTCTCCATCGCCCGGTCGAAGGCGAGCTCGTGGCGGCTCGAAAGCTCGCGCGTCGCGGCGACAAGCTCCGAGCGCACCGGCACCGCCATCTCCGCGGCACCCGTCGGCGTCGGCGCGCGGAGATCGGCCGCGTGGTCGACGAGCGTCCAGTCGGTTTCGTGGCCGACGGCGGAGATGACCGGGATCAGGCTTTCCGCCACGGCGCGGACCGCGATCTCCTCGTTGAAGGCCCACAAATCCTCGACCGAGCCGCCGCCGCGCGCGACGATCAGGAGATCGGGGCGGGGAATCTTGCCTCCCGCGGCGATGGCGTTGAAGCCGCGCAGCGCCGCCGCGACCTCCTCCGCCGCGCCGTCGCCCTGGACGCGCACCGGCCAGACGAGCACGTGGCGGGGGAAGCGGTCGCGGAGGCGATGCAGGATGTCGCGGATCACCGCGCCGGTCGGCGACGTCACCACGCCGATGACGCGCGGGAGATGCGGGACCGGCTTCTTGCGGGCCTGATCGAAGAGCCCTTCGGCCGCGAGCTTCTTGCGGCGCTCTTCGAGGAGCGCCATCAGCGCACCGGCCCCGGCGGGCTCCAGGTGCTCCACGATGATCTGGTAGCGCGAGCGGCCCGGATAGGTGGTGAGGCGGCCGGTCGCCACCATTTCCAGCCCCTCTTCGGGCTTGAACTTCAGGCGCTGAAACGTCGTCTTCCAGATCACCGCGTCGAGCGCGGCGCCGGAATCCTTCAAGGTGAAATAGCAATGACCGGAGGTCGCCGCGCCCTTGAAACCCGAGATCTCGCCGCGCACGCGCACATGCTCGAAATTCTCCTCCACGGTCCGCTTCAGCGCGAAGGAGAGCTCGGAGACGGTGAATTCGGCGACGTTGGTCAGGGCGGCACTCATGGCTTATCGCAATTGATCATCGGGATCAGGCTCAGCGCATTGGGGTCGCGCCGAAGCTCTTCTGATGTGCCGCTTCTCACTCCGCCGCTACGGTCGGGGGACGGGTCGGCAGGCGTGCGATCTCCTTGCCGGCCTTCGCCTCCGCAATTCTGATGTCGTAGGCGGCTTGCAGGTTCAGCCAGAATTGCGCGGACGTGTTGAACCAGTGCCCGAGACGAAGGGCGGTGTCGCCGGTTATCCCGCGCGTCCCACGAATAATCTGCGTCACGCGGTTCGGCGGGACCTTGATCTGGCGGGACAGCTCCGTCGGCGTGACGCGAAGCTCGGCGAGTTCTTCGGCGAGGATTTCCCCAGGATGGATGGCAGGACGCGGCATAGTCTCTTGAATACCTCAATGATAGTCTGTGATCTCGACGTTTGACGGACCCGCCGCGCCGCGCGGCCACTCGAAGCAAATCCGCCACTGCATATTGATACGGATGCTGAATTGCCCTCTCCGCTCGCCCTTAAGCGCTTCGAGGCGATTGCTCGGGAGACCCCGCAAATCCTCAATGCTGCCGGCCGCATCGAGGATTTCCAGGCGCTTATAGGCCTGCCGGCCGAAACCCGAAAAATCGCGAACGAACGCCCCCTCGGCAAATGCGCTCGTACGCTTGTCCCGATAGCCCAGGATCACGCAACTCTTCTAGGGATAAGGACGCTTTACGTCAATCGTAAATCTCGCCGCCTGCGCCGCGGCGCAATCCGGGCGCACCATTGATGCCCTACGATTTCAAAAGCCCGCGGCTCTTCGTGGAGAGCGGCCTCTCCGCCGGCAGGCAAATCGCGGCGGAGGCCGGCCAGGCGAACTATCTCCTCACCGTGCTCCGGCTGAAGGAGGGCGACGCAGTTCTCGTCTTCAACGGGCGCGACGGCGAGTGGCGGGCGCGGATCGCGGAGACAAGGCGGAAGGCCTGCAGTCTCCGCCTCGAGGAGCAAACGCGGGAGCAGACGCCGCTCCCCGACCTCCACTACCTCTTCGCGCCGCTCAAGCACGCGCGGCTCGACTACATGGTGCAGAAGGCGGTCGAGATGGGCGTCGGCCGGCTTTGCCCGGTTCTCACCGAATTCACGCAGATCAGCCGCGTCAATCTGGAGCGCATGCAGGCGAACGTCGTCGAGGCCGCGGAGCAATGCGGCATTCTCGCCATTCCGCCGGTCGAGGTGCCGCGAAAACTCCTGGAAGCCCTCGCAGAATGGAATCCGACGCGGCGCCTCATCTTCTGCGACGAGGCGGCACCCGTCGAAAACCCGGGAGAGGCGATGAGGGGTTTGCCGCGCGGACCCGCCGCCCTCCTTATTGGGCCGGAGGGCGGTTTCTCGGATGCCGAGCGCGCCGACCTCGTCGCCCGGCCCTATGTCACGGCTCTGTCGCTCGGGCCTCGCATCCTCAGGGCCGACACGGCCGCCGTCGCCGCGCTCGCCCTCGTCCAATCATTCATCGGCGATTGGCGATAAAAGACTTTGCGGCCTCGGATTGCCCGATTATGGTCCGCCTCCTTTTTGCGGAGATGACATGGCGCGCGACACCGCCGACCTGACGCCGATCGAGCGCCGCGACCAGCTCGTGGCGCATCTTGAATCCGGGGCCAAGCCCCCCGCCCTCTGGCGGATCGGCACCGAGCACGAAAAGTTCGGCTTCTACAAGGACGGGCATGCCCCGGTCCCCTATGAGGGTCGGCGCGGCATCCGCGCGCTGCTTGAGGGCATGCAGGCGCTGCTCGGCTGGGAGCCGATCCACGACGGCGACAACATCATCGGGCTTGCCGATCCGGTCGGCGGCGGCGCGATATCGCTGGAACCGGGGGGACAGTTCGAGCTCTCCGGCGCGCCGCTCCGTTCGCTGCATCAAACCTGCCGCGAGGTGCACGCGCATCTCGCGCAGGTCAGACAGATCGCCGACCCGCTCGGGATCGGCTTCCTCGGCCTTGGCATGAGCCCGAAATGGAAGCGCGCCGAAACGCCGGCCATGCCGAAGTCGCGCTACAGGATCATGGCCGCCTACATGCCGAAGGTCGGCGAGCATGGGCTCGACATGATGTTCCGCACCTGCACGGTGCAGGTGAACCTCGACTTTTCCGACGAGGCGGACATGCGCGACAAGATGCGCGTCGGGCTCGCGCTGCAGCCGATCGCGACCGCGCTCTTCGCCAATTCGCCGTTCACCGAGAACCGACCGAACGGCTTTCTCTCCTATCGCTCGGAGATCTGGCGCGACACCGATCCGAACCGCACCGGCATGCTGCCCTTCGCCTTCCTCGACGGCTTCGGCTTCGAGCAATACGTCGATTGGGCGCTCGACGTGCCGATGTATTTTGCCGTCCGCGACGGCCGCTACCACGACATGACGCGCTTCACCTTCCGGCAGTTCATGGAAGGTGCCGCGCCCGACACGCTTCCTTCGCCGCGGCCGACGATGGGCGACTGGAAGAACCACCTCTCGACGCTCTTCCCGGAAGTCAGGCTCAAGACCTATCTCGAGATGCGCGGCGCCGACGGCGTGCCTTGGCGGCGGCTCTGCGCGCTGCCGGCGCTCTGGGTCGGGCTCCTCTATGACGCGACGGCGCTCAGCGACGCCAAGGCGCTCGTCGCCGACTGGACGGCGGAGGAGCGGCAGGCGCTCCGCGACGCGGTGCCGAGGACGGCGCTTGCAACGAAATTCCGCAACCGCACGGTGCTCGAAATCGCGCGCGAGGTGGTCGCGCTGGCGCGTGCAGGGCTGAAGCGCCGCGCCATCCACGGCAACGGCGCCGCCGATGAATCGCCCTATCTGCACCCGCTCGACGAGACGCTCGCGCTCGGCGAGGCGCCGGCGGAGCGGCTGCTCTGGCAATACAAGACGCTTTGGGGCCACTCGGTCGAGCCGATCTTCGACGAATACAGCTACTGAGCCGATCCGTGAACCGGACCGGCGGCGCGTCTCACTCGGACAAGACGCGCGTCGGCGGGATGGTCACCGTCATCACGGTTCCTTCGCCACGCGCGCTTCTGATCGAGAGCGCGGCGCGGTTCGCCTCGACCAGCGCCTTGGTGAGCGGCAGCCCGAGGCCGGTGCCGGAAATCTCGTCGAGGTTTCTGACGGGACGGTCGCGGAAGGGTTCGAGCGCGCGCGCCACCTCCTCCTCCGACATGCCGTGACCGGTGTCGCGGATGCGAAGCAGCGCCTCGCCGATCTCGCTCAGGCTGGTCGAGACGATCACCTGCCCGCCCGGCCCGGCCTGACTTCACGGCGTTTGACAGGAGGTTCATGACCGCCTGGCGGAGCGTCCGCTCGTCGGCGACGATCGCCGGAACATCGCGCGACAGACTCGATCGCAGCACCACGCGCGCGCGGTTTGCCTGCGACTGCATGAGCCCGATCGCCTCGTGCACGATCTCGTTCAAAGGCACGGCGGCGAAATCGAGCGCGAGCTTGCCCGCCTCGACCCGCGATATGTCGAGAAGGTCGTCGACAAGATTGACGACATGCTCGCCGGCGGCGCGGATGTCGCGCAGGTGCTCGCGATAGCGCTCGTTCTCGATCGCGCCGAAGCGCTCCTCGATCATCGTCTCGGCATGCCCGATGATGGCGCTCGAGGGCGATGCGGATCTCGTCGCTGACGCGGCGGAGGAATTCCGATTTCTGCGTCGACGCCTCCTCCGCCGCACGCTTCGCGGCCGTCAGCTCCGCCTCGATCCGCTTCCAATGCGTGATGTCGCGAAGCACGGCGCAGAAGCGCTGCCCTTCTTCGCTCGAAATACGTCCCATGGTCATGAAGAGCGGGATTGAGCCGGTGCCCGCGTCGGCGCCGACCTCCCGACCCTCATTCAGGAGGCTCGCGACGCCATTGTCCCTCAGGCCCGAAAGATAATCGAGCGCCGACTTGCGGCTCTCCGGGGAAAGCAAAGTCGTCGAACTTGCGGCCCACCATCTCGTGCGCCTCAAGGCCGAACAGCGCCTCGGCGCTGGCGTTGACGCTCTCGATCGCACCGCCCGCGTCGAGGATGATGACGCCGTCGGTCGCGGTGTCGAGGATCGAGGTCATTTCGCGGAGACGTCGGCGCGCCTCGGCGAGCTGGCCGCTCAGCGCGGCGGAAGCGCGCATGTCGCGTACCCGCCGGGCGCGCGCTCGTGTCCGCGCTCGGCGCTTCGGCCGGCGGCCTTGCGGGGGGCGACACGACCGGCGGCGGCGGCCTTGGGCAGAGGCTCGGCCGCCGGCGGCTCTGATTCTCTCGCCTCCGCAGCGGGGCTTCCGGCCTCCGACGCGGCCCCGTTCGCAGCGGCAAGTCCGTCGACGATACGGTCGCGGAGCGCGGCGGCGATCTCCTCAAAGGCGTTCCGCTCCTCGTTCGTCAGCCGCGCATTGTCGGCCATGCGCTCGATATCGGCGCGGATCGGAACCACGTTGGCGGCGAGCGACTCTCCTCGTAAGGCGGCCGCTGATCGCCGCGCCCGTTCGGCCTTCGCCGAAACGCTCCTCGAAGGTCGCCGGCATCAGCGCCTCGGCCGGCCGCAGGATGCCGAAGCCGCGATAGCCCTGGAACGACTGGCCGGCGTCGAAGACCGGAAGTGCCGTCAATTCCACCGGCACCCGCACGTTCGAGCCCTCGACCGGCCACCAGGCGGTGAGCCCGCTCCACGTATCGCGGCGGCGAAGGGCGTCCGCGATCCTGCCGTTCGGATCGAGCCGGAGCCGCACGGAGGCGTCCTGCCAGCGCTCGCCCACGACCTCGGCGTTCCGCCCGACAACCTGGGAAAGGCCCGGCGACAGGAAGAGGAAGCGGTCGGCGGCGTCGGTCTGCCAGAGAAAGCGCACGGGCTTGCGCGAAAGATTGCGCGGCACGCGACCCGCCATCACCGAAGGCGCGGCGGGTTTTTCGACGATGAGCCTCTGGGCGGCGGGCGCCTCTTCGGGCGGCGCCGCCGCGGCCGGGGCAGCTGGCGGCGGCTCGGGCGCGGTCGGCTCGGGAGCGCTCGGCTGCGGCGCGGGTTCGGGCATGTCGGGTTCGCACGTCGGTTCAGGCACGATTGCGGCGGGCGGCGCGGGGCGAATGCCGGCGGCAATCGCGCTCAAGCCGGGCCCGTCGAGCGAGGGGATCGCGACACCGAATTCGGGCGCCGGCGGCGGCATCGCTTCCTGCCACCGCTCGACGATATAGAGCCGCAAGGTGCCGCCCGGCATCGGAAAACTCAAGCGAGGCGGTGGCAAGCCGTCACGGCCTCCGCGACGCCCGGCGCGCCCTCCGCCAGCACGGCGCCCCTCGCATCGATGATTGCGGCGCCCGACCGGCTGCGGTAGAAGAACGCCGGCGAGCGTCGGCGAGGCGTCGGCGCTCTCACGCGCGCCTTCCAGCATGTCGACCAGCACGCCGCGCTCTTCGCCGGCGCGCACGGGAGGCAGCGGCAGAGCATCGGGAGCGCCGGAAGCCCGTCGGTGAGCCGAGCCGCGCCAACGTCCCCCCCTCGGGCAGCGCGCGCGCCAGGCTGGCGACGTCCCGCCGCAGCTGCGTCTCGGCCCAGCTGGCGCCCGGCAAGGGCGGAAATCCGCGGCGCCGAGCCTTGCCCCGCCGGCAGGGTTCACCCACAGCACGCGGCTTCCGTCGCGCGCAACGACGAAGGCCGGCTCGGCCGAGAGCAGAAGCGCCCCGATCTCCGGCAGGGCGCCGAACGCCAAAGCGGTGTCCCGCCTGCGAATCATAGAAAATCCGTCCCCCGCGGCGCCGCTTGGTTAACGAAACGTTATGGCAGAGATGAGGAGATCGGCCAGCCCCCGCGGCGAGAGATTCACCGCTATTCCGACCGACTTGGTTAACCGCCGCGAATCCGCGGCGCCTGCTTTGTGCAATGCAAAATTTATGTTGCAATGCACAAATGGCGTGCCTATATACCGAGTGCCTGATCGACACGATGATGGAGATGGCTATGGCGAGCACCGAGAACAAGGCCCGCGCTGCCAAGGCCGCGCGACCGACAGGCGGCAAAGACGGCCGACGAAGCCTGCGGCGAAGGACATGACGGACGCCGCCTTCGCATTCCCGAATTTCGAAGTTCCCGAGTTCGTCCGCTCGTTCGCCGAGCAGGGCCTGAACCAGACCCGCGAGGCCTACGCGCGCATGAAGAGCGCGGCCGAGGAGGCGACCGATATCCTGGAGGACAGCCATGGAGACCAAGCGCGAGAGCATGCGCGAGGTGCAGTTCAAGGCGCTCGACATGGCGAAGGCCAACTCCGATGCCTCTTTCGACCTGTTCAAGCAGCTCTCTCGACCACTTCCTGTCGCCGACGCCGTGCAGCTGCAGACCGCGTTCGCCCGCGAGCGCTTCGAGGCCCTGGTCGACTATTCCAAGGACGTGCAGGCGATGGTGACCAAGGCCGGCTCCGAGGCAGCGAAGCCCGCCAAGGCGATCTTCGACAAGGCGATGAGCTCCGCCAAAGCCGCCTGAGCGACGCTACCTTCCGCGACAGCAAAAGAGCCCGGCCCCGTCCGGGCTTTTTTGTTGTGCTAGCTGCGGGCTCGCCTGTTGCGATCTTGCGTTTCCGGAGCCGCCGATAGAAAGCGAGTCGACGACGAACGCAGCGCTCGGGTTCAGGCCATGTACACGGCAGACCACGAACGGAATCAGCGTCACTGTCGAGCCCCGCTACATGGCGGACCGCTCCGATCCGGCCGAGCAGCGCTTCTTCTGGTCCTACACGATCGAGATCGCCAACGGCAGCGCGGCGCCGGTGCAAATCCTTGCCCGGCACTGGATCATCACCGACCAGAACGGGCGGCGCGAGGATGTGCGCGGCATCGGCGTGGTCGGCGAGCAGCCGGTGATCGAGCCCGGCGCCTCCTTCACCTATACGAGCGGCTGCCCTCTGCCGACGCCGTCGGGCACGATGGTCGGAACCTACCAGGCGATCGGCGAGGACGGCGAGGTCTTCACCGTTGAAATCCCCGCCTTCTCGCTCGACATTCCGGGCGAAAAGCGGGTGCTGAACTAGGCTATCGGTCCGACGGGCCGCCCTAGCAGGACAGCCCGTCGAGTGTCGAACACGCAGCGAACGCCCTAGGATTGATCCGCAGGAGCGACCTCGGCCGGGTCGAAGCTGTAGCTTGCGCCGCAGAACTCGCAGCGCACCTCGATCTCGCCGGACGCCGCCGCCGCTTCATCGATCTCGTCCGGCCCCATCTGGCTCAGCACCTGCGCGATCCGCTCGCGCGAGCACGAGCAGTTCTCCTCAAGCGACTCGGCTCGAAGACGCGCACGCCGCGCTCGTGAAAGAGCCGGTAAAGCAGCCGCTCGGCGACGATCGAGGGATCGGTCAGCTCGTGATCCTCGACCGTGTCGATCAGCGCCTGCGCCTCGACCCAGGCGTCGTCGTCCTCCGGCTCCGGCGCGTATCTCCGTCCCTCCGGCACGTCGCCGGCCGGCAGGTCGTGATGGCGGACGCGCTCGCCGGCCTCCGGCAGGAACTGCCCGATGATGCCGCCGGCGCGCCAGCTCCGGCGCGCGGCGCCTTCCGCGTCGCGGTCGTACATTTCGGCGACGGCTAGACGGATGCGCGTCGGGATCTGCTCCGACTGGCGGAAATAGGTATGCGCCGCCGCCTCCAGCGTCTCGTCCTCGAGCGGCACGTAGCCCTGATAGCGCTGCTTCGTCTGCCCCTGCTCGATGGTCATCGCGAGCGTGCCGGAGCCGAGCAGCACGCTCGTGTCCCAGTCGCCGGCCATCGGTCGCCGCCTCTCGACGGCGCTCGCGTCGAAGGTGGCGGTGGCGCGGATCTGGCCGGGCGTGCGCACGTCGACGACGACGAGCGAGACCGGCCCGTCGGTCTGCGTCTGCAGGATGAAGCGGCCGACGTCCTTCAGCGAGGTCGCGAGCAGCGAGGCAAGCACCGCGGCCTCCGCCGACGAGCCGCTTCACCGGCGCCGGAAAATCGTGGCGCTGGAGGATCGTGTCGATCGAGGGGCCGAGCGTCACCACGCGGCCGCGCACGTCGAGCCCCTCCACCTGAAACGGCAGAGCCCGGTCGTCGCTGCCGAAGGCGCAACCGCTAGAAACCGCGGTCGCTTCGCTCACGGCCACTGCTCGCTCCAAGACACCAGGCAGAGATGCCCTTCTGGGCATGCAGGCGGTTTTCCGCCTCGTCGAAGACGACGGATTGCGGCCCGTCGATCACGTCCGCGGTCACCTCCTCGCCGCGATGGGCGGGCAGGCAGTGCATGAATATGGTGTCGGGCTTGGCTTTTTCCAAAAGCCGCGGCATTCACCTGGTAGCGCCTGAGAAGATTGTGGCGGCGCTCGGCCTCCGTCATCGCCCATCGACACCCAGGTGTCGGTGATGACGGCGTCGGCGTCGGCGACCGCTTCCTCCGGGTCGGTCAGGAAGCGCACCTCGCGCCTTGTTCTTGGCGATCCATTCGCCGAGCCGCGTCCGGCGGCTGAAGCTCCGGCGGCGAGGCGACGTCGAGCCGGAAGCGAGAAGCGCGCCGCGGCATGCACCAGCGAGGCGAGCACGTTGTTGACATCGCCGGACCAGGCGATCTTCTTGCCCGGCGATCGGGCCGCGATGCTCCTCGAAGGTCAGGAGGTCGGCCATGATCTGGCAGGGATGCGACCGCTGCGTCAGGCCGTTGATCACCGGCACGGTGGCGTGTTCGGCAAGCTCGAGCAGCGCCTCGTGGTCGAGGATGCGGATCATGATCGCATCGACATAGCGGGAGAGCACGCGCGCGGTGTCGGCGATCGTCTCGCCGCGCCCGAGCTGCATCTCGGCGCCGGTCAGCATGATCGTCTCGCCGCCGAGCTGGCGCATGGCGACGTCGAACGACACGCGCGTGCGGGTCGACGGCTTGTCGAAGATCATCGCGAGCACGCGGCCGTCGAGCGGACGGTCGCGGCGCCGTCGTGGCGATCGCGACTTCATGCCGCCGGCTGTCGTCGATGATGCCGCGCAGCGTCTCGGCGGAGAGGTCCGACAGATCGAGGAAATGCCGGGGCGCGGCCATCGGAGGGACGCGCTCACTCGGCGGCGGTGCGGCGCGCCAGGCCGGCGAGCGCCGTGTCCAGGCGCTCGATGGCTTCCTCCACGTCCGCGTCGCTCGATGATGAGCGGCGGCAGGAGACGCACGACATTGTCGCCGGCCGCAACGAGGAGAAGCCCTCGCCGCGCGCGCGGCCGCAACCACCTCGCCGTTCGGGATGCGGCACTTGATGCCGAGCATCAGGCCCTCGCCGCGGATTTCTTCCACGAGATCGGGATGCGCGTCGGCGACCGAGGCGAGCTTCTGCTTGAGCTTCAGACCCGACCGTGCGGACGCGCTCAAGGAAGCCCTCTTCGAGGATGATGTCGAGCACCGCGATGCCGACGGCCATGGCGAGCGGATTGCCGCCGAAGGTCGTGCCATGCGTGCCCGCCGTCATGCCGGCGGACGCAGCGTCGCGTCGCCAGGCAGGCGCCGACCGGAAAGCCGCCGCCGAGCCCCTTGGCGATGGCCGCGATGTCGGGCGCGACGCCCGCCCATTCGTGCGCGAGGAAGCGGCCCGGTGCGCCCCATCCCGGTCTGTATCTCGTCGAAGATCAGCAGCAGGCCGCGCTCGTCGCAAAGCTCGCGCAAGATAGCGCAGATCGGCATGCGGCACCGGGCGGATGCCGCCCTCGCCCTGGATCGGCTCGATCAGGATCGCCGCGGTCTCCGGCGCCGATCGCCGCCTCGAGCGCCTTGCGATCGCCGAACGGCACCTGGTCGAAGCCCTCGACCTTCGGTCCGAAGCCTTCGAGATATTTCTGCTGGCCGCCGGCCGCGATCGTGGCGAGCGTGCGGCCGTGGAAGGCGCCCTCGAAGGTGATGATGCGAAAGCGCTCGGGCGCGCCGTTGACGATAATGATAGCGCCGCGCGGTCTTGATGCGCGCACTCCATCGCTTCGGCGCCGGAATTGGTGAAAAAGACGCAGTCGGCGAAGGTCGCGTCGACGAGCCGCTCGCCAAGCGCGCGCTGTCCGGGAATCTCGAAGACGTTGGAGACATGCCAGAGCTTTTCCGCCTGCGCCTTCAGCGCCGCCACGACGTGCGGATGCGCGTGGCCGAGCACGTTGACCGCGATGCCGCCCATGAAGTCGAGGTAGCGGGTGCCGTCGGCCGCGGTCAGCCAAGCGCCCTCGCCTCGTTCGAAGGCAAGGTCGACCCGCTGATAGGTCGAGAACAGCGGTGAATCCGTCTGCGGTTTCAGTCGCCATCGCGGAGAGCCAATCTCAAGAAAATCAAAAGCCGCCCCGAAGGCGGCGGCCGAGACGCGCGACTTCGATCATGCCAGCATCGCGCGGTCGCCGGGACGGCCGACCGCAATTCGGCGGCTGGTCTGCGGCGGCGAGTGTGGCATTCGCGACTCAGTTTTCTCAATTCCGCGATAAAGCCGTTGGATAAGCGAGGCGCGACTCTTGTCGGCGATTTCGCGCCGTCTAGTAACTTTCTGGTCGAAACGCACGATATGTTGTGCGGCGGGCCAGTTCTAAACCTAGTCGATTGCGTCTGACGCGTGCGCATGGCGTTTCGCGAGTGCAGTCGGATTGTCAGGCGAACCGAAGCGGCCCAAGGAGAAGCGATGTCCTGGACCGACGAACGCGTCGAATTGTTGAAGAAGCTTTGGCAAGACGGCCTCTCAGCGCAGCCAGATCGCGGCTGAACTTGGGGGCGTCACCCGCAATGCCGTGATCGGCAAGGTGCACCGCCTCGGCCTTTCCGGGCGCGGCCAGCCGACCTCCTCCATCAAGCGCCAGCGCCGCACGCCACCCGACCGGCGTCCGCCGCCCGCGCGACGGTCTCGGTCGGCAACCTCGCGCTAAAGCCAATCTCGACGTATCTGCCCGATGCCGATCTGGAGCCGCGGCGCAACGTCGTGGTGCCGATCGCGCGGAAGCTGTCGATCTTCCAGCTCACCGAGCACACCTGCAAATGGCCGATCGGAGACCCCGGCCAGGAAGATTTCCACTTCTGCGGGCACGATTCACTGGAAAGCCGCCCCTACTGCGAGTATCACGCTGGCGTGGCTTACCAGGCCCCGGATTCGCGACGACGTTCGCGCCGAGCGGGCTAGGTTTAACCCGGGCCAACTCCCTCCCGAAGAAAGGGCGTACCAAAATGGCGGGGCTACGGCCCCGCCCTTTCTCTGTACCCGCGGGCGCCCCCCAGAAGCGGAGAGGATTCCTACGCGCGCTCGAACTGCTCGTTGAAGGCGTAGCCGGCGCCACGCACGGTGCGGATCGGGTCGCGGCTGCGGCCGCGGTTCAGCGCGCGTCGGAGCCGCCCGATATGAACGTCGACCGTGCGCTCGTCGACATAGACGTCGTGGCCCCAGACCCCGTCGAGAAGCTGCTCGCGCGTGAAGACGCGGCCCGGCGTCTTCATCAGGAACTCCAGCAGACGGAATTCCGTCGGCCCGAGATGCACCTCGCGGCCGCTGCGGCGAACGCGGAACGTCTCGCGATCAAGCTCAAGGTCGCCGGCCCGCAGCACGGCCGAGATCGCCTCCGGCCGCGCACGGCGCAGCAGCGCCTTCACCCGCGCCATCAGCTCGGGCACGGAAAACGGCTTCACCACGTAGTCGTCGGCGCCGGTCGCGAGACCGCGGATGCGCTCGTCCTCCTCGCCGCGCGCGGTCAGCATCAGGATCGGAAGCTGCTGCGGTATCGTCGCGCGAGCGCAGCCGCCGGCAAAGCTCGATGCCGGAGAGGCCGGGCAGCATCCAGTCGAGGATGAGAAGATCGGGCAGGCGCTCGCGCAGCCGGACCTCCGCTTCATCGCCGCTCGCGACAACCTCGACCTCGTAGCCCTCGGCCTCGAGATTGTAGCGAAGGAGCAGCGTCAGGGGCTCCTCGTCTTCCACGATGAGGATGAGCGGCTTCGCCATCGGCCTTGCCTTTCTTCCGCTCCTACTCGTCGATACGCGTGCTGGACTGGCGCGCGCCGTCCCATTGCTCGCCGGTGATCAGGTAGTAGACCGTCTCGGCGATGTTGGTGGCGTGGTCGCCGATACGCTCGATGTTCTTGGCGCAGAAGAGGAGATGCGTGCACATCGTGATGTTGCGCGGATCCTCCATCATGTAGGTGAGGAGCTCGCGGAAGAGCGAGGTGTAGACGGCGTCGATCTCCTCGTCCTGGTCGCAGACCTCGCTGCGCCTTCTCGACGTCGCGCGTGGCGTAGGCGTCGAGCACCTTCTTCACCTGCTGAAGCGCCAGCTCGGCCAGATGCTCAACGCCGACCCGCACCGTCTGCGAAAACGATTCGCGTCTGGATCGCCACCGCGCGCTTGGCGATGTTCTTGCCGAGATCGCCGACGCGCTCCAGATCGCTGGCGATTCGGATCGCCGCAATCGCCTCGCGCAGATCCTGCGCCATCGGCTGGCGGCGGGCGATCAACACGACCGCGCTCTCCTCGATCTGGCGATGCATCGCATCGACCTTCTTGTCCGCCTCGATGACCTCGTGGGCGAGGCTCGTGTCGGAGCGCAGAAGCGCCGCGATCGAGTGCTCGACGATCTCCTCGGCGCGGCCGCCCATTTCCGCGATCGAGCGCGAGAGAGCGAGAAGGTCGTCCTCGAAGGAAGTGACAGTATGTTGCGACATGTCTCGATCCTCTAGCCGAAGCGGCCGGTGATGTAGTCCTGCGTGCGCTTGTCGCGCGGGGCGGTGAATATCTTCGAGGTCTCGTCGAACTCGACCATCTCGCCGAGATACATGAAGGCGGTGAATTCGGAGACGCGCGCCGCCTGCTGCATGTTGTGGGTGACGATCGCGATCGTGTACTCGGCCTTCAGCTCGTCGATCAGCTCTTCGACCTTGGCGGTCGAGATCGGATCGAGCGCCGAGCAGGGCTCGTCGAGCAGCACCACGTCGGGGCGAATGGCGACGGTGCGCGCGATGCAGAGCCGCTGCTGCTGGCCGCCGGAGAGGGAGAGGCCGCTCGCATTGAGCTTGTCCTTCACCTCGCCCCACAAGGCGGCGCGCGACAGCGCCGCCTCGACGCGCCCGTCGAGCTCGGAGCGGCTCAGCTTCTCGTAAAGGCGCAGGCCGAAGGCGATGTTGTCGTAGATCGTCATCGGGAACGGCGTCGGCTTCTGGAATACCATGCCGACGCGCGCCCGCAGGCTGTTCAGATCCTCCTTGGCGTCGAGAATATTCTGGCCGTCGAGCAGCACCTCGCCCTCGGCGCGCTGCTTCGGATAGAGCTGGTAGATGCGGTTCAGGACGCGGAGCAATGTCGACTTCCCGCAGCCCGACGGCCCGATGAAGGCGGTCACGCGGTTGCGGTAGAGAGGCACGTTGATGGATTTCAGCGCCAACGCCTCGCCGTAGTAGAAGCGCAGGTTCTTGACGGAAATCTTCTCGTGCAGCGACTGGGCGGCGGGCACGTTCACTGGGATAACCTCGAACTTGAGAGAAGACGGGCGAGGATGTTCAGCGCCAGCACCGTGATGGTGACGATGAGCGCACCGGTCCAGGCGAGCTGCTGCCAGTCCGCGTAGGGACTGAGCGCGAACTGGAAGATGGTCGTCGGCAGGCTCGCCATCGGCGCATTGAGGTCGGTGCTGAAGAACTGGTTGTTGAGCGCCGTGAAGAGGAGCGGCGCCGTCTCGCCGCTGATGCGCGCGACGGCGAGGAGCACGCCCGTGATGATGCCGGCGCGGGCGGCGCGATAGGTGACGCGGCGGATGACCAGCCAGCGCGGCATGCCCATCGCCGCGGCGGCTTCACGCAGCGGTCCGGGGACGAGGAGGAGCATGTCCTCGGTGGTGCGGACGACGACCGGCACCACGAGCATGGCAAGCGCCACCCCGCCGGCCCAGGCCGAGAAGTGGCCCAACGTCGCGACCATGATCTCATAGACGAAAAGGCCGACCACGATCGACGGCGCGGAAAGCAGGATGTCGTTGATGAAGCGCACGACCATGGTGAGCCGCGAGAAGCGGCCGTATTCGGCCATGTAAGTGCCCGCGAGAATGCCGATCGGCGTCCCGATCGCCATACCGAGGACAGTCAGGATGAGCGAGCCGACGATCGGATTGAAAAGGCCGCCTGCGCTGCCCGGAGGCGGGGTCATCTCGGTGAACACGGAGAGACTCAGGCCGCCCAAGCCATGCCAGAGGAGCGCACCGAGGACCATGATGAGCCAAGCGATGCCGAAGGCGGTGGCGCCAAGCGACAGGCTCATCGCGATGATGTTGACCCGGCGGCGGTGCGCGTAGCGGCTGTCCATGGCTCAGACCCCTTGCCGGCGTTCCATCCGCAGCAGCATGTAACGCGCCGCGGCGAGCACGATGAATGTGATGACGAAGAGGATCAGGCCGAGGGCGATCAGCGAAGACGTGTAGAGGTCGCCGACCGCCTCGGTGAACTCGTTGGCGATCGCAGCGGAAATCGTTGTTCCGGGCTGCAGGATCGAGGCGGAGATGCGGTGAGCGTTGCCGATGACGAAGGTGACCGCCATGGTCTCGCCGAGCGCGCGGCCGAGCCCCAGCATGACGCCGCCGATGACGCCGACGCGCGCATAGGGAAGGACGACGTTGCGCGACACCTCCCAGGTGGTGCAGCCGAGCCCGTAAGCCGCCTCCTTCAGGACTCCCGGCACCTGCAAAAACACGTCGGTCGTGATGGCGGTGATGAAGGGAAGCACCATGACGGCCAGGATCAGACCCGCGGTCAGAATGCCGATGCCGTAAGGCGGACCCGCGAAGAGGCTGCTCAGGACAGGAATGTTCTCGAACGTCGCGATGATGCCCGGCTGCACGTGCGCCTGCAGAAACGGCGCAAAGACGAACAGGCCCCAGATGCCGTAGATGATGGAGGGAATGCCGGCGAGCAGCTCGACCGCCATCGAGATCGGCCGTCTCAGCCACAACGGACAGAGCTCGGTCAGGAAGATTGCAATCCCGATCGCAACGGGAATGCCGATCAGCATGGCGATGAAGGAAGTGACGAGCGTGCCGTAGATCGGCGCGAGCGCCCCGAACTTGCTCGTCACCGGGTTCCAGGATTCGGTGAAGACGAAGCCGATGCCGAATGTCTTGAACGCCGGCCAGGCGCCGATGAAAAGCGAAACCATCACGCCACCGAGCATGATGAGGACGAACAAAGCGGCGGCGAGAGTGGCTCCGCCGAAGATGCGATCGCCGACCCGGAAATAACGGAGTCGGGAAGTTCGATCCGCCTGCACGTTGCTACCGATGGCCCGGCCCATCGTCATCTCGGTCATTGAGCTGGCCCTTTTTGCGCGAGGCCGATTGGGAGGGCAAGCGGCCGGGCGGATACGTCAACAGACTCCGCCCGGCCGCGACGCATTACATCGAGGCGTAGACGGGGTTGCCGTCGGTACCCTTCACCTCAGACCACTCCTTCTTGATCAGCTCGACGACGCTGTCGGGCATCGGGATGTAGTCGAGTTGGGCCGCCATCTCGTCGCCCTTAGCATAGGCCCAGTCGAAGAACTTGAGAGCCTCCGCCGCCGCCGCCGGATCTTTCGGGTCGGTGGGGATCAGGATGAACGTGGCGGCTGTCATCGGCCAGGTCTTGTCGCCCGGCTGGTTCGCCAGGATGACGCCGAAGCCCGGAACGCTCGACCAGTCGGCGCCCTCGGCGGCCGCCTGGAACGCGGCAGATTCAGGGGCGACGCGCTTGCCGTCCTTGTTGATCATGTCGGTAAAGGTCAGCTTGTTCTGCAACGCATACGCATACTCGACATAACCGATCGAGTTCGCTGCCTGCCCGACATTGGCCGAGACGCCCTCATTGCCCTTGGCGCCGACGCCGACCGGCCATTCGACGCTGGTCGAGGTGCCGACGTTCGACTTCCAGTCCGCCGAAACGGCCGACAGATAGTAGGTGAAGTTGAAGGTCGTGCCGGAACCATCGGAGCGGTGGACGACAGCGATGGCCGCGTCAGGCAGCTTCACGTCCGGGTTAAGCTTGGCGATCGCCGGGTCGGTCCACTTGGTGATCTTGCCCATGAAGATGTCGGCGAGCGTCGGGCCGTCGATCACCAGCTGACCGGCCTTGATCCCTTCGATATTGACCACCGGTACGATGCCGCCCATGACGGTCGGGAACTGAATAAGGTGGTTCTTCGTCAGATCGTCGCCGCTCAGCGGCGCGTCGCTCGCGCCGAAGGTGACAGTGCGGCCTTCGATCTGCTTGATGCCGCCGCCGGAACCGATCGACTGGTAGTTGAGACCCGTGCCGGTCTCCTTCTTATAAGCGTCCGCCCATTTCGAGTAGATGGGTACGGGAACGTCGCGCCGGCACCCGAAATGTCGGCCGCGGCTGCAGCGCCGATGCTCGTCGTTACGGCGAGCCCGATCGCAAGTGCGAGATTGGAAATTCTCACCTGGCCTCTCCCTGATTGGAGTTCGTGAATCGTGGATGACCCGAAGCGGCGGTACCACCGCGACGGCGAGGGCACCCTAGGCCCGCGCTGCTATGGTTCTATGACTTCTGCGCGACAATACGATGACTAGCTAAGCCAATGAACTTACTTGTGAATTCTTCCCGTCAGCCGATTCATCCGCAAGCGGGATGAAGACCGTGAAGCAGGCGCCTTCGTTCGGCCGGCTCTCGATCTCGAGGCGCCCGCGATGGCGCGTCAGGATGTGCTTCACAATGGCCAGTCCGAGCCCCGTCCCCTTCTTCTCGCGGCTCGCGCCGACATCGACTCGGTAGAAGCGCTCCGTCAGCCGCGGAATGTGCTGCGCCGCAATCCCCGGCCCATAATCCTTGACGCGGATCGCGGCCGCCGAGCGCTCGCCCGGCGCAAGCTCAAGGGTGATCTCGACGCGCTCTCCCGAAGCGCCGTAGCGGATGGCGTTCTCGACGAGGTTCTGGACGAGCTGAAGCAGCTCGTCCCGTTCCCCGATCACCTCGAGGGGGCGGTCCGGCAGACTGACCGAAAGCGTCACTGAAAGCTCTGCAGCGAGCGGCTGCAGGGCATCGCCGACATGGCCGATCACGTCGACCAGGTCGACAAGGTCGACCGGCCGCCTGTGCACGCGCATCTCGACGCGCGAGAGCGACAGGAGATCGTCGATCAGCCGCCGCATCCGGCGAGCCTGGTCGAGCATGACGTGGAGAAACTTCTCCGAAGCGACAGGGTCGTTCCGCGCCGGGCCGAGCAGCGTCTCGATGAACCCGGTCAGCGAGGCGAGCGGCGTGCGCAATTCGTGGCTGGCATTGGCGACGAAGTCGGCACGCATGCGGGCGATCGCGAGCCGGTCGGAGACGTCGTCGAAGGTGACGAGGAGAAAGCCGACGCCGCCGCCGGGCGAACGCAGCGGACCGATCGTCACCGCGTAGGTGGTCGTCGTCTCGCCCGGCTCGCGGAATTCCACGGAGGTGGTCTCGCCGACGCCGGCGATTTCGAGCGCCTCGGCAAATTCCGGTTTGCGGAACGTCAGCGTGAAGGCGTCGCCGGGGCGCGTCGGGGGAAAAAGCCGGCTCGCAGGCTCGTTCGCGTAGCGCACGGTTCCGCCGGCATCGAGGAGAAAGGCCGGCTTCGGGAATGCCTCGACCGTCGCCTTCATGGCGGTGTCCGGCCAGATCTGCGTCCCGCTCCGTCCGCGCGAGCCGCCCTCAAGAGCGGATCTATGACGCGAGGGCAGAGCGGCGACGGCAAGCAGCACAACGGTCGCGACGACCACGAAGGGGAGCGGCAGCGAAAAGAAGGCAGCACCGGCAAGGAGAAGGAGCACGGCGGCGGCGAGCGTGTAACGGCCGGCATGGATGCGCGCGAGCGGCCCGGCCGGCGCCGGCTCCTCCCGCTTGACGGATCGGGCCCAACGCTCACCATGCGTCCCGACCTTTCGACCAAGATGGCAAGCAGGCCGCGTCCGGCCTTGTGTAAGGAGTCGCCATGGGCCGCACCCTAAACCGATTCAGCCGGTTCGATATCGACGATCCGCATCTTCCCCCAGCCATCAAGGAAGGGGCGCTCGGCTCCGGCGGGTTTCCCTACCCGGAGAAGCTCGACAAGAGCGCCACCAACGCCGCGCTGAAGCCGCTGCAGATCGAGCTGATCAAGCTCCTCGCCTGGCAGCAGAAGACCGGCGCGCGCGTGCTTGCGCTTTTCGAGGGTCGCGACGCCGCCGGCAAGAGCGGCTCTATCAAGGCCATCCGGCGCAATCTCAATCCACGCTTCGCCCGCAGCGTTGCGCTGTCGGCGCCCTCCAAGCAGGAGGCCGGGCAGTGGTATTTTCAGCGCTACACGGCGGAGCTTCCGAATGCCGGTGAAATGGTCCTCTTCGACCGCTCCTGGTACAATCGCGGCGTAGTCGAGCCGGTCATGGGCTTCTGCGGCGCAGAGGCCGCCGAGCTCTTCCTGACGGAAGCGCCGCGTTTTGAGCACATGCTGGTGCGCGAAGGCTTGATGCTCTTCAAGTTCTGGCTGGAGATCGGGCGCGAGATGCAGCTCCTGCGCTTCCACCAGAGGCGGCACAATCCGCTCAAGACCTGGAAGATCTCGCCCGTCGATCTTGCCGCGATCAAGAAATGGGACGCCTTCACCGAAGCGCGCGACAGGATGATCGCGGCGACGCACACGAAGCACGCGCCATGGGCCGTGGTCAGGGCCAACGACAAGGGCCGCGCGCATCTTGCCTTGATCCGGCACATCCTCCGCAACGTCGACTATGAGGGGCGCGACGAGAAGGCGATCGGGAGGATCGACAAGAAGATTCTGGGGTTCGGGCCGGAGGCGCTCGAAGGCGCGACGTAGAGGCATCTCCGGGCAGAAGAGCGTCAGTCCGCCGCCAGCCGCCCATGCGCCTCAAGGTAAGCGATCACCTGTTCCGCCAACGCTTCCGGCGCGGCGTTTGCCGTCTCCAGATGGATGTCCGCCGCCTCGGGCGCTTCGTAGGGCGAGTCGACGCCGGTGAAATTCTTGATCTCGCCGGCGAAGGCGCGCGCGTAGAGCCCCTTCGGATCGCGCTCGCGGCAAAGCTCGAGCGGCGTATCGACGAAGATTTCCACGAACTCGCCTTGCGGCATCAGCCCGCGCGCCATGTCGCGCTCCGAGCGGAACGGCGAGATGAAGGAGACGAGCACGATCAGCCCGGCATCGGCCATCAGCTTGGCGGTCTCCGCGACGCGGCGGATGTTCTCGACACGGTCGACGTCGGTGAAGCCGAGGTCGCGGTTCAGCCCGTGGCGGACATTGTCGCCGTCGAGGATCGTCGTGTGCCGGCCGCTCGCATAGAGCCGCTTCTCGACGAGGTTGGCGATCGTCGACTTGCCGGAGCCGGAGAGGCCGGTGAACCAAAGCACCGCCGGCTTCTGGTGCTTCAGCCGCGCGCGCGCCGAGCGGTCCACGTCGAGCGCCTGCCAATGGATGTTCGACGCACGGCGCAGCGCAAAGCGGATCATGCCGGCGGCGACCGTCTGATTGGAGAAGCGGTCGATCAGGATGAAACCGCCGGTGTCGCGGTTCTCGGCATAGGGATCGAAGGCGATCGGCTCGGCGGTCGACAGGTTGACGACGCCGATCTCGTTCAGCTCGAGCACCTTCGCGGCGCCATGTTCGAGCGTGTCCACGTCGAAGCGGAATTTCAGCTCCGTCACCTGCGCGGGAATCGTGCGCGTCATCGATTTCAGAAGATATTGCCGGCCGGGGAGCAACTGCGCCTGATCCATCCAGACGAGGTCGGCCGCGAACTGATCGGAAAGGGGCGGACGCGCGTCCAAATGCGAGAGAACGTCGCCGCGGCTGATGTCGATCTCGTCGGCGAGCGTCAGCATGACCGACTGGCCGGCGACCGCGGCGTCGCGCTCCGCCGATCCGACGAGAATGCGGGTGACGCGGCTCGCGCGGCCCGACGCGGCCACCACCACCTCGTCGCCGACGCCGACGCGCCCGGTCAGAACGGGGCCCGCGAAGCCGCGGAAATCCTGGTTCGGCCGGCATACCCATTGCACCGGCATGCGGAACGGTCCCGCGGCGGAGCGGGAATCCGGGACCACGGTCTCAAGATGCTCCAGAAGGGTCGGTCCGGAATAGTAAGGCGTGCGCGCGCTCCTTGTCGTGACGTTGTCGCCGTCGCGCGCCGACACGGGAATCGCGGCGACCGTCTCGATCGAAAGCCTCGCGGCGAAAGCGCGAAACGCCGCCTCGATCTCGCGGAAACGCGCGGCGTCGAAGCCGACCAGGTCCATCTTGTTCACCGCGAGCACCACTTGGCGAATGCCGAGCAGCGAAACGATGACGGCGTGCCGTCGCGTCTGCGTCGAAAGTCCCTTGGTGGCGTCGACAAGAAGCACCGCGAGGTCGGCGGTCGAGGCGCCGGTCGCCATGTTGCGGGTATATTGAACGTGACCGGGCGTGTCGGCGACGATGAAGCGCCGCCGCGGCGTCGCGAAGAAGCGGTAGGCGACGTCGATCGTGATCCCCTGCTCGCGCTCCGCCTCCAGCCCATCGACGAGAAGCGCGAAATCGATCGCCGCGCCCGCCGTGCCATGTTTCAGCGAATCGGCTTCCAGGTCGACAAGCTGATCCTCCATCAGCAGATGGGAATCGTAGAGAAGCCTCCCGATCAGCGTCGACTTGCCGTCGTCCACGCTGCCGCAGGTCAGGAAGCGGAGCGTGTCGGCGGTCTCGGCGGCGCTCACCGCCTCGCGCGCGAAGGCTTCCTTGTTCATCAGAAATAGCCCTCGCGCTTTTTCCGCTCCATCGAGGCGGAGGAACTCCTTGTCGATCAGCCGTCCGCCGCGCTCCGACGTGCGCGCGGCGAGCATCTCGGCGACGATTTCCGCAAGCGAGGCGGCGGTCGATTCGACCGCCCCGGTCAGCGGGTAACAACCGAGCGTGCGGAAGCGGATCGTGCGCACCTCCGGCGCCTCACCGGGGAGAAGCGGCAGCCGCCCGTCGTCGACCATGATGAGCTCGCCGTTTCTCACGACCGTCGGTCGCGGCGCGGCGAAATAGAGCGGCACGATCGCGATCTGCTCACGCAGGATATAGGACCAGATGTCGAGCTCGGTCCAATTCGAAAGCGGGAAGACGCGCATCAACTCGCCGTCGTGCACGCGCGTGTTGTAGAGGCGCCAAAGCTCCGGGCGCTGGTTCTTCGGGTCCCAGGCGTGGCTCGCCGAGCGGAAGGAGAAGATGCGCTCCTTCGCGCGGCTTTTCTCCTCGTCGCGGCGGGCGCCGCCGAAGGCCGCGTCGAAGCCGTGCTCTGCAAGCGCCTGTTTCAGAGCCTCGGTCTTCATGACGCGCGTATAGTTCGCGCCGTGATCGAAGGGGTTCAGCCCCGCCTTCAGGCCATCCGCGTTGGTATGGACGATGAGCCGCATGCCGGACTCCGCCGCCATCCGGTCGCGGAACGCGATCATATCGCGGAACTTCCACGTCGTATCGATATGCATCAGCGGAAACGGCGGCGGCGCGGGGAAGAAGGCCTTCCGCGCGAGGTGCAGCATGACCGACAAATCCTTGCCGATCGAATAGAGCATCACCGGCTTCCGGCACTCGGCCGCCACCTCTCGGATGACGTCGATGCTCTCCGCTTCGAGCCGCTCAAGATGGGATAGGCGATCGGACATCGGCAAGGCCGCCCAGGCGACCGGCTTGAATGCGGAAGACGCAAGCTGCGCGTGGAACGCGCAGACCGGCGCCGGCGTCAGCGCGAGAGGTCGACTTCCGGGACCGGGCTCGCGCGTATGACGCTATAGCGCGCTTCAAGCGCGGCTCGGTAGATGTCTTCGATGCGGCGCGCAGTGACGGAAAGAGAAAATTTTTGCTCCACTCTCTCGCGCCGCAGCATGGCCTCCGCCGCCATGCGTGTCGGCGCCGCGAGCGCCTCGCGCATGGCAACGGCAAGCGCCGCGGCGTTGCCCGGCGCGACCAGACGGTCGCTCTCGCCCTCGAAGATCTCGGGAATGCCGCCGACCCGCGTCGCAATCAGCGGAATTCCGGCGGCGGCCGCCTCAAGCACGACGTAGGGGAGCAACTCGGCCCGTGACGGCAGAACGACGGCACGGGCGAGCGCGAAGGCGCGGCGCGCCGGCATCGGCGGCATGAAGGCAACGCGGCTCTTCGTCAGCCTGGCGTTCGCCAGCGCGCGATAGCGCTGCGCGTTCTGCGGCGTCGCCGGGCCGACGATCACGGCACGCGCGATACGCCCTTCGTCCTGAAGGATCGCCAGCGCCTCGATGAAGACATCGACCCCCTTCAAGTCGCGCAGCTCCCCGATGAAGAGGAAGTCGGCCGCGTCCTTTGCCGTCGTGATCGGCTCGAAGTCGTCCGGCCGAAGCCCGTTGCGGACGACGTGAACGGGGCAGCGCGGCACGCCGATCTTCTCGCGATAGGTCTCCGCCTCAAAAGCGGAAACGTGGATGATCCCGTCCGTCAGTTGTTCGAGCGCGCGCTCGGCGGCGAAATAGATGCGGCCGGAGAGCGATTTCGGATCGTAATGGAGGCTTCCGCCGTGCGGCGAATAGAACGCTGAAACCGACGTGGCCGCGCCGCCGCTCGAAGGCCGTGGCAAGGCGGCCATAGACGCCGCCCTTGGCGCCATGCGTATGCACCACGTCGGGGCGTATCGCGGAAACGACGCGCGTCACGGCAAAGACCGACGGGACGTCGGCCGGACCGACCGCGCGCGCCATCCTGATCCGCGCGACGCCGAGCATGAGTTTTGGGGCGAGCGCGGCGATCCGTTCCTCTTCGAGCTCGCCGCCTGACGTCGAATCGCAGATCAGCCCGACGGCATGGCCTGCCGCGCCCTGCGCCGAGGCGAGGTCGGAGATATGGCGGAAAATCCCGCCGACCGGGCTCCGCGTGACGTGGACGATTTGCAGCTCTTTGCGCACGACTTCCCGCGCCTTTCCGCCCTTTTCTACGCGGCGCGGGGCTAAGGCGGCGTAAACGGCGCGGGCCTTGGCCTTTTGCGCGGTGGCGGCCTAGTCTCGGCGGAATTTCCCCGCGAGATGCCGCATGCCCGAGCCGGAAATATCGCCAGACCGCCGCCTTGCCGTCGTCACCGGCGGAACGCGCGGAATCGGCGAGGGTGTTTCGCGCGCCCTCGCCGGAGACGGCTGGCGGGTCGTTGCCGGCGGGATCGGCGAGGACGAAATCGCCGCCTTCGCGCCCGACCCCTTGATCGAGCCGATGCGGCTCGACGTGACGGACGATACCTCGGTCGCGGCGCTTGTCGCGCGCTGCCCGCGGATCGACGCCCTGGTGAACTGCGCCGGCACGCTCATCCGCGGCGGCGGCGAATACGCGATCGGAAATTTCCAAAAGGTCGTCGGCGTGAACCTCGTCGGCACGATGCGCATGTGCCTCGCTGCACAAGCCAAGCTTGCCGCGTCGAAAGGCGCGATCGTCAATACCGCATCGATGTACGCCTTCTTCGGCGCACCGCACGCGCCGGCTTACGCGGCGTCGAAAGGCGGCGTCGCACAGCTCACGAAGTCGCTTGCCGTCGCCTGGGCGGCGGAGGGCATTCGCGTCAACGCCATCGCACCGGGCTGGATCGAGACCGCGTTGACGGAGCCGGCGATCGCCGATCCCGCCCGCTCCGCCGCGATCGTCGCGCGGACGCCGATGGCGCGCTGGGGAAAGCCCGACGATGTCGCCGGCGTCGTGCTATTCCTTCTCTCCGACGCCGCGCGCTTCGTGACCGGGACAGTGCTCCCGGTCGACGGCGGCTATCTGGTGACCTGAGAGGAAGCGAAGGGCCATGAACGTCCACGACACGATCCCGGGCCACGCCGGCCTCGACAAAGGCGCCGACGAGAAGCGCACCCCCTACCGTCATCCGCAGCCGGAATATTCACCGCCGGAGGTCGTCATCCCCGACGCGCTTCCGGCCGACGAGAGGCTCTGGGTGCCGCAAGCGGAGAACGTCTGGTTCCGGCCACTCTGCCTCTCCGCCTCGCGCGGCTATTGGCAGAACCTCCTCAAGGTGACGAAGTCGGGGGTGCTGTCGCGCCACCGCCATCCGCAGCCGGTGCACGGCTTCGTCCTGAAGGGCGAGTGGCACTATCTGGAACACGATTGGATCGCCACCGAAGGCGCCTACGTCTACGAGGCTCCGGGCGAGACCCACACGCTCATCGTCGAAGCGCATGTGCCGGAAATGATCACGCTTTTCCAGGTGAACGGGGCGATGATCTACGTCGATCCGGACGGCAAGGTGCAGGGCTACGAAGACGTCTTCACGAAGATCGACATGTGCAAGCGGCATTTCGAGGCGGTCGGCCTCGGCGCGGACTATGTCGAGCGGTTCATCCGCTGATACGGCTCTGCCCAACGGGAATGCCGCCAATGCCCCGTCTGCCCGCGGCTCAAGCGCGATGCCCGGCATAGGTGACCGGGCCGAGCGAACCTGCTAGTCTTGGTTGCAGGCGGCCGGCAGCAACGATCCGCCGCCCAAGCGGGAGGGCATCGCATGCTGAGCCCGATCGAGGGGCGGGAATACAAGCTTCTGCTTGACGCTGGAGCCTTTCCCGGCGCGCCGAGCGATAAGACCGCGAAGGGCTTCTGGAAGCGCCGGCTGAAACCGCTGATCGACAAGACCCTTGACGCAAAGGGCGACGGCGCGACGCGGGCGGAGGGCGAACTCCGGCTCAAGAAGAAGCGGATCGTCGTCTTTCTCGACACCAACAAGAACCTCCTCGCAAGGCACGGCTTCGCGCTCCGCAAGCGCACTTTTATCGAGGACGGAAGATTGACGGGCGTAGCGGAAGTGACGCTCAAATTCCGTACGCCGGACCTGCTGCTTGCCGCGGCCTATTGCGAGGCGGCCAAGAAACGCGACGGCGCAACCACGCTCGAAGAGGACATCGCGCCGCTGCAAGTTTCGCGCGGCAAGAAGCCGGTCGCCGCGGCCAAGCCGCCGTCGACCTACAGCCGCTTCTCGGTCTCCACGAAACTTCTCCTCGACGACCCCTTCAAGAACCTGGGTGCAGTCTTCGAGCGCTTCCCCATGCTCAAGGACGGTCTCGGGCATGACGCCGCCAAGGCGAACGCGGCGTTGAAGATTCACACCGGCCCGACGATCTGCGAATGGGTCTACCAGCACGCGCTGGTCGATCTTGGCGAGGACCTCAACGCCGAGTTCGGCTTCACGCTGTGGTATTTCCTGAAGGGCGGCCTGACGCGCACCCGATGGCGGCAGATCGCAACCGGAGGCTCCGACCCGAACGTCGCCGAAATTTCCTTCGACTTCAAAACCAAGGACGGGCGCATGAACGCCGCCTCGGCGGGGCGGGCG
Source organism: uncultured Alphaproteobacteria bacterium (assembly GCA_963750115.1). Lineage (GTDB taxonomy): Bacteria > Pseudomonadota > Alphaproteobacteria > Rhizobiales > Afifellaceae > DASWJZ01. Next base: position 84,479 of record CAVVPM010000013.1, on the reverse strand, counting down.
CGCACGCTCTTCATCGCCATGGAGGAGCCGAAGCGTCTCCCGGTCAATCTGCAAGACACGAGCAAAACCGCGCTCGGCCGGCCCGGCGGCGCCTAGTCTTTTTCCACGGCGCCTCGGAGCCGCCCATGCGGCGGGACAATGAGAGGGATGCGGCGGCCCGACGGACCGACGCAAGAGCCGCTGCCGGTTCGGCTAGTTTGCCGAGTTTGCCGGCTTCGGTGCCGCGGCGTTCGACGCCGCGTCCTTATCCGCGCTCACGCGCCAGATCGTGCCGCTTGCGTCATCGCTGACGAGGAGCGACCCGTCCTTCGCCACCGCGACATCGACCGGGCGACCCCACACCGACTGGTCGTCGATGACGAAGCCGGTCATGAAGTCCTGGTAGGCGCCGGTCGGCTTGCCGGAGGCGTCGAACATGACGCGGCACCACCTTGTAGCCGGTGCGGAGGCCGCGGTTCCACGAGCCGTGCATCGCGACGAAGGCGTCGCCCTTGTATTCGGTCGGGAATGCGTCGGCGTCATAGAAGGTGATGCCGAGCGGCGCCGAATGCGCCTGGAAGAGCACGTCGGGAACGGTGACCTTGCCGGCGAGGTCCGGCCGCGCGCCCTTCCAGCGCGGATCCTGTTCGAGCCGATATAGTACCACGGCCAGCCATAGAACGCGCCCTGCTCGACATGCGTCGCGTAGTCGGGCGGCAGATTGTCGCCGAGCTCGTCGCGCTCGTTGACGACGCACCAGAGCGTCGCCGGTCTTCGGCTGGACGGTCATGCCCGGAGCAGTTCCTGAGGCCGGTGGCAAATATGCGCTCGTTCTTGCCGTCCGGATCGAACGCCAGCACGTCGGCGCGCCGGCGCTCCCCGCCCCAGGCCGCGCCGAGCGGATTGGTCGTCGATGAAACCCGCCGGCGCTGTCGAAGCCATCGGTGCGCTCGCCGACGTTCGAGCCCGAGCCGACCGAGACGAACATGGTCTTGCCGTCGGGAGAGAACACGATGTCGCGGGTCCAGTGATAGCCGGTCGGCAATTCAGGGACGATCGTCTCCGCCTTCGCCCGAGGCCTTCACGTCACCGGCCTTGTAGGGGAAGCGGACCACGCTGCCGGTGTTCGCGACATAGACCCATTGCGGATCGGTCTCGGGTAGAAGGCGATGCCGTAAGGCTGGTCGAGCCCGGAAGCGAAGACGGCTTTCTCCGCGACGCTGCCGTCCGTCCCTTGGCGGAAGACATCAATCTCGCCCGCAGCCGCTGTCGGCCACGAACACGTCGCCGTTCGGCGCGATCCTGATCACCCGCGGCTGGCTCATGCCGCCGGCGAACTTCGTGACGGCGAAGCCGTCGGCAACCCGCGGCTTCGCACCGGGGGGCATGGCGCTCGCCGCCGGCGCATTGCTCGACGACTTCGTCTGATAAGGCGCCGGCAGGTCGGAGGGCTTGATCAACCGCGTGACGCCCGGCGCGCTTTCCTCCCAACCGCCGAAGGCGGCGGCGCCGGTCAGCGTTGCGCCGGCGGGTTGCGCGCTCGTGTCCGCCGCACGGGCAAGTGCGCCGGAAAGCGCGAAGACGACCGCAACGGCCGCAAGTGACAAGATTCGTCGCATGTGAGAACTCCCAAGCCCCAGCCCGCAGGCCTCGCGCCCCGCGCGCACCAAACGCGGCGGGGTGGCCGATGTTCCGACGTATAGAGGCGGCATTTCGGCGCCCTTGCGACGCCGAACGGATCACCAGAATTCGGGAACCCCGACATCGGCGGCAACGCCCCCGCCGCCGTCGAGGCCATGGTAGCGGCCGGCGTGATAGAGGAGCGGCGGACGATTGTCGGCATCCAACTCGAGGATGTGACCGATGAAGATCGTGTGATCGCCGCAATCGTGATGCGCGACCGCCGCCGCAGCGATGCGCGCCGAGGCGTCGGCGAGAAGAAGCGCGGGCCCGAGCGGTGCGAAATGCACCTTGAGCTTCGCGTTTCGCCGGCCGGCAAAATGCTCGCTCAGCGCGATCTGATTCTTCGGCAAGAATGTTGACGCCGAAATGGCTCGCCGCGAGCATCGCCGCGTGCATGTGCGCGCGCTTGGCGATCGACACGATGCAGAGCGGCGGCTCGAGCGAGCCCGACATGAAGGCGTTGGCGGTCATGCCGCGCGCCTCGCCATCGTGCTCGGCGGTGATCACGGTCACGCCAGTGGCGAAGCGGCCCATCACCCGGCGAAAAAGCACCGGGTTGACCTCGGGGCGGGGGACTTCGTTCATGGACGCGACCATAAACCGGATTTCGCCGCCAGCGGAAAGGTCGACAGCCAAGGATTTTCCGAAGCTCTACGGAAGCTTAAGATCAAGAAGCGCCACCTCGCCGTAGAGGTGATCGATCTGAGCGGCCGGAACCGCCGCCGTTCGATACCAGCGCGGCAACCTTATCATTTCGCTTTCCGCATCCGGCGCTTTTGGCAGAAACCGGGTGTCGATCGCCAGCACCGCGCGGTCGGTCGCAAGAATGGTGTCGGCGATCGCCTGGCTGAAACGGCCGAGAAAGCCGCGATCGCTTGCGTACATCACCTCGTGATAGTCGATGTCGTCGCCCTTCCGCTTCACCTGCATCACCACGTAGCACGACGCGCCGCCGGCGCGGACGAGGAAGTGGCGGAGGTTGTAGCAAGTGTGGTCGGCAAGGATTTTCCGATGCTCCGACGAAAGGCTCGGCTCGATCGCGTCGGCGTCGTCGGTAACGTCGAGGTCGGTGCGGCCGGCGCGGCGACGCAGGAGATAGCGCGAATTGTCGAGCACTGCCGAAGCCGCTATAAGCGCGGAACGCGTTCCCCGTCGCGGCGGTCGCCGTCATGATCGTATAGGTCATGGCCGGATCGGCGACGGAGGCAAACTGAATGCGCTGGCCGATCCCCTGCCCGCGATAGTCCTTCAAGAGATACCAGGCGCAGATATTGCAGAAGCGCTCGACGCGGCCGGCGATCGGCCGATCGGCGTAGACAAGGCCGAGAAAGCCGACGACCCGATCGCCGTCGAGGGCGACGCAGCCGCGATCGGCATCCGCCGGCCGCCACGGATAATCGAGGAGATTCCGCCATCTCGACGGCGGAATCTTCTGGCTCATATTGCCGTAAAGGAGATCGACAATCGGGTCGATGTCGTCGGCGGTCGCCGGGCGCACCTCGACGCTCATGGCGCGACCCGGACCGGCGCGCGCAACGGCGGGCGACGGCGCGGCGAAGGCTTCGCCTATCGTCAGCCAGCGCGCCGCCGGATGCGCGCGCGTTGCGGCAAGGAAGCGCGCGAGGAAGGCCCAGAGCGCCGCGTCGTGATCGATGTGATGGGTCAGGAGCCCGAGCGGCTCGTCCGGCTCGCAGCTGCCTGTGCGGCGTGCCTCAAGCTCGCCGATGATCGCGCTCAGCGCCTTCGCTTCGCCGGCAAAGCGGCGCTCGCGCCAGTCGATCGGATCAACATGCGCATTGGCGACGACAAGAGCGCCCGCCCCCGCCATCGACGCGCGCGGACCGTAGGCCGAGGCGCCGCGAAAGCCGTGCTTCGCGAGGGCGGCGAGGACCGGGCGCTCGATCCGATTCCACGGCGCCGCCACGATCCGCTCGGCGCGCGCTGCAAAGAGCGCGTCGAGCCGCCGACGCGCCGGCGCCGAGCTCCTCCAGAATTTGAGCGAGCGGCCGCGCCCCGCCGAGCTCCACAGCGGGCGCGCCCTTTGCTCCGTGGTTCTTATGCGCGTAGCCGTGCTGCAGGACGATCGCACGGGGACGTGCGGCGAGCGCATCGCCGAGCGACGCTTCCGCCGCAGCCGGGATCACCGCGACGCCGACCTCGATCTCGAAGGCGTCGCTGAGATCGAGGAGCCGCGTCAGCGCCGGCGTCGGCCGCACCGCGTCGTCGTCGCGCCACCAGAAGGCGGCGGTGCGGCCCTGATCCGCAAAGGAATCGAGCGCGCGGCCGAGGTCGGCAAAGTCAAACGGCATCGAGAATTCGCCTGAGCTTCAATTGCTGCTTTCCCATTTCTCGTCTCCGCTCATTTCGCGCGTTCCTTTGCGGGCGCAAGCGGGCCGCCGCTCACATTACCGCGGGCAGCCGGCGCGCGCGCCATGCGAACGCATCCGGATTGACAGGCCCATGAGCGATGTTATGTTATATCGTTCCTTCCTCCAAGCGCCTGAGGCTCCGCATGCACAAGTTCGCGATCACCGCCGCCCTTTTGATCGTGATCGGTGCGCCGGCGTCGGCAGCCGAGCCGATCAACATCGTCGCCGCGGAGAATTTCTATGGCGACGTGGCCACTCAGATCGGCGGGGACGCCGTCAAGGTGACGAGCGTCCTGTCGAATCCGGATCAGGATCCGCACCTTTTCGAGGCAAGCCCGTCGGTCGCGCGCAGCCTTTCGAGCGCTGCGATCGTCATCTACAACGGCATCGACTATGACCCGTGGATGGCGGACCTGCTCGGCGCATCCAAAGCGCCGGACCGCAAGGCGATCGTCGTCGCCGATCTCGTCGGCAAGAAAGCCGGCGACAACCCGCATATCTGGGACGATCCCGCCACCATGCGCGCGCTTGCCGAGGCGCTGAAAGACGCGCTCGTCGCCGCCGACCCGGCGAACAAGGCGGCGTATGAAGAGCGCCTCGCGGCCTTCGAGAACTCCATCAAGCCGATCGAGGAGAGGATTGCCGCGTTGAAACGCCGCACGGCGGGCGTGCCGGCGACCGCCACCGAGCCCGTCTTCGGCTATATGTTCAACGCGCTCGGCATGACGGTCAGGAACGAAGCCTTTCAGCTCGCGGTCATGAACGACACGGAGCCGAGCGCCTCCGACATCGCCGCGTTCGAAAGCGATCTGAAGACGCACAAGGTGAAGCTCCTCATCTACAACAGCCAAGCGTCGGACCCCCTCGCCGATCGCATGCTGAAACTGGCCAAGGCATCCGGCGTTCCGGTCGTCGGCGCGAACGAGACCGAACCTCCCAATTCGACCTATCAGGCATGGATGACGGGGGAGCTGCAAGCCGTCGACCAGGCCCTGCCGCAGCCGACCCAGTGAGCGCGCTTACGTTCTCAAACGTCACGATCGCGCTTGCCGGTCGCGCGATCCTGAGCGACGTGAGCCTCGCGATCGCGGAGCGGGAGTTCGTCGGCGTGCTCGGACCGAACGGCGCGGGCAAGACGACCCTCTTGCGCGCCGCGCTCGGCATGGTGCCGGTCAGCCACGGCGCGATCAGTGTGCTCGGCTCGCCCGCCGTCGCCGGCAATCCGGCGATCGGCTACATGCCGCAGGCGCGCAGCAACGTCGACACGCTCAGGCTGAGCGGCTGGGATTTCGTGGCCGGGGTCGTCGACGGCCACCGCCTCGGCCTGCCCTTCCTCGGCAAGGAAGGCCGCAAGGAGGTCGAATGGGCGCTCGACATGGTGGGCGCGCGCGACCTCGCCCGTCGGCCGCTCACGGAAACCTCCGGCGGCGAGCGGCAGCGGCTGCTCCTCGCGCAGGCGCTCATCGGGCATCCGAAGCTGCTCCTCCTCGACGAGCCGCTCATCAGCCTCGACCCCAACCACCAGCGCACGGTGGTGCGGCTGGTGAAGCGGCTGCAGACGGAGCTCCGCATCTCGGTCCTCTTCAGCTCGCACGAGCTGAACCCGCTCCTCGGCGCGCTCGACCGCGTGCTCTATCTCGGGCACGGCCAGGCGGCACTCGGCACCGTCGACGAGGTGATCACCGGCCCGGTCCTGTCACGCCTCTACGGATCGGCGATCGACGTCGTGCGGATCGGCGGACGCATCTTCGTCATGTCGGGCGAGCTCGACATGGAGCGCGACAGCCACCGCCACGAAGATCACGATCACACGCACGATCACGACCACCATGCTGCACTATGACTTCATGCGAACGGCCTTTGCGGCCGCGACCATCGTCGCGATCGTCGCGGGCGTGGTCGGCTATTTCCTGGTGCTCCGCGGGCAGACCTTCGCCGGCCACGCGCTCGCGCATGTCGGCTTCACGGGCGCCACGGGCGCGGTGCTGATCGGGCTTTCGCCCTTGGGCGGGCTCGTGCTTCTCACCGTCGCCGCCGGCATCGGCATGGGCTTCCTCGGCGAGCGCCTGGCGCAGCGCGACGTCGCCATCGGCATCGTGCTGGCGCTCGCGCTCGGCCTCGGGCTTCTCTTCCTCCACTTCTTCACGTCCTTCGCGACTGAGGCGACGTCGCTCCTTTTCGGCAACGTGCTCGCCGTCGACTGGACTACCGTGTGGGTCCTGCTCGCTCTCGGCATCGTCAGCCTGGCGGCGCTCGCCGTCATCTCGCGGCCGCTCCTCTTCGTCAGCCTGCAGCCGGAGCTTGCGGCGGCGAAGGGCGTGCCGGGGCGGACGTTCTCCATCATCTTCCTCGCGATCGTCGCGCTCGCCACCGCCGAATGCGCGCAGATCGTCGGCGTGCTCCTCGTCTTCGCGCTGATGGTCGGACCGGCCGCGACCGCGCAGCGGCTCACGACCAGCGTGCCCTACGGGCTTCTCCTCGCGGCGGTGCTGGCGCTCGCCGAAGCATGGCTCGGGATCACGCTTGCCTATTACACCGACTGGCCGAGCAGTTTTTGGATCTCGGCGCTCAGCGCGCTCGGCTATTTCCTTGCGGTCGTGCCGTGGGAGGCAATTTCAGGACGGCGCGCCGCCTCGCACTGACCCGGCACAAGCGCTCTTTGGCCCCTTCCGGAGCGGCCGGCCTATTTCGAAGTGTTCAGCGCCACGGCGGCGCGAATGAGCGCCTTCAATGCCTTCGCGTCGATCTTGTCGCCGGCGTGGAAATCGATGGCGCGCCTCACATTGCCGTCGAGGCTGGAATTGAAGAGGCCTGACGGGTCCGGGACCGCAGCGCCTTTGGCGAAGGTCAGCTTCACCTTGTCCTTGTAGGTCTCGCCCGTGCAGACGATGCCGGCGTGCTCCCACACCGGAACGCCGAGCGGGTTCGACGCCTTCCGCCATTTCACCTCCTCGACAACGTCGGGGTCGGCCTCCTTGATGAGCTTTCGCACCCGAGCGAGCGTCTCGCCGCGCCAATCGCCGAGCGACGCAATGCGCGCGTCAATGAGGTCGGAGGGAGAGGCTTCGGCCTTTGCCTCCCGAGGGGCGGTCTTGGCCTTCTTCACGGTTGGTGCCGGTGTCTTCATGGCTCGCGCCGCTGGCCCATCATTCGCCGGCCCGATCCTCCGTCTCGGCCGCCTCTGTCTTGCGTTGGGCGATTTGGTATAGTGGTGCCATGGTCAAGACACTTGAACAAGCCATTGCCGAGGTGGAGCGCCTGCCTGCCGAGGATCAGGAACAGATCGGGCGGACGCTGCTCTCGCATGTCGAGAAGCTGCGCGCATTGCGCGCGGAGATCGACAAGGGCATCCGCTCGCTCGACGCGGGACAGGGAAGAGAGTCCAGCATCGACGATTTCATCCGGCAAAAGAACCGGTAGATGGCCGAAGCCAAGCGCGCGGCTCTCTGGTCGCCCGAGGCGCTCGACGATCGCGAGAGGATTTGGGACTACTACGTCCAGGCCGCCGGCAGGCATACCGCAGAAAAGGTCCTCCGCGAAATCGCCGAAGTGATTGCGCTGATCGAGGACCATCCGTTTGCGGGACGCGCGCGAAACGAGGTGCGCCCAGGGCTGCGTTCGTTTGCCGCCACGCCTCACGTCGTCTTCTATCGTGTCGTCAACGACACGCCGGAAATCGTGCGCGTGCTGGATGGACGGCAGGATATCGAGGAGAAATTTGCGGCGCAGGGCGGGGTGTAACGGCTCCGTTCGCAGGCCCGGTGGAGTGAAGCGAAATGCGAAACCGAAGCCCCCCTTCCGAAATGCGGCTTGTATTGACATTGTGGATACGGGCGATGATATTCCCCAGATGCCAAAAGGCCGTTCTCCATCGCCGGCAAGCCCGAGAACCGTTACGGTCGCGGAGCGCTCTTCGGCGGCCGAGACGAAGGGCAGCATCAACCTGCGCATCGAGACACAGACCCGGCAGCTCATCGACGACGCGGCGGCGGTTCTCGGCAAGACGCGCACGGAGTTCATGATCGAGAGCGCCCGACGCCAGGCGATCGACGTGCTCCTCGACCAGCGGCTCTTCGTGCTCGACGCCGATCGGTATGACGCCTTCGTGGACGCGCTGGACAATCCTCCCGTGCCGGGACCGAAGCTCCGGTCGCTCCTCAGCCGCGTCCCGGCATGGAAGAAATAGGCGAGCCGGAACGCCGCGAATTCCGGCTTTCGGCGCCGGTTCCCCTCACCGCCGAACACGACCTTTCCGCAATTCGATTGCGGCGCGCCGGCGCTCAACGACTGGCTTCGTCACCGCGCCTTGAAAAACGAAAGCCGCTTCTCACGCACCTATGTGGTCTGCGAAGAGAACCGGGTCGTCGCCTATTTCTGCTATCTCCGCCGGGGCAGTGGAGCGCGCGGCCGCGCCCGGAAAGCTTCGGCGCAACGCGCCGGACGCGATTCCGGTCTCGGTGATCGGGCGGCTCGCGGTCAGCCGCGATCATGCGGGCAAGGGGCTCGGCGGCGATATGCTCGCGGACGCGCTGCGCCGTATCGCGGTTGCAGCGCAGAGCATCGGCATCGGGGCCGTGCTCGTCCACGCCAAGGACGACGCCGCGAAGCGCTTCTACATGAAATGCGCCGAGTTCATCGAATATCCAGAGGACAGTCGAACCCTGTTTCTTCCGATCGAAACGGTGGTCGCGGCCTTCGGTTAGCGGCTTAACCCTCGCGTGAGCAGGCGGCGCAGGTGCCTTCGATCTCGACCATGGCGCGGGCGGCGCGGAAGCTCTTCTTCTTCGCCACGCGCTCAAGAGCATCGGACATCGGCCTGGTCCTCGACCTCCTCGACGGCGCCGCAGCTGCGGCAGATCAGGAACTCGACGGGATGCGTGTGGTGGCCCGGCTCGATGCACGGCACGAAGGCGTTCAAGCGCTCGATCTTGTGGATCAGCTTCTTGTCGAGGAGAAAGCCGAGCGTCCGATAGACCGTCGGCGGCATCGCGCCGCGGCGGATTTCGCGCAGACGATCGAGGAGCTGGTAGGCGGTCGGGGGCGTGTCCGCCTCCATGATCAGCGAGAGAACGCTGCGGCGGAGGTCGGTCAGCTCGGCGCCGTCGCGCGAGCACGTCTCGGCCGCGGCTTGCAGGCGTTTCTGGGTCGCTGGGCGCACTATCGTCCCGTCCTGACGTTACGATGCTTCGCGCTAATATAGGCGGCGCGGACCCAACGTGACACCCTTCTCGCCGACTATCTGCGGCGGCGCCTTCAGCCCGTCGGCACTGCCGCGCCGCCGCGATTCCAGCCGCGCCCGCGATCCCCAAAGCCCTCCCAGCCGTCGGCGGTGACCGCGACCGTGTCCTCAAGCTTGATGAAGCCGCGGCTCGGATGCTTGAGCGTCGTCTCGATGGAGAGCACCATGCCGGCCTCCAAGGGCTCGCCCGCGTCGGTATCGGGATAGGGGACGGGGCCGCGCCGGGTCAGCCGCGGCGCCTCGTGGCTGATCAGGCCCATGCCGTGCGCGACGAATTCGATGGCGTTTCCATGCGAAGACCGGCGCAAGCACCTCGCCGGCGGAGACGTAGATCTCGCCGCCCTTGACGCCCGGTCGGATGGGCTTGCGCGCCGCCATCTGGATCGCGTCGACCTCGGCAAGCAGATCCTGAAGCTCCGCGTCGGGCTCGCCCTGGATCGCCATGCGGCAGAGGTCGCCGATATAGCCGTGGTAGTTGCCGCCGGAATCGAGCGAGAGGATATCGCCCTCGCCCCAGACCGCGTCGGACGGCGCGCGATTGAGGCTCGTGCCGGCGGTGATCAGGCAATATTCGAAGGTCAGTCCGCGATTGACCTCCTCGCGCCGCAGCGCCTCGACCAGTTCGAGCTTCGTCGCGCCGGGGCCGTGTCCGGCGATGACCGCAAGCATCGATTCGACCACGCTCTCCGAGGCCTTGCGCAGCGCGTCGAGCTCCTGCTGCGTCTTTCGCGCGCGCAGCCTTTCCAGCGGAAAATGCGCTTCCACGAACTTTGCCTGCGGCAGCGCCTTCCGCAAGCTCTCCTCCGCGTCGGCCGGCAGAAAGGCACGCTCGATGCCGATGCTGCCCGTCGCGTTGCCGGATTTCTTCAGATGCGCGGCGGCAAGCTCCATCGCGTCACGCGTGCCGCTCGCCGCCGGCAGCACGGTCGGCATCCAGAATTTTCCGAGGTCGCGCTCGTAGGCTTCCATCGGATTGCCGACATAGGCGGCGCGCTCCGGCTTGCCGCGAACGTAGACGAGAACCGGCAGATAGCGGCTGATCCCGATCGCATCGAAATGGTCGAAGAAGAAGAAGCGGTAACCGCCGGTCAGATATTGCACGTTGTGCTTCGAGGTGACGACGAGCGCGTCGACGCCGGCTTCGTCGAGAAGCGCATCGAGCCGATCCGCGTCAAAGGGCAGTGGCGGAGCCGGCTCGTGCGCCGCCGGGCGCGCTTGTGACGAAGCTCGTTGATCTTCGCGAACGTCCATGAGTTCTCTCCTCCCAAGTCTTTCGAGCCGGTCCCGCGCATCCCGCGATCAGCGCAGCGCGCGGTTGACCATGTAGGCGGCTTCGTTCCAGCGCAGTTCGTTCTTAAAATCGCGGAGCGTCGTATCGGCGTCGATGAGCAGGTACTCGATGCCGGCTATGGTGGCAAAATCTTCGATATGCTCGGCCGTCAACGCCAGCGAGAAGCCGGTATGGTGCGCCCCGCCGGCATAGATCCAGGCGGCCGCGGCGACGGCGAGGCTCGGCTCCGGCCGCCACAGCGCGCGGGCGACGGGAAGCTTCGGAAGCTTCTTCTGCGGCGGGACGACCTTGACCGCGTTGACCACCATGCGAAGGCGGTTGCCCATGTCGACGAGCGAGGCGTTGATGGCGTCGCCCGTCGCCGAATTGAAGACGAGGCGAACCGGGTCCTCCTTGCCGCCGATCGAAAGCGGATGCACCTCGCATGACGGCTTGCCCTTGGCGATGGACGGGCAAATCTCCAGCATGTGGGCGCCGAGCACGGCCGGACCCTTCGGATCGAAGTGATAGGTATAGTCCTCCATGAAGCTGGTGCCGCCGGGAAGGCCGTGCGCCATCACCTTCATGGCGCGGACGAGCGCGGCGTGCTTCCAGTCGCCCTCCGCGCCGAAGCCGTAGCCGTCGGCCATCAGCCGCTGCGAGGCGATGCCGGGAAGCTGCTTCAGGCCGGTCAGATTCTCGAAGGTGTCGGTGAAGCCCTGGAAGTCGCCGTCCTCGAGGAAGGCGCGAAGCGCAAGCTCGATGCGCGCGGCGTCGCGGAGCGACTTGTGCTTCGGGCCGCCTTTCCGGAGCGCCGGCATCAGCGTGTAGAGCGAGGCATATTCGTCGCAGAGCCTGGTGACGGCGGCGTCCGCAACCTTGTCCTGGAAGGCGACGAGATCGCCGAGACCGTAGCCGTTGACGGCGACGCCGAGGCGAATTTCCACCTCGACCTTGTCGCCCTCGGTAACGGCGACCTGGCGCATGTTGTCGCCGAAGCGCGCGATCTTCATCTTCCGCATGTCGTGCCAGGCCGCGGCGGCGCGCATCCACGCGTCAAGCCGGGCGTGGACCTCACGCTCCTGCCAGTGCCCGACGACGACCTTGCGGCTCAGGCGAAGGCGCGCACAGATGAAGCCGAACTCGCGGTCGCCGTGCGCCGACTGGTTCAGGTTCATGAAGTCCATATCGATGGACGACCACGGGATGTCGCGGTTGAACTGCGTGTGCAGATGACAGAGAGGCTTTGCGAGCCCGGTCAACCCCCTGATCCACATCTTTGCCGGGCTGAAGGTGTGCATCCACGCGACAATCCCGATGCAATTCGGCGCCGCGTCGGCATCGCGCAGCATCGCGGCGATTTCGTCGGTGGTCGTCACGACCGGCTTGAACACGAGCTTGACCGGCAGTCCCGCCGCGGAATTGAGCCCGTCGACGATCTGCCGGGAATCGGCGTTGACCTGCTTCAGCGTCTCGGCGCCGTAAAGATGCTGGCTGCCGGTGACAAACCACACTTCGAGCGGGGAAAAGTCGATCATTGGCCGTTTCCAGTCTGGGGGCGATCGTCCCTTCGACCCTCAACCAGAGGGTCGTCGCCGATCATTGACAACTGAAAGGCATCGCCCTTTCATGCCACGATAGGGCGGCTGGCCTCGCCTTGTCCATCTGGAAGCCCCGCAAGGCATTTCTTCGACCGTATCGACACGAAATCATGCTGCTCAAACACCTGCGCGAGGAAGTCCTCGCCGCCAATCTCGAGCTGGTCCGCCAGGGGGTCGTCGTCTTCACGTTCGGCAATGTCAGCGGCATTTCGCGCGAGGAAGGCCTCGTCGCGATCAAGCCGAGCGGCGTTCCCTACGAGGATCTGACGGCCGGGCAGATCGTCGTGACCGACCTCGAGGGGCGGGTCGTCGACACCAATCTACGCCCCTCCTCCGACCTGCCGACCCATCTCGAACTCTACAAGGCCTTCGCCAATATCGGCGGCGTCGCGCACACGCATTCCGAGTTCGCGACGTCGTGGGCGCAGGCGAAGCGCCCGATCCCGAGCCTCGGCACGACGCATGCCGACTATTTCCACGGGCCCGTGCCGGTGACGCCGGACATGACGTCCGACGAGATTGCCGGCGAATACGAGAAGGCGACCGGCGAGGTCATCGTACGCACGTTCCACGACGGCAACATCGATCCCGACGCCGTTCCCGCGGTGCTGGTCGCAAATCACGGGCCGTTCGCCTGGGGCAAGAGCGCCGCCGATGCCGTCCACAACGCCGTGATCCTCGACTATGTCGCGCGCCTCGCGACGCACACCTTCGCCGTCAACGCCGAAGCGAAGCCGCTCGCACGCGCGCTGCACGACAAGCACTTCTTCCGCAAGCACGGGCCGGGCGCCTATTACGGCCAGCCCGGAAGCGGATAACAAGCCGGCGACGACAGCGGCTCCGAGCGCGGCACAAGCCGCCACCGGCATCGCCGAAAGCAGGGAGTTGACGACCGATGACGCAGCAGGGCATCGACGCGGCCGCGGCGATCGCCGCGGGCGACACATCGCTAGGCGTTGAATTCGGTTCCACCAACATCAAGGCGTGCCTCATCGGGCCGGACCACGAGGTCCTCGCCACAGGCACCCATGGATGGGAGAACCAGTTTGTCGATCGCCTGTGGACCTATTCCGAAGACGCGATCTGGGCCGGCCTCCGGGCCGCCGTCGCGGAGCTGAGGGCCGATGTCGAGCGACGCCACGGCCTGGCGCTGGCCCGCATCGGCGCTCTCGGATTCTCGGCGATGATGCACGGGTACCTGGCATTCGATGCCAACGGCACCCTGCTCGTCCCGTTCCGCACCTGGCGCAATACCAATACGGGGCGCGCCGCAGCCGAGCTGACCAAGGCGCTCGCCTTCAACTTTCCGCACCGGTGGTCGGCCTCGCACGTCTATCAGGCGATCCTCGATAAGGAGCCGCACGTCGCCGAGCTTGATTTCATCACGACGCTCGCCGGCTTCGTGCACTGGCGCCTCACCGGCCGCAAGGTGATCGGCGTCGGCGATGCGTCGGGCATGTTCCCGATCGATCCGGTCACGCACGACTACGACGCGACGATGCTGAAGAAGTTCGGCACGATGGTTGCCTCCCGTCAGCCGGGCCTCGACGTCGCCGCGCTCCTCCCCAAGGTGCTCGTCTCCGGAGAGGACGCCGGAACGCTCACCGCCGAAGGCGCCGCCCTCATCGATCCGACCGGCACGCTCAAGCCGGGTACGCCGGTCTGTCCGCCCGAGGGTGACGCCGGCACGGGCATGGTCGCCACCAACGCCGTCGCGCAGCGCACCGGCAACATCAGCGCGGGCACATCGATCTTCGCGATGGTGGTGCTCGAGAAGCCGCTCACCGCGGTGCATGAGGAGCTCGATATCGTCACGACGCCGGCAGGCGACCTGGTGGCGATGGTCCACTGCAACAACGGCGCGAGCGAGCTCGGGACCTGGGCGAGCGTCTTCACCGAGTTTGCCGCCGCCATCGGGGCGAAGGCGGATCAGAACGCCGTCTTCGGCGCGCTGTTCGGCGCGGCGCTTAAGGGCGAGGCGGACGGCGGCGGGCTATCGCCTACAACTACCTCGCCGGGGAGCCGATCACGGGCCTGACCGAAGGACGTCCGCTCGTCGTACCACGCCCGGCAGCCGCCTCACCCTCGCCAACTTCATGCGCACCCAGCTCTACGCCGCCTTCGGCACCTTGAGCCTTGGCATGAACGTGCTCTCCGGCGAAGGCGTGAAGCTGAACTCGATGTTCGCGCACGGCGGCATGTTCAGGACCGCGGGCGTTGCGCAGCGTCTCCTGGCGGCGGCTATCGGCGCACCTGTGACCGTGGGTGACACCGCTAGCGAAGGTGGCGCATGGGGCATCGCGGTGCTCGCCGAGTACCGGCGGAAGGGCGCGAGCGAGAGCCTGGGGGACTACCTCGCGGCCCGCGTGTTCGCGGGCGCCGCGCTCGACGTGGCGGAGCCCGACCCCGCGGATGTCGAGGGCTACGCAAAGTGGCTCGAGCAGTACGAGGCGGGGCTCGCGATCGAGAAGGCGGCGACGCAGGCGATCAGCTAGCCGAGCAAGCCGACGGCGGCCATTGGGTGCCACGATTCTATCGACGAGCATCGAGCAGACCATTCGCGGAATTCCGCCGACGGTTCGGCACTTCCGAACCGAAACTCTATCGGGCGCCGGGCCGGGTCAATCTGATCGGCGAGCATACCGACTATAATGACGGCTTCGTGCTGCCGGCGGCGCTCGATCTTGCACCTACGCGGCGATCGCGCCGCGGAGCGACCGGACGCTCCGCGTCCACTCGCTCCTGATGGAAGAGACCGTCTGCTTCGATCTCGACGAGATCGAGCCGAAGCCGCGCAAGGACTGGAGCGACTATGTGCGCGGGGTCGCCGTCGTGCTGACGAACGGCCGGGCAGCCACTTATCCGGCGCCGACCTTCTGATCGACAGCGACGTTCCGCTCGGCGCCGGGCTGTCGTCGTCGGCGGCGATCGAGGTTGCGACCGGCTATGCCCTGCTCAGCGCGAGCGGCCTTGCGATCGATCTCACTCGACTTGCGCTTGCCTGCCAGCGCGCGGAGAACGAATTCGTCGGCATGCGCTGCGGCATCATGGACCAGTTCATCGCCTGCCACGGCGCGGCGGGTCATGCGCTCCTCATCGATTGCCGCAGCCTGGAGCGGAGGCTCGTGCCGATCGACCCGAAGGTCCGGCTGGTGATGTCGAACACCATGGTCCACCACCGAGCACGCCGCCGGCGAATACAATCAACGCCGTCGCGACTGCGAGGAAGGCGTTCGACGCCTCGTCGGCGGCGCTCCCCGGCATCAAAGCGCTCCGCGACGTGACGCTCGAAGAACTCGAGCGCCATGCCGACCTGCTTGACCCGGTGATCTACCGCCGCTGCCGGCATATCGTCACCGAGAACGCCCGCACCGTGCGCGCCGCCGACGCGCTTGCCGCCGGCGATCTTGCCCTCTGCGGTCAACTGATGAACGAATCGCACGTCGAGCATGCGCGACGATTTCGAGATAAGCTGCCGGGAGGTCGACATGATGGTGGAGCTGAACGCGGCGGCCGAAGGCGTCCACGGCGCGCGCATGACGGGCGGCGGGTTCGGCGGCTGCACGATAAGCCTGGTCGAGACGCGACCGCGGTGGAAGCTTTCAAGGTTAGCGTGGCGAACGGCTACCGCGCGGCGACCGGGTTAGAGCCACAGATTTTCAGCTCGCCGCCCAGAGCCGGCGTCGGCGCCGTCTCCTGAAGGCCCGCGATGTCGTTCCTCGAGACCGCGTCGCATCGCCGCCGCAATCCGCTCACCGGCGAATGGGTGCTGGTATCGCCGCACCGCAACGAGCGGCCGTGGAAGGGTCAGACCGAGAAGGCGACGCAAGCCGACGCGCCGGCCTATGATCCGGACTGCTACCTCTGCCCGGGAAACCGCCGCGCCCATGGCGCAATCAACCCGAAATACCGGGAGACGTTCGTCTTCGATAATGATTTTCCGGCGCTCCAGTCGGCCGCCGGCCCGGACGGGATCGATCGCGACGGGCTGATGGTGGCGGAGGTCGAGCCCGGCATCTGCCGGGTGATCTGCTTCTCGCCACGCCATGACCTGACGCTCGCACGAATGGCGGTTGAAGACATCGCGCATGTCGTCCAGGTTTGGGGCGAACAATACCGGGCGCTTGCCGCCGTCGACGGCATCAACGCGGTGCAGATCTTCGAGAACCGCGGCGCCATGATGGGCGCGAGCAACCCGCATCCGCATTGCCAGGTATGGGCGACCGGCACGCTGCCGAACGAGATGGCGAAGGAGCTCGCCACGCAGTCCGCATATTATGCCGAGCACGGCTCGCCTTTGCTCGTGGATTACCTCCGGCTCGAGCGGGAGGCGCGCGAACGGATCGTCTTCGAGAACAGGCATTTCACCGTGCTCGTGCCGTTCTGGGCGGTCTGGCCGTTCGAGACGATGCTCTTGCCCAATCATCACGTCGGCTCGATCGGCGAACTGACGCGGCGCGGAGATCACGTCGCTTGCAGCGGCGTTGCGCGAGCTCGCCATCCGCTACGACAATCTGTTCGAGACGCCGTTCCCCTATTCGATGGGCTTTCACCAGCGGCCGACCGACGGCGCGGCGCACGCCGAATGGCAACTGCACGCGCACTTCTATCCGCCGCTTTTGCGCTCCGCGACGGTCAAGAAGTTCATGGTCGGCTTCGAGCTGCTCGGCACGCCGCAGCGCGACATCACGCCCGAAAGCGCCGCTGAGCGGCTCCGCGCTCTCCCGGCGGTGCACTATCGCGAGACGAAGGTCCTAGTCGCTGCGCCTCAGCATCAGCGCATAGACCGCGACCGAGATGGTGATCAGAAGCCCGTAGATGAATTGCGTATAGAAGCCGGTCAGGCCGATCGCGATGATGCCCGGCTCCAGCGACGCGATGATCAAGACGCCGACGAAGGTGCCGATCATCGTGCCCTTGCCGCCGAACACCGACGTCCCGCCGATGAAGACGGCGGCCAGGGTTGTGAGCAGGTAGCCGTCGCCGGTGGTCGCCCAGAAGAACGTCAGCTGGTTGACGATGAACACGACCGACAGCGCCGCCGACACGCCCATCAGGACGAAGCAAATGATCTTCACGCGGTCGACGTGGATGCCCATCATGCGGGCGCTTGCCGCATTGTCGCCGATGAAGAGCACATGGCTGCCGAAGCGGTGGCGCTTGTACATCAGGCCCATCAGGATCGAGCCGGCGACAAACCAGAGAAACTGCGCCGGGATATTGCCGAACAATTCGCCGACCAAGAGCGAATGCAGCGGATTGGCGGTGATCTGCGAAATCGGGATGCCGTGACCGGCGGTCACCACGTTTACGAGGCCGCGCCACAGAAACATCGTTCCGATCGTCGCCACGATCGAGGGGATGCCGATCTTGGTGACGAGGAGACCATTGACGAGGCCGAGAAGCGCCCCCGTCAGAAGGCTGAGGAACAGCGCCAGCAGAAAGCTGTTGGTGGCGACATAGGAGACGGAGAACACCCAGCCGGCAAAACCGGCGATCGAGGGAAAGCTCAGGTCGATCTCGCCGAGCGTGACAATGAAGGTCGCCGCCATCGCCATCAGCCCGAAGAACGGGATCGAGATCATGAAGGAGCGGTAGATGGCGAAGTTCAGATAAGTTCCCGGCGCCCGCACGATGAAGACCGCGTAGAGCACGACGAGCAGCGTGATGATGCTGATCTGAAAGCGGTAGGTATGGAAGAAGGCCCGGCCCGACGCGTGCTGAGGAGGCGCAGGCGTGGCGATTGTCGTCATGGCTAGCTCACCTTGCCGGATTCGTGCAGCGCGACCATCGTCTCGACAAGCTTCTCGCGCGTCACCTCGGACTTCTTGAAGCGCTCGGCGATGCGGCCACGGTCGAGGATGATGAAGCGGTCGGCCACATCGTAGACGTGGAAGATGTTGTGGTCGATGAAGATCGCCGACTTGCCCTGCTCGCGGATCGAGCGCGTGAATTCGAGCACGCGCTCGGTCTCGGTGATCGACAGCCCCATGGTGGGCTCGTCGAGGATGATCAGGTCGGCGTCGAAATAGAGCGCGCGGGCGATCGCCACGCCCTGCTTCTCGCCGCCGGAGAGACCGCGGACCTCGCTGTCCACGGTGATCGCCTCCGAGGTCAGGCCCATGCGCGTGCGCATCAGCTTTTCGGCCTCCCGCCGCTGGCCCTTGAGATCGAGGAAGCCGAGGAACGTGGTGCGCTCGTGGCCGGCGAAAACGTTGCGCCAGAGCTCCTGCTGCTCGGCCAGCGCCCGCTCCTGATAGACGCACTCGATACCGAGCGCGCGCGAGGCGCGCGCGTCGCGCTGCGTGATGCGCTCGCCCTTGAAGAATATGTCGCCGGCGCTCGGCGCATAGACGCCGGTGATGATCTTGATGAGCGTGGACTTGCCGGCGCCGTTGTCGCCGATCAGGGCGACGATCTCGCCGTAATCGATCTCAAGATCGATGTCCCTGAGAACGCGGACGTGCCCGAACGACTTCTGGACGCCTTTCATTCGCAGAAGCGGGGCAGCGGCATTCATCGGGGGTCACGATCGGTGGGCAAGGAAAGGGCGGGACGCCAAGCGCCCCGCCTCACTATCGTATTCGCCGCCAACTGACTAGCGGATGCCCTCTTTGGCGAGCGGCGCCACTGCGTCGATATTGTCCTTGGTGATCAGCGACGAGGCGGTGTCGACGTGCAAGCCAGCGAAACCGAACTTCGAGGTCAGATAAAGCTGGATGATCGGCAGATAGCCCTGCAGGAAGGGCTGCTGGTCCTCAACCACCGCGATATAGCCGTCCTGCACACCCTTCACGATCGGAGCCGACAGGTCGAAGCCGGCGCCGCAGATCTCGCCGGGCTTCTTGCCGGCGGCCTGCATGTAGGCGGGAATCGTCGCCGTCAGCGCGCCGTGATCGGTGACGACCGCCTTGATGTCCGGATGCGAGGCGATGAAGCTCGCGAAGACCGGGATGCCCTGGGTCGAAATCGGCGTTGATGGCGTCGGATATCTCCTGGTACTCGACCTTCACGCCTGCCGCCTTGAAGGCGTCGATCACGCCCTTGGTGCGCTCGCCGCGGCCAGCCTGGCCGAGCAGACCCCAAACGAAAGCGGTGTCGCCCGACTTCAGCCCGCAGGCCTTCACGGCCCCATCGCCGAGCGTCATGCCCGCCGTGTGGAGATCGGCAGCACCGGCGTAGCCGAAGCCGTCGGCCTTGTATTCGCCTTCCTTGTTCGGCAGCGGCACGTTCGACACGGTGACGATGATGCCGGCCTTCTCCGCCTGGTCGATCAGCGGGCCAAGAGCCTCTTCACCCGGATGGCCCATGATGGAGATGCCGGTCGGCTTGCGGGCGATCGCCTCGCTGAACTGCTGCACCATCTTCTGCGGGTTCCAGTCGGACCACACATAGTCGACCTTGCACCCGGTCTGGTCGGCTGCCGCCTTGGCGCCGGCATAGACGATCGACGCAAAGGGACCACCTTCAGGCCCGCCGGGGAAAAACACGAAATTCTTGCCCGCGCAGCTAAAGTCGACGGCGGCGTGCGCCTGGCCGCTCGCCACAAGCATGCAAAACCCTGCTGCAACTGCCCAAGTTCTCATGGACGTCCTCCTTCCCACTCTTTTCGATCGTATTAGATCAGACTTATCAGACGTTATTGGATACCTTAAGCATGCAGATTGCGCCAGATCAAACCCGGAGCGGGCCTGCCAGAGCTGGATAGCGGGCTCCGGAAGCGCGGCAAAATGTCAGTAGCGGCGCAGAGCGCTTCGGCATGCCGATGATTCTGCACCGGCATGCGTTTCCGCATCCCAAGGTGCCGATCAGCGAGGCGTACCGGACGGGTATTTGGTGATCACCTCAGTCTACGGTCCGCGGACTTTGATCCGAAGAATATCGTCTTCGATGCCGAAGGGAACTTCGTCGACGACGGGACGGGGCGCAAGGACGCCCCGTTCGACGAGCAGGTCCATTTGACCTTCGGCTTCGTGCGCAAGGCGCTCGCCGTCGCCGGATGCGTGCTCGACGAAGCGCGGAGTTCAGCGCTCGATTGCAGGCGATCGGAGAGCGACCCTTCCGAAGCAATCAGCGGTCGAATTTCGCGCGCGCGCGCCGCCTCTATTTCCTCGCAAGCCACGGCGTGCTATTGGGAGATCAGATGCGGTCTCCTGCCGGACGGATGGCGGGGGCTCGCCCGTCGGCGGTGGCCGTGGGCTGGAGTTTGAGTGGGGCCATGATCAAGACACCGCCGTTACGGCCGTTGGTCGCGACGCTGCTTGCGAGCACATTCCTCTCGGGCACGAGCTTTGCCGCCACGCCGAGCGGTCACGCGATCAAGGTCGATCCCACGGTCAATGCCAACGGCGCGGACGGCTCGCGCGTGCTGGAGATTCAGGGCGCCGTCTACATGGGCGACCAGATCGTCTCGAGCCCGATCGGCGTCGCCCAGATTCGCTTCGTCGACAACACGCGCCTCGTGATCGGCCCGAATTCCCAGCTTCGGATCGACGAATTCATCTTCAACGCCAACAACACCGCACAGAAAGTCACGATCAACGCGGTGAAGGGGGCATTCCGCTTCATCAGCGGCAACAGCCCGCACGAGGCGTATTCGATCAGAACGCCGACAATGGAGATCGGCGTCCGCGGCACCGTGGTGGACATAAGCGTGCGTGGCTCCGACTCGGCGGTGGCCTTCACCAGCGGCTCAGGATCGGTCTGCGACAGCAGCGGTTGCATCACCGCGACCGACGACTGCTCTCTTCATGTCGTCCCGAACGTGGGAGGATTCCATACGCTCTCCCGCGTGCAGACGCAGCAGCGGATCGCGGCGTCTTTTCCGTTCCTGATGGATCAGGGCAATCTCGATCTGGCGTTCCGCACCGACACGAGCCGCTGCGAGACGCCTGACTCGAGGCTGTTCACGCCGCCGCCGGCCGATATCAAGCACGCCAGCGACCGAATCCAATACCGTTAGAGCGCTGGCCGCTCCGATGGAATCCGAGCTGCGCTCCAGGTGTCTGTCTGCGCATCGGATGGTCCCTAAGCCGGTTCCCACTTTTGGGTCCGATGCTCTCATTGACGCAATGAGCTGAAGGCCGCGATGCGTCGGTCGGCCCTCCTTTGCTGGGAAGCCGGACGCGGCTACGGTCACGCGCTCGCCCTCCTCGCGATTGCACGCCGGCTGGAGGCGCGCGGGTGGCGGCCTGTCCTGGCATTTCCGCCCGACCGCCTGCCGGCGGGTGTCGACACGTCCGCAATGACCATGCGGGCCGCGCCCGTCTGGGGCGCGGAGTGCCGGCCCCTGCCCCGGATGCCGAGCTCAACCGCCTCTCTCGGCGACATCCTGAGCGACATAGGCCTGCGGTCGGCCGAATGGGTGCGGAACCAGATCAGCGGTTGGTGGCGCATCCTTGCGGAGTGTCGCCCCGACGTGATCGTCGCCGACTATGCGCCGGGCGCGATCCTCGCCGCGCGCGGTCGCATCCCATCGATCGCCTACGGCGTCGGTTTCACGGTTCCACCGGCGGGCATGCGGCGGTTCCCGCCGCTGCACGATCTCGCGCCGCCGCTTCACGACGAGACCTCGATATGCGCGGCAGTCAATTCCGTCCTCGCCGATCTCAACATCCGCGCGATCGCGTCGCTTGCCGACACCCTGACCGGCGACGCGCAGTGCGTCGCGACGCTCCCGCTGCTCGATCCCTACGACGCGTCCCGGTCAGATCCCGTGCTTGGCCCGCAGCTCGACGCGCCGATTCCCTACCGCAGCGGCGGATCGAACGAGATCTTCTGCTACCTGCGGGAGGCGCCAGGCTCCGATCGCCTCGACGCCTTCGCGAGCTGCCTGCTCAATTTGCCCGGCCCGGTCGTCGCCTTCATGCCGGGTCTCGCCAGGCAGACGGCGGAGCGCCTGAGGAGCGGCGGCGTCACCCTACTCGACGGCCCCGCGCCGCTCGCCACACAGCTCAGGCGAAGCCGGCTCGTCGTCCACTTCGGAAGTCACGGCGTTGCCGCCGCCGCACTTCTTGCGGGAGCGCCGCAGCTCATCCTCGACCTCGATATCGAAAAGCTCCTCATTGCAGCCGCGCTCACGCGGCGCGGCGTGGCCCGTCGCTTTGATTATTATCAGGCCGAGCCCGGCGCCGTCAGGACGGCGATCCTCACGGCGCTTGACGACACTCGACAGGCGGCCGAGGCGGAAAGCGCGGCGCGCGAGCACGACGACTACCGCGACCGCGACGTGGCCCACGAAGTGGCTGAGACGTGTCTTCAGCCTGGCGGCATGAAGCGCGACCCAGGTTCTCAGCCGACACGCCGCCGGTCGACCGGTGCCGGGCCGGGTGGCGTCTCAACCGCCGCTTCGGCGGCGCGTGCAGTCCGGTGCTGGCGCGAACCGATGACCGACCGGTAGCATTTTACGATCTCGTCGAGCGCCGTCTCCGCCCTGGCCTCCGGCGTCATGCTCGCTGTCAGCCGCCCAGCGACGAGGTCCGTGATCTTGTCGGCCAAGTCGGCGGCGCTCCCGACGAGAAAATGCGCTCCATCGACGCCTGGCCGCACCTTTTCGCGCATGCCGCCGATATTGGAGCAAAGAACCGGCACGCCGGCCGCCCGCGCCTCTTGAATCACCATCGGGGAATTCTCCCACCACAGCGAAGGGAGCGTGATCCAGTCCACCGATCGCATCAGGTCGACGGCGTCCTCGTTCCGATATCCACCATGGAAGGAGACGCACGGCTTGATCGGTTCGAGCTTCCTCTCGACCCGGCTACGCACCTCATTGTCGAGATCATCGGGCTGAAAGCCGAAGACCATCAAACGGAAGCGCTTGCGGACGTCCTTGCCGAGCAGCGCCACCGCGTCGAGGAGAAGATCAATCCCCTTGAACACCGAATAGCGGCCGAAATAGCCGAGCCGGAAGACCTCGCGGGTGCCCGGAGCGGGTCTTTCGCCTGCGCCCGTCGAAGGCGGTCGCTCGCGCTGCGGATTCTCGATGACGCGGATGCGGCTTGCTTCGATGCCCCAGTCGACATAGCGCTGCGCCAGGAACTCGCTCGGCGCGATGAACAAATCCACGCAGGCGAAGTTCGCGAGTATCGCCTCCTTGCGCAAAAAGAACTTGCCGGGCGAGACGCCGGGAAAGCAGGCACTGCACTCGCTGAACGACAATTCATGGCACAGCGTCCCGTTGGTCTTGAGCATCATGCCGAACCGGCGGCAGATCGCGGCATAGTCATGCAGCGTGAGAACGAGCGGCAAGCCGAGCTCCTCGCGGAGCAAAGGCATGAGGTCGGTCCCGAGGCCGATATAGTGGTGCAGATGAACGACGTCGGGCTTCAACTTGGAGACGAGCTCGACGGCCTGACGCTGCAATTCGATCGGCGTGTGGTTGAGGAGACGAAAGGCGTCTACCGGCTGGGCTAGCCACAGGATCTCGTCGCGCCTGCCCCGAAACAAGCTGAAATCGGCCGAGTGCCCGATCTCGGCCCGTCTCGCGAGCGCGACATAGAACGGCTCGAAATCAGGGCGCTGCTTCAGTTGCGAGAACTGCACATAGGACGAGGTCTCCGTCCCGCCGCCGGAGAGAGCGGGGTGGCCGAGGGAGACGATCATGACCCGTGTCCGCTTCGTCATGCTTCGGCCGACTCCTGGTAGCGCCATTTGGCGGCAAAGCGGGCGCTGTTCATGTAACTCAGGAAAAGATGCGTTTGGTCCGACCCGATCGATTGCCGCTCGAGGTGAAAGAGCCCGGCGCATTCGATCAGCACGATCCGCTTGCCGGCCTGGCGAACGCGCAGGCAGAGGTCGCCGTCCTCGCAGTCGCCGGCGATAAAGCGCTCGTCGAAGATCGGGCCTTCGAAGTCGCTGCGCCTGACCAGGATGAGGGCGCCGGTCACCCCATCCACGTCGCGGACCGTGATTTCGGCGCCCATCTCCTGCCACGGCAGACCCTTGCCGGCGTGGACACCGCGAAAGACCTCGGGGTGCTCGGGCGGGACCACAAAGTGCATGCCGGCATGCTGCAGGCCGCCGTCCTCGTAGTGCAGGGCGAACCCGACCATCCCGACGGTCGGGTCCGATCGCAGTATCTCGACGCCGCGCTCGATCGGGGCGAAGGAGCGCCAATAGACGTCGGAATTCATGAAAAGGATGTAGTCGGACGCGGCGTAGCGGACCGCCACGTTGTTGGCCTTGGCGAAACCGACGTTCTCGCCGAGCGCAAGCAGCCTTGTGGCCTTCATCGTGTCTCGTCGCCTGGATCGGCATATGTCCGACATGGCGGGGAGAATCGTCGGGTCGTCGCAGACGAAGAGCCATTCCGCGTTCGCGTTCGTCCTCCGCTGCGAATCCAGATGGTCGACCAGAAAGAAACTGTCACGAAAGAACGGGACGATGATCGAGAGGTCGACGGGCGCCTCGGCCGCTTTGAATTCCACGACCTCGACGCTCGGTTCCGGCGGCGCGCATCTGTCAAGCAGTTGATGAAGAACGCGCGCCGCGGAGGGGCGCCACATGAGCGCGCCCGGCCGGACGAGCCGCGCCGCGATCTTCAAGGCCGCGCGAGCGACGCCTGTCTTCCAGAGCTCGATCTCGCGCGACCAGCTGACCCCGGCGGGCGAAACCGCCGCCAGACGCAGCGTGTGGCTCTCACCTTCGACCGCCTCCAGGCAGGCGAACCTCTGCCCCGCCGCATCGCCGAACTCGCTTCCTTCGATGGGGAATATCTGCTCGGGGCTCACCGCCAGCCTGAGCTCGTCGAGCATGAACACGACATTGCCGGCGCGAAGATTTCCCATGCGCCCGATGACAACGACACCCCAATCGGGCACGACGACATGCTCGACGATCTCGCAGTCGAGGGTCGGGCGCGCCTGACCGCCATCGACGGCGCTTGCCACGGTTCGAGCAAATTCCGGGTTTGTCGCCGCCATCTCTTCGCAGAGAAGCCGCACGGCCGACCGGTGCCGCGCCATCGGGATCTCGAGAAGCGTGCGCACGAATACCGAACCGTCGAAAATAAGGTCGCTCCGCGACATCAATTCGAGCGAGACCGCTTCCGCCTGTCGGGCAAGGCGCTTCGCATCGTCGGGTGCGAGCCGGCACGCGGCTATGAAGCCGGTACCGCTCGGTCGCGTCGCCGGTCGAAGGCGAATGTTCATTCTCGAACCCGGAATAGGCGACGATCGAGGCGGCGACGCGCGAGGTCTCGCTGACGATCCCAACGTCGGTCAGGACCTCGTCGCCGGACGTCCTTCCGATCAGCACCAGGTGATTGAGAACGAGCGCCGCCGCTTCGAGGATAACCGGCGAGGACGCGACCCTGTTGCGGATTTCATAGTGTCGAGAGGCATCGCGCTCGACCTTCACCGGATGGTAGAGGCGGTTCCTCTGAGGAAAGTTCCCCGGTTCCTCGTGGAAGTACGCGTCGCTGAGGCTCGCTCCGGAATTGAAGGTGAAGATGTCGCCGACGTCCGACCCGTCGGGTGTGTGGCTCCCCTTCAAGGACGGCACGCCGGAGCCTGGCTCGACCGGCGTCAGTGTCGCGATCTTGAGCCCATGATGGGCGGCAATGGTCGGATAGAGCGCCTCGAAATGGCCAGCCCAGGCAGGGTCGCTCACCGCCCTTTCGTATGTTTCGAGGAAGCCGCGCGAGAAGCGAACGAGCGGGAAAAAGCCCCGCGTCACGATCTCGGGGGAAACCGACACGGGGCTTGCGAACGTAGACCGATGCACCCACGCAACGCTTTGCGACCGGCGCGCAAAGTTTGCGCCGATCAGATCGGCCCGGCTCCCGGCCATGCCTTCGAAGAGCTCTCCCCAGTCGCCGGAAAAGTCGACGTCCTCCTCGATCATCCAAAGGAAGTCGAATTCGCTGAACATGGCATGCGTAAACGCCGGCAGGATAGACGAGGTCGTTGAAGTGGAAGAAGTCCCCGCGCTGCCGGATCATCGCGTCGTATCGGATCGGGAACGCCGACGCCGCGTCGGCAGCCGAGATCGTAAGATCGGGAACGAAGAGCGGCTCCGCTGTCCCCTCTTCGGGTCGGTGCAACGCGAGGTAGGCGGGCATGACGTCGCGAAGGTCGTGCCGAAGCCGCTCGAAATGGCGGTAGATGCGGCGCGATCCGTGATGCGTCAGGAAGACGAGGGCCTGGTTCGGCCGCGTTCCTAGCGCTTGCCGTTCGGTGCGTGCAGCTTCGTAGCGTTTCATCGTCCCACTCGAGCGAACCCGCTCTCACGGCCTGCCGAATGTCGGCGCCAACCAGATATCGCAAAATCCGCCTGCCATACAGATGGCTTACCAGCTGCGGCCGCAAAGCTGGTCGATCAATTCGCCACTCGGCAGTCGAGGCGCGCGTGTGGAATCGCGCCGCAACTATTTTTGCGAATGAGCGCCGGGTGGCGATCCCCTCCTGCGTGAAGATACTTTGCAAAGCGACCGACCGGTTCGCTCGCGTGGCTTTCGCCGCTGCGGCCCTGAACTGCCGGGGCGATCCCAGCCGCCGACGCTCGACCTCAAAATTCGTAAAGGACTTCGGGGGTCGCAACCATGATCCTCGCCAGCGCCGAGGCGTCCGGGAACCAGTCGAAGAGCGAGCGAAGCGTCGCTTCGGTCGAGACCAACCCTTCCGTCGCCGGGTGCGGCCAGTCCGTGCCCCGAACCACTCCCGCCGGATTCGCCTCGTAGAGCGCCTGCGCGAACACCCGCATTTCGCCGATGAACGACGCCGGGTTCCGCGTGATGCGATAGGCCGCCGAAATCTTCACGAAGCATGTTCGGCGCACCACAAGATCGAGCAGCGCCCGGAAGCCCGGGTCGTGCACACCACGCGCAACTTCAAGATGGCCGAAGTGATCCACCACCACACGGACAGCGAGCTTCTCAAGCAGCGGCTTGAGGGCCGGCAGGTCGTCGATCTGCGTGAGAAGCTGGACATGCATGTCATGGCGCGCCGCGCGCCTGGCGATCTGTTCGAGGAAGCGGACGGGCGTCTTCGTCCCCACGCGCAGCCCCCGCACGCCCGCTGTTCGCATTGCGTTGAGCGCGTCGTCGCCGATGTCAGGGGCCACCACTGCCACCCCGCGCAGACGATTCGGGGCTTGCCGCAGCGCGGCGAGGAGCAGGCGGTTGTCCGTCCCGTGCGCGAGCGTTCTCGCCCGAAGGCACGGCCGATTGCGGCGTGCTGCTGATGCCGGAGGCTGTGCATGCTCAGCTCTCCCCAAAGGGCTGCAGCCAGACGGCCCAAATGCGGAACGGCCGCTTGACAGCGCAGAACCGAATGAGCCTCATATGCGGCCCATCTCTCGGTGGCCAAGCTTCAGGCTCCGCTATCCGCCCGAAGGTCCTGTCGAGACACGGGGGACCAGTCCCGGGAGGACAACGTGTCCGAAGCCGGCAGATCATCTGTTGCAGGCAAGGACGTCGGTTCCCGAGCATGTTCCTGTTCCAGGAAATCCAGGAACACGCCGCGCTGCTGAACCTGGAATCCGAGCTGTATTTTGGTCTCGACGATGTGGGCACGAGAATGTGGAAGGCACTTCTGGAAGCAGAGACGGTCGGAGCGGCCGCCGCAGCGCTCGCAGGATTGTCAGCAGACAGATCCCGAGCAGATCCAGAACGACCTCATCGATCTTGTTCTCGAGCTGAAAAAGTATGGCTTGCTTGAGATCGTCTCCTAGATACCGCCGTCCCTGTACACCTTTCTATCTACCGGCTAGAGCCGCGCCACAATGAGCGGCTTTGCGGGATTGATCGGGCCCCCCGACGCTTTACTCGATCCACCGCTCATCGAAGGCGTAGCGGCTGCCATCGCATATTGCGGGCCCGATCGGCAGAGCGATTGGCAGCGGGCGGGCGTCGCACTGGCTCATGCGCTGTTGCGGACCACCTTCGAGGATGCAGGCGATCACCAGCCGCTGTCGTTTGACGATAATGTCTGGTTGGTTGCCGACGCGCGCATCGATGGCAGAGCAACGCTTCTCGACCGGCTCCGCGGGGCCGGCCGCGAGGTGCGGGAGGGCGCCCCCGACAGCGAACTCATCCTGCACGCCTACCACGCCTGGGGCGAGGCCTGCGTCGAGCGGCTGATCGGCGATTTCGCCTTTGCGATCTGGGACGCACGCGAGCGCAAGCTGTTTGGCGCGCGCGATCATTTCGGCGCGGTTCGTTCTATTTCGCCAAGCTCGCGGAGACGCTCGTCTTCGGAAACGTGGTCGAGGCGCTGCTCTCCCATCCCGACCTCGACCGCACGCTTAACCGGGCAACCATCGGCAGCTACCTGCTGTTTGGATACAGCATGGAGCCGGACGCCGGATTCTAAGAAACATCAGCCGGCTTTCTCCGGCGCACTGCCTCGTCTTCCGCGACGGGGCCATTCGCGTGCGCCGCTATTGGACCTCGCCCGAGCCGGCTTCGGCGGGCAGCCGCGAGAACGAACGCGATGCCATCGAGCGGTTTCGCCTGGCGATGGAAGAGGCCGTGAAAGACCGGCTGCGATGCAGTCGCATCGCCACGACGCTCAGCGGCGGCGTGGATTCAACCCTGGT
This sequence comes from uncultured Alphaproteobacteria bacterium, assembly GCA_963750115.1. Classification (GTDB taxonomy): domain Bacteria; phylum Pseudomonadota; class Alphaproteobacteria; order Rhizobiales; family Afifellaceae; genus DASWJZ01. The sequence continues at coordinate 55,802 of CAVVPM010000013.1, read as the reverse complement.
CACGGGACTTGCCAAGCACCTGGCACCGCCCGGCACCCGCATCGACGCCTACTCGATGGGCAGCGACTGGCTGTTGCCCGACCAGGAACGCTATTGGGCGCATCTTTGCGCGCATCACCTCGGTGTGTCCTTCCATTCGGTCTCGCTCGAAGACAGCCTGTTCAATCCTCCCGGCAACAGCTGTTGGCGCCGTGCGTCCGAGCCCCGTTTCGAGATGCGGGTCGTCTTTGACGCCTTGCTGAGGCGTGTGGTTGCGGATGGCGGACGCGTTGCGCTGTCGGGCATTGGCGGCGACGTGATCGTGAACGGCGGCGCCGCGCACTGGCGGGACAAGCTCGCCAGCGGCAAGGCCCTCTCGCTCCTGCCCGAAGCGTGGCGCTACGTCACCCATTTTCGGCGTCCGCCGCCGCTCCGGACCATCTGGCGGAAGTCCAGGCCGAACCAATCAGTGCCCAAATACGTCGCACCACTGGACTCGTCATTTGCGGCTGAACTGGAGCTTGAGGAAAGGTGGCAGGAGGTCAACCGGTGGCTGACGGTCCTCGATCCGCGCCTTGGCATGGCTCAGCATAGAGATTTCTGGGCAGAGCTGTTCTCGGCCACCATCCAGAGTCGCTGCGGCTACCCGTCAAGGTCCGCATCGTTCTTCGATGTGCGGCTGCTCGGGGAAGCCATGCGCTTGCCCACCGACGCCCTGGCAGTTGCAAGACAGTGTCGCGGAGATCGGCGAACGGGTCCGAGCAGAGATAACCACGCGCCCCAAGACACCGCAGCCGGAAATGCGGCTATGGGGGGCCGCGCGACTAGGCTACGAACCTTGGCCGTCTGAACTTCCGAATCTTCGGAGCTCGAACGCTATCTGATCGTAGTCGTCTGGCGGAATTGGTGGCCGCCGTTGGCAGTGTCGCGCCGCAAGAATATAGTTTATCAATCCTGCTTCCTGCGTGCCTGACGTTTTGGCTGCGACGTGTCTGTACTAATCGGAGGCGACGATGGACGAGAACTCCCCGGCGGACGAGTCTCCACCAACGCCCCTACGATGCGGCGCGCGTGACCGTGTACGGCACGATGCGCCGTCTGACCAAGGCGACAAACTCGGGCGGCTCGGTGACCGACAGCAGTCCCTACGTCACCTAAGTCCGAAGCAAGATCGGCCGAGACGGTGTGATCTTGGTCCACCACACCGGATTGCAAGGTCTTGGCGAGCGCTTTGGGTTCCGCGGCGTGGCGCGTCTGAGCCAACACTATCGCCTCGGGCCCGCGAAGATCGACAGCGAGATCGTGCTGCCCGGTCTCCTCGCATCGAGCGGCGGCGAACATGATGGTGCGATCACCGTTCGCCGCGGACCTCCAGTCAATCCGGACTCCGAGTGGCTGCCCCTCTCCGACAGATGGGATCCCTTGCCGCAAGGGGGGCTCCGCACGCTGCAATGGCAATCGGCCAATGGCAGCTGGTACCGCCTCCACCACAGCTCCGGGTGCCATTTTGTCGAGACGCTGATCAGCGGCGACGGCAGCCAGGTGCGAGGTCCACACGAGCAACGACATTCTTGACGCTGATCTCGCATCGTTGCTCGAGGGGTGATCCTGGGCAGCGCGATGCGGCTCCGGGGCCAAGCGCTCCTGCACGCCTGCGTGCTTGCGAGGGACGGCTCGGCAATCGCGCTCATGGGGGATTCGGGCGTCGGCAAGTCGTCCCTCACCTGGGCACTGGTGCAGCGGGGTTGCCGCCTGTTGTCAGACGATCTTCGCTGCCTTGGCCCGCTCAGAACGACGTCCTCATGCGCATCCCGCGCGTACAAGATTTGCGCCTGCAGCGCGAGACGGCCGAGCGTCTGACTGTCGGCGGAGCCCATGTCACCGGTCTCTATCCGGCTGTCGACGGGTTGAACCGGGTTGTGATAGCCGACTCCGATGCCGTAGAGAGAGCTGCGGTCTGCCTGTACGCCATCTACATGCTGGGGCCGCGGGAGCCCGGATTCGAGTCGAGCCACGGATCGAAGAGATGCGGCCCGCAGAGAAGCTCGCGGCTCTGGCGGCGAATGTCTTACGGCTCGATCGATCCGGGCCGCGAAGCAAGGCGGAAGGAGCTCGCGGCGCTGGCTCATTTCGCCGCCGGCGTTCCAATACGCAGGCTCACGCTCCCGGACGCAATCCATGCGCTCCCTGAGGTGGCGGAGCATCTTCGCCTCCGCATATTTGGTTGACCGCCTTCCCCGCTCAGCTGATGGAGCTGGCGATCGGCGGAAATTCCCCGAGCGCTACTGCCTTCCGATCGCGGCGATGAACTGCGCGCGGCAGCGGCCGGCCTCGTCCGTGGCAAGCGTTGCTGTTCGAGCACCGATTGTCCGGCGCGGTCTTCCGTCGACGTGTCCCAGCGATTGCGTGCGTCCGAAGGAGGCGCGGAGTTACTCTGCCAACTCGCGCGGCGCCGCTCGGCTGCATCGTCGGGGGACGAGTTCGGCTGCATGGCGCCGCATCGCCGCTCTCGGGAAGGCGTGGGCGAGCAATGCCGGGCGGGCAGGAGAGTATCGACGAAATCTGGCTCGAATACGATCTCGGCCCGCCGCACTCGCGGCAGCTCGTTCCGGCGCTCTTCGCGGGCTTTGATGGAGGGCTGCTGCCGCATTTCGATGCCGCTCGCTGCTTTGCAGAGACATTGCATCCGGGCTGCCGCGAGGCGTGCGAGCGTCTCCGCGTGGTATTGCAGACCGCAGAGCGCGACGGGTTGAAGGCCGGCAGGATGGTCGGGGTGATGCTTTCGCGCGGGTCCGAGTTGCGCACTATGATCCGAAATCTCCAGCCGGCTATCGTCCGCGAATTTCTGGAGCGGACAGGCTGGCCCGGTCCGGCTGCCGCGTTCGCTGTGCTCTTGTCGGAGCCCGTGTTCCAAGGAGATGCGGCACGGCTTGTGCTGGGCTTCGCACCCGATCCGGTCGCCGATTGCGGGATCGAGATGATCTACGGGATGGGCGATCAGGAGGGCGTTCAGCGCGGCCTCCTGTTGCGCTGGCTGAAGGATAGAGGCCTCGTTGATCCGGACCGGGCGCGCGCGCTCGATGAATGGCGCGGGCCGATCTCACCGGCCAACTCCCGTGCCGACTGGCCCGACGCACTGATCGCCAAGGCTCTTAGCGACGACGCGGACCGGATTGTGTATCTGAACCGATGCGTGAGCCATGTGACGCTTAACGTCTCGAACGGACAGATCAGCGAAGCCAAGGCGTACCTCGCACTTCTCCCGGTTGAGCAGCGGATGGGTGCTGCGGCACATGTTTGACGCGATCGTCGTTGGAACTGGCCCTGCGGGCGGCCTCGCTGCGCTCCGTCTCGCCGAGGCCGGCGCCCGAACCCTCATCCTCGAGAAGGAGAAGCTGCCGCGCGACAAGGCATGCGGCGGCGCTTTGACGGCGTCACCCGTCAAGGCGATGCTTGACTGGGACTTCTCGGCTCTTGTCGAAGCTGAGGTCGAGACCATCCACAGCCAGCTCGCTTCTGCGCGAAGTGTCGACATGCATCATGCCCCGCCGACTTTGCTCGTGAACCGTCGCGACTTCGACCGTCACCTCGTGGAGCGCGCGCTTGATCGCGGCCGCGAGACCGTGGTGCTCCACGACGAGTCACAAGTAACGCACGTCGAGGAGGATGAGGCCGGCGTGACCGTGGCCTGCAAAGCCGGCGACCGCTTTCGCGCTCGTTACGTCGTCGGTGCCGACGGTGCAGCCGGCCGCACGGCGGCGGCGCTCGACCTCGGCCGGAGGACGCGGCCCGGCATCGGCATCGACGATGAGATTCAGGTCTCCCCGGAGGTCTGGGCGGAGGAAAGGGAGCGGATGAGCTTCAACTTCGCCTGCGTTGAGGGCGGCTATGGATGGATCTTTCCGAAGCGCGGCTACTTGTCCTGCGGCGTAGCCTCCTGGAGCGGCGAGTCTCGGTTGCCCGCTGCGCTCGACAGCTATCTGTCCCGGGCGCTGCGCGGCGGCACCGGCGAGCGCAAGCGGCGCGGCCATCCGATACCGATCTATGAGGGGCCGAGACGAATCTCGACGCGACGAACTTGCCTCGCCGGGGACGCAGCCGATCTGGTCGAGCCAGATTCTGGGCGAAGGCATCCGCTACGCGCTCCAAAGCGGCGCGATTGCCGCGGAATTGATCGTAGAACAGCTTGCCGGAACGGACACCCCCGAAGACGGTCTCGAATATACGCGCCGCGTCCATGCCGCCTTCGGGGCCAAGCTTGAGCGGCTGCGGCGGTTCATCCTCCCGGTCTTCCTGAAAGCACCCCGAAGTATTCTACCGGACCTTCTGCGAGCAGGGCGGCAATTACTCCGCGCTCGCGTCCACCTTGGACACGCTGGTCGCCAGCGGCGGCGTCCCGTTCGCGGAAGAACCGGCAAGCCAGCGAAGCGTCCAGTCGTGACGGTGCGCCTCACGCAGCTCCTCGACAGTAAAGCTGAAGCCCTCGGCTTCGCCGAGCCGCACCAGCGCGGCCAGGACTCGAGTCGCTGCCGAGCAACGCGATCTTCACGCGCAGGCGCTGGTCGGAACGAACCCGACCGATGAACGCAACCGCGGCATTCAGGGCCATCGCTGGATCTCTCCCCATGACACAGGTTGGCGCTTCTCCGCCTGATGCGCCCGGAAGACAGGCGTTGCCGCCAGAAGCCAGGCTGCTCCTGTGCTGGGCTCCGACCCGTCCGTCCGCAGCAAGTCTCGCACAGGCGGACCGGCTCCTCGACGAGAGGATCGACTGGGCCAGGTTCAGCCGCTACGCGCTCCGTCACGCGATTGCACCACGCGTCCACCTTCGGGTCGAAGAGATGGACGATCCGCGCATTCCTTCCGAAGCCCGAGATGGCTTGGCGATTCTGCACCACGCCAATGCCGTTCGCAATCTGCGCATGGCAGGCGAGCTGCAGCTCCTGATCACGGACATCGAGTCACGCGGTGTCCAGGTCGCAAGTCTCAAAGGGCCGCTGCTTGCCGAGGAGGCAGAGGGCTCGCTTGCGCTCAGGATGATCTCCGACTTGGACCTCCTGGTGCGCCCGCATGACGTCCCCGCCGTCCGGCGGTGCCTGGAAGAGCGCGATTTCGTGCTGCAGCAGGAGCTTGTGTTTGCTCCGTACCACGACGTCTTTTCGCGCCCCTCGGACCTGGCGCGCGTGGAGATCCACATTCGGTTGGACGTGCCGTGGCTGCCGCTGCCGCTGCCTCTCGATCAAATTCTCCAGCGCCTGGAGAGACGGCGACTGCTCGGCGCGTCGATACCTTGCCTGCCGATCGAGGAGAACCTGCTCTTTCTTTGCTACCACGGCGCAAAGCACCGCTGGAGCCGCATTGCGTGGCTCACGGATTTCCTCGGCCTGCTGGAACGCCGGCGCACCGAGATCGACATGCAGCATTTCTGCGCACGCTCCGACGCGATCGGCATGGGCAGAGCGCTGGCTTCGGCGTTGCGGCTCGCGAGCGATTTCCTCGACCTTCGTCCCGCGCTGCCTGCGATGAGGGCATTCGGCAGCGACCCTCGGGTGGCACGCTTTGCTGCCGAGTCAATGGACGCCGCCTTTGCGGAGAAGCGCGGTCCAACGGGAGACACGACACCAGAGCGGGCGCGCACCCTCTTCGTCCTTGCAGCGGGTCTGCTTGATCCCGGTTCGCATCCGAAGGAGAGGCGAGCTTCCGATGCCGCGTTGCTCCGAATGGGGCTCCACCTCTCCGACGAACCAACGATATTTCAAGCCTTCGCGGTCTATCGTGTCCTTCGCGGAAGCCGCGTCAGAAACCTTGTGAACTACTTGTTCAGCCCGACGCAGCTTGAGACGAGGGTTTTCGGAGTGTCGCATCGCAGGCGCCTTTTCTACGCTGTAGCCAGGCCGCTCTCCCTGGCGACGCGGCTGATTGGCTACGGCCTTCGGCGGGTCTTGAAACTGGCCAACCGGCCCTCCTGATCGCAGCGGCGGCAATCCGATAGAAGGGCGCGGTGAAGGTCGCATGCGCCCGTCTGGTGGCTCTCGCGGATTCATGTAAGCTCACCGGTCACTGTCCTGGACATCCGTGGTCCACCTGTTTGAGCTGCGCCTGGCATGGATCATAGCGCCGACAACTCGGAGCGATTGGACGTCTGCCTGGTCGTCCCGCCATTCGACACGCTTAGGTTCCCGCCCCTCGGCCCTGCAATTCTCGCTTCGGCATGTCGCGCGCGCGGCCTTCGGGTGCGGACGGTCTACGGCAGCATCCTTCTCGGCTCGCGCATCGGGTACGAGACCTACATGGCGGTCTGCCGCGAACAACTGGACTTCATGTTGGGCGAGCGCGTGTTCCGCGCACATGCCTACGAGGCGGAGACGCGGGAGAGGCTCAACGACCTCGACCCGCTCCCGCCAAGGCTGGCTGCGCTGCATGATGCCGTTTCCCCAGCGATCGGACCGTTCCTGGAGACCCTCGTCGGCTGCATCCTCGCACTGCGCCCGCGGATCGTCGGGATCACCTCGACCTTTCAGCAGAATCTCGCGGCGGCGGCTGCTGCGCGGCTGATCAAGGAAGCGGCGCCGGAGATCTGCGTCGTCCTCGGCGGCGGGAATGTCGCTTCACCCATGGGAGGCGGGCTCGCGCGCGTGTTCCCCTGGTTCGATCACTTCTTCTGCGGCGAGGCTGATATCGCGTTTCCATCTTTCTGTGAGCGGCTCGTGCGGAGCGGTCAGACGGGCGATGCGAAGATCATCGAGTGCGAGCCGATCCGTGACATGAGCGTCGTGTCGGCGCCTGATTTTTCCGACTATTTCGTCGCCCTGCGCGAGCCACAAAGCCGCGGGGAGTTGCCGCCGGACCTGCCGCGTTTCCTTGCGATGGAAAGCTCGCGCGGATGCTGGTGGGGCGCCAAGCAGCATTGCACCTTCTGCGGCCTGAACGGCATGACAATGGATTTTCGCGCCAAGGCGGCAGGCCGCGTCTTCGATGAGATTTGGGACATTGCCCGAACGTGGGGTGCCAGCCGTATCTTCTTCACCGACAACATCATGCCGATGCGCTATCTGCTCGACCTCTTCCCGGCGCTGGAGCGATCTGGCGACCATCCGACATTCTTCTATGAAGTGAAGGCGAACCTCAGCATTGCTCAGCTTGATGTCATGGCGAAGGCCGGCGTCTCCGGAATTCAGCCGGGCATCGAATTGTTCTCGTCGAAAGTTCTCAAATTGATGCGCAAGGGCGTCTCATCGCATCAGAACCTGGCGTTGCTTCGGTCATGCCGATCGCTCGGCATCGATGTAACGTGGAATTATCTCTATGGCTTTCCAGGTGAGCAGATCGAAGACTATGAATCAGTGTTGCCGCTTCTGCCGAAGATCGAGCACCTGCAGCCGCCGTTTAGCTGTGAGCCGATCAGCATCGATCGCTTCAGTCCTTACCACCAGGAGCCGGAGCGCTTTGGAATCGCGTCGCTGACGCCCTGCAGGAGCTACGAGGGGCTATATCCCCCGGATGCACCGCTTTCGGACATCGCCTACCATTTCACCGGCCAATACTCGACGGCTTTTCTTGAGTGCGAGCCGCTCGTTGCGCAACTGCGTGCCGCGGTCGGCGTATGGAAGGGACAATGGACGCGCGCATCGCGTCGACCCCTTCTGCAGGTTCTCGACACGGGTGCGGAAGAGATCGTGATTGCCGACACGAGGCGCATCGCCAGGGACAGGATGACCGTGATCTCGCGCGACGAAGATCGTGCACTGACGTACCTCGAACGGCCGAGAGCGCGAGAGCTGCTGGACGGCGAGATGGCTGCCTTTGTGGACGAGCTGCTTTGGCGCGACTTTCTCCTGGAGCACGAAGGATGTCTTCTGAGCGTCGTATCGAGACCGCGGCGCGATCATGCGGCAGATCGCGGCGAAGAAGCGATCGATGCGGCGACAATCGCAGCGTAGCGGACCGACTGCGTGGAACCGATCCTGGTCGTCTTCCGGGAAGAGCGCGATCGGTGGTTTCCCGGCGACCTGTCCCTGCGCCGCGCAGCCCGACACGTGCTGGGGCGCGCGCCCGCTTATCCAAGCAGTATGCAGAGGGTGGTCGGAAGTTTCCTGAAGGGCCTGCGAGAGGCCGGGATTCCCTACCGCCTCAATCCCCGGCCGCGTTCCATCTCGCGCGGAGCCAAGGTCATTTCGTTCGGACTGGGCCGGCTCGGCGTCGAGGGGCTGCCTGCCGACACCCGGATTATCGCCGCGGTAGGCTTTCCCTACCCGACCGCGTTTCCCGATCTATGCGATCGCTATGATGTTCGGCTCTTTCTGCAGCATTCACCCCTCGTGATCGACTGGTTCAAGGCGGCAAATATCTATCCCGACGGGATATTCGATCTATGGCCGGCGGGGATCGACACGGAGGAGTGGGCCCCGGATACGTCCGGCAGTCGGAAAGACATCGATGTCCTCCTCTACGAGAAGCCGGGTTCGGAGAGGGACCATTGGGATGAAAAGCTGGTCGAACCGATCAAGGCCGAGCTGCGTCAGCGCGGCCTGAGCTTCCATTCGATCAGGTATGGGCGCTACTCTCCGACGCAATACAAGTCCCTGCTGGCGCGCTCCAACGCGCTGATCTTCTTGTCCCGGTATGAGACCCAGGGGCTTGCCTATCAGGAATCCCTGTCATGCGGGGTGCCCGTGCTGGCCTGGAACCCCGGGCGCTGGCACGCGCCGCCCGGATCGAAATACGCAACCGAGCCGGTTCAGGCGACCAGCGTTCCCTTCTTTGACGCGCGGTGCGGCGCAACATTCAAGAACGTCGAAGAGTTTGCTGAGAAACTCGGCGAGTTCTACCATAACTGCCGCCAGTCAACTTACGACCCTCGACAGTACATAATAGAAAACCTTACGATCTCTCATTCGACGAAGCGACTGCTTGCACTATATAGTAGAGTTTGAACCACAATTCTGATTCAATCAGAACCGAAAAGGCTCTAGCGGGTCTCGGTCACTTTCTTCAGAAGCCTGGGCGTATCGGGGTTGCGCCCACGAAGGGCGGCAATGCGTTCGGCGCTGGCATAGAACGTCTGGATCATACTGATCGGATCGAGTGCCGGACAACCCGTCTCCCGGAATTCCGGTTCCAGGATACGCGCACCAGCCGCCTGCAGCCGCTCTACGCTTTGCGCCGTGGTCGAAGCGGCCGCATCGCGCGGGGCGAAGACAAGAACCGGAAAACCCTCCTCCACCAGCTCCATCGGCCCATGCATGACTTCCGCCGCCGAATAAGCCTCGGCATGCACGGCGCTCGTCTCCTTGAGTTTCAGGGCCGCCTCTTGTGCCATCGGCAGCGAATAGCCGCGCCCCAGCACATAGAGGGATCGCGCAGCATGAATCGCCTCCTCGACCTCCGTCCAACGCAGCGCGGCAGCGGCGGAGAGAGTGCCGGGGAGTTCGGCCAGCGCCTCTCCGAGACCCTTGCCTGCCCCACTCGCGGCAACGAGCGCAGCTGCCATGGTGGCCGAAGCGATGAAGGTCTTGGTGGCGGCGACGCTTAGCTCCGGCCCCGCATGCAGAGGCAGGCAGAGATCCGCCTCGCGCGCGAGCGGCAAATCCTGGTCATTGGCGATCGCCACAGTCGGCACGCCAGCCTTCTTCGCCTCCGCCTGGAAACTGAGAATATCGGGGCTCCGGCCCGACTGTGAAATGGTGATGAGCACAGTGTCGCCGAGATGCAGCCGTGCGCCGTAGATCGACACGACCGACGCACCGATCGAGCAACAGGGCGTGCCGAGCTGCGTCTCCGCCAGATATTTGAAATAGGAGGCGGCATGATCGGAGGAGCCGCGCGCGCAGGTAACGAAGTACGAAGGTCCATGCGTCGCGACCAACCGGCCGAACTCCGCCAGGCCCGACGCGCTGGCATCGAGAAGGCGGGCCACCGCTTCGGGTGCCTCCGCGATCTCGCGCGCCATGTGGGTGCTCACGTCGCAAGGCCGGTGATCATCGAGACGATCTCGTTCTTGTCGGTCTCTCTGGTCTTGCGCACGCCGATCTGCCGGCCGCGTCGCAGCACGCAGATGCGGTCGGCGAGACGGAACACCTGATCGAGATTGTGGCTGATGATCAGGATCGGCGAGATTGCGCGCCTTCAAGCCCTCGATGATCTGCTCGACCTTCGCCGTCTCCGCGACGCCGAGCGCCGCCGTCGGCTCGTCCATCAGCATGAGCTTGCTCGCCCAATGCGTGGCCCGGGCGATGGCGACGCCCTGGCGCTGGCCGCCCGACATTTCGCGGATCGTCGCCTTGGCGGAGGGGATGCGCACGTCGAGCTCGCTCATCAGACTTCTCGGTCTCGGCGATCATGCGCCTGCGATCGAGCCGCCGGAACGGACCGGATGAGTCAGCTCCGGCCGAGGAACATATTCATGTAGACGGGCTGGCTGTCGGCGAGCGCGAGGTCCTGGTAGACGACCTGAATGCCGAGCGCCTGCGAGTCGCTCGGGTCTTCATCGTGACCTCGCGCCCATCGACCAGCATCTGGCCGCTCGTCGGCTGATGCACGCCGGCGATGATCTTGACCAGCGTCGATTTGCCGGCGCCATTGTCGCCGACCAGCGCGACGATCTCACCGGCCTCGATGTCGAGGTTGAAGTTTTCGACCGCGACGACGCCGCCGAAGGCCATGTGGATGTCGCGCAGCGACAGGACGGGCACGCCGCCTTTCCCGGGTGTTGCGGAATCGCTCATGACGGCCTCTTCACAGCGGCCATCCGGCCGCGCGGCCGAAGGCGTCGTAGACGGTCTCGACGACCGGCTTTCCGCTCGAAAGACCGGAAACGCCAACGGTGTAGGCACGCGTGACAAAGGCCTGCGGCCGGAAGCCGAAGACGACGCTGTCGCCGACCGCGGGCTTGCGGGTCCGGTCGCGTCGATCATGCCGTAATAGTCGATCGAGGCCGGGACCGGAATCTCGACCCGTGCCAGCGCCTTGTCGGAGACGGTCGGCTCGCGCGAGACGATCGCCTTGACTGGATAGTCGGGAAACACCGGATCGATATAGAGCCCGCCGCCGAAGCAGAAGGCTTCGCCGCCGATCAGGTGCGAGACCTCGCTCAGATAGACGACGGCAGGGAGCTCCGGCAGATCCGTCGACCGCGTGAAGCGGCGTCGTGCCGGTAAGACCGTGGCCGGGCTCGACCTGCGTGGCGCCGGCCGCGGCGAGCATGCGGCAGCATCTCCGCGGAGGTCGTGCCAGGCGCGTTGATCTCGATGCCGCTGCGCCCGGCCTTGCGCCAGCGCTTCCGCCGCGCGCTGCAGCGTCGCCATATTGGGCGTCGGCCTCACCGTCTGGCTCTCGGGGTCGTAGAGTTGCGAGGGAAAGGTGGTGATGCCGGCAAAGCGGGCGCCGGGCAACGGCGTCGATGGCGTCCGCTATGGCGACGGCATCGGCGGCCGGAAAGCCGCCTTCATGGCCGCGATAGAAGCGGTCTCCCTCCGCGACGAGGCGGGCGAGGATCGCCTGATCGCGGCCGAGCCTCCGCGATGCAGCCCCGGCTTCTCTCGCCTTTTCGAGGCTGAACACGGTCCAGTAGTCGGGTGCGAGCGAGGCGGCTGCGTCGGTCTCGGCCGTCGGAATCTGCACGAGATGGCCGAGATGGCCGAGCCGCATGCCGGCGCGCCGGGTCGCCATCGCGCATTGCATGTCGACGGCGACGGCCTTGCCGATGCCGCCTTCCACCACCGCGCGGCAGAACGAGCCGTTGCGGCCCATCTGCTTGGTCATCGCATAGGTCTTGAGGCCGAGCCTCGCCGCCTCGTCTGCGATATGCCGGGCGTTGGCCGTCACGGCGTCGAGGTCGATGACATAGGCGTTTGCCGGCAGCTTGCCGGCCTGGTGCAGGGCGATCGCCTGCTCGATCAGCGCCGGATTGCGGCGACGGATGATATCCAGGAACATCTTCGTTCCTCCTTCAGCGATCGGGCTCGCGCAGGGTGAGAGCCACCGCGATCAGGATGATGAGGCCGCGCGCGATCATCTGGTCGGAGGGCTGGTAGCCCATCAGAATCAGGCCGTTGTTCAGCATGCTCATCAGCAGCGAGCCGATCAGGGCGCCGACGACCGAGCCGTGCGCCGCCGTTGAGGCGCGTTCCGCCGACGATGACAGCGGCGATCACGGTCAGGAGGTCCGTCTCGCCCAGCGTGTAGCGGGCTCCGTGCAGCCGCCCGGCATAGAGGATGCCGGCAAGCGCGGCGAGCATGCCGCTCAGCATCAGCACGCTGAAGCGCACGCGCAGCACTTTGATGCCGGCAGCCCGCGCCGCCCGCGCGCTGTCGCCGGTCGCGTGGATATGGGCGCCGTAGCGGGTCTGGCAGAAGAAGAAATAGCCGATGGCTACGGCCGCGATCGTCCACAGGATGAGGGATGGAATGCCGAAGAGCGAGCCGGAGCCGAAGAGCCCGTTGAAAGTGTCGTTCTCGATCGGGATCGATTGCAGGTCGGTCATGCGCCGCGCCACCCCCGAGAACACGCCCATCGTCGCAAGCGTCACGAGGAAGGAGGGCAGCCGGCCGTAGGCGACAAGCGCCCCGTTGAGCGCGCCGATCGCCGCCCCCGCGGCAAGCCCGGCGAGGACGCCGACGGGCCATGCCCATTCGCGCAACACCACGCCGGCGAGGAGCGCCGCGACCGCAACTATCGAGCCGATCGAAAGGTCGATCTCGCCCGACGTCAGCACGAACACCATGCCGACCGCCATGACCGTGATCGGCGCCGACTGCTTCACGATATTGAAGAGATTAAAGGTGGTGAGGAAGCCGTCGTTGCGCAGCAGGATGGCGAAGGCCACGAAGATCAACAGGAAGCCGACATAGATGACAAACTGGCTTGCGTTGCTCTTGCGCAGGAATTCGAGCGTGGCCGTCATGGGTACCTCGGCGGACTGTTAGGCCGCTGGAATCGCGGTCCGGGCACGGCGGCGCCGGGATTTGGCGCCGCGCGTGTCCGCGACAGACTACTGCCCAGCGATCGACGCGGGCAGGTCACGATGCAGGGATTCCTGATAGCCCTCTTTGACGGAGTCCTTCGTGACCGTGAGCGCATCGACGGCATAGTAGGGTGCCGTCTTCTCGCCAATGAGGCCGAGGGCCACCGCTTCCGCGCCGGTCATGCCGATCTGGTAGGCCTGATCCACCACGATCGCCGCGACATTGCCGCCCTTCACCATGTCGAGGGCGAGCGGCTCAGACAGGTCGAAGGTCACGATCTTGGTGTGGGTGTTTCCGGCGTTGCGCAACGCCGCGAGCACGCTCTCGGCGGGCGTGGACCAGGTGGCGTAGATGCCGTCGAGATCGGGATGCTTCGTCACCAGCGCGTTGAGGATGTCCTCAGCGCGCGTCGGATCGGCAAGCCCCTGCTCGGCCGCGATCTTGATGCCCTTGTAGTCGTCGAGGATGGTCTGCTTGAAGGCGCTGTCGCGCTGGTTGGTCACGAAGAAATCGGCGTCGTGGTAGACATAGGCGATCTTGCCCTTGCCGCCGAGCGCGGCGCCCATGGCGTCGCCCGCGTGCTTGCCCATCTGGGCGAAATCGTCCGAGACGACGCAGACATAGTCCTTGCCGGCGATGAAGCCCTTCGGCGGCTGGTCGACGAAGACGAGCACGATGCCCGCATCCTTGGCCGGCCCGAAGGCCTCGGGCGCGGTGTCGGGGTCAACCAGCTCGGAGAAGATTGCGCTCGGCTTCTTGGCCATCACCGTCTCGACGTCGCTCTTCTGCTTGGCGGCATCGAAATTGGCATCCGTCTGGGCGACGACCGTGATGCCGAGCTTGGCGAACTCATCGCTTGCACCCTGGATCACCGCCTTCGACCAGTCGGAGGATTCGTGCCAGACGATGGCGACGGTGAACTTGCCGGCCTTGGCCTTGGCTTCCTGGTCCGGCGTCAGCGACAGACTTTTCGCCAACGTCGCCGGCTCGCCGTTCGGTCCGGTGCTCGGCTTGAGCGCAGCGTAAGCCGGCGCGGAGAGGGTGAGGATGGCCGTCAGGCCGGCGGAGAGAAGCAGAACGCGACGATCGAACATGGCGATGTTCCTTTCGATTGGGTTTCTTGTGTTTCTTCGGCGTAGCCGGGATTTCGGATCGGCAGCTCGGGCGGGCCGCCGATGAGCGGTCATTTCAGAGCGTCGAGGATCGACTGCGGCGGCTGGCGGTGCAGCAACTCCTGCCAGCCCTCCACCACGTTGGCCTTGGTGACGGCGAGCACCGGGCGCCACGACGAAGGCCGGAGCCGGTTTGCCGAGAAGGCCGTAGCCGGCGGCGTCCGCCATCGCGCGGCCGAGCTCATAGGCCTTGTCAGCCGCGATCGCCGTGACGTTGCCGCCCTTCACCATGTCGAGGCCGACGGGCTCGCTGAGATCGAGCGTGACCAGCTTGGTGTGGGTGTTGCCGACAGCGCGGAGCGCCGAGAGCACGCCCTCGGCCGGCTCGGACCAGGTCACATAGATGCCGTCGAGATCGGGATGCTTGAGGAGCAGCGCCTGGGCGATGTCCTCGGCCCTCGCCGGATCGGAAATGCCCTCGCTCGCCACGATCTTGATGTCCGGGTAGTCGGCTTCGATCGTCGCCTTGAAGGCGTTGTCGCGCTGATTGGTCACGTAGTAGTTCGCGTCGTGATAGATCCAGGCAATATTGCCCTTCTTGCCGAGGGATTTGGCCAGCTCATCGGCGGCGAGCTTGCCCATCTGGAACAGGTCGTCCGTCACGATGGTGACGTAGTCCCTACCCTGCACGTAGTCCTTCGGCTTGTTGGAGAGGAGCACGATCTTGACGCCCGAGGCGACGGCCGGCTTGAAGGCCTCCGCCGATGTGACGGGATCGAGCGGCAGCGCCAGGATGGCGCTCGGCTTCTTGGCGAGGACGGTCTCGACGTCGCTCTTCTGCTTGGCGGCATCGAAGTTGGCATCGGTCTCGGCTACGACTTCGATTCCGAGGCGGGCGAACTCGTCCTTGGCGCCGGCCGTCACCGCATTCACGAAGTCTGACGAGGTGTGCCAGAGCAGGGCGGCGGTATAATGGCCCGCCTTGAGCTGTGCCGCTTCCGCGTCGCTCAGCGTGACCTCCGAGGCCGGGGTCGCCTTCTCGCCGTCCGGGCCGACGGTTTCTCCCGCCCATAGCGGTTGCGTCATCATCAGGTTGGCGCCGATGGCAAGCGCCGTGACACCTGTCCTGGTCAGCATCTGGTTGATCGGCATGTGACTCCCTTTCTGGCTCGTTGGGCCTATTGCAAGGCGGATGGTCTTTCGCCGAACTCGGCGAGAAAGGCGGCAAAGGCGACGATGCCGTCGAGATAGTCGGTGACGGACACTCGTTCCTCCAGCGTGTGGCAGACGCGGATGTCTCCCGGTGCGCAATAGACGGCCGGGATGCCGAGCCGGTTGGTCAGGAACGGCACTTCGGACCAGTAGGGCGCTCCCTCGACGGCGCCGCGATCCGGCCGCACCGCCTTCACCGCGTCGATCAGCCGCCGCACGGCCGCAAGGTCCGGCGAGGTCTCGCTCGGCGTGCCGCCGAAGCGATGGTCGCGGCCGGCCGGATAGGCGAAGCCGACGGAGATGCCGTCCTCTACGGGCGCAGCGCGAACGACAGCCTCGAGATCCTCGACAGCCTTGTCCAAGGTCTCCCCGGGAACAAGCTTCAGGATCAGGCTAAGACGGCACTCGCCCGGCACCGCGATATAGCCGCCGCCTTCAATGCTCGTCACAAGCAAGAAGGGTCGGCCGACGAGGTCATGCGGCGCTCGCTTTTCCAATTCGGCGGAATGGGCAAATAGTGCCGAGAGGATTACGTGCGACGCCTTCAGGGCATCGACGCCCAGCTCCGGCACGCCGAAATAGGCCGAGCGGCCGGCAATGGTGATGTCGCAGATGATGAAGCCGATCTGGGCCGCATAGATATTGAGCTCGGTCGGCTCCACGTAGACGGCAAAATCGGGCCTCGGCGCCGCGCCGCATTCGATCTCGTCGACCAGCTTCCTAAAACCCGCGCTGACGCCGGAGCCCGGCTCGCCGCTTTCCTCGTCACCGATGAAGGCGAAGAGGATGTCGCTCGGCGGCTTGATCCCGGCGACGGCGAGGAGGCGCGCCGCCGCAAGCGCGGTGCAGATGCCGGCCTTCAAGTCGCCTGCGCCTCTCCCCCACATTTCGCCATCGACAATTGGCGCCGCAAACGGGCTTTCGCGTTCCGTGCCCGCCCAGTGCTCGGCCCAGCCGCGCACATGCACCGTATCGGTATGCCCGGTCAGCAGCAGCGTCGGACCCGCACCGGCGCCCCGAAGGAGGCCGCGTACGTTGGGACGGCCCGGCGCGAATTCCGTCAGGGCAACAGCCTCGGCTCCGAGCAACTGAAGTTCCTTGGCGAGGAGGCCGGCGAAGGCGGCTTCCGTCCCGGTCACGCTCGGCACGCCGACCGCTCGCCGCAAAAGGTCGATCGCTCCGTTCCTGTCGAGCGACGCCTTCAGCGTCTCGATCAGGGTGGCATCGATACTCATTCTGCCGCCCCGGCGAGATCGTGTTCCGCTGAGAAGTCGGCATCATCGTCGCTTCCGGAGTCGCGCCGCTCCCGATTGAGCCGCTGTGTCGCGGAGGCGACTGCTCCGATCAAACCGGCGCGGCTTCCGAGCGCGCTCGCGGCGATATCGACGGGGCGGGCGAAGACCCGCGATATCGCTCTTTGAACGCGCTGCACGAGCTCGGGCCGAAGCCCAATGCTGCCGCCCAGAATGACCTTGTCGAGATCGAGTGTCGCCTGCAGGGTGACGATGGCCAGGGCGACCTTCTCGGCAACGTGGTCTACGACCGCGGCAGCAAGATCGTCTGTTTCCATAAGGGCGAATATGTCGCGAACCGTCGCGGCGGCTCCGCCGCCGGCCTTGTAACGTCCCGCGATGCCGGCCGAGCCGACCTCAAGCTCAAAGGCGCCGATCTTGAGCGCGAGAGCTGAGTTCAGATTGCTCCCGAGCGGCAAATAGGAAATCTCCCCGGCGGCGCCGCTCGCCCCCCGCACGAGGTTCCCGTTGACGACGAGGCCGAGGCCGGTGCCCGTGCCGAGGGAGAGGAAGCCGACATTCCGACATCCCTTTGCGTCGCCCTTCCAGATCTCGCCGAGCACCGCCAGGTTGACGTCGTTTTCGACCTCCACCGCCCCGCCGAAAAGCGCCGCGAGCGCCGCGGGCACGTTGAGATCGGACAAGCCCTCGATGTTGTGCCCGAGGCTGACGGCTCCCGTGCGGGGATGAATCACGCCGGGCATGCCAATGGTGACGCTGCCGATCAGGCCCGGCTCGATTTTTCCCGTCGCGAGCAGGCGACCCGCAAGCGCGTGGATCTGCTCGAGCACATGCATGCCGCCGCGCGGATCGGTCGCCTCGGCCAATTCTGCCAGGATATTTCCGCGACGATCGGCGATCGCCGCGGCGACCTTCGTGCCGCCGAGGTCGACCCCGATGCAGCAAGCGGCGGCGGTGTGCCTGGCGCGTACGGGAATTTCCACGGCAGCGCCGCTGCCTTTCTCGGTGAGGCCTTTCGATTCCGGTTCGCCGATTGCTTGAAGCAAAGCCGCCGGCGGCAGGCCCGTCTCTCGCGCCAACCCCTGCTGCGACAAATTCAGCCCGCGCAATGCGGGCCACGTGACCACGCCGCGGTCGAAGCGGCCGACCAAAGGAGGCATTTCACTCACTGCCGCCTCTTTAGTTCATTCCTATTCCGAACTATTAACTTATTTTTGTAGACCGTCAAGGACCCTGGCCTACGAAGGGTGTTGGCACACCGAGTGTGGGCCTTGACAATATGCGGGCCACCGTCTCCACACATTCGGTAATCTAACGAACTAACCTCCCGTGCCTTCGCGCAAGAGGAATTGACTGGCGATGCAGCACCCAGGACAGCACCGCGTCTCCAGGTTGATTTCGAGGCGCGTCGTGTTCGAGTCGCTTCTTCACAAAGGTCCGATCTCACGCGCGGGCCTTTCCAAGGCGACGGGCCTCTCGAAACAGACGATCTCAGAGATCGTCGACAGCTTCGATCAGCAGGGCTGGGTGCGCGAGACCGGCCGGACGAGCGGGAACGTCGGGCGTACCGCGGTCCTCTATGAGATCGCCCGCGACACGCGCTACGTCGTCGGGGTCGATCTCGGGGGCACCAAGGTCACGGCGGCGGTTGCGGATATCGCGGGCGACATCCGCTCCGAGATCACCGAACCGACCGATCCGCGCGGAGGCCAGGCGGTTCTCGACCAGGTTGTCGCGCTCGCCATGCAATTGGCGCGGAATGCACGCACCAGCCTCGCGCAGGTGCGGTCGGTCGTCATCGGAACGCCGGGCGTCGTCAGTCCGAAGACGGGAGGCATTGAGCTCGCGCCCAATATCGCCGACCTCGGACGCCTCGACGCCTTCGGGTTCTTCAGTAAGACGTTTCAGGGCCTCTTCAGAAATCGAGAACGACGTCAATCTCGCCTTGCTCGGCGAGATCTGGCAAGGCTGCGCGCGCGACGTCTCGAACGTCGCGTTCATCGCCCTCGGCACCGGCTTCGGCCTTGGAATCTTCTCCAACGGCCAGCTTGTCCGCGGCGAGACGGGGGCGGCGGGCGAGATCGGCTTTCTGCCTCTCGGACATGATCCCTTCAGCGAGGAGTCGCGCATTCATGGCAGCCTGGAGCTGGAAGTCGGCGCCGTCGGGATCGTGCGGCGCTACCACGCCGCAGGCGGCGATGCAGCGGTCGATGTGCGGCAGATCTTCGAGCTTTTCGAACTGGGCGACGACGTAGCCCGCAAGATCATCGACGAGACGGCCCACATGATCGCGCTCGCGATTGCGAGCGTCGTGGCCGTGCTCGATCCGAGACTGATCGTGCTCGGAGGCTCGATTGGAGAACGTCAGGAAATCATCGACCTGGTGCGCGAAAAATTGGGGCGATGCGCGCCGCGCCGGATCGAAGTGATGCCGAGCGCCCTCGAAAACAGAGCGGGGGTCGTCGGAGCGCTTGCCGCAGCCCTCAACCAGCTGCACGAGGCGCTCTTCAGTGTTCCGGATTTGCCCGGCGAGCTCGTTCTCCCCGCGCCAAGGGCGCTGCAAACCGACGCTTGATGCGTCATCAGCGTATAGGGAAAATCGGCTTCATTCGTTGGGCTGCGCCCATTCTTCAAGACCAAGGTCACCGAACGCTGGCCACCGCTCGGCTCCTGCTGAGGGGTCAGGCTGGAATGTTGGTGGCTGCGGACGCGGAGCTGAACCTGAGCCCATCGGCTGCCGGCACTGAGGCTTATGGTATGGACTCCAGACCAATTTCCGTTAAGGTTTGGTTAACAGACCATTGACGGGTGGGGCATGGGGAATGCGCTTGACGCGGCGATCGATGCTCGCGCCGAGGAAGCCTTCGGCTTCCTCGAAGCGTTGGTCGCCTCTCAAAGTACGGTCGGGCGCGAGCAAGGCGCGATGGACATTTTCGCGCAGGAGGTCGAGTTCCTGGGTCTTGCGGTCGAGCGCCTGCCATTCTCGAACAATCCCGAGACAGACCCTCGCGGCGGCATCGCGCCGGTTCCCCATCTGCTGAGCCCCGATCGGTTTCAAGTTCTCGCCACCACGCCCGGCGACGGCGATCTGCATCTGCTCTTCAACGGACACATGGACGTAGTCCCCGCCGAGGCATCCGACCTCTGGGCGAGCCCGCCGTTCTCACCGCGCCGCGACGGCAACCGGCTCTACGGACGCGGCACGGCCGACATGAAGGGCGGCTTCGCCGCCGGTACACTCGCGCTCCACGCCATTCGCGACGTTGCGCCGAGCATTTTTGCGAACCGGCGCTTCGGCTTCCTTGCTGTCGTGGAAGAGGAATGCACGGGCAACGGCACGCTGCGCTCGATTGTCGAACGGGGAGTTACCGCACCAGAGGTCGTTCTGCTCGAGCCGACCAATCTCGATCTCCTGGTCGGCGGGGTTGGAGTGCTCTGGATCGGCGTGCGCGTCGTCTCCGCCTCAGGGCACGCTTATGCTGCCGAGGCGCAGGCGAACGCGGTCGAGCTCGGCATGCGTCTGGTCGAAGGCCTGCGGAAGTGGTCGACGAAGATCGGCAAGGACGAGCCGGAGCGAAGCCTCGATTGCGGGCAGAACCCTTACAACGTCAATCTCGGCAAGGTGCGCGCTGGCGACTGGACGTCGTCCGCCCCGGCGATCGCGACGCTCGACGTGCGCGTCGGATTTCCGCGCGCGTGGTCGCCGGCGGAAGCGGAAGGGAAAATCCGCGAAACGATCTCGGCGATCGCAGCAGCCGAGCGCTTTCCCGTCGAGCCGCAGGTCACGCTCACGGGCCTCCGCGCGCAGGGCTACCTCATCGACACGCAGGCCCCGCTCGTCCGCGATCTCAGCGCCGCTCATATGCAAGCGCACGGCGTCCTGCCGAAGACCTACGCCCTCGGCAGCACAACGGACGCCCGCTTCTATCTCAACGATTTCGGCATCCCTGCCGTCTGCTTCGGCGTCACCGGTCACCGCCTGCACGGCGTCGACGAGTACGTCGAACTTCAAAGCATTGTCGATGCGGCGCGCACGCTCGCGCGCTTCCTCATCATGCGTTTCGGCGCTGAGGAGACCGCAAGGTGAACGATCTCGACGACATCTCTCCGAATGCATCGCCGTCAACCGGCGCGGATCAGAGCGGGCCGTCAACCGTCGCGCCCGATTCCTGGGCGGTGCCGATCGTGTCTCGGCGGGTGGTCGACGATGTGGTCGATCGCCTGGTTACCGCGGTCGCGCTCGGCCTTTACGTGCCCGGGCAGCAGCTTCCGACAGAACGCGATCTCGCGATGATGCTCGGCGTCTCGCGTACGTCCGTGCGCGAAGCGCTGAAGCAACTCACTGACGGCGGCTATCTCGAGGTACGTCGCGGCCGAAACGGCGGCTACTTCGTGCTGGCCAACTGGGGTCCGAGGTCGGCTGAACACATCCACCGCCAGCTCGTCGCCAACTGGTCGGAGTTCCAGGAAATCTTCGATGCGCGCACGCTGGTCGAGCCGCTGATCGCCCGGACGGCGGCGGGGCGGCGCACGAGCCAGGACATGGAAGCGATCTCCGCGGCCCTGCAGGCCTACATCGACGCGCCCGACCACGATGCATCGCGGCTGGCGGACGCGGGACTGCATCTCGCCGTCGCCAGAGCGACGCACAACCCGATCCTCGTCCAGATCTCAGTCGATCTGCGCACGAAGATCAGCCTCAATCTCGGGGCAGAGCCGTACACGGACGAGGTGCGCCGCATCGCCATCGGCCAACACAAGGAGCTGGCCGCCGCCGTCGCCGAAGGGCGCGCGGAGGACGCTTCAGAAGTCGCCGCGCGGCATTTCCTGCTTTCCGAGAATCTCTTCCGCGACCTCGTCGCGCGGGCGGCCAAGGAGTCGGCGGAGCCCGACGAAGAATGAGCGGCCAGCTGACATTCATCCTGCGGCGGATGCTTCTGACGATCCCGAGCCTGTTCGTGATGAGCGTCGTCGACTTCCTCATCATCCGGCTGGTACCGGGCGATCCCGTCCGCACCATGCTGGGCTTCCGCGCCACCGAACAGAACGTCATCGAGCTGCGCCGCCAGCTCGGGCTCGACCAGAGCCTCCTCACCCAATACCTGCACTGGATCGGCGCCCTTCTGCACGGCGATCTTGGCAGCGACATCGTCAGTCACGCGCCGCTGACCGAGCTTCTCGCCCAACGCCTTCCCGTCACGCTGGAGCTGGCGGGACTGTCGATGCTGCTTGCCGTCCTCGTCGGCGTTCCGCTTGGGGTGTGGGCGGCTACCGGCGGCGTCTGGAGCAAGCGTCTCACCGAAGGCTTCGTGATCTTCGGCGTCAGCGTTCCCGACTTCTGGCTCGGCATCATGCTGGTGCTCGTCTTCGCCGGCCTGCTGATGCTGCTGCCGCCCTCCGGCTTCGTGCCGTTCCTCCGCGATCCGGTGGCCAACCTGCGCTACATGACCCTCCCCGTGCTTGACACTCGCCACCGGCGAGGCAGCCTACATCCTGCGCACGACGCGCGGCGCGATGACGGCGGTGATGGACCGCCCGTTCGTCACCTTCCTGCGCGCCAAGGGGGTCAGCCAGCGCCGCATCGTCTTCGGACACGCGCTCCGCAACGCCGGCCCGTCGATCGTCACCGTGATCGGCATCCAGGTCGGCGTGCTGCTCGGCGGCGCGATCATCGTCGAGACGCTGTTCGCGCTCCCCGGCGTCGGACGTCTGCTCGTGACCGGGATCAGCCAGCGCAACTACCCGACGGTCCAGGCGGGCGTCCTCGCCATCGCAACGATCTTCATTCTCGTCTCTCTGGTGACCGACCTCATCGTCGGCTGGCTGGATCCGCGCATCGCGGACGGGATGGCCGAAATGATGGGATCGTCACTCGATACGACCGTCACCAAGGCCCCGAGACGTTCGCTCAGCAAGTCGACGCGATACATCGTCGGGGGAGGCACGGTGCTTGCGATACTGATCGTCGCCGCCCTCGCCGCTCCATTCATCGCGCCGCACGACCCCGACGCGATGGACGTGACACAGGTGCTTGGCGCGCCGTCTCTCGTGCATCCGTTCGGATCGGACGTGCTCGGGCGGGATGTCCTCAGCCGCGTGATCTTCGGACTGCGGGCGAGCCTGCGGTGTCGCTCTCGGCGGTAGCGGTGTCGCTGGTCGATCGCCGTCCCGCTCGGCGTGATCGCCGGCTACTTCGGGCGCTGGGTCGACAACCTCATCTCCCGCACGCTCGACATGATCCTGGTGCTTCCGGCGATGCTGCTCGCGGTCACCCTGATCGCCATTCTCGGCCCCGGAAGCGCCGTCGCGGCGCTCGCCATCGCGGTGATCTACCTGCCCATCCTGGCGCGGGTGATGCGCACCAGCACCCTCGTCGTCAGCCGCCACGAATACGTGGCCGGGTCCCGCGCCCGCGGCGCGAGCCACTGCGCGTGTGCTGATCACGCCACGTCGTTCCAAACGCGCTCGGACCCGTGATCGTTCAGGCATCCGTGCTCAGCGCATTCGCGCTCCAGCTCGAGGCGGGCCTGAGCTTCCTCGGCCTCGGCACGCAGCCGCCGACGCCGTCGCTCGGCGGCATGCTTGCCGACGGCCGCGACGTGCTCAACCAGGCGCCATGGGTCGAGATTCTTCCCGGCGCTTGCCATCGTCGTCGCCGTGCTCGCCTTCAGCTTCCTCGGCGAAGGGTCTGCGCCGCGCCTTCGATCCGCAGGGGGTTGCCGAATGAACGCCGGTGCTGAGCATCGACGGCCTTCGCGTCCGGTTCGACGGCGACGCCGGCGCGACGCCAGCGCGTGGCCGTCGACGGCGTCTCGTTCGCAGATCGGACCGCGGCGAGTTCTTCGGCGCTCGTGGGCGAGAGCGGCAGCGGCAAAAGCACGGTCGCCAACGCGGTCATGGGTCTCCTGCCGCGCCAACGCGCACGGTGACCGGGCAGCATCAAGGTCAACGGGCGCGAGGTCACCGGCCTCGGCGAGGACGCGCTGCGCAGGCATGCGCGGCAACGAGGCGTCGATGATCTTCCAGGACGCCTCCGCCAGCCTCGATCCGACCTGGCCCGTCGGCGACGCAAATCGCCGAGACCCTGCGCGCGCACCAGAAGATCGGCCGGCCGCGCGGCCAAGGACCGCGCGATCGCGCTGATGAGCGAGGTCGGCATCCCTGAGGCCGCCGCGCCGCTATCACGATGCGCCGCACCGGTTCTCCGGCGGCATGCGGCAGCGGATCGTCATTGCCGCGGCGCTCGCCAACGACCCGCAGCTCCTGATCGCCGACGAGCCGACGACCGCGCTCGACGTCACCATCCAGGCGCAGGTGCTGAGGCTCATCAATTCGCTCCGGCACCGGCACGGCACCACCGTGCTTCTGATCACCCACGACCTCGGCGTCGTCTCGCAGGTCTGCGACCGGGTCGGCGTCATGTATCGCGGACAGCTTGCTGGAGGTCGGCGACGGCGCGACGACCTCTTCACCCGGCCCGCGCATCCCTACACGCGCGCCCTCCTCGCGGCGAGCCCGGCCGGCGCACCGCGCGGCGACGCGCCTGCCCGTCATCCCTCAGGAGTGGAGCGTCGAGAGCCTGCAGGAAGCCGAGTTGCTGCGCGCCGACGCCGCTCGCAGCTGGAGCGTCGCATGAATGAGCTGCTGCGCGTCGAGCAACCTGAGCAAGACGTTCGCCGCGGGCGGCCCGCCCTGGGACCGGCGCCAGGTGGTCGCCGTCGACGACGTTTCGTTCGCGGTCGCGCGCGGGCAGACGCTCGGGCTCGTCGGCGAGTCCGGCAGCGGCAAGAGCACGCTCGGCCGCTGTGTCCTCGGCCTTACGGCGCCCGACAGCGGCTCCGTCGTCTTCGACGGCGTCGACGTCGTCGGTCTCTCCGGCGGGCCCTGTCCGAGTTCCGCCGCCGCGTACAGCCGGTTTTCCAGGACCCCTTCGGCAGCCTCGATCCACGCTGGCCGATCGGCCGCAGCGTCCGCGAGTCGCTCGACGTCTTCCGCATCGGCACGCCCGCGGACCGCGATCGCCGAGTGCTGCGACCTGCTTCGACCGCGTCGGCCTCAACCCGGCGCTTGCGCGGGCCGGCTGCCGGCGCACCTCTCCGGCGGTCAGCGCCAGCGTGTCGCGATTGCCGCGGCGCTCGCCAGCGAGCCCGAGCTGATCGTCGCCGACGAGCCGGTCAGCGCGCTCGATATGAGCGTCCAGGCGCAGATCCTGAATCTGCTTCATCGACTTGCAGCAGGACCTCGGGGTCGCATCGATCTTCATCACCCATGACCTCGGCGTCGTCGAGCATGTCAGCGACGACATCGCGGTGATGTACCACGGCTCGATCGTCGAGATGGGCGACACCGACCAGGTCATGAACCGTGCCGCAGCACGAATACACCAGGACGCTGCTTGCGGCCGTCCCCACCCTAACCCCGCCACCTGCACGAAGGAGAGTCCCTTGCCCGAAGCCAAAGTGAACGGCGATCACCCTCAACTATCGGATCGACGGCCCCGCAGATGCCAAGGAGACGATCGTGCTGATCAACGGCCTCGCCGACGACCTGGAGTCGCTGGGGCTTCCAGATGCCGTCGCTCATCGAGGCCGGCTACCGCGTGCTGCAGCTTCGACAATCGCGGCATCGGCAAGTCCGACAAGCCGGCCGGTCCCTACAGCTCGAAGATGCTCGCCGACGACGCCAAGGCGCTCGTCGATCGTCTCGGCATCAGCGACTTCCACCTGATGGGCGTCTCCATGGGCGGCATGATCTCGCGAGGAGTACGCCATTGCCTATGGAGGCGACCTGAAGTCGCTGACCCTCGCCTGCACCTACGGCAAGGCCGACCCCTTCTGCCAGCAGATGTTCGCGATGTGGGGCGACCTCGCCAACGGCCTCGGCGTGCGCTTCGTCATGCGCGACGTGCATCCTGTGGGCGTTCACCGGGCCGTTCTTCGAGAACCGCCCGGACGATGCCGCCGATGTTCAATGACGCGATGGCGCAGCTCGACATGGCGGTCGAAGCCTACCACGCCCAGCTGGCGGTCATCCAGAACCACGACGCGACCGACCGGCTCGGCCAGATCAAAGTGCCGACGCTGGTGCTGGCGGGGGAAGAGGACATCCTTATCCCCGTCCGCCTTTCCAAGCGGCTGCACGCCGCCATCCCCGGCGCGAAGTGGGCCACCGTTCCGGGCGGGCATGCCTGCCTTTGGGAAACGCCCGATCCGTTCAACAAGACGCTTCCTCGACTTTGTCGGCAGCAACGCCGGCTGACGTTTAGCTCACGAAAGGATATGTCTCATGTGCAAATCGAAGTGGACACTTCCGAGGACGAGTTCCGGCTGCAAGGGACTTGTCATGGCGCTCGCGCCGCGCTCTCGCTCGGACTCTGTCGTTGCGGTCGGCGGCAACGCGATGGCGCAGATCGATCAAAGACGGCGGTGACCTGCGCGCCGCGCTGACCGGCGAGCCCGACGTCCTCGATCCGGCTACCTCGTCGATCTACACCGGCGCTCAGGTCTACGAGGGCATCTTCAGCAAGCTGATCGACATCGACACCGACGGCAAGTTCGTCCCCGACCT
The DNA here is from genome assembly GCA_963750115.1 of uncultured Alphaproteobacteria bacterium. Lineage (GTDB taxonomy): Bacteria > Pseudomonadota > Alphaproteobacteria > Rhizobiales > Afifellaceae > DASWJZ01. Next base: position 29,716 of record CAVVPM010000013.1, on the reverse strand, counting down.
TGCCACTTCGTGGACGCAGAACGACGCCACCACCTGGACGTTCAAGCTGGTGACCAACGCGACGTTTCACAACGGCGAGAAGTTCACGTCCGCCGACGTGAAATACACGTTCGACCGGATCCTCGATCCCAAGACCGCCAGCGCCTACGCCGGGCTCTACTCGCAGATCGACTCGGTCGAAGCGCCGACCCGGACGACGGTGGTCTTCCACCTGAAGTCGCCGTTCGGGCCCTTCCTCACCAACCTCGCCACCAACGGCGAGATCGTGAACAAGAAGGCCATCGAGAGCGGAGACCCGACGCGGCAACCGGTCGGCACCGGTCCCTTCGAGTTCGTCGAGTGGATCCAGGGCGATCACATCACGCTCAAAAAGAACCCGAGCTATTTCAAGACGGGCCTGCCCCACCTCGACACGATCACCTTCCGCTTCCTGCCGGTCGATCAGAGCCGTATCGACGGGCTGGCCGCCGGTGAACTCGACTGGGTCGACGCCATCCCGCTGCAGCAGGTGCCGACGCTGTCGAAGGATGCGCGCTTCACCTACCTGACCAGCCCGGTGGCCGGCATCCCAGACTTCCTGGCGATGAACACGAACGTGGCGCCGTTCGACGATGCCGAAGGTGCGCCAGGCGGTCGCCCTTGCCGTCGATCGGGCGGGCATCCGCGACTTCGCCTATCTCGGAACCGGCGAGCTCGGGCTGACCGAGATGCCGACCGGCTCCATCTGGTACGACGACACCGGTGTCTTTGCACCCAAGCCGGACATCGCGAAGGCCAAGCAGCTTCTCGCCGATGCAGGATATCCGAACGGGCTGACCGTCAGCTATCTCGGCCTGCCGCAATACCCCGAGCTCCTTAAGACCGGCCAGGTCGTGCGCGAGCAGTTAAAACAGATCGGCATCACCATGAACATCGAGCCCGTCGACGTGTCGGTCTGGTTCGACGACTTCGTCGCGGGCAAATACCAGATCACCAGCGCCTACCAGGAACGGACCATCGATCCTGACAATTTCTACTCGCTGGTGATCCGTTCGGGCGGCCCGATCAACACGACGGGCTATGCGAACCCGGATGTCGACGCGATGATCGACAAGGCCGCGGCCAGCGTCGACATGGACGAGCGAAGGCCCTCTATCGGTCGATCCGCGAGACCGTGACGAGCGACGCCCCAATCGTCTTCGCGCACTTCGAGACGCTGCACTACCTGATGAACAAGAACGTCCTCGGGTCCACGATCACGCCGACGCTCAGCCTTCACATGGAGAAGATCGGCTTCGCACAGTAGCGTTCCCGGCTGCTGCCGACATCGAACCACGCAGCCGGCCCTAAGCTGGGCCGGCCGTTTACCTTGCCCGCCAGATGGCACATTAGATGTAGGCCCGGGCACGGCGCGGCCGCAACAAGCCCCACAGAGCAGGAGGGTTTTCTCGCGCACCGGGACAGCGACGCGCGAACGCGGACTACACCTCGGAACCAGCTCTGACGAGCTCACGCGCGAAAACGGCAACATTCTCAATATGGACATGGGTCGCCGCGACGAGACGCTCCTCGTCCCGCGCCATCGTGGCCTCGAATATCTCGATATGCTCGGCCGCGACGCTCGCGGCGTCCGGCAGGGCCGACCAAGCCAGGTAGCGGTAACGCTGCGCCTTCATGAACATCTGCGCGCGGAGCTGCTTCAGCCAGTTGAGCGGGCAGGCTGCAACGATGGCCTCGTGGAACTGCGCATTGCGGAGCTCCCACGCCTTGTCGTCGCGGTGGCCGCTCTGAAGAATTCGCTGTTCCATGTGCGAGAGCTGGTGAAACGCGGCGATCACGTCATTCTCCCACACCTCGTCGCCGTGCCTTAATGCCAGCCGCACGACGTCCGTTTCGATGATCTTCCTCGTCTCCGTCAGGTCGTTGAGGTCCGCAAGCGAGACGACGCCCACGCGGAAGCCGCGGTGCCTTTCGAAGGTCACGAACTGTTCGGCGGCAAGCCCCGAGAGCGCTTCGCGCAGCGGGCTCATGCTCACCCCGTAGCGCTTGCAAAGAGCGTTCATCATCAGCCGCCCGCCGGACTGCAGCCTGCCCGCAATGATATCGCTTCTGATCCGCTCAGTGGTGATTTCCGCAAGCGTCTGCCGCTCTTCACCGGCCTCCTGTCGCGCGGCGCGCGGCCTTTGCATCGACGGTCTCCTCATATCTTTGGCCGCGTCGCCGGCGGTCTCGACTATTGATAGCGAATGACGCTTCGCTCGACCGCCGTGACCACCAGAAAGATGAAGACGGCCAACGAGGACGACATGATGATCGCGGCATAGAGCAGGTCGGACCTGTAGTTGAATGTCGACTGGATGATGACAGCGCCGAGTCCCTTGTTGGCGCCGATCCACTCCCCGACGATGGCGCCGACGACACAGGCCGTCGATGCGATGCGCAGTGAGGCAAAGAGGAACGGCAGCGAGCGTGGAGCGCGCAGCTTCCAGAATATCTCAACCTGCGTTGCGGAGAGCACATGCATAAGCTCGCGCTCGCTGGCCGATACCGCCTCAAGGCCGCGCGTCATGTTCACGAGCGTCGGGAAGAAGCAGATGATCGAGGCGATGACGACCTTCGGCAGGATACCAATGCCGAAGATGAGAACGATGATCGGCGCGATGGCCAGGACCGGAATGGTGTTGAGGAACAACACGACGGGGAAATAGGCCCGTTCGATCGGCCTGCTGTAGACGAAGGTGATGGCGAGCAGGATCGCCGCGAAGTTGCCGAGCAGGAAGCCGAGCAGGCTCTCGAACAGCGTCGGCTTCAGGTTCTCCCACAGAAGCCAGGGATCGGCAGCGATGCGCTGCATCACCTGCAGCGGCGTCGGCATGATGAACTTTGGCACGCCGAACCAGGGAAGCACGAACTGCCACAAGGCGAGCAGCGACAGCGCTCCGAGCACTGGGAGAACGATGCGCGACAAGGCCGAGCCCTGCGCTTCCGGTGAATTGGGGTTCAGCAAGTCTGCAACGTCGCTCTCAGGTGCGCCATGCTGGCGACGAAGCCGGCGTCCTCACGGATCGCCCCTGCCGCTGCGGCTTTGACGCCACGGAGATCCTCAAGCTCGCGGAGCCGCCCCGGATCTGAGGCGAGTATCAGCACCCGCTCGCCGAGATAGGCGGCCTCCATGATGCTGTGGGTGACGAAAAGGATCGTCATCTTTGTCGACTGCCAAAGGCTGAGAAGCTCCTCGTTCAAACGATCGCGCGTGATCTCGTCCAGCGCGCCGAACGGCTCATCCATGAGCAGGATGCGCGGTCGCGACAAGAGCGCGCGCGCAATGGCAACGCGTTGACGCTGGCCACCCGAGAGCTGATGCGGATAGGACTTCTCCTTGCCGGCGAGGCCGACCATCTGCAGAAGCTCTTCCGCGTCGAGCCCGCCGCGGCGGGACCGCGCCGCCAGGGCGCGCCTGCCGACCTCTTCGGGCAAGCGGAGGTTCTCCATGACCGTGCGCCAGGGGAGAAGCGTCGGATCCTGAAAGACGAAGCCCACGTCGCGCCGCCGCCGGGCTGCCGCCGGGGTGTCGCCGAAAACCTCGATCGTACCCGGCGGCAGGGGCGAGCAGATCGGAAACGACACGAAGCAGCGTGGACTTGCCGCACCCGGAGGGGCCGATGATGGTCAGAAGCTCGCCTTCGCCGACTTCAAGGTCGAGTCCCCGCAGCACAATGTGCGTGCCGCCGGCCGACGGGTAACCGACATCGAGTCCAGCCGCGCGGATGGCAACGGGTAGCGCCGCCGCAACAGCTCCTCCGGCGGCGCTCGGTTCAACGCTCGCCACCATCAATATTTCGGTCGGTCCGCTGCGGTCATTTCGAGGATCTTGGTCGTCATCGACTCGTCGGTCTTCGGCGTCGTTGCCCCCTTGAACATGCCGATCTGGTCCATGATGGCGATCTGGCCGCCGATGTCGGACGGCTTGAAGGTGCCCCAACCGTCCTTTGCCGTATTGGCATCGAACGAGAGGTTGAGCACCAGCGGTATCGTCTTCTTCTCAATCTCAAGGTCGAGATTGGGATATGCCGCGACAGTGATCTCTACCGCCTGGTCCGGGTGCTCGTGTGTGTAGCCCCAGCCCTTGGCGACCGCGGTCAGGAAGCGGGCGAGGACATCGGTGTTGCTCTCAAGCGCCGATTCGGTCGCGAAATAGACGTTGCCGGGATCGATGATGCCGGCCTCGCTTTCCATCATGGTGATGCGGTCGGGCCCGATGACGGCAAGCGCCTGGGTGTTCGTGATCCAGCCCGTGACGACGTCAAGCTCGTTGGCGGCGAGCGGCGTCATGTCGAAGCCCATCGTGGAGATGTTGAGCTTTGACACGTCAAGCTTCGCCTTGGCGATCAGTGCGTCGAGGGTGGCGCGCGCCGTCGGCTGAATGCCGATGCGCTTTCCGTAGAGGTCCTCGGGCTTGTGCACCGGAGCCCGCGGCAGGGAGAAGTAGGCGAACGGAGCCTGCTGATAGCCGGTAGCGAACAGGCTGATCGGGGCGCCGGCAGAGCGCGCAAGGAGAAGCTGCGACACGCCGGAGAACTGCCCGAGCTGCGCCTGCCCCGAGACGACCGGCGCGAGCGTCGCCGAGTTCGGCCCGCCCGGGATCATCTCGACGTCGAAGCCCTGATCCGTGAAGTAGCCGTTGTGGACCGCAACCACGTCGCCAATCTGGCCGTTGCTCATCAGCCAGTCATATTGAATGACCACCTTGGCGGTGTCGGCGCGACTGCGCGCCGGCAGAAGAACGCCGATGCCGGGCCCGGCGGCAATGATGCCAAGGGCAGCGCCGGCCTTCAGAAAGGTGCGGCGGCTCACGCCCCTCGCCCAACCATTTTCGATGTCAGTCATCGCTTACCTCTCCAAACCGTTTGCCATCCAGCCAAGAGTAGATTTCCCAGAGATTCTCGTCGGGATCCGTGAAGTAGATGCAGCGCGCCCGCCACGGATAGTCCTTGGGCGGCGAGACGAAGGTCACGCCGCGGGCGACGAGCTGGTCATATAGCGCGTCGATCTCTTCGGGCTTGCCGAGCTCGATCGCCGCGACGGCCTTATGAACACCCGGCCCCGACCTCTTGTTCGATATGCCGACAGTCTGCGCGATGTGATCGATCTCCCACAAAGCGAGAGCGACATTCTGCGTGGTGAAATCGGCAAATCCTTCGGCGCGGGTGCGCAGCTTGAAGCCGAGCTTGTCCCTATAAAAGGCAACCGAGCGCTCCGCGTCCTCCACGAGAAAGCAGAAGTCCGTGATCGGCGGCATTCCAAACGGCATGGTTGAACTTTCGAAAGTTGCATCAAATTTCGAAAAATGTATCGTCCGTTCTTTCACTAGTCCAGGCGAAATAGCGTGCAGCGGGATGATCGAATGTTCGAGCAGCTCGCACTGGGGCGTTTTTCGGCCGATCGTGGAAAACGGCCGGCTGGTCCGTGCCGAGCCCTTCCCGCGCGACCCGGATCCGTCGCCGCTCCTCCAGTCGATCCCTGCCGCCCTTCATCATGAGAGCCGCGTCAGGCGGCCGGCGGTGCGGGAAAGCTGGATCGAAGCCGGCCCGGGCTCCCACCCTGAGCGCCGCGGCCGCGACAGATACGTCGAAGTGGAATGGAACGAAGCGCTCGACCTCGTCGCCGGCGAACTGAGGCGGGTCATCGGAATATTCGGCAACCAGGCGATCTATGGCGGCTCGTACGGCTGGGCGAGCGCCGGACGGCTTCCATCATGCAAAATCGCAGCTCCGGCGGTTCCTCAGCATCCTCGGCGGGTTCACCGATTTCGGTCGACACCTACAGCAACGCCGCCGGCACCGTGATCGCACGGCGCATTCTCGGAACCTCACAGGCGATCGACGGACCAGGGACGAGCTGGTCGAGCATCGCCGCCAACGCGCGGCTGGTCGTCATGTTCGGCGGCCTGCCACTCCGAAACACGCAGATAACGGTGGGCGGGATGGGCGAGCACATCAGCAGAGACAGCCTGAGCCGTGCGAAGGACGCAGGCGTCGCCTTCGTGAATATCAGCCCGATGGAGGACGACGCTTCAGATTTCCTCGAAGCAGAGTGGCTCGCGCCGCGCCCCGGATCCGATACCGCCGTGATGCTTGCGCTTGATCCACACGCTGGTGACGGAGGACCTCCACGATCACGACTTCCTTGCCAGCTACACGGTCGGCTTCGAGCGCTTCGCCGACTACGTGCTGGGCAAGACCGATGGCGTCGTGAAGGACGCCGACTGGGCGAGCCGGCTCTCCGAGCTGCCCGCCGACGCGATCCGCTCGCTCGCCAGGCGCATGGCGGCGGAGCGGACGTTCCTCATCGTCAACTGGTCGCTGCAACGGGCCGAGCATGGCGAGCAGCCGTTCTTCGCGGCGATCGCCCTTGCAGCGGCGCTCGGCCAGATCGGCCTTCCCGGCGGCGGCCTCGGCTTCGGCTACGGCAGTCTGGAGGGCCTCGGCGGGCAGCGCCGTGTCACGCCGCGGCCGACCTTTCCGACGCTCGAGAAACCCGTTCAATTCGTTCATACCGGTCGCGCGCGTCGCCGACATGCTGCTCTCGCCCGGCGCGCCATTTCACTACGATGGGCGCGACCTCAGCTATCCCGACATCCGCCTCGTCTATTGGTGCGGCGGCAACCCCTTCCATCACCATCAGGACCTCAACCGCCTGGTCGCGGCTTGGCGCCGACCGGAAGCGATTGTCGTTCACGAGACATGGTGGACGCCGACGGCGCGCCACGCCGATGTCGTGCTGCCGGCGACCGCGCCACTCGAACGGAGCGACATCGGAGCAAGCTCGCTGGACCGTTTTATGGTCGCCATGAAGAAAGCGATCACGCCACCGGGCGAAGCGCGCGACGATTTCGACATCTTCCGCGGCCTTGCTCAACGGCTGGGCATCGCCGTCGCCTTCGACGAGGGACGTGACGAAGCCGCCTGGCTTCGCGTCATGTATGACACCGCCCGCGGGCGCGCGGCGCTGGGCGGGCTGGATTGGCCGGACTTCGACCGGTTCTGGGAAGAAGGCTTCATTGAAATTCCGACCGCAGCGGCGCCGTACCTGATCTTTGGGGCGTTTCGCGAAGACCCGGTCGCCCACCGGCTGCAAACGCCGTCGGGGCGGATTGAGATTTTTTCCGACACCCTCGACGGGTTCGGCCACGACGACTGCCCCGGCCACGCGGCCTGGCTGCCGCCGGAGGAATGGCTCGGCAGCCCGCAGGCCGCGCGATTTCCGCTTCACCTCCTGACGACGCAACCGGCGACGCGGCTGCACGGCCAGATGGACATGGGCAAGGTCAGCCAGGAGAGCAAGGTTGCCGGCCGCGAACCGATGCGAATTAACCCGGTGGATGCTGAGCGGCGCGGAATCAGCAGCGGAGATGTGGTTCGCGTCTTCAACCAGCGCGGGGCAATCCTTGCCGGTGCGGTCGTCAGCAGCGCCATTCGTCCCGGGGTGATCCAGATCTCGACCGGCGCCTGGTACGACCCGGAAGTGCCGGGCGAGATCGGCAGCCTCGACAAGCATGGAAATCCGAACGTGCTCACGCCCGATCGCGGGACCTCAAAGCTCGCGCAAGGGCCGACGGCGCAAAGCACATTGGTGGAGGTTGAAAAGCTAGCGGGCATCGCCCCGCCGACATCGGCCTTCGATCCGCCGATCGTCGCGGCGAAGTAGGCGACATGCTTGCCGCCGAAGCCGCGATCGACGCCGCAATTCGCGGCGGTCTTCGCCGCGACGAGCACGCGGTGACGCGTCGTAACGTATGTCTTTTGTATGTCGCGGCGCCAGCGGTCGCACTGCCGCCTCCGGAGGTGCGCAATTTAAGTCATTGATAGCGCTGGGACGCTATAGATCTGTCGACCGGCCTCATGACCCTCATAGAGACAAAAGCCGGTGACCCGCAGGTGGTCTCCCTCAGCACGAACGCTCAAGCAGTCGTCTCGAAAGTGCCTAGGGTTGAGGGCTCTCCGTGGGTGCTACCGGCGATCAGCGACCCTTCGCGTCCCTTCTCGAAGGATACACTCGAAGGCGCATGGCAGCGGATCAGGACGACGGCGGGGCTTGATCGGACCGAGAGACCCGGTGGATCGGCGCTGCCCGCTGTCCGCCTGCATGACCTTCGCCACACCGTCGGAGCCTACGCGGGACAGACTGGTGCCAATGCGTTCCTCATCCGCGACCTCCTCCGCCACAAGACAGTCGCTGTGACGGGTCGCTATGTGAACCGAGCGGAGCAGCTAGTACGCGATCTCAGCGACCGCGTGTCAAATAGGATCGCGGCAGGGCTGCAAGGATACTGCGCAGCGGAAATCATAGGATTTCGGCAGAATTCGCAAGCCCAATGACAACTCGACGCTCGAAAGAAGATTGGACGTCTCCATTGGGCGAACATGCAATCCGACGGCATTGCCGTTCAATTCCGCGGCGACGAGCCGAGTAAGCTGCAGCCGAAGGCTCAGGAGCATCTGATGATACACGGCAGGGCGGCAAACGGGCGGCACGTGGTAAGGGTCGAGAACGAAGAGGTCATCCAGATTCCAGGTAGCTCGAAGCTTACGCTCGGACGGACCCGTTACTATGGGCTGTATTTCCACGAGGACGAGGTTGCCACCTGCTGGGCCGTCGAGACATTCGAACGCTCGCCTGAGGGAGGATCGCAGAAGGGCTATACGATCAATCTCTATAAAGACGGATCCACAACGGTTATGTCGTTTGAAGGGAAGAAGCTCGCGCTCGAGAGCAAGGACCGCAATCGCTTTCAAGGCACCTGGACGTTCGTGTCGGGCACCGGCCGCTTCGCCGACATAAAGGGCGGCGGCGACTACGAGGGCGAATCCTTCGAAGGCATCGCTTATTCAAATGTGTCAGGAAACGCCGCCTGATACTGACATCGGAGCATGATAGAAAAAAGCGAATACCGGGGGCGGCAGCAACGCTTCGCAGCTGCCCTTGTGGCGAAGGGGTTTGACGCGGCGCTGATCGTGTCGCGGGGCGGCTCAACCTTTGACCGCTATGCGCATGTCCGATACCTGACCGGCCACTACCAAAACTATTCCTATCTGCCGGACGCTGCTGGATTGTTTTCCGGACGCGCGCACGCCGCGGCAATCATATCGCCCGACGGGAAAACGATTCTCTGCGTATCGGTCCCCGAATGGGATGCCGACGCCCTCGTAACGGACGATATCCGCGCGTGCGCCGACTTTGCCCTTGGGATCGCCGATGCGCTGATCGAAGCCGGCGCGGGAAGCGGCCGCGTGTGCCTGATTGGCGCCGACGTGCTGCCAATGCGCTACTGGCTGCAGCTCGTCGCCTGCGTCCCCGACGCAGAATTTGTCGCCGAGGATGAGGTCCTGGCCGGGCTCATGCGCGTGAAGAGCCCCGCCGAACAGGTCATCATCCAGCGAGGAGTTGCGCTTCATCGCAGCGGCGTGTCGGCGCTTCTTGCTGCGATCCGTCCCGGTGTGAGCGAGGCGGATCTCGTCGCAGTGCTCGCCGAAGCCGTCATTCGCGGCGGTGCCGCCATCTATTTTGCGTCGGTTTCGTCCGGGCTGCTGACCTCGCGATGGACATCGTCGCCGCTTCCAGGCTTCAGCCTCAGGAAGCTCGAAACGGGCGATCTGGTCCGGTTCGACACCGGAATCATATATGAAGGCTACCTTTCCGACTTCGGCCGCTCTTTGGTCGTTGGCGAGCCCACACCCGCACAACGGCGGCTTCTCGACACACTGCATCGTGGGCTGGAGTCCGCTATCGGCGCCGTGCGGCCGGGCGCCCGTGTTCGCGATATCGTCGCGGCTGGCGAGGCCGCATTGGAGGAAGCGGGCGTGGTTTCCTCAGGGAACGCGGACAACAACGAGATCTTCTCAAGCTTTCCCGTTCACTGGGGCCACGGCCTAGGCCTTGGCTGGGAGCGGCCGTGGCTGACCAACACCGAGGATATGGTGATCGAGCCAGGAATGTACATTGCGATCGAGCGGGCGCTGACGCTCGCCGGCATCGGCACAGCGGCTGCCGAGCAGACTCTCCTCGTCGGGGCGGACGGCGCGGAGATCCTGACGGCCGGGCCGCGAGGCTTCTGGAGCTGACCCTATGGCGGAGCCGCGAATTGACCTCTCCGGAACGCGAATCCTCGTCACCGGGGGCGGCGGCGGGCTCGGGCGCGGGATGGCCCTCGCCTTCGCATCCTGGGGCGCGAGCGTCGGCGTTGCCGATGTCGTGTTGTCGGCGGCTCAGGAGACCGCAAGCAGGCTCACCGGCAATACTGCTCCGGTTTGGGTCGGGAGCATGGACGTGACGGACGAACACGATGTTCAAAAAGCGCTCGACGGCTGTTGGTCGGCCCTTGGCGGGATCGATCTCCTCGTCAACAACGCTGGCCTCCTTTCCGTCGCGCCCGTCGTCGACCTGGCGCTGTCCGAATGGCGCCGCATAGTGGACGTCAACCTGACGGGTGCGTTCCTCGTGTCGCGTGCGGTCGTGCGAAGAATGATCATGGAAAAGCGCCCGGGCTCCATCGTTTCGATCGCATCGATCGGAGGGAAACGCGGCGACGCCAACATCGCCCACTACAATGCATCGAAGTTCGGGGTTATCGGCTTCACGCAGGCTCTCGCGCAGGAGGTCGCGGCGCACGACATTCTTGTCAACGCAGTTTGTCCCGGAGTGGTCGAAACACCGATGATTCTTGAATACGCCAGGGGCAAGAACGGCGAGGTCGGCGCGTGGATCGAAAAACAGGCAATCAAACGTAGCCAGCGTCCCGATGAGATCGCCTACGCCGTCGCGTTCCTGCATACCTGCCGTTCTGTCACCGGGCAGGCGCTCAACATCGACGGTGGCACTCTCTTCTACTGAGACGGCGCTACGTCCGTCGGCTGGCCATCGTTTGCACGGACGAAAACGCCGCAATCGGGCCGAATGTTCACGCCGAGCCGCTCACCGATCTTCCGCTCGTCCTCAGGCACGAGATGAACGCGGACCTCCCCGCCGAGATCCAGCGCCACGACGCAATCGCTCGCGCGTCCGGTGAAAATAACATTCGCGACGACACCGTCAAACAAACCCTCACCGGGCTCGGATGGAATGAGATCTTCAGGTCGAAGCGACACGTAACCCTTCGTTCCGCGCTTTAGGCCACGCTCGCCATAGTGGGCAAAGGCGCGTGTCTGCCCGCCAGGCAACATGACAAGAACTTCACCGCTTCTTTCCGCGCTTACGTCGCAAGGCACGAGCGCGGTCTCGCCGACAAAATCAGCAACGAAGCGGGTGCGAGGGTGTTGGTATACCTCGCGAGGGGATCCGATCTGGACCACGTTGCCGGCCTGCATGACGACGATCCTGTCGCTCATCACGAGCGCTTCTTCTTGATCGTGGGTGACGTGAATGAAAGTCGTGCCGATGCGCTGCTGGATGGCGCGAAGCTCGACTTGCATGCGCTTGCGGAGTTGCAGGTCAAGCGCGGCAAGCGGCTCGTCTAGAAGGAGTACGGAGGGCTCATTGACGATGGCGCGGACCAGCGCGACACGCTGCGACATTCCCCCCGAAAGCTGATCCATAGTCTTTTCGCCATGCAGCTCAAGACCGACCAGCTCGAGAGCCGTGCGCACTATCTCCGAAATCTGTCTTTCGTCGCGCTTCGCCGCGCGGAGACCATAGGCTACGTTGTCGAAGACATTCAGATGCGGGAACAGCGCATAGTTCTGGAAGACCATGTTGAACGGTCGCCGCTCGGGCCGGGTTCGGGTGACGTCCCTGTTGTCGACGAGAACCCGGCCGGCGGTTGGCTCTTCGAGCCCGGCGATCATCCTGAGCAAGGTCGTCTTTCCGCAGCCCGACGGGCCGAGCAGCGTCACGAACTCGCCGGCCTCGATGTCAAGTGACACCGGGTGCACCGCCACATGGTCGCCAAAACGCTTGGTCACGCTGTCCAGACTCAGCAACCCGGCATGACGATGCGCGCGGTCGCGCGCGGCCGGCCGCCCGAGAGCCGGCATTTCCTCGGTGTGAACGACCGCTCGGTTCATTGCATTTCCCGGTGGAACTCGATCAGTGCACGGATGGCAAGGTCAAGCTGGAAGGCGCTATCGGCACGCTTGTAGAGCTCGGCGTGCCCCTCCGGAACTGCGAAACGGTCGGCCTCAAGCGTATCGCCGATGTTGAGCAGTGCGGCCACGTCGGCGCCGCGCGCCTGGCCAACCGCGAAAGCCGGCGAAGCCTCGTTATTCACCGCCAGGCACCCCTCCGCGCGGAACGCCTGCAGGCGCGGCAACGATTGGCGAAAATGCGCATTCATCGTCCACACGGGTCCCGACTTGATCGGTATCTCGGCTTTCGCGGAGACCGCGAGAAGGACCTGCAAAAGCCGTGCCGATGGGTAGGCATAGCGGCTTGGCGGAATGTAGTGCAGCGAGACGCCCTCGTCACGAAGCGCCTTGGTTGGAATGAAGAGATCGTCCACGGCGACGGCCCTCGAAAGAGTTGCGGAGCCGCCCAGAACGATTATGTGGCGCGCGCCGAGCGCGATAAGCTCATCAAGTCCGCCAGCAGCGTATGAGCCCTTCGCCGAAAGTCCGATCACCATCGCAACGCCCTCGATCTCAAAGCGCGCAAAGGGATGGCCGGCAAGCGTGAAGTCATCGGGCTTGACGCCGTGGCGATCGAGGATCAGGTCGAAGTGAGACGGTATAACGGTTTGGATTGCGAGTGGTGGTAGGACTGGCCGCCGACGTCCGGTAATCCGCTCACAGTAGGCAAACCAGTCAGACGGATCGAATGCGGAGGGCGCGTTCGTGGTATCCCAGAAAAGGGGGTAGTCGTTCTCCTTCATCCGACCAACCGAAGGCCCCCGGCAGCTCGAAGCGAGCGTCTCAAACGCACCGCCGCCTGAGCCAACGCGATCAGGCCGATGGAGCCCGAGAGCATCAAAATAGCGACGGCGTTGAGGGCCGGCGTCAATCCGGTTCGCATCTGCGAGGATATCCAAACCGGGACGGTGGCCTGCGCGCCGATCGTGAAATTTGTGACAAGCAGCTCGTCGAGCGAAATCGCGGCGGCAAGAATCGCCGCGCCAAGAAGTGAGGGCGCGAGTAGCGGCAGGGTGACGGTCCGGAAGACGCGGGCCGGAGAGGACCCCAGGTCGCGCGCCGCTTCGTCGACCCGCGGATCCATTTTCTCAAGGCGCGCGGTCACGACCAGGATGATAAAGGGCACGACAAGGAGAATATGAGCGCCCATGGTCGGCCCGACGCCGAGCCTGATCTGCATGAATACGAATGTCGTCAACAGAGCCACGCCGAGCACGATCCCCGGCATGGCCATCGGGCCGAATACAAGCAGCCCGAGGGGCCGCTTCAAAAAGAATTCCCGGCGCGACAGCGATAGCGCAGCCGGGACACCGATCAACAATCCGCCTGTCACCGTCGCAAGGCCGATCGCCAGGCTGGTGCGAAGAACACGGTGGAAATCGGCACGCTGCACGATGTCGATATACCAGTGGAGGGTGAAGCCGGTGAAGGGAATACCGGGGTTCTGCGTGTCGTTGAAGGAGAAAACGAAAACCGTAAGGAGCGGCGCGAGCAGAAAGATCAGGGCGAGGAACGTGACTGTCTCGGCCACCGGAATATTCGGCAGACCGACCGAAGCCGCCGCGCCTCCCGATCTCCGGCGTCCCTCTCGCGCGATGCGACGGGCCAATTTCTCGATCCCGAAAAGCCCAGCCAAGACCAGCGCGAAGCCAAGAATCATTGTGACGGCAAGTGACGCCCCGAAAGGATAGTTGCTCGCGCCGCCGAACTGATCGGCAATTATCGCGCCTATCATCTGTCCGTTCATCCCGCCAACCAGCCGCGGCGCGACGTAGTCAGCGCTCGAGAGAATAAAACAGAAAGCAAACGCCGTGCGGACGCCGCGCATTGAAAGCGGCAGCGTCACCTTGAGGAAGGTCGCGAGCCCGCCGCAACCGAGGTCCCGCGACGCTTCCAGAAGCCGTTTGTCTATATCCTGGAGTCCGGCATAAATCGGGAGCACCGCGAAGGGCAGGTAGACGTAGACGAGTGTGATAATGATCGCAAAATAGCCGTAGAGCAGAAAGCTCAACGGCTCCTTGATGACGCCCAACGCCAGCAGCGACTGATTGATTAGCCCGTTGGTCCCGAGGATGGTTGTCACCGCATAGAGCCGGACGATGTAGCTCGAGAGGAGCGTCGCCATCACGAGTACCAGAAGACGTGGTCCCCAGATTTTGAGCCGGAAGACAATCGCATAGCTGATCGCGTAGCCGACGAGCGTGCAAATTAACGCGACGAGCAGCGCACAGCCGAAGGTCTTCAACATGATCGCGACGTAGAGGGGGCTCGTCGCAAAATGGATGTAGTTGTGGAGCGTCAGCTCGCGGGTGACCGCAAAAAAGCTTGCCTCCCAGAAGCTATAGAGAATGAGAAGAAAGAGGGGCGCAAGCAGGAAGAGCGAGAAATAGATCGTAAGGGGCAGCATGCCGAACGGAACGATCCGCTCGGCACGCCGTACCAGGTCTGAAATTCTGGGAGTCTGCGCCGCTTTGCCGGGAAGTGCGGCAGCGGCGCCCGTCGATGTCACGACGCTTTGAATTCTTCCCATGCACGGACCCATTCCTGGAACGGCACGTCCGGTCCCCCTTCCTCGACAGTGACGCCCGGCATGAGCGGCGCCTTCGCAAGCACGTCGGCGCTCGATTTATAAGTAAGCTCCGGTGAGATTGCAGGGATGGCCTCGTCGTTCACCGGTAAAGCAAGGCTATGCTTAGTTGACAGTTCCTGCGACTTCGCGGCGAGGGAGGAGTTGATAAAGTTATAGGCAGCCGCTTTGTGCACGGCGTCTTTCAGCACCATGAAGCAGTCTATGTAAGACCATGCGGCGAGCTGCGTGATCTGCATGTTCTTGGCGCCCGCCTCACGCGACTTGACCAAAGAGTTCGAATATTCCGGGAAGCCGACCCAGATATCCTTTCGGGCAAAGAGTGCAATCTCGTCACCATAGTTGTGAATTGTCAGGACTTGCGGACGGAAGCTCTTCAGAAGCGCGATCGTTTTGTCGAACTCGTCTTTGGTCAGATTGTTCGCACGCTTTGCCCCGGCGAAGATGGCGAACGTGGTGATGACGGCGTAGGGGTCGTCGGGGAGCCCAATCTTTTTTGTAAGCTTCGGGCTCAGGAGGTCTTCGTAGGTTTTCGGTTCGGCCACTTCGTCTGCATTATATTCGAGGTAGCCGTACCCCCAATGAAATGGCACCGCATAGACGTCACCATCGCGGCGAATAACCTCTGAGTTGCGGAAGAGCGGGGCGATCTTGTCCCAGTTGCTAAGCAGGCTGGTATCGATCGGCTCGATGCGATTGAGTTTCCGCAGCTGGTCGATCTCTCCCTGATAGATAATGACGGCATCGAACGTTCCAGGCTGCGTCGTCTTGGTCAGAATTTCTTCGTTCGTCGTATTGTAGGCCCAGTTGACCTGCAGGTTGGAAGGCCACGAGTCGCGCGTCTCATAGGGCTGGCTTCCGAGGATGTTGAAGGGCCCGGTGGCTTTTTCTACCTGGTCGAGTGTCAGATCCGCGGCGAAGGCCGCCGGCATCCGGAGCGTAGTCGCGAAGGGCGCCAAACCAAGAGCGGCGAGACCGAGATTCAGTTGGCGACGGCTGACTTTCGGTGAGATATCGCCCGGATTGCCCAACAGCTTGCTCATCGCGGATACCTCCTGGCTAACCGTCTGTGTTGCGAAACACAGCCCGTTTCTAAGAAGAGGTTAGCGGCCGCCGAGCCCCCTTCCCTAGAACGTGCAATCCACGCAATTGAATGTTGGCGACGGCATGACTTCCGCTCATGCGGGCTGCAGGCCATCCTGGAAGCGTGCGATAGTTCTGCGGCGGGATTCGCTTGGGAGCTCCCCATATTGCCGCTTAAAGCTGCGGGTCAGGTGCGCGGTGTCCGAAAAGCCGCAATCTATTGCAATCTGGGTGATGCTAAGGTCGGAATGGTGAACCAGCCAGCGTGCGCGGCGAAGCCGCATGGTGCGAAAGAACATAGACGGCGAAACGGTAAATGCGCGCTGGAATCCGCGTTCGAGCTGACGCGCCGGAACACCCACGCGTTTTGCGATCGTGGCAACGGAGATTGGGTTGCCGATGTGCTGCTGCATGATGAAGACCGCCGTTCGCACGCGGTCGTCGTAGACGTTGAAGAACTCGTCAAGCAGCAAGAGCTGTGGGTGCGCTTCGGGCCGTAGCTCGTCGACCAACAGATGCGGCACGATCTTGCGCGCGCGTTCGGAGCCGCATTCGCGCTCGAGAATGTGAGCAGCCAAGTCGATTGTCACTGACACCACCGGCGCAGGTTATGCGTTCGCGATCAACGAC
Organism: uncultured Alphaproteobacteria bacterium; assembly: GCA_963750115.1. Classification (GTDB taxonomy): domain Bacteria; phylum Pseudomonadota; class Alphaproteobacteria; order Rhizobiales; family Afifellaceae; genus DASWJZ01. The sequence continues at coordinate 13,318 of CAVVPM010000013.1, read as the reverse complement.
GAAGATGCGATCGGAGACCGTGTCGAGTTTGGGGTAGCGCTCCTGGAATTGCTGCAGATGATAGCCGTGCACGCAGGTCCGGTAGCCCTCCATGATCCCTGCTTCTGCCATGGCAAAGACACCGGTGCAGAGGCCAACGATCTTCGATCCCGCGGCTGCCGCGCGCTTCAGATAGGCGAGCAAGCGCGGGTCATTGGTCTCATCGCCCTCGTCGAGCAACCCGCCGACAACGACTACGTAATCGAAGCGACTTGGATCGCCGAAGCACTCCCAATGCGCCACGGCGGCGCCGCAACTTGAAGTCACCGGATGGAGGTCTGCACCGACCAACGTCCACGCGCAATGCGTCGGTCGGCTCCGGTCGCCGATGTCGCTCGCGATACGCAGCGCATCGACGAAGCCGGAAAACGCGAGCAGCGTGAAGCGCGGCAGCAGTGTGATCGCGACGCGAAGCGGCCGAAGTCTCGCGGCCGGCGCCGCTCCGGCCAATAGCAACTCCATGAATCCGGGCCGATAGTCGTCGTCCGTGGGGTGCATTCTGCCCCCGCGCCGCGTACGGCGTTCAATCGGTAGCGTCACGCCGCTCGGGGACCCGCGCCATTCTCGCCTATTCCAGCGATCCGTCGTCACGTCAGCGGCCCTCTTTGCCGTGTCCGGCAGAACTCCTCATTCAAGCCGAGCCATGGACTGCAATAATGGCTCTGCCGGGCCAAGCCATGGCGCCAACGGGAGTTGCGCCGTGACCTAAAATCCTAGCATTCGAGAAGTGCCGCGATCAACGCGTTTACCTCCGACGGACGCTCGACGTGTGGCATATGCCCTGCCCCGCGGATCAAATGAAGGCGGCGACCTAGTCTGGCCGCCACATTCACATCGCAAGGGATGATCGCATCGCTGTCTCCCCAGACGACGTTCCCGCCGATATCCGTCAACAACGGAGCAAAATCCATGCCTTCGTCGGGAAACGCCGCGGCGATCCGGCGCAATGCGTGTCGGGCGTCGTTGTTACGGAGCAAATGCAAGGCGGAGCTTACCATTTCACGGCTGAGAAGGCGGGGGTCAGAAAAAAGCATCTCCATGAGCGGCCGGAGGTCGCGCTTCCGCTCTGCGTTCAGGAATCCCTCGACATAGTCGCGGCGGGCCGGAATCCCCATTCCGAGCGGCGCGATCAAGGTGACCGATTGGAAGCGCTCCCTGCCCTTCTCCACCAGCTGCATTGCGACCGCCGCCCCGAAACTGTGCGCGACAAGATGCACCGTATCCGCCGTTAACGCATCGAGCGCCTTCGCAACCCGGTCGGCGATCCCGTAGACGCTGCCTTCCGTCACATCCGTATCGGATGCGCCATGACCGGGGAGGTCGAAGGCGATGGTTCGAAACCGGTGGGAAAGCTCCGCTTGGGTGAAGGTCCAGTCGCCGTGATCGCCACCGAAGCCATGTAGGAGGACGACTGGTGCTCGAGTGGAGTCACCGACTTCGAGATAGGCGAGGCTGCCAGCGGCGGTCGCAACCCTGCGAAGTAACAATGCGCCGTCGCCGCTGCTTGCTTCTGGAGTTTCGGACGCCTCGGTGGCGACAAATGTGTCGACTGCCGCGGCATCCGCGCCTTCCGCGACGACAGCGATCAGACCGCCGATCGGCACGACGTCGTCCGGAGCCGCAAGGAGCCGGACCACGATGCCACTCGCCGGGGATTCAAACTCGTTGGTGATCTTCGTCGTCTCGATATCGCAGAGCGGCGTGCCCACCTCGACGCGATCACCGAGTTGCACGCTCCAGCTCTTCAGCGTCCCCTCCTGCATCGAGAGACCCCATTTGGGCATCCTGATGGGATGAATGCCTTTTGAGTCCGTCATTTCTGCACTCCCAGCGATCGGGGACAAAATCAGCGAATACCGGTCAACCCTCCGTCTGCGGCGAACACTTTCCTGGTCACGTAGGAGGCCGCCTCGGAAGCGAGAGGTCGACAGAGACAGTCGTCACCGCGATGCCAATGCGTTCAGCATCACGGCACGACCCGGAAGCCAAGATTGAAGCGATTTCGCCAAAGATATCGAATATGCGTCTTGCGCCTGCCACGATGCGCCCCTTACGCGAGACGCCTGACGGCTTCGACAATCCGCTTCGCCGAAGGCAGGACGTAGTTCTCCAGCAGCGGCGCAAACGGAACCGGCGTGTTGAGCGCACACACGCGCACTACCGGGTGATCCAACTCTCTGAATGCCTTCTCGGTGATTATTGCGGAGAGCTCGGCCCCGAATCCGCTTCGACGCGTTGCCTGGTGCACGATCACGACATTGTTCGTGCGCCAGACCGATTTCAGGATTGTCTCTTCGTCGAGCGGGACAAGCGAAAGAAGATCGATCACTTCGCAGTCAATCTTTTGCCGGGCCAGCTCTTCCGCGGCCTGCATGACCTCGGTCAACGCCCGCCCCCAGGTCACGATGGTCACATCCTCGCCCGTGCGCTTGACAGAGGCGGGGCCAAGACTGCGCACGTCATAGCTCTCCGGAAGGTCGCCGACGATCTCGTACAAGCTCAAGGGCTCAAGCACGATGACCGGGTTCTCGTCGGCGATCGCATCGCGCAACACCGAGCGAATGTCAGCGGCGGTTCCGGCGGTGACAACCTTCAGGCCGGGGACATGCGTGAACCATGCCTCGAGCGATTGCGAGTGCTGTGCTGCTGCATTCAGGTAGCCGCCAACACCGCAGCGGATGGTCAATGGAACGCGTGCCTTGCCACCGAACATGTAACGCATCTTGGCGGCCTGATTGACGACCTGGTCCATTGCGATGGCGATGAAATCCATGTGCATGATCTCGGCAACCGGACGCATGCCAGCCATTGCCGCGCCCACGGAAAAGCCGACAATCGCGCTCTCCGATATCGGCGTGTCGCGCACGCGGTTGGCGCCAAACTTGTCACGAAGGCCTTGTGTCGCCCCATAGGCACCGCCGTAGCCGACGTCCTCGCCAAGGCACATAACCGCGAGGTCTTCCGTCATTGCCTCTTCGAGCGCGCGCGTGATCGCCTTCGAATAGGTGAGCTTCATGACCAACCCTCGACCGCAAGGTCGGTATAGACATCGGTGAGCGCGCTTGTCTCATCGGGCAGCGGCGCGTCGCGCGCGAACGTGACGGCCGCATCGACCGAAAGCTTGATCTCCCGCCAGATCGCCTCGATAGCCTCCTTGTCGGCAAGCTCGAGCGCCAACAGGCGTTCTTCCGTCCGCTTGAGCGGGTCCCGGCCCTTCCAGGCTTCGACCTCGTCCTGACTGCGATAGGGCTGCGGGTCGCCCTCGAAGTGCCCACGCCAACGGTAGGTGACGCACTCGAGCAGCGTCGGACCGCCGCCCGACCGTGCGCGGGCGACCGCGCGCGCCGCAGCATCATGCACCGCCTCGACATCGTTCCCGTCGACCGTGTCGCCCGGCATGCCGTAAGCGGCGGCTCTTTCGGCGATGTCTCCGATCTTCTGATGGTCCGAGACGCGAATGAAATCGGCGAAGCCATTGTTCTCGACCACGAAAATCACCGGCAGATTCCACACCGCCGCGAGGTTCAGAGATTCATGGAAAGTCCCGATGTCGGAGGCGCCGTCACCCATGAAGGCAACCGCAACGCGATCGCTGCCTTGCATCTGATAGGCGAGTGCGGCACCTGCAGCGATCGGAATTCCCCCGCCGACGATACCATTGGCGCCAAAGATCCCGAGGTCGAGGTCGGCGACGTGCATGGAGCCGCCCTTACCCCTGCAATAGCCGGCCGATTTCCCGTACAGCTCCGCGAAGAAGAGGTTCAGGTCCCCGCCCTTTGCGATAATGTGGCCGTGCCCTCGATGCGTCGACGTAATGACATCGTCCTTCAGCAGAGCTTGGCAAACGCCGACCGCGGTGGCCTCCTCGCCGATGTAAGAGTGGATGAAGCCCGGCATCTCAGCCGCCTCGAACAGCCGCAGGAGCCTCTCCTCCGCGTGCCGTATCAGGGCCATCTGACGATACATCATCAGGAGTTCGGACGTGTTCCTGGTGGTCATGTCTTTTCCCCGCTATGCGCATACAGAGGCTGCGGTAGATGGCGGCCGCCTGGGATAGTTCCTCGACAGAAATCGACTCATCGACCGTGTGGGCGTCCGCTTCGGCACCCGGACCCAGCCCGATCGTGGGGATCTTTCGGCGGCCTGCCAACTCCGAGCCGTTGGTGCAAAAGGCGTAGACACCGTAGCGGACTTCCCTCCCCACATCCTGCAGGCTCTCGGCGGCGGCAGCCGCCAATGGGGCGTCCCGATCCCCCAGCCAGGAGGCCAGGCTGCGGTCGCCCTCCAGCACGTGTCCGGTGTAACTCCGCACCGGCGCGCTCGAAATGCTCACCTCGAAGGCGTCAGCGTCGATTTTCGCCAGCATTTCCCGGAGCGCGGCAAGCACTGAATCGGTGGTTTCGCCGGAGACCGTGCGTCGGTCGTAGCGAATTGTCAGCGAAGGCGGAATTGACGAAATGGACGGATAAGGCGACGTGATAATGTCCGTCGGGACCATTATCGCCGCGCCGAGCGCGGAATTGGTTGGAAGCTCCATTGTTTCGATCGCGAGCAGCGCCGCCGCGGCAAGAAGCAGCGGGTTTTTGCCGTGCTCGGGATGGGCGGCATGCGCCGGCCGGCCGACAACCTTGATTAGAACCTCGATGCGGCCACGTTGTCCGTGCTTGATCGCCAGCGATGACGGCTCGCAGATAACGACCATTTCCGGTCTGATCCGCTCGAGAACAGCGCTCAGCGCCAAACCTTCAATCGTCTCTTCCAGCACGGAAGCACTCACGGCAACCTGACGCGTCAACAATCCCGACCGCGCAGCCTCGCCAACGCCGCAAATTGCAGCACCGAGCGCGCCCTTCATGTCGGTCGACCCTCGTCCGAGGAGCCGCCCTTGGACGATGTCGCCGCCGAAAGGCGGGAACGACCAGTCCCCCATCACCGGCACGACGTCCATATGCGCATCGAAAAGAAGCGCCGTCGTCGGCTCAGGCGGACCCGCGAAGCCGACGACATTGCCGACCTCGTCGCGATGGACGTCACGAAGACCTACGGCCCGCATGCTTGCTTCGACGCAATCGGCGACCGCTCCTTCGGCCCCGGATGCGCTCTCCAGGCGCACCAGAGCCTGGGTCAGTGATACGGCATCCCAATCACGCCTCACGGTAGCGATCCAACTTGGCTCGGTTGACATTGATGCCGAGACCCGGCCGATCGAGCGGCAGCAAGGCGCCGGCCTCGAATGGGAAGGCCTCGTCCACGACATCATCCTCGTAGTAGCGGCCAGCAATTTCAGTCGTCCGATGGTCCGCCGGGGCTGTGATCGGGATGACGCATTGAAGCGTCACGGCCGGCATCGCCATTGCGAAGTGTAGGTTCGCCGCGTTACCGATCGCCGATTCGAGCGAGCCGTTTACGTCGCACGGAAGCCCGACGGCGTGCGCGACAGCCGCCACCGTGCGCGCGCGCGCGATCCCTCCCGCTTTGGCGAGATAGATAGAGATTGCGTCAGAAGCCTTGGCGGCGATCACATCGAGGAGGTCATGGATGTCCCAACAGCTCTCGTCGGCGATGACATCGATGTCGATCATCTGCCTGAGGCTGCGCATTTCCGCGCGATCGGCGACGGGCTGTTCCGCCAGTTGCAGCTTGCCGCGAAGCGCCGAAAGGATTCGGGAGGCGTTCTTCGCATTTCCGTACCCCTGGTTTGCGTCGAGCCGAAGGAAGATCTCTGGCCCGACGCGCGTCCGGATCGCTTCGACAAGCTCGACATCGCAACTCGCGTCCTCGCCGCCCTTGATCTGAAGTGCCGAGACGCCCTCCGCACAGGACGCCACGGCCTCGGCGACCGCCTCCTCGGCCGGCATTACGCCGATCATGTGCGCGAACTCGCACACGGTCTCGGACCGGACCGCCGATGATCCGATAAATAGGCTGACCCCAAGCCTTCCCGCAGAGGTCATGGAGAGCCATATCGACGGCGCAGCGCGCGTAAAGATTGCCGCGCAAGACACGGTCCATGACCGCATGCGCCGCTTCTACCGCCAGCGGATCGTGACCCTTGAGTGCGGGCGCCAGCACACCCTTGACTATCGCGACCACGGATTCTTGGGTTTCTCCCCCATGGGTCTCGTGATCTCCTCCCCAATCAGGCAACGGATTCGCTTCGCCGATCCCGATCTCGCCGTTGTCCGTCTGCACCTCAACGTAAACGAATCCGCCCAGCGGTTTCATCAAGCTTGCCCAGCGAAACTCGCGGCGAACAGGAAGCCGAAAGGCGAAGGCCTCTATATCGACGATCTTCATTCGGATCGCTCGCAGTATGGGTCACCTCCGCTGCCGTGGCGCCGCAGCGGCACGAAAGCGTTGGGTAAGCTAGTGTCCACGCGTAGCGGGAAATAGAACAACGCTGACGCCGGATTGAAGATTTCAGTTCCTCAAGACGAAACCCACGGGTAGGCCCGATGGTGGTCACTCCCGCTATGGCGGACCCACGAAACCGAGTTCTCGACGGAACTACAGAGACGCCACCGCCAGGAAAAAGGCCAAGTCAAGCGGGCCCATTTCCGTGGACTGACCAGTCTTGACGACAAGCTCGCGGTGGAGCACGGCGTTTTGTCGATCTCGAGGTCCTCGTCGATAGGAGCGGCATGGAGGTCGATCGTCGAGCCACCACCGCAAATGGTTTCGCGGTTGGCACACCATACGGGTCGGGCAAGGATTGGCGGTTCGCCAAAGGTCTAACGCCGCGGCATCGCTGATTTAATCGTGGGCTAACCGAAGGGACTCCGATGATCGTACTAAGCGAACGAGAGGTCCGCGAGCAATTTGAGTGGCAACCGCTCATCGACAAGATCGCGGCAACGTTTCGCGAAGGATGCAGCGCGCCGATTCGCACCGCCCACGCCGTGCCGGTTCCCGGCGAAGATGACATTAGCCTGTTGATGATGCCAGCTTGGCAGTAGGGCCGCTTCATCATTGTCAAGATGGTCAACATCGCCCCGGGCAATTCCGCGCGCGGCCTGCCCGCAGCCGGCGCCTCAGTTCTCGTTTTTGACGGCGTTACGGGGCAATCGCTCGCGATCATCGAGGGAGGCGAGCTTACCGCGCGGCGTACAGCTGCAGCCTCAGCCCTCGCAGCGGATCGCCTCGCCCGCCTTGACGCATCCCCAACTCCTCATTGTCGGCACGGGCCGTATCGCTGCGAATCTCATTGAGGCGCCCACGGCGGTCAGGCGCCACGAAACGATATCGATCTGGGGACGGTCTGAAGAGTAGGCGCGAGCACTTGCCCTTCGGTTCCACCACCTCAGCCCAACCGTGGGATCTGCCAGCGACCTCGAGAGCGCCGCACGCGCCGCGGACATGATCGCGTGCGCTACGCTTGCTTCCGAGCCCCTAGTCTACTCCACGGCGCCTGGCTCAGGCTTTGGCCCTGTCAATTCAGCTGTAGGTCACCGCAGGCTGAATGTACTCTTCACTCGCGCAAAGCGAGCTACGCTGCTTTTCACTTCTTTGCGCCCGACCGATATCACAATCACCGAAAAGTCCCACGCGGGGGTTCGAGCCCTTCAATCCTACCTTACCTACGCGTCCGCCGGTCCGGAGACGGACTCGCCAGAGGGCGGTGCACCGGACAGTGATTTCGAGGTTTTCGTCGCCGAACGGCTGAGAAACGCGGGGTACGAAGTCGTCCCGCAGGTCGGCGTCAATTCCTTCAGAATAGATCTTGGCGTGCGGGACCCTGACCGAAGAAATCTGTTCCTTGCGGGCATCGAATGCGACGGAGCCTCCTATCATTCTGGCATTACGGGACCGCGACCGGACACGCCAGGATGTCTTGGAAGGTCTCGGTTGGCGGATCTACCGTGTGTGGTCGACCGATTGGTTCAACGACCCGGAAAAGGAGATGACGAAGCTTGTTGCCTGGCTGAACGGTCTGCGCCGCAAGCCCGCGGAAATGGATACCGGATTGCAGAGCGTGGCCTTAGGCGGGCCGCAAGCCGACGCTGCGGCGTACGAGACCGAGCACTCGCCTCTTTCGTCTGTAATCATGACGCAGCAGGTCGCCAACTTCAAAGATCCGGCGTCTGAACCTTCAAATGAAGCAGCAGCGCCGCGTCCCACTGGCCAACATCGCCGTCTCGACGATTCGATCGATTACTATGAGGTTGAAAAAGGATTCTTCGAAATTTGGCGAGACGGATCGTTTCTCGGCGAGGTTGAACGGCTCGGCGCGGACGATCTAGCGCCGTCCAGAATTTACAATGGTCAAAAGCCGAAGAAGCCTCGTTTCCGAGGGGCTCTTGCCAATTCAAAGATCTTTTTCGAGACAGACGATATCTACGACGCAATCCGCAGAGTGGCCGATGGGAGTTCGGATAGAAGCTCACCCGTCGCACGCTCGGCGCCATCGGCGCACCCCAACCTGCTCTGAACGAGACGCGGCGGCATTCTTGCTCCGAGTGTAGATATGTATGAGCCTTCCGGACACTCCTATCGTTCTGAATCGATCTCGATGGGGTGCCCTCATGAAGCTGGAACAGAAAGAAGTCCTGCGGAAGAAACGCGTCCTTGAATACGCCGAGGCGTGCGGAAACATTCTGAAAACCTGCCGGCATTTCGGCGTGTCGCAATCGAACGTCAATATCTGGCGAACCGCCTACCGGCTGCAGGGCAACGCGGGGCTGGTCCGCAAAAAGCCCATCGCCCCGTCGCATCCTAATCAGCCCCAAGAACCAGAATCTCCTCAGCGGACTCCCGCTTGCTCAGCTACGCCGCTGCGCGATCAAAGCGGTGACCGGCGGCTGCCGAGATGACCACTTTGATGTTCAGGGCTGATCGACTCTTCGCTTCCCGGTCCGCCATGGCAGTACGGAGTTCTGACAGATATCAACAAGTTAGACCAGCGAAGCTCCCGGACTCACAGGTCTGCTCGACCCACGAAAGCAGTGCCTTCACTCCAATCGACGATAGACACAGCGATGTGCAATTCCGATCCCCGGTTGTCGTGGCGAAAAAGAACCCATATCCAATGTCGAAACAAGAACGTCGTAGGGCAAGATGGCGAAGGAGCCTCGGGACCTACCTTTCGTTCATCTGGCGGAGCGTTTAACCGTTCTCGTCGTCGAGATCATCGAAGCTAGCGATGGTATCAGCGTGGCGGATGCGCTCTATCGTATCGTCGAAGCTCTCGTTCGGATTTCCTGGCTGGATATGCTGGCGGATCGTCTCGTAATGTCTACGTGCCGCCACTCGTGAGACCGCGCGCGTCACATGCAGCCGCACTGCCAGACTGTCGGCGCCGTCACAGCCTTCGCGGACGACGCCGCTCAATGTCGCCACGACCGTGGGAACCGGCGTTTCGTCTCCAGCGGCGCGCAGCCTCGCCGCCAACAACCGTCCGGGCAGACCTGCGAGGAAGGCCAGGTCAGGCACGAGCCGCGATGCGAAATTACGGGCATTTTTGCACTGCTTAAGATTGGTGCTGCGTCCGAGAAATGCCTTTTCGAGCTCGCACAGCGGCACGCCGGACATCCAAATCGGCCAAAGTCTCCGCAGCCAAAACAACGCATGTTTTCCACGGGCTTCATCGTCGGCAAGGTTCTTGTAGGGCGTGCCGAACATTTCCTCCAAGCTCTCCGGCCGCACCAGGCTGAGCAACTGGCTCGGATGCGCGTCGAGCCAGTCGAGCAACGCCACGACCACCTCGAGCGCCGTTCCCGAAAAGGCGCCGGCATCCATTCGTTCGATGATCTGTTGAAGCAACGCCACAGAGAGCCCAGTTGCGCCAGACACCTGCTCGATCCAGCGGTCGGGTTCGGGCAGGTCCAGAGTGGCTCGTGCGGCTAGAGCCGACGCAACCCTCGTGCTCAGCCAGTCGGCATCAGCGGCGACTAGCGCGCGATAGGCGCTCAAGCTCCTATTGAGCAACACCGCGGCGGGATCGTCTTCGGCCCCGGCGACCGCGAGCGGCAGCTTGCTCAAGAGATAGGCTGAGGCGCCGGTCTGGGTGACGCCGTCATGAATGCGGTCGAGCACCACTTTCAGCGGGTCGTCAATGACGAGACATTGGTCGGCCTGCTCGAAGATTGCCTGCAGGTCCATCCAATGGCCGCTGATCTGATTGTTCTGGTCGTCGAAGTCGATGACCTTGCTGGGCACGAGCAAGACGAAACCCTGCGCACCTTCGCCGGCGCGTCCCGCACGTCCTGCGGCGTTTAATAGCGCATGCGCCTCAAGCTTCTGCATCTTGTCGGCCTGCGGATCGAAGCGGCTATCGCCTGAGATGATGACAACTTCGCTCGGCAGGTTCATGCCCTGAGCAAGCGTCGAGGTCGCGAATAGCACTTTGATCCCGTCTGGACGGCGAAACAGGCTTTCGTGCAGTTCGCGCTCCTCGCGCAGTAGCAGCGCATGATGGCTGGCGGTCCCGATCCGGAGCGTGCCGTCAGGTGCAAGCTTCATGTAGCAGTAACCGGCTCCGCCCATCTCCTCTTCGGCAAGGGTGCGCCATTTCTGCTCTTCCTCTGTGAGCGTGATTTGCCTGGCGGCGACGCGGGCCGGGTACTCTTTGACACAGCTCTCGCAAAAGACGGTGGTCTGCACGAACACCAATGTCTTCAGTCGCTGCGGTCCGTCGTCGACCAGGTCTGGAGGAGACTGAACAGGCCAAAGGGTTGCGCGAGCAACGCATTCCTCACCGAAACAGGCGGACTTCCGTGATTGGGATAGTCGATGCGAGCTTGGGCGAGGACGGCTTTGAGCGCGTTGATCTGCTCGGCAGGATAGACGACGCAACCACGCACCTGCCGGGTTGGCTTCCAGCTCAGGTCGAGCGTCAAGCATTGGCGGCCGGTTAAGTGAGCGATCCAGCCGGCAATCTCCTGCGTGTTCTTCATCATCGCAGAGAGCGAGCAGCAAGTCGGCCTCGGGAGCGATGCGCGTAAGATTTGAGGATGGCGAGCATCGCATCAAGCCCGCGCCGGCTCCGATCACCCTCGCGTGGATGAAGCAAATGGCATTCGTCGAAGACGATCAGTCCGAGACCAGCGAAGGCATCGGGATTGACCGATAGCAGCATCAGGCAGCGCTCGGGGGTCATTACAGTGACTTCGCCGAGCACGACGACGTCACCGATGCCGACATCCTCCTCGACGTCGGCAAGAATGCTGTAGTCCTGGAACGTGCGCTTGAGCGATCGCTGCGTCTGTCCGACCAGCGCGTGGGTAGGCGCGAGGAAGATGACGCGCTCACCGCGCAGCAGCACGGTGGCGATCTTAAGCTCGGCGAGCGTCGACTTTCCACCACCGGTCGGAAAGCTGATCGCCGATGAGACGCCCTGTTCGAGATAGCCTTTCGCAATCGCTTCGCGGTGATTGCGCCAGAGATAAGGTCGCTGCCGGGCCATGCGGCGAAGCGTCCGCCACCAGCCGTTGTCATCGACCCCGCCCGGCGTCGGAATACGGCTGAGCGCAGTCCCGAGCAGGTCTCCCTCTAGCCCGAAAAGTAGATTGGCAAGGTGCAAAGGCCTGGGATAGAGGCTGAGCAGCGTCTCGCCGGCCACGCCGGCGCCATCGATCAGTTCGCTAGCGAAAGCGCGCACCTGTGCAAAGAGCGCGCTCGCTGGCGCGACGCCGCCCGCCTCGGGCGCGACGTCGACACGCAGGCGCAGCTGCCGCGCGAGATTGGTGATGCCGCGCAGAAGCAGCAGACGGAGCGCATCGAGAGCGCGGAAGCCGAGATCGTCCCCATCGATATCGATCCCAGGCTCGTCGGCACCGACGATCTCCCCGAGCCGCCCTTGCGCAAGGTTGCGGATTGCAAGCAGCAGAGCGCGCTCGATGGGTCCGGCGTCCGCCGCAGGCACAATGCGCTTGGCGGCTTCGGCCGCATCGGCATGCGCTTCTGCTAAGAGGAAAAGCAATGTGGCGCAAACGTCGGGGCTGACCGCCGCAATGTCGACTTGTCTGGGAGCGTCGGCCCAGCGCAGCGCTAGGGAGACGGCCTGGTGTGCCGACGCCGCGACGAAGGCGGCCGAGGCGCGATTTTCACGTTCGGGAAGTAAGGCGGCATAGGTCTCGTGCGCGGCAGCGATGCGGCGAAGTTTGGCAACGGTTGCCAGCAACGCTTCATCGTCTGCTTCGGCATTAGAACCGCGCAGGCGAATGCGTGCCGAGACAATATCGGCAAAGGCTTCGGTCAGCCGCTTCGGCAGATTGTCGAGATCGAGCCCCTCGAGTGGAGGCGCAGCCCGAATTAATGCTGCAGTCGTTGCGTCAAACATCGGCGATGGCCTTTATCTTGACGATCACGCGTTCAGCGAAGCTCGCCATCCAGCTGCGCATCGTCGGGAGATATATAGTGTCGGCGCGGCGGCGGGTTGCACGCCTCGCAGGGGTGGGACCTGCCGGGAACGAGGGTTGCTCGACAGCGCAGGGCGAGTTCCTGAGTAACTGTTAATGCTGTTGAACGTAATTCTTAGCAAACACGAAGCACAATTCAAATATACCTAACATGGAAGAACGTCGTACATCTGCCAGGCGATTGACGATCAAAGATGGAAAGGCCATTCTGAGCTCGTCGACGCTGATGAATTGCGTGATCCGAAATCTAGGTGAAGGCGGGGCTCTCCTTGAATTCGGCGGGCCAACTCAACTTCCCCCGGAATTCCGGCTTCGCAGCGTGTCAGCCAAAACCGAAGCCGCTGTGGAACTCGTCTGGCAGCATGGCTACTCGGCAGGCGTCAGTTTCGAGACGCCTCTCTGCTAGGCGGAGCACTTCTCTTCGCTCGGTTGCCACGTCTCCTGCTGGCGGCACAAATTGAACGGAATCCTCATAAAGGCAGGGCGAACTGCCGGCCGACGGCTTGGCCTGTCTGCTGCTTCAGCGGTGCGGGCGCCGCGGTGCCATTTTGTGGAGTGACCGGATTTGATCCTTCAGGGAAGACCGAAAGTAGCGGGTGGGCGTCTCCAATGCCGAACCGCTCCGCGCACCCAATCAGAGCAAGATGTGCGTTGGGTGCTTCCCTGCGGGTCTTACTGCTCACTAGTGGAGCCAGAGTACCAGCGCCGCGACAACGAATGCGACCGCCACAAGTATAGCCACTACAATCCGCAGAGGGGACCAATAGCCGATGCGCGGTAGTGTTTTGTTGAACCGGCCTTCGGCCCGAGCGCGCCTTTCGGCGTCTTCCGAGTTATCAGCCATGACCTCTCCAGCGATCCACCGCCTGGGCTGGCGCATGATTACGGGACTTTCATAAACGATCCGGTGGTGCCCAACGACA
>CAVVPM010000012.1:0-192490 GCA_963750115.1 uncultured Alphaproteobacteria bacterium | reverse complement strand
GCCCGGCGAGATTCGCCTGCAACGATTGCTCGAGGTGGTCGACACGGTCGAGAACGACTCGGCGCAGATTTCCGTCGACGAGGCGCGCGTGAGGAATCCCGCGGCGCAGGTCGGCGACTACATTTCCGAGCCGCTGCCGCCGCTCGATTACGGCCGCATCGCCGCGCAGTCGGCGAAGCAGGTGATCATGCAGAAGGTGCGCGAGGCCGAACGCGACCGCCAATACGAGGACTACAAGGACCGCATCGGCGAGATCGTCAACGGCACGGTGAAGCGCGTCGAATACGGCAATGTCATCGTCGACCTCGGTCGCGGCGAGGCGATCATCCGCCGCGACGAGATGATCCCGCGCGAGACCTTCCGCTACGGCGACCGCGTGCGCGCCTATGTCTATGACGTTCGCCGCGAGCAGCGCGGCCCGCAGATATTCCTCTCCCGCACCCACCCGCAATTCATGGCGAACCTCTTCACCATGGAGGTGCCGGAAATCTACGACGGCATCATCGAGATCAAGTCGGTCGCCCGCGATCCGGGCAGAGGGCCAAGATCGCGGTCGTTTCGCGCGACACCTCGATCGACCCGGTCGGCGCCTGCGTCGGCATGCGCGGCAGCCGCGTCCAGGCGGTGGTCGGTGAGCTCGCTGGCGAGCGCATCGACATCATCCCGTGGAACCCGGACGCGGCGACCTTCATCGTCAATTCGCTGCAGCCGGCGGAGGTCACCAAGGTGGTGCTCGACGAGGAGGCGGAGCGCATCGAGGTCGTGGTGCCCGACGACCAGCTCTCTCTCGCCATCGGCCGCCGCGGCCAGAACGTGCGGCTCGCCTCGCAACTGACCGGCTGGGACATCGACATCCTGACCGAGGACGAGGAATCGGAGCGCCGGCAGAAGGAATTCCAGGAGCGCTCGCAGCTCTTCATGACGCGCTCGACGTCGACGAGATGGTGGCGCAGTTGCTTGCCTCCGAGGGCTTCGCGAGCGTCGAAGACGTGGCGCTGGTCGAGCGCGACGAGCTTGCTTCGATCGAGGGCTTCGACGAGGAGACCGCGGAGGAGCTGCAGGCGCGCGCGCGCGAATATCTGGAGAAGATCGAGGCCGAGCAGGACGAGGAGCGCAAGAAGCTCGGCGTCGCCGACGTGCTGAAGGAGATCCCCGGCATCACCACCGCGATGATGGTGGCGCTCGGCAAGAACGACGTCCGTTCGCTCGAGGATCTGGCCTATTGCGCCGCCGACGACCTCGTCGGCTGGAGCGAGCGCAAGGACGGCGAGACCACGCGCTTCGAGGGCGCGCTGTCCGGCTTCGACCTGTCGCGGCAGGAGGCGGAGACGATCGTGATGGCGGCGCGGCTCAAGGCCGGCATCGTCACCGAGGCTGATCTCCAGCCGCCGCCCGTCGAGACGCCCGAGGTTGAAGCGGAGGCGGCGACGGTTTGACGGAGGCGCTCAAGGAGAACGAGGTCGAGGGCCGCGGCGCGGGCCGCCGGCGCATGTGTGCGGTGACGCGCGACGTGCTGCCGGAGGCGGCGCTGATCCGCTTCGTCGCAACCCCGGAAGGCGTGCTCGTCGCCGACCTGAAGGCAAAGCTTCCCGGTCGCGGCGTATGGGTCGGCGCAAGCCGTGCGGCTGTCGCCGAGGCGGTCAAGCGGAACGTTTTTGCGCGCGGCTTGAAGCAGGCGGTGCAACCGCCGCCGATCTTCCCGATCAGGTGGCGGCGCGCATGCGCGATGCGGCGCTCGGCCGGCTCGGTCTCGCCCGCAAGGCTGGGGCCGTCGTGGCCGGCTTCGCCAAGGTCGAGGCGGCGATTTCCGCCAAGCGGCTCGCCGCGCTCATGATTGCCGCCGACGCTGCGCCCGACGGCGAGCGCAAGATGCTGAACGCGCTCTACCGCCGCTTCGGCGCGGTAGCTCCGCTGCCGGTCTTCCGCCTCTTCCAGGCGGCGGAATTGGGTTTGGCAATCGGCCGGCCAGATGTGATACATGCTGCCGTGCTCCAAGGCCCGGCTGGCATGGGTTTCGTGGAAGCGGCCACCCGCCTCCAGCGCTATTCGGGCGCGGTCGAGGGCGCGGCCGAAAAGCAGGCTTTCGAGCCCTCGGGAATTGATGAATGAGTGACACGACGAGCAAGGACAAGACGCTGAGGGTCGGAGGGCGTAAGCCGCTTTCGGTCAAGCGCGACACCGACACGGTGCGGCAGAGCTTCTCTGGCGGCCGCTCGAAGGCCGTCGTGGTGGAGAAGAAGCGGAGCCGCCGCCTGACCGGCGCCGGCGAGCGGACGGAGTCCGCGCCGCAGGTCGAGGAAGCGCCTGCCGCCGCCGAGCCGGCGCGCCCGCGCGTCAGCCTGCGCCGACCCGATAGCGAAGGCGCTGCGCAACCGCGTCCGCGCGGCGGCGTCGTGCTGCGCACGCTGACCGACGAAGAGCGCGACGCCCGCGCGCATGCGCTTGCCGAGGCGCGCGCGCGCGAAGCGGAAGAGCGTCACCAGGCCGAGGTCGACGCACAGCGGCATGCCGAGGAAGAGGCGCGGCTGAAGCGCGAGCACGACGAAGCCGAGCGCCGCAAGTCCGAGGAAGAGGCGCGCAAGCAATCCGAAGAGCAGGCCCGCCGCCGCGGCGAGGACGAAGCGCGTCGGCGCCTTGGCGAAGAAGCGGTGCCGGCGGCGCGAGCCGCCGAGACGACGGAAGCCGCCGGCGCGGCGCGTCCCGGTGTTCTTCGCCCGAAGCGGCTTGAGGTTCCGAAGCCGACCCGCACCAAGGCGGCCCCCGGCGGCGATCGCCGGCGCGGGCGCCTGACCGTCACCAATGCGCTTGAAGCCGCGGAGAACGAACGCGAGCGCTCGCTCGCCTCCGTCAGGCGCAAGCGCGAGAAGCAGCAGCGGCAGCTGCACGGCTTCATGCCGACGCAGGAGAAGATCGTCCGCGACGTCGTGATCCCCGAGGCGATCACCGTGCAGGAACTTGCAAACCGCATGGCCGAACGCGCCGTCGACGTGATCCGTATCCTCATGAAGGACGGTCAGCTGGTGAAGATCACCGACGTGATCGACGCCGACACCGCCCAGATCGTCGCCGAGGAGTTGGGCCACAATGTCCGCCGCGTCGCCGCCGCCGACGTGGAGGAGGGCCTTTTCGATGTGCCCGATGCGGAAGAGAAGCTTGCGCCGCGTCCGCCGGTCGTGACCATCATGGGCCACGTCGACCACGGCAAGACGTCGCTCCTCGACGCCATCCGCGAGGCGAATGTCGTCTCCACCGAGGCGGGCGGCATCACCCAGCATATCGGCGCCTATCAGATCGAGAAGAACGGGCAGAAGATCACCTTCATCGACACGCCCGGCCACGAGGCGTTCACCGCCATGCGGGCGCGCGGCGCGCAGGCGACCGACATCGCGATCCTGGTCGTCGCCGCCGACGACGGCGTCATGCCGCAGACGGTGGAGTCGATCAATCACGCCCGCGCCGCCGGCGTGCCGATCATCGTCGCGATCAACAAGATCGACAAGCAGGGCGCCGACCCGAACCGCGTTCGAACCGAGCTTCTGAGCCACGAGATCGTGGTCGAAATCGATGGGCGGCGAGACGCTCGAGATCGAAGTCTCGGCGATGAAGCATACCAATCTCGACAAGCTGCTCGAGGCGATCCTGCTGCAGGCCGAAATCCTGAACCTGCAGGCCAATCCCAACCGCCCGGCCGAAGGCATCGTCGTCGAAGCGAAGCTCGACCGCGGGCGCGGGCCGGTCGCGACCGTGCTCGTGCAGCGCGGCACGCTCAAGGTCGGCGACATCATCGTGGCCGGCGCCGAATGGGGCCGCGTCCGCGCGCTTATCGACGATCGCGGCGACGCAGGTGCGCGAAGCGGCGCCGTCCGCGCCCGTCGAGGTGCTTGGCTTCCAGGCGACGCCGGAGGCCGGCGACCGTCTCGCCGTCGTCGAGAGCGAGGCGCGTGCCCGGGAGGTCACCGAATACCGCCAGGGCCTGAAGCGCGAGAAGCACGCCGCCCACGCGGCCGGCTTGCGCGGCTCGCTTGAGCAGATGATGTCGCCTCAATGTGCAGGGAAAGAGCCTCTTCCCGATCGTCATCAAGGGCGACGTGCAGGGCTCGGTCGAGGCGATCGTGCAGGCGCTCGAAAAGCTCGGCACCGACGAGGTGGCGGCGCAGGTCATGCATTCCGGCGTCGGCGGCATCACCGAATCGGACGTGAACCTCGCGGCGACCTCAGGCGCCGCGATCATCGGCTTCAACGTGCGCGCCAACGCGCAGGCGCGCGCCGCGGCCGAGCGCGAAGGCATCGAGATCCGCTACTACAACATCATCTACGACCTCGTGGACGACGTGAAGGCGGCGATGTCGGGCCTCCTGTCGCCGGAGCGGCGCGAGACCTTCCTCGGCAACGCCGAGATCCTCGAGGTCTTCAACATCTCGAAAGTCGGCAAGGTCGCCGGCTGCCGGGTGACCGAAGGCAAGGTCGAGCGCGGCGCGAACGTGCGCCTGATCCGCGACAACGTCGTCATCCACGAAGGCAAGCTTTCGACGTTGAAGCGCTTCAAGGACGAAGTGCGCGAGGTGCCGGCGGGGCAGGAATGCGGCATGGCGTTCGAGAAATACGAGGACATGCGCGTCGGCGACGTGATCGAGTGCTACCGCGTGGAGGAGATCGCGCGGACGCTCTAGTTGCCGAAGCGGCAACGCCGAGGGGAAGCTTCAACTTTGATGTCGTCATCGCCGGACTTGATCCGGCGATCCATTCCGTAGCGCGCAACGTTCGACGGTCGCGGAATGGGTGCCCGGGTCAAGCCCGGGCGAGACGACGATTGCATAGGTCGTATCTGGTTCGATGCCGCATCTTGAAACCCGCAAATCCGGCCCCTCGCAGCGTCAGCTCCGCGTTGGCGAGCTCGTCCGCCATGCGCTGGCGGAAGTCTTCGCGCGCGGCGAGGCGGGCGTCGAGTTCGATGGCGTGCTCCTCTCCTTCGCCGAAGTGCGCATGTCGGCCGACCTGAAGCACGCGACGGTGCTCGTCGCCCCGCTCGCGACGAAGGACTCCACGGCGCTCGTCGCCGCGCTCAACAAGCATGCGCGCGCGTTGCGCGGAAAGATCACGCCGGCGCTGCGCCAGCTGCGCGCCATGCCCGACCTGAAATTCCTGCTCGACACGCGCTTTGAGGATGACGCGCGCATCGACCGGCTGTTGAAGTCGCCTGAGGTCGCGCGCGATCTTGAGCAGCGTGGGGGAGGCGACGACTGATGCGGCGGCGCGACAAGGGCAGGAAGGTCGACGGCTGGCTCGTCCTCGACAAGCCGGTGGGCATGACCTCGACGGAGGCGGTGGCGAAGGTGAAGCGTCTCTTCGGCGCGCAGAAGGCGGGCCACGCCGGCACGCTCGACCCGCTCGCTTCCGGGTCGCTCCCGATCGCGCTCGGCGAGGCGACGAAAACCGTCGGCCACGTCATGGACGGCCGCAAGGTCTACCGCTTCACCGTCCGCTTCGGCGAGGAGACGACGACCGACGACGCGGAAGGGCCGGTCGCGGCGCGTTCCGACGTGCGCCCGGCGGAAGCGGACATCCGCGCCGTTCTCCCGGAATTCACCGGAAAGATCATGCAGGTCCCGCCGCGCTTCTCGGCGATCAAGATCGCCGGCGAGCGCGCTTATGACCTTGCCCGCGAAGGCGAGGCGGTGACGCTTGAGCCGCGCGAGATCGCCATCCATCGGCTTGACCTCGTCGAATGCCCCGACGCCGATACCGCGATATTTCTCGCCGAATGCGGGAAGGGCGCCTACGTCAGGGCGCTTGCCCGCGACATGGGGCGGCGTCTCGGGACGCACGGCCATGTTGTGGCGCTCCGCCGTCTGGCCGTCGGCCCGTTCGGCGAGGCCGACATGATTTCGCTGGAAAAGCTGCAGGAGTTAAGCCATAAGGCCGAGACTTCCGACGGCCTTGGGGCCGAGGAAGCTCTGCTTTCGGTTGCGACGGCGCTGGACGACATCCCGGCGCTCGCCATGACCGAGCGGGATGCGGCGCGGCTCAGACGTGGCCAGGCCGTCTTCCTGAAGGGACGGGACGCGCCCGTCATGTCCGGCCCTGCTTATGCGGTTTTCGGCGGTCAGCCGGTTGCGCTCGGCGAGGTCGACAAGGGTGCGTTCAATCCGAAGCGTGTGTTCAATCTTGCCGCGGCGCGTGAGCGGCCCGGTGCTGCAAATCGAGGATGACCGATGTCGATCACGACCGATCGCAAACAGGAATTGATAAAGGAATACGCTACGAAGGACGGCGACACGGGTTCGCCCGAGGTGCAGGTCGCCATCCTGTCGGAGCGGATCGCCAACCTGACCGAGCATTTCAAGAGCCACGCGAAGGACAACCATTCGCGGCGTGGGCTTTTGAAGCTCGTGTCGCAGCGCAGGAGTCTTCTCGATTATCTGAAGTCGAGGGATTCCGAGTCGCTACCAGGCGCTGATCTCGCGCCTTGGACTGCGCCGCTAGGGCGCACGGGCGCCGGCGCCGCGACTAGGATCGCGGGCCCCATCGCCCGCTGAAAGCAGGCATGGCCATGGCAGGATCGCCGGTCGCTTCGAAGCTGGATACCAGCCTGAAGTGCCCCGCCGTCTTGCGCATGGCCTGTCCTGCATAGCTGAACGAAAGGACTAGCTATGTTTGACACACAGAAAGTGGAACTCGATTGGGGAGGACGCAAGCTCGTTCTCGAAAGCGGGCGGATGGCCCGCCAGGCTGACGGCGCGGTGCTCGCCACCTACGGCGAGACGACCGTGCTTGCGACCGTCGTCTCGATGAAGGAGCCGAAGCCCGGCTTCGATTTCTTCCCGCTCACCGTGAACTACCAGGAGCGCTACTACGCCTCCGGCCGCATTCCCGGCGGCTTCTTCAAGCGCGAGGGCCGTCCGACCGAGAAGGAGACGCTGACCTCGCGCCTGATCGACCGCCCGATCCGCCCGCTCTTCGCCGCCGGCTACAAGAACGAGACGCAGGTCGTCGTCACCGTGCTCTCGCATGATCTTGAGAACGATCCCGATATCGTCGGCATGGTCGCCGCTTCGGCGGCGCTGACGCTTTCCGGCGTTCCCTTCATGGGCCCGATCGCCGCCGCGCGCGTCGGCTACATCAACGGCAACTACGTCTTGAACCCGCCGGTCGAACAGATGCCGGATTCGAAGCTCGACCTCGTCGTCGCCGGCACGTCGGAAGCCGTGCTCATGGTCGAATCGGAAGCGCAGGAGCTTGCCGAAGACGTGATGCTCGGCGCCGTCATGTTCGGCCACCGCTCGTTCCAGCCGGTGATCGACGCGATCATCAAGCTCGCCGAGCGCGCCGCCAAGGAACCGCGCGAATTCGCCGCGCCCGACGTGGCCGAGGTCGAGAAGGCGGTGCTTCAGATCGCCGAGGCCGATCTTCGCAGCGCCTACAAGCTGACCGTCAAGCAGGAGCGCTACGCCGCCGTCGACGCGGTCAAGGCGAAGGTCATGGCGGCGCTCTTTCCGGAGGGCGCGGAGCCGCGCTTCAGTGCCGAGAAGGTCGCGGCCGTCTTCAAGGATCTGCAGGCGAAGATCGTCCGCTGGAACATCCTCGACACCGGCGGCCGCATCGACGGCCGCGATCTGAAGACGGTGCGGCCGATCCTCGCCGAGGTCGGCGTCCTGCCGCGCGCGCACGGCTCGGCGCTCTTCACCCGCGGCGAGACGCAGGCTTTCGTGGTCGCGACGCTGGGCACGGGAGAAGACGAGCAGATGATCGACAGCCTTGAAGGCACCTACAAGTCGAGCCTTCATGCTGCACTACAATTTCCCGCCCTACTCGGTCGGCGAGACCGGCCGGATGGGCTCGCCCGGGCCGTCGCGAAATCGGCCACGGCAAGCTTGCCTGGCGCGCCATCCATCCGGTGCTGCCGGCGACCCGACGAGTTCCCCTACACGATGCGCGTCGTCTCCGAGATCACCGAATCGAACGGCTCGTCGTCGATGGCGACGGTGTGCGGCTCCTCGCTCGCGTTGATGGATGCCGGCGTGCCCTTGAAGGCGCCCGTCGCCGGCATCGCCATGGGCCTGATCAAGGAGGACGATCGTTTCGCCGTGCTCTCCGACATTCTCGGCGACGAGGATCATCTCGGCGACATGGACTTCAAGGTCGCCGGCACGGCGGGCGGCATCACCTCGCTGCAGATGGACATCAAGATCCAGGGCATCACCGAGGAGATCATGAAGGTCGCCCTGGCGCAGGCGAAGGACGGTCGCATGCACATCCTCGGCGAGATGGCGAAGGCGCTGGGCCACGCGCGCGCCGAGCTCGGCGAGCATGCCCCGCGCATCGAGATGATCAAGATCCCGGTCGACAAGATCCGCGAAGTCATCGGCTCCGGCGGCAAGGTCATCCGCGAGATCGTCGAGAAGACCGGCGCCAAGGTCGACATTTCCGACGACGGCACGGTGAAGGTCGCCTCTTCGAAGGCGGAATCGATCCGCGCCGCGCTGAAGTGGATTCAGGGCATCGCGGCCGAGCCGGAGCCGGGCGTGGTCTATCAGGGCACCGTCGTGAAGATCGTCGATTTCGGCGCCTTCGTGAATTTCTTCGGTTCGCGCGACGGCCTCGTCCACGTCTCGCAGCTCGCTCCGCACCGCGTCCAAAACGTCAAGGACGTGGTCAAGGAGGGCGACAAGGTCTGGGTGAAATTCCTCGGCTCCGACGAGCGCGGCAAGGTGCGGCTCTCCATGAAGGTCGTCGATCAGGCGACCGGCGCGGAGATCAAGGACGACGCCGCCGCCTGATCGCGGAGGTCCGTCTATGCAAGTGAAAAGGGCGCCGCGGCGCCCTTTTTGTTGTCCCGCCTTGTAATGATCCGCTCCGGAGCACCGAACCCAAAAGTCGGAACCGGTTTTTGGGAGTGTCGGATGCGCCAACAAGCACCTGGAGCGCAGCTCCAATTCCATCGGAGCGTCCAGCGCGCTAGGCGGTCTGCGCGAGCGTCGGCTTCCGCTGCTCTTCCTCCACCTTCAAGAGCTGCTCGAGCGGCATCGGCGGGGCGAAATAATAGCCCTGCGCCTCGGTGCAGCCGGCGGCGCGCAAGAGCTGCGCGTGCTCGATCGTCTCCACGCCCTGTCCGGCGACGCGGAAGCCGAGCGAGCGGCCGAGGCTGCAGATCGCGGCGAGCACCGCGCCGCTCTTCTGCTCGTCGTTTTCCATCAGGAAGGAGCGGTCGATCTTGATCTTGTCGAAGGAGTAGCGGGAGAGAAGCCCGAGCGAGAGCGTGCCGACGCCGAAGGAATCCATGACGACGCTGACGCCGGCGTCGCGGATCTTGGCGAGCCGCATGAAGGCCGCCGTCTCATTGCGGCCGAGGATCGTCTCGTTGACTTCGATTTCGATGCGGCTTGGCGGGATGCGGTGCGACTTCAGGGTTTCCAGGATGAAGGTATCGATACCGTCGCGTTTCAGCTGCGTGGCGGAAAGGTTGATGGCGACGCGGCGGTCGGCGGGAATAAGGCCGCAATCGCGCGCCGCCTGTCGGATCACCCATTCGCCGATCGGAACGACGAGCCCCGTTTCCTCCGCGATCGAGACGAAGACGGCGGCCGGCACCAGGCCCTTCCCCGGCAGCCGCCAGCGCAGCATCGCCTCGTAGCCGACGACGCGGCTGGTCGCGAGCTCGACCTGCGGCTGGTAGAGGAGCTGGAAGTGATCGTTCTCGAGCGCGTGCCGCAGTCCGTCCTCGAGCGTGCGCCGGCTTGCGAGATCTTCCGCCATCTTGGGATCGAAGAAGCGCCAGGTGCGCCGTCCCTCGCTCTTGGCGCGGTAGAGCGCGAAGTCGGCGTTGCGCATCAGCGTCTCGATGTCGGAGCCGTTGTCGGGCGCTACCGCGAGGCCGATCGAGCACCCGACCTGGATTTCGTGTCCGTCGACCCGGAACGGGCTCGAGACGAGGTTCAGCACGCGTTCGGCGAGCGGCGCGAGCATGGCCGGATCGGAAACGCGCGGCACCACGATGACGAACTCGTCGCCGGAGAGGCGCGCCAGCAGGTCGCCGCCGCGGAGCGATGCCTTGAGCCGCTTGGCGCAGGCCTTGAGCAGCCCGTCGCCGACCGGATGGCCGAGCGTGTCGTTGACCGATTTGAAGCCGTCGAGATCGAGCACGAAGAGCGCCGCCTTGTGGCCTCCGGGTTCGATCGCCGCGAGCGTCTCCGCCATGACCTCGTCGAACTGCTTGCGGTTCGGCAGGCCGGTCAGTTCGTCATGCAGCGCGAGGAAGCGGATCGCGGCGTTCTCCGCCGAGAGCTGGCGCTGGCGATAGCTGAAGCCGGCCATGAACGAAATGAAGGTGATGATCGCGACGCCGCCGCTGAACAGAACTTCCCGCGCGAAGGAGGAGATCAGCTCATCGGCGGTCTTGCTCTGGTCGACGCGGAGGGCGAGCCGCGCCCGCCCGCCCGCCTCGGTCGGAAAGACCACCCAGCTATGGAACGGATGCTCGCCGAACCATCTGATGGAATCGAGCGTGTAGACGCCGCTGTCGGCGGAAAAGAGCGACTTTGGCGGTGTGGCCGTCGCGGCGAGAACCTGCTTTAGCTCGGCGCCGCCATCGCTCCCGTAGAAAGGGATCGGATCGCCTTTCGTCGGGATGAGAAGAAGTCGGTCGATGTTGGCGATGCGCAGCGTGCTCTGCAGCATGTTGGGGCTCGTCCCCGCAAGCGCTGCCTCGAGATCGCCGCCGTTTCGATCGAGCGAGCGCGACCACAGCTCCGCCGAGGTGAGCGCGTCGTCCTCCATCATGCGCCCGAGCGCATAATGGCCGAGCGCATAGACGGCGGCGAGAATGCCTGCGGCGACGATGACCAGACTGATGATCGTCGCGAGCGGCTTTCTTTCGATCTTCGTCAACTCCCCCGCCTTTCGATCACAGGCGCCTCCCGCGCGTCCTGTTGCCGCCCGTCACCCGGGATAAATGTGCGCCCTTAGCCGTCCGTGAAGGCAGCACGGACAATTCGAGAGGATCAACCGCTTGACGATTTTGCCCTGCCCTCTGTTGCATCTTCGACGGGCGCGAGGCTCGTCGCCTGCGTCACCGGCGCACGGCGCTTCGGGGCGCCGAACAGGAAGCCCTGCACGACGCTGCACCCTGCCGCCTTCAACAGCGTGACCTGCTCGTTCGTCTCCACCCCTTCCGCCGTCACGTCGAGGCTCAAGGTGTGGCCGAGCGCCACGACGGCGGCGACGATTGCCGCGACGTCGGCATCCTCGGTGAGCTGGCCGACGAACGTGCGGTCGATCTTGACCTTGTCGAATGGGAAACGCGCCAGCGAAGCGAGCCCGCTGTAATTGGCGCCGAAATCGTCCATCGCGACGCGCACGCCGAGTGCCTTCACGCGCTTCAGCGTTTCGAGGACGCCCGGTGCGTTGCCGAGGAAAAGGCTTTCGGGAACCTCGATTTCCAGTCGCTCCGCTGCAAGCCCGCTTTCGGCAAGCGCCGCGGCGATCTTCTTGTCGATATCCTGCGAGCGAAGCTGCGCCGCCGAGAAGTTCACCGCGACAACGCCGGAATCGAGCCAGGCGGCGGCGTCCGCGCAGGCGCGCCTAAGCACCCAGTCGCCGATCTCGCGGATCAGGCCAGTTTCCTCCGCCACCGCGAGGAAATCGCGCGGCGAAAGGATTCCCTGGTTGGGGCGTTCCCAGCGCACCAGCGCCTCGTAGCCGCGGACCTCACCGGAGGAGAGTTCCATCTGCGGCTGGTAGAACACCACGAACTCGTCGCGCGCGAGCGACTGCCGCATGTCGCGTTCGAGCGCCGCGTTCTTGAGCAGCCGATCCTTCATCTCCGTATCGAAGACGGCGAGTGAATTACGCCCGTGCGCCTTTGCCTTCGACAACGCGCTGTCCGCGGCGCGGAACAGGAATTCGCTCTCCTCGGCATTGATCGGATAGAGCGCGGCGCCGATGCTCGCCCCGAGCAGGATGGAGCTTCCCTCCACCTCGAAGGGCGCGCCGATCGTCTCGCGGATGCGGTCCGCGATCTGGTGCATCGACTGTGCCGCCTCGCCTTCGAGCATGACGGCGAATTCGTCGCCGGCGATACGCGAAACGCCGACCGGGCCGCTCGCCAGCGCGCGCAGTCGCTCGGCCGCGGTCTGCAGCACCTCGTCGCCGGCGGCGTGGCCCCAGATGTCGTTGACGGTTCGGAAGCCGTCGAGGCCGACGATCATCAGCCCGAGCTGCTGATCCGCCTCACGCGCACGTTCCACCGCGTCGTCGAGCGCCGCCCGAAGCCCGGAGCGCGTCGGCACGTCGGTCAACGGGTCGCGCGGCAGCGTGCGCGGATCGAAAGCCTTCGGCTGGCGCCCGAAACCGGAGCCGCGCGTCACCACGATGGCGACGATGATCACCGCGAGCACCGCAAGCCCGACCGTCACCATCCCGACCACGCTGAACGCGCGCGTGAGCGCTTCGAGCGAGCGCGTCTGGTCGACCTCGGCGACGAGCGTTCCAACCGTCTTGCCGTTGGCGTTGACGGGCACCGCCACGCGTCTCACGGCAGAATCCGACCAGCCGAAGAGGCTCGGCACGAGCGGCGCGCTGTCGACGACGCCGCCGCCTGCCCGTGCGACGCTCGCGAGGCTGCTTGCATCGGCCTCGCTCAGCGCCGACTGTGCGCCGCTGCCGCCGGGCGCCGTGCTCGCGACGACTTTCCCGCTGAGATCGAAATAGGTGTAGCGCACGACCGATGAGAGTGCCCGGCTCGGCTCGACCGCTCCGCCGCGGGCGATCTCCGAGGCGACTTGCTCAGCCGCCGAGACCGCATCGTCGTTGAGCACGGAACGCACAAAGAGCCGCGACGCGACGAATACTGACAACCCAAGCGCGAAGCCGACAAGAAAGACGACGATCGCGGCGCGGAACTTCGGAATGATCATGGGCGGCCCCGATTACTCGGGTCCAAAATGCCCCAATTCCTGTAAAGAATTCCCTTACCCGGTTGTATTTATTGAGGCTTCCGGGGAATTTTAGCCGTAAAAGGGGCTATTCTGCCGCGTCCCGCTGCGTCTTTTCATCATTTGCCTTAATCAAGTCGAGCCGCGGCATGGCGACGATGTTGTAGCCGCAGTCGACATAGTGGACCGTGCCGGTCACCGCCCGCGACAGGTCGGAGAGCAGATAGACCGCAGCGGAGCCGACGTCTTCGATCGTCGTTGCCCGGCGCAACGGCGCGTTGTCCCGCTGGTGACCGAACATCAGCCGCGCGTCGGAGACGCCGGCTCCCGCGAGCGTCCGGATCGGTCCGGCGGAGATGGCGTTGACGCGGATGCCGCGGCTTCCGAGGTCCGCGGCGAGGTAGCGCACCGAGGCCTCGAGCGCCGCCTTGGCGACGCCCATGACGTTGTAGTTGGGCATCACCCGCGCCGAGCCGCCATAGGTGAGGGTGAGGACGCTTCCGCCCGCCGGCATCAGTGCAGCCGCCATCCGCGTCATCTCCGTGAAGGAGTAGCAGGAGATCACCATGGTGCGGATGAAGTTCTCGCGCGACGTGTCGGCGTAGCGCCCCTTGAGCTCCGCCTTGTCGGAAAACGCGATGGCGTGCACCGCGAAATCGATGCCGCCCCATGCGACCTTGATCGCGTCGAAGGCGGCTTGCATCGAGGCGCCGTCCTCCACGTCGCAATCGTAAAGCATGGTCGAGCCGAGCGAGGCGGCAAGCGGCTTCACGCGGCGGCCGAAATGCTCGCCCTGATACGTGAAGGCGAGCTCCGCCTCCTCGGCGGCGAGTGCCTTGGCGATCCCCCAGGCGATCGAGTGATCGTTGGCGACGCCCATCACGAGGCCGCGCTTGCCGGCCATCAATTTGCTCATTCGCGTCCTCAGCCGGCGTAGCGCTGGAATACCAGGGTGGCGTTGGTGCCGCCGAACCCGAAGGAGTTCGAGAGAACCGTGTTGAGTTCGACCCCGTCCCGCCGCTCGCGCACGATCGGCATGTCCGCGAACTTCGGGTCGAGCTCGTCGATGTTGGCGCTCTCGCAGATGAAGCCGTTCTGCATCATCAACAGGCAGTAGATCGTCTCCTGCACGCCGGTCGCGCCGAGCGAGTGTCCGGTCAGCGACTTCGTCGCCGCGATCGGCGGACATTTGTCGCCGGCGCCGAAGACTTCGCGTATCGCCTCGATCTCGCGCTCGTCGCCGATCGGCGTGGAGGTAGCGTGCGGGTTGATGTAGTCGATCGGCTCCTTCACCGTGGAAAGCGCGAGCTTCATGCAGCGGACTGCGCCTTCGCCGGACGGCTGCACCATGTCGAAGCCGTCGGAATTGGCGCCGTAACCCTTTATTTCCCCGTAGATTTTCGCGCCGCGCGCCTTGGCGTGATCGAGCTCCTCCACGACCACGACGCCCGCCCCGCCGGCGATGACGAAGCCGTCGCGGTTCACGTCATAGGCGCGCGAGGCCTTATGCGGCGCGTCGTTGAAGCCGGTCGACAGCGCTCCCATGCCGTCAAAGAGATCGGAAAGCGTCCAGTCGAGCTCCTCCCCGCCGCCGGCGAAGATCACGTCCTGCTTGCCGAGCTGGATCAGCTCGTAGGCGTTGCCGATGCAATGGTTCGACGTCGCGCAGGCCGACGATATCGAATAGTTCACGCCCTTGATCTTGAACGGCGTCGCGAGCGTCGCCGAATTGGTCGACGACATCGCCTTCGGCACCGCGAAGGGGCCGACGCGGCGGGCGCCCTTCGTACGCGTCACGTCGGCGGCGTCGACGATGGCGCGCGTCGACGGCCCGCCCGAGCCCATGATGATGCCGGTGCGCTCGTTGGAGATCGTGTCTTCCTGAAGCCCGGAATCCTGGATCGCCTGTCGCATGGCGATGTAGTTCCACGCCGCGCCCTTGCCCATGAAGCGCGTCGTCCGCCGGTCGAGGTCCTCGGCCGGGTCGGGCTGCGGCGCGCCGTGCACCTGGCAGCGGAATCCGAGCTCCTTGTACTTCTCGGCGAAGACCACGCCGGAGCGCGCCTCCCTGAGGCTTGCCAGCACTTCCTGGGTGTTGTTGCCGATGGACGAGACGATGCCCATGCCGGAGACGACGACACGTCTCATGGCGATCTCCTCTTGTCACCGGCCGCCGGACGAGCCTCGGCCGCATCTCGGCGCCAAAGGGTCAAGTCTTGAACAGCCCGACTCTCAGATCCGCCGCCTCATAGATGGTCTCGCCGTCAGCCTTGAGCCAGCCGTTGCCGATGCCGAGCATGAGCTTCGAGCGGACCACGCGTCTGAGGTCGACGCCATATTCGACCAGCTTGATGTGCGGCAGCACCATGCCGGAGAACTTGACGGCGCCGACCGAAAGCGCCCGGCCGCGGCCCTTCGCCGCCGAGCCAGCCGAGGAAGAAGCCGAGCAATTGCCACAGCGCGTCGAGGCCGAGACACCCCGGCATCACCGGGTCGCCCTTGAAATGGCAGGAGAAGAACCAGAGGTCCGGTCTGACCGCGAGCTGCGCCCGCACGTGCCCCTTGCCGCCGTCGCCGCCGGTCTCGGAGATTTCCGATATGCGGTCGAACATCAGCATCGGCGGCAGCGGCAGCTGCGCGTTGCCTTCGCCGAAAAGCTCGCCGCGCCCGCAGGCGAGCAGTTCCTCGTATTCGAAACGGGTCTGGCGCTCCGTCATCGCTTCTTGCAGCCTCCCGCTCGCATCACGTTTCATTTCCGTACCTAACACAGGCCGCCGTCCCGCGAAACGGTTGAGCCGGCCCCCGCGCTTGTTTCAGATGCCGCGATTCCATATAACATGGGTTAGAAATACAAGATTTCGGACAGGTGCTCAGGTGATGCCATACGCAGCGGCGCGCGGCGCAGGCGAACATAGTCGGATGGCGGCGGATTTGCGCCATGCGGGGCTGAGGCCGACGCGCCAGCGCGTCGAGCTCGGGCGCATTCTTTTCGCCAAGGGCCCGCGCCACATTTCGGCGGAGGATTTGCACGCCGAGGCTGCGCTTGCCGGCGTCCGCGTGTCGCTTGCGACCGTCTACAACGCGCTGCACCAGTTCACCGAGGCGGGGCTGCTGCGCGAGGTCGCGATTGACGGCACCCGCACCTATTTCGACACCAATGTCAGCGACCACCATCACTTCTTTGTGGAAGGCGAGGGGCGGTTGATCGACGTGGAGGGGGCGGTCGGGATCGATGGCCTGCCGCAGCCGCCCGAGGGCATGGAGATCGTCGCCGTCGAGGTGGTCGTGCGCGTGCGCCGCAAGCCCGCCTGATCCGGCGCGCTGCGTCCGCCGCGCGCTTTCCGGGCTTTGCGACCTATCCGGGATTTTCGTCAGGGCCGATTCGGCGCTTCCATCCGAAGGCTATCCCTTGAAATCCTCATTCGGATAGACGCCCCAGAGCCGATCCTGCTCGATCCACCCGCTATAGCCCTGGCCGCTGACTTCGCACCACCCGTCGCGGCACTGCGCGACGTCGGCGAGCACTTTTGGCTCAAGATAGGCGACGACCGCGCTGGTCTTGTCGGGATCGGCAAGCACCGGGAACGGCCCGGCGTCTCCGTGCGTCTCCCAGGGTGTCACGAGCGCCGTGCGCTTGCCCGACAGAAGGCTGTGGAAGACCCAGCCCTGATCCCCCTCCGAATCGCGGATTTTCCGCCAATTGTCGAATTCCTCGGTGATCTCGACCGGCAGCCCGTCCTTCACGAACTTGAAGGCCACCCCGTATTCCTGGCCGGGACCGCGGCGGACGTTCACCGCGTCCGATTTCAGGCTGACGAAGCGGGGGAGCGGTAGGCCGGTCCCGCGCCCGCGATCCTGCGCCGAGGCGTGGAGCGGCGCAAAGGGGAGGCTCACGGCGAGCGCGGCAAGCGCGACGAGGATTGGCAAGGGCCGGTGGGGCCCGCCGGCCAGGCGGCGGAAGGGCTTACGCAAGGTGCGACTCCTTCGGTAGTCTCGATTTGTTGCGTTTAGCCGACCTTTTGTTAAGAGCGTGTATCGCGCCGGGTGCGGCTTGAGCGCGCGAGTGAGGGTGGTCCTTGCCAATGACGAGAGCCAAGCCTTTGGTAATCGTGACGCGGCTGCTGCCCGAGCCGGTCGAGACGCGCATGCGCGAGCTCTTCCAGACGCGGCTCAATATCGACGACAAGCCGATGACCCAGGCCGAGCTGGTCGAGGCGATGAAGTAGGCGGACGTGCTCGTCCCGACCGTCACCGACCGGATCGATGCGGAGATGATCGCGCAGGCCGGCGAGAAGCTGAAGCTGATCGCGAATTTCGGCAACGGCGTCGACAATATCGACGTCGACGCGGCGTCGAAGCGCGGCATCATCGTGACCAATACGCCGGGCGTGCTGACCGAGGACACCGCCGACATGACGATGGCGCTGATCCTTTCGGTGCCGCGCCGGCTCGCCGAGGGCGCGGCGCGTGCTGCGCGAAGGGCGGAAATGGAGCGGCTGGTCGCCGACCTGGATGCTCGGCCACCGGATCGGCGGCAAGCGCCTCGGCATCGTCGGCATGGGGCGGATCGGCACGGCGGTGGCGCGGCGGGCGCGCGCCTTCGGGCTTTCCATCCACTACCACAACCGCCGCCCGGTCGAGGCGCGGGTCGGAGGAGGAGCTGGAGGCGACCTATTGGGACAGCCTCGACCAGATGCTCGCCCGCGATCGACATCGTCTCCGTGAACTCCCCGGCGACGCCCGCCACCTTCCACCTTCTGTCGCGCGCCGGCTGAAGCTTATGCGGACCGGCGCGGTGATCGTGAATACCGCGCGCGGCTCGATCATCGACGAGGCGGCGCTGATCGAATGCTCGAGGCAGGGCGCGCTCTCCGGCGCCGGGCTCGACGTCTTCGAGCACGAGCCGGCGGTGACCCGCGGCTGATCACGCTTGCCAGAACCGGCAAGGTGGTGCTCCTGCCGCATATGGGCTCCGCCACGCTCGAAGGCCGCATCGGCATGGGCGAGACGGTGATCATCAACATCCGCACCTGGGCCGACGGCCACAAGCCCCCCGACCGCGTACTGCCGGGCGGGACGTAGCCCGATCGTCCCAGAAGCTAGCTGCACCAGGGCAGCCGCCGCCCGGTCCATTCGCGAGCCAGCCCCTCCGACACGAGGATGCGGCCGACTGACCGGCCCTCGCTGAAAACCAATCGCAGCTTGCGTCCGTACCGATCTTCATCTCTGCCGCTGCTCCTTAGCGTGAGCGGACCTTCGTTGAGGAGATCGAGAAGCCGCCTCGCGGCTTCAGCTCCGAGCCGTGCTTCGTAGTCACAGCGGGACGGATGCGTCTCCGGCGCATCGATATCGAGAATGCGAATGCGCTCGCCGCCATAGCGGAACGTGTCGCCATCGATGACACAGTTGTCGCGATGAAACGCACCGCAGATCGTGAAGGACGTCTCGACCGTCGAGGCGGCGTTGTCGCTCCCGATCTGCGGCAGCGCGAAGAGCGGACGATCGCCGGCCAGCGAATAGTGACCTAGAATCCAGATGGCTGCCAGAATAACGAGCCACAGAAGATTGAAGGGCGAGACATGCACTGGAAAGTGCCGTCTGCCGCGGCGTCGGCTTCTGGGCCAGTTGGGATTTGCCAAGAGCAGCCTCGCGAGTTGCGCGAGCCCACCCTGCCTTCTGAACGGTTACAAATTTGTCGACGCGACGATCTGGGGTTGTCGTGGCGTCGATGGCGCTACGCCTTCCGGCGCTTGTAGCGAATCTCGTCGAAGCGCTGCGCCATGCCGTCGTAAAGCAGCAGCCGGCCGACCAGCGGCTCGCCGATCCCGGCGATGAGCTTCAACACCTCTAGCGCCTGCAGCGAGCCGATGATGCCGGTGAGCGCGCCCAGAATGCCGGCCTCCGCGCAGGTCGGAAGCAGCCCGTCGGGCGGCGGCGCCGGGAAGATGTCGCGATAGGAGGGGTTCTCGCCCTCGTAAGGCTTCAGCACCGTCACCGATCCGTCGAAGCGGCCGACCGCGGCGGTGACGAGCGGCACTTTCAGCTCTGCGCAGACATCGGCAACAAGATAGCGCGTGGAAAAATTGTCGGAGCCGTCGGCGACGACGTCGTAGCCGGAGAAATCGTCGCGCGCGTTCTCCGCCGTTGAGCCGCATCTGGTGCGCGACGACGATCCACATGCGGATTGACCGCGGCAAGCGTCTCGCGCGCGCTTTCCACCTTCGGCACGCCGATCTTGTCGGTGCGGTGGATCACCTGGCGCTGCAGGTTGGAGAGGCTGACGACGTCGTCGTCGACGATGCCGAGCGTGCCGATGCCGGCCGCCGCGAGATAGAGCGCGACCGGCGCGCCGAGACCGCCGGCGCCGACGACCAGCACCCGCGCCGCCTTGAATTTCTGCTGCCCCGGCGCCGCCCACCTCACCGAGCACGATGTGCCGCGCATAGCGCTGAGCTCGTCGGCGGAGAGGGGCGGCTGGTCGTTCATCGTGCCCTTCGGCATTCTTGGAGGACGCAGCTTCGGGCCGCTGTGCGGCGTGCTTCGAGGCTCCGTCCCGCCATCATCCCGAGGTGCGGGCGAAGCGAGCCTCCACGGGGCGGAACGGCAGCGCCTCAGCATGAGGGCGGTCGTGGATGCCATTCTCAAACCATCCTCATCCTGAGGCGCTTCGCGAAGCGAAACCTCGAAGGACGCAGGGCAGGTCTGCAGCCGATTGTCTACTCGACACATGCCACGCCCCCGGGCTGCGGGCCGTCGTAGCCCTCGATCACCACGATGTCGCCCTGCGTCACCGGGTCGCGGATCGCCTTCGCCGCCTGGTATTTGGCGTCACGGAAGCAGTCGAGCGCCGCCTGGTAGCTCGGAAACTCGATCACCACGTTGCGCGACCGCGCGTGGCCTTCGACCACCTCGTGCGTGCCGCCGCGCACCAGAAATTTCGCGCCGAAGCGGCCGAGCGGCTCGGCGTTCGCCTTCACATAGCGGCCGTAGACCTCCGGGTCCGAGGTATCGACATGCACGATCCAATAGCCCTTCGCCATCGCGTCTCCCCCCTCAGGCTGCCTCGCGGCGATTTCAGCCTCTTCGATCTCCGCGCCGCCGCTGCCGGGCCGGATCGGCTCGCCGCAGTCACCGGCCGCCCGACAACGATATAATCGGCGCCGGCCGGATCGCCTCCTCCGGCGTCGCGACGCGCTTCTGGTCGCCGGCCGCCGCACCCGCCGGCCTAACCCCCGGCGTGACGATCATCATGTCGGCGCCGACCACGCGCCGCACGTCCGCGCCTCTTGCGGCGAGCAGACGATCCCGTCCATGCCCGCGGCGCTTCGCATCGGCGGCGCGCGCCGCGACCAACGCCGCGGCGTCGGAGGCATACCCCGCCGCGCGAAGATCGGCGTCGTCCATCGAGGTGAGCACGGTGACCGCGAGGAGGCCCGGCGCCCGTCTCGCCGGCCTCGCCGCGACCGCCGCGCGCATCGCCTTCGGGTAGGCGTGGATCGTCGTGAAGGTCGCGCCGAGCTTCGCGATCGATGCTGTCGACGCCGCCCGCGACCGTGTTGTCGATGTCGAGGAGCTTCATGTCGAGGAAGACGCGCTTGTCCTTCTCCCCGACAGCTCCTCGATCAGCGCGAGCCCGCCGGCGAAGACGAGCTGCATGCCGATCTTGTAGAAGCTCGCGCAGTCGCCGAGCGTCGGCAACGAGCGCGCGCGCCTTCGCCGACGCTCGGGAACGTCGAGCGCGACGATCAGCCTGTCGCGCGCGTCGCGGGGCTGAAGCTTGGCGCGCATGCGTTCATAGCCTCCTCAGCGCCACTTGCTTGATCGCATGGTCGGCGCTCTTCGGAGGATCAGATCGGCGCGCGGCCGCGTCGGCAGGATGTTCTCGCGCAGATTGACGAGATTGATCCGCTCCCAGAGCCCGGCGCGCGACCTCTTCCGCCTCGCGCGTCGGCAAGCTCGGCATAGGCGTGGAAATAGGAGCGCGGGTCGCGGAAGCGCGTCTCCTTGAGGCGCATGAAGCGCTCGACGTACCAGCGCTTGATCGCGTCTTCCTCGGCGTCGAGATAGATGGAGAAATCGAAGAAGTCGGAGACGAAGGGAACGGCCTTTCCGTCCTTCGGCAGGTCGCGCGGCTGCAGCACGTTGAGCCCTTCGAGGATCAGGATGTCGGGCCGGTCGACGATCGATCGTCTCGCCCGGCACGATGTCATAGGCGAGGTGCGAGTAGACCGGCGCGGTAACCCGCGGCGTGCCCGCCTTGATGTCGGTCAGGAAGGCGAGCAGCGCCGCGATGTCGTAGCTTTCCGGAAAGCCCTTGCGCTCCATCAGCCCTTCGGCCTGAAGCACGGCGTTCGGGAAGAGAAAGCCGTCGGTGGTGACGAGCTCGACCTTCGGCGCCGCGGGCCAGCGCTCCAGCAGCTCGCGCAGCACGCGCGCCGTCGTCGACTTGCCGACCGCGACCGAGCCGCCGATGCCGATGATGAAGGGCACCTTGGAGTCGTTGGTGCCGAGGAATCGTCGCGTGGCGTGGAAGAGCCCCTGCGTCGCCGTCACGTAGAACGACAGGAGCCGCGAGATCGGCAGATAGACCCGCTCCACCTCCTCGAGCGATACCGGGTCGCCGAGCGAGCGGAGCGCGACGATCTCCTCCGCCGACAGCGTCATCGGCGTGTCGGCGCGGAGCTTTGCCCATTCCTCGATCGAGAAGACGCGGTAGGGCGAGATGCTGCGTGCGCGTGACCTGGTCCATCAGGCGTCGTTCCTGCGGGCCTTCTCCTCAAGCCCGGTCTCCGCGGTCCGCCGCTCAAGCTCCCCCTTCACCGCGTCGAAGGGGACGCCGGTCGACGTGCAGGAGCACGAGCAGGTGGTAGAGCACGTCGGCGGCCTCCGCCTTCAGCGCCTCGCGGTCGCCTTTGACCGCCGCGATCGCCGCCTCGACCGCCTCCTCGCCGAGCTTCTTGGCGGATGCCGCGACGCCCTCGTTCGCGAGCTTCGCCGTATAGGACGAGGGGTCGCCGGAGCGCGCGCGCGTCGCGACGATCTTCGCCAGGTCTTCGAGCGTGAATTCGGCCATTCGGCGGACTCGTCAGGCGCGCCCCTTTTAGAGCATGATCCGAAAAGTGGGAACCGGTTTTCGAATGCGACCGAGCCTGACTCAGAGTATCTTGTTCAATTGGAACTAGGCTCTACCCGAAACGCGGCGAATCGGTATCCCCGCCTCGGCCATTTCGGCCTTGGCCTCGGCGATCGTATAGGTGCCGAAATGGAAGATCGAGGCAGCCAGCACGGCGCTCGCGTGCCCGTCGCGGATCCCTTCGACCAGATGATCGCAGCGTGCCGACGCCGCCCGAGGCGATCACCGGCACGCGCACGGCATCGGAGACGGCGCGCGTCAGCGGCGATGTCGAAGCCCGTCTTGGTGCCGTCGCGGTCCATGGAGGTGAGCAGGATTTCGCCGGCGCCGAGCGCGACGACCTCGCGCGCATAGTCGACCGCGTCGATGCCGGTCGGCTTCCGACCGCCATGCGTGAAAATCTCCCAGCGCGGCGTCGTCCGCCGCGCTCGTGACGCCGCCGGCGCGTCGATCGCGACGACGATGCACTGGTCGCCGAACTTGTCCGCCGCGCGCGCGACGAAGGCGCGGTCGGCGACGGCGGCGGTGTTGATCGACACCTTGTCGGCGCCGGCGAGAAGCAGGTTGCGGATGTCGTCGATCGTGCGCACGCCGCCGCCGACGGTGAGCGGCATGAAGCATTGCTCGGCGGTCTGCGCGCACGACGTCGAGGATCGTGCCGCGGTCCTCGTGGCTGGCGGTGATGTCGAGGAAGCAGAGCTCGTCGGCGCCCGCCGCGTCATAGGCCTTGGCCGCCTCGACCGGATCGCCGGCGTCGACGAGGTCGACGAAATTGACGCCCTTCACGACGCGGCCGTCCTTGACGTCGAGGCAGGGGATTACGCGGGCTTTGAGCATGGGCAGAGGGGGAGGTCCGTTGGCGCCGCTCCTTAGCGCCGCCTGCGCGCCGCTTGAACAGAAAAGATCGACTGGCGTGCCGGCCGTTCGAGGCTTCAGCGGCCTGGCGCGGTCTGCGCCGGTCCGCTCTCCGCGGCCCGCCTCCCTCGGAACGTGCCGAGCGAAAATCCTTCAGGATGACGCCGGCCAGGCTCTCGAGCGGCATCGGCCGGCCGAGATGGAAGCCCTGCAACTCGTCGCAGCCGACCTCGACGTCAGGAACTCCGCCTGCATCTCCGTCTCGACGCCCTCCGCGGTGATGCGCATGCCGAGCGAGCGGCCGAGCGCCACGATCGCCTTGATCACCGAGGCGAGATGCTCGTCCTCGCCGCGGAGAGCGCGCACGGAAGGACTGGTCGATCTTCAGCTTGTCGAAGGGGAAGCGCCACAGATAGCTGAGGCTCGAATAGCCGGTGCCGAAATCGTCCATGGCGATCTTCACGCCGAGCGCCTTCAGCTCGGCGAGCTGGCGCATGATCGATTTCGGCGTCGGAGAGGAGCAGCCCCTCGGTGATCTCAAGCTCGAGCCGCTTCGCCGCAAGCCCGCTCGCTTCGAGCGCCTGCGCGCACCGTCTCCACGATGCGGCCGTCCTCGAACTGCACCGGCGAGAGGTTGACCGCGATCGAGAGCTGCGTTCGGCCAGGTCGCCGCGACCGCGCAGGCGCGGCGGATGACCCAGTCGCCGATGTCGCTGATCAGCCCGAGCCGCTCGGCGACCGGCACGAAGAGGGCCGGCGAGATGTGCCCGCCGTCGGCCTTCGGCAGGCGAGCAGCGCCTCGAAGCCGCCCAGCCGCCGGTCGAGGCGCGCGCGGATCGGCTGGAAGTGCAGCTCGAACGCCCTCGTTGTCGACGGCGTTGCGGACAGCTTGACTCAAGCGTCGCGCCGCGCCTGCAGCTCCGCATCCATCTCCGGCCGGAACAGGCTGCGCGTGCCGCGGCCCTCGCTCTTCGCGTGAAAGAGCGCGATCTCGGCGTTTTTCAGGAGGCCGGCGGCGTCCGTGCCGTGCGCCGGCGCGACCGCGCTGCCGACGCAGACGCGTGGCCTCGATCTCGCGGTCGCCAGAGTGAAACGTCTCGCCGAGCACGGCGATGATCGCGCCGCGCGGTCCGCGTGACCTGGCGCGGGCTGCGCACGATCTCGGCCAGCGCGAATTCGTCGCCGCCGAGCCGCGCCAGCAGGTTCTGCTTGTCGCGAGAGCGTCTGCAGCCGGCGCGCCATCTGGCGCAGGATGTCGTCGCCGGCCGCCTGGCCCGTGCGTGTCGTTGATGTCCTTGAAGCGGTCGATGTCGATCGACGTGCACGGCGACCGCGCAGCCGAGCGCGATCGCCTCGTCGAGATCGCGCATGAAGCGGGCGCGGTTGAGGATCTCGGTCAGCGGGTCGTGCTGGGCGAGGAACTCGGCGCGCGAGTCCGCCTGCCGCTTCTGCCGCGTGCGCCAGGTGAAGCCGAGCGCCGGCAGGCCGAAGGCGACCGCGATGATCACGGCGAGCGAGAGCGGCGACGCCGGCGATCCGCGCGTTGAAGGCGGCGCGCTTCGCCGACTGGTCGACATAGGCCTCCATGATGCCGACCACCTTGCCGCCGACAGAACCGGCACGTAGGCTTCCGAATAGAAGGCCGGGGCGTTCTCCTCCGAGCGCTCTCGCTCGTCCTCGCCTGCTCTCCGACTTCGGCGTCGGCGCCGCTCTTCACCTCGACGATTGTCTTCCCGGCGAGCACCGCGGCCGCCGACTTGGGATTGTGGGCGACGATCGAATTTTCCTCGGGATCGGTCTCGTCCAGCGCGCGTGAGGAGAAGCCTGCAGCCGGCCGTCCGGCGCGTAGATCTTGTAGAGGAAAACGTCGCCGACCTTCTCCGCCTTCTCGAAGAAGGCCATGCTTTCCGCGGAAGGGGTCGCGCCGGCGACGATCGGGTCGAAGATCCTTGACGTTGGCGGCAAGATAGCGTGCCCAGGCCTCGCCTTCGGTCTCGGCGTCCTGGCGCAGGAGCTGCGTTGACGGCGTCGCGACGTGACGAAGACGGCCGACCAGACCGCGGCGACGAGAAAGGCGGCAAGGCCCGCAGCGAGAAGAAGGTCGCGCCGTAAGAAACGCATGAAGTGACTACGCCGACAGAGTTCGCCGCGATCTCTACCAGAAGAAGCTGAAAGGAATTCTTCAGCCGGCGCGGCCGGTTTACCTGCCGTAACCCTGCAAGCATGTGCGAGCGCCGCTTGCGGGTCGATGCGCCCGTCATAGAGCGCGCGGCCGGCAATCGCGCCCTCAAGCTTCGCCGCGTCGGGCTGAAGCAGCCGCTCGATGTCGGCCATCGAGGCGAGCCCGCCGGAGGCGATGACCGGAATCGAGATGGCCTCGGCGAGCGCGATCGTCGCCTCCCAGTTGATGCCGGTGAGCACGCCGTCGCGGTCGATGTCGGTGTAGATGATCGCCGCCACGCCGGCGTCCTCGAAGAGCCGCGCGAGCTCGAGCGCCTCGATGTCGGAGGTCTCCGTCCAGCCCTCGACCGCGACCTTGCCGCCGCGCGCGTCGATGCCGACGGCGATCTGTCCCGGGATAGTCGCGCGCCGCCTCGCGGACCAGGTCGGGGTCGCGCAGCGCCGCCGTTCCGAGGATCACGCGGGTGACGCCCTTCTCCAGCCAGCCCTCGATCGCCGCGCGGTCGCGGATGCCGCCGCCGAGCTGCACCTTCATCGTCGCCGCCGACGCGCCACGAGGATGGCGTCGACCGCCTCCTCGTTCTTCGTCCTCGCCGGCGACCGCGCCGTCGAGATCGACGACGTGCAGCCAGGAAAAGCCGATCTCCATGAAAGAGCGCGCCTGCGCGGCGGGGTCTTCGTTGTAGACGGTCGCCTGCTCCATCTCGCCTTTGACCAGGCGCACGCACTTGCCGTCCTTCAGGTCGATGGCGGGGAAGAGGATCATGCAGATGTCTCCCTCGATAGACATCAGAACTGTCGTCATCGCCGGAGCTTGATCCGGCGATCCATTCCGTCGACGCGACCGTTTCGGAATGGGTGCCCGGGTCAAGCCCGTGCATGACGACCCCGGAAAGGCCTCACGGCCTCCACTTCAGAAAATTCGCGATCAGCGCCAGCCCGAGCGTCTGGCTCTTCTCCGGATGGAACTGCGTGCCCGACAAAATTGTCGCGGCCGACGATCGCCGTCACCGGCCCGCCATAGTCGGCGATGGCGACGAGATCGCTCGCGTCGCGCGGCATGAGGTGGAAGGAGTGCACGAAATAGGCGTCGAGCCCCTTCTCGCCGGTCGGGATGCCGGCAAGGATCGGATGCTCGTGCGCCGACGTCGAGCGTGTTCCAGCCCATGTGCGGGATCTTGAGTTCCGGGTCGGCGGGCGTGATCTCCACCACGTCGCCGGCGATCCAGCCGAGACCCTCCGGTCGTCTCCTTCTCCAGCCCGCGCTCCGCCATGAGCTGGCAGCCGACGCAGATGCCGAGGAACGGCTTGCCGCGCTCGATCACCGCCTCGCTGCAGCGTCTCCACCATGCCCGGCACCGCGTCGAGCCCGCGGCGGCAATCGGCGAAGGCGCCGACGCCCGGCAGCACGATGCGCTCCGCCGCTGGCGACCATCTCGGCGTCGGAAGTGACGACGATCGTGTCGCCGGTCTCGCGCGCCGCGCGCTCGAACGCCTTTGCCGCGGAGTGCAGGTTCCCCGAGCCGTAGTCGATGATGGCGACGCTCACCTAGCGGGACCCTCCGGCTCGGGGAAGAGCCCGAGGATCGGCTCGCTCGGTCGCGGGGTCGTGCGCCTCCGGCGGAGAAGGCGGCGCGCGGCGGCGTCTCGCTTCGCGGCGCCGGCTGATTTCTCCGCCCAGCGGGTGAAGAAGCGCGCCTCCGCCTCGCCGTATTGCGCC
This sequence comes from uncultured Alphaproteobacteria bacterium, assembly GCA_963750115.1. Taxonomy (GTDB): domain Bacteria; phylum Pseudomonadota; class Alphaproteobacteria; order Rhizobiales; family Afifellaceae; genus DASWJZ01. The sequence goes on along the minus strand of CAVVPM010000012.1, from coordinate 165,672 downwards.
CGAGGCTCCGCCGACTTCGCGCCAGCCGCGCCTTTCGAGCGAAAGCCGCCGGAGATTGTTCGCCTCGAGCGCGAAGAGGATGCTGCCGAGGAGCGAAGGCGAGCGTCGCCATATCCTGGCCGGCGAGCCGGCCGATCCAGGCAATCACCAGCAGATAGACGATGTAATAGACGAGCGTCAGCCACATCCGGTGCCAGAGCATCCAGATGACCGGCAAGAAGAGCGCCGGCCAGGAGAAGCCTTCCTTGATGAAGACGAAGCGCTCCGGTGCGAGCGGCTCCTCCGGCGGGGCGTGAACCGAGTAAAGTCGCATCGTCCTAAACATCCTAGCCGGTGAGCGTTCCCTTGGTCGAAGGCATCGCCTCGGCATTTCTGCGGGTCGATGGCGAAGGCGACGCGAAACGCCCGCGCCACCGCCTTGAAGCAGGTTTCGGCGATATGGTGGCTGTTCTCGCCGTAAAGGTTCACGATGTGCAGCGTGATCCCGGCATGCTGCGCCAGCGCCTGAAAGAACTCGCGGAAGAGCTCGGTGTCGAACTCGCCGACCTTCGGCCGCGCGAATTTGACCTGCCACACCAGGATACGGCCGCCCGGAGACGTCGACCGCGGCGCGCGTACAAACCTCGTCCATGGGCAGGTCGATCGAGGCGTAGCGGGTGATCCCCTTGCGCTCGCCGAGCGCCTTGCCGATCGCGGCCCCGAGCGCGATGCCGACGTCCTCGGTCGTGTGGTGCAGGTCGATATGGGTGTCGCCCTCCGCCCGGATCGTGAGGTCGATCAGCGAATGGCGGGAAAGCTGCTCGAGCATATGGTCGAGGAAGCCGATTCCGGTCTTGATGTCGTAGCGGCCGCTCCCGTCGAGGTCGAGCGCCACGCTGATCTGCGTCTCGGTCGTCTTGCGGGCGATTTCTGCCTTGCGCATGGGCCGTTCCTTGCGGGTGCGCCGGGCTTTTAGCAGCGCTGCCGGGCAAAGGCCACCGGCGGCTTTGCATGCGCCGCGGAGCGACCTACATATGCGTCATCGTGATCGGGGATGGGGCCGGCGCTTCTTGAGGAAGGCCGGCTTTATCCGCTGGAGGAGTATTTTCCGTTGACCGAACAAACCCCTTTTCAATCCTGGCACGGGACGACGATCGTCTCGGTCAGGAAGGGCGGCAAGGTCGTCATTGCCGGCGATGGGCAGGTGACGATCGGCCAGACCGTCATCAAGCACAGTGCGCGCAAGGTGCGCCGCCTGACCAAGGGCGAGGTGATCGCCGGCTTTGCCGGCGCCACCGCCGACGCCTTCACGCTGCTTGAGCGGCTCGAGGCGAAGCTCGAGCAATATCCGGGCCAGCTCATGCGCGCCTGCGTCGAGCTTGCCAAGGATTGGCGCACCGACCGCTATCTCCGTCGTCTGGAGGCGATGATGATCGTTGCCGACAAGTCGTCGACGCTGGTCCTGACGGGCACCGGCGACGTGCTGGAGCCGGACGATGGCGTCGCGGCGATCGGCTCCGGCGGCAACTATGCGCTCGCCGCGGCGCGCGCGCTGACGGAGACCGACTGGGACGCGGAGAAGATCGCGCGCCGCGCCATGCAGATCGCCGGCGAGATTTGCGTCTATACGAATTCGAACGTGATCGTGGAGGCTCTCGATGCCGACCGCTAGCATGCTGAACAGAATGGAACCCGAAGCGACGAGCGAGACCGAAGAACGCGACCTTCTCGCCGCGCGAGACGGTCTCGGAGCTCGACCGCTTCATCATCGGCCAGAACGACGCCAAGCGCGCCGTCGCCATCGCGCTCAGGAACCGCTGGCGCCGCCAGCAGCTCGAAGGGCCCGATGCGCGAGGAGGTGCTGCCGAAGAACATCCTGATGATCGGCCCGACCGGCGTCGGCAAGACGGAGATCTCGCGCCGCCTCGCCAAGCTCGCCAACGCGCCCTTCATCAAGGTCGAGGCGACGAAGTTCACCGAGGTCGGCTATGTCGGCCGCGACGTGGAGCAGATCATCCGCGACCTGGTCGAGGTCGGGCATCGGCCTGGTGCGCGACGAGAAGCGCCGCGAGGTGCAGGCGCAGGCGCATCTGCAGGCGGAGGAGCGCGTGCTCGACGCGCTGGTCGGCGAGCATGCGAGCCCGACCACGCGCGAGAGCTTCCGCAAGCGGCTCCGCGCCGGCGAGCTCGACGACAAGGAGATCGAGGTCCAGATCAAGGACACCTCCAATCCGATGGGCGCCTTCGAGGTGCCCGGGCATGCCCGGCGCCTCGATCGGCGTGATGAATGTCGGCGAGATGCTCGGCAAGGCGTTCGGCCAGAGCCGCACCAAGACGCGCAAGGTCAGCGTCAAGGATTCCTACGCGCTTCTGATCGACGAGGAGGCCGACAAGCTGCTCGACCAGGACGTGGTGGTCGCCGATGCGCTGCGCGCGGTGGAGAACGACGGCATCGTCTTCCTCGACGAGATCGACAAGATCGCCTCAAGGAGCGACATGCGCGGCGCCGACGTGAGCCGCGAGGGCGTGCAGCGCGATCTCCTGCCGCTGGTCGAAGGCACCACCGTCGCCACCAAGCACGGGCCGGTGAAGACGGACCACATCCTCTTCATCGCGTCGGGCGCCTTCCACGTGTCGAAGCCGTCCGACCTTCTGCCCGAGCTGCAGGGCCGCCTGCCGATCCGCGTCGAGCTGAAGGCGCTGACCGAGGACGATTTCCGCCGCATCCTGACGGAGACCGAGGCGAGCCTCATCAAGCAGTACAAGGCGCTGATGGCAGACGGAAGGCGTCACCCTCGATTTCACCGACGACGCGGTCGACGCGATCGCCCGCATCGCGGTGGAGGTGAACGCGTCGGTGGAGAATATCGGCGCCCGCCGTCTGCAGACCGTGATGGAGCGCATTCTGGACGAGATCTCGTTCACCGCGACCGACCGCGCCGGCGAGACGGTGACGATCGACGCGGCCTATGTCGAGGCGCATATCGGCGATCTCGCGCGGAACGCCGATCTCTCGCCGCTTCATCCTCTAGCCATCCCGGCGGCGCCGCTCTTTACGGAGACGCGGCGCCACCATTGCTTGCATGGCCTCCGCCAGCTATAGTAGGTAAAATCACTACAATTGCGAGAGCCGAGATGGACGAAGCTGTTTCAGCAACCGACGCCAACAGGCGCTTCTCCTTGCTTTTGAAGGGCGTCCGGGAGGGGCGAAGCTATGTGGTGACAAGCCACGGGAAGCCCGTCGCGCGGCTGGTGCCGGCAGGCGGAAAAGACGCTGCTGCCGGCGCGCGCAGGGCGCTGCTTGACCGCCTTGTGCGGCAGCCGGTCGCTCATGCCGGAAGCTGGACGCGCGACGAGCTTTATGAAGACCGGTGAGGGTCGCGCTCGACACCAACGTTCTGGCCTACGCGGAGGGCGTTGACGGGGCCGAGCGGCGTGCCGCGGCGCTTGATCTGATTCGGCAGGCTGCCGCCGGAAGAAGTCGTTGTTCCGGCGCAGGCTCTCGGCGAGCTCTTCAATGTGCTGACGCGGAAGGCGGGGCGCTCGCGGGACGATGCGCGCGCGGCGTTGCTCAGCTGGCGCGACGCATTTCAGATTGCCGACACGTCCTCGGAGGTCATGCTGGCGGCGGCCGATCTCGCCGCCGATCATCGCCTCGGCATCTGGGACGCAGTCATTCTTTCCGTCGCGTCGCGCGCGGGCTGCCGGCTGCTCCTCTCCGAGGACATGCAAGATGGCTTCATTTGGGGCGGCGTCACCGTCCTCAATCCTTTCGCATCGCCGCAGCCCGCGCTGCTGGCGTCCCTTCTGGAATAGCATTCGCCTTAAGCCGCAAGACCCGCCTGGCCGGCGAGCTGCCTGAGCGAGGCGACCGGCCGCGCGCCGATATGCGAGATCACCTCCGCCGCCGCGAGCGAGCCGAGCCGGCCGCAGACCTCGTGCGGGAAGCCGCGCGCCAGGCCGTAGAGGAAGCCCGCGGCGTAGAGGTCGCCGGCGCCGGTCAGGTCGACGATCGCGCTCCACATGCGCCGCCGGGATCATGACCCGCTTGCCGCCGGCGACCACCATCGAGCCCTCCTCGCTCATCGTGACGACGGCGAGCGGGATGTCGCGCTCCAGACATTCGACCGCCGTCTCGAAATCGCTCGTCTGGTAGAGCGACATCACCTCGTGCTGGTTGGCGAACACGATGTCGAGCGCGCCGCGTGCGCATCAGCTCGAGGAACTCGTCGCGGAAGCGGTCGACGCAGAAGGAATCGGAGAGCGTGATCGCCACCTGGCGCCCGCGCATCGTGCGCGATGCCGGCGGCGATGCGGAACGCCTCCTTGGCCTTCGGCGGGTCCCAGAGATAGCCTTCGAGATAGGTGATCGCGGCGCCCTCGACCGTCGCCTGTCGATGTCGGCCGGCGTCAGCTCCTGGCAGGCGGCGAGGTAGGTGTTCATGGTGCGCTCGCCGTCCGGCGTGATCAGGATCATGGAGCGCGCCGTCGGCGTGCCGTCGGTAAGCGGCGTGCGTCGGAAAGGCGATGCCGAGCGCCTGCATGTCGTGGCGGTAGAAACGGCCGAGCTCGTCGTCCGCCACCTTGCCGATGAAGGCGGCGCGCCCGCCGAAGGAGGCGATCGCCCGCCGCCGTGTTGCCGGCGCAGCCGCCGGAGATGAGCTGCGCCGTCCCCATATGGTCGTAGAGCCGGTCCGCCTCCGTCCCGTCGATCAGCCGCATCGAGCCTTTCACCAGCTTCTCGCGGACGAGAAAATCCTCTTCCGCATGCGCCAGCACGTCGACGATCGCGTTGCCGATCGTCAGCACATCGAATTTCGGCTCGGCCATGAATCCTCGCTCGGGTGAGGGACGCGTCGGCCTAGCGAATTGACGCGCGCTTGGCAAATCGGGGGCTGAGGCGTGCGAGAGGAATTGAGGGCGGGCCGGATGACGCCACCGACCACCTCCTCATGCAGAGGTGCTCGCCCGAGCTTGTCGAGGGGCCGCCCCTTCGAGGCTCGCTCCGCTCGCCCCTCAGGATGAGGGCGGAATGGAGCCTCGAAGCACGCGCCGCGCATCATGCCGGACCGAGCGCCATTGCGCCGCCGGGTGAGGATGTTGATATGAGAGCCCCGCGACAGAGAATCTCCAATGATCGACGCCGCAATCTTGGCGCTTCGCGACATCCTCTCGCCGCCCTTCCGCGGCGTGCTCATGAAGGCGCTGGCGCTGACCGTCGTGCTCCTTGCCGCGCTCTGGCTTCTGGTCGAATGGCTCGTCGCGCATTACGTCGTGACGCCCTGGCCGTGGCTCGACGCCGCGCTTGCGATCATGACCGGCGTCGGCCTGATCGTCGGGCTCGGCTTTCTGGTCGCGCCGGTCGCGGCCCTCTTCGCCGGGCTCTTCCTCGACGACATCGCGGCGATCGTGGAGCGGACGCATTATCCACCGACCCGCCCGGCCGCCCGCAGCCGTTCCTCGCCGCCATCGTCACCGCGATTAGATTCCTCGGCGTCGTTCTTCTGGTCAACGCGATCGCGCTGCCGCTCGTCCTGATCCTCGGCTTTGGCTTCCTGATCTTCCTTGCGGCCAACGCCTATCTCCTCGGCCGCGAATATTTCGAGCTCGCCGCGATGCGCCACCATGACGAAGCGGAAGTGAAGCGGCTGAAGCAACGGCACGCCGCTACGATCTATGCCGCCGGGCTGCTGATCGCCGTGGTCCTCGTCATCCCCGTGGTCAACCTCGCCGCGCCGCTCTTCGCGACCGCCTTCATGGTGCATCTTGAGAAGCGCCTTTCAAGTTCGCGCGCTACCATGATCGAACTCTGAGCCGGCAAACGCATTATCCTCCTGATTGTTGGAGAATGGCCGGTGTCGAAATTCGCTGCCGTCTGGGAGAGTTCGCGCTCAAGCCTCTGGTTCCTGCCGGCGGTGATCGTGGCGGGAGCGGTGCTCTGCGCCTGGCTCGCCGTTCAGGTCGATCTCAACGTCGGACCGTCGGAGGGGCTCGTCTGGTGGATCAACCAGGGAAGCGCCGAGGAGGCCGGCAAGCTGCTTTCCGCGCTTCTCGGCTCGCTCATCACCATGGTGACGCTGGTGATCTCCATCACCATGGTGGTGCTCACGCTCGCCGCCGGCCAGCTCGGCCCGCGACTGATCCGCAACTTCGTCGGCGACCGCCATACCCAGATCGTGATCGGCGTCTTCCTCGGAACCGTCGTCTACATCTTCCTCATCTACCGGCTTCTCGACAGCGACCTGAACAAGGGCGAGGTCCCGCATTTCGCGGTGACGCTGGCGAGCGTCCTCGTGCTCCTTTGCCTCGGCCTTTTGCTCTACTACGTGCACCACCTGTCCCGGTCGATCGTCGCCGACACGGTCGTGAGCCGCGTCGGCAGGGAACTCGACGGCGCCCTCAACCGCGATTTTCCCGACGCGACAGCCGTGCCGTCGCTCTTCGAGCACCGCTCCGATGCCGCGCCGGGGCGCCTCGCCCTTGACCGCAGCGGCTATGTCCAGACCATCGACTATGCCGCTCTCGTCGGCCCACTGTCGAAGCACGAGGCCATCGCCGAGATTCTTGTCAGGCCCGGGCACCATGTCATCGAGGGCCGGACGCACGCTCGGATATGGCCGGCCGCCGCGCTCGACGATACGCTCCGGTCGGCGTTCAAGAATGCCGTCATGATCGGGCTTGAGCGGACCCCGGTGCAGGATGTCGAGTTCTCGGTCCGCCAGCTCGTCGAGATCGCGCTTCGGGCGCTCTCGCCCGGCATCAACGATCCCTTCACCGCGATAGCGGTCATCGACCGTCTCGGCGCGTCGCTGGCGCTTGCCGTCGAGCGTGGCGAAGCGCAGTCGGTCTGGCGGGACGAAGACGGCGCGGTCAGGCTCATCGTCGCGACGTCGAGCTTCGGCGGCATCGCCGATCTGAGCTTCAACCAGATCCGGCAGGCTGCCGCGTCGCATCCCGACGTCCTGATCAGCCTGATCGACACGCTCGGCGCGCTCGCGGAGAAGCCGCGGACGGAGGAGCAGCGGGCGGCGCTGTTGAGGCATCTCGACGCGATCATGGAGACGGGTCGCCGCTCGATCGCCCATTCCGCCGATCTCGCGTCATTGAGCCACCGCTACGAGGCCGCGCGCGAGACGGCCGGAGCGGGGACCCGGACATAGTGCAGCGGTCGCAAGAGGCGTTCGCCGGGGAGTTCGATGCCCTCGGCGGGCGCGCGGCCGAAGAACAGGCCGGGTCCGGATTTCTAGGCGAGGGCGATCAGGCGAAGAGCGCGCGCAATCCCGGATGCCGGGCGGCGTGCCTTGCCGCCCAGCTGTCGAGCCCGGCGACGTGCCCGGCATGCGCCGCGACGAGGTAGGCGAGGATCGCCGCATAGACGAAGTGGAAGTCGAGCAGGAAATTCTCCGCGCCGCCGACATAGGGGAAGCTCATATAGGCCGCCCAGTAGAGGAGCATCAGCACCGCGCCGACCGTGGCGCTCACCCGCACCATCAGGCCGACGAGAAGCGAGAGCCCGATCAGGAGATGTCCCCAGGCGACGAGGAGGCTGACGATCGCCGCGGCTTGTGCGCCGGCGAAGACGCCATAGGCGTCGTGGAAGGTTCCGGTCGAAGAGAGGAAATCGGCGACGTTCCAGCTCGGGTTCAGCACTTGGTGCGATGCCGCGTAGAGGAACGTCCAGGCCATCGCGAGCCGGAAGAACACGACGAAAGCGGACTGATGGCGCGGCGTGGGCATGCGGTTCTCCGCAAACGATCAGCGCTTTCTAATCGGCGGCGGGCGGGCGGCCTTGATGCAGCGCAAATTCATCGCAAGCGACCTTTGCCGAAAACTCTAATCAAACGTGTCCAACCCGGGTGACCCAAGAGTGACTCCAGTTTTCAGTACTTCTCGCGCCCGCCGTCTCAGCCGAATACGCTTCAAATTGGCGGTTTGGCAGGAGGACGAGTTATGCAGGGGATTCCTTTCGCCATCGAAGCCTTCGCGGCGGGGCTCGGGGCCCTGGACTGGTTGCTCTTCCATGGCCATTACACGGCCATGGTCCTGGGCTGGCTGACGTAGCGCCTTCGCCGTTCCGATCGAATTGGAATGGGGGCTTTATCTCGTTGTCCGAGCATCCCGCTGGCCGGCAGCGTCGCCGCCCGGCAGCACCAGCCGGGCTCCGCGCTGATAGGTGAGGTAGCGCCAGAACCATTGCGTCGTGACGAGGATGCGCTTCTCGAACCCGACCAGCAGATAGACGTGGACGATCGCCCAAAGGATCCAGGCGAGCCGCCCCTTGAGCTGCCATCGCCCGAAATCGAAGACGGCGGCGTTGCGTCCGATGATGGCGGTATTGCCGCGGTTCCTGAAGACGAAGTCCGGCATCGGCATGCCGTTCGTGAGATTAGCGGCAAGCGCCCGTCCGAGATGCTGCCCCTCTTGGTGCGCGACCTGCGCGAGCGCGGGGAGGGCCTCGCCGCCCTTCGTGTCGAAATGCGTGAGGTCGCCGATCACGTAGACGCCGTCGAGCCCGGGCACGGAAAGGTCGGCGGCGACCTTGACGCGGCCGCCGCGATCCTTCGCCGTATCGAGCCAGCTCTGCGCCGGGGCGGCCTTGACGCCGGCGCCCCAGATCACCGTGCCGGCCGCGATGCGCTCGCCCTTGATGACGACGCCGTCCTGCGTCGATCGATTCGACCGCCTCGTTGGTCCTGACGATCACCCCGAGCCGCTTCAGCCGCTTCTCGGCATAGGCGGCGAGCTTCGGCGGGAACGCCGCGAGCATGCGCGGGCCGGCTTCGACCAGAATGATCCGCGCCGATTGCGGCCTGACGTGGCGGAAGTCGCGGGCGAGCGCATAGAGCGCAAGCTCCGCCACCGAGCCCGGCCATCTCCACGCCGGTCGGCCCGCCGCCGACGATGATCGTGGTGATCAGCCGCTGCTGCTCCTCGCGCGTCGCGCGACATCTCGGCGCGCTCGAAGGCTTCGAGCAGTCTCGCGCGGATCAACTGCGCGTCGACGAGCGTCTTCAGTCCCGGCGCGAAGCGCGCCCAGTCGTCGTGGCCGAAATAATTGTATTGCGAGCCGGCCGCGACGACGAGACGGTCGTAGGGGATGCCGGTGCCGTCTCCTGAGCCGCACCTCGCGCGCCTGAAGTATCGACGCCGACCGCCTCCGCCATCATCACCTCGATGTTCTTGTAGCGGGAGAGGATGCGGCGGATCGGCTGCGCGATGTCGGCCGGCGACAGCGCCGCCGTCGCGACCTGGTAGAGCAGCGGCACGAAGAGATGGAAATTGCGCCGGTCGATGACGGTCACGTCCACCGGCTTGTTGCCGAGCGCGCGGGCGCAGGCAAGCCCGCCGAACCCGGCGCCGATGATGACCACGCGCGGGCGTTTCTCGGAGGATGGAGAGCTTCCGGTCCACGCCTCCCCATGTGGCATACCCACCTCAGGTTTCAAGATTTCCCGCGAAGCATCGAGTTCGCCCTAGGCCTTTAGCCGCGCGAAGACCTCCTCGACCGGCGCTGGCGGCGCCACGTTGAACGTCGCGTCGAGGATCGCGCCGAGCTCGTCGGCGCTGCCGATTGCGCGCTCCGCGTTGACTTCGCCGTCGCGCGCCTCGATGACGAAGCGGCGGTTGATCAGCTTGGTGCGCCTTTCGCCGCTGACACGTTCCAGGATCAGGTTGCCGACGAAGGGCAGGAGCGGATGGGTGGACGTGTACCAGTTGCCGAGCTCGTAGTCGGCGGGGAGCTGCGGCGCGAGGTCGAAGACGTACATCGTGCGCCAGCCGCCCTGATGCCGCGCGCTCAACGTCAAGAGCCCGTCCGCTTCGCTCAACCGATAGGTGCCCATGGCGGTGACCTGCTCGACATCGAGCTCGAGCCGCAGCGGCGTATCGAGCACGCGCGCGCCGAAGCCGACATCGGCGAGATAGGCGCCGTCGGGAAGCTCGACCTTGAGGAGCATGTGGAGCCGCGGACCGAGCGGCGTGTCGGGCGGCGAATTCCAGCGCACGCGCGCCGCCGAGCGGCGTCACCCTGAAGCCGATCGCCTCGAGCGCCGCCCTGAGGAGCGCATTCTGCTCGAAGCAATAGCCGCCGCGCCTGCCGTCCACGAGCTTCTCCTGCACGGAAGCGAGGTCGAGCCGCACCGCCCGCCCGAGCAGCGGATCGAGGCACTCGAACGGGATCGCATCGACGTGCCGCGCATTGAGCGCCGCAAGCGTCGCGTGGCTCGCTTCGAGCGGTCCGTCGAAGCCGATCCGCGCGAGATAGTTCTGCAGTCTGAAGGAAGCCGTCATGGCCAGCACCGCGGGGCGATGTGCCGCGTCCCCACCTAATGCGCCTCGTCCCAATTGTCCGCCGCGCGCGCATCGACGTGCAGCGGCACGCGGAGCTTGCACCGCCGGCTCCGCCGCGCTTCTCCATCACCTTGCGGATCACGGGAATCGTTTCCTCCACCTCCTCGTCCGGCACCTCGAACACCAGCTCGTCGTGCACCTGGAGAAGCATCTGCGCGCTGAGCTTTGCTTCTTCCAGCGCCTCGTCCATGCGGATCATGGCGCGGCGGATGATGTCGGCGGCCGAGCCCTGGATCGGCGCGTTGATCGCCGCGCGCTCCTGGAAGGCGCGAAGGATCGGCTGCGAGGAGCGGATTTCGGGATAGTGCGCGCGCCGCCCGAACAGCGTCTCCACATAGAGATGCTCGCGGCAGAACGCCTTGGTGGAATCCATGTAGCCGCGGATGCCGGGGAAGCGCTCGAAATAGCGGTTGATGTAGTCCGCCGCCTCGCCGCGCGGGATGCCGAGCTGCGCCGCGAGCCCGAAGGCGGAGATGCCGTAGATGATGCCGAAATTGATCGCCTTGGCGCGCCGGCGGACCATCGGGTCCATGCCCTCGACCGGCACGCCGAACATTTCCGACGCGGTCATGGCGTGGATGTCGAGCCCGTCGGCGAAGGCCTTGACGAGCTGCGGGATGTCGGCGATGTGCGCGAGCACGCGCAGCTCGATCTGGCTGTAGTCGGCGGAGACGAGCTTGCAGCCCTCCTCGGCGATGAAGGCGCGGCGGATGGCGCGGCCCTCCTCGGTGCGCACCGGGATGTTCTGCAGGTTGGGCTCCGATGAGGAGAGCCGCCCGGTGGAGGTCGAGGCGAGCGCGTAGTCGGTGTGAACGCGGCCGGTCTCCGGATGGATATAGCCGGGAAGCGCGTCGGTGTAGGTCGACTTCAGCTTGGTGAGCTGCCGCCAGTCGACGATCTTTCTGGCGATCGGCACGCCTTCCTCGGCCAGCTCCTCCAGCACCTTCACGTCGGTCGACCATTGCCCGGTCTTGGTCTTCTTGCCGCCCGACAAGCCCCATCTTGCCGAAGAGGATGTCGCCGAGCTGCTTGGTCGAGCCGATATTGAACGTCCTGCCCGGCGAGCTCGTAGATCTCCGCCTCCACCGCCGCCGCCTTCTGCGCGAAATTGCCGGAAAGGCGCGAGAGGATCTGCCGGTCGACCTTGATGCCGCGCCGCTCCATCCGGGCGAGCACCGGCACCATCGGCCGCTCCAGCCGCTCGTAGACGCGGGTGACGTGGTCCGCCGGAAGCCGCGCCTTCAACACGCCCCAGAGCCGGAGCGCGAGGTCGGCGTCCTCCGCCGCGTAGCCCGTCGCCTTGTCGATCGGCACGCGATCGAACGTCACCTTGTCGCGGCCGGTGCCGGTCGACCGCCTTCAGCGTCGATCCGGCTCGTGGCCGAGGAGGTCCGCGGCAGAGCTCGCCGAGGCCGTGGCCGTGCCTTCAGCGCGCCCGCATCGAGCGCGTAGGACATGAGCATCGTGTCGTCGATCGGCGCCATCTCGATGCCGTGGCGCTGCAAGCACCAGCCAGTCGTCCTTGATGTTCTGTCCGATCTTGAGGACCGCCGGATCCTCGAGCAGCGGCTTCAGCGGCTTCGAGCGCGTCGGTCGAGCGGGATCTGGTCCTTCTGCAAGCCGCCGCCATGGCAAAATATCGCCTCGCCGTCGCCGGTGCGATGGCCGAGCGGCACGTAGCAGGCGCGGCCGGGCTCAAGCGCCAGCGAAATCCCGCAGAGCTCCGCCTGCATCGGGGCCGGCGCCCGATGGTCTTCGCGTCGATCTGCGACGCAGACCCGCCGCGCGCGCCTCCGCCACCCAGCGCTCAAGCTCCGCAAGCCCCCGCACCGCCGCGTATTTCGCGATGTCGATCTTCGGCGCGCCGGCCGCCTTCTTCTTGCGCGCTCGACCAGCGTCTCGCGGCGTGCCGAGCGTGCTGACCGGTGCCGCGCCGACCGGCCGCGTCGTTCGCCGACACCGGCGCCGTCGAAAACAGCCCGCCCTCATCCTGAGGTGCCGGCCGCGGCGCGGCCCGCCTTGAAGGAGCCTCCGAAGCCTCATGTCCGGGCCCGTGCGCCGGCCGCGCCGCTGCCCGGCGGCCAGCCCTCGATCCTGAGCTTCGCAGGCGCGATCTCCGCCGCGTCGACGCCGGTCTTGTCGGCGACGCGCTTCGTCAATGCGGTGAACTCCATCGCCTTGCAGAATGCCGACCGCCTTCGCCCCGTCGACCGCCTCGACCGCGAGATCGTTGAGCGGCACGTCGAGCGGCACCTCGCAGGAAAGCGTCGACCAGCTGCCGCGAGACCCGCGCCTGGCTCGGCGAACGCGACGAGATTCTCGCGCCGCTTCTGCTGCTTGATCTCTTCGGCGCGCGCGAGAAGCGATTCGAGGTCGCCGTATTCGTCGAGAAGCTGCGCCGCCGTCTTCGGCCCGATCCCCGGAACGCCCGGCACGTTGTCGGTCGAATCGCCGACGAGCGCCTGCAGCTCGATCATCTTTTCCGGATAGACGCCGAATTTCTCCTTCACCGCCTCGCGGTCGATGACGACGTTCTTCATCGTGTCGACCATGGTGACGCCGGCGCGAACGAGCTGCATCAGATCCTTGTCCGAGGAGACGATGGTGACGCTCGCGCCGGCCTTCTCCGCCTGCTTCGCGTAGGTCGCGATGATGTCGTCCGCCTCCCAGCCCTTCTGCTCGACGCAGGCGAGGTTGAACGCGCGCGTCGCCTCGCGGATCAGCCCGAATTGCGGGATCAGGTCTGAGGGCGGCTCCGGCCGGTGCGCCTTGTAGTCCTTGAAGATCTCGTTGCGGAAGGTTTTGGCGGAATAGTCGAAGACGACGGCGAAATGCGTCGGCTCATCGCCCTTCTCCGCTGTCGGCCCCTCCTGCAGGAGCTTCCAGATCATGTTGCAGAAGCCGGCGACGGCGCCGACCGGCAGCCCGTCCGACTTCCGCGTCAACGGCGGCAGCGCATGGAAGGCGCGAAAGATGAAGGCGGAGCCGTCGACGAGGATCAGATGGTCGCCGGCCTTGATCGGCGGCTTCGACGACCGGCGCGCTGGGGGCTTTGGGCATGGCGGACATTTCGCCCGCCGCGCCGGGTTATTCAAGCCATTTGGCCACGACGTCGGGGCCGATCCCTTGCATCTCGCGCCCGGCGAGAATAGCTGTCTTGAAACGTAATCGCCATCGAGCCGCTGCGGGTAAACATGGATACTGGCAAAGCATACCGCCCGGGCCCGAAGAACATCGACCCTGTGGCTCCGAAGAAGGTCGACGTCTCCCCGCTTCGCGCGCGCCTTATTAGCGACGAAGCACGCGAGCAACAGAGCGATGCGGCGAGCGTCGCGGCGCGACTCGCCAAGCTGCAAGCGATTGTTCGACGCTTAGATGCTCTGCCGATCCTTGATAGCCGGGAACCGGATGAGGTCATCGGCTACGACGAAAACGGCTTCCGACCTGATGGTCGTTGATACGTCAGCGCTCGTGGCAATCGTCCGCAACGAGCCTGAGCGCGACGTGTTCCTTGAGCGGTTGGCCGAGTTGCCACGGGCGCCGCTTATTTCTGCCGTCAGCTGGATGGAAGCGCATATGGTCGTGCTCGCCAGGATGGGCGATCCCGGCGTCGCGCTCCTTCAAGAGGCAATGGAAGTTGCGAATCTGCGGGTAGTGACCAGTTCCAATCGAGCTTGCCGCGGGCGCCTTTGCCGCGTTTCGCCGTTTCGGAAAGGGACGTCATCCGGCCGGGCTCAACTTTGGCGATTGTTTCGCTTACGCCCTCGCGACAACGATGGGCGAGCCACTCCTTTTCAAAGGAGACGACTTTTCGAAGACGGATTTGACGCCCGCGGTCCAATAGCTGTTCGCAGGCGCTCGGTTCTCTGATCTCGGTGTTCTATCCCCTGATCCCGACCGTCATGGTCGGCGTCCGGATCGTATAGGCGCCGTCGGGGCTGTTGCCGCTGATGAAGCGGAAGGTGCCCTTGAGCGCCGTGATCGTGACCTTCTTCGCCGTGTTGTCGGGATTGAAGACGAAGCTGTCGATCGTGAGCCGCGAGTTCGGCCCGATCACGATCCGCGTGTTGTCGATGAACTTGATCTGCGCCAGCCCGTTCGGGCTCGCCACGATCTCGTCGCCCATGAAGACGGCGCCTTCAAGCACCATCAGGCGCTCGCCGCCGGGGCCGGTGGCGTTGACGGCCGGATCGACCCTGACGGCGTGGCCGCTCGGCTGCAGCGCCGCGGCGTTGGCCTGAAATGCCATCGCCATCGCGATCGCCGCACTGGCAAAGAGCGAAAGCAAGCGCCCTCTTCTGGTCATGTTGCACCCCCTGACGCTGCGCATATCGCATCGCAGCACCGGGGAAGGTGTCGGATTGCCGTTTCGCTGTGATGTCGGGGAAGCGCGAAAACGGTTTCGCCGCCGCCGGGCAACGCAACCGTCTCGTAAAGCCCGAAAAGGCTATTCGGCCGGGACGAGCGCTTCGCGCGCGCCGCGATAGGGCTTGTCGATCCGTGCCCATTGCGGCCGCTCGAACAGGAACTTGCCGATCCCGCTCCATTGCACGAGGGCGTAGAAGAGCACCGGTCCGGCGACCCCGATGATCGAGACGAGGATGGAGATCGTGCCGATGTCGGTGATGACGCCGACCTTGAGGAGCACGGTGCGGGCGAGCGCCATCGGCAGGAAGAACGAGAGGTAGATGACGATCGAATGTTCGCCGAGCCAGCGGAGCGCCGGCGACGCGAAGGTCTGCGTCAGAAGCGTGGCGGTGGTGATGACCGCGAGCGCGCCGGCGAGCCCGAGCGCCAGGCTGACGAAGGGCAGGTCGCCGTAGCCGTTGAAGACGATGAGGCCGTGCAGCGTGCCCCACAGGAGCAGCGCCGTCAGCGCCGTTCCGCGCTCGGCCGAGACTTCGCTTGCGAGACGGAAGATCTGCGTCGCGAAGACGTAGCCGGTATAGAAATAGACGAAGCGCGCCGCGAACTCGTCGATCAGCACCGAGCCGGTGTTGATATGCGCGATCTCAAGCGCCGCCGCGCCGAGCCAGACGATGATCCACGGCACGTCCTTCAGGAGCCGCGTGACGAGCAGGAAGACCGCCAGGTGGTAGATGAACCAGAGCGTGCCCCACGGGTCGATATAGGCGAAGAGGTATTGACGCAGCGCGCCGTCCCAGCCGGCCTCGGCCGCGATGCCCGGCGCCTTCAGGGCGAACTGGATGGTCAGCCAGAGCACGTAGAAATAGAAGAAGTGGAGCACCTTCTTGTCGAGATAGACCCGCCACGGCGCGTCGATCCGCCGCGACAGGAAAAGCCCCGAGATCATGAAGAAGTCCGGCATGCGCCACGGACGGGCGAATTCGACCGCAAGGCCCATCCAGCCTGACGCGCCGGCGGCCTTCTCGACGCCGAGCGTCGAGTGCATCGTCACCACCATGATGATGCAGACGCCCTTGGCGATGTCGACCCAGTCGACCCGTTCGGACATGGCGGGGCTCCTCGAATCTGCCGCTTCCCGCCGTTGTGGGCATTTTGCCTGTGCCTGTCGCGTCAATCCTAAAGAGAAGGTAAACGCTTGAGCGATGACCGCAGCGCCCCTCAAATCGCCCAATTTAGCGCCGAAACGGCGCTTCGGGGCAGAGCTGGATAGAGAATGGCAGGCCGCAGGAATCCGCGAAAGATCGAGCCGAAATTTTCAGGCGAGCCATCTTCGGTCGCGATTGCGGCGGACGAGCGCGTGACGGGCGGGCGGAAACCCACCAAGGGCCGCGGCGGGCGCAGGAAGACAAAGGGCGCAGCGCGCCCGCGCCGCCGGCGCTCGGTGTTCCGGCGCATCCTCGGCGGCATTTTCATGCTCGGCGTCTGGGTGGTGATCGCCGTTGTCGGCGTCGTCGGCTATTTCGCCTCCGAGCTTCCGAGCAGCTCTGAGTGGCGGGTGCCGGATCGTCCGCCGAACATCCAGATTGTCGCCAACGACGGGCGCGTCATCGCCAATCGCGGCGACACCGGCGGCGAGGCGGTCAAGCTTTCCGAGCTTCCGCCCTATGTGCCGAACGCGGTGATCGCGGTGGAGGATCGCCGCTTCCGCTCCCATTACGGCGTCGACCCGGTCGGGCTCCTGCGCGCGGTGACGAAGAACGTCTTCGCCGGCGGCGTCGTGGAGGGCGGCTCGACGATCACCCAGCAGCTCGCCAAGAACATGTTCCTGACGCCGGAGCGCTCGTTGAAGCGCAAGGTGCAGGAGGTGATCCTGGCGCTTTGGCTGGAGCGGAAATACTCCAAGGACCGCATCCTGGAGATGTACCTGAACCGGGTCTATTTCGGCTCCGGCGCCTACGGCATCGAGGCCGCCGCCCATCGCTACTTCAACGTTGACGCCCGCGACCTGACCGTCGGGCAGGCCGCGCTGATCGCCGGCGTGCTGCCCGCGCCGAGCCGCTACGCGCCCGACAAGCATCCGAAAGCCGCCCAACAGCGCGCCGCCATCGTTCTCGCCGACATGGCTTCCGAGGGCTACATCACCGCCCAGCAGGCGAAGGACGCGCGCGATCATCCCGCGGCGGCCGCCACCGAGCACAACGACAAGAGCGGCAACTACATCGCCGACTGGGTGATGGACATGCTTCCCGCCTATGTCGGCAACGTCGAGCGCGACGTCGTCGTGGAGACGACGGTCGACCTCGATCTCCAGGACGCGGCCGAGCATGCGGTGACCGATACGCTCGACGCGGAAGGGACCAAATACGACGTCGGCCAAGGCGCGATGGTGGTGCTCGACGGCACCGGCGCGGTGCGCGCACTGGTCGGTGGGCGCTCCTACGCCGATAGCCAGTTCGACCGCGCCATCGACGCACACCGCCAGCCGGGCTCCGCCTTCAAGCCCTTCGTCTACCTGACGGCGCTCGAGAAGCTCGGCTACCGGCCGGACACCGTCATGATCGACCAGCCGGTCACCTTCGGCAAATGGTCGCCGCAGAACGACGACGGTGAATTCCGCGGGCCGGTCACGCTGCTTTACGCGCTCTCCCATTCGATCAACACGGTCGCCGCGCAGCTTGCCGATCAGGTGACGCCGCAGGCCGTGGTGCAGACGGCGAAGCGCCTCGGCATCAATTCTCCGCTCCTCGCCGTTCCCTCCATCGCGCTCGGCACGTCGGAGGTCACGCTGTTGGAGCTGACCGGCGCCTATGCGCCGTTCTCGAACGGTGGCTACGCGGTGCCGCCCTTCGTCATCAAGCGCGTGCGCTCGCCGGAAGGCGACGTGCTCTACGACCGCACCGGGATTACCGCGACCCGCGTGATCAGCGTCGAGAGCGTCGCCATGATGAACTACATGCTGGAAGCGACGGTCGAGATGGGGACCGGCACGCGGGCGGCGCTTTCCGGCTGGCCGGCCGCCGGCAAGACCGGCACCAGCCAGAATTTCCGCGACGCCTGGTTCATCGGCTACACGGCGAACCTGACCGCCGGCGTCTGGGTCGGCAACGATTCCGACAAGCCGACGAACCGCGTGTTCGGCGGCAAGCTGCCGGCCGAGATCTGGGAAAAATTCATGACCAAGGCGCATCAGGGCGTGCCGGTGCAGCAGCTGCCGGGAGCTGACCTGATCGGCTTTCTGATGGGGCAGCCGCCCGGCGGGACGCCTCCGGGATTGGGCGTGACCGCGCAGGACCAGCAGACCGTGAACGGCCAGGGCGCCGGCAACTGGCCGTTCGGCGGAAATAACGCCACTCCGCCTGCCGAGCCGCCGCAGCCGACGAAACGCCGTGGCTTCTTCGCGCGTCTCTTCGGGGGTTAGAGCACGACCCGGGCTTGATCCGGGGTGCGCCGTCAGAGCGCCCGGCCGACCGCGGAGAGCCTGATCCCGGTCTTGTTCAGCCAGGCGCGCGCCACCTCGTGGTCGGGGTCGAGGCGATCGACCAGCGCCCAGAACTTGGGCCCGTGGTTCATTTCCCGAAGATGCGCGACCTCGTGCGCGGCGAGATAGTCGAGGACGCGCGGCGGCGCGAGCACCAGCCGCCAGGAGAAGGTCAGGACGCGGCTTGAGGAGCAGGAGCCCCAGCGGCTCTTCGGATCGGCGATGCGGACGCGCTTGGACTTCCGCCCGAGCGCCCTCTCGTGCCGGGCGACCGCCGCCTGAAGGTCGCGCCGCGCCTCGCGCTTCAGCCAATCGGTGACGCGGCGCGCCAGAAATTCCGGCTCGCCCGGAACGAAGACCACATAGCCCTCGCCGCGCCGTTCGAGCTTGACGACGCCGCGGCCCTCGATGGCGCGGATGCGGCAGGGCAGGCCGCGGAGCGGGAAGGTGGCGCCGTGCGCGAAGGGCGAGGGCGGCGAAAGCTGCCGGAGCCGCGCCTCAAGCCAGGCAATGTGCTCGCGCAGGAACCGCGCGCCCTCCGAAAGGCTGGTGCGCGAGGGAAGGGTGAGGACCGGCAGGCCGAGCGCCTCGTCGACCCTGAGAATAAGCCGCCGCGCCCGGGCATTCCGCCGGATCGCGACGGGGATGCGTCGCCCTGCTGCGGCAATCAGGAGCTTTTCCGGCGCGCGCTTCAGGGCGGTGGTCATAGTTAATTCTTGCCAAGACTTCACTCGATTCGGAAGCAAAAAGAAACGGGGCCGCGCGGCCCCGTTGTTTTTCTTCGTCTAGCCCTCGGCAAGTCAGGCGGAAGTTGCGCTGCCGCTGTCGGTCCGGTTGCGGAAGGCGCGCATGAAACGGTCG
Organism: uncultured Alphaproteobacteria bacterium; assembly: GCA_963750115.1. Classification (GTDB taxonomy): domain Bacteria; phylum Pseudomonadota; class Alphaproteobacteria; order Rhizobiales; family Afifellaceae; genus DASWJZ01. Next base: position 146,636 of record CAVVPM010000012.1, on the reverse strand, counting down.
AATTCCTCCTGGTCCTTCACGCGGCGGAGCTCGGCGAGGAAGCTTTCGAACTCGCCGCGCATCTTCTCCAGCTTGCGCCGCTCCTCGTCGAGGCGGCGGAGCTCCTGCGTGCGGTATTCGTCGAACGCGGCGTTCCCCGTGCGCCCGCCGGCGCGAAAACTGTCGCCGGCGAAGCCGCGCGCCCGTCCGGAGAAGCCGCGGAACTGGGCCTTCATATCCTCCGCCTTGGCGGCGATCTCCTCGCCCCAGATGATCCACGCGAGCATCGCAAGGCCGAGCGGCCAGAATAGCGCGAAGCCGATGACCATCAGGACGATGTTGAGCGCCGACCAGCGGCCGCGCGGGCTGGAACGGGTCGCACTAGCAGTGTGGGCCATGGGACTCCCTTTCAGTCTGACGACGGATGGGAAATGGGAAGCGCCAAAACCCGCTTCAAGCAAAATCGGACAGGCGGCGCGACAGCGCTTTTGAAGTCATCCGCCGCCGTTGCCGCCGGCGGGCGAAGCGACCGCCTTGTGCATTGCCGGCAAGCGACACGGTGCCACGGTTCGCTGGCGGCGCCGGCGGAATATCAGTCATCCGGAAGGGCTCCGAATTGCGTTGCGATCGCCTGAGAGGAGCTAAATCTTTGCACTATCCGGTCTTCTATGACCCGACAGGTCGGCGGGCGCGATGGTTCTCGGCCATTGCCAAGGCGGCGGCCGCAGCCGGCGTGATCGTCGCGGCGGCGTTCTGCTTGACGCTTCTCATCGCGCATCCGAACCGCGATCGGGTGTTCGCGAATATTTTGTCTCCGCGACACCTTCTTTCGGCCGTCGCCGGCGCTCGGCCGATGGCGGTCGCCGCGCACAAGGCCGCGAGCACGGCGCAGCCCGACGGCGCCGGCGCGCCGCCGGGCGCTCCCCGCGCATCCGTGCCGAACGGCGCAAGAGGCGCACCTCTCACGATCGGCTTCTACGTCAACTGGGACGACAACAGCTTTCCGGCCCTGAGGACGACATTGCCGCATCTCGACTGGGTCGTTCCGGCGTGGCTCAGCCTGCGCGGGCCGGACATGGCGTTGGTATCGAAGTCGACCCGCACGCCGTTTCCCTGATTTCGGAACGAGAAGCCCGCGACCTCGGTCCTGCCGCTCATCCAGAATGCCGTCGACGGCAACTGGGAGGGAGCCGGCCTGGCGCGGCTTCTGGCCGATCCGCAGAAGCGGGCAGAGCGCGTCCAGGAAATCGTGGCGCCCTCTCCAGAGCAACCATTTCCAGGGGCTGACGGTCGACTTCGAGGAGGTGCCCGCCGACCGCGCAGAACGACCTGCAGAGATTTCTCTCCGAGACTGGCGGCGGCCTTCGAGCCGCGCGGCTGGAAGCTCGTCGCTCGCCGTTCCCTTCGACGACGACAACTGGGATTACGGCACCTATGCGAGCTCGCCGACTATCTCGTCCTGATGGCCTATGACGAGCACTGGGCGCAGGGGAGCCCGGGCAGATCGCCAGCGAAGACTGGTTCGAGAAGAAGCTCGACCAACGCATGGCGCAGCTCGACCCGGACGCACACCATCGTCGCCATCGGCGCTTATGGATATGATTGGGTGAAAGGGCGAGACCGGCGTATGACCTCACCTTCAGGACGCGATGCAGGCGGCCGTCAGATTCGGAGGCCGCCGTCGACTTCGATCCCGACAGCAACAACCCGCATTTCTCCTATGTCGAAGACAATGGCCAGACGCACAATGTCTGGTTTCTCGACGCCGTCACCGCCTACAACGAGATCCATGCCGCCGACGTCTACCAGCCGGCCGGCTACGCCATATGGCGCCTGGGGTCCGAGGACCCCTCGCTCTGGTCGGTGATGGGCCGTCCCTACGGGGCGACTGCCCCGGCAACGCTCGACACGATCCCCGCGGGCTACGATATCGACCTCGAGGGCAATGGCGAGATCCTCAAGGTCGCCGCGCGCCCCAGCCGACGGCTCGCGCAAACTCGAGGTCGACGCCGGACACGACGGATATCGACGAAGAAGACTACATGTCGCTACCGACGCCCTACGTGGTCAAGACCTTCGGCGCCGCCCCGCAAAAGTCGCGCTGACCTTCGACGACGGTCCCGGACCCGGTGTGGACACCGCAGATCCTGGACATGCTGAGGCAGAAGCATGCGCCGCCGCCACATTCTTCATCATCGGGCGACAACGCCGCAGACATATCCGGACCTGGTGCGCCGCGAGGTCGAAGACGGACACGAGGTCGGCAACCACACCTTCACGCATCCCGAATGTCGGCGACATGCCGCCGGCGATCGTCGCGCCTCGAGATCAATGCCACGCAACGGCTCTTCGAAGCGCTCACCGGCCGCTCGATGCGCCTGTTCCGGCCGCCCTATCTGGGCGACGCGACCCGACGCACCGCCGGGCCGAACGTGGCCCCTATCGAGCTGGCGCAGTCGATGGGATATCTCACCGTCGGACTGAAGGTCGATCCGGACGACTGGAAGCGGCCGCCGGCCGGTCATCGTCATCGACGCGTTTGGCTGGCGTGACCGCCACCGATCCCGATACGCGCGGACAGATCGTCCTGCTGCACGACGGCGGCGGCGACCGCACCAGACACGTCGCAGGCGCTTCCCGAGCTGATCGACGCGCTGCGCGCCAAGGGTTATCGAGTTCGTGACGGTTTCCGACCTCGCCGGGCTCACCCGCGACCAGGCCATGCCGCCGATCACCGCCGCGGCTCGCTTGCCTCGCTGGTCGACCGCGCCGATGTTCTTGGCGCTTCGGAGCGTGGGCAAGGGCCTGAGCCACGCTGTTCCTTGGCGGCGATCTGGCTCGGCTGTTGCGCGCCTGCTGTTCCTGTGCGTCCTGGCGCGGCGTCAACCTGGCGCAGGACGCCGCCGCCGCCGACCGGCGCCCGCCCACGGCAGCCATTCGTGCTCGGTGCTGATCCCGGCCTGGAACGAAGAGAGGGTGATCGCCGTTCGATCCGTGAAGCGCATGCTGGCGAGCCTGTATCCGGCGATCTCGAGATTCATCGTCATCGACGACGGCTCGACCGACCGGACGGCGGCGTCGTCGCCGAGCACTTTGCCGGAGCCGCGTGTCAACGCTGCTGAGCATTCGGCGAACGGCGGCAAGTCCAGGCCGCTCAACCATCGGGCTGGGCATGGCGCGTGGCGAGTTGATCGTCGCCACTCGACGCCGACACCCAGTTCGAGCCCCACACGTATCGAACGGCTCGTGCCGCTGGTTCGCCGATCCCACGGTCGGCGCGGTCGCCGGCAACGCCAAGGTCGGCAATCGCGGATCAATCTCATGACGCGCTGGCAGGCGCTCGAATATATCACCGCGCAGAATCTTGAACGACGCGCGCTTGCCGCGCTCGGCGCCTCACCGTCGTGCCCGGCGCGGTCGGCGCGTGGCGCCGCGAAGCCTGGACAAGGCTGGGCGGCTTCCCGCCGACACCTCGGCCGAGGACCAGGATCTGACCATCGCGGTGCAGCAGGCCGGGCTACCGCGTGCTTTTCGACAGCCGAGGCGGTGGCCTGGACGGAAGCGCCCGTCACCGCTGCCGGGCTGGCAAGCAGCGTTTCCGCTGGGCATTCGGCACGCTGCAGTGCCTGTGGAAGCATCGCGACATCGCATTTCAACCCTCGCTACGGCGCGCTCGGCCTGATCGCGCTGCCGCAGGTGTGGCTTTTCCACTTCTTGCTGGCGGCGCTGTCGCCCCTGGTCGATCTCTTGTTCATTTGGCAGCTGCTCGCAAGCGCCGTCGACTTCGTGCAGCACGGAACGCAATTCAATCCTGACGAACTGATCCGGGTGACCCTCTACTATCTGGCGTTTTCCGTCGTCGATTGCGGTTCCGCTCTGCTGGCATTCTTCCTGGAGAAGGGGGAAGCGAAGCGTTTGGTGGCGCTTCTGCCTTTGCAGCGGCTCGGATATCGTCAACTGCTCTATATCGTCGTGCTGCAGTCGATGCTCGGCGCCCTTCGGGGTCTCGTCGTCGGCTGGAGCAAGCTCGAACGGACGTCGACGGTCTCTATCGCGCCGGGTTAGAGCATCGGGCCCAAGAGTGGGAACCGGCTTTCCGTCCGGAATTGCGACAAGACAATGGGAGAGAGGGAGAGCGGACCGTCCTGCCGTCTCACCCGCCGTTGTCGGTCTTCACGATCTTCTTCGCCTGGCCGAACCAGTCCTCCCGGCTCGGCCGGCCGTTCATGCGGTCGTCGAGCGCGCGCATCGCGTCGTCGGCCATGTCGGCGAGCTGTTCGACCTCGAAGATGCCGGCCTTGTTCAGCTCCGATGCCATCTTCGGGCCGACGCCGGCGATTTCCGTCAGCTCGTTCGCCAAGGCGTTGGTGACGTCCGGCAGGCTCTTGCCCGAAAGCGCGGTGATCCCGAAGGCGTCGGCAAGGCGTGACTCGAGCGCCGCAAAGCGCTTGGCGATCGGCCGCGACGCGCGCTCCAGGCTGCCGTTCGAGCCGGTATTGTGCTTGCGCACGAAGTCGCGGATGCGCGGCTGGATTTCCGAACGGTAGCGCGAGCCGTTGAAGACGCCGTAATGGCCGACGCCCTTGGCGAGGTAGTGCTGCTTCATCTCGTAGGGGAGATTGGTGCACAGCGCGTGTGCGGCCTTGGTCTGGCCGACGCCGGAAATGTCGTCGCGCTCGCCTTCGACCGTGAACAGCGCGGTGTGCCGGATCGCCTCGGTGCGGACCGGGCGGCCGCGATGCGTCATCATGCCGTTCGGCAGGAGGTGCTTCACGAACACCGTGTCGACCGTCTGCAGATAGAATTCCGCGGTCAGGTCCATCACCGCCAGGTATTCGTCGTAGAACTCGCGATGCTTCTCCGCCGAGTCGCCGTCGCCGTCGACGAGGTGCTGGTAGAACTCCTGATGCGCCGTGACGTGGCGGTCGAAGTTCATGCTCATGAAGCCGGAGAGCTGCAGGAAGCCCGGATAGACCTTGCGCATGAAGCCCGGATGCGGGAACGGCACCGACATGATGGTGTTGTGGCGGAACCATTCGGTACCGCGCGCCTCGGCGAGCTGGTTCACGGCGGTCGGCGCGAGCCGCGTGTCGATCGGGCCGCCCATCAGCGTCATGGAGCGCGGCAAATCGGCGTCGCCGTCCTCCGAGAGCAGCGCCACGCGCGGCGAGCACCGGCACGGAGGGCTGGCAGACGGCCATGACATGCGTCGCCGGGCCGAGATGGTGATAGATCTCGATCAGATAGTCGATGTAGTCGTCGAGATCGAACGTGCCCTCCGACACCGGGACCATGCGCGCGTCGGCCCAGTCGGTGATGAAGACCTCGTGCTCCGGAAGCATCGCCGCGACGGTGCCGCGCAGAAGCGTCGCATAGTGCCCCGAGACCGGCGCGACGATCAGGAGTTTCGGGTCGGCCGGCCGCCCGGCGGGCAGCTCGCGGCGGAAATGGAGGAGCGAGCAGAACGGCTTCTGCCAGACGATTTCGTCGCTGACGGCGACTTTCTTGCCGTCGACCTCGGTTTCCGTCACTCCGAATTCGGGCTTGCCGTAGCGGCGCGTGGTGCGCTCGAAGAGCTCCGCCGCGGCGGCGATCGAGCGCCCGAAGGGCGTGTCGGTGAGGGGGTTCAGCGGGTTTTGGAAGGTAAGCCGTGTGGCGTCGGCAACAGCGCGCCAAGGCGCCAGCGCCGCGCGGTTCATCTCGTAAAGATGATATATCGACAAGGAGTGTGCCCTGCCTCTCCTACGATCTGAAATTGTGCACCGCAGGATATTATCCCGCAGTGCAAATCTAATGCATGAAAACGCGATGACAACCGTTGAATTCAGAGGTTTGCAATGATTCCGCAAGGAATCGTTAACTGTGGCGGTTCAGTTGCACGGCAGTCTGCGCCGATTTACTCGCCGGTCTGCATCAGCGAGCCGTTCCACCGTGCGGAGCGCAGCAGCAGGCCGAAAGCCGTAACTGCAGCAGCGAGATAGAGGAGATTGAGGGCGAGCGCCGTCAGCATGGCGCTCGCGTCGAAGCGGTGCTCGAGCACGAGCGTCGCGGAGCCCCTCGAAGACGTGGGTCGGCGGCAACGCCAGCGCGATATCCTGCAACCAGGGCGGCAGCGTCGCGACCGGATAATAGACGCAGCAGAGCGGCAGGAGCAGGAACGTCATCGACCAGGCGAGCCCCTCCGCGCCGAGCCCTTTTCTCAAGACCATGCCCGAGGCGACGAGCCCGATCGACCAGCTCGTCAGGATGAGGTTCGCGAAGAAGGCCGGGACGGCGAAGCCGAGCGCCCAGAAATTGAAGCCGAAGAAGATGATCGCGAGGATCGTCACCGGCACCAGCCCGATCAGCACGCGGACGACGCTCATCACCATCTGCGCCGCGATCAGCTCCGACGGCCGCAGCGGCGTCATCATCAGATTGCCGAGGTTGCGCGACCACATCTCCTCCAGGAACGACATCGAAAATCCGATCTGCCCGCGGAAGAGGATGTCCCAGAGGAGCACGGCGCCGATGAAGGCGCCGCCGGTCCGCACCGCCATGCCCGTGCGGTTGACGAGATAGAGCTGCAGGAAGCCCCACATCAGCATCTGCACCGCCGGCCAGTAGATCAAATCGACGATGCGCGGCCAGGAATACCGGAGGAGATACCAGTATCTGAGCACCATCGCGCCGATGCGGCGAAGCGACACGGCCTGATAGGCAACGTCCCTCATTCGGTCACCTCGCGGCCCTTTTCTTCGCGCCGGCGGTCGCGGGCGACGTCGAGGAACACCTCCTCCATCGTCTCGCGCCCGTAGCGCTCGATGAGGTCGGCCGGGCCGCCGCGGTCGACGATCTTGCCCGCCTTCATCATCAGCACGTCGTCGCAGAGCCGCTCCACCTCCGGCATGTTGTGCGAGGCGAGCAGGATCGCGGCGTTGTGCTCGCGCCGATAGCGCTCGAGCCGCGAGCGCACCCAGTCCGCCGTGTCGGGGTCGAGCGAGGCCGTCGGCTCGTCGAGGAGAAGCACGTCGGGACGGTTGATGAGCGACTTGGCGAGCGCGACGCGCGTCTTCTGCCCGGAGGAGAGCTCGCCCGACGGCCGGTCGAGGAGATTCTTGAGGTCGAGCTCGCCGGCAAGCTCGTCGATGCGCGCGGCAAGGTCGCCGACGCCGTAAAGCGCGCCGAAAACCTTGAGGTTCTGCCTGACCGTCAGCCGCTTCGGCATTTCCACGTAGGGGCTCTCGAAATTGATGCGGTGCAGCACCCGGTGGCGGTCACGCGCCATGTCGACGCCGAGCACCTTTGCCGTGCCGGCGCTCGGCAGCACCAGGCCCATGATCGTGGCGATGGTGGTGGTCTTGCCGGCGCCGTTGCCGCCGAGCAGGCCGACGATCGCGCCGCGCGGCACGCTGAAATCGATCCCGTCGACCGCCGTCACGTCGCGATAGGTCTTGACGAGGCCGTCGACGGCGATAGCAGGAACTTCCGCGCGCATGCCTCATCACATAGAGCCTCGGCGGTTCGGCGGCCAGTGGTCGCCTTGCGATGTCTTGCGGCCGTGGTCGCGAGGGCCTGTAGTAAGGTCTGCGAGAGGGAGGAATTGCCGCATGTCGGATCGCAAAGGCTGGAAGAGCATCATCTCGGTGACCGACCAGGAGGCGCTGCAGTTCCACTCGCAAGGCCGGCCGGGCAAGATCGAGATCGTCGCCACCAAGCCGATGGCGACGCAGCGCGACCTGTCGCTTGCCTATTCGCCCGGCGTCGCCGTTCCGGTGAAGCGCATCGCGGCGGATCCGAACCTCGCCTTCGACTATACGACGCGCGGCAATCTCGTCGCCGTCATCACCAACGGCACCGCCATTCTCGGGCTCGGCAATCTCGGCGCGCTCGCCGCGAAGCCGGTCATGGAGGGCAAGGCCGTGCTCTTCAAGCGCTTCGCCGACATCGACGCCATCGACCTGGAAGTCGGGACCGAGGACGTCGACGAGTTCGTCGCCGCCGTGCGCTATCTCGGCCCCTCCTTCGGCGGCATCAATCTGGAGGATATCCGCGCGCCCGACTGCTTCGTGATCGAGAGCCGGCTGCGCGAGATGATGGACATCCCGGTCTTCCACGACGACCAGCACGGCACGGCGATCATCTCGCTCGCGGGCCTGATCAACGCGCTCCAGCTCACCGGCCGCGACATCAAGACGACGAAGCTCGTCTGCAACGGCGCCGGCGCGGCGGCGATCGCCTGCGTGGAGCTGGCGAAGGCCTACGGCATGCCGCACGACAACGTCATCATCTGCGACACCAAGGGCGTCGTCTACAAAGGCCGCACCGAAGGCATGAACCAGTGGAAGTCGGCGCACGCGGTGGAGACCGAGGCTGCGCACGCTGGAGGAGGCGATGCGCGGCGCCGACGTCGCCTTCGGGCTCTCCGTGAAGGGCGCCTATACGCGCGACATGGTGGCCTCGATGGCGAAGCAGCCGATCATCTTCGCCATGGCCAATCCCGATCCGGAGATCACGCCGGAGGAGGTCGAGGAGGTGCGGAGCGACGCGATCGTCGCCACCGGCCGCTCCGACTATCCGAACCAGGTGAACAACGTTCTGGGCTTTCCCTACATTTTCCGCGGCGCGCTCGACGTGCGCGCCACGACGATCAACGACACGATGAAGCTTGCCGCCGCCGAAGCGCTCGCCGAGCTTGCCCGCGAGGACGTGCCCGACGAGGTGGCCGCCGCCTACCAGGGCAACCGTCCGCGTTTCGGCTCGCACTACATCATCCCCGTGCCCTTCGACCCGCGGCTTATCGCTTCCATTCCGCCGGCGGTGGCCAAGGCGGCGATGCAATCCGGCGTGGCGCGGCGGCCGATCGCCGACATGGAGGTCTATTGCGAGCAGCTTTCCGCGCGGCGCGACCCGATCGCCGGGACGCTGCAGCGCATCACCGGGCGCGTTCGCCAGAACCCGCAGCGCATCGTCTTCGCCGAGGGCGAGGAGGAGCCGGTCATCCGCGCCGCCGTCAGCTTCGCCAACCAGCACTTCGGCAAGGCGATCCTGGTCGGGCGCGAGGACCGCGTCGCGGCGCGCGCCGAGGAGGTCGGGATCGAGCTCAAGGGCAACATCGAGATCATCAACGCGCGGCTGTCGAACCGCCGCGACGCCTATGCCGATTATCTCTATCGGCGGCTGCAGCGGCAGGGCTATCTCTTCCGCGACTGCGTGCGGCTCATAAACACCGACCGCAACCACTTTGCCGCCGCCATGGTGGCGCTCGGCGACGCCGACGGGCTCGTGACCGGCTCGACGCGCAGCTATTCGACCGTGATGGCGGATATCAGGCGCTGCATCGACCCGAAACCCGGCCATTGCGTGATCGGCGTGTCGATCGCGCTTTGCCGCGGCCGCACCGTGCTCATCGCCGACACCGCCGTGCACGACATGCCGAATTCGGAGGAGATTGCCGACATCGCCGAGGAGGCGGCCGGCGTTGCCCGGCGCCTCGGCTTCGATCCGCGCGTCGCGATGCTCGCTTATTCCACCTTCGGCAACCCCGCCGGCGAGCGGGCGGAGAAGGTGAGGGCGGCGGTGCGGATTCTCGACGAGCGCGGCGTCGATTTCGAATATGACGGGGAGATGGGCGCCGACGTGGCATTGAACCCGGCCGTCTTGGCGGCCTATCCGTTCTGCCGTCTCTCCGGCCCCGCCAACGTGCTCGTCATGCCGGCGCGGCATTCTGCGGCGATCTCCACCAAGATGCTGCAGGAGCTCGGCGGCTCGACCGTGCTCGGGCCGCTCCTCGTCGGCTTTGACCGCTCGGTGCAGATCCTGCCGATCTCGGCGCGCGATTCCGACATCGTCAACATGGCCGCCCTCGCCGCTTACAATATCGGCGGGTGAGCCGCCGGGTTGCCCCAGCCTTGTTGCAAGCCCGCGCTGAGGATATACATATCTTGAATGTATATCCTCGGAGAGTGCAATGCAGGTGGCGAAATGGGGAAACAGTCTCGGTGTGCGGCTCCCCAAGAGCGTCGTCGAGGCTTTGAAGCTCGAGCCCGGCGATGACATCGAGATTCACGTCGCCGGCGAGCGCCGGTTTGAAATCGCGCGCAAGCCGGATCGCCGGGAGCTGCTCGCACGGCTCAGGAAGCATCGCGGGCTGATTCCCGCCGACTTCAAGTTCGATCGGTCCGAGATCTATGACCGCGAATGAGGCGTTTCTAGATACCAACGTGCTCGTCTACGCGCTCTCCAAAGATGCAGCGAAAGCGGCCTGCGCCGAGGAGCTTCTGCGAGCCGGCGGCACGATAAGTGTCCAGGTGCTGGGAGAGTTCGTGGACGTGGCTCGGCGCAAATATGCGATCCCGTGGGATGAGCTCGTCGACGCGCTCGACCTTTTCGAGCGTCTTTGTGACGTCGCCGCGATCAGCATGGAGACGTTCGTGCTCGCGGTCGAGCTGTCGCAGCGATATCGGCTGCGCATCTTTGATGGGATGATCCTGGCGTCTGCCATTCTTTCGGGGGCACAGACCTTGCTCACCGAAGATATGCATGACGGGCAGGTCATAGGGTCGGTCAAGATTTGCAACCCGTTCGCCGGTCTCTGAAGACGCCGGCCCGAGCGTCTCGTCAGTCCTTTTAGCCCTGGCGGCTTCCCGCCATTGTGTCGCGCCTCCGAATCCCGCTACCTTCGACGCATGTCTGATCGGCCTCTCCGCAAGCCTGGTTACGACAATTGCGACGGCGACGCCTGCAGCGGCCACCGGCCCTGCCGCGCGCGAGCCGCGCAATCGTCCTGCCATGCCATTCACTGCGGAGATTCGCCGTGTCGAATCGATCTTTCGCTGTTCCGCCGGCCGCCGCGCTTGTCCTAGCGAGCGCCTTCTGGGGCCTCGGCACCGTCATTGCAAAAAGCGTCCTCGCCTCCGTCGCCCCGCTCACCTTCCTCATCGCGCAGCTTGCGCCGAGCGTCCTCGTGCTCTGGGCGCTCGTGTTCGCGGCCCGGTCGCCGACGGCGCCGCGGCGCGCGTTGCTGCCGATCGTGCTCCTCGGCTGCCTCAATCCCGGGCTCTCATACACGTTGAGCGTCGTCGGCCTGAGCCTGACGTCGGCGAGCGTCGCGAGCCTCCTGTGGGCAGCCGAGCCGGCCCTGATCGTCGCCATGGCGTGGGTTCTGATCGGCGAAAGGCTGAGCGTGACGGTCGTCGCCATCATCGCGACGGCAGCATTCGGCGTGCTCATGGTGAGCGGTCTCGGCTTGGGAGAGCCGGCCGGCGCGCGCCTCGGCGACGCCCTTGTCTTGGCGGGCGTCGCCTGCTGCGCGCTTTATTCGGTCTTCTCGCGCAAGCTCGTCACGGCCGACGCCGACCCCCTCTTCATCGTCGCGTTGCAGCAAACGGCCGGGCTCGCTTGGGCTGCCGCGATGTGGCCGCTTCAGCTTGTCGGCGCCGGCGCCGAGCCGATCACGTCGCTGTCGCTCCAGGAATGGACCGGCGCGACTGTCTCCGGCCTGATGTACTACGCTGCCGCCTTCTGGTTCTATCTGATCGGCTTGCGTTCGCTCCCGGCAAGCATCGCCGGCGGCTTCCTGAACCTCATCCCGGTCTTTGCCGTCGCGACCGCCTATTTTGCGCTCGGCGAGCGGCTGAGCCCGAGCCAATGGGCCGGGGCGGCGATCATTCTGGTATCCGTGTTCGTGCTGCTCACCGTGGCGATGCGACAGCCGCCCGAGACCAGATGACGGCGCGGTTCCGCGCCGCGGTTAGCGCGCGCCATGCTCGGCGCGGCGAGCGAGGCCGACGACGCGGTGCAGGAAGCCAGGCTGCGGCTTGCCCGCGCCGCGACGAGTGACGTCGAGAATTTGGGCGGATGGCTGACGACGGTGGTCGGGCGCGTGTGCCTCGACACCGATGCCCCCGAGCCGGCCACGAGCGAGGAGGAGGGTCGATCACGAGAAGCTGATAGCGGATTCGGTCGGCGTCGCGCTCCTGGCGTCTATTGCGGCATTACGGAAGTAACGTGCGAGACCAGCAACCACCGTCCATCCTGCTTCTTGAAAACGTCGGCTTCCAGGATATCTCCCGTAAAATGGTCACCATTTTTCAACGTGCTGACCGCTTTGACGATACCTGCCGACCAGGCGAGGCCGCCTTGGACGTTGATATATGGCCCTTCGGTTTGCGTAATTGCGATCTCCGAAAACGCAGCGACGAGGCCCTCGAAATTCTTCTTTGCTCCTTCCCAGCCAATCGTGATGGCATTGGCGTTGGGCTCCTTGTCGATAATCGTGTCGTCGTGAGCCCAAACCGCCTCGATCTTGGCAAGGTCTAGGGAAGCAATCGCCACATGATTGCCATCTACAGCGGCTTTCACGTCGTCGCTGTCTGCTGCATATCCCTTTGCATTGAAGATAACGGCAACGCTCAGGAACGTCGCCGTTGTCAGAAGCCGCAAGTGTCGCCTTCTCATCGCCTTCCCTCCCAATTTCGAATTCCTGGCCAACGCAACTGCAGCCAACTCCAAAGTCGGATCAAGGCCAAATGCCGAGATACCGGACGCCTCCAGCTTTATGGGTCCGGGCCCTAATCCTCTTCTCCGAATCCGCCCTCGATCAGCGCGGCGAGCGCGTCGAGCGCGGCTTGCGCCTCGCGCCCTTCCGCAGTGAGCTCGATCGTCGAGCCGGGCGCGGCGGCAAGCGTCATCAATCCCATGATCGAGGTGCCGCCGACGCTCTGCCCGTCCTTGATCACGGTGACCTCGCAGTCGAAGCCTTCGGCGCATTTGACGAACCGCGCCGAAGCGCGGGCGTGCAGGCCGCGCCGGTTCACGATGGTGACTTGACGGCCGAGGGGAGGGGAGCCGGGCTCGTTCATCCGTTGGAGAGAAGCTTGCTCGCGACGTTGATGTATTTCCGCCCCGCCTCCTGCGCGCAACAGCAGACCTTGGCGAGGTTGGAATCGCCGCGCACGCTCGCAAGCTTGATCAGCATCGGCAAGTTCACGCCGGCCACCACTTCGACGCGGCCGGGATCCATCACCGAAATCGCGAGGTTGGATGGCGTGCCGCCGAACATGTCGGTCAACAGGATGACGCCGGAACCGTCATTGACGCGATCGACCGCCGCGACGATGTCGCCGCGTCGCTCCTCCATGTCGTCGTCGGGCCCGATCGACACGGCCTCGCAGGCGTCCTGATGGCCGACCACATGTTCCAGCGCGGCACGGAATTCCGTCGCCAGTTTTCCATGTGTGACGAGCACGAGACCGATCATAAGGGCGCCGTAGGGGAGGGGAAGAGGGCCGCCATCATCCCCAAACTGAAACCGTTCGCAAGCCCCTTGTCGGGCTGCGGCGAAAGTGCGCAAAGCGCCGCTTCCACGAGGACCAGCGCCGGCTCCGTTACGTCCGGAACGGGCTGGCGGGGCAGCGCAATCCCGAGAAGCGTGGTCGTTAGCTGGGGCGCCTCCGGCATCCGTTCAAGGCTCTCCGCGTTAACGATGTCGACGACGAGGCGGATGACGGCGCTCGGCTCGTGCGGGACGTTGAGGAGGCCGCGGCCGCGCAGCTCGATCAGCCCGGCGACGGCCCGCGGCGCGGAGGCGATGATGCGCCCATGGCAGCTTGAGAGCGTCAACCGGTCGTCGCCGATGAGCCGCGCGCCGCGCCGGATCAGCGCCAGCGCGAGCGCCGATTTCCCGCTTCCCGACGCGCCGCGGATAAGCACTCCGGCGGCGCCCGCCAGCACGGCGGTTCCATGCACCGTCTCCGACATCGCTCAGCCCGGCCCGGGCAGGATCACCGTGAAGCGCGCGCCCTCGACATGCCCGTCCGGGGCTGAGCGGTTCTCCGCTTTGATCGTGCCGCGATGCGCTTCCACGATCTGCCGCGTGATGGCGAGGCCGAGACCGGAGTTCTGGCCGAACTCGTCGCCCTCCGGGACGGTCGGTGTAGAAGCGCTCGAAAATGCTCTCCACGTTCTCCGCCCGGATGCCGGGGCCGTCGTCGTCGACCGTCACCACGATCCGCGTCGGCTCGCGCCAGGCGTGGACGCGCACCGTTCCCTCCGGCGGCGAGAACGACAAGGCGTTGTCGATCAGATTGTTGACGACCTGACCGAGGCGGCTGTCGTTGCCGAGCACGTAGAAGGCATCCTTGCCGTAGCGGCGCGGCTCGAGCGTCAGCTGGATCTGCCGCTTGTTGTTGGAGAGCCGCGTCTCCCGCGCGATCGACACGACCGTCTCCAGGAGCCTTGCCATGTCGACGGGGTCGCTCGTCTCGCGCGCGAGTTCCGCGTCGAGCCGCGAGGCGTCCGAGATGTCGGTGATCAGCCGGTCGAGCCGCCTGACGTCATGCTTGATGACGGAGAGCAGCCGCCCGCGCTGCTCCTCGTTGGCGATCGGCAGCGTTTCCACCGCGCTTCTGAGCGAGGTCAGCGGGTTCTTCAGTTCGTGCGACACGTCGGCGGCGAAGCTCTCGATCGCCTCCATGCGTTTGTAGAGCGCGTTGGTCATCTCGGAGAGCACGCGCGCGAGGTGGCCGATCTCGTCCTTGCGGTTGCCGAAATCCGGAATCTCCGCCTGCCGCTGCTTGATGCCGCGCCTGACGCGCTCCGCCGCCGAGGCAAGCCGCCTGACCGGGCCGGCGATGGTGCTCGCGAGCAGGATGGACAACAGCACGGTGACGCCGGCGGCGACCAGGAAGACGCGCAGGATCGCCATCCGCTCGGCCTCGACGATGGCGTCGATGTCGCCCGATTCCGTGGAGAGCAGCAGGCTGCCGAGGATGGCGCGGTAGCGCTGCACGGGGACCGCGACCGAGACGATCAGCCCGCCGTCCTCGCCGACCCTGACGACGCTTGAGGCCTGGCCGTTCAGCGAGGCGGCGACCTCGGTATATTCGCGCCCGTTCGCCGAGCCGATCTCCTGGTAGACGGGGAGCTCGCCGCGCCGGTACCAAAGCTTGATCGCGTCCCACCAGCGGTCGAGGAAGGTCTTCTCCTGGCCGAGCGGCGGCAGGTCGACGCTCTGGATGAAGCCGCGCATGTAGAGCCCGCGCGAATTGAGGATGAGCGAGCCGTCGGTGTCGTAGATGCGCGCCCGCGTGCGCGTCGGCGAGATCAGTCGCCTGAGGAGCGGCGCGACGCGCTCCGGATTGATCGGAAAGTCGGTCGAGGTCTCGCTCGTGCGGTAGGGCGAGCCGCTCTGGCCCGCCTGCAGTTCCAAGAGCTTGTCCGGGTCGACGGTGATCGCGTTGGTCTCCACCGTCGCTTCCGCCGCGATCGCCGCCGCGATGATCTGCCCCTGCACGAGCAGGCTCTGCACGCGCGTGTCGATCAGGCCGGCGCGGAACTGGTTCAAATAGAGGATGCCGCCGACGAGCGCCATCAGCGCCACGAGGTTCAGGATGGCGATGCGCCGCGTCAGGCTGGAGGTCGCCGCCTGGCCGAGGCTCCCGAGCCACAGCCTGACCGGCCGCAGGATGCGCGTCCACGCCTTCAGCCGCTCCGGAAAGAGCGACCGCCTTGGTTCAGCCTGCTCGGTCCGATTGGTATCGGCGACCATGCCCCAGTTTACCCTTCGCGAAAGCGGTAGCCCACCCCGTAGAGGGTCTCGATCATGTTGAATTCGTCGTCGACCGCCTTGAACTTCTTCCTGAGCCGCTTGATGTGGCTGTCGATCGTGCGGTCGTCGACATAGACCTGATCATCATAGGCGGCGTCCATCAGCGCATTGCGACTTTTCACCACGCCCGGCCGCTGCGCGAGCGCGAAGAGGATCAGGAATTCCGTCACCGTCAGGGTGACGTTCTGGCCGTTCCAGGTGCAGGTGTGGCGCTCCTGGTCCATGGTGAGCGCGCCGCGTTCCAAGATGCGGCTCTGCTCGGTGGTGCGTGCAGCGGTGCCGTCGCGCGGCTGCGCGCGGCGCAGCACCGCCTTGACGCGCTCCACCAGGAGCCGCTGCGAGAACGGCTTCTTGATGAAATCGTCCGCCCCCATCTTGAGGCCGAAGAGCTCGTCGATCTCGTCGTCCTTGGAGGTGAGGAAAATGACCGGAAGGTCGGTCGACTGGCGCAGCTTCCTGAGCAGCTCCATGCCGTCCATGCGCGGCATCTTGATGTCGAGGATGGCGAGGTCGGGCGGGTTGGTGGCGAGCCCGTCGAGCGCCGTGCTTCCGTCGTTATAGGTGGTCACCCGGTAGCCCTCCGATTCGAGTGTCATCGAAACGGAGGTGAGGATGTTGCGGTCGTCGTCGACGAGCGCGATAGTCGGCATGCCGGCTCCTTTTGACCTGGACCGCCGATCCGGCAGCCCGCGCCCCTCGCCCTTGTAACAGAGTGCGAACAGAATGTGGCGCGCATTTTTTACGAGGGAGCCCGTTGCCGGCGCCGAATGCCCGAAGAAACGTCGTCGAATCAAACGCTTGCGCGCTCGCTTCTCGCCCGGGGAGGGCCCGCTTCCCTGGCGACTTTGGAGCCCGACGGCGGGCCTTTCGCCTCCTACGTCGTGACCGCGCCCGCCGCCGACGGCGCGCCGCTGATTCTTCTCTCCGCGCTCGCGAGGCACAGCGGGAATCTTCGGCGCGATTCGCGCGCGTCCCTCCTCTTCGTGCGCGAGCCGCGAGCCGGGCGCCGAGGCGATGACGGCGATGCGGCTCACTGTGACCGGCCGCGCCGGGAAGGACGCCGATCCGGCGAGCCGCGCGCGCTATGTCGAGCGCCATCCCGACGCCGCGCGCTACGCCGGTTTCTCCGACTTCGCGCTCTACCGCTTCGCGATCGACAGAGGCCATCTCGTCGCCGGCTTCGGCCGGATCGTCGCGCTCACGAGGGAAGAGCTTCTCTTTTCGCCGCGATAGCGTGGGCTACGAGACCTTTCGATAGGTGAGATAGGTCGCGGCGCGCCCCGCCTTTGCGGCCTTCGCCTCGTAGCGCGTGCCCGGCCAGTCCGGCCACGGCTCGCTCTCTGCTTCGCCGGTCGGCTGAAGGCCGGGCTCGTCCGCCACCTTTTCGCGCGTCCATTCCGCGTAGCTCGCAACGTCGGTCGCAAAGCGGAAGCTGCCGCCGGGCAGAAGCACGCGCACGATCCGCGCAAGGTTCGCCGCGTTCACGAAGCGCCGCTTGAAATGCCGCTTCTTCGGCCACGGATCGGGGAAGAGGAGATCGACGCGTTGAAGCGAGTCCGCCGGCAGCCAGTCGAGGAGCGCGACCGCGTCGTCGTCATAGAGGCGGATATTCCGGATCGCTTCGCGCGCGATGATGGTCGCCGCCTTCGCAAGCCCGCTTTCGAACGGCTCGACGCCGATGAAGCCGATGCCGGGATTTTCGCGCGCCGCATGGAGGAGATGCTCGCCGCCGCCGAATCCGATTTCGAGGCGCACGGCTTCGGTGCGGGCGGGAAAGAGCGCGGAGAGATGCGCGGGCGCAGCCTCGGAGAGATCGATCCGAAGCGCCGGAAGCACGCTCTCGAGCGCCTGCCGCTGGCCGGGTCGAAGCGCCTTTCCCTTGCGCCGTCCGAAGAACGAGCCGCCGCGACGCATCTCGCTCATGTCGGCCGCTTCGCGGACAACGGTGCCCCCGCGCTTGTCGTCATCGCCGGGCTCGACCCGGCGATCCATTCCGTTGCGCTTGAGATCGCTTCGACCGTTACGGAATGGATGCCCGGATCAAGTCCGGGCATGACGACGTTTGGCAAAGGTCGGCAATTTCCACGACCCGGCTAAAGCGCGGCTTCGATCGCCTCGATCAAATCGGTCTTCTCCCAGGAGAAGCCCCCGTCGGCGTCCGGCGTGCGCCCGAAATGGCCGTAGGCCGCGGTGCGGCTGTAGATCGGCCGGTTCAGTTGCAGGCGCTCGCGGATGCCGCGCGGCGAAAGGTCCATCGCCTCGCCGAGCGCCTTCTCAAGATCGCCTGCCTCGACCCGTCCCGTCCCGTGCAGATCGACATAGATCGACAGCGGCTTCGACACGCCGATCGCATAGGCGAGCTGGATCGTGCAGCGGTCGGCGAAGCCGCCGGCGACGACGTTTTTGGCGAGATAGCGCGCGGCATAGGCGGCCGAGCGGTCGACCTTGGTCGGGTCCTTGCCGGAAAAGGCGCCGCCGCCATGCGGCGCGGCCCCGCCATAGGTGTCGACGATGATTTTGCGCCCGGTGAGGCCGCAATCGCCGTCCGGCCCGCCGATGACGAATTTTCCGGTCGGATTGATGTGCCAGGCGGTATGGCCGTTGAGCCAGCCCTCGGGAAGCGCCTCGCGGACGTAAGGCTCGACGATCTCCTTCACGTCCTCCGATTCGAGCTTCGGATCGACGTGCTGCGTGGAGACGACGATCGAGGTGACGCCGGTCGGCGCGCCGTCCTCGTAGCGCACGGTCACCTGCGACTTCGCGTCGGGTCCGAGCGCCGTCTCGCGGCCGCTGCGGCGCGCTTCCGCCATCAATCTCAGAATCTTGTGGGCATAGAGGATCGGCGCCGGCATCAGCTCCGGCGTCTCGGTGCAGGCATAGCCGAACATGATGCCCTGGTCGCCGGCGCCTTCGTCCTTGTTGCCGTGGCTGTCGACGCCCTGCGCGATGTCGGCCGACTGCTCGTGCAGGAGCACCTCGACGGAGGCGTTCTGCCAGTGAAAGCCGTTCTGCTCGTAGCCGATGTCGCGGATCGCTTCGCGGGCGAGGCTTTCCACCACGGCGGCGTCGACGTCCTTCGGACCCGCGCACTTCGCCGGCGATGACGACGCGGTTGGTGGTGGCGAGCGTTTCGCAGGCGACGCGCGCCTCCGGCAGCGCGCGGATGTGCGCGTCGACGACGGCGTCGGAGATGCGGTCGCAGAGCTTGTCCGGATGGCCCTCGGAAACCGACTCGCTGGTGAAGAGAAAACTGCGGTGTGACATGGGGCCCCTGACGGGTTCGGTTGCTGCGGAGGGGAGCGGCAGCGCTCAAGCCGCGGCCGGGCGAGACTGTTCCCTCGCGCTTACGCGTCCGTCAAGATGTTTGCTGGGCTCGCGGGCGGGCCCGGCAGGGAATTGCCTCAGGCCGAATGCTCTTCGGCCAGCGCGCGCACCAGCTCGACCACCTTGCGCCGCACTTTCGGGTTCCGGATGCGCGTGAAGGCGCGGCTGAGATCGAGGCCCTCAGACGTGGACAGGAAGTCCATCATGAAGGTGGCGCTCTCCTCTTTCATGCCGGACTGCGCGCCCGGGCTCGTCTCCGGAAAGAAGTAGGCGACCGGCACCTCGAGCGCGTCCGACATGGCCTGCAGACGGCTGGCGCCGACCCGGTTGGTGCCCTTCTCGTATTTCTGGATTTGCTGGAAGGTGATGCCGAGGCGCTCCCCCAGCTTTTCCTGGCTCAGGCCGAGCATCTTCCGCCGCATGCGAATTCTGCTTCCGACATAGATGTCGGTTGGATTTGGGCGCTTGCCCGTCTTCAGTGGACCGTCGATCACAACGCCCTCACGAATCCGTTACCGGTGTGTTGGAGCCCCCGCTCCTCGTACCAAGTGCTTGCGACACAAGGTAGAAAATCAACGAACCGGGTCGCTCCAGCGCGGCCCGCGCATCGCTGATGATGAACAAGTCAATCATACTGCGGACGCACCGTAAAGAATCTTTGTAGCAGACACCAAAATGCAGACAGCCAGGGATAGAAAGAGGGTCAATAGCCGCCACTGAGCGTAGAAGGGCGGTGTAATTGACGTCGGCAGACGCGCTTCAACCATCGTCGCGTCGCCCAGTCGGGTCTGCGAAATGATTTGGCCGTAGGCGTCGATGACGGCCGAAATTCCCGTGTTGGCCGCGCGCACAAGTGGCAAACCTTCCTCGACGCTTCTGACCCGCGCCTGATGGAAGTGCTGATAGGGTCCGATGGTGCGTCCGAACCAGCCGTCATTCGTCACATTGAGCATGAAATCGGGCCGCGGACCTTCGCCGAGCACGTCGCCGGAGAAAATGGCCTCGTAGCAGATGAGCGGCAGGAAGCTCGGGCCTGAGGGAAGCTTGAGCGCACGCCGGAAGAGGCCCGGCGTAAACCCTGCCGGGGTCAATTGCCGGATCCCGATGCGCGAAAGGAGATCCGCAAGCGGGACGTATTCGCCGAACGGCACCAGATGGACCTTGTCGTAGGCGCTGAGGATCGTTCCGTCGTCGCCGATCACATAGATGGAATTATAGGACTGCGGCGGTCCGTCCGGCGGGTAATCCTCGCGATAGGCGCCGGTGACGAGGGCGGTGCCTGCCGGCAGCAGCGCGGCGATCGCGGCAAGCGCGCCCGGGTCCTGCGTCAGCGGAAACGGGAACGCCGATTCAGGCCAGACGAGAACCGTGCCGGGCTTCAGCGGCGCGTCCTTCGGCGCGCTGAGCTCGACATAGGCGCTGAGCACCTTGTCCTTGTCCGCCGGGTTCCATTTTTCCAGCTCGGCGAGCGCCGGCTGCACGATGCGGAAGGTGACGTCGGGCACGAAGGCCTCGGGCGCGTTCGAGAGGCGAATGACGCCGTAGGCGCCGAGCGTCGCCACCGAAAGGATGGCGAGCGACGGCAGCGCGACGTGGCGCCGCTTCTCGCCGATCGCCGGGGCGAGTGCCGCAGGCGCCGCGAAGATCACGACGGCGATGACGTTCAACGCGGCGACCCCGAAGAGAGCCGCCGACTGCATGAGCACTTCGCCGGCCGTCAGCGCGTAGCCGATGGCGTTCCATGGGAAGCCGCCGAAGAGCGTGCCGCGCAGCCACTCGGCGATCCCAAGGCCGGCGGCGAGCGCGAAGACGCGCCGCCAGTCGTCGCTCCAGAGAATCTGCGCGAGCGCGACGCCGAACCCCCAGAAGATCGCGAGCCCGGCGGGGAGGAGCAGCACCGCGACCGGCAGCAGCCAGATATTGCCGGGCTCCACCAGGAAGGCGTTGCCGACCCACCAGAGGCCGGCAAGAAAGTAGCCGAAGCCGAACCACCAGCCGACGGCAAAGGCCGGGCGCAGCCGCCGCAGCCTCCCGCGTTTCGTCTCCGCGACGGCCCCGTCGATCAGCCAGACGAGGACCGGGAACGTGACCCAGAGGAGTGGGAAGGCGAAGAACGGCGCCATCGCGAGCGCCGATACCGCGCCGGCGCCGAAGGCGATGCCGCGCCGGCGCCAGCCCCAGGACAGGATGACCGCATGTGCCAGGCGATCCATGGGCCCCGCGTCGATTGATTGCCGCCGATTTCGCAGTCGTGTCCCGTAGCTGACGGGAGCGGTGGCCAAAATCAAGGCGTGACCGACATCCGCCTCCGCCTGAACGCCGTGCGTGCGGGGCTCCGCGCGACAAGTGTCCGTTGGCGCCCCGGTAACGATGCCGTCAAATCGGCGCGTTGAAACGCTGAGCGCGCACGCGGTTCGCGTCTCGCGCGCCACACCTTTATGACTTCTTTATCGCTTGGGGCGCATGGCATGCGCTTTGCTGTTGCATCCGTAGCCGTGCGCATGAGAATGGCGCCGGTGGTTCAACTGTGAGCCGGCGTTATGGCAAACCCTGGTTTCCTGCGATTGCTCGTTGCGGCGCTCGCCGCGATCGATCTTCTCGCCGCGAGCTCGGCGGGCCTTGCGGACAACAATGCCCAGCGCGAAGAGTTCTACCGCCTGGTCCAGCAATATCACGACCAACAAAGCGTGCCGACGCCGCAACCCGCGCCGACGACGCAGGCCGTGGCGCCGGCACAGGACCTGCCGCCGCCGCCTTCAGGCGGGCAGACCGCGCTCCTCGTCACCGGCGTGATCGGGCCCGGCTCCTACGACGAGTTCCACGCCGCCATCGCGCGCGCGACGCCGGAGATCGTGGTGATCGACGGACCGGGCGGCGTGCTTGGCGAGGCGATCCTGATCGGCGAGGAGATCAGGCGGCTCGGGATCGACACGCTTGTCGCCCCGCACCATTCCTGCGCCTCCGCCTGCGCCGTGGTCTTTCTTTCCGGCCACACGCGCTATCTTGGCTCCGGCGCCTCGGTCGGCCTCCACTCCGCCTCCTTCGCCGACGGGCGCGCCGACCCGGAGGCGACGGCTTTGATGGCGGCTTATCTGAGCCAGGTTGGCGTGCCCTCCTCGACGCTTCACCTGATGGAAATGACCGCGCCGCGCGACATCCGCTGGCTGACGGCTTCGGAGCAGAAGGCGATCGGGATCAGGCGCTTCAAGGAAGGCCAGTAGCGCCGGCGCCCGTCGTCGGGCGTCGCGGGCTTTTCTAGACCGCCGCCGCGCGCTTCGGCCTGACCGGCGCCGCGGCCTTGGCGCGGTCGCGGATCCTGACCTTCTTGATGCGCCGCGGGTCGGCGTCGAGCACCTCGAAATCGTAGCCCGGCACCGCCTCCACCACCTCGCCTTTTGGCGGGATGCGGCCGGTCGCCGCGAAGACGAGCCCGCCGACCGTCTCGAGGTCGTCGCCCTTCTCGCCGACCTTGAAGTCCGGCCCGACCACCGCGGCGACGTCGTCGAGCTCGGCGCGCGCATCGGCGACGAAGACGCCGTCGGCGACCTTCGTGACCGTCGGCTCCTCGTCGAAATCGTGCTCGTCCTCGATCTCGCCGACGATGATCTCGACCAGGTCCTCGATCGAGACGAGCCCGTCGGTGCCGCCATATTCGTCGATGACGAGCGCCATCTGCGTGCGGCTCGACTGCATGCGCTTCAGGAGCGCGCGCGCCGGCATCGACGGCGGCACGAAGAGGAGCGGGCGCACGAGCTTCGAATTTCCAGCGTGCCGGAAAGGTCGACGGCGCCGAAATCGAAGCGCGGCGTCTTCGTCTCCTCCCGGCGCGCGACAGCGCCCGGTCGGCGATCCACGTCATCAGGTCGCGGATGTGCACCATGCCGACCGGATCGTCGAGCGTCTCGCGATAGACCGGCATGCGCGAATGGGCGGACTGGCGGAATCGCCCGATCGCCTCCGCGAGCGTCGATTTCGATGTCGAGCGCCTCGATGTCGGCGCGCGGCACCATCACGTCGTCGACGGTCATGTCGCCGAGTTTCAGGATGGCGCGCAGCATCGTCCGCTCGTCGGCCGTCAGCGTCTCGCCGGCGGCTTCGTCGGCGGCGATCGCGTCCTCGATTTCGGCTCTGGCAGACCCGTTCGGCTTGATGCCGAGTGCGCTCAAAAGGGCGGTTCTGAGACGCGTTACTATGTCAGGTTGCTGGCCTCCGGCATCCGCCGGCAGGCCATTGGGACTTCGACCCTGGTCGTCGCTCATCGTCCTCTAGGCGCTTGCGTAAGGGTCGGGAAGGCCCATCCCTTTCAGCGCAAGCCGCTCCAATTGCTCCATTTTTTCCGCTTCGTCGTCCGCCTCGTGGTCGTAGCCCAGAAGGTGGAGGAAGCCATGCACTATCAGGTGAGCCATGTGGTCTTCAAGCGGCTTTCCCGCAAGCACCGCCTCACCCCTGACAGTCTCCGCCGCGAGGATGACATCCCCAAGAAGCCCGCTACCGGAGTTTTCTCCAAGAATCATGCCACCCGGCTCAGGGCCTCCGGCTTGCGGCCCCCCGGCCTGCGGAAACGCCTGCGGAAAGGAAAGCACGTTGGTGGCCGAATCCTTGCCGCGCCATTCCCTGTTGAGCCGCCTGATCCCCGCGTCGTCGGTGAAGACGATGGAAAGCTCGCGCGCGGCGGGGAAGGGGAGTTGCTCTCCGGGTTCCCGCATCGCCGCGCACGCCGCGCGAACCGCGCGCTCCGCGATTGTGGTCAGCGCCGCTTGCGGCGGCCAATCCCCCGCTGCGACCGTGATTGCGATTTCCGGGCACTCCATGCGCGCCTCGTTAGCACGCCGCGCCACCCCGCGCGCCACCCTCTCCCCCCGGCGGGAAGAGGGGGCGGATTTCGCTAGCCCACCCGCCCGATCACGCCGAGCCGCATCGCCCACTTTCCCGGCCCGTTGGCGGCGGCGAAGAGGAGCCCGGCGATGAAGGTGAAGTGGTCGACGAAGAAGCCGAACTCCGCCTGGTTCTGCGTCCCGTCGGCATTGGCCCAATGCGATGGCCCGTGGAACGTGAAGCCGAGGAAGAGCACGTAGAGCGCTGCGAGGAGCGCGGTCTCGGCGAAGAACGCGCCGGAGAGGAAGCCGAGGATCAGGAGCACCTCGAAGATCGCCGCGCACCGATGCGAGGAAGAGCGGCAAGCGGGAAGCCCGCCGCGGCGATATAGCCCGCCGTCGCGCCCATCCCGGCGAACTTGAACGTCGCCGCAAGGATGAAGACGCCTGCAAAGATCAGCCGGCCGACGAGCGCGGCGAGCGCCTTCCAGGTTGCCTCGGGGGATGTTGCCATGAGCGCCCCTCCCGCTTGTGGGGAGGGGATGGGGGAGGGGTTGCTCGTCGTCATCGTCGTTCTCCTTGCCGTGCGGGCCGAGCGCCCGCTTCATCGCCACGACGAGCGATGCGGGGAAGAATCGACATGCGTGACTTTCTGCTGCGGCGCGCGCGGGGTTTTCCGCGAAGCGCTCGGCGCCCCCCTCTCCCTCATCCTGAGGTGCGCGCCGGAGGCGCGCCTCGAAGGGGCGGGAGAGGGCCGGGGAGAGGGGAAGGATGAAGGCCACAACGCCAGCCTTTCTCCCAGGCTTGGGAAAAAGTGTCGCCAAAGGCGACGGATGAGGGCGAGTCGTCGCGATCGGCGGCCGTGCGCGCGAAACGCGCCTCGAGAGTGCGGCTGGCTATCATAGAATTTCCAAACCGCGTCCCGAGGTCTTGGCAATCACCCCGACTATCAGGCCGCCTCAAAATTCCGCCGCGCGGAACTCCCTCGAACTGCCGCATCCCAGGAAGCGCGCGACAATACCGGCGACCCCGACCTACTGGCGTGAGACACGGACCGTTGCCGTGAACCGCGGTGCTGGGCCCGCCCAGCTGATCGCGCTCTCGTTGTATTTATCGTTGCGAAGCGGGCAGTATTGACAGGTGGATGCGTCGATAACTACCTTTCGTGGTTGCAGCCCGACGGCTCATGGGTGGTGCTGAAGATCAGGATTTGGAGGGGAGAATTGGAACGCCCGCAACCCGCCGGCAGGCATCGTTGCCTTGCTAGGGCTTCTAATGCTGGTCTCAATTTCCACGGCGTCTGAACCGGTTCCCCCAGGGGCTCAGGTTGCGCTGGAAGAGGTTGGCCCGTTCCCAATGGAAGCGCACGGGAGGACGCATCAGCCTCTCGGATGTGACTGCCGCGTTTGGCACCGGCGAAGAGCTCCGAAGTCTCACGTTAGACGCAGCAGTGCTTTCAATTGACAGCAGGGACCCTACGAACGTTGCTTTGCTGCGTCTGCAGAAGCTTTCGAGCTTCTTGACGGCGCAAGGATCGTCACCAACGGCGCTAACGTGGCGATCAGTGCTGCCGAGTATCCTCCTCCGAAGGTGGGCAAATCGTTTCCTTCGAATCGAGGCGTACCCAAAGCGCCGGCGGAGAGCTGGCACGGAGGGAGCCCGGGGGAGGGAGGGTGGGCGCCTAGTACTCACCGGGTCGCTCACCCCAAACAGCTTTTTGGACATCGAGCTCGTTGGCGAGGACGGCCAGCAAGGAGGAAGTGGAAAACCTGGAGAAAAAGGTATCCCCGGCGCCTCGGGCCAAAATGCTGCTGATCATTTGTTTGATTGCGCACATAGCGGGGGTCGAGGGCAGGACGGCGGGCGGGGTAAGGATGGTTCTGAAGGCATGAAGGGGGGCGATGGCGGAGATGGAGGAAACGTTTTTCTTTACGGCGAGATCGCAAAGAGCACCACCGAACTAACTATCAACGTGAGCCCGGGCAAGGGGGGGCCTGGGTGGACCCGGTGGGCCTGGTGGACCTGGTGGACCGGGCGGGCAAGGCGGAACCGGTTCCACCTTCTGCGGCGGCGGCCGGTCAGGAGAAACAGGTCCAAACGGTGATGACGGCCCCCAGGGTGACACAGGCGATCCTGGGCAGCCAGGCACGATAAATCCAGGACGCAGCTGAGAGAGTCGCAACGATGTCGCAATCGGATACAAAAGCGGCGTTCGAAACTCCCGACACTCACCAGTCGCAAGCTTGGGTTATGCTCGCGAGAGCTCTATCCACTTCTTTCGTCGCACTGTTTGGAGTTGTTATATGGTTCCTTATTGCAAATTCTCTGCAAACTACAACTATAGTTTCAGTCACTAAGGAATTCGAAGATGGTTTTAGCCTTCACACTCAGCTATTCAACACGAAAGAAGAAAGCAGCGTCAAGTTAAACAGCTATAAAGAAAACAAGGGAGCAGATGTACCGAACGGCTCCCCTCTGGAAGACGCGCAATCACAGGGAATTCCACCTAGCCTCAGGTTCAGATTCGACGACCAATCGAAGGACTATTTTACTGTGATATGTGCATCTATTATTTATATAAAAAGAGCTTCCTGCGTCCGGCGAGATGGTTTGTGGATGACAAAGATATTAACGAGTGCGATGAGAAAAAACTTAAAAATATGAGAAGCACTGCCAAGAATGACCTTGATGAGCCGGCAGTTGATCCCCCCCACCGATCCATCGAGTATATACTTTGCGAGGGCGAGAATATCATCCGCCTCTGGCGTGGAGAACTCCTATGTCCTTCCCATTCTATTTGGGCTGTTCGGAGCCTTCATCTACTCTCTTCAAGAATTATCCAAGGAAAACAGATGGAATGATCTTCACGCGGTTCTTGGATTTTACCTGAGGATTATTCTAGGTGGAATGTGTGGCTTAATTATAGGCTATTTCAACCTTGTTCCCGGTCCCTCGACAGAAACCGTGGCGTTTGCGGCGCCCCGGTCATCGCTGGCGCTGGCTGGCCGGCTACAGCGTAGATGCGGTAATCTCCGTGCTCGAGCGCCTTGCTGATAGTTTCAAGTATGAGCAGAGGACCGATCGCGGCAACGACGTTAAGAAGCCACAGAACTAATCCGGTTAGCGATGCGGTAGTATTTCGTCGATCGGTGCTCCTAAACCTCGCTCTCCGCCTTCTCATCCCTCTCATACGCATCCACGATCCGCTGCACCAGCGGATGCCGCACCACGTCCGCCCCGGAAAACCGCACGATCGCGACGCTGGCGATCCCGTCCAGAATCCGCGTCGCCTCGTAGAGGCCGGAAAGCTCGCCGTGGCCGAGGTCGCTCTGCGTCGGGTCTCCGGTGACGATCATCTTTGAAATCCTCGCCGAGCCGCGTCAAGAACATCTTCATCTGCATGGTCGTGGCGTTCTGCGCCTCGTCCAGAATGACGGCTGCCCGCGACAGCGTTCGGCCGCGCATGAAGGCGAGCGGCGCGACCTCGATGATGCCGGAGGCGAAGCCGCGCTCCACCTTCTCCGCCGGCATCATGTCGTAGAGCGCGTCGTAGAGCGGGCGGAGATAGGGATCGACCTTCTCCTTCAGGTCGCCGGGGAGGAAGCCGAGCCGCTCGCCCGCCTCGACCGCGGGGCGCGACAGGATGATGCGCTCCACGTCGCCGCGCTCCAGCATCGCCGCGGCGAAGGCGACGGCGAGAAAAGTCTTGCCGGTTCCGGCCGGGCCGATGCCGAAGACGAGCTCGCTCCGGTCCATCGCGCGGATATAGGCGTCCTGCATCGGCGTCCGCGCGACGACCGATTTTTTCCGCGTGGCGATGCGGGCGAGCTGCATGCGGCCCGATTCGGCAAGCGTCGGCAGCGGCAGCTGCGCCTCCTCCGCCTCCGCCATGCGGAGCGCGCCTTCCACGTCCCCCTGCACGATGTCGTGGCCTTCGAGCAGCCGGTCGTAGAGCGATTCAAGCACGCGGCGCGCGAGCGCCAGCGTCTGCGGCGGGCCGTTGAGCGTCACCATGTTGCCGCGCGCGCGCGCGTCGACGTGAAGCCGCCGCTCGATCAGCGCGAGGTTCTGGTCGAACTCGCCGTAAAGCGCGGAGGCGAGGCGGTTGTTGTCGAAGACGAGATCGACCTCGCGGTTCGCCGGGTCGTCGCGGCGAATTTCGACGCGCTTTCCGCCGGCGCGCGTCTCGACGCGCGGCGCGCTCGTCCCGCTCCGCCCCGCCATCAGGCGCGCGCCTCGTCGCGGACGACGGCGACAGCGCTTCTCCAGTTGTCGTCATGCCCGGACTCGATCCGGGCATCCATTCCGTAACGGCTGCTGCAAGTCACCACGGTCACGCAAGGAATTGCCCGGTCAAGCCCGGCAATGACGACATGAATGTGGGGCGCAAACACTTCCACTGTCGTCATGCCCGGACTTGATCCGGGCACCCATTCCGTGACGGCCCGGAACGCGCGTCGCTTCAGAACATCAGCAGGTGCGAATAGAGGTCCCGCCAGTCGGGATTGTCCTTTTCGATCAGCGCGATCTTCCATTTGCGCGGCCATGACTTGATGGCCTTCTCGCGCTTTATCGCGTCGATCATCCAGGGAAACTCTTCGTACCAGACGAGACGCGTGACGCCGTATCGGCTGGTAAAGCCCGCGATCTGCTTCTCGCGATGCTCCCATATTCGGCGCGGCAGATCGCTCGTGACGCCGCAGTAAAGCGTGCCGCCCTTTTTTGACGCGAGAAGATACGTGTAACCGCGCACTGTGGAATAGCGCTACGGAATGGATTGCCGGGTCAAGCCCGGCAATGACGACATGAATGCGGGGGTTCAAGGCCCTCAAGCTCTGGCCCTTTCGCGCGCGCCGTCCGGCAGCGCGCCGAAAAGGCTGTTCGCGCCGATCGCCTCGATCGTGACCGGCGAGACCGTTCCGATCATCGCTGCCGGCGCGTCGACCTGCACGGCCTGCAGCCACGGCGAGCGGCCGACGATCTGCCCCAAATGCTTTCCGCGCTTCTCGAAGAGCACGGTCGTCCGGATCCCGCGCATGCGCGCGTTGAATTCCGTCTGCTGCCGCGCAAGAAGCGCCTGCAGGCGGGCGAGCCGCTCCGCCTTCACCGCCTCCGGCACTTGGGCCATCTCCGCCGCCGGCGTTCCGGGGCGCGGCGAATATTTGAACGAATAGGCGCTCGCGTAGCCGACCGCCTCGACGAGCGCGAGCGTCGCCTCGAAGTCTTCTTCCGTCTCGCCGGGAAAGCCGACGATGAAATCACCCGATAGCGCGAGGTCGGGTCGCGCGCGGCGAAGCTTTTCGACGAGGCGAAGATAGAAGCCGCGGTCGTGCCGCCGGTTCATCGCCTGGAGCACGCGGGTCGAGCCCGACTGCACCGGGAGATGCAGATAGGGCATCAGCTTCGCAAGGTCGCGATGCGCGGCGATCAGGTCGTCGCTCATGTCGCGCGGATGGCTCGTCGTATATCTGAGCCGCTCGATGCCGGGGACGTCCGCCAGGCGTTCAAGCAGCGCGGCGAGCGACCGGGTCCGCCCGTCCGGTCCTTCGCCGTGATAGGCGTTCACGTTCTGCCCGAGGAGCATCAGCTCCTTCGCGCCGCGCTCGGCGAGCGCCGTCGCCTCCGCGACGATCTTCTCCACCGGCCGCGAGGCCTCCGCGCCGCGCGTATAGGGGACGACGCAGAAGGTGCAGAACTTGTCGCAGCCTTCCTGCACGGTCAGGAACGCGGAGACCGGCGCCGGAAGATCGGCCTTCTGCAGCGGAAGATGCTGCCGTCGGAACGGCTGAAGATGCATGTTCCGGATTCCCGCCTCTGGCAGGTGGTCGAACTTCGAATCAGCCGGGAATTCGGTCTCGACCGCGCGGTCTTGGCGCGCGAGGAGCTGCGGCAGGAGGTGGTAGCTCTGCGGCCCGACCACCACGTCAACCGCTTGCGCCCGCTTCAGAATTTCCTCGCCTTCCGCCTGCGCGACGCAGCCCGCGACGGCGATTTTGACGGCTCGGCCATGTGCCCGCGCGGCCTCTTTCACGAGCCGCAGCTTGCCCACCTCCGAATACACCTTCTCGGCGGCCTTTTCCCTGATATGGCAGGTATTTAGGAGGATCAGGTCGGCGTCTTCCGGGGTCTCCGCGGCGCTGTATCCCTCGGCCGCTAGGACCTCCGCCATACGACTCGAATCGTAGACGTTCATCTGGCAGCCATAGGTCTTGATGAAGACGCGGCGAGCCTTGGTGATCAATGGGTTAGCGCCTTTCAACGGCGGCCTCTCAAGGCTCATCCTTTAGCGGAAATGGCGATATGGGGCTAGGGCCGGAGAACGTCATTCTGCGCCAGAAGGTCCTGCGGACGGCACCCGGCATTCACCCCGGCCACCAGTCTTTTTACGAGCTCGCCCGCCTCCTGCGTGACAACTTTGCGGTTATCCCCGGCGGCGAGCCGATGCGCCGGGCCGAACACCACCTCGACGTCGATGCCGCCTTCGGAGAGCACGCGCTTCAGATGCGGCAGGAGGTCGGTGCCGCCGTACCACGCGACGAGCGGCCGATGCTGCCGGCCGAGCGGCAGGCCGAGCATCCTGCGATAGGCGATCGCGACGGGCTGCACCGTGGCGACGCCGCCGTCGGCGCCCCCATTCGCGATCGCGCGCTGCGCCGCGCCGACGAGCGCGGAGCGGAAGGGCAGCACCATGTTGCCGTCGCTCGACGTGCCCTCGGCGAAGAGCACCATGATGTCGCCCTTTGAAAGCCGGCCGGCGACGGCGTCCGCCTGCGCGCCCGTGGCGCGGCGGTTGTCGCGGTCGACGAAGACGGTGCGCTGCGTGCGCGCGAGAAAGCCGACGACCGGCCAGCCGGCGACCTCCTGCTTGGCGATGAAGGAGACGGGCGCGACGCTCGCGAGCACCGGGATGTCGATCCAGGAATTGTGGTTGGAGAGGAGCAGCAGCGGACGCTCGCCGACTGGCTTGCCGGTGACGGTGACGCGGATGCCGATCAGGCGGCAGACGAAACGCTGCCAGAGCTGCGCGACCTTCATGGTCGAAGACCCGCCGATCGCGACCGCTGCCACATGGAACGGCAGGAGCACGCCGAGCGCGAGCGCGGCGAGAAGGACGGTGCCGAAAAAGCGGATCTGCCCGAGCATCAGGCGAGCGCTAGCGTCCCGATTCCGAAATTCGCAACATCTCTCTATCGCCCTCCTGGCGAATTGCGGAATCGAACGGACGCTAGCCAACCTTGATTTTCGAGTGTCGTTCCGGTTTCGAAGTTCGCTCGTGAGCGCGATATAGACAACATGGCGGGCTTCTAAACCACGACGCCGGCTCAGCGCTCTTTCTCAAGTGGCACGACGTAGAGCTCGAGCCGGTGGTCGACGAGCTTGTAGCCGAGCTTGGCCGCGATCCGCTCCTGGATCTTTTCGATCTCTTCGTCGCGGAACTCGACGACGTCGCCGGATCTGAGATCGATCAGGTGGTCGTGGTGCTCCTCCGGAAGCGTCTCGTAGCGCGAGCGGCCGTGGCGGAAGTCATGGCGCTCGATGATCCCGGCATCTTCGAAGAGCTTCACCGTGCGATAGACGGTCGAGATCGAGATGTTGGGATCGACCTTGGAGGCGCGGCTGTAAAGCTCCTCGACGTCGGGATGATCGTCGGACTGTTCGAGCACGCGCGCAATGACGCGGCGCTGCTCCGTCATCCGCATGCCCATTTCGGCACAGACGGCCTCAAGGCCCCGGTTCGGATGGTCGGTCACTTGGCTCTCCCGATGGCGACCTAACGGAGTTGCCGAAGCATGACAAGCGCGCCCGCGGGCGTCGCCCGGCCTTCCGCATAATAACCCGCTCGGCGCGCGGTTTCGCGAAATTCGACGCCGCGGTAGAGCGTGATTGCCGCATGGTTGGAATCCTCCACTTCGAGGTAGATGCCGCGTGCCCCGTCCCGGTAGACGTGGCGGAGCGCGTCTTCCAGAAGCGCCCGGCCGATGCCGCGGCGGCGCGTATCCGGGCGGACGGCGATTGTCAGGACCTCCGCCTCGTCCGCGACCAGCCGGTAGAGGATGAAGCCGGCCGGGCGTCGTTTGCGGTCATGCGCGATGAGGGCGTGCGTTCCCGGCTGCGACAGGAGCGACTCGAATTCCGCGCCGCTCCACCCGCGACGAAACGCACTGCCGTGGACGTCGGACAGGTCGTCGCAGTCCGCCACCGTGGCGCTGCGAAGAGAGAACGGCGGTCGGCCCCACGGACTCATAGCCGAAGGCAGCGCTTTGTCGGCCTGCGGTTTCGCGTCGGCGCCGCGCGCATAAAGCGGCGCCGGCGGGAGCCCCGCCTCGGCGCTTTCTCCGAGCCGGGCGACGTCTTCAATGTCGGGGGACTCGGGCGTCGCGGCGATCTCGATCGCGGGGCCCGCGAGTTTCCTGGCGACTTGCGGAGCGACAGCGCCGACGAACACCAGCGGACGCCGTGCGTTGCCGAGGAGCCGGGCGAGCATGTCGACCGGGAGGGCCTGCGCCGCGACCGAAATCTCACCCGATGCGATATCCTGCGTCAACGCATAGATCTCGTCGCGTTTCGCATCGAGCACCGCTACGACCGTGCCCTCTTTCCGCGATCGCAGGATCGGCAGCGCGAGCGCTTCAAGGCTTCCGACGCCGACCGCCGGGATGTCGAGCGCGAGCGCGAGCCCGCGCGCCGCCGCAACGCCGATGCGCACGCCCGTGAAGGAGCCCGGGCCCGTCGTCACCGCGACCCGGTCGAGATCGGCGAAGCTGACATGTGCCGCGGCGAGGGCCTCAGCGATCATCGGCATCAGGCGCTCCGAATGGCCGCGGCCGATCCGCTCGCTTGCGCGGGCGAGCGTTTGCCCGTCGCGAAGGATCGCGACGGCGCAGTCCGGGCCGGCGGTGTCGATGGCAAGGATGAGCATCGGGATCGCTTAATGAAGCGGCCCGACGCTGTCGAGGCTGCGGATGAGGCGGCTTCAGACCGGACGGACTTCCGTCACGTCGGGCACGAAGTGACGGAGGAGATTCTCGATCCCCTGCTTCAAGGTCGCGGTCGAGGACGGGCAGCCAGAACAGGCGCCGCGCATGTGCAGGAACACGACGCCGTCGCGAAAGCCCTGAAAGGTGATGTCGCCGCCGTCATTGGCGACCGCCGGGCGGACCCGCGTCTCGATCAGCTCCTTGATGACGGCGACGGTCTCGGCGTCCGCCGCATCGAAATTGGCGTCGTCGGCATCCTCCGACGAGCCCTCGTCGAGAATTGGCGCGCCGGAGAGATAGTGCTCCATGATGGCGCCAAGCACCGCCGGCTTGATGTGCGGCCATTCCGCGCCGTCGCGCGTGACCGTCACGAAATCGTGGCCGAGAAAGACACCGCTGACCCCGTCTATCGCGAAGATGCGGCTCGCTAGCGGCGAGACCTCGGCCTCCTCGGCGGCGCGGAAGTCGCGCGTACCCTCCGGCAGGACGACCTGGCCGGGAATGAACTTCAGCGTCGCCGGGTTGGGCGTCTCTTCAGTCTGGATGAACATTTTTGTGTCCTTCCCGCACTTTAGGCGCAGGAGCGCCGTCCGCGGTTCGAAACCCGAAAATGGTCTTCCAGAAGTGTCTCGTCAAGCGGTGCTGCCGGCGATGCCGGCTTCCCAGCCGAGAATCGCGTGCTTGCGGGTCAGCCCCCAATGATAGCCCGTGAGAGCGCCCGAACGCCCAAGTACGCGATGACAAGGGACGACGAAGGAAATCGGGTTCTTGCCGACCGCGGCGCCGACGGCGCGCGCTGCCTTCGGCTTGTCGACCAGGCGGGCGACGTCCGAATAGGTCGTTGCGGCGGCGAACGGCACCTTGAGGAGCGTCTCCCAGACGCGGATCTCGAAATCGGTGCCGATGAAGACGATCCGAAGCGGTGTCTCCGGCCGCCATTGGCTCGGCTCGAAGATGCGACGCGCGAGCGGGGCCGTCGTCTGCTCGTCCTCGACATAGGCCGCCCGCGGCCAGCGCCGCATCATGTCGGCGAGCGCCGTCTTCTCGCCGCCTTGGTCGGCGAAAGCCAGCCCGGCGAGCCCGTATTCGGTGGCCATCACCACGGCGACTCCGAAGGGCGAGGGGTGGAAGCCGTAGCGGATAAGGAGACCCTCGCCGCGCGCCCGGTAGATGCCCGGCGTGCACGCCTCGTGCGTGATGAAGAGGTCGTGCAGCCGGCCGGGGCCGGAAAGCCCGACCTCGTAGGTCGTGTCGAGCACCGTCGCCGACTGCGCGAGCAGCGTGCGTGCGCGCTCAAGCGTGATCGCCTGTAGGAAGGCCTTGGGCGAAATCCCGGCCCAGCGCGTGAAGAGCTTTTGCAGCCGCGTCGGCTCCATGCCGACATGCTTGGCGATCGCCTCAAGCGACGGCTGGTCGCGCCAGTTCCCCCGGACGAACTCGATCACGCCGCGGACGACGTCGTAGTCGGACGATGCCTTGCTGCGCCGGATCATGGGCGGCTCAGCGATCATTTGCGCCTCGAATGCCATGGCCATTTCCTTTCGTCCGGCAGATAGGCGCAGGATAGGGCGCCCCGCCACCCGATTCTTGCGCGCCTCGTCTAGGCCCGGGCGCTGGCGAGTGCGGCCCCGAAGGCGCGGGCAAAGCTCGTGCGGTCGTCCGGGTTAAGAAAGCCGCCGACAAGCACGCGCTGCCGCCGCGCCCTGAGCGCCACGCGGACGACGCCCTCGTCCTTGTTCTCCTGGATTTCAAGCCTGGCCCACTGTGGATTGAAGCGAAACTCCTGCGCCCGGCCGGACGCGGCAACCTTGCGGATGACGATCTCGGCGCGGCTGACCGCCACCTCCTCGAAGGCGCGGCCGGCGCGGTAGTTGAGCTTGAAGGCGACGTAGAGGGCGATGATGTCGATTCCGCCGAAACCGATGACCGGCCAGGCGCCAAGCAGCCATAGAAAGGTTCCGACCGCGAACCAGAGCCCGGCGATGCCGCCAATCAGGATCACGAATCCGCGCTGGCTGAGCGAGCGGTGCGGCACCAGCGTCGCGGAAAAGATCACGTCGTCGAAGTTGCTCAAGGTCATCACGCCTGAATATAGAGAGCGGGCCTGAATATGGAGAGTGGGCCAGAATATAGAGAGTAAGATGGCGAAGGGCAGCACAAATTCGAAGGGGCATCGCGCACCGCCGCCGCGTGGCGGGAAGCCGCCGCGAAAAAAGCCCGCCGCGCCGCTCGCGGCTGAAACCGGCCGAGATTGAGCTTCTCTATAGCCGTCTTCAAGCCAAGACCCCGAACCCCAAAGGCGAGCTCCAGTTCGTCAATCCCTACACGCTTCTCGTCGCTGTCGTGCTATCCGCGCAATCGACCGACGTCGGCGTGAACCGCGCGACGAAGCCGCTTTTTGAGAAGGTCGACACGCCCGCGAAGATGCTTGCCTTCGGCGAGCCGAAGCTCGTCGAAGCCATCCGCTCGCTCGGCTTCTTCAACATGAAGGCGAAGAACGTGATGCGGCTCTCCAAGATGCTGGTCGAGGAGCACGGCGGCGCGGTGCCGCGCGCGCGCGAAGCGCTGGAGAAGCTGCCGGGCGTCGGGCGCAAGACCGCGAACGTCGTTCTGAACACCGCCTTCGGCGTGCCGGTCATCGCCGTCGATACCCACATCTTCCGCGTCTCGAACCGCACCGGCCTCGCGCCCGGCGAAACGCCGGACGAGGTCGCCGATCTTCTCGAGAAGGTGACCCCGGAGCGCTTCAAGCTCCACGCCCACCACTGGCTGATCCTGCACGGCCGCTACGTCTGCGTGGCGCGCAAGCCGAAATGCCCCGAATGCGTGATCGCCGACATCTGCAGGTATAAGGACAAGACGAAGGCGGCGTAGCAGCCGCAACTCACCCGATCTCGCGAACCAGCGCCGATAACTCGCCGAGATTTTCGAGCCGGCGGAAGCGCGGCGCCTCGACCGGCGGCTCGGCGTGCTCGATCTCCCAGGTCAGGTCGTGCGGCACGTGGACGCCCCAGCTTCCCGCCTCGATCGCCGGCACCACGTCGGATTTGAGCGAGTTGCCGACCATCATGGCATCGGCCCGGGCCGTCGGCGTAGCGGCTGAAGATGCGCTCATAGGTCGCCGCGTTCCTTGTCGCTGACGATCTCGACCGCGTCGAAGAGCTCGCCGAGCCCCGACTGCGCGAGCTTCCGCTCCTGGTCGAAGAGATCACCCTTGGTGATCAGGATGATGCGGTAGGAGCCGGCGAGGGCTTCGAGCGCCTCGCGCGCATAGGGCAGCGTCTCGACCGGATGCGAGAGCATCGCGCGCCCGGCGCCGAGAATCTCGCCGATGACCGAGGCCGGCACGTGCCTTCGCTCACCTCGATCGCCGTCTCGATCATGGAGAGCGTAAAGCCCTTGATGCCGAAACCGTAGTGGCGAATGTTCCGCCGCTCGGCCTCAAGCAGCCGGCTCGACACATGCTCGCCGTCGGCATGGTCGGCGAGGAGCGCGCGGAAGCGCTCCTCGGTGAAGCGGAAGAACTGCTCGTTCTGCCACAGCGTGTCGTCGGCGTCGAAGCCGATGGCAGTCAGGACGCGCGCGCGAGGCATGGCATCCGCGCGCAAATGCTCAGGTCACGCGTCGAGCCCCTCGAAGAGCGCGGTCGAAAGATAGCGTTCGGCGAAGGAGGGGATGATGATGACGATGTTCTTGCCTGAAATTGCGGCCGCCGGCCGACCTTGAGCGCTGCGGCGATGGCGCCGCCCGACGAGATGCCGACGGGAATGCCTTCGAGCTTTGCCGCGAGCCGCGCATAGGTGAACGCTTCCTCGCTCGTCACCGTCACCACCTCGTCGTAGATCTTGGTGTCGAGGACCGGCGGCACGAAGCCCGCGCCGATCCCCTGGATTTTGTGCGGCCCCGGCTGCGCCGCCGGAAAGCACCGCGCTTTCGGCCGGCTCCACGGCGACGATGTGGAGGCTCGGCTTCCGCGGCTTCAGCACCTGGCCGACGCCGGTGATGGTGCCGCCGGTGCCGATGCCGGAGACGAAGACGTCGATGTCGCCGCCGGTGTCGTTCCAGATTTCCTCCGCGGTTGTGCGCCGGTGGATTTCCGGGTTCGCCGGGATTTTCGAATTGCTGCGGGACGACGGCGCCCGGCGTCATCGCCTTGATCTCTTCGGCCTTGGCGATCGCGCCCTTCATACCCTTCGCGCCTTCCGTCAGGATCAGCTCGGCGCCCATCAGCCGGAGCATCTTCCGCCGCTCGACGCTCATCGTCTCCGGCATGACGAGGATCAGCCGATAGCCCTTGGCGGCGGCGGCGAAGGCGAGCGCTATTCCGGTATTGCCCGAGGTCGGCTCGACGAGCGTGGTCTCGCCCGGCTTGATGCGACCGTCCCTCTCCATCGCCTCGATCATGGCGACGCCGATGCGGTCCTTGACGCTTGCGATCGGGTTGAAGAATTCGAGCTTGGCGATGAGCTTCGCGCCGACGCCCTCGGCCTTGGCGATCTTGTCGAGGCGGACAAGCGGCGTATCGCCGACCGTCTCGGTGATTGAATTGTAGATGCGGCCGCGCCCGGGCACATGGGCCGATCGGGCCTTCTGCGAGGTGTCGTTCATGTCTCGCCTCCCTTCTTCCTTAAGACCGCTGCGGCGGCGGCTTGGCAAGCCGGATACCTGCGGACACCGGGCGATTCAGGTTTCGTTCGCAAAACACGCCCATAAAAGTATCGCAAAGAAGACAAGTTCTGGGTAGTTGCGCCGTGGTCAAAACTTCAACGCAGGGTATCGCGGAATTCATAATGCGCCACCGCTTCACGATTTGGGACTCGTTCGTGTTTCTGGCCGTGGCGGTCGTCCTGCTTTTCCTGAGCGGAGAATATGATCTTCTGAGGGTCATCGGGTTGAGCCAGGGCCGCGCCGAGTTGGTCGAGCTCGGCGAGGTCGTCCTGATCTCGCTTGTGCTGAGCGTCTTTCTCTTCGTCTCGTTGCGCCGCATGCGCGCCCAGAAGCGCGAGGTTGCGCGGCGAACCGCAGCCGAAGAGAAAGCGAGGGAGCTTGCCTTCCAGGATCCGTTGACCGGTCTCGCGAACCGCCGGCAGTTCGACGAGGCCGTCGCCGCGGCGATTGCCGCGCCGCCCGGCGTCGGTCGTGCGCACGCCGTGCTCCTTCTCGACCTGAACGGCTTCAAAGCTGTCAACGACGTCTTCGGCCATCCGACCGGCGACATGGTGCTGCGCGCGGTCGCGACGCGGCTTGCCTCCGCGGCACGCGAGTCCGGCGACCTCGTCTCCCGTCTTGGCGGCGACGAGTTCGGCATCCTTGCCACACATCTCCGCGGCGCGGAGGACGCGAGCGGCATCGCGCTGCGGGCCATTGCCGCGTTGAGCGAGCCCGTGCAGGTCGGCGAAACGGAGCACTTCGTCGGCGTCGGCATCGGCATTGCGATGTTTCCCCGCGACGGTGCGACGGCGGACGAGATCGTCCGGCGGGCGGACGTTGCCCTCTATCGCGCCAAGTCCGAGCCCGGTTCGAACCTGCATTTCTTCGAGGAGGAGATGGATGTTCGGCTGCGCGAGCGGGCCTTGATCGAAGGCGAGCTTCGGCACGCCGTCGCGAACGGCCACATCCAGCCCCACTACCAGCCGATCGCCGACCTTGCGACCGGCCGCATCACCGCTTTCGAGGCGCTCGCACGGTGGCATCACGATGTCCTGGGCGACGTTCCCCCCGATCGCTTCATCCCTTTGGCCGAGGACAGCGGCCTGATCCGCGAGTTGAGCGATCAGTTGCTGCGCGCCGCCTCCGGCGAAGCGCGCCGCTGGCCCGAAGACGTGACGCTGTCGTTCAACGTCTCGCCGGTGCAACTGCGCGATTCGGGCTTCGGTCTGCGTGTCCTTGCGATTCTCGGCGAGACCGGGCTTCTCGCCGCGTCGCCTCGAAATCGAGGTCAGCGAGAACGCGCTCGTGCGCGACCTGCGCGGCGCTGAAGCGGCGCTCGGGGCGCTGCGCGAGGCGGGCGTGCGGATCGCACTCGACGACTTCGGCACCGGATATTCAAGCCTCTATCATCTGCGCAATTTCAAGATCGACAGAATCAAGATCGATCGCACCTTCGTCGAGAGCATGACCGAGAAAGGCGAGAGCGCGGCGATCGTGCGGGCGCTTCTCGGTCTCGGCCACGGTCTTGGCGTCAAGGTCACCGCGGAGGGGATCGAAAGCACCGATCAGTGGGACGCTCTGGTCAAGGAAGGTTGCGACGAAGGGCAGGGGTTTCTCTTGAACCGTGCGCTGACCGCCGAGGAAGCAGAGGCGCTCTTCGACGGGCCTCATGGCGCGCGCCTCGCTCGACAGTAAGGCTCAGCCGGTCGAGCCGAAACCGCCGTCGCCGCGCGCGGTCTCGACCGAGAATTCGTCAACGATGCGGAAACCCGGCCGAAGAAGCGGCAGGAACACCGCCTGCGCGATCCGGTCGCCGGGATTGATGACGACCGGCGGCGTGCCGACGGCGCTGCGGTTGACGAGCGGGATCAGCCACGGGCCGGCGTAATCGGGATCGATGGTGCCGACCGCCTGGCCGAGGATGATGCCGTGCCGCGCCCCGAGACCGCTTCTCGGCAGCACCAGCGCCACGACGTCCGGCCGGTTGATGAGAATGGCGACGCCGGAGGGGACCATGACCGCCGGCGCCTGCGGCGCGATCGCGATGCGGCGCGTCGATGCAGGCGCGAAGGTCGATCCCCGCCGCCATTTCGGAGTGATATGTCGGCAGGCCCCATTCGTGGAGCCGCGGGTCGAGAACCTTCAGTTCGAATTCCAACTGGCCAGACATTCCGAGCGCCCTTCTCGAACCAGCCCTCGCGCCGAGCGCAGGTCGCCTAACCCCCCGTCGCGGGGAGTCGAAGTTCGGGGACGCGGCGAGCGGCCCCCGAACTTCGGGAGGGGGTAGCGGCGCCGCCGGCAACTGTCACCCCCTCCCGAAATTGCCGCGCTTCGCTCGTTCGATTTCGACCCCCCAAGGGGGAGGTTAAGGGCGAGGCGCTTTCTTGAAGTGAGCGGCGATGAGTAAGGCGAGCCTCCGACGACCTCCGCCTTCGCCATTTCCGGCCATTCCTCGACGCTCGTCGCGGTGACGAGATGCACGCGGTTCTGCGTGCCGCCCATGATTCCGCTCGCCGACGGAGACGTCGTTCGCGACGATCCAGTCGCAGCCCTTCGTCTTGAGCTTGGCCTTGGCGTTCTTGACGACATTCTCCGTCTCCGCCGCGAAGCCGACGAGAAGCTTCGGCCGCTTCCTGTGGCGCGCGAGCCCGGCCAGGATGTCGGGATTCTCCACGAGCTTCAGCGACGGCGGCTTCCCGCCGCCTCTTCTTGATCTTCTCAGCGCCCGGCTCGACACGCCAGTCGGCGACCGCCGCCGCCATCACCGCGATGTCCGCCGGCAGCGCTGCTTCGACCGCGGCCTGCATCTCGCGCGCTGTCGTGACCGCGATTGCCCGCACGCCGGCGGGCGGCGCAATCGCCACCGGCCGCTAGACCAGCGTCACCTCCGCGCCGGCTTGCGCCAGCGCTGCGGCGATGGCATGGCCCTGCCGGCCCGATGAGCGATTGGCGATGATAGCGCACCGGATCGATCGGCTCCTGCGTCGGCCCCGATGTGACGATCGCGCGATAGCCCGCGAGTGGCCCGCTGCCAGCGCCGAAAATGCGCCGCGATCGCAGCGAGGATTTCCGCCGGCTCGGCGAGCCGCCCGACGCCGGCCTCGCCCGCCTCCGCCATCTCTCCGTTCCGCCGGTCCGACGAAGGAGATGCCGTCGGCGCGCAGCTGCTCGACGTTTCGCTGCGTCGCCGCATTCGACCACATCGTCGGGTTCATCGCCGGCGCGACGAGGACGGGCCTGTCGGTTGCCAAGAGGATCGGCGGAAGCCAGGTCGTCGGCGATCCCGTGCGCCATCTTGGCAAGAAGGTCGGCGGTCGCCGGCGCGACGACGACGAGATCGGCCTCGCGCGCGAGCCGGATATGGCCGACCTCGTGCTCGTCCTCGACGTCGAAGAGATTCCGATGGACACGCTCGCCGCTGATCGCGGAAACGGAGAGCGGCGTCACGAATTGATGCGCCGAGCGGCTCATCGCCGCGCTGACGCTCGCGCCGTCATCCTTCAGGCGGCGAATGAGCTCGAGCACCTTATAGGCGGCGATGCCGCCGCCGATGACGATCAGGATTTTCCGGCCGGAAAGGGACATGCTCTATCGTAGCACCGAAACGATCATCGCTGCGACCGCCGCGCCGACCGCGACGAGCGCGATCACCCAGAGAGCGGCGCGCCCCGAGCGACCGTAGCGGGCGACCTCGTGGCCGATTCCTTCGACGGTCAACGGGTCGAGCCGCATGCCGCGCGCCGTCATCTCGTCGAGCCCGCGGCTGAGGCGCTCGGCGCGCGCGGCAAGCTCCGGCGCCTTGCCGGCAAGGCGCGACAGCGCCACGAGCGCGTCGCCGGCCTGTTCGAGGCGCCCGGCGGGACCGAGATTCCGCGCGATCCATTCGCTCACCACCGGCTCCGACGTCGTCCACATGTCGAATTCCGGGTCGAGCCGCCGCGCCACGCCTTCGACCACCACCATGGTCTTTTGCAGGAGCACGAGCTCCGGCCGCGTCTCCATGTCGAAGATGATCCGTGACCTCGAAGAGGAGCCCGAGAAGCTTCGCCATCGAGATATCGCTCGCGCGGTGACCGTGGATCGGCTCGCCGATGGCGCGCAGCGCCTGCGCGAAATCCTCCGCCGAATGGACCGGCGGAACATAGCCCGCCTCGATATGGACTTCGGCGATCCGC
The DNA here is from genome assembly GCA_963750115.1 of uncultured Alphaproteobacteria bacterium. Lineage (GTDB taxonomy): Bacteria > Pseudomonadota > Alphaproteobacteria > Rhizobiales > Afifellaceae > DASWJZ01. Next base: position 105,127 of record CAVVPM010000012.1, on the reverse strand, counting down.
TGATAGTCGCGGCGGATGAAGCCGTAGAGGATCTCCGCGAGGAACCGCTGCTCCTTCGGCCCGATGCGCCCCATGATGCCGAGATCGACGGCGACGAGGCGGCCTTCGCGTCGACGAAGAGGTTGCCCTCGTGCATGTCGGCATGGAAGAAGCCGTCGCGGAGCGCGTGGCGGAGGAACGTCTGCACGACGGCGGCGGCGATCCGCTTCGCGTCGTGGCCGGCGGCGACGATCGCCTCGCGGTCGCCGAGGCGCGTTCCCTCCACCCATTCGGTGACGAGCACGTCGCGCCCGGTGAGTTCCCAGTTCACTGCCGGCAGGTGGAAGTCGGGTTCCGCCGACACGTTCTCCGACATCTCCGAATAGGCCGCGGCTTCGAGCCTCAGATCCATTTCGAGCGACACGCTGCGCTCGAGAATCTCGACGACCGCCACCGGCCGCAGCCGGCGCGCCTCCGGCGCGTTCCGTTCCGCGAAGCGGGCGCCGGCATAGAAGGTCTGGAGGTCGCGCGCGAAGCGGCGGCGGACGCCGGGCCTCAGCACCTTGACCGCCACGATTTCGGGCCCGTCGGGACGGCCGATCACCGCTTTATGTACCTGTGCGATCGAGGCAGCGGCGACGGAGTCGGAAAAGCTCTCGAAGACCGCGTCGATCGGCTGTCCGATCGACGCCTCGACGATTTCGCGCGCCGCCGCCGTGGAAAAAGGCGGCAGATCGTCCTTGAGCCCTGCGAGAGCATCCGCCATCTCCGTGCCGACGATGTCGGGCCGCGTCGCCAGGAACTGTCCAAGCTTGATGTAGGAGGGGCCGAGCCGGTTCATCGCGTTCGAGATGCGCTGCCCGCGCTCGACCGGCGTCAGCCCGCGCTCCGCGATAAGCTGCGCGAGGCGGAACGGCGCCTGCGCGCGCGGCGGCAGCTCGGCAATGTCGATGAGGCCGAAGAAGCCGGCGCGGGCCAGCACGAAGCCGGCGCGGATGAGCCGCACGAAATCGCGCACCGGACGCTCCTCTAGAGCTTCCAGCCGGAATGGAGCGCGGCAATGCCGCCCGAGAAATTCCGGTAGCTGACGCGCTGAAAGCCGGCCGCGCGGATCATGTCGGCGAAGCGATCCTGGTTCGGGAAGGTGCGGATCGATTCCACCAGATAGCGGTAGGATTCCGCATCGCCGGCCACCGCCCGGCCGAGCTTCGGGATGACGCGGAAGGAATAGGCCTCGTAAACGCGGTCGAGCATCGGCATGTCGACGGCGGAGAATTCGAGGGCGAGGAAGCGTCCGCCGTGCTTCAGCACGCGATAGGCTTCGCCGAGCGCCGCTTCGATGCGCGGCACGTTCCGGATGCCGAAGGCGATCGTGTAGGCGTCGAAGCTTGCGGGGTCGAAAGGGAGAGCCTCGGCGTTCGCCGTGCGGAACGCGATATTGGCGATGCCGCGCTTCTCCGCCCGCGCGCGGCCGATGTCGAGCATCGCCTCGTTGATGTCGGCGACGGTGATGTCGGCATGCCCGTCCGAGCGCGCCGCCACGCGGAACGCGATATCGCCGGTGCCGCCCGCGACGTCGACGAGCCGCCATGGCCGCCCGCGCTTCGGCGCATTGAGCGCGCTCACCATCGCGCTCTTCCACAGCCGGTGCATGCCGCCCGACATCAGGTCGTTCATCAGATCGTAGCGGCGCGCGACGCTTGCGAACACGTCGTCAACCATCGCCTGCTTGTCTTCAAGCGCGACGCTCTCGAAGCCGAAAGGAACGCTCTTACTCATGGACTACTCAGGTGCAACGGCGGCGATTTCTTGTGCGAAGTCCCGCGGGACCATAAAGGAACGCGTCTTGCCGCGCCATTAAGGCGGTGAATTGAGCGAAAGGGCCCAAATTGCCCGAGCTTCCGGAGGTGGAGACGGTCCGGCGCGGCCTTCAGCCCGTTCTTGAGGGCGCCGTGATCGAGCGGGTCGAGCAACGGCGGCCCGATCTCCGCTTTCCGCTCCCCCGTCGATTTGCCGCGCGGCTCGCCGGCCGCCGCGTAACCGCGCTTCGCCGCCGCGCCAAATATCTTCTGGCCGAGCTCGACGACGGCGCCGTGCTCCTCATGCATCTCGGCATGTCCGGGTCCTTCCGGATCGAAGGCGGGAAGCGGGCGGGGGCGTGGGGGGGCGACGGCGATACACTCTATTATAAGCACCCGAAGAAGGACGCGCACGACCACGTCGTCATCCACCTGAAGCGCGGGCCCCGCATCGTCTACAACGACCCGCGCCGCTTCGGCTTCATGCTCCTGATTTCGCCGCGCGAGCTTGAAGAGCATCCGCTCCTCAGGGGACTGGGCCTCGAGCCGACCGGCAACGAATTATCGGCGGAGGCGCTCGCGCCGCGCTTCAAGGGGCGCGCCGCGCCGCTCAAGGCCGCCCTTTCCGACCAGCGGGTGATCGCGGGGCTCGGCAATATCTACGTCTGCGAGGCGCTGTGGCGGGCGCGGCTCTCGCCGAAGCGCTCTGCCGGCAGCCTCGTCCGCGCCGATGGCAGGCCGACCGAACGTCTCGTCCGGCTGGTCGAGGCGGTGCGCGCCGTCATCGCCGACGCCATCGAGGCAGGCGGCTCTTCGCTTCGCGACTACGTCAAGGCGGATGGGGAGCTCGGCCTCTTCCAGCATCGCTTCGCCGTCTATGACCGGGAAGGCGAGCCATGCCCGCGGGCGGACGGCGGCATGATCCGCCGCATCGTTCAATCCGGCCGCTCGACCTTCTATTGTCCGGTGTGCCAGCGCTGAGGCGCCTCCACGATAAGGGAACGGAGATCCCGATGGCCTATGAGAACATCCTGGTCGAGCGGCGCGGCAAGGTGGGGCTCGTCCGCCTGAACCGCCCGAAGGCATTGAACGCCCTCTCGCGCGCGCTTGTCGCCGACCTGAATGCCGCGCTTGCGGCGTTCGAGGGCGACGCGGATATCGGCGCCGTCGTCGTCACCGGATCGGAGAAGGCGTTCTGCGCCGGCGCCGACATCCGCGAGGTCGCGGGCGCCGATTTCGTCACCGCCTATCGCGATGATCCGATCCGCGAGTGGGACCGCGTGGCGGAATGCCGGAAGCCGCTCATCGCCGCGGTCGCAGGCTACGCGCTCGGCGGCGGCTGCGAGCTCGCCATGATGTGCGACATCATCCTTGCCTCCGACACCGCGAAATTCGGCCAGCCTGAGATCACGCTCGGCGTCATTCCCGGCGCCGGCGGAACGCAGCGCCTGACCCGCATGATCGGCAAGGCGAAGGCGATGGAGCTATGCCTGACCGGCCGTCTGATCGGCGCGGAGGAGGCGGAGCGGATCGGTCTCGTTTCCCGCGTGGTCGCGGCCGCCGAGCTTCTCGAAGAGGCGCTGAAGACGGCCGAGAAGATCGCGGCCTTTTCGCCGACCGCCGTCATGATGGCGAAGGAGAGCGTCGCCCGCGCCGACGAGATGCCGCTCGCCGAGGGGCTTCGCTTCGAGCGCCGCCTCTTCCAGGCGCTTTTCGCGACCGAGGATCGGAAGGAGGGAATGGCCGCCTTCCTGGAGAAGCGCGCACCAAAATTCAACGGCCGCTGAAGCCGGAAAACCCGCGCCTTTCCTTGACGAAGGCGGGCGCGCCACCTATAGGAGTGCCGGAGATTTGGCGGCCGGTTGGCCGCTTTTGTTGTTTCTCGCGATCGACGCCGCCGCAATCCTGGCGCGCCGCGCGACAAGGTCAAGGAACCGATATGGCGAATACGACGTCGGCCAAGAAGGCCATGCGCAAGATCGAGCGCCGCACCGTGATGAACAAGGTCCCGCGCACGCGCATGCGCAGCTTCATCCGCAAGGTCGAGGAGGCGATTGTCGCCGGCGATAAGGCGGCGGCGCGCGCGGCGCTCCAGGCGGCGCAGCCGGCGATCATGAAGGCGGCCTCCAAGGGGCTCGTCCATCGCAATGCGGCGGCCCGCAAGGTATCGCGTCTCAACCATCGCATAGAGGCGCTCGCCTGATCGCAATCAGGCGGTGAGGTGAAGAGGGCCCGGTCCGGTCGGATCGGGCCTTTGCTTTAGTGCGAGACTTTACAAGAGCTTATCGATAGTCGCGCCGGAACGCCGACACGCAGCTCTCACGATTCTGACACAAGCGGAGTCGGACCGTCCCGAGCGCCTTCAAATTCGTTAAGGATAATAGGGGCTTACAGGCGAGCCTGAGAGCGGACCCGAAGTTGACGCGGCGCTGGAGCGAGTTCAAGCGGAGCCGGGAAAAAAAATCTGCTGTGGCATTCGCATCGCATCGCTGGGTGCACCTAGTGCAATTGATCTGGTTTCACTGAGGCTTGCCGCATAACGGCTCCGGCTCGCCTTGCGGCCCCGCTCAAGACACCTTCCGGTCGTCCCCCTTGACTGGTTGCCTGCCGACCGCGGTTTGTTATGGTCTCGGCGGACGGGGCGAGCCCGGCAACGGAACGAGTAAATATAAGGGGCGGCAGGAGCGGAAGTCACAGAAGCGTTCTCCTGCGCGGACAAGTTCTTCGTTCCTCATCGAGTTGAGTTGCCGGGACGCGCGTCCCTCCCAGCAGGGAGGTCATGGCGTGCTCTTCATGTCCGGAGGGCTGCTTGCATCTATTTTCGTCTGCGTAATCGCGTGGCCGGACGGGTTCGGCCGCGAGCGGAGAATTGTGGTCGATGGCGCAAGGCTATCACGCCGACGCAACGCCGGAAGAGACGTGGAACGCGCTGGCGCAAGAGCCGGGCGCGGTCCTCGTCGACGTCCGCACCGCGGCGGAGTGGAACTATGTCGGCCTCCCCGACATATCGAAAACCAAAGCGCCGTTCTTACGCGTCGAGTGGCAGAGTTTTCCGTCGGGTGTCGTGAACCCCGCTTTCGTGGAGACGCTCGGCGCGGCATTGCGGGAGGCCGAGACGCCGTCCGACGCACCGATCTTCTTCATCTGTCGCTCCGGCGCGCGCAGCGCGTCGGCCGCGGCGGCGATGACGGCGGCCGGCTATTCGCGTTGTTACAACGTCGCCGGCGGCTTCGAAGGCTCGCGCGACGCGGAAGGCCATCGCGGTTCTGTTGAAGGCTGGAAGGCGGCGCAGTTGCCGTGGGTCCAGTCGTAACGAGTCAAGTGCGTTGAGAACAAACACATGAAATACGATTTGGAGGCCTTGAATGTCTGCGGGAGCGGCAAGCGGGCGGGAATTCGCCAGAAAGGACCCGAGTGGGGTCGAGGCTGCAAACTTTAAGGAGAACGCTGGAATATGGGACAGGGTCAGGCGTCGGCTTCGCGCAGAGTTGGGCGAGGATGTCTTTAGTTCCTGGTTCGCGCGGGTGGACCTCGAAGGATCAAGCGCCGGCGTCGTGCGCCTCTCGGTGCCGACGGTTTTTCTGAAAGGTTGGATCAAGTCGCATTACGGCGATCGTCTGCTCGCGCTGTGGCGCGAGGAGGACGACACCGTCCGCCGGGTCGACGTGATGCGCCGGACGGCTCTCAGGATCGTCGCGGAGGAGCCGGCTGCGGCGATCGCCGCGAAGCCGGCGCCGATGCCGGTCAACGATGCCGGCGACCGATTTGCCGGCTCGCCGCTCGACCAGCGGCTGACCTTCGCAACGTTCTGCGAGGGCCGTTCGAATGACGTCGCCTGCCGGGCCGCGCGGGCGGTGGCAGCGGCCCCCGAGGGGAGCGCACCGGCCTATAACCCGCTTTATATCCACGCCGGCGTCGGGCTCGGGAAAACGCATCTCCTGCAGGCGATCGCCCATGAGGCGCGCACGCTCGATCCGAGCCGGCGCGCGCGCTACCTGACGGTCGAGCGCTTCACCATCCAGTTCGTGGCGTCGCTGCGCGACCGCTCCGCGCTCGACTTCAAGGAGCAGCTTCGCTCGATCGACATCCTTTTGATCGACGACATGCAGTTCCTGACCGGCAAGACCGTGCAGCAGGAATTCTGCCACATGCTCAATCAGCTGCTCGACAGCGGCAAGCAGGTGGTGGTCGCCGCCGACCGTCCACCGGCGGAGCTTGAAGGCGTCGACGAGCGCGTGCGCTCGCGCATGAAGGGCGGCGTCGTCGTCGGCATGGCTCCGCCCGACCTCGCCATGCGCAGGCGGATTTTGGAGAACCGCCTCGCGGCGGCCTGCGAGCGCAATCCGAGCCTCGTCATTCCCGACGCCGTGCTCGACTATGTGGCGCAGGTGGTGACCAGCAACGGTCGCGATCTCGACGGTGCGCTGAACCGTCTCGTCTGCCGCGCGGAGTTCTCCGACGCGGCGATGACGATGGACATCGCCGAGATGGCGATCGCCGACCTTGTCGGGGTGCGCGAGCCGCGCCGCATCCGCATCGAGGACATCCAGAAGGTGGTGGCGAGCCACTACAACGTGTCGAAGCAGGATCTTTTGTCGGCGCGGCGGACGCGCGCCATCGTGCGTCCGCGGCAGATCGCGATGTATTTGGCGAAGACGATGACGCCGCGCTCCTTCCCGGAGATCGGCAAACGCTTCGGCGGTCGCGACCACACGACGGTCCTGCACGCGGTTCGCAAGGTCGAGGAGCTTGCCGCCGCCGACGAGGCGCTGGCCCAGGAGATCGAGCTGCTGAAGCGCATGATCCAGGACTAGCGCCCGGCCGAGGGCCGGAAGGAGCCGTCGCGACCTGCCTCCCTGGCTGCGATCGCCGCTCCTTCCGGCTCTTGTCTTTCATGAGTTGGCGGGTCAAGTTCGATTTGTCGATATCGGCCGGGCGCGCGGTGATTCCGCCCGGGTTTCATGGATTGAAATGATGCGCGTGCGAATTGAACGGGCGAACCTCCTGAAGGCGCTGAACCACGTCCACCGCGTCGTCGAACGGCGCAACACGATCCCAATTCTCGCCAACGTGCTGATCCGCGCCGACGGCAACGAGCTGTCGTTGAAGGCGACCGACCTCGACATGGAGATCGTCGACAAGGCGCCGGCGGCCGTCGAGCAGCCGGGGGCGGCGACAGTCCCCGCCCACATGCTCTACGACATCGTGCGCAAGCTTCCCGACGGTGCGGAGATCGCGCTCGACACGGAATCGGGGCAGGTGATGGCGCTGAAAGCCGGCCGTGCGCGCTTTGCGCTGCAGATGCTGCCGGACTCCGACTTTCCCGACCTTGCCGCGGGCGAGCTTCCCGTCACCTTCACGCTCTCCGCCGAGCTCATGAAGCGGCTGATCGATAAGACGCAGTTTGCGATCTCGACCGAAGAGACGCGCTACTATCTGAACGGCATCTACTTCCACGTCATGGGCGAGGGGAAGGAGGCGAGGCTTCGCGCGGTTGCGACCGACGGGCATCGGCTGGCCAAGGCGGAAGCGCCGGCGCCCGCCGGCAGCGTAGGCATGCCGGGCATCATTGTGCCGCGCAAGACCGTCGGCGAGATCCAGAAGCTTCTTGAAGACCCGGCGACCGAAGTGGCGCTCAGCCTTTCCGACAGCAAGATACGGCTGGAGGTCGGCGACGTGGTGCTGACCTCGAAGCTGATCGACGGCACTTTTCCGGATTACGAGCGGGTCATACCGAAGGCGAACGAAAAGGTGCTGACGCTCGACAAGTCGGAGTTCAAGAACGCCGTCGACCGCGTCTCCACGGTTTCCGCCGACCGCGGGCGTGCGGTGAAGCTGTCGCTTTCCGACGACAAGATGGTGCTTGCCGTGAACAATCCCGATTCCGGCAGCGCCACCGACGAGCTTGCCGTCGGCTACGAGGCGGAGGCGCTCGATATCGGCTTCAACTCGAAATATCTCCTCGACATCGCCGACCAACTCGCCGGCGACGAGGCGGTGTTCCGCCTCGCCGATCCGGGTTCGCCGACGCTGATCCAGGACGCCAAGGATTCTGACGCGATCTACGTCCTGATGCCGATGCGGGTTTAGGCGCGGCGGCGTTCTCAGCTCCGTCGGCTTGCGCCGGCGAGCGCTCTCGCCTCTAAAGGGCGGGTGCCGGAACCGTCTCAGATACTCGAAGGTGTGCCTGCGCCCGATCGCGTGGCGCTGACCGCGTTGTCGCTCACGAACCTCCGGAACTACCCGTCGGCGCGTGTCGGCTTCCATGCTGGGCTCATCGCGCTGACCGGCGAGAACGGCGCCGGCAAGACGAACCTGCTTGAGGCGATCTCGTTGCTCACCCCCGGCCGCGGGCTTCGCCGCGCACGTTTCGAGGAGATCACGCGGACCGGCGCCGAACGCGGCTGGGCGGTCGCGGCGACTGTCACGAGGAACGGCGAGGAAACGCGGATCGGCACCGGGCTTGTCGATGCCGCGCAGGGCGAGGCGCGCACCCGCGCGGTGCGCATCAACAACGCGGCCGCCGGCTCCGCCGATCAGCTTCTCGACTATCTCCGCGTCGTGTGGGTGACGCCGGCGATGGACGGGCTCTTCACCGGGCCGGCCGCCGAGCGCCGGCGTTTTCTCGACCGCCTCGTGCTTTCGATCGACGCCGAGCACGGCCGCCGCGCGCGCGAATTCGAGCGGCTCATGACGCAGCGTAATCGTCTCATCGAGGATAACGCCGGCGCAAGCTGGCTCGATGCTGTCGAGGCGGAGCTCGCCGAGCGCGCAGTCGCGGTGGCGCTTGCCCGCGCCGAGACGGCGGCGCTCCTATCCGCCCGTCTCAAGCGTGACGAAGGCGATGCGCTCTTTCCCGTCGGACGGCTTTCGCTTAGCGGCGACTTCGACCGCGCCGTCGCGGGCGGAAGCGCCGCGGAGGCGGAGCTTCGCTATCGCGACGCGCTGAAGGCCGGCCGCGCCGCCGACCGCGCCGCCGGCCGCACGCTCGAAGGCCCGCATCGAAGCGATCTCGACGTCGTTCTGGCGAAGAAGGAGATGCCGGCCGCGCGTTCCTCCACCGGCGAGCAGAAGGCGCTTCTGATCGGCCTGATCCTCGCCCACGCCGCGATCGTCGCGGAGACGAGCGGCATGACCCCGATCCTGCTTCTCGACGAGGTCGCCGCGCATCTCGACGAGGCGCGCCGCGCCGCACTTTTTGCGAAGCTCGGGGCGCTCGGCGGCCAGGTCTTCCTGAGCGGCGCGGACCCGGCGCTTTTTGACGCACTGCCGGCGGGTGCTGCCCGCTTTCGGGTGGCGGCCGGGTCGATCCGCGCGCTAGAATAGCGCGAAGGAACGCAGATGAGTGTGACCGCCCTTTTCGTCTTCGGCCTTGCGCTTTTCGTTGCCGCGGCTTCGCCCGGCCCGGCGATCACGGCGCTCGTCGCCCGGGTGCTTGCGCGCGGCACGGTCGGCGCGCTCGCCTATATGTTCGGCCTCGCAATCGGCGACGTATTTTGGCTCACCGTGGCGGTTCTTGGCCTTGCCTTCATCGCCAAGAGCTTCGCCCTGTTGTTCCTGCTCTTGAAATACGCCGGAGCCGCCTACCTCCTCTATCTCGCCTACAGGATGTGGACCGCGCGCGCCGAAACCCGGCCCCCGGAGGAATTCGCCGCCGAGCGGCCGTTTCGGCTGTTTTTGACCGCGCTTTCGGTGATGCTCGGCAACCCGAAAGTGATGGTTTTCTACCTCGCGCTTCTGCCCAAGCCTGATCGACCTCGCGCGCGTTTCCGCCCTCGGCTACACGGAGCTTGTGGCCGTCACTTTGCTCGTCGTGACGGCGGTCGACGGCGGCTACGTCCTGATGGCGTCGCGGGCGACGGCGGCTCTTCCAGAGCGCGCGGGCGCTCCGCTGCATGAACCGCAGCGCCGGCGCACTTCTCGCCGGAGCGGCAGTCGCGGTCGCAAGCCGCTGAAAAGGCGTCATTTTCCGGAACCGATAAAGCGTTTGCCCGCGCCCGTTTCGGGCTTCATTTCCAGGCCCGGAATCACCATCTATAAGCTTCCTCTACTCGCACGAAATTTGCTGATTCGATAATGATGGAATCGCCCTCCGAAGGCGCCCTCGCGGGCGCTCTGCCTGAGCCTGAATACGGCGCCGAATCGATCAAGGTCCTGAAAGGCCTCGACGCGGTTCGCAAGCGCCCCGGCATGTATATCGGCGACACCGACGACGGCTCCGGCCTCCACCACATGATCTACGAGGTGGTCGACAATGCCATCGACGAGGTGCTGGCGGGACATGCGACGCGCGTCGAGGTGACGCTCAACGCCGACGGCTCGGTCACGGTCTTCGACAACGGCCGCGGCGTCCCGACCGACATCCATAAGGGCGAAGGCGTTTCCGCCGCCGAGGTCATCATGACCCAGCTCCACGCCGGCGGAAAATTCGACCAGAATTCCTACAAGGTGTCTGGCGGGCTGCACGGCGTCGGCGTCTCCGTCGTCAACGCGCTGTCGTCGTGGCTGAAGCTCAAGATCTTCCGCGCCGGCAAGGTGCACGAAATGTCCTTCACCGACGGCGAGCCCGACGCGCCGCTGAAGGTGACCGGCGATTCCGGCGGCAAGACCGGAACGGAGGTGACGTTCCTCGCCTCTCCGAAGACGTTCACGATGACGGAGTACGACTACGCGACGCTGGAGCACCGGTTGCGCGAGCTGGCGTTCCTGAATTCCGGCGTCCGCATTCGCTTGACCGATCGGCGCGGCCCCGACGAGCGGAGTGATGAGCTTCACTATGAGGGCGGGCTCGAGGCCTTCGTGCGCTTCCTCGACCGCGCCAAGAAGCCGCTCGTCGCGGCGCCGATCGTGCTGACCGGCGAGCGCGACAACGTCACCGTCGAGGCGGCGCTCTGGTGGAACGATTCCTACCACGAGAACATGCTGCTCTTTACCAACAACATCCCGCAGCGCGACGGCGGCACGCACCTCGCCGGCTTTCGCGGCGCCTTGACGCGCCAGGTCGTCGGCTACGCGGAGACCTCCGGCATCGCCAAGCGCGAAAAGCTTTCCGTCACCGGCGAGGATAGCCGCGAAGGCATGACCTGCGTGCTTTCGGTGAAATTGCCGGACCCGAAATTCTCCTCGCAGACCAAGGACAAGCTCGTCTCCTCGGAAGTCCGGCCGGTCGTCGAGGGGATCGTCAACGAGGCGCTCGGCGCCTGGTTCGAGGAGCATCCGGCCGAGGCGAGGACGATCGTCGGCAAGGTGGTCGAGGCGGCCGCCGCGCGCGAGGCCGCACGCAAGGCGCGCGAGCTGACGCGGCGCAAGGGCGCCCTCGACATGGCCTCGCTTCCGGGCAAGCTCGCCGATTGCCAGGAACGCGACCCCGCGCTTTCGGAGCTTTTCCTGGTGGAGGGCGATTCGGCGGGCGGCTCGGCCAAGCAGGGCCGCAACCGCGCCTTCCAGGCAGTGCTGCCGCTGAGGGGCAAGATCCTGAACGTCGAACGCGCTCGCTTCGACAAGATGCTCGGCTCCGAGCAGATCGGAACGCTGATCACGGCGCTCGGCACCGGCATCGGCGAAGAGGAGTTCAACGCCGAGAAGCTCCGCTACCACAAGATCATCATCATGACTGACGCCGACGTTGACGGCGCCCATATCCGCACGCTGCTTCTGACCTTCTTTTTCCGCCAGATGTCGGATCTGGTCGAGCGCGGGCATCTCTTCATCGCGCAACCGCCGCTCTACAAGGTCTCGCGCGGCAAGTCCGAGCAGTACCTGAAGGACGAGCGGGCGCTTGAAGAGTTCCTGATCCTTGGCGGTCTCGAGGAGGCGGTGCTGGCGCTTGCGACCGGCGAGGAGCGCGCCGGGCCGGACCTTCGCGCGATCGTCGACGAAGCGCAGCAGATACGTCACGTCCTTGACGGGCTGCATTCGCGCTACGATCGCGGCGTGGTCGAGCAGGCGGCGATCGCCGGCGCGCTCAATCCCGCTCTTCTTTCGAACGACGAGCGGGGCAGGGAGGCGGCCGCCTACATCGCGCGCCGGCTCGACATCCTGTCGGACGAGACCGAGCGCGGTTGGACCGGAAGCTTCGCGGAGGAGACCGGCCTCACGTTCGAGCGCAAGGTGCGCGGCGTCTCCGAGGTGCAGACGATCGACGCGGCGCTCCTCCATTCCGCCGATGCGCGCCGCATCGATCAGCATGCGTCGAAGCTGCAGGAGATCTATCTCCACACGGCGACGCTGCGCAGGAAGGGCTCCGACACGCCGATCCACGGGCCGCGTGACTTGCTCGAAGCCGTCTTCGCCGCCGGCCGCAAGGGGATCACCATGCAGCGCTATAAGGGCCTCGGCGAGATGAACCCGGAGCAGCTCTGGGTGACGACGCTCGATCCGAACGCCCGCTCGCTTCTGCAGGTGAAGATCCGCGAGGCCGACGAGGCCGACGACATTTTCACCAAGCTGATGGGTGACGAGGTGGAGCCGCGGCGCGAGTTCATTCAGGCGAACGCGCTGTCGGTCGCCAATCTCGACGTTTGAGCCTGAAGGGGGAGAGGCGAGGCTTTCGGCCGCGTAGCCGCGCGTCGCGGCTCACGGCGCTATCAAAATTTCTGGAGGTCCGGCGTCGACAATTTGTCGCCGCAAGCATGGCGTCCTAAGCAAACGATACTTCCTCCCAAGGAACAAGGATCGGAAATGGACGGATCGTTGACAACCTGGTCGCCCAGGGTTCTCGCACTTTTGCGGATCGTCACTGCCCTCCTTTTCATCGAGCACGGCACGATGAAGCTTTTCGGGTTCCCGGCCGGCGACCACCCGATGTCGATCGCGCTCTTCTCGCTGATGGGCCTCGCCGGCGTGCTGGAGGCCTTCGGCGGCCTGCTTGTCCTCGTCGGGCTCTTCACCCGGCCGGTCGCATTCCTGCTTTCGGGCGAGATGGCGGTCGCCTATTTCACGGCGCATCTGCCGCACGCCTTCTATCCGGTGTTCAATCACGGCGAGGCGGCGATCCTCTTCTGCTTCGTCTTCCTCTATCTCGTCTTTGCCGGGCCGGGCGCCTGGAGCCTCGGCGCGCTTCTCCGCGGCGACGTCAGTCGGCGGGCGGTATCTTCCGCCTGAGCCGTTTCACCTCGCCCCGCTCGGTCTTTGTCCTGAGCCGCCGCTCTCTTGAGGCGGCGGTGGGTCGGGTCGGCCGGCGCGTCTTCGGCGCTATCGCCGCGCGGCGGATAAGCGCGAGCAGGCGTTCGAGCGCGTCGGCGCGGTTCCGCTCCTGCGTGCGGAAGCGATCGGCGAAGATCACGATGACGCCGTCCTTGGTGAGCCGCGCGCCGGCGAGCTTCTCAAGCCTGAGTCGCACGGGCTCGGGAAGCGAAGGCGAGCGGCGGGCGTCAAAGCGAAGCTCGACGGCGGTCGCGACCTTGTTGACGTTCTGCCCGCCCGGCCCCGAGGCGCGGACGAAGCTTTCGCCGATCTCGCTCTCCTGAAGCGCGATATCGTCGGTGACGCGGATCATAGCGCGGAGCCTATAGTCGAGAGGCGTGGCCTTCGTCACCTGCCGTGCCCTTAGCGGCGCTTGCGAGGCGGCTTCTCTTGTCGGCTCGCTCAGCCGCGCTTAGGTTGCGACACGGTCCCGCATCGGCTATGAGCGGGGCCTGCGACGAAGCGCAAAGCACCCGTAGCTCAGCTGGATAGAGTGCTGCCCTCCGAAGGCAGAGGTCACAGGTTCGAATCCTGTCGGGTGCGCCATTTTCATGATCTTCGGTGATCTCGCGAGAGTGCGTCGGACGGCGACGCTTATAGATCGGGCCTCGTCGAAAATCCGGCGATGCCCGTCGACGTGACGGTCCGCCGGGCCAATTCAGCGCTCCACGTCGTCTTCCACGAGCCTGGCCAGGTTTGCGAGCGACGATTCCATACCGACTCGATGATCCTCCTCTGGAATCCCGGCCGGCACGTTCTTCGCCACGACCTCCACTGCCGTACCACCCGCTGCCGGTGTTAGCTCCCACGTCATTGTCATGGTGCCGGCCAGAGCGGGGTCGTCGGATTCGAACACCAACGCTTGCCTCACCCTCCGGTCCTTGTGAAGATCGAGGAAGCGGCCTGCCACCGTGTCCGTGTTGGCCGTCGTCTTGCCACCGCCCGGCCGATCGAAGGTGAGCGTAATCTGCTGGGAGCCACCAGGCCGCGGATCGAAGCGGTCGATCGATGCATGTGCGCCTTCCGGCGCTATCCAGAGGGCGAACTGCGCCTGTTGCAATTTGCGCGTCGTGCATCTTCAACGCTCGCGCGGCCCGCGGCTTTTTGCGCGCTGGCTGACAAGGTTGTGCACATGGACGTGGTCGCCGGCGGCAACTGGACAGGTGGTGATACCGATCGGCGAGCCGTATTTGACGATCTCCGCGCCCGCCGGAATATCGCGGAGCGCAAATTTGTGCCCGAGAGAAATTGGATCGTGAAGCGCGATCTCCGCGATGCGGTCGCCGCAGCGAATCCGCGCCACCGAGCGCAACCGGTAGCGGCGGGAGGACGCGGCGGCTTGGACGGAGATCGGACGCGGCTCGAGCCCGATGCGCCGCGCCGGGCGGCCCGATGAGATCGCCGGGCCGGCCCTGCTTCTGTGCTCCGATGCCGGCAGCTTCATCACCGGCGCGGATCTGCAGGTGACCGGCGGCAGGCATCTCGCCTGACGCTTCAGAGCGCGAGGCGCGCGTAAGCCTCCGAGGGCGCCTCGTTCTGCGCCATGAGTTCGCGCATCAGGCGGAACATACGCGCCTCGAGCGCGGCGTCGCGCAACGGTCGCGACGAAGCGGTTGGCCGGGCGGTCATAGAGCTCGAGCGGGCTTCCCGACGGGGCGATGCGGCCCTTGTCGAGCACGACGATGCGGTCGGCCATGGTCATGGCCTCGACCTGATCGCGCGTGACGTAGATTGACGTCGCCCCGACATCGTCTCCCCGTCGAGCAGCCGGGCGATGAACTTCACCCGCTCGTCCATGATGCGACACGCCTTCCAGGGCACCTTTGCTCTCCCCGCAAAGGCCCAACTCCCCGGCCGGATATAACTTTTCAGAATAACATACCCAGGTTTTTGTATTTGTAAGCTCGGGGGCGCAAGTGACACTTTTTTGCGTCATCGCGACAAGCAGGCTGCCGGACGAGAAGCCCGCTCACGGAAGACATCCACACGCAGATGGGGGATAAGATGGGACCGACACGTCGACACATTCTCTTGGGCGGAGCCGCAATCGCAAGCGCATCTTTTCTGCCCGGCCTCGCCTTCGCCTCGGATCGAACCACGCTGCGCGTTGCCATCAAGAAGCCGGCGGGCGATCTCGACCTGACCAGGTACCTGGCCCTGTGGGGCGTTCAGGACATGATCTTCGATCCGCTGGTGAAATACGGCGACGGCGGCAAAATCGAGCCGGCGCTGGCCGAGTCGTGGACGGTCTCCGACGACAGCAAGTCATACGCGTTCAAGCTGCGGCAGAATGTGACCTTCAGCGACGGGTCCCCTTGGAATTCTACGGTCGCGAAATGGAACTTCGAGCGCTGGATCGGAAAGCCCGATCACAGCTGGCTGGCGATCTCCAACTTTTATGATCATCTGGAAGTCGCCGACGATTCGACAATCTCGCTGCACTTCAAAGAGCCCGTGCCAAGCGCCCTTCAGCAGCTTACCATCATCAGGCCGGTTCGCTTCATGAGTCCTACGTCGATTGCGCCCGACGGCACCTTCAAAGAGCCGATCGGAACCGGGCCCTGGAAGCTGGAAAAGAATGATGAAGTGAGCACGATTTCTCGTTCGCAACGAGAAGTACCTGGGGAACGAAGCCTTCCTTCGAGAAAGTCGAATTGGTGGTGATGCCGGACCCGAGAAGCCGCGTCGACGCGCTGCGCTCTGACGGGCTCGACGTCACCGGAGGCGCACTGACGGCGCCGCTCAGCCCTCAGGAAGCGATAACCCTTGCCTCCGCGGGTTTCGAAGTGACGAAGGGCCAGGGCACCGACACGATGGTTCTGGGCTTCAATCCCGCGCGGGAAATCTTCCAGGATCCTCGTGTGAGGCAGGCCATAAGCCTGTGTATCGACCGGGCAGCAATCTGCGAGAAGCTGTTGTTTGGCTACGCCCAACCGACCGAAAATCTCTTTCCGTCCGTCATTCCCTATTCGGGGAAGCGCTTCCCCGTGCGCCCGCGCGATGTCGAAAAAGCGAAGTCGCTGCTGGAAGAAGCGGGCTGGGTCGGCGACGGCACACGCCAGCGCAACGGTTCGCCCCTGAGCATCGAGCTCGTGATTTCCGAGGAGGCGGCTCCCGGCTCACGTGCCCTCGGAGAGGTGATCCAGGCGGAACTTAACGAGGCCGGCATCGACCTGAAATTGAAGCTCGTCGATCACATCAGCAAGCACAACGATATTCCGAATGGCTTGTATGACATGACCATCTTCATCACCAATGGCGCTCCGTGCACGACCCCTACAGCTCGATATCCCTGTTCTTCCTGAGCACGGTCACCGGCGGCACCGACGGGAAGATGTGGACGGATTCGGCGGAACTCGATCCGCTCGTTTTGGCCGCATTGTCAGCCAATGATGCGGATCGCGACGCGGCCTATCAGAGCGTCTACGACTGGATTGACGAGCACCACGCGATTGCGCCCATCTACAACGCCTCGAGAATTTCGGCGCATGGCCCGCATGTGAAGGGCTTCAAGATTCCGCCGACGGAATATGAAATCCCCTTCGCCGGAATCACGCTGTCCTAGCCCAGGCGCGCAGTCCAACCATTGGAGGGGAAGACCGTTGTTGCGATTGATCAAGAGACGTCTTCTGGGAGCGGTCATCCTCATCGCAATGGCCTCGGTCTTCTCCTTCCTGTTGATCTCCGCGTTTCACGGCAATCCTGCGCTTCTGATCGCAGAACAGCGGGTGGAGTTCGTCTCCAAGGAGATGGTCCAACAAGTCGAGAAAGAGTACGGGTTGGACCAGCCGATAACGGTGCGTTACGCAAAGTGGGTCGCCGGTGCGCTGAGAGGCGACCTAGGCAAATCACTGAGGACGAACGAGAACGTCGCAACTGCGCTGGCGCAGCGTACCTTGCCGACAGCGGTGCTCGTTGTTGGGGGCGGGATATCCGCACTGTTGATCGGGGTAACGTTGAGCTTCCTGGGCGCGCTGTGGCCAGGAAGCATCGTCGACAAGCTCACGAGGGGGATCGCGCTCATAGGAGCGTCGTCCCCCAATTTCTTCATAGCCGCGATGGTTGTCTACGTCTTCGGCGTGATTTCAGGATTTTTCCGACCTACGGATTTGGCGGACCTCTGTCCTGGATCATGCCGTGCTTCGCGATCGGCGTCGTTCCCGGGGCTCTGATCAGTCGGGTCACTCGCGTCGCCATCGAAGACACCATGCATAGCCCCTACATCGTAACGGCCATCAGCAAAGGGATGAGTCGCCGGCGTGTTCTCTTCGTCGATGCGCTCCCGAACGTGATTCCGATCGCGCTCACGACGTTCGGAATGCATTTCGCATTCATGGTCCAGGCCGCTATCGTTATAGAGCCTATATTCGCGTGGCCTGGACTTGCGTCGTACTTCGTCGATGCGGCAAGGTTCCGGGATTATACCGTGCTGCAGTCCACTCTCCTGGTGTTTTCCGTATTTTTTATTCTAGTAAATCTTATCGTAGATTTGATCGTCGCCGCGGTCGATCCGAAGCAGCGCAGGCCCAGGCAGGCGTGAGATGAGGTATTCCCGGAAATGCTGAGCTATGTGCGCCGAATTGGCCTGCCCGCGGTTGTCATCGTCGCCCTCTTCATATTGGTGGGAATTCTGGCGCCCGTATTGGTCCCCTACAATCCGAACGCGCAAGATCTGTTCGCGAGCAACGACGCGCCTTCCTGGGTTCACCTGCTCGGCACGGACCACTTGGGCCGCGACACGCTGAGCCGATTGCTCGTGGGCGCCCGCACGACATTGGTCGCGGTGACGATCGTTGTCGTGTTCGCCCTGTGTATCGGTGTGATCATCGGATCGATTTCCGGCTTCATCGGCGGGTGGTTCGATGAGATCGTGATGCGGTTCGTCGATTTCGGTCTCGCCGTTCCGAGCCTGATCGTCGCTTTGGCGGTGATCGGCGTGTTGGGGCCGGCCTATTGGAACATGATCCTGGCGCTGACCATCGCCTGGATTCCGAGCTACGCGCGATTGAGCCGGGCCGCCGTTGCAGCAACGGCGCACCGGCCTCACATCGAGAGCCTGAGGGTGCTTGGAGCGAGCAACAGCCGAATTCTGTTTCGGCACCTCATGCCGGCGGCCGTCGGCGCGGTTCTCGTCTATGCGAGCGCCGATGCGGGCGTCCTGGCGCTTGCCATCGCAACCTTGAGCTTCCTCGGACTAGGAGTCCAACCGCCTACGGCGGAGTGGGGGCAGATGCTCGTCGACGCCTTGCCGTTTCTCGAGCAATACCCGCTTCAGGTGATGATGCCCGGACTGGCGCTCACCGCGATGGTCATCGGCTTCAACCTGCTTGGAGAGGGGCTGGCGCTGATGAAGGCGCCGAAGCCGATCGGCGGGCGCGAGCTCCGCCGGCGTCGTGAGATTGCCCTGATGGACGTGCGGGCATGAGCAGCAACGCCTCCAAAGTCCTGATGAGCGTGCGCGACTTCTCGGTCTACCTGCACGCGCCCGCTGTCACTGTGCGTCCGGTGCGCGAGGTCAGCTATGACGTCATGGCGGGCGAAGTGCTTGCCATCGTGGGCGAAAGCGGCAGCGGCAAGACGATCATGAACCTGTCTCCGCTCGGTCTGCTTCCCACAGGCGTCATCCCCGATCTCTCCGGCTCCGTCGAGTTCGATGGCGTCAACCTGATTGGACTCGATCCCGGCGAAATGCAGAGGATCCGCGGCGGGCAAATCGGCGTGATATTCCAAGACCCGCTCAGTGCGCTCAATCCAATGCGACGGATCGGCGCCCAGATCACGGAAGTCAGCGAGCAGCACCTCGGTCTCACCCCGCGGGGCGCGGAAGACCGGGCGATTGATCTGCTCAAATTGGTCGGGATCCCGGAACCGAAAGCGAAGCTGAAGCAATACCCCCATGAGCTCTCCGGCGGCATGCGCCAACGCGTGATGATCGCGATCGCGATTTCCGCGGAGCCGAAGCTCATTATCGCCGACGAGCCGACAAGCGCACTCGATGTAACGGTCCAGGCGCAAATCGTCCGTCTTCTGAAGGACCTTCAGAAGCGTCTTGCCATGGCGGTCGTCCTCATCACGCACGACATCGGCGTCGTCTCGGGCGTCGCCGATCAGGTTGCCGTGATGTATGCCGGTTCCATCGTCGAGCATGGGCCCGCAAGCGAGGTGCTGGTCAATCCGGGGCACCCTTACACGCAGGGTCTCTTGGCTTCGGTCGCCCGATTGGATGCGCGGCCCCGATCGGAGTTTGTGGGCCTTCCGGGTCTGCCGCCGGACTTGTCCAGCCTCTCTGCCGGTTGCTCCTTTGCAGACCGCTGCAGCATGGCGGTGATTAGTTGCCGGACCTTCCACCCGAGGCTCGCGGTGATTGGTCCGAACCACCGGGCCGCGTGTCCGGTCATGAATGAATCCACGATCACAGCCGGCCAGGCAGCAAATTGATGTTGGAAGTCAAAAATCTGGTCACCAGTTTCGAGAATGAAAAGACCGGTGAACTGGTGAAAGCTTGTGACGACGTGACGCTCACGGTCGGCGCATCGGAGTTCGTCGGGCTGGTCGGCGAATCCGGCTGCGGAAAATCCACCTTGGGAAGAACCATCGTCGGCTTGGAAAAGGCGTCGAGTGGCCAGATAAATTTCGACGGGGTCGATCTTCTCAAGTCCAAAGCGAAACAGCGCCGCGAATATAGTCGGAAGGTTCAGTATATCTTCCAGGATTCCTATGCCGCGCTGAACCCCCGGCAGACGGTGGGACAATCGTTGGACGAAGCTCTGCAGATCAGCGGCGAGAGAAATTCCGCCGCGCGGCAGAAGAGAATTAGGTCGCTGCTCGGCGAGGTCGGCCTGTTGCCCAACCTGATCGACAGGTATGCGCGCGAGTTGTCGGGCGGGCAGAGACAGCGTGTGTGCATCGCCCGCGCATTGGTGCCGGAGCCGAAGCTCATCATCTGCGACGAGCCGGTTGCATCGCTCGACGTATCCATTCGTGCGCAGATCATAAATCTGTTCCGACGCCTGCAGGACGACAACGGCGTCGCTTTCCTCTTCATTGCGCACGATTTGGCGGTGGTCAGGCAGGCGGCCATGCGCGTCTACGTGATGTATCTCGGGCAAATCGTGGAGGCGGGAGATACCCAATCCATCTATGACCGGCCTCTTCACCCCTATACCCAGGCGCTCCTCGCCGCGGTGCCAAACCCGGATCCCCGAATTGAGCGGAAGCGGGCCAAGATCCTTCTCGCTGGCGAGGTTCCAAATCCTGCGCATCCCCCTTCCGGATGCAGGTTCAGAACGCGTTGTCCCGCGGCCGTTGCACTCTGTGCCTCGCCTCCGGACGCATCGAAGAGGAACGGCCGGATAGCCGCTTGTCATTTCGCCGGGAAGGTCAAGCTGGCGCCGGCGGCATAGACGCGCCGGATCGCTGCGGCGGGTTCCTCTGGACCCGCTCACCAACAGCCAGGGAGCTCGCCAGTGAACGTGCGCCGCATTGGAAAGACCGAACGGTTGAGCCGTGTCGTCGTGCACGACGGCGTCGCATATTTCTCCGGGCTGACGGCGGACGATCATCAGCAGGATACGCGCGGGCAGACGTCTCAAATTCTTGCGAAAGCCGACAGCTATTTGAAGACGATTGGCTCCAATCGCGCGTCGATAATCAGCGCAACGATCTGGCTTCGTGACATTGCTGACTTCGATCAGATGAACAGCGCCTGGATGGGCTGGATCGACAGGGACGAACCGCCTGCGCGGGCGACAGTTCAGGCGGCTCTAGGCCTGCCGGATATTCGCGTCGAGATCCAGTTCACGGTTGCGGCACCCGTGTCCCCGCTCTGACGAGAGATCCGGACGCGCATGTCAGCCGATGTGCCCAATCGGGCGCTGTCTCGACTAGTCGTCGGTAAAGGTTCGTGACGAAGAGAGAGCGGCGATCAGGACGACAAACTCATAACTTTTCGCAACGAGCTTGCGTGGCCACGACATTTGCCGGGGTAGCCGGTCTTCTCGATAGTGAAATTCAAGACCGGACGCTTTTCCCGGCGCCACTGAACAGGGAGACGGTCGTCGACATGAACGGGACAGTCCGGCAGTTGACCAGGACGCCGGCAGGAGGGTGTGCCGGTCGCACCCCGGGCATCGCGGAACTTCAAGGCCGCTCAGCCGCCCGCCGGCAAGTCGCGAACGTGGCGAGCTCGTTCTGTGCGTTCAAAGCGGTCGTTGTCCCGACGGTATTGCCAGCGGGTTCACCACTTCCATGGGCCGATTGAAGTCGAGGAGATGATCGTTGTTCGGCAAGGTGAAGGTGGCGGACGATCGTCGCACCATCAGCGTTGAAATCGAAGGCGAAGAAGTGCTCTGCCGAGAGGGCGACACGGTGGCGGCAGTCCTCCTCCTCAACGGGGCGCAGCCTTACCGGCGCAGCATCCTGTCGCGATCGGAGCGGGCTCCCTACTGTATGATGGGCGTGTGCTTCGAGTGCCTGGTCCAGATCGATGGCGTGCCCAACCAGCAGGGATGTCTTCGAAATGTAGAGCAGGGGATGCGCATCAGCCGTCAGCTGGCGATCAGAACCACGCTGGCGGAAAGGCGCTCCCGCGGATGACCGGTGTTGTCGACATCTGCGTTGTCGGAGGCGGTCCTGCTGGAATGGCCGCGACCGCGATGGCGGTGAAGCACGGGCTCTCGGTGGCTTTGATCGACGAGCGCGCCAGTGCGGGCGGGCAGATTTACCGCGGATCGGAAGACGGCCCATTCCGGCATAGCGAGGTTCTCGGTTCGGACTATGCGGCCGGGGCGAAGGCCGTCGCGCGGTTCCGCGCAGCCGAGTCGATAGCGCTTTTCGGCGCAAGCCTCTGGCGGGTAGACATGACCGAGGCCGGCGGTCTGGCGAGCTACAGCAAGGATGGCATCTCCCGTCGGCTTGCCTTCGGTGCGCTCATCTTGGCCACTGGAGCGATTGAGCGCCCGGTCCCCTTCGAGGGCTGGACACTTCCGGGCGTGATGAGCGTCGGGGCAGCGCAGAATTCTCTTGAAGACATCGGCGATCGTTCCCTCCGGGCGCATCGCGCTCGCAGGGAACGGGCCGTTGATGCTGCTCTTTGCCATGCAGCTCCTTGGCCTCGGCATCGGCATTTCCGCCATTCTCAACTCAGCGCCGAATGTCGGCCGCTTCGGCGCCGCGCTCGGCAATTTCGGAGCCCTCGCCCGCAATCAGGACAAGGTCCGCAAAGGCCTGCAGATGCAAGGCGCCATCCGGTCCGCCAAGGTTCCCGTCCATCGCAACGTTTCCAGTCTCGTCGCAGTCGGAAGCGATCGCCTCACGTCAGTCATCTTCGAGGCAGATGGCCGCGAGTCCGAGGCCGAGGTGGATACGCTGCTTGTGCACGAAGGAATCCTGCCGAACACGCAGCTTTCTCGCGCCATCGGATGCAGACATGTCTGGGACGAGATCCAACACTGCCTGCGGCCCGAAATCGATCGCTTCGGCGAAAGCAGCGTTCCCGGCGTTTTCATCGTCGGTGACGGAGCCGCCATCAACGGAGCGGTTGCGGCGTCCGCCTCGGCCGAAATTGCCGTCGGGCGGATCCTGGAGCGCCGGGGCCGCGCCGACGCTCGCTCGCGCGCCACTGTGCGAAGCGCCCGGGGGACCATGGCGCGCGAGCGGGTGTTTCGTCCCTTTCTCGATGCGCTTTACCCACCTCGCATTTCGGCGGCGCCGATTTCCGACGCGACCCTTGTCTGCCGTTGCGAGGAGGTCAGCGCAGGGGCCATCCGTTCGGCGATCAAGGACGGCGCGACGGGTCCCGCGCAGGTCAAGGCGTTCACACGATGCGGAATGGGACCTTGCCAGGGCCGGTTGTGCGGTCCCGTCGTGTCCCGGCTGATCGCCAACGAGACGAACCGAACCAATGGCGACGTCGGCGCCTACAACGTGCGCTTCCCGCTAAAGCCCGTAACCGTTTCTGAAATCGCCAATTGTCGCGATGCGGACAGTTGCGAGGAGGAGCATCATGCAGCTTGAAACCGACGTGGCGGTCATCGGCGGCGGCTTGGTGGGGATCTCGGTCGCATACGGTCTGGCGCTGCAAAAGGTCGACAGCGTCGTCCTCGACGAAGGCGACCGCGCGATCCGGGCGAGCCGTGGCAATTTCGGCCTCGTCTGGGTGCAGGGGAAGGGGCTCGGCCTTCCTGCCTATACGGGCTGGGCAATTCGTGCGGTGGAGCAATGGCCAGAATTTGCTGCCCGGCTTGAGTTCGAGACTGGCATCGAGGTCGCACTGTCACAAAATGGCGGCCTCTTTCTCTGCAGGACCCCGGACGCTCTCGCGCAGCGCGCTTGCGATCTTCAGGCCGTGAAGTCGCGCTTCGACGGAACGTATGACTATGACATTCTCGACAACGACGCAGTCAGAAGGCTTGTCCCGGAGTTCGGCCCGGAGGCCGCGGGCGCGAGTTATTCACGATATGACGGCCAGGCAAATCCGCTGCGTTTGCTGCAGGCCTTGCATCGCGGATATGCGCAGCATGGCGGCCGGTGTGTCTCCGACAGCGGCGTCCTCGACATAGAGCCGAGCGGGACGAAATTCGTCTTGAGGACGGAGAGCGGCAAGGTGGTCGCCAGGCGAATCGTCCTCGCGTCCGGTCTCGGCAATGCGGGTCTCGGCGACAAGCTGGGCGTGCCAATTCCCGTGGAGCCCGTGCGCGGTCAGATATTGGTGACGGAACGCCTGCCGCCGCTGTTTGATCTGGCAATCGAACAGGTGCGTCAGATGAACGAAGGCACGTTGCTGATCGGCGGAAGCTGGGAAGAGGTCGGCTTCGACCTCAATACCACATTCGACGTCACGCGGCGGATCGCGGAAGACGCAATGTGCTTCTTTCCTTTCCTGAAGGATGTCCGCATCGTTCGGAGCTGGGCCGCGCTTCGCATAATTACTCCCGATGCCGCACCCATATACGAAGAAGTGGTTCCGGGTGCGTTTCTGGTGACATGCCACAGCGGCGTATCGCTTGCAGCAATCCATGCACTCGAGACGGCTCGATGGATTGGCGAGGGCCGCATTCCCGAACAGATGTGGGCCTTCAGCCTCAAGCGATTCGGCTCAGCGTCGTCGAATATACCCGCCCCTCATCGTGTCGATCGTCCGCAGCTGCCAAGTGCCCTCGAGCTGAACTGAAGTTTTCAGCCCGAAATCTCGAGCGCTGCGTCGTGGCAGTGTCACCAACAACCCTCATCACGCCGGTCCAAGCGGCCGACCATGAACGAAATCAGCGAGTTGAATAACTGGAGTTATGAAGTTTGGCGCCGCCGCGCCTGCTTGAGATGGTATCAGCGGGTAGCTTCCGACGTTTTGGGCGCGGGCCATGAACCGAAAAACTCAGGTGGGAGAACCGGAGTTTCTTATTCTCGGCGGCGAGGACATCGCGCGGATGACGGACGTCGAAAGGCTCATCGACGTTGCTCGTGACGCACTGCGCAAGACTTCGGACGGAAGCGCGGTTCAGGACGTTCGGCGGGTGCTCGATCTCGAGGATTCCGGTGGAGCGTGCATGTCGATCATGTATGCCGCACTGACCGATCGACCGCTGTTCGGCGCGAAAGTGCTGTCCGTTTTTCCGGAGAATTTCTCACAACAGCTTCCTTCCCACCGCGGTGGGATTCTTCTGTTCGAGCGAAAGAACGGAACTCCGGTTGCACTTGTCGATGGAGGGCAAACGACTGCCTGGCGCACGGCGGCGGCCAGCGCGGTCGCCACGAAGCTCTTGTCTCGTGAGAACGCTTCGATCCTGACGCTGCTCGGCTATGGCGAACAGGCCTACCGGCATGTGGTGGCGCTGGCCGCAGTCAGGCCGATCAAGGAAATTCGGGTATGGGGCCGAAATATCGATAAGGCTGAGAAATTCGCGCGGTCGCAGCGCGAAACGGGTCTTGAGGCGCGGGCTTTTGCGAACGCCGAGGAGGCGGTCGCCGGCGCCGACATTGTGTGCACCGTAACCTCGGCGCGCGAGCCGGTCCTCTTTGGTGACTGGCTGACGCCTGGCACCCACGTGAACGCAGTGGGCGCCAGTGTGCCCAGTTGCCGGGAGCTGGACGATGGTTGTCTGCGCCGCGCCGGAATTTGGGTCGATTATATGCCGATGGCGCTGATCTCAGCAGGCGAAATCGTCGAAGGAATTCGGAACGGGACCATCATGCAGGATGATATTCGCGGCGAAATCGGATCCGTCATTTCCGGTCGGCTGAAGGGGCGGGAGTCCGAAAGACGAGATAACGATCTATCGTTCGCTAGGCGTGCCCGCGCAGGATATCGAACTTGCCAATTTCCTCTACTCGGCTGCCAAAGCAAACGGGCTCGGCACCGAAGTCACCCTCGAAAGCTTGCACCATGCTTGAAAGTCAGCGCGATAGGTTCGCCCTACCTAGAGAAATAGCCTATTTGGACGCGGCCTATATGTCGCCCATTCCGCTGAAAGCGATCGAGGCGGGTGAAAGGGGCGCGGCCGTCAAGTCGGCGCCTTGGAATATGACGATCGCTTCCTACTACGATGAGGTAGAAGAGGCGAGGGCGCTCGCCGCCGCAACTGTGGGAGCGAAGCCCGACGATATCGCCGTGGTGGCTGCAACCAGCTATGGCATGGCTGTTGCCGCCAAGAATGTGCCGGTCGCACCAGGTTCGGCAATCCTGATGATGGAGAACGAGCATCCATCGCATCGATACATTTGGTACGAGCTCGCCGAAAGCAGTGACGCGTCGGTCAAGATTGTCGGCAAGCCGGATGACGGGAACTGGACCCCCGCCATTGTCGCAGCAATCGAAGATTCAGAGATACCCGTGTCCGTGGTTGCGGGAACGCTGCTCCACTGGTTTGAAGGCACGTCTGTCGACATCGAGGCGGTGGCCAGAGCCACGCGTGACGTTGGGGCCAGTCTCGTCATGGATGGGACGCAATGGGTCGGCGCGCTGCCGTTCGACGTGACGACGCTGCAGCCAGACTTCTTGTCGTTCGCGACCTATAAATTTCTGCTTGGTCCCTACCGGCTGGCTTTTCTTTATGCCGGCGAGCGTTGGCAAAACGAGGGGCGGCCGCTCGAGCATCACGCATGGCACCGGATCAACGGCGACAAACCGGATTTTTATGTCGAGCAGGTGCCCGGGTATATGCCGGGTGCGAGGCGCTTCGACATGGGAGAGCGCTCCGATTTCGCCGTGCTTCCGGTCGCTATCGAGGCGTTGAAGTTGATCGACCAATTGGGGGTGCCGAACATTTATGAGCGGTTGAAGTATCTGAACGATTTCATATGGGACGAAGCGATCCGCCACGGGCTGGTCAAATCCGTGGATCCGTCAAGAGTGCCGCACATATCGATACTTGATATGGAAGGGCTCCTTCCAGGTGGCATTGGCGCGACGCTGAAAAATGAGAACATCCATGTGACCGTACACGGCGCCAAGGTGCGCGTCTCGCCGCACATCTACAACGATGAAGACGACATCCGACGGCTGTTTGAAGTTCTGGCATCCAACGCCAGCGCATAAGTCGAACTGTCGGCGGAGATTACGCATTCGGCGCACTCATCGACAGCATGCCGGCTTCGACCGATTGCATGTAGCTGTGCGTTTCACGGATCAGGTACGTTGAAAACGTCTCTGCAACGGAAGAAGCGGTGACGCCCCACGGCCGATAGATGCTGAGATTTAGATCGAGCTGCGGCTCGAATTTGCGGATGTCAATTGGAAGCTGCTGCGCCATCCAGGCTGAAAGACAGTCAACGATTGCGACGCCTGCGCCGGACGCTACGAGATCGAGGCAAGCTTGCGACAAGCTGGCCTCAATCTTGATGTTGCGGTTTATGTTGTTCTCCTCGCACAACCGATCCAGTTGTCGCCGCATGGGATCCGCGGAGGCCAGCGCAATGAAGTCGACGCCATTCAAATCCGGTGGTCTGACTATCGGCAGCCGGGAAAGGGGGTGCCCGGACGGCATGACGCAGACGGGTGGCGTTGAGGCAAAGTTGCGCCGCGTAATGGACGGGTTGTCTTCGGCGAGGCTGACGCCGATTCCGATGTCCAACTGGTTTCTCGCGGCGCGCTGAATGACGGTTACCGAGCTGCGGATGTCCAATCCTACGGAGATCGAGGGATGAATTTGCAAGAAGCCCGCGATGATCTTTGGCA
Source organism: uncultured Alphaproteobacteria bacterium (assembly GCA_963750115.1). Taxonomy (GTDB): domain Bacteria; phylum Pseudomonadota; class Alphaproteobacteria; order Rhizobiales; family Afifellaceae; genus DASWJZ01. The sequence continues at coordinate 77,995 of CAVVPM010000012.1, read as the reverse complement.
GCAGGGTCAGGCCGAATGCCGGAAGCGCGCAAATTTCGAGGCGGCCGCTGCGCAGTTCCCTTATGTCGCGCGCCGCACGTGAGATCGATCGCGCTGATTCAAAGACCCGCTCGATCTCGGCATAGAGCATGTGAGCTTCCGGTGTCGGAACGAGCCGCTGACGGGTCTTGCGAAACAGTTCAAATCCGGCCTTCTCCGCAATCTGAACAAGTGCCTTGCTGATGGCCGGTTGTGTTATCTCCAACGATTCAGCGGCTCTTGTCGTCGTCCCATGCAGCATGACCGCCGCGAAAATTTCGATTTCCCTCGGCGTGAAATCTCTACTCATCGGTAACGAGTGCGCTCCCGCTCAATGTCGCCGGCGCAAAATCTGGAGAAGACCGACCACCATGTAAATGCCAATCTGAAGCAAATGGCGAGCGTTGCTTTTGCCAGGGCGCCTTGGCTCCTAAGGGTGGCGATCGGGCTCCGCCCGCAGGTCTCGTCGTCGAAGTGTCCTAAGTCGTAGTGCATGAGGCTGGCGAGCCGGAGACGGTCGCCGACTTGGCGGATGCCGCTGGTCTCGCCGGCGAAGACCTGGCCCAAGTTGATCTTCCTGCGGTTGAGGCAGATGCGCCCGCACGTGGTGACGGTGACGCCGAACACCACGGCGAGCCCAAAGACGCTTTCTACTCTCTGCCGCAATCGTCCCGGTCTTGACGGACAGCTCGCGGTGGCGTCTTATTAGATCGATCCAATCCATCCAGGGCAGGCCGTATGCCGCCTTAGGAGGCGGTTGCTTTCGTATCGATCCAAAAGCCAGTGCAGCAGCGCAAAACACTGAAGGACATCGCGAAGCACGCGGGCGTGTCGCCGGCGACCGTCTCGCTGGTGCTCCGCAAAAGTCCGCTGGTCGCGCCCGGCACCCGCGAGCGCGTGAAGTCGTCCATCGACCTGCTCGGCTACGTCTACGACCGTGCCGCCGCCAACATGCGCACGCGCTTCACGCAGACGATCGGCCTCATCGTCTGCGAGATCACGAACCCGTTCTATGCGGAATTGACCGCCGGCATCGACGACGTCCTCGATCGCGAGGGATGGGTGGCGTTCCTCGCGAACACCGCCGAATCGCCGGCCCGCCAGGACCGCTTCATCGCCCGCATGCGCGAGCATCGCGTCGACGGGCTGCTGCTCGCGCCCGCCGAGGGGACGGGCGCCGCTTTGGTCGACGATCTGCGCAGCGCCGGACTTCCGGCCGTGCAGATGCTGCGCCGCCTCGGCAAACGCAACAGCGATCACGTCAGTGCCGATTTCCGCCTCGGCATGACGCTTGCCGCCGAGCATCTTATCCGCCTCGGGCACAAGCGCATCGCCTTCATCGGCGCCGGGCGGCATGCATCGCCGCTGCGCGACCGCACGACGGCCTATCGCGAGACGCTGAAGCGCTGCGGGCTCTCTATCGGCCCGATCGTCCATTGTCTTCCGACGCGCGAGGAGGGTGCGCGTGCGATCGGCGAGTTGATCAAGGGCGAGCCTTCCGACCCCACGGCCATCCTCTGCTACAACGACCTCTGCGCCTTCGGTGCGCTCCTCGGCCTTGCCGACCGGGGTCTCGTCGCCGGTCGCGACTGCGCCGTGATCGGCTTCGACAACATCGCCGAAGCGGCGCTCTACCGACCGGCCCTGACGACGGTCGCCATCGACGCGCGCCGGATCGGCGAGGAGGCCGCCAACCTTCTGCTGCGCCGCATCAAGGCGCCTGGCGGCGCACCGGAAAGCATCGTGCTGCCGCCGAAACTCATCGTCCGCTCAAGTTGCGGAGGCACCCCCACCCACCATTAGTCGCGGAGCCTCGACGCCACGCTCGACATCACACGAGGCACAAAGGAGGAAATATCGATGACGGTAATGACAAGGCAGAGAATTCTTCTCACCGGCGCCGGCGTCGTGCTTGCCGCGCTTCTCGGAAGTGCGGCGGCGCAGGCCGACGACGCCGCGGTCGTGGCGGCCAAGGCGGCGGTGGCGAAATATGCCGGCCCGCAGACCGTTTGGGAGGGGCCGACCTCGGCCCCGAAGCCCGACAAGGGTAAGAAGGTCGTCTATCTCTCAGGCGACGAGCAGAACGACATCTCACATCTCTATGGCGTCTACATCAAGGAAGCCGGCGAGAAGCTCGGTTGGGACGTGACGATCATAGACGGCAAGGGCAGCCCGACCTCCTGGCTTGCCGGCATGAACCAGGCGATCGCGCTGAAGCCGGACGGCATAGCGCTCTTCGCCGACGCCGCGAGCCTGCAGGACCCGATCAAGGCCGGGGTCGCGCAGGGGATCAAGTTCGTCGGACTTCACGCCGCCGGCACGCCGGGGCCGCAGCCCGACATCAATCTCTTCGTCAATATTCAGGAAGACCCTGTCGAGATCGGCAAGGCGGAAGCGGATTGGGTGATCGCCGATTCGAACGGCACCGCTCACGCCGTCATCCTGACCCACAACGAATATGCCATCGCCCAGGTGAAATCGATGGCGACCAAGGCCGAGCTCGAAAAGTGCAGCGGCTGCAAGGTGCTCGACTACGTGAACTCGCCGGCATCGGAGGCGGCGCAACGCCAGCCGCAGCTCACCACAAGCTGGGTGCAGCGCTTTGGGCTGCCGCTTTACGCGACCTCCGTCGGCGACAACGATTGGGACTTTGCCGTCCCGGTCCTGAGAAGCGGCGGCATCGCGCCGGATCAGGTGAAGCTCATCGGCGCCGACGGCAACCGTTCGGCCTATGACCGCATCCGCAAGGGCGATCAGTACCAGACGGTGACGGTCTCCGAACCGATCGAGCTGCAGGCCTATCAGGCGATCGACGAGCTGAACCGCGCCTTCCACGACCAGGCGCCGAGCGGTTTCGTGCAGCCTCCGTTCCTGGTCACCAAGGACAACATCAAATCCGAAGGCGGCGACAAGAACACTTTCATCCCGAGCAACGATTACAAGAAGCACTATCTCGACATCTGGGGTGTAATGTAATCGTCGACTGCGGGTTCCGGCCGGCCGTTTGCCGGCCGGAACGCCTTTGACGCGGCCACGATCGGGGCGGCCACCGATGACGTACCTCGAAGCGAACGGAGGAAGCGCGTCGCCGCAAGGCCCGCTTCTCGCGGTGTCCGGGCTGACCAAGCGGTTCACCGGCACGCTGGCGCTCGACGCCGTCGACTTCGACGTTCGCCGCGGCGAGGTGCATGCCCTCCTCGGCCAGAACGGCGCCGGCAAGTCGACGCTCATCAAGATTCTGGCGAACGTCTATGCGGCCGACGCCGGCGAGGTCCGCTTTGCCGAAAAACCCGTCGACCTCGCAGCAGAAAAGCTGCCGATCGCCTTCATTCACCAGGATCTCGGCCTCGTCGAATGGATGACGGTCGCCGAGAACGTCGCGCTTCTGACCGGTTATCCGCGCTCGCGCCTCGGCCTCATTTCCTGGCGCGAGGTCCGCAAATCGGCGGCCGAGGCGCTCTCGATCATGGGCAGCGATCTCGACCCCAGCGCGCCGGTCACCGCGCTGCCGGCCGCGGAGCGATCGCTGGTCGCGATCGGGCGCGCACTTGCGGTCAGGGCGGACATCCTCGTCCTCGACGAGCCGACGGCCGCGCTTCCCGATGCCGATGTCGAGCGGTTGCTGCAGACGCTCCGGCGGCTCCGCGCGAGCGGCATCGGCATCATCTATGTGACGCATCGGCTCGACGAAGTATTCCGCATCGCCGACCGCATCACCGTGCTTCGCGACGGGCGTCGGGTGGCGACCGTCGCCAAGCACGCGACTTCCCCCGGCAATCTGGTCGAGATGATTGTCGGGCGCTCGATGACCGACGCTTTCGTGCGGCCGGCGCCCTCCAGCGAACGCACGGTGCTTGAAGTCGAGAATGCCGTGTCGGGGCACGTCGGGCCGGTGTCGTTCAAGGTCGCGGCCGGCGAGACGCTCGGGCTCGTGGGTCTTCGCGGCGCCGGGCATCACACGATCGGGCGCGCGATCTTCGGGCAGATTCCGCTCGGATCGGGCCACGTCGCGCTCGACGGAAGGCGCATCGACCCGGCCGATCCGGCCGACGCCATGCGCAAGGAGATCGGCTTTGTCTCAAGCCGCCGCGCCGAGGAGAGCATCGCCGCGAACATGGCGGTGCGCGAGAACATCTACCTGAATCCCGCGGCGACCGGAAAAGGCGTGACGGAGCTGATCAGCCGGCGGGGCGAGCGCGAGGAAGCGCGCGGCGCGCTGCAGCGTTTCTCGATCAAGGCGGAGGATACCGAGCAGGCGGTTGCGACGCTCTCCGGCGGCAATCAGCAGAAGGTCGTGGTCGCGCGCTGGATGGAGGCGCACGTCCGTCTGCTGGTGCTGGAGGAGCCCACAATCGGCGTCGACGTGGGCTCGAAGGCGGAAATCTATCACCTGCTCAAGCTGTCGCTGCAGAGGGGCATGGCGGTACTGTTGATCTCCTCCGACTTCGAAGAAGTGGAACGCATCTGCCATCGCGCGCTGGTCTTCAGCCGCGGCCGCGTGGTCGCCGAGATTCCGCGCAGCGAGCTGACGATCTCGAACCTGACGGAGAGCGCGTCGGGCGGCGCCTCCGCCGCCCATTCTGGAGCCGTGCAATGAACGGAACCGCACGTGGCCGCGTCTTCGGCCCCGCCATCACGCGGGCGATATCGGTGTGGGGCCTGCTTGTGCTCCTTGTCGTCTTGATCATCGTGTTCTCGCTGCTTAGGCCCGACACCTTCCTCACCTATTTCAACGTCCGCTCGATCCTCTCCAACAAATCCGTGCAGGCCCTGGTCGCGCTATCGGTGTTCATCCCGATGACGGCCAACCAGTTCGACCTTTCCGCCGGCTTCAACATCGGCATCTCGCAAGTCCTCGCCATCGGGCTGCAGGCACAGGGTCTGCCGTGGTGGGCCGCGGTCATTGCCGTCGTCCTGATGGGCGCGTTCATCGGGCTCGTGAACGGCCTGCTCGTGACCCGGATCAAGATCGATTCCTTCATCGCCACGCTTGGAACCGGCACCGTGCTCTACGGACTGAATGCCTGGTACACGGGCGGCCAGCAGGTGCTTGGCAACTTGCCGCCGGAATTCCTCGCCATCTCGGGAAATGTCGGCATCGTGCCCGCGCCGGCGGTCTATGTGCTGATCGTCAGTCTGGCGCTCTGGTTGACCTTCGAATTCCTGCCGCTCGGCCGCTATCTCTACGTGCTCGGCGCAAGCCCTCGTGCGGCCGAGCTGAACGGCATCTCGGCAAAGCGCTACGTGACGCTCGGCTTCATCGCGGCGGGCACGCTCGCCGCCTTCGCCGGCGTGGTGTTGCAGTCGCAATTGCAGTTGGGACAGAGTTCCGTCGGGCAGGAATACCTGCTCCCGGCCTTCACGGCGGCGCTTCTCGGTGCGACGTCTGTCCGACCGGGCCGCGTCAATGTTTGGGGGACGGTGCTTGCGGTCGCCGTGCTTGCGGTCACGGTAGCCGGCCTGAACCAGCTTGGTGCGCCGTTCTTCGTCGAGCCGCTGTTCAACGGGTCGATGCTGATCCTTGCCGTCGGCCTCGCGGTGCAGGCGGCGCAGCGCCGCTCGAAGCGCGGCACGGAAGCCGATCGCGCGGCCGCAATCGTCGCCGCCGAGCCGGCCGGCGAATAGAGACGGTGGAACACGGGAAGGAAGACGCCAAGGATGGGCAAGAGCAACTACGACGATCTGCCTGAGAACGCCGCCGCCAGCCCAGCGCTGAGCCCGCAATGGTTCAAGTCGCGCTGGGGTCCGGACGACCAGAAGGGCAACGGCAATTTGATGACGCCGGCGAAGACGCTTCAGGCGACGAGGCTCATCAAGACCGGCGAGGTCATCAGCCTCGGCATGCCCTACGACACGAAGATGCCGATCGCGCCGGGCCGCGCCTATGCTCTGAGGATGCCCGGCGGTCCGACCGGCGGGCCCTACGGCGAGAAGAGCCGCACCATCTGGAATGACGAATTCATCGCAACGGAGATCGGACAGATCGGCACGCAGATGGATGCGCTCGGGCATCTCGGATCCATGTGCGGCTTCCGCGGCGACAAGACCAAGATGCTCTTCTACAACGGCAACCGGCTTGCCGATATGTGGTCGCCCTACGGCCTGCAGAAGCTCGGCATGGAGAATGCGCCGGTCTTCGTCACGCGTGGGGTTCTCTTCGACGTGCAGGGGTTGAAGGGCCGCGTGCTCGACGTCGGCGAACCGATCTCGCTAGCCGACTTGAAGGCATGCCTGCGGCGCCAGGGGATCAGCGAGGATTCCTTCACGCCCGGCGACGCGGCATTCGTCAGGACCGGCCACGGTTCGCGTTGGTACACCGAGACGAAGAGCTTCTATGACGGCGCGCCCGGAATCGTGCTCGAATGCGCGAAATGGCTTGCAAGCCTCGAAGTCGTCATCGTCGGCGCCGACAATTTCGCCGTCGAGGTCGTTCCCCCGGTCGACCCGGATGTGTTCCACCCCTGTCACCAGCACCTCATCATGGAAAACGGCATCTACCTGCATGAGGGGATGACGTTCGAGGGGCTCGTCGAGCGCGATATCTTCGAGTTCGCGTATTTCTTCGCGCCGCTCAAGATCGTCGGCGCGACCGGCTCGCCGGGGAACCCTGTCGCGCTGCTCTGATAGGCGGGACCGGTCGGCGGCGACATGGAAGGCCTTGGTACCGAGCGCGGGCGTGGCTGCTTTCGCTTGGGAGCGAGCCGCAGGCGGTCGTCGCCGACGCGGCTTAGCGCTGGCGCGCCGATGGCGGGCCAGTGTGCGTCCCCGTGTGGAAGTGAGGGAGAAGGGTCTCCAGTACCTTTGCCAGGCCGGCCTTGGCATCTTCGCGGAGGTCGCAGAGCGGTGGCCGCACCGAGCCGCCTCTAAAGCCGCGGATATTCATGGCCGACTTCACGCTCTGGGGTTGGCCATGTTCCCTCACCAGAGCGCGGTACGGATACCAGCGTCGATGAAGCTCGCGCGCGCCGAGCGCGTCCCCCCTTTCGAGTGCTCGATAGGCCGCAAGCAGGAGCTCCGGCAGCGCGCAGCTGTTGGTGGAGCTCAGACCGTCAAAGCCGGCCATGATTGGGCCGGGAAAGGCGAGGTCGGAAGCGCAGAAGAGGCGCAGCTTGCCCGCCAGCCGGTTCGCAAGTCGATCGACGACCGCCGGCGTCAGGTCGCCCTGCTTAATGCCGACGACGCCATCAATATCGGAAAGCTCTTCGACGAGCTGCGGCGGCAAGGTGACGCCAATTCCGGGCGCGTTGTAGATGAGGATGCCGGTGCGCGAGAGCGGCGCGATCGCACGAAAGAATGCCACGAGCTGCGCGTCCGTAGCTTCCGAGACATAGGGCGGCGTCACCATGGGCAAGCCGCCCAGCGTCCCGGCGAGCTCGGTCAACTCTCGCGCCGTGCGAACGTCGGAGGCCGCGCTGCAGAGCATCACCGGTACCCGGTCGCCCACCGCATCCATTGCGCGCCGGAAGAGCTCGGCCCGCTCGGCGAGCGTCATGGCGGCAAATTCGCCGTAGGTGCCGCCGATTAGAAGTCCATCGTAGCCAAGCGCGATGACGCGCTCGACGTTCGCCTCAAGCGCGGGGAAGTCGAAGCTGCCGTCGGCGTGAAAAGGCGTGACGGTGATATTGAACAGCCCCCGCAAGCGCGCCTGCGCCTCGGTCCGGTCTTTCATGGTGTCTCCATCCGGCCTGCTTGAGCCCAGAAGTCAGGACCGCTGATTTGCAGCGTTCTGAAGGTGCGCCTCAAGCAGCTTCGATGCCTCGGCAAAGGCACCGCGATTGATGGCATCGAGCACGTCGAGATGCTCCTGCACCCAGGCAACAACCCGCCCGCCATGGGCGGTATTGCGATACTCCATAAGTTGTCGCTGCCGGCTCTGCTGGGCGACGGCCGTCGATACGAACACGTTGTTGGCGCATGCGGCGACCGCCTCGTGAAACATCGCGTCGACGCGGAATGCGAGGCGTCCCGTGCGTTCCGATGCCGGCAATGCGAGCAGGCGCAGATGCTCGTCGCGACAGCGCCTGAGCAGCTGCGGGCGCGGCTGAAACGTCGCAAGCAGCGGAATGGGCGGCTCGAGGATCAGGCGGAACGCGTAGCTCGCATCGCTCGCCTCCTTGGTAAGCAGAAACGGATTGAAGCGCCACGTGCCGCGGCCGGCCGATTTGACCACGTTCTCGTCGCGCAGCGTCTCCAAGGTGCGCTGCGCGAGGCGGCTGCTCACCTCGTAGCGGGCCAGCATGTCCGCCTCGGAGAACTCGTCGCCAAGCCGACCGGACAGGCGGTCGAGCGCAATGCGATCAAACAGGTCGTCGCGTCCGACGATCTCGAAATCGAGCTCGGAGGTGAAAAGCGAGCGCAACTCCATTGCCATGAAATAGCCGCGCCGCGGCCTGCTGTAGACGATGCCGGCCTTGGCGAATTCGGCGAGTGCGCGCCGGATCGGCGTGCGCGAGACCGCCATGGAATCCGCGAGGGTCTGCTCGACGAGGTGGGTGCCCTTGGGAAGATCGAGCGTGGCGAGGTGCGCGGCAAGTCGGCGGGGAAGCGTGCCGGATCGGCTTTCAAGCATGAGGCTGCCTGCAACCCTGGAAATAAGTCCCGGGAAAGGGAGGCGCTTTGTATCAGTTTGGCGTAATTGCACAATAGGGACCGTTCTACGCCGCGTCCTCTCCGGCAAAATCTCGTCCGATCGTCTGGCTAAATTTGCGTCAGACAGGCGCATTTTTTCTGCAATTGCGCCTTCTGGTGGGAGTTCGTGCTGCCAAAACAGGCATGCCGAAAAGTCCGCCTTGTGCTATTTTGCAAGATGTGTACAGATTTTTGCCCGCGCAGCCGGACTGTCTCGTGGGGTGGCATTGGAATGAGTGTCAAATCGGCGATGCGCCGGGACGGGCGTCTTGATGGAGCGTTTTGTTCACCCGTGCCCATCCTCGAGCGGCTCGTCGGCTTCGATACCAGCAATCCGCCGGGCAAGGAGGCTGAGGCGGGCGCCTATCTCGCCGACCTCCTCGCCGGCTTCGGCTTTGACGTTGATCGGCAGGACATCGGCGGCGGGCGGGCGAACGTCATTGCCACGATCGCAAACGGCGCCGGGCCGATCCTTGCCTTCAACACCCACATGGACGTCGTGCCGGCGGCCGAAGGCTGGACATGCGAGCCGTTCCGGCTGACGGAGACTGCGGACGGACGGCTGGTCGGGCGCGGTGCCTGCGATGCAAAGGGGTCGCTCGCTTCCATGGTGGCAGCCGGCGCCCGGCTCGCCGCGGGCCGGTCTTCTTGGTCGGGCACGCTCGTCCTCGTCTTCGTCGTGGATGAAGAAGTCGGGAGTGCCGGCGCGCGGGCGTTTGCGGCGAGGCGTCCGGCGATCGACTACGCCGTGGTCGGCGAGCCGACCCGCAACCGGGTCGCCGTTGCGCACAAGGGCAGCCTGCGTCCGCGCATCCGCGTGCTCGGTCGAAGCGCCCATTCGAGCCGGCCGAAGGACGGGATCAACGCGATCTTCGGCGCGGTCCATCTGATATCGGCGTTCGAGGCGGCGGCGGATCGCGTCGCCGAGCGCAGCCACCCGCTTTGCGGCGCGGCAAGCATGACAGTTACGCGCATTGCCGGCGGTTTCGCCGACAACGCCGTGCCGGACCGCTGTGAGTTCCTCGTCGACCGCCGCATGGTCCCCGGCGAGGACGAAGCGGCGGTGAAGCGCGAGATCGAGACGCTTCTCAGGTCAGCGAAGCAACGACACGGTGTCGAGGCTGAAATCGCCGAGTGGTGTCCGACCACGGGCGGCGCCACGGAGACCTCTCCGGACTCGGAGATCGCGCTCGCCGGCCGTGCGGCATCGGCGGCCTATGGCGGCGACGCCGCGCATGTCCTTGGCCTCGGAGGCGCGTGCGATCTCGTCCATTTCAATGGCATCGGCGCCGCCGGCATCGTGCTCGGTCCCGGCAACTCGCACTTCGCGCATCAGCCCGACAATCCATTCTGGCGGACGACTTGCATGTCGCCGTGAACATCTACGTCCACCTCGCCCGCAGTCTCCTGCACTCGTGACGGTCGCGTGCTCGACGAGGCGGCGAAACAGAGACGACTGGAAGGAGTGCAAGATGATGTCGAATACTGACCGCCGTCCGAGAATGCGCGCCGGGCTCCGTTCGCTCTTCCGGGTGGTCGCCCTTGGCGCCGCTCTCAGCACGCCCATCGCCGCGACCGGCGCGGCGGCCGAGACCACGCATCTGACGCAGGCGGGCTTCCGCGTCCTCTACATGGCGCCAGTCTTCGTCGCGATGGAGAAAGGCTTCTTCGCCGAGCACGGCGTGGACCTCACCTTCAAGGAGATCGACAGCGGCGCGCTTGGCCCGGCGGCGGTCCTTTCCGGCTCCGCGCAGATCTCCGACCTCGATCCGGTCAGCGTTGCCGCGCTGAAGGCGAAGGGGGAGTCGCCCATTCTTTTCTACAACCTCGTCAACCGCGTCACCCTCGACCTGATCGTGCGCAACGACGCCATCGCGAAGGCCGGCATCGACATGAACGCGCCGGTGCTCGATCGCGCCAAGGCGCTGAAGGCGCTGACCATCGGTATCACGCGCCCGGGCGCGCCGACGGACGTCTATCCGCGCTACTTCCTGGCGCGCGCCGGGCTCGATCCGCAGCGCGATGCGCATCTGGTGCAGATCGGCTCGATCGCCGGCCTCGAGGCTGCCTTTCGCTCCGGCAAGATCGACGGCTTCTTCCTCTCTCCGCCTCTGCCGCAGAAGCTGGAGAAGGAAGGCCTCGGCAAGATCGTGATCCGCAACACGGCGGGCGAGGTGCCGGCGCTGACCAACACCTCCTATGTCGGCCTGTTCACCACCTCCGACTATGCCGACGCCCATGCCGCCGCGATTTCCGGCTATTGCGCGGCCCTGCAGGAGGCGGTGAAGTGGCTGAACGACAATCCCGACCAGGCGGTCGACCTGCTTGCCGCCAAATGGTTCAGCGATACCGACAAGGCGACGCTCAAGCTTTCGCTGAGCGTCCTGCTTCCGTCGATCAGCGCCACGGGTGAGTTCCAGCCCAATTCGGTGACCAAATACATGGATGTCGAGAAGGTGCTTGGCCAGGACGTCTCGGGCGGCGTCGATCCCGCCTCGCTGTGGACCAACAAATACGTGAAAGCGCAGTGACGGGCCTGTTTCGCAACGGAGAAGAATGAATGTTCGACGGTAATCTTAAAGGTTGGGTCGTGGCAGTGGTCGGCGGCGACCTGCGCATGCTGGAGCATATGCGCCAGGCCCGCGCGGCAGGAGCGAAGGTGCAGCATTACGGCGGCGTGCCCGGCTCGGAGGAGGCGGCCGGCTGCCCGGCCGCTCCGAGCTTCGCGGCGGCGATCAAGGGCGCGCGCATCATTTCCTGCCCGATCCCCGGCGTCGGCTCCGATGACGCGCTTTACGCCGGCTTCACCGAGGAGAAGCTCTTCTGCACGACGGAGATCCTGAAGGGAGCGGCCGACGGCGCGATGCTCTTCTCCGGCCGCATCACGCCGAAGATGTACGAATGGGCGAAGGGCACGCCGGTGGAGATGATCGGCTACGGCGACGACGATCCGCTTGCGGTCCTGCACGCGGCGCCGACCGCGGAGGGAGCGGTCAAGGTCGCGATCGAGAACACCGAGACCACGATCCTCGGCATCAACATGCTGTGTATCGGCCTCGGCCGCGTCGGGCTGAGCGTTGCTGAGGCGTTCCTCGGGCTGCGCGCCAACGTGACGCTTGCCGCGCGCAATCCCTCGCAGCTTGCGCGCGCCTGGGCCATGGGCACGACGCCGCTGCCGCTCAGGGACCTCGCCTCGAAGATCGGCAGCTTTCCGCTGATCGTCAGCTCCGCGTCGAGCCTCGTGCTAACTCGCGAACTTCTGCAGAAGGTCGATCCCAAGGCGTTGATCATTGATCTGCTCGCCTCCGGCAAGTGCCGACTTCCCGGTGCGAGGAGCCTCGGGCGAAAGGTGATCTGGGCGCGTGCCCAGGCAGGCACCGCCCCGCGACCGCCGGCTACAACGAGTGGCAGGTGATGATGCGCATCGTAGGCGAGCGTCTGAACGCCTGAGCGCACACGGATCGGAAAGATGGCTAAGCCCGTCCTGAAGATTGCAGGAGACGCCGCGTTGGAGCCGCACCGGCGGAGGTGCTTGCCATCCGCGACGTGTTCAAGGTCTTCGTCTCGAGCGCCGGGGCGAAGCTGGCCTTGCGCTCGATCGATCTTTCCATTCGGGAGGCGAGTTCCTTTGCCTTCTTGGCCCATCGGCTGTGGGAAGTCGACGATCCTGAACCTGATCGCCGGGCTCGAGGCTCCCGCCGAGGCGAGGTCCTGCACCACGGCGTGCCGGTGACCGGCGTCAATACCCGCGTCGGCTACGTCGCGCAGGACGACAATCTCCTGCCCTGGCGCACGACGGTCTCCAACGTCGAGCTTGCGCTTGAGATCAAAGGCGTTCCGAGACGCGAGCGGCGCGAGCGGGCGATCGCCTACCTTGAGCGCGTCGGCCTCGGCGGCTTCGAGCACCACTATCCGCATCAGCTTTCCGGCGGCATGCGAAAGCGCGCGTCGATCGTGCGCACGCTGATCGACGAGACGACGGACGTCATCCTCATGGACGAGCCGTTCGGCCGCTCGACGCGCAGACGCGTCTCGTCTTGCAGACGAGCTGCTGCGGCTCTGCAGACACCGGCCGCACCATTGTCTTCGTCACGCACGACATCGTCGAAGCGGTGGCGCTGAGCGACCGGATCGCTATCTTCACGCGGCGCCGGGAACGATCAAGGCGGTCTACGACGTGGACCTGCCACGCCCGCGCGACGTGTTCCACATTCACGAGATGCCGGGCTTCTCGCCCATCTACGACCGCATCTGCACGACCTGCGCGAAGAGCTGGAACGGATGCGAGGCGGCGATGCCGGCGCATGAAGCCTTCGCCCGGCCCGCCTCGCTTGAGCTGCGCGAGGCGAGCCTCCTGGCCGGCGCCGCAGCAGGAGACCGGCGTGCCCGCAGGAACCGGCTCCTCCGCACGCTCGCGCTTCAGGCGGCGGTGCTCGTGCTGCTTCTCGTCGGATGCAGGTCGCTTCCGGACGCTGGATCGACTTGCTCGCCGAGCTGATCGATCAGCGTCATCGAGGCCTTCATCCGCATTGTCGCCGACGGATCGCTCTGGTGCACCTGCAGGTGACGCTGGTGGAGATGGTTCTCGGGTATGTCGTCGGGGTCGTTGCGGCGTCGGGGCGGCATTCGTGCTCTTGGCCATCCCCTTCGGCCGGCCGATCGCGCAGCCCGTCATGATGATGGCTTTCGCCACGCCCAAGGTGGCGCTGGCCCCGCTCATCATCATCTGGTTCGGGATCAAATCTTTTGCCGAAAGTGATCCTCGCCGCCGCGCTCGTGTTCTTCGCGATCTATTTCAATACCCTCGTCGGCATCGCGGCGACGAGCACGGAGCTTGTATCCGCGCTGCGCCTGATGGGCGCCTCGCGCTTCACGATCTTCCGCAAGGCGGTTCTTCCGAACGCCGTCCCCTACATTCTGATCGCCATGCGCATCACGCTCCCGGCCGCGCTGATCGGTGCGATCATCGGCGAGTTCATCAGCAGCAATCGCGGAATTGGCGATCCGATCGCCGAGGCGAGCTCAAGCTACGACACGGCCCAAGCGCTTGCGGGGATTTTCAGCCTCGTCGCCTTCGTCCTCGTGCTGAATGCCGGCGTCACCATGCTTGAACGCAAGCTTCTGCGCTGCGTCCGCCCGTCCACGGGATGGTGTGAGCGTCATGTCGACCGAACCGCTCACGGCGATCGGCAGCGTATTCGCGCCGGCACGGACGGCGCTTCTCGTCATCGACGTCCAGAACGACTTCGTTCATCCCGATGGATGGTCCGCGAAGCGCGGGTCGACGCGCCCTCGCTGCGTCACGTCATTCCGATGATCAACACGCTGATCGCCGCGGCGCGCCGCACGGGTGCGACCGTCGCTTACGTCGCGATGCAGCACGGTCCCGAGGTTGACGCGCCGAATTACCAGGCGCGCTACGCCGCGCGCGGCATGGCCGATGCCATCCTCTGCCGCCGCGGCACCTGGGCGCGGCGTTCGATGACGAGCTACCGCGCCCGCGGCCGACGATATCGTCGTCGTCCGGCACAGCTACGACGGCTTTGCGAAGACCGATCTCGAAAGGCTCTTGAAGGGCGCGGGGTCGAAACCTGCATCGCGACGGGCGTCGTCACCAATCTCTGCGTCCAAGAGGACGATCCAGCACGCCTTCTCCCTCGGCTTCTATGTGGGCTCGTTGCCGACGCACGGCCGCGGCGACGGCCGCCGAGCACGACATGACGCTCGACGCCTTCCGCCGCTTCTTCGGACCTGTGCTCCGCACCGAGGAGATCATCGAACTCTCGGGGCGCTGCCGCGCGACCCTCCGCGGCGTGAGCTTCGAAAGGGAAACGAGATGCTCGACAATCCGTCTTTGCCCAAGGTCCCGCTGCCGTTCACGATGGCGAATACGAGCGGCGGATCGCCGGCGTGCGTGCGGCATGCGGCGGCGGCATCGACACGCTCCTCGTCTTCATCCCCGAGAACGTCTTCTACCTACCGGTTACGTCACGATCGGCTTCTCCAATTTTCAGGCGCTGATCCTGCCGAGCAACGGCCGACCCGTGATGTTCATCCGCGAGATGGAGAAGCTCGTCGCCGAAGCGACGACCTGGATCGACGCGTTTGACATCTTCGCCGACGACCAGGACCCGCTCGACCGTCTCTCCGAGGTGCTCGCCGCGCGCGGCCTCGGCGAAACGCGAGTCGGCGCGGAGATGAACGGCGGCTTCGTCTCCGCCAAGCTGATGCGGCAAATCGAGGCGCGGCTCAAGGGACTGCTCGACGGCTCCGACCTGGTCGAGGGGCAGCGCCGCGTGAAATCGGGCGAGGAGATTGCGCTGATCCGCCGGGCCTGCCGCATCACCGAGGCGGGCATGTGGGCCGCCTATGACGCGATCCGGCCGGGGGTGACCGACAATTCCGTCGCTGCCGCCTGCTACTCGGCGATGATGGGGGAGGGCGCGGACTTCTTCGTCACCGACCCGATCGTGACCTCCGGCTGGCGCTCCGGCATCGCCCACACGACCTTCGCCAACCGCACGCTCGAATCGGGCGACACGGTGCTGCTTGAATTCGGCGGTTGCCATCGCCGCTATTTCGGACCGCTGATGCGCGGCGTCGCCATCGGCCCGGTCGATCCGGAGGTCGAGCGCATGGCCGACGTGCTGATCCAGTCGCTTGAGGCGGCGATCGGTGCGATCCGGCCGGGCGTCACGAGCGGCGCCGTCGACGAAGCGTGCCGCGGCGTGATCGAGCGCGCCGGCTTCGAGGCCTTCTTCCGCAAGCGCACCGGCTACTCGGTCGGCACCGCCTACGCGCCGAGTTGGACGGAAGGACACATCGTCAGCTTGCGCAAGGATGACCCGACGCCGCTTGAGCCGGGCATGGTGTTCCACATGCCGCCGGCGCTGCGCAATCCCGGCAGGCACGGCATCGGCTTCAGCGAGACGGTGCTCGTCACCGACACCGGCTGCGAAGTGCTGACGAACTTTCCGCGCGTCCTCCATCGGGTGGCGTGAGGCGATGGCTACGGCAGGCTTCGAGACGATCGAGACCGACGTCCTCGTCGTCGGCGGCGGCCTGGCCGCGCTCAGGGCGGCGCTTTCGGCGCGCGCTACCGGTGCGCGCGTGCTGGTCGCCGTCAAGCGCAAGCTCGGCCGCAGCGGAAGCTCTGCCAACACGTCGGGCGGCTACGCCGCGGCCTGGGATTTTCTCGACGCGCTCGACAATCCGAAGCTCCACTACGAGGACACGATCGCCGGCGGCGGATGGGTCAACGAGCGCGCGCTCGTCGACATCATGGTCGAGGAGGCGCCGCGCCGGCTGCAGGAGCTCTTCGACATGGGCGCGCAGTTCCGCATGCGGGACGGGCGCTACCACCTCTCGCCGAGCGGCGATCACCGGCGCCCGCGCGTCCTTGTGCCGGAGCATATGCGCGGCACCGACATGACGCTGCCGCTGCGGGAAGCGGTGATCGCGGCAGGCTGCGACGCTCTCGAGAATTGCGTGATCGTCGATCTCCTGCGCGACGACAAGTCGGTGGTCGGGGCGATCGGCATCGGTCGCGATAGGCCGCGTGGCTGGGTCATCCGCGCCGGCGCAACCGTGCTCGCTGCCGGCGGCGCCGGCCGGATGTTTCCTGTCACCAGCAACCCGGTCGACGTGCGCGGCGGCGGCTACGCGCTGGCGCTGAAGGCGGGCGCGCGGCTTCGCGACATGGAGTTCATCCAGTTCTACCCGTGGCGGCTCATCCGGCCGTTCAAGGCGACGCGCATGCCAATTCAACCGTCGACCTTCGTTGCCGGCGGCAAGCTCTTCAACAGCCGCGGCGAGCGCTTCATGGAAGCCTACGATCCGGTGAGGAAGGAGGCCGCGACCCGCGATGTCTCCGCCCGCGGCATATTCGACCAGATCCGCAAGGGGCTCGACGTTGAGGGCGGCGTCGCGCTCGACGTGAGCGGCATCCCCGACGACCAGTTTCGCATCGACAACACCAAGGTCGTCGACGCGCTCGACCCGAAGGGCATCAACTACCGCGAGATACCGCTCGTCGTCGCACCGGAGGCGCACTTCTTCATGGGCGGCGTCCTGACCGACGCCGAGGGTCGCACCGACATTTCGGGCCTTTACGCGGCCGGCGAGAATGCGAGCGGCGTGCATGGCGGCAATCGCCTGAACAGCAATGCCGTGCCCGAGACGCAGGTGTTCGGCCATCGCGCTGGCGTGAGCGCGGCGGCGTTTGCGCTCCGCAGGCCGTCGGCGGCGACCCGCGGCGCCGCCTTCCCGAAGGCGCTTGCGACATGGGCAGACCGGCTTTCCGACATCGCCGACCCCGGAGCGCAGCCGGGGCCCGCGCTCGATGCGCTGGTCGCGCGCCTCCAGCAGGCGGTCAATCTCGGCATCGGAATTGTGCGCAGCGCCGATGGCCTGCAGCGCTGCATG
Source organism: uncultured Alphaproteobacteria bacterium (assembly GCA_963750115.1). GTDB lineage: Bacteria > Pseudomonadota > Alphaproteobacteria > Rhizobiales > Afifellaceae > DASWJZ01. Next base: position 60,925 of record CAVVPM010000012.1, on the reverse strand, counting down.
GACGAGCTCGCCGACATCAAGGTCGCCGCCGCGGGCACCGAGCGCCGCACGCTGGGCGACCTGGTCGCCGCCACCGAGCTCGACGACATGTGCGAAGTCGGCAAGGCCTCCTCGGCGAGCGCGCTTTATCGCGCCGAGAGCCGCGGCGCACATTTCAGGGACGACTTTCCGCAGCCTGATCCGGACTGGGTCTGCTCCGTCGCCTACGGGCCTGAGGGGCTCGCGAAGCTCCCGATCGCGCGCGAGGCCTGGGAATTCGAGACGCTCCGTCCCGCCGGTCCGGCCGACCCGAAGGCGAGCCAGCCGGGTGCCCGGGAGTTCGTCGAGTGAGCGCCTCCGGCGTTACGGGCACCGGCGCGATGCCGCCCGGCTTCGCCGCCCGACGTGCCGAGGCGCACGGTCCGCTCCTTGCGCGCTTTGAGGCGGCGGCGCGCCAGCGGCGGCTGCACGAGCGCATCACGATCCTGGTCGGACAGGCTGCGCTCATCCTCTTCCTGCTGGTCTCCTGGGATGTCGCCAGCGGCCGGCTCATCGATCCCCAGGCGATCAGCGACCCCGTATCGGTCTTCACTGCGCTTTGGGGCCTGGTGACGTCCGGCCGGCTGTGGCCCGATCTCTGGCAGACGGTCAGGGAAATCGTCGTCGGCTTCGGCTTCGGCGCCGGCTTCGGGCTCGGCCTTGCGTTCGCCTTCGCGCTGGTGCCGTCGGCGCAGGCCGTGCTTCGACCGTTCCTCATCGCCTTCTATGCCATTCCGAAGATCGCGCTCGCGCCGCTCATCGTCATGTGGTTCGGCCTCGACACCCTCCCGAAGGTGGTTCTCGCCGCGACGTTCGTCTTCTTCGTGGTCTTCATGAATGCGGTCGGCGGGCTCGAAGCGATCAACCCACAATATGTCACGCTCGCGCGGATCATGGGCGGCGGCCGCATGACGATCCTGCGCAAGATCATGCTGCCTTCCATCGTGCCGTTCTTGATCACCGGCTTCCGGCTGGCGATCCCCGAGGCGGTCATCGGCGCGGTGATCGGCGAGTTCATCGCGGCCGACCGCGGCCTCGGCCATCTCGTCTCGTCAGCGTCCTCGCAGTTCAACGTCGCCGTCTCGCTCGCGGCCATCGTCGTGCTTTTGGCGATTGTCATCGCCGCCGATCAGCTGCTGAGCAGCATCGAGAAGAGAACGTTTCGCTTTCGTGCCGAATGGGCGAACAGGCATTGACCCGTCGGCCAACAGGAGAGGGGTAAATCGGATGATTCGATCGACACTTCTAAAAGGCCTTCTCGTGGGCGCCGCAATGGCGCTCGCGACATCGGCGCCGGCAGCAGCGGCAACGACGGTGAAGCAGGCGGGCTTCAAGGTCATCGACCTTGCCGTGCCGTTTTTGGCGAAAGCAAAGGGCTTTTTCGATAAGAACGGGCTCGACTGGCAATATGTCGAAATCGACTCCGGAAAGCTCGGCGTCGCGGCGCTCCTTTCCGGCAACGTAGAGTTCGTCGACCTCGGCCTCGACGACATTGCCGGCCTGCAGGCGCTCGGCAAGGACCCGATCGGCATCTACAGCATGATCAACTCGCTGACGATGGATCTCGTCGTCAGCGACAAGGCCATGCAGTCCGCCGGCCTTTCGACGTCGATGAGCTTGAACGACAAGCTGACGCACTTGAAAGGGCTGACCTTCGGCATCACGCGGCCGGGCGCCCCGACGGAGCTCTTCGTCAAATATCTGATGCAGAAGGGCGGCCTGAACCCTGACAAGGACGCGACCTTCGTTCAGATCGGCGGCGGCCAGGCGCTGGTCTCTGCCGTGAAGACGGGACGCATCGACGGCTTCCTGCTTTCCGCGCCCGCGCCCTACATCCTGCAGAACGACAAGGCGGGGACAGTCATCATCAAGAATTCGGCGGGCGAGGGGCCGGCGGAGTTCAAGGACTTCGCCTTCGAGACCATCTCCACGCTGAAATCCTACGCTGCAGCGCATCCCGATATCGTCAAGGCCTATACGCTTTCGCTGAACGAAGCGCAGGATTGGATGAAGGCGCATCCCGACGAGGCGCTCGCGGCGCTGAAGCCGTATTTCCCTGATACCGACGAGGCGACCCTGAAGCTGTCCTTGGATGCGACCATCCCGGCGATGTCCGAGCACGGCAAGTTGACCGAAGCTGCGGTCAGCAATCAGCTCACGGTGCTGAAGTCGATTGGGGCCATCAAGACGATCCCGAGCGCCGCGAAGGGCGTTTTGTGGACCGATGAGTACAATTCCGAGCCCTGAGCCTCGTCGCTGAGCGGGCTGGGTGGAGCTGCCGCGGCGCTTGCGTGCGCCGCGGTGGCTTCGCTCTGCAGCACAAATTGGGCCGCGCGAATCCGAGCGTCCGCGTCCGCTCGGCATGCATAGATCATGAGCGCCGGAAGAGCTGGCCGGGAACCGTCAAGCCTACGCGCCGTTCGCGCTCGGTGTCGACGTTGCTGGCCTGCCGCTTTGCCCGTTCGTGGGATAATTCTCGTCTGCTTCCACGCATAGAAGAAGAAAGCAGACCGCCTGCGCGTCTTCGAAGTTCGGCGCGCTCCAATTCTCGCGCAAACGCTGTGGAAGCTTGCTCCTCGGAACTGCCTCAGCGCTACCCGAGCGGGTCGCCGGTCGGGTCGCCGGTCGTTCGGTTGCGCTTGAATTTTCATTTAACATGATTGTATGACTAATACGGTCGTTGCTCTTTTCGGAAGGCCGTTGCGCTCCGGCCACTTTCCGCGAGGGTGACGCCATCAACGACCAAATAGAGTCTTGGTTGGGAGGAATTCATGAGACATTTTAACTGGATAGCCGCGCCAATCGCGGGGTTTGTGATGCTCGCCGGAACGTCGGCGTTCGCGGTGACCATCGGCTTCTCACAGGTCGGCGACGAAGGAGACTGGCGTCCGGCCTTCTCCAAGGACATGCAGGACGAGGCCAAGAAGGAAGGGATCGATCTCAAGTTCGCCGACGCGCAAGGCAAGCAGGAAGATCAGCTGAAGGCCGTGCGCGGCTTCATCGCGCAGCAGGTCGACGCCATCATCATCGCCCCGGTGGTGGTGACCGGTTGGGACCAGGTGCTGAAGGAAGCCAAGGACGCGAAGATCCCGGTGTTCCTCGTCGACCGCGACGTGGACGTCACCGACAAGTCGCTCTACGTCACCCGCATTTCGGCCGACTTCAACCTGGAAGGCAAGCTCGCCGGCGCGTGGCTGGCTCAAGCGAGCAAGGGCAATTGCAACATCGTCGAAGAGCAGGGCACCGTCGGCTCGGCTCCGGCGATTGAGCGCAAGAAGGGCTTCGAGGCGGTCATCTCGCAGTTCCCCGGCATGAAGATCGTCAAGACGCAGAGCGGCGATTTCACCACCGAGGGCGGCAAGAAGGTGATGGAGGCCTTCATCAAGGCCACCGACAACCTGAAGGGGATCTGCGCGTCGTTCGCACACAACGACAACATGCAGCTCGGTGCCATCCAGGCGATGAAGGAAGCGGGCCTCAATCCCGGCAAGGACGTGCTGATGGTCTCCGTCGACTACGTCCCCGCCATGAAGGATGCCCTCGCGGCCGGCGAAGCCAACGCTTCGGTCGAGCTTCGTTCGGCCATCGGCAAGTACATCTACCCGGTGGTGCTCGACTATCTGAAGAGCCCGAAAGATCTGCCCAAGTGGATCGTGATCCCGTCCGATCTGCATCACGCGGCAACGCCGCTCGACTAGCGGCCGAGCCTACCGCGATCGTCTGAGAGCGGCGCCTTACCGTCCTGAGCTCGGAAGGCGCCGCTTTTCTCTTAGGGCCGCGGATGCGATGATTTCATACTGACAGACGGCATCGGGACGGGCCGGGTGGCTGAGACTTCGACTCCGCGAATTGAGCTGCTTGGCGTCTCGAAGGCGTTCCCCGGCGTGCGCGCGCTCGAAAAGGTCGATCTGCGACTGAATGCCGGCGAGGTGCACGCGCTGCTCGGCGAAAACGGCGCCGGCAAATCGACCCTGATCAAGATCATGACTGGCGCTCTGCTGGCCGACGAAGGCGAGATCCGCCTCGATGGCCGACCGGTGGTGATCAGAACCACCGGGGAAGCCCAAGCGTTGGGCATCAGCACCGTCTATCAGGAAGTCAACCTGATCCCGACGCTGACGGTCACCAAGAATCTCACGCTGGAGCGCCAGACGCGTCGCTTCGGGCTGATTTCCTGGCGGCGTGCGCGCGCGCTGGCGCGTCAGCGGCTGAAACGCCTCAACCTCGACATCGACCTCGAACGGCCGCTCGGCTCCTACTCGGTGGCGGTCCAGCAGCTCGTAGCCATCGCCCGCGCGCTCGAAGACAACACGCGGGTGCTGGTACTCGACGAGCCGACCGCCAGCCTCGATTCGAACGAGACCGAGCTCCTGTTCCAGATCGTCCGCGATCTCAGGTCGCACGGCATCTCTATCGTCTTCATCACGCACTTCATCGATCAGGTCTACGAGATTTCCGACCGCATCTCGGTATTGCGCAATGGCCGCCTGGTGGGCGACGCGCTGACCGCCGAACTGCCGCGGCTGAAGCTGATCTCGATGATGATCGGTCGCGAACTGGGGCATGTCGAGGAGCGACCGACAATGCCTGCCGCAAAGGCAGCCGGTGAGCCGATCCTTGAGGCCAAAGCCTTGGGGCGCCGGCGCACGATGGCGCCTTTCGACCTTGTCCTGCGCGCCGGCGAGGTTGTCGGGCTGTCGGGCCTTTTGGGTTCGGGGCGCACCGAAACGGCCAAGCTGATGTTCGGGGCGATCCGCCCGGATTCGGGACAGCTGAAACTCGCGGGCGCCCCGGTCTCACACAACTCGCCGCGCCAATCGCTGCACAACGGCATCGCCTTCTGCCCGGAGGATCGCAAGGCCGAGGGATTGATCGGCGAGCTCAGCGTGCGGGAAAACATCATGCTCGCCTTGCAGACCAAGCGCGGCTGGCTGCACCAATTGACGCACGACGAGCAGCGGCGGCTTGCCGAGGAGATGATCAAGGCTCTCGACATCGACACACCCGACGCGGACAAGCCCGTGGGTCAGCTCTCGGGCGGCAACCAGCAGAAGGTGGTGCTGGCCCGCGCTTTGGCGTCGCAGCCCAAGGTGCTGCTCCTCGACGAGCCGACGCGCGGCATCGACGTCGGCGCCCATGCCGAGATCGTCATGCTGATCCGCCGCCTGTGTGCCGACGGCCTTGCGCTGCTGGTCGCCTCCTCCGAGCTCGACGAGCTCGTCGCGGTCAGCGATCGCGTCGCGGTGCTTCGTGATCGGCACAAAGTCGGCGAGATAGCCGGCGACGGCATCACCCGCGAGAACATCATTCACACGATTGCCGGCGGATGAACGCGGAACAGACTTCGGCGATGACGGAAACGCGCACCCTCGGCGTGCGGGTGCGCGCACTCGCCCGCCACCGCGCGGTCTGGCCGCTGTTGGCGCTGGCCGTGATTTTGATCGTCGACGGCTTCATAGCGCCCGGCTTCTTCACCATCCGCATCGTCGAAGGCCGCCTCTTCGGCAGCGTGATCGACATCCTCTACCGCGCCGTGCCGCCGGCGCTTCTGGCGCTCGGCATGGCGGTGGTGATCGGGACGAAGGGCATCGATCTGTCGGTCGGCTCGGTGATCGCCGTGGTCGGCGCCACAATCGCGTGGCGTATTCACGCCGGCGATCCGCACTTCGCCATTCTTCTTATCGCGCTCGGCGTCGGGCTGCTCTGCGGCGTGTGGAACGGCTTTCTCGTCGCCGTGCTCGATATCCAGCCGATTATCGCGACGCTGATCCTGATGGTTTCGGGTCGCGGTATCGGGTTGATGATCAACCTGATCTACGGCGGCACCAACCCGAGCTTCGAGAGCCCCCTGCTGCAGGGCCTGAGCGTCGGCCATATCGGCCTGATCCCGACCCGGCTGATCGTGGGTGCCGGCATATTCGCGGCGCTGTGGCTCCTGATCCGGCGAACGGCGCTCGGCCTGTTCCTGGAGGCGGTGGGCGGCAATTCCGCTGCCGCGAACCTCGCCGGCATCAACGCGCGGCTGGTGAAATATTCCGCCTATCTGATCTCGGGGCTGTGCGCGGGCTGCGCCGGCGTCATTCTGACGGCCGACACCCACACCTCCGATCCGGTCAGCGTCGCGCTGTTCAGCGAGCTCGACGCCATCCTAGCGGTTGTGATCGGCGGCGGCTCGCTGGCCGGAGGTCGCATCTATCTCGGCATGACGCTCATCGGCGCGCTCATCATCCAGGCGCTGACCACCTCGATCCTGATGAGCGGCCTGCCGCCCGAATACAACCTGTTGGTCAAGGCCGTCGTCGTGCTCTTCGTGCTGCTCTTGCAGTCGAACAACTTTCGCAACGCGGTGTTCTCGCTGTTTCGCCGGAGGAGGCCATGAGGGAGCGCTACTTACCGCTGATGGCGACGATCACTGTCTTCGTGGCGCTGTTCGTCACCGGAGGCATGCTCTACAAGCACTTCTTCTCGACCTTGGTGCTCGGCCACATCCTCGCCGACAACGCCTTCATCATCATTGCCGCGATCGGCACGACGTTCGTCATCCTTTCAGGCGGCATCGACCTGTCCATCGGCTCGATGATCGGTTTCGTCGGGGTGGTCATGGCGAGTCTCGACACGGTCGGCTGGCATCCGCTGGAATCCGCCGCCTTGATGCTGGCTTTCGGCGTGATGTTCGGCGCCTTCCAGGGCTTCATCATCGACTTCTGTGAGATCCAGCCTTTCATAATCACCCTTGCCGGCTTGTTCATGCTGCGCGGCGCGTGCTTCATGGTCACGCTGGATTCGATACCGATCAGGCACCCGTTCGTTGACGCTTTCGCCGGCGCCAACATCCCTCTGCCGGGAGGCGGTTTCCTGGCGAGTTCCGCCATCGTCATGCTCGTCGTTCTGGTCGTCGCCATCCTGATTGCGCACTTCACCCGCTTCGGCACCAACGTCTATGCCATCGGCGGCGACCGCGCCTCGGCGATCCTGATGGGCGTGCCGATCCGCAAGACGACCGTCATGATCTACGCGCTCGGCGGTTTCTACAGCGCGCTGGGCGGCGTGATCTACGCGCTCTACACGTCATCGGGCTATCCGCTGGCCGGGACCGGCAACGAGCTCAACGCGATCGCGTCGGTGGTCCTCGGCGGCACGTTGCTGACGGGGGGCGTCGGCATGGTCGCCGGAACCCTGTTCGGCGGCATGATCCTTGGATTGATCGCGACGCTCATCATCTTCAACGGCTCGCTCAACGGGGCGTGGATCATGATCACCGGCGGCGTTCTTCTGTTCCTCTTCATTGTCCTGCAGAGGTTCATCGTGGGTTCCTTCAACCTTCGCCGCACGAGTTGACGCGACATGCCGCCGCCCGATCGTGCAAGTCGTGACGCGCATGGCGCTGACGTCGGATCCGGCAAAGCGGGCATTGCGCCGGCGGCTCCGCGCGGCGGCGACGGCGCCTTCAAACGCAACATGCACGCCTATCTTGCCAACAAGCTCGGTCAGGAAATCGTCGGCGGCGTCTACCCGCCGGGGTCGCTGCTTCCGAACGAAGTCGAAATGCGCGCGCGCTTCTCGGTGTCGCGCACGACGCTCCGCGAAGCCTACAGCGTGCTGGCCGCCAAGGCCCTGATCGTGGCGCGCCCGAAGGTCGGCACGCGCGTGCGTCCCAAGGCCGACTGGAACATGCTCGATCCGGAGGTGCTCGCGTGGCACGTGCAGACGGTCCCCACCGAGGAATTCGTGGCGGACCTCTACGTCTTGCGCCAGATGATCGAGCCGCCGGCGGCGGCGCTCGCCGCTTCCGGTCGGGCACGCGCCACCATCGATCGGATTTCCGCCGCCTATGCCGACATGACGCGCTTCAAGGACGGCGACGGGGATCTGGTCGCCGCCGATTTGCAATTCCATTTGGCAATCCTCGAGGCCACCGGCAATCGGTTCATCGGCGCTCTCGGCAGTCTGATCCACGCCGCGCTGCTCAGTACGTTCGAGCTCAGTTGGGAGGGTGCCGAGCGAATTCGGGATGATCGTCTGCATCAGCATTGGGCAGTGTTTGAGGCGATCCGCGACGGGCTGTCTGAGCACGCGCGCGAGCGAATGAGCGAGCTCTTGACCAATTCCTTCGGCGACGTGCACGAATTCCTGCGGCGGCGAGCCGCGACCCCACCGGGGCGGCAAGGCCCCGGCTAGTTGCGGTCTGTTTCCGCCAGGCATGCGAATCGACAACCCGCACCGATTCGACACTTGGCTCTGCGGTGCTGACGACAGCCGACGCTGAATGCTGACTTGAGGCCCGCGGCTCAGAGCTGCGCCGTAAGGTTACTGTCACAGACAGATCGGCATCTTGTCTTTCAACCGTCATCACCTTGTAACAGACATTTCCGAGGCTGCCGTCGGTAACAATCACTACCGACGCTTCGCCAGCCGGCCATGTCTCCCACGACCGCCAAGGAACGGACCGGGTTCGACGCCCAGGTCAACGCCGCGCTGAAAGGCCTCGCGCCTGCCGAGCAGCGCATGGCGCGCTTCTTCGTCGACGAGAAGGAGGCCGTGCTCCTCGGCTCGGCGGCGCGGATCGCGGAGCGGGCGGGCACCAGCGACGCGACGGTCGTGCGCACCGCGCAGTCGCTTGGCTATGAAAGCCTCTCCGATCTTCGCGAGGTCCTGCTGTCGGAGCTGACCGGATCGCCGTCTCCGGGCCGGCGCCTGAAGCGCACGCTGGATGAGACGGGAAGCGACGCGGCGCGCGCGCTGACGCACGTGATCGACGCCCATGAGGACGCTCTCGACGTGCTGAAGCGCGACGACTTTGCTGCGGCCTTCGCGCGCGCCATCGCGCTCCTCGCCGACGCGGACCGCCGCCACGTTTTCGGGATCGGGCCGTCCGGCGCGCTCGCCCAATACGCCACCCTGCAATTCAACCGGATCGGACTGCCGAGCAACGCGCTTTCGGCAACCGGCGTGGCGCTTGCCGACCAGCTGCTGTGGCTGAAGAAGGGCGACGCGGTGCTGATGATCGCCTATGCGCCGCTTTACCGCGAGGTCGACGTCGTTCTTCAGCACGCGGGCCGACACGAAGTGCCGGTCGTCCTCATCAGCGACAGCCTCGGGCCCCTCATCAAAGAGAGCGTCGCCGAGACTCTGCCGGTGCCGCGCGGCCGCGCCGATCATCTCGCCATGCACGGCGGAACGATGGTCGTGATCGAGGCCCTCACGATCGGCCTTGCCGCGCGCCATCCCGCGCAGGCTTTCGACAACCTCGACCAACTGAGCGCGCTCCGCGGCGTGATCGACAAGGCCTGGCTCAAGCGTGGCGTGCGCAAGAACAAGCGCCGCTCCGAGACAGACGTGCCGCGCCCAAAGGCGACAACAAGAATTTCCAAGAGACCTTAAGCCACTGACGGGAGACCAACATGCGGAAACAATCCACCCTTGCGCTCGCTCTGCTCCTCACCTCGGCTCTCCTGTCGGGTCGGGCAGCGGCGGCGGACCTTGTGATGTACGACGCGCTCGATTTCGCCGGCACGGTCGCGAAGGCGTTCGAGGCCAAGACGGGCCTCAAGGTCGATGTCGTCGAGCCGGGCTCGACCGGCGAGACGCTCGGCAAGATCGCAGCCGAAGGCGACAATCCCCAGTTCGACATTCTCTGGGTCGACGGCTCGGCGGTCATGCAGCGCATGCTGGAGAACCATGTGCTGCAGCCGATCCCCGACGCGGCCTATGCCGACGCCAAGTTCACCGATCTCGGCAAGACGCTGATCCCGGAAAGCCACGCTTTCCTGCCGACCGGCGCCAGCACCACGGCCATCGAGGTCAACACCAAGAAGGTGCCCGCCGCCGACATGCCCGCGTCGTGGGCGGACCTTGAGAAATTCGCCGGCGCGGTGGCCGCCAAGGATCCGAACTTCTCGGGACCGGCCTACCAGTGGCTCGCCGGCTTCTTCCAGACCAACGGCGTCGACGCCGGCAAGGCGCTGCTTGAGAAGGTGCTCACCGACAAGACGATCTCCGGCCTCTCGAGTGGCGGCAAGATCAACAAGGCGGTGCTCACCGGTGACGCCAAGGTCGGCATCAACCAGGATTCGTCGATCTTCGCGCAGATCGCAGGCGGCGAGTCGGTGGTTGCCGTCTATCCGAAGGAAGGCTCCGTCGCGCTGCCCGAGGGTCTCGGCATCGCCGCCAATTCCAAGCACATGGACGCCGTCAACAAGTTCATCGCCTACGTGACCAGTCCGGAAGGCCAGGCCGCCATGCAGGACGGCGACGACACCGACTACTTCTTCATCCCGATCATCGATGGCGTCAACGCGAAGCCCGGCCGCAAGACCGACATCAGCTTCGTCATCCTCGACGACAAGGTCGCTGCCGCCCACGAGACCGAGTGGAAGCAGTGGTACAAGGATCACTTCGCCCAATAGGGGGCGTTGCAAAGACGATGCTCGCACCACAAAACGATGCCGCCGCGGTCATGCGCCGCGGCGGCATCTGCCGGTTGGACAGCTGACCCGGCCGGCGCTCGGAAACCTGCCGATCGCGGTCCTGATCTACGGCGCCTTCGCGCTGCTGATCGCCGCACCGCTCGCGCTGGTCCTCGTCCAGGCGATCATGCCCGGCCTGTTCGATCTCCAGCAGCGCAGCCTGGCCCTCAGCCTTGCGCCGCTTCTCCAGGCGCTCTCCTCGCGACGCGTTCTGGTGACGATCGCCCATTCGCTTGAGCTGGCCGGAACCGGCGCGGTGACCGCGACCCTGCTCGGCGGCGCGCTCGCCATCCTGGTGCAGCGCTGCGATGTGCCTGGGCGGCGCGTCCTTGCCGTCGTGCCGTGGATCGTCTTCCTGACGCCCTCCTACCTGAAGTCCCTCGCCTGGGTGCTCTTGATGTCGCCCGGCGGCTACCTCGTTCAGCTCGGCGTCATCTCCTCCGATCTGGCGCACGGGTTCTTTTCGATCGGCGGGTTGATCTTCGTCGTCACGCTGAGCCTGTTCCCGCTCGCCAGCTTCATCATCGGCAACGCGCTCAACGGGCTGGGCAGCGAATGGGAGGATGCGGCGCGTCTTGCCGGCGCCCGGCCCGCCACCATCTGGCTGAAGATCAACCTGCCGCTGCTCGCCCCGGCCATCGTGCTGAGCCTGATTGGCATCTTTGCCGAGGGCCTGTCGGACTTCGGCATGGCGGCAACCATCGCACGCACGTCGCGCTTCGATCTCCTGACCTATGGCGTCTATGCCGCGGCCAGCGACTACCCGGTCGATTTTCCGCGTGCCGGCGCGCAAGCGCTGATCCTGCTCGGTCTTGTCGTGGTCGTGGTGCTCGCCGACCGTCTGCTCCGCCGGCAGGCCGATCCGCGGTTGATCTCGGGGCGTTCGCGTGCCGCCCGCAGGCATGATCTCGGCCCGTGGAAATGGCCGGCGGCGGCGGCCGGGCTGCTGGTGGCCTCGCTCGCGATCGTCCTGCCCCTCGCCGCCATTGCGGTCAGGGCGCTCAACCGGACGCTTGGCCGCGGGCTGACGCCGGGCAATTTCACGTTTGCCAATGTGCTCGCCGTGCTCTCACCCGGCACCGAGGCGAGCGGCGCGCTCGCGCACAGCCTGCTCTACGCCGCCATCGCCGCGCTTCTCGCCTGCGGGGCGGCGCTGCTCCTGGCAACCGAGGTGGACCGCTCGCGGCGCGTCATGCGGCCGCTTGTACTGGGCATTTCTCTCGGCGCCGTGGCGATCCCCGGCATCGTGCTCGGCTTCGGCTATATTCTGTTGTGGAATCGCCTGCCCGGCTTTCGCGATTGGGCGTTTCCGCGCTACGGCGATGCCTCGCTGCTAGTCACGGGCTATGCCGCCGCCTCCCTGCCGTACTGCCTGATCATCATCCTGGCCGCCATCGGCCAGCTCGCGCCGAGCCTGCATGATGCGGCGCGCCTGCAAGGCGTCGGCCGCCTGCAGCGCCTGTCGCAGGTCGTGCTGCCGCTGGTGATGCTCGCCGTCGTGACCGCCTTCCTCTTGACCTTCATCCGCACCGTGTTCGAATTGCCGATCTCGCAATTATTGATACCGCGATCCGGCCCGCCGGTGCCGCCGGTTGTCATCCGGCTCTTCAATCACGATGGCGACGGGCTGGCTTCGGCCCTGTCGCTGGTGTCGATGATCGTCGCAGGGAGCAGCGCAGCCCTCCTCTGGGCGTTGGCAAAGCGGTTGGTGCCACGCCGCGCTCCGCTCCATGATGCCGGCAGACCCGCGTCCGTCTCGGAAGGAAGCCCGACATGACTGCGTCCCTGAGATGCACCGGCATCACCAAGGCGCTCGGCGGGCGAACCGTTCTCGACAGCCTCGAGCATCGGCGTCGCGGCCGGCGAGGTGGTCTCGCTGCTCGGTGCCAGCGGATCGGGCAAGACCACGCTGCTGCGCATCATCGCGGGCTTGCATGATCCCGATGCCGGCACGATCACGCTCGACGGCCGCACCATCTGGAGCAAGGCGACGGCAGTGCCGGCCGAGAAGCGGCGCATCGGCATGGTCTTTCAGGACTATGCGCTGTGGCCGCACATGACGGTCGAGCGCAACCTCAGCTTCGGCCTCAAGACGCAGCGGCTGCCGGATGGCGAGATTCGTGGCGCGGATCGGCCATGCGCTCGAGGTGACGCGGCTCACGGCCCTCGGCGGGCGCCTGCCGAGCGAGCTCTCGGGCGGCCAGCAGCAACGCGTCGCGATTGCCCGCTGCTCGCCTCGCGGCCGGCTTTGCTTCTCTTCGACGAGCCGCTCAGCAATCTCGACGCCGCGCTTCGCGAAGACATGCGCGTCGAAATGATGGAGCTCGTGCGCCGGGAGAACATCACCGTCGTCTACGTGACGCACGACCAGGCGGAAGCGATGGCGGTCTCGGATCGGATCGCGGTGATGCGGGCGGGCACCATCGCGCAGTTCGATACGCCGCAAGAGGATCTACGAGGCGCCGGCGAATTCGTTCGTCGCAAGCTTCATCGGCGGCTTCTCGCTGGTGCGCGGGAGCGTCAAGGATGGGCTCTTCCGCATCCGTGACAGCGACGCGCCGCCGTTGAAGACGAGCAGTGCCACTTGCCGGCGATGGCGTTCTCGTCATACGTCCGGAGGACGCGCGACCCGCCGACGTGCATCCCTCGAATCGGCTGCGCGGGACGGTGCTGTCGCGCGCGTTCCAGGGTCGCTGCTGGCGGCTCGCCGTCGACCTCGGGCAGCATCGGGTAAGGCTCGATTGGCCGCACGACACGGTGGTCGGGACGGCACTTGAGTTCTCGCTGCCGCCGGAGCGCTGCGTGGTGCTTGCGAACTAGACTCGGGCGATCAAGGCAGAGAAGGAACATCGGGCGAAGACATGACCAATGTGACGACCATCACCTCGACAGTGACCGCCGCGTTCCTCGCCTCGTTCGTCGAATTCGTCGAAGCCTTCACGATCGTGCTTGCGGTCGGACTGACGCGCAGCTGGCGGCCGGCTTTCGCCGGAGCCGGGCCTCGCCGTCGTCGTGCTTGCCGGTGCTCGTGCTCGCCCTCGGCCCGCTGCTGTCGCTGATCCCGCTGCATGCGCTGCAATTCGTGGTCGGAGTCCTGCTGATCCTGTTCGGCATGCGCTGGCTCAGGAAGGCGATCCTGCGCGCGTCCGGCATTCTGCCGCTGCACGATGAGGCGAGGCGTTCGCAGAGGAAACCGAGCTGCTGCAAGCGCCAGGCAAGCGACCGGCGCGCCGATTATCTGGCGGGCCTGGCGGCCTTCAAGGCGGTGCTGCTTGAAGGCGTCGAGGTCGTCTTCATCGTCGATCGCGGTCGGCACCGCGCACGGCCTCACCGCCTATGCCAGCCTCGGGGCGCTCGCGGCCTTCCTGCTGGTGCTCGCCTTCGGCCTTGTCGTCCATCGTCCGCTGGCGCGGGTGCCGGAGAACACGCTGAAATTCGTCGTCGGGCTGATGCTGACGAGCTTCGGCATCTTCTGGACCGGCGAAGGTCTTGGCGCGGCGTGGCCGGGCGCCGACCTGTCGCTGCTCCTGATTCTGGCAATCCTCGCGGCCTTTTCTTTCGCCGCCGTGCGCTGGGTGCGCAATGCGCGCCCGCTCGCGACGCAAGGAGCTGCGCAGTGACCGCCATCCGCATCGCCATCGACGAGCTCGTCGGCATGTTCGTCGACGATGGCAGCCTCGCGCTCTTCGCGATTGTGCTGATCGCGGTCGTCGCCATCGCTGTGAAGCTTTTGGGCCTTTCGCCGGGTTGGGGCGCGGCGCTTCTTCTCGTGGGTTGCCCGGCGATCCTGGCCGAAAGTGTTCGCCGCGCGGCGCGCCGCCGCAGTTGAGCGCTGCCGATGCTTCACCCATGCGTCAGGGGTGCACCCGCGACGTCCTCGATAATCAGCCTTTCGAGCGCATCAGGCGGTCGGCGCGGTTCTGCGCGTCGGCGAGAGCCGTCCTCAGCGGCTTCAGGCCGCGCACCATGTCGTGCATCTCCTCGCCGCAGATCGTGATGATGTCGGCGATCTCCGGTGCCGGCGGGCGCGGCCAGAACTGCACGAGGCCGTTGCGCTCCAAGTCGTCGACCACGGTGATCGCCTGGGAAAGCGAGCGCACCTCGGGATCGGCGCTGACGCTGAAGCGCGGGCTCGTGCGGCTGCCGTTCAAGGCATAGAGCTTGATCGCCTCCGACGAGGTAAGGAAATGGACCGCCTGCCACGCCGCCTCGACGCGCTCGGGTGAAAGATTGGCGGGAATGCCGAGCACATAGCCGCCGACCGGCGCGATGTTGCGGCCGCCCTTTCCGGCGGGATGCGGCAGCAGTCCGGTTCTGTCCTTTGCCGGCGACGACGCGTCCAGCTCGAAATATGAAGCAAGCACGTTGTAGCCGTAGGCCATCGCCACTTGCCCGCGGCTATAGGCGGCGATTCTCTCGGTACCAAGCCATGCTGAGGATACTGGGCGGCGAGAACTCCATGAGCGCCTTCAGATATTCCGCCGTCCGCCGGGCCTCGACCGTATCGATCATCGGGCGAAACTGCTCGCCTTCGATCGTTTCGGCGTCAAAATCGTTTCCCATTTTGCGCAGGTTCAGGATCGGCCGGCCGAACGCGGCGAGGATCATGATGAAGCTGTGCCCCATCGGCGTGCCGCGCGCGGCGTTCCAGGCGATGCCGTGGATGCCGGTTCTGTGCGGCTGGTGCAGGGCCTTTGCGGCGGCCAGCACCGCGTCGGTCGTTTCGGGCGGCGCAAGGCCGCGCTCGGCGAAGAGGTCCTCCCGATAGAGCAGCAGCTCGGCCGTGGTGTGGATCGGAAATCCGTAGGGTCGCCCGCGGTAGAACGATCCCTTCCAGCCGGCGGGATGAAAATCCGCAACGTTGATCTCATGCTGCGAAACAAAGCCGTCGAGCGGCCGCAGCACTCCCTTCACGGCAAATTCCCCGATCCACGGCAGGTTGCAGGCGATCACGTCATAGCGCGATCGCGGCAACTGGCTGTTGGCGAGCCCCTCTTCGCGCAGGCGGTCGATCGAGAGCGCGCGCACCCGGATGGCGACGTCGAAATATTGCTCGAACTGCCGCTTCAGGTTCTCCATCGCCATGAATGTCGGGTCGGCGTGCACGAGCAGCCGGAGCGGTCCGAAAATATCGAGCTTTGCGCCGGCGACACTCGGCGGTGGGATGATCCGCGGTGAGAGATAGGAGCCGCCGAAATAGAAGTCGTAATGTTCGCCGTAGGCGAAGCCGAACGTCCGGCCGATGATCCTCTTCACCCGCCGCGCGTAGGCATACCACGCATCGATCAGCTTCGGGCTCGGATGATAGGAGAAGGTTCTTCCGGCCTCGACCTTTCGGCCGGCGGATCGCAAGCCCGCGCGCCACCATGTCGTCGATGCGCCGCATCGCGGTGGCGTAGGGAACGCTCGACGCCGCCGCCAATGCGGTGACCGTGACGAGCTTCGCCTCCAGATGCTGGCGCAGAAGAAACATCGACATCCGGTAGCAGGCGTTAGAGCTGAAGAGCTCCAATCCGATATCGGCCTCCGTATCGATCTGATCGACAAAGCTCAGGAAACGGAGCATCTCCTCGTTCGTTATGATCCCCGATAAATCGGGGGCGGACGACTGCGCGTTGGCCGGCCTGTCCATGGCTTCTCTCCGTGACGAACGTCCGACATCCGTCTCAAATATCCATAATGGATAATTCGCTTGTTGTCTGCTGCGCGCGCGCTGCCATGGTGCACTTTGGTCGGGTCACCCGGCGAACCGCTCGGGCTGTCGGACTGGTGGCCCGAAAAGCGTGACAGGCCAAGAGGTAAGGCGGGGAGGTTCCGCGAAAGAGGAGGCGTCCAATGGACACCCGAGTATTGAAGACGCATGCAATCGATGGCGACCCGAGCCGCATTTCGCTCGATCCGCAGTGGAACTGGGACCGGCACCTCCCGGCGCCTGGCCACAGCTCGGTCGACTTTGAGCGGCGCGTCGATTTCGACCGGCTCAGGAGCTATCGCCTCAACCGCGCGCGCTCCGCGCTGCGCAATTCCGAATGCGGGGCGCTGCTCCTCTTCGATGTCAACAACATCCGCTACGTGAGCGGCACCAAGATCGGCGAGTGGGAGCGCGACAAGCTCTGCCGCTTTGCGCTGCTTGCCGGCGACGAGGAGCCGATCGTCTGGGATTTCGGCTCCGCCGCCATTCATCACAGGCTCCATTGCGACTGGCTGTTTCCCGAAAATTGTCGCGCCGGCATGCTCGGCATGCGCGGCACGGTGCCCCCCGCCGTGGGGCTGATGAAGAGCCACGCCCAGGAGATCATGGGTCTCCTGAAAGAAGCCGGCGTCGCTGATCTGCCGGTCGGCGTCGACCTTGCCGAGACCGCGATGCTCTTCGAGCTGCAGAAAGCCGGGATGCAGGTCGTCGACGGTCAGCAGGTCATGCTTGATGCCCGCGAGATCAAGAACATCGACGAGATCATCCTGCTCAATCAGGCGGCGGCGATGGTCGACGGTGTCTACCACATGATCTGGGAGGAGCTGAAACCCGGCGTGCGCGAGAACGACATCGTCGCGCTTGCGAACAAGATGCTCTACGAGATGGGCTCCGACGACGTGGAGGCGATAAACGCCATTTCCGGCGAGCGCTGCAATCCGCACCCGCACAACTTCACCGACAGGATGGTGCGGCCGGGCGACCAGGCCTTCTTCGACATCCTGCATTCCTATGTCGGCTATCGCACCTGCTACTATCGCACCTTCAACGTCGGCCGCGCGACACCCGTCCAGCACGACGCCTACAAGCTCTGCCGCGAATGGCTGGACAAGGCGATCGCGTTGATCAGGCCCGGCGTGTCGACCGACAAGGTGGTATCGGTCTGGCCGAAAGCGGAGGAATTCGGCTTCCCCTCGGAAATGGCCGCCTTCGGCCTGCAGTTCGGCCACGGCCTCGGGCTCGCGCTGCACGAGCGGCCGATCATCTCGCGCCTCGTCTCGCTCGAGCATCCGATGGAGATCAAGACCGGGATGGTGTTTGCGCTCGAGACCTATTGTCCGGCAAAGGACGGTTATTCGGCGGCGCGCATCGAGGAAGAAGTGGTGGTGACCGACAAGGGTTGCACTGTCATCACGCAGTTCCCGGCGGAAGAGCTGCCGATCGCCAACAGATATTGAGGGAACCATGCAGCGCAGCGTCACGCCCTCCGCGGCCGCCTTGGCCGCAGGAGAGGGGCGAATTGCAAATGACGACATCGGCCAGGACACGCGTCTGGAGCTTTTCCGCCGACAGGTGGAAATCCGCGACTTCGAGCAGCGCGCCTACGACCTCTTCCTGCAGAACCTGGTGAAGGGCACCAGTCATCTGTCGCTCGGCCAGGAGGCGATCGCCGCCGGCTGCGCCGTCGCCATGCAGCCCGGCGACCTATCCTTCTGCACCTATCGCGGCCATGCGCACACGCTCGCGCGCGGCACCGAGATGGAGAAGGTGCTGGGCGAGCTCATGCAGCGCGACAACGGACTGATGCGTGGCAAGGGCGGCTCCATGCATCTCACCTCGGCCGAGCATGGCGTCATGGGCTCCTATGCCATCATCGGCGCCCACCTTTGCATCGCCAACGGGGCCGCCTGGCGGGCGCAATATCTCGGGCAGGACGACGTGTCGGTCTGCTTCTTCGGCGACGGCACGACCAATATCGGCGCCTTTCACGAGGCGCTCAACTTCGCTTCGGTGTGGAAGCTGCCGGTCGTGTTCGTCTGCGAGAACAATTTTTACATGGAATACACGCCGATCGGCGAGGTCACGCCGGTCGAGCATCCCGCCGCCGACCGCGCTTCCGCCTACGGACTTGAGAAGATTCTCGTCGACGGCAATGACGCCGATGCCGTCTATCGCACGGCGCTCGTCGCCTACGCCAAGGCGCGCGCCGGCGATGGGCCATCCTTGATCGAATGCAAAACCTATCGCCATTCCGGCCATTCGCGCGCCGACCCCGGGAAGTATCGGCCCAAGGGCGAGCTGGAAAAGTGGCTCGAACGCGATCCGATAAAGCTCTACCGGGCGCGGCTCGCCGAGTTCGGGGTGAGCCCGGATCGGATCGCGGCGATCGAGGATGCCTCGAAGCAGAAGATCGACGCGGCGACCGAGGCCTGCAAGGCTGCGCCGCCTCCGCCCGCCGATATTCTGACGACGGATGTCTATGCCGATGGAGGCTGGGCATGGCGGAACTGACCTACCGTGACGCGGTCGCCCGCGGGATTGCGCAGGAAATGGAGCGCGACGACCGCGTGGTGTTTCTCGGCGAGGACGTTGCGAAGGCCGGCGGCGTCTTCAAGGCGACGGTCGGGCTTTATGAGAAGTTCGGTCCGAAACGGGTCCGAGACACCCCGATCTCCGAGCAGGCGATTCTCGGCGCCGCGATGGGCGCGGCAATGACCGGACTGCGTCCGATCGCGGAGATCATGTTCTCCGACTTTCTCGCCGTCTGCTTCGACTTCGTCGCCAACGAGATCCCGAAGTCGCGCTACATGTCGAACGGCCAGCTGAAATGTCCGCTCGTCGTTCGAACCGGCAACGGCGCCGGGTCACGCTTTGGCGCGCAGCACAGCCAGTCGGTTGAGAACTGGGCGATGATGATCCCCGGCCTGAAGGTCGTGGCCCCGTCGACGCCGACGGACGCCATAGGCCTGATGGCGGCGGCCGTGCGCGATGAGGATCCTGTCATCATGTTCGAGCACAAGTCGCTTTACCCGATCAAGGCCGAGGTCCCCGACGGTGAGATCGTCGACACGCTCGGCACCGCCAAGGTGCTGCGCGAAGGGGGCGACGCAACGATCCTCGCGCTCGCGCTGATGGTGCCGCGCGCGCTTGCGGCGGCGGAGCGCCTGAAGGCCGAGCATGGCATCGACGCGGAGGTGATCGACGTGCGCTCGCTCGTGCCGCTCGACACGCAGACCATTCTCGGCTCGGTGGCGAAGACCGGTCGGCTCTTCACGGTCGAGGAGAACCCGCGGCTTTGCGGCTGGGGCGCGGAGATTGCGTCGATCGTGGCGGACGAGGCTTTCTACGACCTCGACGGTCCGATCGTCCGCATCACCACGCCGCACATTCCGCTCCCCGCAGCCGACGGGCTTGAGGATTTGGCGCTGCCGAGCACGGCGCGCGTCGCCGACACCGTGCTTCGCGCCTTGGGCTGACGGAGACGGCAATGGACATCCTGATGCCCCAGCTCGGCGAAACCGTGGCCGAAGGAACGATCAGCGCCTGGCTGAAGAATATCGGCGATTCCGTCGAGGCCGGAGAGGACCTCTTTCAGGTCGATACGGACAAGGTGACGATGGAGGTGCCGGCGACGAAGAGCGGCGTGCTCACGGCGATCCATGTCGGCGCCGGCATCACCGTCCCCGTCGGGACAGTGGTCGCCGTCGTCGAAGGCCAGGATAGCGCGGCGAAGACGCCGAACAGAGACGCGCGTCCTCTCGGAGAGAGTCAGGCGAAAACTCCCTTGATGCCTTTTGAGGAAGTGCGAACCCCGCGCACGTCGTACGGCAGCCGCAAGATGGCGGACGGGCTCCCGATCACGCCGCTTGCGCGGCGCTTGATTTCGCAGAACGCACTCGACGTCGGAGCGATAGCGCGGACCGTCCGTGAGCATGGCGGAAGACGGATCGCCGCCGCCGACGTGCGCGCCTCGATCGGCCGGGCGGCAGTCGCCCCCGCCGCCGAGACGGCCCGGCAAGCGCCGACGCGTCCGGCCGTCGGCCGCGGCACGGCGGTGCCTTTCACGCAAATCCGCAGGCGCGCCGCCGAGCGTCTCGCCGCGGCGTGGCGAACCGCGCCGCACGTCTATCAGGCGGTGGAGGTCGACTTCTCGTCCGTGGACCGGGTGCGGCGCGCCGCGCGCCAATCGATGCAGGAAAAGAGCGGCGTCAATCTGACCTTTCTTCCGTTTGTCGCGCGCGCCGTCTGCATTGCGCTCGCCGAATATCCGCTCGTGAACGCCACCTTCGAAAACGATCAGCTTTTCAGCGGTGACGCTGTCAATCTCGGCATCGCCGTCGACCTTGATCACAAGGGCCTGATCGTGCCGGTGGTGAGGCGCGCCGAGGGTCTCACGACGGCCGGGCTTGCGGGCGCCATAT
Organism: uncultured Alphaproteobacteria bacterium; assembly: GCA_963750115.1. GTDB lineage: Bacteria > Pseudomonadota > Alphaproteobacteria > Rhizobiales > Afifellaceae > DASWJZ01. The sequence continues at coordinate 40,328 of CAVVPM010000012.1, read as the reverse complement.
CGCGCCTCGTCGAGAAGGCCCGCGCCGGCAAGATCGAGCTTTCCGATCTTGAGGGCGGGACATACTCGATCTCCAACAACGGCAGCTTTGGGACCCGCTTCACGACGCCCATCATCAACGTTCCGCAGGTGGCGATTCTGTCGCTCGACGCGGTCACGAAGCGGCCCGTCGTCATCGAGACCGAAGACGGCTCCGTCATCGTGCCGCGACCGGTCGGGACCGTCGGCCAGAGTTTTGATCACCGCGCCTTCGATGGCGCCTATTCGGCGTCGTTCCTTCGCCGCGTGAAGACGGTGATCGAGACGCGCGACTGGCAGGCCGACTTCTGAGCGCTGCCCCAAGGCTGGGTCGTCGCGCCGCAGGGCGAAGTGCGACTTGAAATTGCGCGGCGCTATGGGCCTTCAGAAGCAAATTGATATGTTGGCGCCATGACCCGAGCGCTCTATCTCCACGGCCCCTTCGATGTTCGCCTGGCGCCTTTCAGCCTTCCCCCCGCGCGCCCGGGCGAGGTGCTGATCAAGGTCGCCGCCGTCGGTCTCTGCGGGTCGGACCTGCACTACTTCAAGGATGGCGGCATCGGCTCCGCCGTTATCGAGAAGCCGTTCGTCCCGGGCCACGAGGTCGGCGGCTATCTCGTCGAGGATTCTGCAACGCTCGGCCTTTCGGCCGGCACGCTCGTCGCCGTCGACCCGAGCCTTTCCTGCGGAAAGTGCGATTTTTGCCTGCGCGGCCACCACAATCTCTGCCCGCATGTGAGATTCCTCGGGGCGCCGCCGTTCGATGGCGCGATGACGGAAGAGATACGGGTCGCCGCGAGCCAGATCGTGCGCCTTCCCGATGGCTTCACGCCGCTTGAGGCGGCCATGCTTGAGCCGCTCGGCGTGGCGATTCACGCGGTCGACCTCGCCCGGCCGCGGCTGCTTGAGACGGTCGCGCTTCTCGGCTGCGGCCCGGTCGGCCTCCTGATCCTGCAGGTGCTGAAGGTCGCCGGGGCAAAGTGGATTCTGGCGGTCGAGCCCCTGCCGCATCGGCGCGAGGCGGCGGCCCATTTCGGCGCGGCGTGGGTCGGATCGAGCGTCGACGAATTGCGCGCCGCGACCGATGGCGAAGGCTGTCCGCTGGTGGTCGAGGCGACCAATTCGCCGAACGGATTCAACGATGCCACCCGCGCCGCGCGGATCGGCGGGCGCGTCGTGATGGTCGGCATCCCGGACGGCGACGTTTACACGCTCTCCGCTTCCGAGATTCGCCGCCGCGGCCTGACTGTGCGGTTTTCCCGGCGCATGGGCACGGTCTATCCGCGCGCCATCGAGCTCGTCGAGCGGCGGATGGTCGACGTCGCCTCGCTGGTTAGCCTTGAGGTCGACCTCGACGGCGCGCCGGAGCTTTTCAGAAGGCACGCCGAGAACGACCCGAAGCTGATCAAGAGCTTGATCTATCCGAACGGCCGGGATTGAAGCCCGGCGGCGTTGATCGCGACCGGGCCTCACGGCGTTGTGACCCTTTGCGAACCGGTGTGGCCGAATTGGAATGAGGCTCGCGGTGTTCATGGCGTTGCAGACGCGCCGGCAAGCGGTGCGACCCTTTCGGAGCAAAACCATGATCAAGATTCGGAAGTCATCGACCGCGATGCTTCTTCTCGCCGGCGTCTTTTCGCTCGGCGGCACACTCGCTCTCGCCGCGGGCGGCGGTGGAAGCGGCGCTAGCGGCGCCAGCACGCCGTCCTGCTCGACGGGCTACGTGTGGAACGCCCAGAAGGCAAAATGCGAGAAGACGACCTCGAGCAACATGGACGACAAGACGCTTTACGCCCAAGGCCGCGACCTCGCGCTTGCCGGCCGCTACCAGGAAGCGCTCGATGCGCTCGGAGCCGTCAAGCACCAGGATTCGATGGTGCTGACGATGATCGGCTACGCGACGCGGAAGATGGGCAATTACGACGCCGGAGTTCGCCTATTATGCGAAGGCGCTGGCGCTCGATCCGAACAACGTCAACACGCACGAATATCTGGGCGAGGCCTATGCCGAGAAGGGCAAGCTCGATCTTGCCAAGGCGGAGCTCGTGAAGGTCGCGAGCGTCTGCGGCACGACCTGCGAGCAATATCAGGATCTCGCCAAGGCGATCGCCGGCACGCCCGACCAGAGCTAGGGAGCGGGAGGCACCCAGCCCATTCAAAGAAATCTACCGTCCATGCGCGAGCGTGGGGTCGCCGACCTCGCGCTCGCGCCGTTCCTGCCACCGCGCCCCGGGACTGACGCCATTTGCCGGATCGGTGCTACGAATGCGGAAGAAGAGACGCGCACGCTCTCATTCGCCGGTCAGGCCGTGGGACACCCCGAAGAGATCGTAAGAGCCGGACTGCCGGAACTGCTCGCGCGGCTGTGGCGCTACGGGCTCGTCCTTTCGCGCGACAGGTCGACGGCGGAGGACCTCGTGCAGGCGGCATGCGTGCGTGCGCTCGAACGCGCGCAGCAGTTCACGCCGGGCACGCGGCTTGACCGCTGGGTGTTCGCGATCCTGCGCTCGATCTGGCTGAACGAGCTGCGCTCGCGCCGCGTTCGCGAAGGCGCAGGTCAGGTCGACGCCGTCGATGTCCTCGTTTTCGAGGGCGCGCACGAGATCGAGCAGAATATTCTTGCCGCTCAGGTGTTCAGGGAGGTTGAGGGCTTACCGGAGCCGCAGCGCGAGGCGGTGTTTCTCGTCTATGGCGAGGGGCTCAGCTACCGCGAAGCAGCCGACCTGCTGCGTATCCCGGCCGGCACGGTCATGAGCAGGCTGGCCGCGGCACGGGCAAAGCTGTCGCGGCTTGGCGATGATGGGGAAGGTGGAGAGGAGAGCGGGGCCGCCGAAACATGACGCACGAGGATAATCAAACCCTGCCCGAGGACGGCGATCTCGTCGCCTATCTTGACGGCGCGCTTGAGCGCGAGGCGCGTGGAGCGCTGCAGGAGAAGATCGCGCGCGATCCGGCGCTTGCCGAGCGCTTGCGCATCCTGCAGGCGGGCGGGCGGCCCTTCCGGCAGGCCTTCGACGCGGTGCTCGACGCCGCGCCCGCGGGACGCCTTGCCGCCATGCTCGAGATGGAGTTGCGGCGACGGCACGACAGCGGCGAGCGTCAGCGGCGGCTGCCGGCCTGGGCCGCGATCGCCGCGAGCCTGGTCATGCTCGTCGCCGGCCTCGGCGCCGGCTACGGCTTGCGGACTTTCGGCGTTCCCTTCGTGAAGAGCGAAGCGGGCGCGGAGGCCGATTCAGGCGCCTGGGAGACGATGCTTGCGAGCGACCTCGCGCTCTATTCGCCCGAGGGTCTGGCAATGATCGGGCCGGGAGGAGCGCCCTCGGATTCCGAGCTTGCCGCCATCGGCGCGAAGCTCAACGTCACCCTCTCTGCAAGCCGCCTCGCGCTTCCCGGCCTCGCCCTCAAGCAGGCGCGGCTCCTTGCCTTTGACGGCGCACCGTTCGCCCAGCTCGTCTATCTCGACCCGCAGCATGGGCCGGTGGCGTTCTGCATCTTTGCGAGCCACGGCGGTGCCGAGGCGCCAGAGGCGAAGGCGCGCGCCGGAATGAACCTGGTCTATTGGTCAAGTGCGCGTGCGGGGTACATGCTGATCGGTCAGGCGCCGGTCCGCGCGCTGCAAGACCTCGCGACCGACCTGGTCAAGGCGTTCCCGCCCGAGAGCGTCTGAACCGCATCGAGCGCTCGGCCGCTTAGAACGCGACCTTGTCGCCGCCTTTGAGACTGAGAATTTCCCGCGCCTCGTCCGGGGTGGCGATCTCCTTGCCGATCCCTTCGATGATCTGGCGGACCTTCCTTACCTGATCGGCATTCGTCTTGGCGAGCTGGCCGGGGCCGATCCAGAGCGAATCCTCGAGGCCCACGCGCACATTGCCGCCGATCGCGGCAGCAGTCGCCGCGATCGCCATCTGGTTCCGTCCGGCGCCGAGCACCGACCACTGGTACTGGTCGCCGAACAGCCGGTCGGCTGTGCGCTTCATATGGATGACGTCCTCCGGATGCGGCCCGATGCCTCCGAGTATGCCGAATACCGACTGGACGAAGAACGGCGGCTTCACCACGCCGCGGTCGGCGAAATGGGCGAGCGTGTAGAGATGGCCGATGTCGTAGCACTCGATCTCGAAGCGGGTGCCGTTCTCCGAGCAGGTCGACAGGATGTATTCGATGTCGGCGAAGGTGTTCTTGAAGATGCGCTCGCGCGAGCCTTCGAGATAGGGTCGTTCCCAGTCGAACTTGAACTCCTTCTGGCGGGCGAGCATCGGATAGAGGCCGAAATTCATCGAGCCCATGTTGAGGGAGGCGACTTCCGGCTTGAAGGTCGCGGCGGGGCGCACCCGCTCCTCGATCGCCATGGTCGGGGCGCCGCCGGTGGTGATGTTCACCACGCAACCTGAGCGCTGCTTGATCACCTTGAGAAAGGGGAGAAAGGCCTCCGGCGACTGGTCGGGCTGCCCGGTCTTGGGATTGCGCGCATGCAGGTGGACGATGGCCGCGCCCGCTTCCGCCGCGCCGATCGCGGCATCGGCGATCTCCTCGGCGGTCACCGGCAGATAGGGCGACATGGAGGGCGTGTGGATCGCGCCGGTGACGGCGCATGTGATAATGACCTTGCCGGCGGTCGCCATTCTTCGTTCTCCTATTTTCCGATCTTCTTGTCGACGGCGCGCTTGTGCGCGATGAGCGCCATCAGCCGCCGGTCGCGCCAGGCCTGGCGCTTGCCGAGGTCCTCCTCGGCGACGCGTGCGCGGCGCTCGCCTTCAACGGTCGTCAGCACGTCGCCCGCCCAGTCGACGCGCCGCTGCATCTGCGGAAAGATGTTCTCGTAGATGTCCTGGTAGCGCTCGACGTAGTCGCGCACGCCGCCGGGCGCGTTCAAGTCAATCGTCTCGAACGGCCCCATGAAGGACCAGCGGAGCGCCAGCCCCTCGCGGATGCCGACATCGATATCTTCGACCGACGCGTAGCCGTCGGCGACGAGCCTGAAGGCCTCCTCGAGCAGCGCCCCCTGCATGCGGTTCATGATGAAGCCCTCGAGCTCGCGCTTCATCACGATCGGCGCCTGTCCGGTCGCGAGCAGAAAGTCGCGCGTGCGCGCCACGACCTCGGGCGACGTCCAAGGCGCCGGCACGACCTCCGCCGCCGGGATCAGATAGGGCGGGTTGATCGGATGGACGACGAGACAGCGATGACGGCCGGGAAGTTTCTCGGTGAAGAGGGAGGGGAGGATCGCCGAGCTCGAGCTTGCGATGATCGCGTCCTTCGGGGCCAGCCGATCAAGTTTCTCGAAGAGCGCGATCTTCACGTCGAGCTTTTCCGGCGCGTTCTCCTGAACATGGGCGGCGTCGGAAAGTGCGGCGGCGAGGTCCGTCTCCGCCGTCATGCTCTTCAGCATCGCGTCGGGGCCGAGCTGGCCGAGGAGGTCATTCTCGGCGAGCTCCGGAAGCAGACCGGCGATATATTCGATCGCTTTGGCCGGCGCGGCCGGATCGGCGTCCCACAGCTTCACCTGATGGCCGGCCCGCGCGAAGGTGATTGCCCAGGCACGACCGATGAACCCGGAGCCGACGATTGCGACCTTGCTCATGTCTTCTGATCCGTGCGCTCAAAGTGTCTCGACATTGCCGTCAACGCCGAGCGACTGGCCGGAGATATTGGCCCCGGCGTCGCTGAGCAGGAACGCTATCATCGCGGCAACGTCGTGCGGGCTGACCATGCGGCGGAGCGAGACGCGCGCGAGGTATTCCTTCTCCATCTCCGTGTAGGGGAGGCCGAGCTGGGCGGCGCGGTCGCGGATCACGCCTTCCATGCGCGGGCCCTCGACGATGCCGGGAAGGATCGCGTTGACGCGGATGTTTTTCGGCCCGAGCTCCTTGGCGAGGCTCTGGGTGAAGCCGATGACGCCGAACTTTGCCGCCGCATAGGGGGTGCGAAAAGCATAGCCGTGGCGCCCGGCGGCCGACGACATGTTCACGATCGAGCCGCCGCCCGCGGCTTTCAGCATCGGCACGGCGCGGCGCGCACAGAGGAACTGGCCGGTCAGGTCGATGTCGAGGCAGCGCCGCCAGTCGGCGGGATCGATCTCGTCGACGCCGCCGGTCGGTCCGGCGATGCCGGCATTGTTGATCAGCGCGTCGAGGCCGCCGAGCGTTTTGGCGATTTCGTCGAACATGCGGTCGACCGCCGCCTCGTCGGACACGTCGGCCTTCATCCTGCCGGCCTCCGGGAACTTGCGCCCGAAAGCATCAAGTGCAGCCTCGGCGACGTCGCAGATGAAAATGCGCGCGCCGTGTCGTGCCAGCCGCTCGGCGACGGCGAGCCCGATGCCGCCCGCGCCTGCCGTGATGAGAACGCGCTGGCCGGCGATCCCGGCAGCCAGATCCCCCCTGTCGCCTGCTTCAGACATCTCTCCCTCTTGGTGCCGCTTCACGCCGGCCTCGATGCGCGATCACCCGCGCCGAAGAACCACAAGTCCTTAGATGCTTCCGCCGTCGCGGCAAGGCCGCCGCGTGCGGCAAGCCAGGGTCCCGCGCCGCGCCTGCCTCGCAATCCCGGCCGCCGATTCAGGTGACAAAAGTAGATCAATCGAATGATTGACAAAGTAAGTCAATCGATCGTATTAGCTCTTTTTGGCGGGCGTTGGCCGAACGAGCAGGGGTTCGATGGTGACTGACCTCAGGAAGCGATCGTCCGATCCGCGCCGCGATCCGGCCGCGCCGGCGATCGAAGCGAATGGAAAAGACTCAGCTGCGGTGGAGGGCGGGGCGCGCGGCCTGCAACCCGGCCCCGCCGCCGCATCGGGTGCCGGTTCACCCCCGGCGCGCCGGGCACGACGTGATCGCGGTGCGGAGACGCGCCAGCGGCTCGTCGAAGCGGCGGTCGATATTTTTGGCCGGTTCGGCTTCGAAGGCGCGAGTACGCGGCAAATCGTCAACCAGGCGGAGACTAATCTCGCGGCGATCGCCTATCACTTCGGCTCGAAGGAAGCGCTTCACATCGCCGCCGCCGAACATATCGCAACCCGCATCGCCACGCTCGTGGGTCCGGTGCTCGTGTCGGCGGATTCGCCGCAGGTGTTTGCCTCTCCCAAAGCTGCGCGCGCCGCGTTCATCCGCATCATCGAGGCCTTCGCCGACACGATCCTCGGGGAAAAGGAGGCCGAGCGATGGGCGCGCTTCATCGTGCGCGAACAGATGCAGCCGACCCAGGCCTTCGAGGTCATCTACCGGTTCACGGGCGCGGCCCACAATCTCGGCACGCGGCTCGCCGCCGCCGCCCTCGGCGAGAACGAGAGCGACGCGACCGTTAGCCTGCGCGTCTTCGCGCTCTTCGGCCAGGTGCTGGTGTTCCGCGTGGCCCAGGCACTCGTCATGCGGCGGATGGAATGGCAGTCGATCGGCGAGGCCGAGCGAACGAAGATCAAGCGCCTCATCGTCGGCCACATCGATGCGATCTTCGATGCCGAGAGGAGCGCGCCATGAGCCGGCGGATTGCGATCCCGATCATCGTTCTTGTCGTTGGGCTCTGCGCCTTCGGCGTGTGGTGGTTTGCGTTGCGCCCGGCGCCGACGAGCGAGCTCGTGCTCTACGGAAACGTCGATCTCAGGCAGGTCGACCTCGCTTTCAATGACAGCGGGCGTGTTGCCGAGCTTCTGGTCGACGAAGGCGACCACGTGAAGAAGGGCGACGTGCTGGCGCGTCTCGACACCAACCGTCTGAAGCCGCAGGTCGACAACGCAGCGGCCGTGGTCGCCGCCGAGCAGGCGGTCGTCGAGAAGCTTCATCACGGCAGCCGGCCGGAGGAAATCGCGCAGGCACGCGCCAACCTCGAGGCGGCGAAAGCGCAGGCGCTGAACGCGCACCAGCAGTACGACCGCAAGAAGGCCTTGAGGGGAACCTCCGTCGCGAGCCAGCAGGACGTCGACGCGGCGAAGGCGGCGATGGACGTGGCGGACGCGAATGTCCGCGCGAGCCAGACGGCGCTTGATCTCGTGGTCGCCGGGCCGCGCGCGGAGGATATCGCCCAGGGCGAGGCGCAACTCCGCGCCGCCGAAGCCCAGCTTGCGTTGCTGCACCAAGAGCTTGCGGACGCCGATCTGATCGCGCCGACCGATGCCGTCGTCCGTTCGCGGCTTTTGGAGCCGGGCGACATGGCCTCGCCTGACCGGCCGGTGTTCTCGCTCGCGATCATCCATCCGAAATGGGTGCGCGCCTATGTCTCCGAGCCGGACCTTCCGCGGCTGCATGCCGGAATGGCCGCCGACGTGGCAGTGGACGGCGTGCCGGACCGGCGCTTCCACGGCACGATCGGCTTCATCTCCTCGGTCGCCGAGTTCACGCCGAAGTCGGTGCAGACGGACCAGCTGAGGACGAGCCTCGTCTACGAGGTGCGGGTCAACGTCGAGGACCCCGACGACACGCTGCGCCTCGGCATGCCGGCGACCGTCTACCCGAAGCCTTCCGAAGGCGGGACGCCGGTCGCCAGCGCGTCGGTGGAATTGCGGCGAGGCATGCCGTGAACGATAGAACCTTCGCGATTCGCGGCCGCGATATCAGGAAGACGTTCCGCCGCGAGACCGGCGAGACGATCGTCGCGCTCGACGACGTCGAGCTCGACATCCGCCACGGTGATCTGACGGCGCTTGTCGGTCCGGACGGCGCCGGCAAGACGACGCTGATCCGGCTCGTCGCCGGGCTGATGGCGGCGGACGGGGGCACGCTCGAAGTGCTCGGCATCGATGTCAAAGGCGACCCGCAGGCGGTGCAGGACCGCATCGGCTACATGCCGCAGAGGTTCGGCCTTTATGAGGATTTGAGCGTCCAGGAGAACCTCGACCTCTATGCCGACCTGCACGGCGTCTCCGCCGCCGAGCGGCGCGAACGCTATCCGCGCCTGATGGAGATGACGGCGCTCGGGCCGTTCACCAGGCGTCCGGCCGGGCGGCTCTCGGGCGGCATGAAGCAAAAGCTCGGGCTTGCCTGCACGCTTGTCCGCGTGCCGGACCTGCTCCTCCTCGACGAGCCGACGGTCGGCGTCGATCCGCTGTCGCGACGCGAGCTCTGGGACATCGTTCGGCAGCTCGTCGACGAGGGCATGAGCGTGCTTTTGAGCACCTCCTATCTCGACGAGGCCGAACGCTGCGCCCATGTCGTCGTGCTGCACGAGGGCAAGCTGATGGCGAGCGGCGATCCGTCGGAGGTCACGAAGCGGGCGTCGGGAAGAAGCTTCGTCGTGACGCCGCCGGCGGGCGAGCCGGCGCGGCTCCTGCAGGCGAAGCTCCTCGACGAGCCGGACATCATCGATGCCGTCCCGCAGGCGGGCGAGGTGCGCATCGTGCGCGCGGCCGGCGCAGATGGAGGCGAAGCGGAGAGCGCGCTTGCCGGTCTCAAGGTCGCCCGCGTTGAGCCGCGCTTCGAGGACGGCTTCATGATGCTTCTGCACGAGTTCGACGACGGCTCGGCCGGCGCGGAATGCTTCCGCGGCCCCCGCTCATTCGGCTGTCGCGGGCGATGGCGACATGGTCGTCGAGGTGCATGACCTCGTGCGCAAGTTTGGCCAGTTCACGGCCGTCGACCATGTCAGCTTCGAGGTCCGGCGGCGCGAGATATTCGGTCTGCTCGGTCCGAACGGCGCCGGCAAGACGACGACGTTTCGCATGCTGTGCGGGCTGCTCCCCGCAACGAGCGGCACGCTTCACGTCGCCGGCGTCGACCTTCACACCGCGCGCGCCTCCGCACGCCAGCGCATCGGCTACGTGGCGCAGAAATTCTCGCTCTACGGCCAGCTTACCGTGCGCGAGAACCTCGAGTTCTTCGCGAGCGCCTATGGCCTTCGCGGCGGACGCCGGAGGGAGCGTCTCGATTGGGCGATCGAGGAGTTCGAGCTGTCGGAGCTCGCCCGCCTTCCGAGCGGCCAGCTTCCCGGCGGCTACAAGCAGCGCCTGGCGATGGCCGCCGCGTTGATGCACGAGCCGGAGATCCTCTTCCTCGACGAGCCGACGAGCGGCGCCGATCCGCTCGCGCGCCGCGACTTCTGGCGCCGCATCACCACGCTCTCCGGTGCGGGCGTCACGGTGATCGTCACCACGCACTTCATGGAGGAAGCGGAATATTGCGACCGCGCCGTGATCCAGGATGCCGGCCGGATTCTCGCGCAAGGCACGCCCGCCGAAATCCGCGCGCATGCAGAGGCGGCCGACCGCCGGCCGACGATGGAGGATGCGTTCATCGCCATCGTTGAGAATGCGCGCCGGCGCGAGGCGCAGCTTTCCAAGAGCGCGGCGTGATAAGATGAGCGCATCCGCCGATCGCGATTTCGCCAAGGCCCGCAGGACAGTCGCGCTCATCGTCAAGGAGAGCCGTCAGATCGTCCGCGACCCGAGCAGCATCGCCATTGCCGTGGTCATGCCGGCGATCCTGATCCTGCTCTTCGGCTTTGCCCTTTCGCTCGACGTGAAGAACGTGCCGATTGCGATCGTGCTTGAGGGTCCGTCGCTTGAGGCGCGCGACGTCGCCGCGGGCTTCCAGCTGTCGCCCTATTTCGCCCCTCGCTTCATGACCTCGATGCCCGAGGCCGAGCGAGAGATGCTGCGCCGGCGCCGTCGACGGCATCGTCCGCATCCGCTCCGATTTTGCGAGCCGGCTGAAGCGCGGCGACGGCGAGGTGCAGGTCGTCGTGCACGGCACCGACGCCAACACCGCGCGCATCATCCAGTCCTACGCGCAGGGCGCGGTCACGCAATGGAGCCTTCGCCGGGCGGCCGAGGGACGGCCGGTGACGGGGCTCGGGCCGGTGACCGTCGAAAGCCGCACCTGGTTCAACGAGGCCGGCGAGAGCAGCTATTTCCTCGTCCCCGGCCTGATCGTCCTGATCATGACGCTGATCGGGGCGCTTTTGACGGCGCTCGTCGTGGCGCGGGAGTGGGAGCGCGGCACGCTCGAGGCGCTCTTCGTCACGCCGGTCCGCGCCGACGAGATCCTGCTCGGCAAGATCGTTCCGTATTTCGTTCTGGGGCTCATCGGCTTCGCGCTCACCGTCGTCGCGGCGCAATACCTCTTCGACGTACCGCTCCGCGGCTCGCTTTGGGTGCTGACGATCGTGTCGATGCTATATCTCCTGGTCGCGCTCGGCATCGGGCTCGTCGCGTCGTCGGTGACGAAGAGCCAGTTCGTCGCGAGTCAGGTGGCGCTCATCTCGACCTTGCTGCCGGCGATGATGCTCTCCGGATTCCTCTACGACATCAGGAGCATGCCGATCGCGCTCCAATACATCACCTATGTTCTGCCCGCCCGCTACTTCGTGACGCTCCTGCAGACGATCTTTCTCGCCGGCGACATCTGGAGCGTCATCCTGCCGAATGCCGCCGTGCTCGCCGGAATGGCGATCCTGCTCCTCGGCGTCGCGCGGGCGGCGACGCAGAAGAAGCTCGCCTGAGGCTGGCCATGCAAGACACCTTGTTCCGCATCCTCGCTTTGATCCGCAAGGAGCTTCTCGCGATCCTCAAGGATCCGCGCAGCCGCGTCGTCTTGATCCTGCCGCCGATCTTCCAGACGCTGCTCTTCGGCTACGCGGCGACCTACGACCTGAACCGCATCCCCTATGCCGTCTACGATCAGGATCGGAGCGCCGCGTCCTCGACGCTGCTCGGCAAGCTCGACGGGTCGCACGTCTTCGAGCGCGTCGCCAATATCGACCGCGCCGCCGACATCCGCTCGCTGATCGACAACCGCCGTGCGCTACTCGTCCTGCAGATCGGCCAGGATTTCGAGCGGCGTCTTCTTTCCGGCCAGCAGGCCAAGCTGCAGGTGATCGCCGACGGGCGGAACTCCAACACCGTCGGGACGGCGCTCGGCTACGTCAGCGGCATCGTCCAGTCGTTCAATCTCGACTGGCAGCAGGCGCATGCGGGAAGCGGCCCGGCGGTCACGATGACGACCCGCGCCTGGTTCAACGCGAATCTTGAGACGCGCTGGTACATGGTCCCGGCGCTGATCGGCACGATTACCATGCTTCAGACGATGCTCCTGACGGCCCTGTCGGTCGCGCGCGAGCGCGAGGACGGGACCTTCGACCAGCTGCTCGTGACGCCCTTCAGGCCGTCCGAGATCATGGCCGGCAAGGCGGCGCCCTCGACACTCGTCGGCCTGACCCAGGCGACGCTCATTCTTCTCGTCGCGCAGCTCTGGTTCCGGATACCGTTCGCCGGTTCCTTCGTCACGCTCTATGCGGGGCTGATTCTCTTCGTGCTCGCCGCGGTCGGCATCGGGCTTCTCGTCTCCTCGCTGGTCGCGACGATGCAGCAGGCGATGCTCTTCTCTTTCGTGCTCCTGATGCCTTTCATTCTGCTTTCGGGCCTGGCGACGCCGATCGGCAACATGCCCAAAATCTTCCAGTACCTGACGTTGATCGATCCGCTGCGCTACGCGATCGAGCTCGCCCACCGCGTCTATCTCGAAGGTGCGACGCCCGCGCAGCTCGTCCCGGTTCTCTGGCCGCTCGTCGCGATCGGCGCGGTCACGCTGCCGCTCGCGAGCTGGATGTTCCGCAACCGCCTGACCTGAGGTCGCGAAGCCGGGGCGCTACCGCTTGCCCGCCGCAGCCCCGATCTCCTTCAGGAACGCGTCGGTGGTGCGCTGCCGGCAATAGCCCTTGATGGCGCGGAGCGAATTGTCGTGGCGCTCCTTGGAGCCGGTCGCGCAAGCGTCGGTGACGAGCGTGACGAGATAGCCGATGTCGCAGGCGGACCTGACGGCGCCCTCCACGCACTGGTCGGTCACCACGCCGCTGATGATCAGATATTTCGTGCCGAGGTTGCGCAGCACGTAATCGATATTGGTCGAGCAGAAGACGTTCGACGCGGTCTTCGGGATGACGATCTCGTCTTCGAGCGGCTTGATCGCGTCGATCACCTCGCCGTCCCAGCGGTCCGGCGGCACGCTGAAGCCGGTGATCTTGTAGTCGAGGCTGCGGTCGCGCCCGTCGCGGGTCAGGTTGCGGATCAGCGTGTAGACCACCTCGATCCCGGCCGCACGGCACCCGGCCTGGAGCCGCTGCATGTTCGGGATCACGCGCGTTTCGAGCTCGTTGAAATAATAGCCGTGCTTCGCCTCAAGCTCCGCCGGCGAGAGTTCCTTGAACTCGCCGCCGTTACGGAGCGCGCAGAAATTCTGCACGTCGATGAAGAGAAGCGTCGCACGCTCCGGCTCGACCGGGAGGTCGCGCGTCGACGGGTGGAGGTAACGGTCGCTCGTCATGTCATGCGGCCTTGCTGTTGAAGACACGATGGGCTTCCGGCAGAAGCCGCGCGAGCCGCTTGGCCCAGGCGCGCTGGCCCGGCTCCTCGGCGATCAGGTCCTGCCGGATTTCAAGCTCGACATGTGGAATACCGCGCTTCTCGCCGTGCACCGGAATCCCGTAGTCGGTCTCGTCGCTGACGAAATAGGGCGCATTGTCACCGACGATGAGGTCGGTCTCCTTGCGCAGGAGGTCGAGCATCACGTGCGCGAAGGCCGCGTCGCGGTTGTAAAGGACACCGACATGCAGGGCTCTCTCGACGCCCTTGAAGACCGGCGTGAAGCTGTGCATCGCGACGAGCACGGTCGGCTTGTTTTTCGCCTGCCGGCGGTCGAGCGCCTCGACGATCCGCGCATGGTAGGGGCGAAAGATCTCGTTCTGCCGCTGATAGCGGGCTTCCGGCGAGATGCCCATGTTCCCCGGGATCTCCGTATGCTCGCTGATCTCCCAGATGGAGGTCGGCGCCGAGAAGTCGCGGTTGCAGTCGATGACGAGGCGCGAATAGATCTGCGCGACGAGCGTCGCGTCGAGCGCCTCCGACAGGCGTCGCGACACTTCCAGGATGCCGATATCCCAGGCGATGTGGCGCTGGAGCTCGCTGTCGGGAAGGCCAAGCGTGCCGAGGCTCTTCGGTATCCTCCGTCCCGCGTGATCGCAGGTGAGAAAGAACGGCGACGTCCCCTCCGGTCGGTCGACCTCGACCGGCGACGGCTCGTCCTCCGCGATGAGGCTCAACGTGTTCGCTTCCGGCATGCTATCGTTCCCTCGCTCGATCCTGAGTTCGCGGAGATGAATGGATGGCGCCAGACGGAGTGAAAGCGCGTGCCCGCGATATCCGTGCTCAAGACCGCGGCCTGACGCGTGCGCGAAGCGTTGCGCCGGAACGCACCGCGCTTCTTGTCGTCGACGTGCAGAATGTGACCTTCAACGAGGCGCAGGAGAAGATCCGCCCGGAATTCTATCGGACCGCGCGCGACGTCGTCATTCCGAACCTCGTGCGGCTCATCGCCGCCGGCCGCGCGCGCGGCGTGGAGGTGATCTTCACCGTGATCGAGAACCTGACCGAGGACGGGCGCGACCGCAGCCTCGACTACAAGCTCTCCGATTTCTTCATCGCCAAGGGCTCGTGGGAGGCGAAGGTGATCGACGCGCTCCGGCCCGGCGACGACGAGATCGTCATCCCGAAAACCTCGTCGAGCCTCTTCAACTCGACCAACGTCGACTACCTTCTGAGGAATATCGGCATCGAGGACCTGGTGGTCACCGGTTTCCTCACCGACCAGTGCATCGACCACACGGTGAAGGACGCTGCCGACCGCGGCTACTACGTGACCTGCCTGACCGACGCCTGCATGGCGAACACGATGGCGCGCCACGAGGCGGCGCTCGCCTGCTTCGCGGGCTATTGCCGCATGCTGACGACGGCCGAGTGGCTCAAGCTTGCCGGCGGGGAGGGCCCTTAAGACGCCGGCCGAAGCGCACCCTAACCTCCCCCTTGCGAAGAGGTCGAAGGTCTCGGCGCAAAACGACGAGAGCTTCGGGAGGGGGTAGGTCCACCCGGAGCGCGATGACCGTTGGCGGCTACGGATATCATCTGTCGTCATGCCCGGACTTGATCCGGCCATCCATTCCGCAAGGGCCGCAGGGGTCACGACGGCAACGGAATGGATTGCCGGGTCAAGCCCGGCAACGACGAGATGAAGGGCAGGCAAGTCCGGGGACGGCGCAGGCGCCTGTGTCGCCACGCCCTGTCTCAATAGCTCTGCGCGTAGCGGTCGCATTGTTCCTCTTCGCTCCACTCCGCCACCATTTTGACCTCGGAGCGCTTGTGGCGGAGATAGGCGTCGAGATAGATCGGCCCGAACCACGCCTTCGCCTCCGTCGTTGCTTCGAGCTTGTCGAGCGCCTCGCCGAGCGATTGCGGCAAGTGGCGGATGCCGGCCCCGGTTCGCTCCACTTCCGACATCGCCGCGACGTTCTGCGGCTTCGAAAGCGGGAGCTTGCGGCGGATGCCGTCGACGCCGGCATGCACCAGCGCGCCGAGCGCGAGGTAGGGGCTTGCCGCGGAATTGGCCGGGCGGAACTCGACGTTCATCTGGCGCGCCGCATCGGCGCTGGGCAAATCGAGGATCGGGCAGATCTCGAAGTGACGCCTCGCGGTCGCGGTCGGCGATATAGGCCCAAGTCGGCGCCCAGCGATTCGGGCGGAGCCGGATATAGGAGATGGGCGAAGGCGCCGTGATCGCCGTAAGCGCGGGGAGGTGCGCGACTATTCCGGCCATGAAATTTTGCGCGACCGGCGTCAGCCCGTAGATGCCGTTTTGATCGTAGATGGCCGGATTGCCGTCCGCGTCGCGGAAGCTGAAATGGATGTGGACGCCGTTCCCCGTGCCGTTCGGATCGAGGATCGGCGAGAAGGTCGCGCGGTGGCCGAGACGGAACGCCGCACCCCTCGCGAGCTCGCGCAGCTTCACCGCGTCGTCGGCGGCCTTCAGCCCGAGCTGCGGCGCCACCGTCACCTCGAATTGCCGCGCGCCGTATTCGGGCAGGAATGAATCGGGCTCCACCCCCGCCTTCCGCATCGCCGCCGTCAGCACCTCGCCGAAGGTTCCCTGCCGGCGATAGGCATCGAGCGTGTAGGGGGCGCCGGGAAGAGCGTCGACGCCCGTGTACATCAGCTCGTGCTCGAATGCCGCGAAGAGCGTGAGCCCCGCCGCCTCGCGGAGCGCGACAAGCGCGCGGCGCAGGAAATCGCGCGGGCAGCATTCCCAAGGCCGTCCGTCGGTATGGCGGATGTCGCCGAGGAACCAGTGCTCCTTCGCGCTGCCGTCGCCGAAATCGACGTCGACTTCGGTCTCCGGGTCCGGCACCAGGATCAGGTCGCCGGTCGCGCCGAACGGCGTGTCGCCGATCGGGCCGAGCGCCGATATCATGGTGTTCGTCGGAACCCAGCCGACACCCTTGACGAGCCGCGAGGGAAGCTCGCTCGCCGGAAAGCCTTTGCCGCGCACGCGCCCGGCGATCTCACAGGTGCAGACGAGGACAAGCGACTCGCGAAGCATGGACTTACCGACGGTTGCGCACGGGGCCGGACGGCCGCGGAGCTTCTCCATGGCGCACCCGATCGGTCAAGTGAAGACCGAGGTTCGGCATCATCATTGCATGTTTGACTCCAGGCCGCCCGCCTATGGAACGTCGTGGCCGATCCGCGTGGGGAGCTGTGGGGAGAATGGCGGCGATCGATACCGGCCGCGGCGATGGGCCGCTCCTGACGACGAGCGGGCTGACCAAATCCTTCCGCAGCCTTGTCGCCCTCAAGAACCACGAAATAAGCATCCGCACCGGCGAGATCGTCGGTGTCATCGGCCCGAACGGCTCCGGCAAGAGCACCTTCTTCAACGTCGTCAGCGGCTTTCTTCGTCCCGACAAGGGCGCCATCCTGTTCGACGGAAGGCCGATCGAGCACCTTTCCGCCTCCGAGATCGTTCGGCTCGGCATCGCGCGGACGTTTCAGGGGACGCGGCTCTTTCAGCGCCTGAGCGTGGCGGAGAACCTGCGTGCCGCGGCCCAGCTCAGGCATCACTCCTCAATGTTCGACGCCGTTCTAGGGTCGCCGCATCTCCGCCGCATGGAGCAGGAGGTCGAGGCGATCGCCACGGAGCTTCTCGCGTTGATCGGCTTGAGCGATCGCGCCTCCGACCGCGCGAGCGATCTTCCCTATGGCGACCAGCGCCGGCTCGAGCTTGCGCGCGCGCTCGCCACGCGCGCCGCGCCTGCTCATGCTCGACGAGCCGGCCGCGGGCATGGACGCCGCCGAGACGCGCGCGCTCCTCGACGCTCATCGACGCAGGTCCGCCACCGCTACCGCCTCGCCGTCGATCGTCATTGAGCACGACATGGACCTCATCATGAATCTCTGCGAGCGCATCCAGGTGCTCGCGTATGGCGAGCGCATCTTCGAGGGCACGCCGCGCCGGGTGCAGGCGACCCGCGCGTCAGGGAGGTGCTATCTTGGCCAGGCCTGAACCGTGGCCGACGCGGCGTCGCACGATGCCGGACGGCGCGCCGCTCCTTGCGATCGACGCGCTCAGCGTCAACTACGGCCCGGTCGCCGCCGTCAAGGGCATCGACGTCACGGGTCGGCGAGGGCGAGGTCGTCGCGCTCCTCGGCGCGAACGGGGCGGGCAAGAGCACGACGCTGCGCACGATATCGGGCTTGATCCGCCCGCGGAGCGGCACCATCCGGTTTTGCCGGCGAGCGCATCGACCGCCTGCCGCCCGTCGCGGATCGTGCGGCTCGGCATCGCGCATTGCCCGGAAGGGCGGCGCGTCTTCGGCGGGATGAGGTGCTGAAAATCTCCGCCTCGGTGCCGCCGCAGCGCGGCGACCCCGCCCGCTGTCGCGCCGATCGCGAGCGCATGTACGAGCTCTTCCCGATCCTGCGCGAGCGCATGCACCAGTCGGCGGGCACGCTCTCCGGCGGCGAGCAGCAGATGCTGGCGCTGGCGCGCGCGATGATGGCGCGGCCGCGGCTGCTTCTCCTCGACGAGCCCTCGCTCGGCATCGCGCCGATCGTCGTGCAGGCGATCTTCCACACGCTCGCCGAGCTGAAGGCCGCGGGCGTTACCATCCTTCTGGTCGAGCAGAACATGCGCTCGCCCTCGATCTCGCCGACCGCGCCTACGTGCTCGCACCGGCTCGGTCAGCATCTCAGGCCCGGCCGAGGAGTTGAAGGCGAATTACGAGGCGGTCGCGGCCGCCTATCTCGGAGCGCGGCAATGAGCCTCGTCTCTACATCGCCCAGCAGATCATCAACGCGATTGCGCTCGGCAGCCTCTACGCGCTGGTCGGCGATCGGGCTTTCCATGGTGTTCGGCATCCTGCGGATGACCAACTTCGCGCATGGCGACATGATGATGGTCGGCGCCTTCGGCACGCTCCTGCTCGGCGCGCTCGGCGCTGCCGTTCTGGCTCGCGCGCGCTCGCCGGCGTCGCGGTCGGGGCGATTGCCGGCGTGATCGTGGAGCGGGCGGCCTACCGGCCGGTCCGCGGCGCGCCTGACGTGACGCTGCTCCTGACCAGCCTCGCCGTCACCTACATCCTGGAGAACCTCGGAATATTGATCTTCACCTCGTCGCCGCGGAACTTCCCGCTGCCCGGACTGGATGAACAACGCCATTCAGTTTCTATGGTGGGCAGATCACCTTCACCGAGATCAACGTGGTGACCGTCGTTCTCGACTCGCGTCGCGCTCGCCTTTCTCGGCTGGTTCGTGACGCGCACGAATGCCGGGCTCGGCATGCGCGCGGCGGCGGAGGATCTCGGCGCCGCGCAGCTCGTCGGCCTCGACGTGAACCGGCTGATCGTCGTCGCCTTCGCGATCGCTTCCGGCTTTGCCGGGCTGGCCGGCGTGCTGTGGGCGGCACAGGCCGGGCATTGTCGAGCCGCATATGGGCTTCACCCCGCTGCTCAAGGCCTTCGTCGCCGCGATCATCGGCGGCTTCGGCTGATCGCCGGCGCGCTTGCTCGGCGGCTTCGTGCTCGGCGGGCTCGAGGTCTTCATCGTCGCCTTCCTGCCGTCCTTCGGTCTCGCCCTATCGCGACGCCATCGTCTTTGCGCTGCTGATCGCCTTCCTGCTGTTCCGGCCCGAACGGGCTGCTGAACCGCACGCAGGAGGTGAAGCTGTGACGTCGCGGCGCCGCAATCGCGCCGCTCTCGTCGGGCTCGCCGCGATCGCGCTCGCGACGTGGGCCGCGCCGCATGCCTCGAACGACTACTATCTGCGCGTCATCATCGTGATGTGCATCAACGCGATCCTCGTCGCGTCGCTCGCCATCGCCAACGGCTTCACCGGCGTCTTCTCGCTCGGCCATGTCGGCTTCGTCGCGCGTCGGCGCCTATGCGTCGGGCATCCTCTCGCTCTCGCCCGACCGCCAAGCACGCCTACCTGCCCGACCTGCCGCACTGGCTGGCGTCGATCACGCTTCCCTTCCTGCCGGCGACGGTGGTCGGCGGGCCTGATCTGCGTCGTCCTGGCCTTCTTCGTCGGCGCGCCGCTCATGCGCCTTTCCGGCTACTTCGTCTCGGTCGCGACGCTCGGCTTCCTGATCATCGTCAACGTCGTGCTGATCAACGCCGTCGCCTTCACCCGCGGCGCGCGCACCTTCACCGGCGTGCCGCTCTAGACGACGCTCGCCTGGGCGGTCGGCTGGCTCGTGCTGCACGCTGGTGGTGCTTGCCCGCGTCGTCTATTCGCCGGCCGGCCGGCGCTACCGCTCGGTGCGCGAGGACACGATCGCGGCGCAGGCGATCGGGATCTCGGTGCTGCCGACCCGGCTTTCGGGTTCATGCTCGGCGCCTTCTTCGCCGGCGTCGGCGGATCGCTCTACGGCCACTATCTCGGCTCGTTCTCGCCGGCGAGCTTCTACATGGCCTATACCTTCACGCTGATCTCGATGCTCGTCATCGGCGGCATGCAGAGCCTGACGGGCGCCGTGGTCGGCGTGGTCATCGTCACCTTGCTCAGCGAGGTCCTGCGCAACCTCGAGCGCGGCGTTCCAGCTCGGTGCGATCACCGTGCCGCCGCTTTATGGTGCGGCCAGATCATGCTTGGCGTCATCTTCATTCTGATCATGATCTTCCGCCCGAGCGGGATCATGGGCGACCGCGAGCTGACGCTCGGGCTGCTCTGCAGAGTGCGTTCAAACGGGAGAGGAGTTTGCCATGAATATCACGAAATGGGGTCAAGCGGGGCTGGTCCTGGCGACCGGTCTCTTTGCGGCCGACCGGCGCCTCGGCGCAGGACACGATCAAGATCGGCGCGCCGTTCAACGTCACCGGCGCGCTTTCGTCGCTCGACGCACCGGCGCTGAACGGCGCCAAGCTGAAGCTGAAGGAGATCAACGACGCCGGCGGCGTGCTCGGCAAGCAGCTTGAGCTTGTGGTCTACGACACCAAGACCGACCCGACGGTGATCGCCACCATCGGCGAGCCAGCTCATCAACCAGGACCACGTCCCGGTCGCCCTCGGCTTCACCGATTCCGACTCGGTGCTCGCGGTCGGGCCCGATCTTCCAGCAGGCCGGCATTCCCTTCGTGACGCCGGGCGCCACCTCGCCGAAGCTTCCCGATCAGATCGGCGACGACATCTTCCTCGCCTGCTTCGGCGACAACGTGCAGGCGGCGGCCGGCGCCGATTTCGTGAAGGACAAGCTGAGCGGCTAGAACGTCTATCTGCTCCGCGACAACTCGACCGAATATACCGACGCTGCTGGCGAAGTATTTCGAGGAGGCCTTCACCCATGACGGCGGCAAGATCATCGGTCGCGACGACTACAAGAGCGGCGACACGTCCTTCACCGCGCAGATCACCAAGCTGAAGGCGATGTCGGAGAAGCCTGACGTCGTCTACGTCTCGGCCATGCCGGACGACATCGGCCTCGTCGTGAAGCAGATGCGGCAGGCCGGCGTCATGCAGCCGATCGTCGGCGGCGACGGTTACGATACGCCGCTTCTTCTGAGTGTCGGCGGCAATGCGGCGAATGACGTCTACTACTCGACGCACGCCTTCATGTCGCAGGATTCCACGCCGGCGGTCGCAGAAGTTCATGCGCCGCCTACAAGGCCGCCTACGGCACCGACCCGGAGAACGCCTTCGCCGCGCTCGGCTATGACACGGTCGGTCTGATCGCCGACGCGATCAAGCGCGCCGGCTCGGCCGACCCGAAGGCCATCCGCGACGCGATCGCCGCGACCAGCGGCTATGCCGGGCGTCACCGGAACGATCACCTATCCGCAGGGCGTCCGCGTGCCGCAGAAGACGGTGGCGATGATCGGCGTCAAGAATGACAATCTCTACCTCGCCGCAAGCGTCGACCCGACCTGGATCGCCGCGCCTTAGCAATCCGGGGCGGGAGGCCTCGCCTCCCGCTCCTTCTCATCCGGGCAAGAGAGGGAGCCGCGCCGGCGCGGCTCCGCTAGTACGGGGAGACGGCGCGTGATCGATCATAACGAGCAGGCAACGAAGCTGATGGCCAGGCTCAAGGAGCACGGCATCGAATATCTGCGCTTCGAGCTTCCCGACATGCACGGCCTTTCACGTTCGAAGACCGTGCCGCTCGACAAGGTTGAATCCTATGCGCGCAAGGGACTGAATTTCTACGGCGGCATCCAGGGCCTCGACACGGCGTCGAACGTGGTTCCCGCAAGCGCGCTCCATACGCAGCGCAACTATGCCGACCAGGCGCTCTTCCCGGACCCGGATTCCTTCCGCGTCATTCCCTGGCTGGAGAAGACGGCGAGCGTCGTCTGCCTCGGCTACGAATATGACGGGACGCCGCAGAAATCGGCGCCGCGCTGGGTTTTTTCAGAGCTCGTGCGACAGGCGAACGAGCTTGGCTACGACGTGGTGACCGGCCACGAATACGAATATTACCTGCTCGACGAAGCGACGAAAGCAGCCGCTCTACGAGGGCATCCACATCTTCCATACGGTGCGCAATCAGTATGTGCCGTTTCTCGATCAGCTGGTGCCGACGCTTCGCGCCTACGGCATCGATATCGTCACCCACAATTGCGAATATGCCGGCTCGCAATACGAGACCGTCTACGGGCCGGGCGTGAATGTCGCCGGCGCCGACAAGGCCTTCGCCTTCAAGAACGGCATGAAGGAGCTCGCGCACCGCAACGGCTACATCGCGAGCTTCATGGCGAAGCCTTTCGCCGGCCATGCCGGAAGCGGCTGCCACCTGCATATCAGCTTCGCCGACAGGAAGAGCGGCGCGAACGCCTTCCACGACGCGGCCGGCGGAGGGCACGCTATCCGCGCTCGGCGCCTCCTTCACGGAGGGCGTTCTCATGCACGCGCATGCGATGATGCCGCTCATCAACCCGACGCCGAACTGCTATCACCGGGTAAAGCCCTATACGTTCGCACCGTCGAACGTGAGCTGGGGCGTGCAGGACCGCTCCGCGCTGGTGCGCGTCAAGGCGACCGGCGACGACAACACGCATCTTGAGATGCGCGCCGGCTCGGCGGTGAGCAATCCCTATCTCCTCGCCTCCGCCGTGCTCGCCGCCGGGCTTCTCGGCGTCAAGGCGAAGGCGAAGCTCAGGAGCAATCGCGCGACACGACGAGCGAGGACAATCCGGCGCTGCAGAAATTCCCGCAGACGCTCGACGCCGCGCTCGATGCGCTGGAGGCGGACGCGGCGATGCGGGCGATCCTCGGCGAGGATTTCGTGAACGTCTTCGTCGCCGTGAAGCGCTTCGAGCTCGCGCGTTTCCATTCCCATGTCACCGACTGGGAAGTGAACGAGTACCTGGAGCTCTACTGAGCCGGCAGAACCGCTCGCCGCGTCTTTTCACCTCAATCTTGTCGTCATGCCCGGACTTGATCCGGGCATCCATTCCGGAGCGGTTGCAACCACCGCAGCCGTCACGGAATGGGTGCCTCTGCCAAGCCCGGGCATGACGACACTTTTACGCGTTTTCCACAGGATGAGAGCCGGCGCGGCCGAAAGCGCGCGCCGAATCGTCGTAGATCAGGCGATCGGTCGCCCGTGGCGAGGAGGGCCTGCATGCGCTTTCACGCCGACCTCCACGTCCACTCGAAATATTCGCGCGCGACGAGCCGCGACCTCGATCTTGAGCATCTCGCCTTCTGGGCGGCGCGGAAGGGGATCGGCGTCGTCGGAACCGGCGATTGCGTGCATCCCGCCTGGCTCGCGGAGATCAAGGAAAAGCTCGTCCCGGCCGCGTCGGGGCTGTTCCGTCTGACCCCCGAGATCGAACAGGCGGTCGCGGCAAAGCTTCCGCCGTCCTGCGCGCCTGCCGCCTTCATGCTCTAGACCGAGATTTCGACCATCTACAAGAAGGGCGAGAAGACCCGAAGATCCATCACCTGATCTTCGTGCCCGATTTTGCCGCCGCCGACCGGCTCGCGGCAAAGCTCTCGCGCATCGGCAACTGCCTCGGACGGCCGGCCGATCCTAGGCCTCGATTTGCGCGATCTGCTGGAGATCGCGCTGGAAAGCGGGCCCGACCCCTACCTGGTTCCGGCCCATATCTGGACGCCGTGGTTCGCCGCGCTGGGGTCGAAATCCGGCTTCAATTCCATCGACGCCTGCTATCGGCGATCTTGCGGACCACATCTTCGCGGTCGAGACCGGGCTTTCCTCCGACCCGGAGATGAACTGGCGGATTTCCTCGCTCGACCGTTTCCGGCTGGTCTCGAACTCCGATGCCCATTCGCCGCCCAAGCTCGGCCGCGAGGCCACCCTCTACGACGCCGCGCCGGACTATTTCGCCATCCGGAGGCGCTCAGGACCGGCCGGGGATACGCGGGCACGGTCGAATTCTTCCCCGAGGAAGGCAATATCACGTCGACGGCCACCGCAAGTGCGAGGTCCGCTTTGATCCCGAGGAGACGCTCGCGCTCGGCGGCCTGTGCCCGGTTGCGGCGGCGCGCTGACGATCGGCGTGCGCACCGGGTCGACACGCTGGCCGACCGGAGCGAGGCCATCCGCCGCCGACCGCCGGCGACGTTGAGAGCCTCGTGCCGCTGCCGGAGATCCTCGGCGAGATCCGCGGTGTCGGCCCGTCGCTCGAAGCGCGTCGCGGAGGATTACGACCACCCGCTCGCGAAGCTCGGCCCGGAGTTCTCATCCTGGAAGCGACCCCGGCCGAGGCCATCGCGCGCGCCGGCTCGCCTCTCCTTGCCGAGGCGGTCTCCCGGCTTCGCGCCGGAACGGTCATTCGCGAGGCCGGCTATGACGGCGAATACGGCGTGATCCGGCTTTTTGATGCGGGCGAGCTCGACCGGGAGAAGGGCGCTCACCTGCTCTTTGACGACCTCTCGGCTGCGCCGAGGAAGCGCGTGACCTTGCCCTCCCTCTTGGCGGGGGAGGGGCGGGCGCCCCTCGCGCTCGCGCGAGGGGCGGGAGAGGGGGAGAGCTTGATGGCGGCGCCCCCCTCGCCCGACCTTCGGCGACGCCGAAGGCCACCCTCTCCCGCAAGGGGAGGGTATGCTTCCGCCAAGTCGCTGTGATTTGTCGCTTTTTCTCGCACCCTACGCGCACAGGCTACAGATAGGTAGCAGAGTGGGGGATTGAAATTGGACACCTCCGGATACCGTGATCAGACCGGCGCCTGAGGAAGCCACTCCGGGCGCGGCGCGGTTTCTGGCCGGCCTTGGCTGTCTGTTTGTGGCTTCAGGCTGCTTCTGCTTCGGTTCGGAGCCGTTATCGCCTCATGCCGGCGCACCTCTCCTGTCGAGCCAGCACCATCGTTTCATGTTGAAGGCCATGTTGGTCAGCGTGATCGTCGCTTCGGCGCGGGCGATGCCGATGGTGCGGATGAACAGGCCCATCCGGTCCTTCTGCTCGGCGAAGACGTGCTCGACACGGGCGCGGACTTTCGATTTCGTCGCATTGGCCCGCGCGACAGCTTTCGGCATCGGTTTGCCCCTCGGCTTCTTGCGATGGATGCGGCTGACCCTGCCGGCCTTGCTCAGATACGCCTCGTTGGCCGCCGAACGATAGGCGGTGTCGGCCCAAACGTCCGAGGCGGTGTTGGCCGGATCGATCAGCCCCTCGCGCAACCGCGCCCCGTCATGGGCGGCGGCATCGCTCGTCTTGTGGCGGCGGATGATGCCGTGCCGCCGGTCGATCGAGACATGGCTCTTGTAGCCAAAGACGGGAATGGCGATGTCGATCTGCGGCTCGCCGTCATCCTTCGGCCTGCCCTTGGAGAACTTCACCGTCCAACGCGCGTCGCGGTCCTTCTGGCGCAGCTTCGCCGGTTTGCTGGTCCAGGGCGCAGGGATCGTCCCCGCCTTGATGGCTGCCTTCTCGCCATCCGTATTGCGCTGCCTCGGCGCGGCAACCAGGGATGCATCGATGATCTGACCGCCCATCGGCAGATAGCCGGCGGCATTGATCGCCCCGTCGAGCCGCTCGAACAGCCCCTCCAGGGCCTTGCCCGCAATCAGTGCCTCGCGAAAGTCCCACAGCGTGTTGGCGTCAGGAACCGCATCACCAGGGCCAAGACCGCAAAAGCGCATCCAGCTCAGCCGGTCGCGCACCAGATACTCCGTCTGCGCCAGCGACAGACCGTGCATGGCCTGCAGCACCAGCATCCTGAACTTCAGCACCGGATCGAAGCCAGGTCGGCCGCCCTTCGACGCACCGCCGCGGCCAAGGGCCTTGCGCAAAACTGGGCGGAAAATCTCAAAGTCCACCGTCGCATCGAGCTTCTCAAGCGGGTCACCTTCCGCCGAAAGCTCCTTCAGTCGCTCTTCAATGTCCCAAAACCCGCGCTGACCCTGCATCGATTGCCCCCGCGCAAATCAATGCCGAGAGGGAATCACAAACCTCGAAAAGAGGCCAGTTTCCGGAGGCGTCCAATTGTTTCTCAGTCGGAATCGATTCTGGCGAAGCGGCACCTCGTCATTGGCCGCGTCCACCGGAACAATGTGGGGCGGCAACCACGATGACGACTCGATCCTAAAACACCTGATCACGTCACCGACGTTGCAGATCGAGCAGAAGTTCATGAACCTGCGGCAGATGCCCTCGTTCCATGCGCGTAGGCATCACCTCGAACGCGAAGAAGGTGAGTTGGGGATAGTCACTCCTGTGACTGGTAGCGGGGAAGCCTTGCAGGCGCATCCGGATGTTGTTTCGTGCGGAACCAACGCCGCGCGCTCGCCGCCGCTCGTTGTCGGCGACTATGACCGTCAGATGAAATTTGTTCCACAAGATTCGGGCATTTCTCGAGACAAAATGCAAAGCCGCTGGCCATACTGGAGGGCATCGGCTAGATCTCGTCGGCGTCGCACGGAGATTGTGGATTTCTGGAACTGGGCACCTTCGGCTGAACGCCGTCTGGACCTCGGCGGAAGCATTCTGCATCAACTTGAGAGGGGTGGACAGCTTTCTGAAAAATCTCAGGCCGTCGTCCTCGATGAGCCGGCGAATCTTTATCATGTTACAATAGCGCAGCTAAGCGCCCACGGCGACCTCGATCTAGAATTTCGGCGTCTCGGTCTCCAGGCTTGTCGCACCACCACCGTGCTGCCGGCCGAAGCCGAGGAACACTACTACGCGATGCTGGAGGAGCCAGCATTGGCCGCGTACTTAAACGAAATGGCCTCCGGCAAACCCGGCGCGGTTCAGTTGGTCAAAGAAGCTGCGAGCCTCCAAATGTGGAAGATCATCGTCATTGTCACCCTGTTCACAGGCCATGTGCAGACCGCTCGAATTGCGCCCCTAGAGCATCTCGCGACGAAGAAGGAATGTGCGCTCTACCTCGCGAAGCACGGCGCAGAGGTCGGTGCGGGCGCGATGACCTTCGCCCGGCAATTCGTGAACGTGGGTGGTGTGGTCTCCGTGAAGGTTACTTGCGTACAGCTTATAGGCGGCTTGGCGGGGGCCACCCGCCGTGTCTACCGATCTTCGCTGTAAACGCCGGACCAAAAAATGGGCGACGTTTCACTTCCCATACCCAGCCCCAAGGGGTATCGCCGCCGCGATTCCTGCGAAATTGGCATCGCGCCGCCCATTCCGCCCATGTAGCCGCGGCATCATCGATGTGAAAGTCCTCGACGTGACCGATCTCGCCGTCGCTGGCATGGATGTGATACCCGGTGACCGCTTCGACGCTGCGCAGATGCACATTGTCGCGGCTTCGCTGGGCATCGGCAATTTCCTCCTTACGTAGCCACCCATGTAGCCGATGCCCATATAGCCGTATCAGCTATTCCAATACGGGCCCGTAGTGGCCTTAAGCGCTCGTCTCCATCTGCCGCGTTACCGGCCGATCAGTGTCGATGTCCGGACTGTCCTTGATCTGCTGCATGGTCAATTTGATCGAGCATTCCTCTTCCTTTGCATCGAGGCGCCCCAACGCGGAGGAAGACAGAAGGACTTTGCGGTCGGAGAGCCAATTGCCCGTGTCGACGACCAGCCAGCGTACGAGCCAGCTGGTGTCATCGAACAGGAAGTCGCTGATGGTGCCGACCTTACCGTCGCTCGCTGCAGTGGCGTAGCCATTGATTGCCGATGCATTCCACAACATTTCGCGTGTCCTTTGTGTTTGCGGAGCCCGCCGATCTGGGCAGGCTCCGCGAAAAGACTGTCAGCCGTTGGACGCGGCCTTGCTCGGCAGGTGCGCCTTCCAGTAGACATCCACTTTCGACTCTCCTGGTCGAAGTGACCGGAAGTCGCGAATTGGTCGCTGCTCACTTGCGGCGCGGCATCCATGACGACTTTTGTGGTATCGAGAACGAGCAGGTTCACGCCCGGGGTTACCTTGAAGTCCTCCCAAGGGACCGGCACGTACGTTTCGCCGATCCCGAAAATCCCCCCGCGACTGATCACCAGATAGGCGATCTTGCCTGTCGCGGGACTCATCACGAGATCATCGACGCTGCCGAGAGCATTGTTCTGTTGGTCGCGCACATCGGTACCGAGCAACTCGTCGGAACGGAAAGAGGTGGTCGCACCCGCGACCGGCTGTGCGGCCGCGATCTGCGCCTGTTGCCAGCCCGGGACGTCTGCCATCGGCACTTTCCCTCTTTGCATGCCGGAAACGTATGTCTTGTAGATATCGCGGGTCGTGGCGAGCGCGTCCTCGCACGGCTGCTCTTGGCCATGTCGGGCGAGTATGTTGGCGGCGGAGATAAGCGTCCGGACCTCGTAGCCCGTCCGTACGTCCTGGTAACCCGTCCCGGTCGCGCCGGCGGCACCGGCAGACGGATAGCCGTACATCGGATAGCCGTAACCGAAGCCGGATCCACCCAGCCAGTAGCCGTCCTTCTGTATCTGAACGTCGAAGGCGCGCAGATCGTTCAGGCAGGTCTCTGCGAGCTTGGTGTCGGCGACGTTCTTGCCGGGCGACGCAGCGGGGGTGACTGTGCCGGTTGCCGCAGGCTGAGCTACGGGCGTGGGCGTTGCTGCGAGCAGCGGCGTTGCGAAACAGAGAGAGGCATGCCGTTAGGGGGCCGGCGAGCTTTGAGCGTTTCATTTGTTCGTGTCCTCTTGCGGTCTTGCGCCGGCGCTACCCGTCGCGTGTCCGACGAGCTTAGGTCCGGGGTTGGTGAGATTAGCGATAGGTGTCGCGGGATCGCGTCGACAAACTCGGAAACTACTCATTCGTCCAGCGCCCGCGGCCGTTCTCGCGCCATGCAGGGGCAAGTCCGTCAAGCGCCCCGATGAGGCGCGGGTTCGGGCGGACCATCCGCTGCGGGCAATCCGGACGATTGCGAACGAGCCGCTTGCGGCTCGGCAGTTGAATTTGCTGCCCTTCATGCGCCGATTGGACGACCGTCGATCGCGCCGAGGGGCGCGTGGACAGAAATAAGCCGCCGCAGCGGCCCGGGACGAGAGGGGGGCTGATCGTCTCCGAGGCTGCTGCGACGGCTATCCGGGTTACCGGATCTCTATGCGCGGGCCGCTCGGGTCCGCGGAATTCGTTCCGCCGTCTATTCGCTCCGCTGAACCGGTTGCGCCGTCACGCCGGCAATTGTCATCGCGTCCATGCGCGACAGCGTCGACGTCGTGCCGACGCGCGTCTCAACCACGATGCTCGGCGGCGTCGCCGGCTCGTAGGCAACGTCCATGCATTCCGCCTG
This sequence comes from uncultured Alphaproteobacteria bacterium, assembly GCA_963750115.1. GTDB lineage: Bacteria > Pseudomonadota > Alphaproteobacteria > Rhizobiales > Afifellaceae > DASWJZ01. The sequence goes on along the minus strand of CAVVPM010000012.1, from coordinate 11,392 downwards.
CTCGTCTCCGGCAAGGCCGGTGCATCCAACCGGCACCGGGAGATCGCCTTTCTCGGCCATGGGGACGCCGACCGGCGCCGACGCCGGCATGCTCGCCACGACATCGAAGGCTGCATCTACCCGCCAGCGGGCATAGCTTGCCTCGTCGGTCGGAAAAACGGTGGCGGCTTCTGCGCCGCCCACGACTCCGGCTGCGACGATCAGCGCCGCGAGCGCGAACACCTTCCTCGTCTCAGTGATCATTTGACGCTCCATAAGCCCGTACAGGACCTTGTTGCCGTGACGTCTATGCGCCTATTGCTTCATCTGGTGTCAGCCGAGCATATTTCGCTGCGAAAACTTCGCGCGGAAGCCCGATGTCGACATAAGGCTTACTCGGGACCAAGCTATGGTGACAGGCTCGGAAACTACCTATGGGTTGTTTGCCGCGGCGCTGGGGAAGTTGCGGGTCGACTGGCTCGCATCAGCGCTCTCCCAGGCTGCAGCTAGCGCCAATCGGGCTAGCGCCGGAAGAGACTTCGCCCCGGTTCTTCTGCATGATCGAGGCGCGATGATTTTCGACCGTCCGTTGGCTGATACCGAGATCCGCGGCGATGTTCTTGCTCGGGTGACCGGCGAGAACCATCTCCATGATCTGGCTCTGTCGCGGGGTGAGCCCCGCGATGTGCCTCGCCGCTTCCTCCCGCCATGCAGACAGCCTGGCAGTATCCTTCGATTGTTCAAGAGCACGCTCGACGCTTGCGATCAGTTCGTCGCGTCCGATCGGCTTCTCGATGAAATCAGACGCACCCGCTTTCATTGCCTGCACAGCCATCGGCACGTCGCTGTTGCCGGTGATCATGATCGACGGCAGTCGATGGCCGGCGTCGTGCAGCTGCTGCAGCAATTCGACCCCGTTCATCCCCGGCAGATAAGCGTCGATCAGGAGACAGGCTTCGCGGTCGGGACGATAGGCTGCGAGGAAATCCTCGCAAGAGGCGTAGTCCACAACGTTGCGGCCGCCTTCCTCGAGCACGCCGCGAATTCCCTCGCGCACATGGCTGTCGTCGTCGACGACGAAGATGACTGGCGCCCCCGACCCGTCAGCAGCCTCGGCGAGAGTTGGGGCAAGTGGAGGATGCTCTGCGGATCGTGACGGTCGAAGGAGACGCTGGATCGCTTCCCGCAGCTCTTCGAATCTGACCGGCTTGTTGAGCTGGATGCTGTCGTGACGCGCGATGGCGCGCAGCGCGCCGGTCGATATGTCGCCGGTCAATATCATCGCCGGGACCGCCCCACCGAGCTTTTCCCGCAGCTTGTCGGTAACTTGCAGGCCATCCATGCCATCTGGCAGATTGTAGTCGGCAAGGATGAGGTCAGGCCGGATCACTCTTCGCGCCACCAATTCCAGGGCCGCGATGCCATCCGGCACCGCCACCGCGCGGTGGACTTCCGCGCAACCCCGTTCCAACGCGATCGATGTGGCGCGATTGATAAGGCAAGACATCTCCAGGCGCGGTAGTGTCTCGAGACACTACCCCAGGCGCGCCGACACGGCACCCGCCTTCCTCACCGACCTTTGAAGAATCACCCACCCGCAGGCTTCGCGTCAGTCGGCGGTAGCATAGCAGCAATGCCCGTCAGCCTGGCGAAATCCTCAGAGGACATGCCGGGGGCTTTGGCCAGGAAGGCCGCTAACTGCCAGATCTGATCGTCTGTCTGCGTCTTAGCGAATCCCGGCATGCCAGTCATCTTGACGCCATGCTTGATGAACCTGAACGTTTCGTCCATCTCGGGCTTGCGCGTTGCGCGGAACAGATCGGGCGGCTCCGGATTCAAGCCTTGCGCGATGTCTGTCGGCGTAAGGCCCGGCCCTCCGTGGCAAACCGCACAATGCTGCGCGAACAAGTGGCCGCCCGCCTGTATCGTCTGTGGATCGTCGAGGCTTGCGGGGACGACAATTCCGCCGAGCCGCGCGTTAACCGAGATATTGGAGGTCTTGTGAACGGCCCACTTCACGAGCGCACTGTCCGGCGTCGTCGCCGACACGTCATAAATTCCAGAATAGATGAAGCCAATGGCGCCAGCAACGCCGACGATCACGCAAGCAAGGATTGTCAGCAGGATTTTCACGTCGACCCCCTTCCTCGGTCTGCCGCCCCGGCGCCACTTCGTGTGGGCGTTCAAGAAAACTTCGGCTCGGATACCTTTCGATCGCGCTTGGTGCTCACAGTTAAGCTTAGACCGGGGGCAGCATGGACAGCAGCTTCGGAATCTACCTATCCCTGCCGCGTCGAAACGCTGGCCGTCGCGGATCGACCCCCGCTGACAATCCGAGACCCGGACCCATCATGTCTCGTATCTGGCCTCCAGCAAATCCAGCTCCCGTACGAGCTTATTGGCCGTCTCACTGCCGATCTCCTGGGATCGAAGCATCCGGAAGATGGTTGCACGCTCGGCTTTGACGGCGGAGAGCCGCATCGTTCTCTCAATCGTCTCACTCCGCCGCGCGAGGACGGCGGCTTCCCCCTCCTGAGAGCGTGCCTCAATGCGGTCGTGATAGAGATCCATGATCAGCGACGCGGCCACGATGTAGACGTCCGCTTCCTTGTGATCCTTGGAGAGATCGCGCTGGATGCGCTCGATCTCGGCGATGGCGGCCTGCGCAGCCGCAATCCTCGCCCGATTCTCCTCAGCGCTTTGCGACGGTTCGGGCGGCATCTCCAATCCCCGCAGCAGCAGTGGCAGACCGACGCTGGCGGAGATCAGTGACACGATAATCACACCCATCGCCAGGAAGACGGCGAGATCGCGAGCCGGCAACGGTGTCGCTTCGCCGATGACGAACGGAAGCGTCAACACGCCGGCCAGCGTGATCGCGCCACGAACGCCTGCCAATGAAGTCGCTGCGACGACGCGCAAATTCGGCCTGCGCGTGGGCGCGCCTCGGCGATTGGCACTAAAAACGGTGAGGCTGAGGGACACCCACACCCAAAGGAAGCGCATCGTGATCAGAGCGATACTGATCGCCAGCACGTAGACCAGCAACCACCACGAATGTTGGTGTCCAGCCTGCCGCACCGTTTCGCTTGCTCCGGCAAGGATGGCGGGCAATTGCTCCCCAAGCAGCACAAAGATGATCCCGTTCGCCGTGAACTGGACCGCGTCCCAGACAGTATTCCGCCGCATGCGGGTCGTGGCCATCGCTTGGCCCGACGCTTCGGCGACGCTCATCGTCACGCCGGCAGCCACCGCCGCAAGGATGCCGGAGCAATGGAGATGCTCGGCGGCGATGTAGGACGCAAAGGGAATGAGCAGGCTGATGATGATCTGCGATCCGCTCTCCTCGCCGATGCGCCGCGTGATCCATTGCTTCGTCCGAATCGTCACCAAGGTTATGGACACACCGACGGCGATACCGCCCAGCGCCAGCCAAAGAAAGTCCAGCGCGGCCGCTTGGAACGAGAAAGCACCGGTTAGCGCGGACGCAATTGCAAAGTGCAGGCAGATAAGGCCGGAGGCGTCATTGAGAAGCAATTCCCCTTCCAGAATATGCATCATCCGCTTCGGGATTTGCACCCGCGTCGCAATGGCTGACACGGCTATCGGATCGGTTGGCGATACCACTGCCGCCAGCGCGAACGCGACAGCCAGGGGCATGGTCGGGACCATCCATCGAACGAAGAAGCCGATGCCGACCACGGTAAGGAAGACCAAGCCGAGCGCCAATTGAAGGATCGCCCAACGATCCTTCAGCAATTCCTCCTTCGGGATACGCCACCCATCGAGAAACAGCAGCGGCGGAACGAGGAGCAGGAAGAAGATTTCCGGATTGAGGTCCACGCGCAAGCTGGTGGCAAGGCCGATTGCCACACCGAACGCGATCTGGACCAGCGGTCGCGGTATCGGCAGCATCTGCGAAGCAAAGCCGCTCACGACGACGGCGAGCAAAAGAACGAGAATGATCGTAACCGTTTCCATCGGTTCACTGCTCTCCCTTGCTTTCAGCGCCAAAGAACTCGGGCACTCAAAGCGAAGGCCGGGTCGCACCGAAGCGCGGTTGCCGGCGGCCGTCATGAATGAGCGTCGCGCAAAGCCGTGAAGAACCTGTAGCGGCTCGGGAGGGCGGGCCCAACCAGCCTGATGGAGTTGGATATCGGCCGCCGAGGATTTCAGCGGATGATCCGCAACTCTGCCGCTTTGCCGAGGTGTAAGGCAATTCCGGCGGCGACTGTCGTTAGGACAGGAGTCACATGCTTGCGCGTCACCTGGGCCTCTTCGCCATCGCAAAGCGCCGGGTCAGTGACGGTGGGCAACGATCTAGGTATTTTCCGAGCCTGACGCGGCTTGCCGCCCCGCAATAGATTAGTCCAAGCCGATACGAGACGGAGTGTTCGCATCTTATGTCAGTCCTCAATATTCACGAGAGGCGTCGGAATTCGGCGAGCGAAATGACATCTTCTGCCTCGACTTTTCGCCTTGCGCCTCAGTTTGATGACTTCTTATTCGCGCCAATCGGTGAGGAAAACAACGGGATGCTGCTCAGCGTCCTTTCGGCGCTGGCGCGGCTGGACCTCGACCCCTGGCAGGAGGCTGCCAAATTGGCCGCGTTGCCGGTCGAAGCTGCGACCGAGAGACTAACGTCATTGATCGCGGCGCTCCCCGACGCGCCATCGGAACGCCTGAGCCCGGGGACAATTGCCGCTCGCCTGGTCGGACTGTTGCCGCGGACGAGCCCGTCCGGATGTCGCCTCGCAGGACCGCTGATTGGCGTCGGCGCCATGACCAACCCGCGGGCGATCGTCACTCTCGCGATCTCGATGGTGATCATGCTCGGCGCGCAAGCCATCCTCGCAAGCCGCCAACCACCGGTGCAGGTCGACGCCGATCATGCGCCGATCTCAACCCGGCCTCCCCACAAGCGCCTCCATCGGATCCTACCGATAAGGCGACAAGCCGCGAGAAACAGGAAGAGACCATGGCGACGAAAAGACGCAGCCCGACGTGAATAGCCCGGCTGCACCGGCAAGGGTGGAGCAGGCGAGCCAGCAAGCGCAGCAGAACCAGACGAGTGCGGCACCTCAGCGGACGGGCCGCGGGGCGCCGGCGCGGAGGCCGCTCTTCCGCAGCTGAACGAGTGCGCCGACGGTGCCGGATGCGTTCGTCGGCCATGTCTCTTGCCGAGCATGACCGAGACCGACCCATCGTGGTCAAACCTGATCGCCGCGCGCCCCTGAGTAGTTTCCGAGTTTGCCAATTGCTCCCGGGCGAGCGCTATCGTTCGGACCATCAACCAGCGCCCGTGAAAGGTGACGGACCATGAATGTCGCAACGATGCCAAAGCCAGCAGATCGCGCCGAAGCCACACGAGGGACGACGATGAAAGCCCTCGTCTACGGGGGGCCGGGCAAGAAGGCTCTGCAAGAGCATGCGAAGCCGGACATCACCGCGCCCACGGACGCGATCGTCAAGATCAGCAAGACCACGATCTGCGGAACCGATCTGCACATCCTCAAGGGCGACCTCCCGACGTGTGAGCCCGGCCGCATTCTGGGTCATGAAGGCGTCGGCATCGTCGAGAAAGTCGGACCGGCGGTGACGGCCTTCAAAGCGGGCGACCACGTTCTGATTTCGTGCGTCAGCGCCTGCGGCAAATGCGAATATTGCCGCAAGCAGATGTATTCGCATTGCACCACCGGCGGCTGGATTCTCGGCAACAAGATCGACGGCACGCAGGCGGAATTTGTCCGCATTCCCTACGCCGATACGAGCCTCTATCCGATTCCCGAAGGAGCGGACGAAGAGGCGCTGGTGATGCTCAGCGACATCCTGCCGACCGGCTTCGAGTGCGGGGTGCTCAACGGCAAGGTCGAGCCAGGCAGCATCGTGGCGATCGTCGGCGTCGGGCCGGTCGGGCTCGCCGCGCTGCTCACTGCGCAGTTCTACTCGCCGGCCGAAATCATCGCGATCGATCTCGATGACAATCGGTTGGCGATGGCCAAGAACTTCGGCGCCACCACGACAATCAACAGCGCTGACGGCAAGGCCGTCGAGACCGTCATGAAGATGACCGGCAAGCGCGGCGTCGACACCGCCATCGAAGCGGTGGGGATTCCGGCCACCTTCGAGCTTTGCGAGAAGCTCGTCGCGCCGGGCGGCATCGTCGCCAATATCGGAGTGCACGGCACAGAAGGTCGATCTCCATCTGGAGAGCCTGTGGGACCGCAACATTGCGATCACCACGCGGCTGGTCGACACCGCCACCATACCGATGCTGTTCAAGACCGTCGCATCCCACAAGATCGACCCGAAGCTCCTCATCACGCATCACTTCACACTCGACAAGATCCTCGATGCGTACGAGGCGTTTGCAAACGCCGCCAAGACGAAAGCGCTCAAGGTCATCATCGAGGCCTGAGCGCCATCGAGGACCGGCGCAACCAAGACGACTGTCTGCAACTTTGCAGGCCAACAAAGAAAACAGGAACACCATGAACATCCACAACGTCAAAACCGCCCAATACCGGAGCATCAACCCCGCTTCCGGAAAACTCCTGAAGACGTTTGAGACCCTCACCGACAAGGAGCTTGAGACCAAGATCGCCACGGCCGAGAAATGTTTTGAGACCTGGCGGCACAAGACCTACGCCGAGCGCGCCGTCATCATCGCCAAGGCAGCCGCCCTGATGCACGACCGCGTGGAGGACCTGGCCCACACCATGACGCTGGAGATGGGCAAGCGCATCGACGAGGCGCGCGGAGAGGTCGAGTTCAGCTCCAAGATCCTCGCCTACTACGCCAAGAACGCCGAGCGTTTCCTGGCCAACGAGGAACTCCATCCGTCTCTCGGCGAAGGCCACATGGAGAGCAGCCCGATCGGCGTGATCTTCTGCGTGGAGCCCTGGAACTTTCCCTATTACCAGCTTGCCCGGGTCGCCGGTCCGCATCTGATGGCGGGCAACACGCTGCTGGTGAAGCACGCAGGCATCGTGCCGCAATGCGCGATTGCCTTCGAGAAATTGCTGATCGACGCAGGCGCGCCCGTCGGCCTCTACACCAACCTTCTGATCTCACACGAACAGTCCGACCACGTCGTTGCGGATCCGCGGATCAAGGGCGTTGCCCTAACCGGGAGCGTTGCGGCCGGCCGCAGTATTGCGGCACGCGCCGGGCAGAACCTCAAGCCGTCGTCGATGGAGCTTGGCGGCAGCGATGCGTTCATCGTGCTCGAAGACGCCGATCTCGAACACACCATGAAGTGGGCCGTCTGGGGACGCATGTACAATACCGGGCAGACCTGCTGCGCAGCGAAGCGCTTCATTGTCGTCGACAAGGTCGCCGACAAATTCCTCGAGCAGTTCAAGGCTGCGCTTGGAGCACTTAAGGCGGGCGACCCGCTGGACGAGAAGACGACGCTCGGTCCTCTGTCGACGGAATCGGCCCTGGTCGACCTTCTGAAGCAGGTCGATGTCGCGGTCTCCCATGGCGCGAAGGTGGTCATGGGCGGCAAGCGCGTCGATCGTGAGGGATCGTTCATGCAGCCGACGATCCTGACCGACGTCAAGCCGGATAACCCGGCGTTCCGCGACGAGTTCTTTGGCCCGGTCGCGATGTTCTTCCGCGTCAAGGACGAGGACGAGGCCATCGCGCTCGCCAACAATTCCGATTTCGGCCTTGGGCGGCTCCGTCTTCACCAAGGACATCGAGCGCGGCAAGCGCGTCGCCAGCCGCGTCGAGACCGGAATGATGTTCATCAACAACATCTCCTGGTCCGATGCCGAACTGCCATTCGGCGGCATCAAGAACTCCGGTTACGGACGCGAGCTCGGCGACATGGGCATCCAGGAGTTCGTGAACAAGAAGCTGGTCCGCTACGCGGCGGTCGAAGCGCCGCAGTAGGGCGCCCGCATATCCGGGCCGGCTCGATCGCCGGCCCGTCGCTGTCGCAGAACGACTAGCCAGGAGCTGGATTTGTCCATGTACGTCAATGTCGCCGTCCTGAAGGAAACCCAGCCGCACGAACGGCGCGTTGCACTGGTGCCGTCGGTCGTCCCCAAGCTGATCAAGCTCGGCGCCAAGCTGCACATGCAGAGCGGCGCGGGAGACGCCATCAAGCTGACCGACGCCGCGTTCGAAGGATGTCGTCTTCATCGCCGATCGCAAGGCGCTCGTCAGCGACGCCGATGTGGTGCTCGCGGTCCAGCCTCCTGCCTTGACGTGATCGACGCGATGAAGGAAGGCGCGATCCTCATCTCCTTCATCTACGCCGGGCAACAGCCGACGCTGGTGAAACGCCTCTCGAGAAGAAGATCACCTGCTTCGCTATGGAGATGCTTCCCGCGCATCACCCGCGCTCAGTCCATGGACGCGCTGTCCAGCCAGTCGGCGCTGGCCGGGCTACTACGCCGTTCAACTCGGCGCCACCCATCTCGGCCGCGTCCTGCCCAAGATCACGACGGCCGCGGGCACGATCGGGCCGGCCAAGGTGCTCGTCATGGGGCTTGGCGTCGCGGGGCTGGAGGCGCTCGCGACCGCCCATCGTCTCGGCGCCGTCGTCGAAGGCTATGATGTCCGCCCGGAAACGCAGGAACAGGCGCTCTCGCTGGGCGCGACCTTCGTCGAGACCGGCGTCGATGCCACCGGCAAGGGTGGCTATGCCCGCGAGTTGAGCGCGGAAGAAAAAGGCAAGGTCGCCGCGGTACTGACCAAGCACATCCAGCAGTCCGACCTCATCATCACCACCGCCGCCATCCCCGGCCGGCCGTCGCCGAAGCTGATCAGCAAGTCGCAGGTCTCGGGGATGAAAGCCGGTGCCGTGATCGTCGATCTCTCCGCCGAGGGCGGCGGCAATTGCGAAGACACGCAGCCCGGCGAGACGGTCGAGATCGGTCAGGTGACGATCGTGGCGCCGCTGAACGTGCCGTCGTTGCTCGGCGAGGACGCCAGCGAGCTCTACGCCAAGAACCAGTACAACCTTCTCGCCCTGATGATGAAGGACAACATCATCACGATCGATTGGGATGACGAGATTCTCGCCAAAACTGTGCTGACCCACGCGGGTGAACTCAAGACCGAGGCGGCCAACAAAGAAGCCAAGCCGAGTGGCGGCAGTAAGAATACGGCTCCGAGGTCGGCCGCCAAGGTGGCTTGAGCCGGTTAGCCGCAATCAGATGAGAGGAAGACATGCAAGTTCAGATCAACACCGGCCACAACATCGAAGGGCGCGAGGCGCTGGCCGCGCGGTTCGGGGGTGTGATTGAGCGCGCGCTCGACCGATTCAGCGATCGGATCACGCGGGTTGAGGCTCACCTCAGCGACGAGAGCGGCCAGAAGCATGGCGTGGACGACAAACGGTGCATGATCGAAGCCCGCCTCGAAGGGCGTCAGCCGTTGGTCGTGACCTACCACGCGGCAGCGCTGGACCAGGCCGTCGACGGCGCGGCCAGCAAAATGTCCAGACTGATCGAAAGCACGCTCGGACGGCTGCACGATCGAGAAAACTCATAACGCTGGCCACGATCAGCCTGAACCGGTGGATCGGGAGTGAGATCGCGATGAATTTCGATATCACAATGACCGGCTTCGTTGCCGTGTACATCTTCATGCTTGCCGCGTTTGCCGGGTGGGTGATCATCGGACACGTGCCGGCAATCCTGCACACGCCCCTGATGTCAGGCTCCAACTTCGTGCACGGCATCGTCGTCGTCGGCGGGATATTCGCCCTCCTTAATGCGAGCACGGTGCTCGAGCAGGCGATCGGGTTCTTCGCCGTGCTGCTCGGCGCTGGCAATGCCGCCGGCGGCTATGCCGTCACCGGCCGCATGCTCGCCATGTTCCAGACGAGCGGCCACAAGCCCGCCGCCGCCGCACACGCCCACGCGAAGAAGCACCGGCGAAAGAAAGGCTGAGCAATCCACATGCTGACGATGATCCCGCAATTGACTATTGGCGCGACCGACCTCGCCGCGGCCTTCCTCTTCATGTACGGCCTCAAGCGCATGTCGTCGCCGGTGACGGCGCCGTCGGGAATCCTCGTCGCCGGCATCGGCATGCTCGTGGCCGTCGTCGCGAGCTTCCTCTATGTCTTCAGTGTTAGTGCGGCGGCCAAGCCGTTTCTGGCGGTCAATATCGGGCTTGCCCTTGTGGCACTCGCAGTCGGCGGCGGCGCCGCGTGGTGGAGCGGCAGAAAGGTCGCGATGACCTCCATGCCGCAGATGGTGGCGCTCTATAACGGCATGGGCGGCGGTGCTGCCGGCGCGATCGCCGCGGTGGAGCTGTTCGGCGACAAGGCCCAGGGCGCAACCCAGCTCGTCGTGACGATAATCGGCGCCTTGATCGGCGCGGTATCGCTTTCAGGCTCGCTGATTGCCTGGGCGAAGCTCGAAGGAATTCTCAAGAAGCCGCTGCGGGTGCCGGGCCAGCAGGCCTTCAACGCGGCCGTCATGCTCGCGACCGTCGCCGTCGGCGGCTACATCGTTTTCGTGGCACTAAGCGGTGCGGATCCGCTGATCGCCATGCCCACGCTGATCAACCTGTTCTTCGGCTGTGCGCTGGTCTTCGGCATCCTGATGACGCTGCCGATCGGCGGCGCCGATATGCCCGTCGTGATCTCTATCTACAACGCCTTTACCGGTCTCGCGGTTGGCCTCGAGGGGTTCGTGCTGCAGAACCCGGCACTGATGATCGCCGGCATGGTGGTCGGCGCCGCCGGCATGCTGCTGACGCTGCTCATGGCGAAGGCGATGAATCGCTCGGTCAGCAATATTCTTTTCACGAACTTCGGGACGGCACCGAAGCACAAGCAGGGCGAGATCAAGGGCAGCCTCAAGCCGACCGAGGCCAGCGACGCCGGCATATTCATGCGCTACGCCAGCAGCGTGATCATCGTGCCGGGCTATGGTCTCGCCATCTCGCAGGGACAGCAGAAGCTCTATGAGTTCGTGAAACTGCTTCAGGCGGCAGGCGTCGGCGTCAAGTTTGCCGTCCATCCGGTGGCCGGACGTATGCCTGGTCAGATGGACGTCCTGCTGGCAGAGGCGGGCGTGCCCTACGACCTCATCTTTCAGCTCGAAGACATCAACGACGATTTCGCCAATACCGACGTCGCTCTCGTCATCGGCGCCAATGATGTGGTGAACCCGGCGGCGCGCACCGACAAGTCTTCGCCGATCTTCGGCATGCCGATCCTCAACGCCGACAAGGCGAAGAAGGTCTACGTCGTCAAGCGCGGCGACGGCAAAGGCTATGCCGGCATCGTCAACGCGCTGTTCTACGCCGACAACTGCGAGATGGTTTATGGCGACGCCCAGGCTGTCTTGGTGAAGATGATCGAGGCCGTGCGAGGGCTGGGGCTGTCGGCCGCTGCTTAGAACACCGCGATGTCGATCTCGATCAGAACCTTTGTGCGTGGTGC
>CAVVPM010000011.1:130000-156026 GCA_963750115.1 uncultured Alphaproteobacteria bacterium | reverse complement strand
GCATCACGCGCAAAGGTTGTGATCGAGATCGGCATCGCCGTCGCTTAGGCAGGTGTAGCCATAACCCTGATATCTTGCGCGGCGTCGTAGGCGTGCTGCTGGCTTTGGCATCGCTGCGACGTTCATGGTCTGTCACCTTTCGTGGGCGCTGTTTATCGTCCAAACGATAGCGCTCGCCCGGGGACGTGTCGCAGTCTCGCAAACTACTGTAGGGCTCGCGCGGCGATCGGGCTTGGCCAGGATGGGTCGGCCAGAACTCGAAGTCTTGTTTTGCCTGTTGCTGAAGGCAAAGGCGCCCGTCCGGCAATTGCTGGACCTGCCGAGACAAAGCGAGCGCGCCTGCAAGAGCTACTCCGCCGGCTGCAGGCCCGGCGCGCTCTTCTTGGCCCAGTCCGGCTGACGCATCGCGTGGAGGATGAGCGGGATGCCGCAGAACACCACCGTGCCGACCACGACGAGCGTCACGTAGAGAACGGGGGAGCCCACCGGCAATTGCGCCGGAGGGAAGAACGCCACCAGGAAGCTGAAGAGCACCCCGGCAAAGCCAATGCCGGCGGCGAGCCACATCCCGACAATGCCGCCGGGCACCTTGAACGGCCTCGCAAGTTTCGGCTCGCTGTAGCGAAGCCGGATACCTGCCGCATACATCAACATGTAGGCAACCAGGTAGAGCGCGACGGTCATCGCAGAAACCAGGAAGAACACGACCGAGACGTCCTTGATCACAAAATACAGGCAGGACATGACCGTCACCACGGCACCCTGCGCCAGAAGGATATGCGTCGGCATGTCATGGCTGTTCGTTGCGTGCAGCACTTTTGGCAATTCGCCATCATGCGCGGTGGCGAGCAGACCCTTGCTCGGGCTGCCGAGCCAGGCGAATACGCCGGCGATCGCGCCGATGCCCACGAGCAACGACAGGATCCGGGCCAGCCAGCCGAGATGCCAGAGATTGCCGATAACGGCATCGAAGGCATCGAAGACGCCGGACTGAAGAGATATCTTGTCGTACGGGAGGATTGCCGCAATAGGAACTGCGCCGATCGCATAGAGAAGCAAGGAAACAATCGCCGCCAGTCCAATCGCCGCGGGGAATCCGGTGCGCGGATTCTTCATATCCACGACGTGCACGGCTTGCACCTCCACCCCGGCGAACAGCAGCACGATCCCTGCGAGAAATGCGATCGTGCCGAGTCCATGGATGGATGGCCAGAAGCGCGCGTGTCCGTTGTCGGAGAGCGAGGGATCGGTGAGATGCTGCCATCCGATCGCGTGCCCCGAGGCGATCCAGTAGCCAAAGAGGAGAAGCAGACAGACGCCGGGAAGTATCGTTCCGAGCAGGAAGGTCCAGTTGGCGATCTTGGCAAATACCTCGACCCCTTGCAGAACGACGATCGTCGCGAGCCAATAGACGACGATGCAAAAGATCCCGACGTAGATTCCGTTCTTCGCCAGTTCGGGATAGCCGATCGTGTAGGCAAGCGCGACGGCACCGAAGGTCAGCGTGATCGGATACCAAACGACATTCTGGATCCACTGCAGCCAGATTGCGAGGAAACCCCAGCGGGTTCCGAATGCCTTGCCGACCCAGGCATAGATGCCGCCTTTTTTTTCGGCAAATGCACCGCCAAGCTCGGCCGCAACCAGCGACGCGGGAATGAGATAGAAGACGACAGTGAACGCCAGATAGGCGAACATCGTCATCTCTTCCTTCGCGAGCAACGGCAGGCCGCGCAAACTGGTCACGACTGCCGCCGCCGTCATCAGACCGATCGACATGACGCTCAGAGTCTTCCCGCCCTCTTTAACCGATGCCATGAGACGATCTCCAATTCTCGGATACGGATGGGGCCGTGACAGCCGACCCATCCTGTTTGGGCGTCACGCCGGGGCCTTCTCTTTCGGCGCGGCGCGTTGCGCCGGGCTTTTGCCCTCGCTCACGACCGGAGGCGCCGGCAGCCTTTCCTTCGGCAAAGCGTGATGCGTGAAGGTCGTGCTCTCCGCCGCGGTCGCCGGCTTGGGCAGCGGATGTCTCTGCAGGAAGTCGACGGAGCGCCGGAAATCCTCCAGCAGCATGTCGGCCATGTCGCGGCTGAAGCCGTGACGGATAAGGAGCCGCATCACCACGACATCGGCGATATTCGGCAGCATCGTGTAGGCCGCGGCCTGCCAGCCGCGCATGCGCAGCCGATCGGAGAGATCGAACAGCGTATAGCCCGGCTTGGCGCCCTCCTTGATGACCCAGGAGACGGCGGGAATTCCCTTGCTGCTGGAACCGTCGAAGAACAGCTCGAACGGACCGATCTTCTTGATCTCCCGCCCGATATATTGGGCGGTGTCGTAGGCGTTCTGCTGGATACGCCGGTAGCCTTCGCGTCCGAGCCGCAGGAAGAGATAATATTGCGAGACGATCTGACCGCCGGGACGCGAGAAATTCAGCGCGAAGGTGGCCATGTTGCCGCCGAGATAGTTCACGTAGAAGATCAGGTCTTCTGGCAGATCGGCTTTCTCGCGCCACACCACCCACCCCACGCCCAGCGGCGCAAGGCCAAACTTGTGGCCGGAGCTGTTGATGGAATGCACGCGCGGAATTCGAAAGTCCCATACCAGGTCCGGCTCCACGAACGGCGCCACGAAGCCGCCCGATGCGGCATCGACATGGATGGGAACATCCAGATGCCTTTCGGTCGCCAAGCGGTCCAATGCCGCGGCCACTTCAGCCACGGGCTCGTACTGGCATGTGAAGGTAACGCCGAAGGTCGGCATCACTCCGATGGTGTTCGCATCCACCCGCTTGAGCGCCTCTTCCGGCGTCATGCCAAGCCGGCCGCGCTCCAGCGGAATCTCCCGCAGCTCGACGTCGAAATAGCGGGCGAACTTGTGCCAGCACACCTGTACCGGGCCGGTAACCAGATTGGGCTTGCCCGTCGGCTTTCCGGCCACCTTCATCCGCTCGCGCCATTTGTGCTTCAGCGCGAGTCCACCCAGCATGCAAGCTTCGCTTGAGCCGGTGGTGGAGCAGCCGACCGCATCGGCGGATTTCGGGACATTCCAGAGATCGGCGAGAATGTGGACACATCGCTTTTCGAGTTCCGCAGTCGCCGGGTATTCGTCCTTGTCGATCATGTTCTTATCGATCGACGCATCCATCAACTGGTGGACCTCGGCATCGAGATACGTCGTGCAAAAGGTCGCAAGGTTCTGCCGGGCATTCCCGTCGAGAATGAGCTCGTCGCTGACGAGCGCATGGGCGACGTCCGGCCGCAGCTCGCGCGAGGGCATCCGGTATTTGGGAACCGATACGTCTGCGGCCCCCGTTCCGTAGATATCCGAATCGATTTGATCGAGAACGTCTTCTCGCCTGTGGAGCGCCATATCGGGTTACCTTATGCTTCGAGAGCGTTGCAGTGAGCCGGTTCCAAAACCCGCCTGACAGTTGGACCGGCAAACAGGCGCCACTGGGGACTTAGTTTTTCGATCATACCCACCGGCCGCGCAGCAGCGGCAGACTCGGAAACTACTCACGCTCGACAAGAGACATGGCCGACGAACGGCATCCGGCACCGTCGGCGCGCTCGTTCAGCTGCGGAAGAGCGGCCTCCGCGCCGGCGTCGAACCTGTCCGCTGAGGTGCCGCACTCGTCTGGGTCTGTCGCGCTTGCTGGCTCGTCTGCTCCGCTCTTGCCGGTGCAGCGGGGCCATTCACGTCAGGCTGCGTCGTTTCGTCCGCCATGTGTTCTTTCCTGTTCCCCCGGCTTGGTCGTTGTCAGTTGGACTTCGATGGAGGCGCTTGCGGGGAGGCCGGGCTCGAGATCGACGCATGATCGGCGTCGACCTGCGCCGGCGGTTGGCGGCTTGCGAGGATGGATTGCGCTGCGAGCATGATCATCATCGCGATCACGAGAGTGACGATCGCGCGTGGGTTAGTTGTGGCTCCGGCTCCGGTCGAGCGCGCCTGCGAGGCGACATCCGGACGGGCTCGGCGCGGCAACAGTCGTATCAGGCGAGCAGCAATTGTCCCCGGGCTCAGGCGCTCCGATGGCGCGTCGGGGAGCGCCGCGATCAATGACGTCAGTCTCTCGGTCGCAGCTTCGACCGGCAAGGCGGCCAATTTGGCAGCCTCCTGCCAGGGGTCGAGGTTCAGCCGTGCCAGCGCCGAAAGGACGCTCAAGAGCATCCCGTTCTTTTCTTCGCCGATCGGCGCGAACAGGAAGTCGTCAAACTGAGGCGCAAGGCGAGTCGCGGCAGAAGATGTCATTTCGTTCACCGAATTCCGGCGCCTCTTGTGAATATTGAGGACTGACGTGAGATACGAACACTCCGTCTCGTGCCGGCTTGGACGAATGTATTGCGGGGCGGCAGGCCGCGTCAGGCTCGGAAAATACCTAGATCGTTGCCGACCCTCACTGACGCGATGACCGGCGCCTGGCAATGACGGAGATGTCCAGGCAACGCGCAAATAGGCGACTCCTGGCGCAAATGGCTGTCGCCGCCGGAATTGCCTCACACCGCAGGCCCGCCAAAGCAGCGGAGTCGCGGATCAGATGCTGAACACTCTGTGGCCGATATCCAACTCCATCAAGCTGGTTGGGCCCGCCCTCTGGAGCCGCTACAGGTTCTTCACGGCTTTGCGCGACGCTCACTCATGACGACAGCCGGCAACAGCGTTCGGTGCGACCCGGCCTTCGCTTTGCGTGCCCGAGGTCTTTGGCGCTGAAAGCAAGGGAGAGCAGTGAACCGATGGAATCGGTTACGATCGTTCTCGTTCTCTTGCTTGCTGTCGTCGTGAGCGGCTTTGCTTCGCAGATGCTGCCGGTGCCGATACCGCGACCGCTGGTCCAGATCGCGTTCGGTGGGGTAATCGGCCTTGCCACCGGCTTGCACGTAGACC
Source organism: uncultured Alphaproteobacteria bacterium (assembly GCA_963750115.1). Lineage (GTDB taxonomy): Bacteria > Pseudomonadota > Alphaproteobacteria > Rhizobiales > Afifellaceae > DASWJZ01. The sequence continues at coordinate 151,136 of CAVVPM010000011.1, read as the reverse complement.
TCAATCCGGAAATCTTCTTCCTGCTCCTCGTTCCGCCGCTGCTGTTTCTCGATGGGTGGCGTATCCCGAAGGAGGAATTGCTGAAGGATCGTTGGGCGATCCTTCAATTGGCGCTCGGCTTGGTCTTCCTTACCGTGGTCGGCATCGGCTTCTTCGTTCGGTGGATGGTCCCGACCATGCCCTTGGCTGTCGCGTTCGCGCTGGCGGCAGTGGTATCGCCAACCGATCCGATTGCCGTGTCAGCTATCGCGACGCGGGTGCACATCCCGAAGCGGATGATGCATATTCTGGAAGGGGAATCGCTTCTCAACGACGCCTCCGGCCTTATCTGCCTGCGCTTTGCAATTGCCTCCGCGCTAACCGGCACCTTCTCGTTCCAAGCGGCCGCGCTGGACTTTCTTTGGCTGGCGCTGGGCGGTATCGCCGTCGGTGTGTCCATAACCTTGGTGACGACTCGGACCAAGCAATGGATCACGCGGCGCATCGGCGAGGAGAGCGGATCGCAGATCATCATCAGCCTGCTCATTCCGTTTGCGTCCTACATCGCCGCCGAGCATCTCCATTGCTCCGGCATCCTTGCGGCGGTGGCTGCCGGCGTGACGATGAGCGTCGCCGAAGCGTCGGGCCAAGCGATGGCCACGACCCGCATGCGGCGGAATACTGTCTGGGACGCGGTCCAGTTCACGGCGAACGGGATCATCTTTGTGCTGCTTGGGGAGCAATTGCCCGCCATCCTTGCCGGAGCAAGCGAAACGGTGCGGCAGGCTGGACACCAACATTCGTGGTGGTTGCTGGTCTACGTGCTGGCGATCAATATCGCTCTGATCACGATGCGCTTCCTTTGGGTGTGGGTATCCCTCAGCCTCACCGTTTTTAGTGCCAATCGCCGAGGCGCGCCGACGCGCAGGCCGAATTTGCGCGTCGTCGCAGCGACTTCATTGGCAGGCGTTCGTGGCGCGATCACGTTGGCCGGCGTGTTGACGCTTCCGTTCGTGATCGGCGAAGCGACACCGTTGCCGGCTCGCGATCTCGCCGTCTTCCTGGCGATGGGTGTGATTATCGTGTCACTTATCTCCGCAAGCATCGGTCTGCCGCTGCTGCTGCGGGGATTGGAGATGCCGCCCGAACCGTCGCAAAGCGCTGAGGAGAATCGGGCGAGGATTGCGGCTGCGCAGGCCGCCATCGCCGAGATCGAGCGCATTCAGAACGATCTTTCGAAGGATCACAAGGAAGCGGACGTCTACATCGTAGCGGCGTCGCTGATCATGGATCTCTATCACGACCGCATTGAGGCGCGCTCTCAGGAAGGGGAAGCGGCCATCGCTCGCGCGGCGGAGTGAGACGATCGAGAGAACGATGCGGCTCTCCGCCGTCAAAGCCGAGCGTGCAACCATCTTCCGGATGCTTCGATCCCAGGAGATCGGCAGTGAGACGGCCAAGAAGCTCGTACGGGAGCTGGATTTGCTGGAGGCCCGATACGAGACATGACGCCCTGCGCTGCGCCAAGAGGTTCGCCGGGCATGCGGCATGCGATCCTTATCAGCTGGTATCGGGATCGACGGCATATTGAATGGCCCGCGCGAGGTCCGGCTCAAAAAATGGCTTCTGGATCACGATTGCCCGGGGGTTGAGCGCCTGGTCCCTCAGCCTATCGCCGCTGACGAATACGTGGGGGACGAACCCAGAGCGGAGGATTTCTTCGACCGCGGCGACGCCGCTCCCCCGGCGCAAATGTGCGTCGACGATCATCAAGTCTGGCCTGCAACGAACAGCGGCGGCCACGGTATCGACTTCGGTAGCCTCGATGGCGCAAACTTCGTGCCCCATCTCGGCAAGAACATCCGCCAGCAACATGCCGATAACGGGTTCGTCCTCCGCTACCAGAATGCGCAGCGATTTCATTCCTCGTCCTCTCCGCCGGCACCACCTTCATTCACCCAGTCCTCAATTTCCGCATGCAACTCAGTTGCGGCTTGGCGTGGGTCAGCACTTGGAAAAGAAGAACCTTGACGTGGCATAGTCGCCTGCACGGCCTCGGATCCGCCGATCGGACCTTGCGGTGGCGGCATTCGCATCACGTGCATTATGGGAGGCCTCCAAACTTTGATCTGACGCGACGCGGCGCCGCCTGGAACCGGCAATATTGTGTTCCTGCCTCGTAGAGTGGGAAAATCGCAGCCGTACCCCTCTCAGTGGCTCAGGAGAAGACTAATAGTCAGAGGACACCGCCATGAGCAGGCTCGGAAACTACCTACCGCGATTGCTGACTGTGCGCGGCGCCACGCCGCGGCTGCTGTCGCAATCATGGCCCCCAACATGGGAGAAGCCGTGATATTGATTAAAGGATATCCTTTCCGTTGTGGCGACCATTGGGAGCCGAACGCGCGATGCTGACCAGCCGTAAGCATCCGGCGAACGCAGCCCGGCCGCGAACGCGCGAGCGGCGCGCGCGTCCGCGCGATCTTCCTCGCGGCGCGGAGGACATTGTCGTTGTCGGGGTCGGTGCCTCGGCAGGTGGGCTCGAAGCTTGCAGGAAGCTCGTTGACAAACTTCCCGCCGGCAACGGCATGGCCTTCATCCTCGTCCAGCATCTCGACCCGACACACGAGAGCATGATGGTGGACCTGCTCGATGGCCACACGGCGATGACTGTGCGGCTGGCAACCGACGGCATGCCCGTCGAGCCTGACCACCTCTATGTGATCCCGCCTGGGACCTATCTCTCAGTCGGCAACGCCACCCTTCACCTTACGCAACCCCAGAGCGCGACACGGCGCCCGCCTGCCCTTCAACTTCCTGCTGGAGTCGCTCGCGGCGGAGTGCGGCCCCCGCGCCGTCTGCGTAGTCCTTTCGGGCACCGGAGCCGACGGCAGCCTCGGCCTCAAAGCCGTTAAGGAGAAAGGCGGGCTGGTCATTGCGCAAGACCCTGATGAGGCCGGTTATGACGGCATGCCGCGAAGCGCCATCGAGACCGGCGCCGTAGACCTAGTGCTTCCGGTAGCGGAAATCCCGCAGACGCTTTTGAGGTACCGCGCGGGAATAGATGGCAGGCGCGCTCAGAATATGCCGTTGCCACAGAAACGAGCACAGGATTGGCTGCCTGAAATCATCGATCTTCTGCGCACCAGGACTCCTCACGATTTCTCGCTTTACAAGGAGGGCACGCTGCGGCGGCGCGTCGAGCGGCGCATGGCACTTGCGGCGATCACGATCGATGACGTGAACCGGTATCTTGAGATTCTGCGCAGCGACACAAGCGAGCTCGACCTTCTCGCGAAGGACCTGCTCATCAATGTGACCGGATTCTTCCGAGATCCGAAGGCGTTTGAGGTCCTGGCGGAGACGATCGTGCCCGATCTGGTTCGCGGCCGGACGCACGATCACCCGATCCGCATCTGGGTGGCCGGGTGCAGCACCGGCGAGGAGACGTATTCTCTCGCCATGCTTTTCCAGGAGCAGATCACGGCCGCGAAAAGCCACGTGAAGCTGCAGATCTTTGCCTCCGATGTCGACCCGGATGCCGTGGCGAGCGCCCGAGAAGGGCTTTACCCGGAGGCGATCGAGGCGGATGTTTCGCCGGCGCGGCTTGCCCGCTTCTTTTCCAAGGAGGATCAAGGCTACCGGGTTTCTGCCGAGCTGCGTGCGGCTGTCGTATTCACGGTGCAGGACCTCCTGGCCGACCCGCCGTTCTCGCGCCTCGATCTCGTTTCGTGTCGAAACCTTCTGATCTATCTGCGACCCGAGGCACAGACGAAGGTCGTCTCGCTTTTCCATTTCGCATTGCGCGAGGGGGGCCTCCTGCTTCTCGGCGGCTCGGAGTCGATAGCCAAGTCCGACGGACAGTTCGAGATGATTTCTAAGGCGGCACGACTCTATCGGCACATTGGTCATAGACGGCTGGGAGAGTTCGGCTTTTTGAGGAGCGCATCCGACGGCCCGCGTATTCCAGCAAATCCGACGCAAGGCTCGGTTCACTCTCGCCAGGCGGCGCTCGCTGCCCTCTGCCGGCGGCTCGTGCTGGAAGCCTATGCGCCGGCCGCGGTGCTGATCAACGACAAGCACGAGTGCCTTTATTCGCTCGGACCAATAGACCACTTTCTGCACGTCGCGCCGGGGTACCCGACGCATGATTTGCTCGCCGTCGCGCACCCGGACATACGCAGCAAGCTCCGCATTGCGATCAGGCATGCCGGTCAGCAGCACGCACGCACGGCCGTCGCTGGGGTGCGGACAAGCCCCACCGGCGGGCGAAATCCGTTCAGCGTCGTCATACAACCCGTCGTCAGTGACGGCGAGGAGCTCATGTTGATCTGCTTCCTCGACGAACCGGATCGCAAGCCGAACCGAGAACCCTCGATCGAGCCGCAGAATGTCCCGCGGGTCGCAGAGCTGGAGCAGGAACTCGAAGCCACGCGGGTCGAGCTGCATGCCGCCATCCACGACCTTGAGACTTCCGGCGAAGAGCAAAGGGCGATCAACGAGGAGGCCTTGTCCGTCAACGAGGAATACCAGTCGACGAACGAGGAGCTGCTGACCGCCAAGGAGGAGCTGCAGTCGCTCAACGAGGAGCTGACCGCTCTCAATAGCCAGTTGCAAGAGACGCTTGACCGCCAGAGGACGACCTCGAACGATCTGCAGAACGTGCTTTACAGCACCGATGTTGCGACGCTCTTCCTCGACACCGATCTCAAGATTCGCTTCTTCACTCCGGCTACCAAGGCGCTCTTCAGCGTCATTCCCAGCGACATTGGGCGACCTCTCGCGGACCTCAGCTCGCTTGCTGCCGATGCCACGCTCCTTAGCGATGCCCAAGAGGTGCTGCATACTTTCGCGCCGGTCGAAAAGGAGGTCGAAGCTCGGAGCGGCGCCTGGTACGCGCGGCGCGTCCTACCCTACCGCAGCCAGGACAACGGGGTCGAAGGCGTCGTCATCACCTTTGTCGACGTCACCGACCGGCGGCACGCATCGGATGCGCTCGTGGCGGCCAAACGCCAGGCGGAGCTGGCGACGGTCGCGAAATCGCGCTTCCTCGCCGCGGCGAGCCATGACCTTCGTCAGCCGCTGCAGACGCTCGCCTTGCTTCAGTCTCTGCTGGTGAGATCCGTCGAGGGGGAACGAGCGAAGAAGCTGGTCGGGCGGCTCGACGAGACGTTGGGGGCGATGTCGGGCATGCTGAACACATTGCTCGACATAAACCAGATCGAGGCGGGCACTGTCCGCGCGGAAGTGGTCAGCTACCCGATCAACGATCTGCTTGGCCGGTTGCGGGACGAGTTCAGCTATCAGGCGCATGCACAGCAGCTCGTCCTGCAAGTGGTTCCATGCAGCCTGACGATCGAGACCGATCCGCGTCTGCTCGAGCAGATGATTCGCAACCTGCTTTCGAACGCATTGAAATACACCAAACGGGGCAAGATATTGCTCGGTTGCCGCCGGCGCGGAGGAAAGCTCAGTATCGAGATTTGGGACACTGGCGTCGGCATTCCCGCCGAAGAACATCAGGCGATTTTCGACGAGTACCATCAGCTCGACAACGCCGCCCGGGAAAGGACCCGGGGCCTCGGCCTCGGTCTCTCGATCGTACAAAGCTTGGGGAAATTGCTCGACCATCGGGTCACGGTTCGTTCGCAGCCAGGCAAGGGTTCTGCTTTCGCCGTTGAGACAAAGCTCACGCCGCACGAGACATGTCCGCTGCATTCACGCCAGCGCCACGGCGGAGTTGGCGCGACTGTCGAAGAAGTTCGCCGCACTGGTACAATCCTGGTGGTTGAGGACGATCCAGAGCTGCGCGGCCTGCTCGAACACCTCCTCGGCGAAGAGGGACATCACGCAGCGGCGGTGCCGGATGGCATCGCGGCCCTGGATTGGGCGGCGAGAGGAGCGATCCGACCCGACCTCATCCTCGCCGACTACAATCTGCCAGATGGCATGGATGGCCTGCAAGTTACCGACAAGCTGCGAGAAAAGCTCGGTGGGGCGGTCCCGGCGATGATATTGACCGGCGACATATCGACCGGCGCGCTGCGCGCCATCGCGCGTCACGACTGCATCCAGCTCAACAAGCCGGTCAAATTCGAAGAGCTGCGGGAAGCGATCCAGCGTCTCCTTCGACCGTCACGATCCGCAGAGCATCCTCCACTTGCCCCAACTCTCGCCGAGGCTGCTGACGGGTCGGGGGCGCCAGTCATCTTCGTCGTCGACGACGACAGCCATGTGCGCGAGGGAATTCGCGGCGTGCTCGAGGAAGACGGCCGCAACGTTGTGGACTACGCCTCTTGCGAGGATTTCCTCGCAGCCTATCACCCGGGCCAAGAGGCCTGTCTCCTGATCGACGCCTACCTGCCGGGGATGAACGGAGTCGAATTGCTGCAGCAGCTGCACGACGCCGGCCATCGACTGCCGTCGATCATGATCACCGGCAACAGCGACGTGCCGATGGCGGTACAAGCAATGAAAGCGGGTGCGTCTGATTTCATCGAGAAGCCGATCGGACGCGACGAACTGATCGCAAGCGTCGAGCGTGCTTTGAACAATCGAAGGATACTGCCAAGCTGTCTGCATGGCGGGAGGAAGCGGCGAGGCACATAGCGGGGCTCACCCCGCGACAGAGCCAGATCATGGAGATGGTTCTCGCCGGTCATCCGAGCAAGAACATTGCGGCGGATCTCGGTATCAGCCAACGGACGGTCGAAAATCATCGCGCCTCGATCATGAAGAGAACCGGGGCGAAGTCACTTCCGGCACTCGCCCGATTAGCGCTTGCCGCTGCTCGGCATTGATCGACACGTTGGGAGCTCAGCAGGCGCGGCGGAAGAAGCGGCGACCGGCCAAATAGCCCTAGGTAGTTTCCGAGCCTGCCGCGGCGCCATCGATCAGCATAGTCATGCATCGACATCGGGCTTCCGCGCGACGTTTTGCGGCAGGATATGCTCGGCTGACACCAGATGAAGCAATCGGCGCATAGACGTCACGGCAACAAGGTCCTGTACGGGCCAACGGAGCGTCAAATGATCACTGGGACGAGGAAGGTGTTCGCGCTCGCGGCGCTGATCGTCGCAGCCGGTATCGTGGGCGGTGCTGAGGCCGCCACGGTGCTTCCGACCGACGCGGCAAGCTACGCCCGCTGGCGCGTTGATGAGGCTTTCGATGTCGTGGCGAGCGCGCCGGTCAGCGTGCCGATGGCCGAGAAAGGCGATCTTCTGGTGCCGCCAGGCTGCGCCGGCCTTTCCGGTGACGAACAGGCGGAGTGCATGGACGTTGCCTACGAGCCCGCGACGGTGCCGAGCGTCGTCGTCGAGACTCGCGTTGGAACGACGACCACGCTGTCGCGTATGGATTCCATGACGCTTGCCGGCGTCGCGGCGCATCCGCAGCAGCGGAGCGAATAGCCGGCAGAACGAATTCCGCGGGCCGAAGCGGTCTCACCATGCGGGCTCAGGCAATCTCGATCGGCGGGGGATAGGCGACATCGACATGCTGACGGTGCGCGAGTACCTGGCGCTATCCCGGTGACGCCGGCTCCGCTATCGCCTCTACCGGCACCCAATTGCGGTGTTTGGGGCTGGTCAGGCGTATCTCTTCGTCCTGCGGCATCGGCTGCCGATAGGAATGCTGCGCGGCGGCTGGCGCCCCTGGCTCAGCACGATGGCGACGAACGCGGCAATCGCGGCTTTTGTCGCGGCGATGATCTGGCTGGTTGGGCTCAAGCCGTTCCTGCTGGTGCACCTGCCTCGTGGGATGAAGAAAGCCACCAGCTCGTCTTGTTTCGCTACGTGCGACGGTTGCCTCGGTTGGCGGACGGCACTTCCGCACGCTGCTTGGAACCGAACCGCGAAGCCGCTTAAAGTCCGCAGACTCCCCTCGCGGAGCAGCGTCGTGAATCTCCGTCTTCGGCAACGCCCGTTCGAGACCGGCTTCTCCGCTCACCAAGCCCAACGGGTCGCTGCGGGATGAGCCGCGCCCAAGTCGACGGCCAAAGCCCGTCTTAGACGACCCCGGTCGCTTCGATAAGCGTTGCGCCCAGAATCACGAAGGCCGCCCCGCAAGCGAAATTGAGCCAGCACTTCAAGTTGATCATAACAAGACCTGATATTATTGACGATGATATAAAACATATATCACCCCCAGTCATCCTAAAGACTCCGCGCTAAGCGACTCGTATTTAGAATAATAATGCGACGGGACGCCTAACAACTCACCAATTAATACCTATATACGACCTGACGAAAATAAGCCGGTTCTCTCATTGAGAGGAGGGCGACATGTTTAAAATTCTAGCATCCAGCAATTCGATTTCCGCCGCTACGATCGGCCTTGCGTTTGCGGTCGCCGTTGCGATAGCGGCGCCTTTAAATGCGAGCGCCGCCGACACCGTGGCGACGGCTCGCGCCGGTATCGTCGCCGATCGGATCGACGATGCGTTCGCCTTGCTGCGGATGACCAATATTGATCCAGCTGGCCGAACCGTCGTCCCACGCCCCGTCAGGGGGGATTTTCTTCATACGAGCGACTGCGCCAGCGCGACTTGGCCGAACATCGACGCGTCGTGCCTGTTGGCGGCCGACGGTTCTCCCGCGCCACGCGTCCGCAATGTCACCGTCGGCAATCAGATCGGCGCCAATACGACGGTTCTCTTGCGCATTCCCGCCCCGGAGATGGCTCGGCGCTAGAGGCGAAGTGCGCTCGACCTTGTCCGAGAGGAAGACTGGCAGATCGCGCTTCCGAGAATGAGCCTCGACACGACAACGATCCTGTGGACGCGCCGCTTCAAAATGAAACAAACAAGGAGTCAAGATGAACAAGATCTTCAGCACCGCAGTCGTCGCCGTCCTCGCGACGGGCGCAATCGCCACCGGCGCTATGGCCGGCTCCCGCGATCACTCGCGTTTCAGTCAGCAGGACCGCTATGTCCAGAGCTATTGCAGCAACAACTACGACGACGGCTGCAGCGATTGGAGCCGCAATCACGACAGCTGGGACCAGGCGCACTATCAGGGATGGTACCGCGACCACTATCGCAATCATGATTTCGGTGCCGACAACGCCGTCGCCGGGATTTTCGGCTTCGCCGCCGGCGTGATGACCGGTTCAATGGTCAACGGCGGCGCCGGGAGCGGCGCTCACGTCGCAGCGTGCGAGAACCGCTACCGGTCCTATGATCACCGGTCAGATACCTATCTCGGCTACGACGGCAGGCGCCACGACTGCATGCTTTGACGGCGCACAGGGCGCAAATGAAGCGTCGCGTGGAAAGGGGTCGGCCCGACACGGGCCGGCTCCCTTTTTTAATTGTCACGTCAAAATTTGGAGTGTCACCGAGGGCCCCTCAATTCTCAGCACCTCGCAGGGCTCTCAGTCTTCGCCGCCTCTTCGCGAACGATCCGCACAATCGGCCGGCCATGTCCTGATCTGCGTCCACGGCTCGGCGTTGTGCGCGGTCAAGCTCCAGTCACAAGATCGGACCGGGACAGCCGACGAGCATCGGCACCCTCAACGGCCGGGGATTCATGTGCAGGTTCGGCGAGCTCACTCGCGGCCGTCCGCCGGCACGCCAGCGTCTGCGTGCCTAGCTGCTGATGAAAAGCCACAAAGCGGCCAGGACCATTGTCCCTGCGAGCAGTCCTAAGACGACATCTGGATATTGAAAGGGGTTCCGCTTCGGCTTTGGCTGCGAGCGTCGCTCATACAAAGGAGTAAACGCCGGGGGCACTGGCAGCGAGAGACGATGACCGGCCGTCCCGAATTGGAGACGCCCACCCGCCACTTTCGGTCTTCGCCGATCGATCAATCCAGTCACTCCACAAAATGATACCGCGGCGCCTGCATCGCATTTCGGCTAAGCGGCCGCGTTGCCCTCACGAGGGTTCCGTTCGGTTTTGTGCCGGCGGCAGGAACATGGCGGCCGAGCTGCGAGCGGTGCTTGTCCAGCGGAGGGGCGTATCGAAACGGACGCCTACCGAGCAGCCATGCTGCCAGACGAGCTCCGCGGCGGCTTCGGTGCCCGCAGTAACGCTGCGAAGCCGGAATTCGGGAGGAAGGAGAGTCGGCCCGCCGAACTCAAGGCGCGCCCCTCCTTCGCCTAGATTGCGGATCACGCAGTCCATCAGCGTTGACGCGCTCAGGATGACTTTTCCATCCTTCATCGTCAGTCGCCTCGCAGATGTCCGATGCTCATCCATCCCGCGTATATGGTGTCCGCACTTCGTTCATTCGATACTTTACCGCGAACGACATTAACAATCGCTCCGGTTGCGGCGTCGCAGGTGCGGTCGCCCGACCGACGGCGCGGCAAGTTGTCCCCGCGCCCCCGATCTCTCTCAAGCGATCCGTCGATCTTCCGATCCCGTGCGACGGTGCGCAGCGATCCAGTCTCCGGCCTCGGCGGCCGGCATCGCCTTCGCAAAATAGTACCCCTGCCCAATCTCGCAGCCTGCCTTGCTCATACGGCTTAGCGACCTCAGCATCCTCGATGCCTTCCGCCGTTGTGGGCAGGCCCAAGCTCCTCGCTAGGCCGAGGATCGCATTCACGATTTTCGCGCTCTCTGGCTCCTCGTTCATCGACTGGATGAAGCTGCGGTCAATCTTGATCTTGTCGAGCTTCAGCTCACGCAGATGATTGAGGCTGGAATAGCCGGTGCCGAAGTCATCGATTGCGACCTTGATGCCAAGAGCCTGCAGCGAGACGAGAACGGCTTTCACCGATTCAATATCCGTGAGGAGCGCGGTTTCGGTGATCTCGATCTCCAGCCGCCTCGGAGAAAATCCGGTGTCCTGGAGCACCTGGAGAAGGCGGACGGGAAAGGTCGGGTCCCTCAATTGGGACGGGGAGATGTTCACCGACAGTGCCAGATCAACCGGCCAGCCCCTTGCGTCAATGCAGGCGTGGCGAAGAATGCCCCAGGTGAAATCACCGATCAGGCCGAGGTGCTCGATGATCGGGATGAATTCGAGCGGTGGAATGTTGCCCTTTTTCGGGTGGCTCCAGCGGGCCAGGATCTCGAAGCCGACAAGCTTTCGGGTGTCGAGTTCAACAAGGGGCTGATAGTAGGGCTCGATCTTTCCCACGGAGACCGCGCGACGCACGTCCGCTTCGAGTTCGGCGCGCGCCCGGAGCTCGTCGTCCATGCTCTGTTCGTAGAAGCGAAAAGTCCCACGGTCCGCTCCCTTCGCGCGATACATGGCGATGTCGGCCGCCCTCAGAATGGATTCGGCGTCGATCCCATCGGCCGGACCAAACGCAATTCCGATACTGGCATCCACTTCGACCCGAGTTTCCTCCAGCTGGACGGGCATGCGCACCGCCGCAAGCACGCGCTCCGCGAAGAGGATGATCTCCTCGCTCCTGTCTGCCGAGTTCGGCTTCGAGCTCGCAGATGATGGCGAACTCGTCGCCGCCGATGCGCGACAAGGTATCGTTTTTGCGGACGGTCTCTCTTAGGCGGTTGGCGACCTCGCACAGCACGGCATCGCCGGCCATGTGGCCATAGACGTCGTTGACGGGCTTGAAGCGATCGAGATCGATGAGAAGCACCGCGAAGTTCCGGCCGAAACGTTCCACTCGGCCGAGCGCCTTTTCCATATCCTCGGCCAGGACCCTCCGGTTTGTAAGACCGGTGAGAGGATCGTGGCGGGCAAGTGCCCGAGCCTGAGCTTGCGCATCTTCTGCAGCCTGATGAGCCTCTTCGAGTGCAAATGTATTGGCTCGGAAAATCTCAAAAGCCTGCGCGAGCTTGCCGATTTCATTGCGCCGCCCGCTCTCGGGAATGACCAGGCTCCGATTGCCTCTGGATAGCTGCGAGAGCGCTTCGGTAATCGAGGCGAGAGGTCGCAAGATCTGTTTATGGACCATGAAAACGACCCAACCGAGCACGAGGAGCGCGATCATCACGGCGCAAGCGACAATCAGCTCTGAATCCTCGACGATCCTGCGAGCGCGTTGTCCGGCGGCCGTCGCACCATCCGTGTTGGCCCCGATAAGCGCGTCGATAGCGTCGTCCGCACTCCGATAAAGTGCATCGGCCTGGATCGCGAAAGTTCCGTCCGATTGCAACCGAGATCGCTGGGTGAACGCGCCGCCCATCTCCAGGTGCGCCGCCGCCCAGGCGTTCCAATCTGATCGAAGTCTTGAAGGAGCGATACTTCCTGCGCCGGGTTCTCCAGAACGCCGTAGGCAGCGCGCTGCTCCAGAATATCCTTCACATTCGCGCGTCGGTGTAAGCGAGTGCCTGCTCTGCCTGCTCCTGACTGGACGCCTGCGAAAGCCGCGTCTCGCCCAGCCGGACCTCGGTCAAGAGGTCGGCCATCTCGCCGAGGATGCGTGTGCCGATATCCATTTTTGATTGAGAGAGGCGGTCGATTGCCCGAGCGAGGTCACCGCAAAGAGCGCAACGCCGCTGAGCACGATCAGCAGCGCGAGTGAAATCGAGTAGAAGAAGAGAAAGCGCGTGCGAATGGCCAAGAACCCACCATGAAGGCCGTAACTGGAAGCGTTCCAGCTGAAGACCGCCCGAGATCAGCGGCGCAAGGCATGCTAAGTAGGATCGATTAAGGACGGTACTGAATATTACTTCCCATTTGAGCCTTTGTTCTGATCAGACAATGACTGTCTTGCAGGAATACAAACGTCCATAACTCTTGAAATGCGCGTAGAAATTAGAAGCAGCCTAGTCCTTAATGTGCGGCTCATCGTACAGAATGACATTCAGCAACGAGCTGTGGACCTCCAAATTGCCGTTGTAGCTGATGAAACCCAGCTTGCGGAACTTGTTCATGAAATGGCTGACGCGCGACCGTGTGGTTCCGATCATGTCTGCAAGCGTTTCCTGGCTGACTTTCGGGATGACCGGCTCGGGCCTGCCTTCCTTGCCGAAATTTGCCAACAGCAGGAGGGCGCGCGCCAAGCGTTTCTCGCTCGAATTGAAGAGCTGGTCGACCAGGTCCGCTTCCACGCGGGCGGCACGGTGCAGGAGATGCGCGATGAACATGTCTGAGAACTCTGGCTCGTCGTGGAGGACGCGAATCATGGCGGCCTTCCCCAGACGCAAAATCTCACAATCGGCCATTGCCGTCGCCGTTGCCATGCGCAGCGGCTGCCCGTTCAGACAGCCTTCGCCGCAGAATTCCTCCGGCCCCAGAATTGCGACGACGGCTTCCTTGCCCTGCGCGGAAACGACGGTAACCTTCACCTTGCCACTTCTGATGTAGAAGGCGGCATCCGCAGGATCGCCTTGCGAGAAGATGACCTGGTTCACGTCGTATCGCTGAACGGAGTTGCCGCCATTCGTCTTGGCGAGCAGAGCTTTCATATCGAATGACGGCTTTGGTTTGCGCGCCATATGCGGGCCCTCCCTTGACCTCCATTTCCTCAGGGAAAACGGTCAGACTGTCAGAGTAGACAATATCACGCGACTGGCTTGCTCGAAAGCCTCTGGTTGCAAGCGATAGCAGCCTCTCCACAAGCTCCGTGAAGGTTGGCGCGAGCGCAATACAATCCTGCGTGAATGCATGCCCGCCAGTCAGCTGAATGCTCCTCAACTGCAGAGACGAGCAATATTGCTCAGACAACGAGCAATGGTGATGTCATTGTGGTTGCAGGAAATTGTCTGCGCAGAGGCGCCTCCGATGCTGCTCTCCAGCGGTACGAGATCGTTCGGATCCTGAGTTGAGGACATGCCGAAAAGAGGAATCAAGATCGACCGGGCAGAAGGCCGCCGAAAATCATATTTCGGTCGCGCGGGAGGCTGGAGGACCGTTTGTCACTGCCGCCGATCGAACGCGAATGCCGATGCTGTTCACGGACCCCAACCTTCCCGGCAATCCAATCATCTACTGCCAACGACAGCTTTCTCTCGATGAGCGGCTACGGCCGGGAGGAAGTGCTCGGCAGGATTGCTACTTCATGATGGGTCCCGAGACCGATCCGGACGCGCGGGCGCAGATCGACGCGTCATTTAGCGCCGGCTTCTACGATGGCCACCCGGAGGTTCGCTACTACCACAAGGACGGCAGTTCATTCTGGGCCATCATTTTCCAGGGCCCGGCGCTGGACGCGGGCTGGCAATGTCACGCACCACTTCGTATCGTTTATCGACGTCACCGGTCGCAGGCGAGGAGGAGCGTCACCTCCGACTGCTGCTGAGCGAGCTGAACCACCGCACGCAGAACATTCTCGCCACTGTCCAGGCGATCGCCCTTCAAACCTTGCACGACATAGCCGATGGGAAGCGCGGTCGAGGCCTTCGAGGACCGCATCCTGGCGCTTTCAGCGGCCCATAGGCTGCTGGGCAGCGCCAACTGGGAGGGAGCGGATCTGCGGGAAGTGGTCGCCGCGATCCTGGTGCCCTTCGGCTTCAATGACGGTCACGTCGATCGCTTCTCGATAACAGGCGAAGACGTTTTCCTGCCGCCCAAAACGGCGTTGACCTTCGCCATGGTGTTCCAGGAGCTCGCCACCAACGCGGTGAAGTACGGCGCGCTCCTCAATATGGCCGGCCATGTTCGATGTCTCCTGGCATGTCGAGCCGGGCGCGCGGGGCGAACGCCTGTGGCTGTGCTGGGTAGAAAGCGGCGGGCCGCCCGTGAGGCCGCCCCAGTCACAAGGGCTTCGGGTCTCAACTGATCGAGGGTGGGCTGGCAAAAGAGCTGAAAGGCGAGGTTCACCTCGACTACGAAACCGGAGGCGTCGTTTGCCAGATCGGCATGCCTTGTCGGACTCAGGACAGGAAGGAAAGCATCCATGGATAGCTCTAATGCAGGCCGCCGTGTCCTGTTGGTCGAGGACGAGATGATGGTGGCGGGGATGGTGCAACGCATGCTCACTGATCTGGGCTACGCGGTCGCCGGCACGGCCACCACCGTGGGCGAGGCGATGGAGATGATCGGCAGCAGAGGCATCGACGCCGCCGTCCTGGACATCAATCTCGACGGGGAGATGAGCTATCCCGTCGCGGACGAGCTCGTTGGCCGCGGCATTCCGTTCCTGTTCTCCACCGGCTACGGCGGAGGAGATCTGCCCGACGCCTATCAAGGTTCGCATGTCCTGAAAAAGCCGTTTCGTCGGTCGGGATTGGGAGACGCCCTGGCGGGCTTGCTGGCGACAAGCCAATTGGCGGACGAGGATGAGGACGACGAAGCCATACAACCCATCTCCGCAGCGCGTCGATCGCAAGCGTAGGCGAAGAGGGGGCGTGCTCCCCCCATCAGGCGTGATTCAGCGTAAGAGGATTGGCGATCGTGTCACCGATAAATGTCCTGGTTGTCGACGACGACAGAGAAATCGTTCGGGCGATCGAGCTCCGCCTGCGAAATTCTGGGTTTGAGACAACGGCGGCGTTCGATGGGCAGCAAGGGCTCGACATCGCCCAGCACAGCAGGCCGGACGTCATTCTCGTGGATCTGCACATGCCGGTCATGGACGGGCTCACGATGCTCAAGCGGCTGCAGAACTCCGTCCTCACCGCCAATATTCCGGCAATCGTCCTTTCCGCCGATTCCGCGGACCGGGCGCGGCTGCAAGCCAGGCGCGGCGGCGCCACCTTTTTCGTCGAGAAACCCTACAGGTCCGAAGATCTGATCGGAGCGCTGAATGCCGCGGTGAAACCTTACAGCGTGCGGCGCCCATCATCGCACCAACGGAACACATCATGCCGATCGCAAGCGAGGTCAAAGTCAAAGCCAATCGAAGGGTGCTGATCGCCGACGACGATCCTGCCGTGGTCAGGGCGCTCTCTGTGCGCTGCAAGAAGCTCGGCCTTGAAGTCGAGACAGCGGCGAACGGGCTGCAGGCCATTCTCAAAGCGCAGAGGAATCCACCTCGGCTTCTCATCCTCGATATCAAAATGCCGGAGGCTGACGGTTTCCGGGTCTGCGAATGGCTGCTCGAATTCGAAGCGATCACCGGCAGACGTTATCATCCTCACCGGTTCCGATGACGTCGATGTGCTCGACCGCATCGATTCGCTCGGCGCCTTCTACGTGCAGAAGAACAAGGACACGTGGGAAGCGATCAGCGCGATTCTGACGAATATTTTCGATATTGACGATGGAGCGCTCAGGGCGGTCGGCGTGCGGTCGAGCATTCCCGTACACGAGCTGGTCCAGGAGAAGCGCAACAAGATATTGATCGTCGATGACGACGCCGACCTGACACGCGCGCTGGCTCGCCGTCTGAACAAATGCGGCGCGGAGACTCTGACATCCTCGAACGGTGTTGAAGCCTACCGCATCGCTATAAGGGAATGGCCCGACGCGATCATCGCCGACGACGTGATGCCGGAAGGCGGCGGCCATTATCTCCTGTGGCGCCTGAAGAGCACGGAGACGACCAGGCACATTCCGGTCATCATGATCACCGACGAGCGCCTCGAGTCCGGAAGAGACAGGCAATCTGACCGAGAATGGGCAGGCAGCGCCGGCGCGGTCGCGGTGCTGCGCAAGCCGCTCGACAACGACGCGCTGTTCAAGGAGCTATCGCACCATTGCGCGATCCAATATTCGCCCGACTGACGTGGCAGCGGAGATTTCGCGAGAGCCGCGAACGTGTACGCGAACTGTGTATGAGCAATTCTGCACAGTCTTCGTCCCCGCAACGATGTATTGGTGCCTTGCGTCCCCCAAGACCTCCTACTCATTCGGCAGCGCAGGATCGCTGCCGTTTTCTTGAGCTGATTTCCATGGCTGGCTGGACGTGTGCGCTGAGACGAGGAAGCTTCGCGCCGGTGGTGCTGCTGTCCCTTAAGGAGCGGGAGAGAAGTTATGGACAAAGACCGGATCGCCGGATCGGCGAAGGTGATCAAAGGCAAGTTCAAGGCGGCGGTCGGCAGGGCGGTCGGCGACGGCAAGCTTCAGTCGGACGGCAATGCCGACAAGGTGGCGGGAAAGGTTCAGAGCGCTATCGGCGGCATCAAAGACGCGCTCAAAGGCAAATAGGCGAATGCCCGTCAGTCGGAACGTTCTTTACCTTGTCATCGGCACCTTGGTCGTCATTACTGCGGTCATCGGCGCCCTCCTCTATCAGGAGCGGCAGCAGACCGCCGGCATCGATATCAGCGTCGGCCAGGGGGGCGTTTCCGTCGAGACGAAATAGCTCAGCCAATTTCCGCGCCGCTCCTGGTCGGCGCGCAGCCAAGGGCGCGCCATCGTCCGGTGCGTCGCCGTAGGAGGTCGATTATGTCTCTTGGGCTCATCCTCGTCATTATCCTCGTCATCTTCCTGCTCGGTGGCTTCAGCAGCCGCTTTGGCGGCTATGGCTACGGCTTCGGCCACGGCGGCATCGGCGTCGTCGGCATCATCCTGATCATCGTCGTCGTCTTACTTCTCACCGGACGGCTTTGAGTCGCCGCCGAGAACCGGCTGAAGCCGAAGGCTGGACCGCAATCCGGCAAGCGCCTTCGCCGGCCCTTGGCGCTATGCCTGAGCCACGGGAGCTGGCCCGGATGTTTGCTCCCTATCGCAAACCGGACGGCGCGCGCGGAGCGTTCGAGATCGTTGTCACGGTGGTTCCGTTTGCCGTCCTCGCGGCGGCATTTCCCTTGCTCGTCGGATGCCGCTTCCCTTTCAGCGGAGGCAGCAAAATTGATATTGAGCCGAGGGCCACGGCTGAGCCGATCGCAGAAATCTCAATCGCTCGCCCACGGCCGGCGCGCCGCGCAAACGCGTGCGGTCGCCTTCGAGCACGAGGTCAGGCTCTTCCTGCGTGCGTTTTCGGCAACAGCAGCATCGTCTGAGGGATTTAGGCCTTCGCTGTTGTGAGTTGTCGGAAATCAATTGGTGATGCTCATCAGCCGAGCACTTCGCGCATCCAGACAGCCTCTTCAAAGATCGCCATGTTAGCCTTTGCCGCCGGGCTATGGGCGACGACGACGCTAACGCGACAACCTGTCCAGAAATGCGCTTCGTGCTGCTTCCGTCGTGCTTCCGCGGAGGAATGAGGGGCGTCGGTAGATCCTGCGATCTCGCGGAGACAGCGCGTGGGACTGATCTCTTCGGCGTGAGCCTGCCGTAGCATCCGCTCCACCGATTTCAGGAGCATGTCGATTGCGATTGTGACCCTGCCCCTGAAGGGTACCCGTTCATAAGGAGAGTCTGTTCAGGTTCTGGTCCATTCGGGACCGGTTGGCAAACTCGGTTGGCGTGAGGCCGCTGAGGCTCGTGTGCGGCCGGTGAGTGTTGTAGTCGATCCTCCAGGCTTCGATGATCTGGCGCGCCTCCTTGAGGCTGCCGAAGAGGTGCTCGTTCAGGCACTCGTCGCGCAGCCGGCCGTTGAAGCTCTCGACGAAGCCGTTCTGCTGCGGCTTGCCCGGCGCGATGTAGTGCCAGTCGACGCCGCGCTCCTCCTGCCATGCGCAGGATTGCGTGCGAGGTCAGCTCGGTGCCGTTGTCGCTGACGATCATCAGCGGCAGGCCGCGGAACTCGGCCAGCCGCTCCAGCTCGCGCGCGACGCGGACGCCGGAGAGCGAGGTGTCGACCACCAGCGCCAGGCACTCGCGGGTGAAGTCGTCGACCACGGCGAGGATGCGGAAGCGGCGGCTGTCGACGAGCGCGTCCGAGACGAAGTCGAGGCTCCAGCGCTGGTTCCGGCCCTGCGGGATCGTCATCGGCGCCCGTGGTCCCAAGCGCCCGCTTGCGGCCGCCGCGGCGCCGCACCGTCAGCCGCTCCTCGCGGTAGAGGCGGATCAGCTTCTTGTGGTTCAGCTCGATGCCCTCACGCCTCAGCAGGATGTGCAGGCGGCGATAGCCGAACCGTCGCCGCTCGTTGGCCAGCTCTGGCATGACGTGATACCTACCGCCTTCGCGGGCGGAATGCGGCTATGCGGCGTCCACCAAACCCCGAAAAGATTGGACGCAGCCGACAGGAATTCGAGCTTGTGACCTCCACCGGCGATGGGGAGACGTCTTCGTCAGCAACAATTCACAGCTGGGATGATGCGGCGTGCCGACGCAGCCGGGAATACGCTGCGGCTTTCCCCCGGGTGCTTCCACTGCGCTTCCACGAGCATTTTCGGCAGGAACGACACGCGTGGAACACGTGCCAGAAAGCTACGAAATCTCAAAGTGTTAGAGTGGTTGCGGGGGCAGGATTTGAACCTGCGACCTTCAGGTTATGAGCCTGACGAGCTACCGGACTGCTCCACCCCGCGTTGTCGAAAGACGGAAGTGTCGAACGAAAGAGGACGGAATTCCGGCTTCACGTCCAGTCCGCTGTTCACCGCCGAAAGAGAAGAGTCCCGTGTGACCGGAGCGGAGCCGCGGGCCGCCTGCCGTCCTGCTCCGTCTTGTGTTCTGCGCTTGGCAGGCCTGGCGGCGACCGACTCTCCCAAGCCTTGAGACTTAGTACCATTGGCGCTGAGGGGTTTAACGGCCGAGTTCGGAATGGGATCGGGTTTGGGCCCCTCGCAAGAGCCACCAGGCCGGCGAAGCGCAGAACGCAAATCGCGCGTTGCGCAGGGGTGGCGGACGCCTTCCCACGCGCTACTCGCTATTCGCTCCAGACACTGGCCTTGTCTTCGTGCCGCTCGCTTCCGAGCGGGCATTGACTAATGAGAGCGATCAAGCCGAACGAGCGATTAGTACCGGTAAGCTTCACGCATTGCTGCGCTTCCACACCCGGCCTATCGACGTGGTCGTCTTCCACGGCTCTTCAGGGAGAACTCGTCTTGAGGGGGGCTTCCCGCTTAGATGCCTTCAGCGGTTATCCCGTCCGCACATAGCTACCCTGCACTGCGGCTGGCGCCACAACAGGTCCACCAGAGGTGCGTCCATCCCGGTCCTCTCGTACTAGGGATAGATCCTCTCAATTCTCCTACACCCACGGCAGATAGGGACCGAACTGTCTCGCGACGTTCTGAACCCAACTCACGTACCACTTTAATCGGCGAACAGCCGAACCCTTGGGACCTGCTCCAGCCCCAGGATGTGATGAGTCGACATCGAGGTGCCAAACGATCTCGTCGATATGGACTCTTGGAGATCATCAGCCTGTTATCCCCGGCGTACCTTTTATCCGTTGAGCGATGGCCCTTCCACGCGGGACCACCGGATCACTATGACCGACTTTCGTCTCTGCTCGACTTGTCAGTCTCGCAGTCAGGCTGGCTTATGCCATTGCACTCGACGAGCGATTTCCGACCGCTCTGAGCCAACCATCGCGCGCCTCCGTTACTCTTTGGGAGGCGACCGCCCCAGTCAAACTACCCACCACACACTGTCCCGGACCCGGATAACGGGCCGCGGTTAGACAGTCATAAGCTCAAGGGTGGTATTTCAAGGGTGGCTCCACCTGAGCTGGCGCCCAAGCTTCAAAGCCTACCACCTATCCTACACATGACCTCACGGCTGCCAGTGTGAAGTTGTAGTAAAGGTGCACGGGGTCTTTCCGTCTAACCGCGGGTACCCCGCATCTTCACGGGGAATTCAATTTCACTAAGTCGATGCTGGAGACAGCGGGGAAGTCGTTACGCCATTCGTGCAGGTCGGAACTTACCCGACAAGGAATTTCGCTACCTTAGGACCGTTATAGTTACGGCCGCCGTTTACCGGGGCTTCGATTCAGAGCTTGCACCCCTCCTCTTAACCTTCCGGCACCGGGCAGGCGTCAGACCCTATACGTCGCCTTGCGGCTTCGCAGAGCCCTGTGTTTTTGCTAAACAGTCGCCACCCCCTGGTCTGTGCCCCCTCCACTTGGTTGCCCAAGTAGAGGGCTCCCTTCTCGCTAACTTACGGGAGCAATTTGCCGAGTTCCTTCAGCATCGTTCTCTCAAGCGCCTTGGTATGCTCTACCAGTCCACCTGTGTCGGTTTCGGGTACGGTCTATAAAGAGGGGCTATTTCCTGGAACACCTTCGCGGCCCGGAGAATCCGATAACCCCGGACAACTTACGGCATTCGTCACCACCTCAAGGCCCACGATTATTGACGTGGTTCCCATCGTCTACGCATTTCTGCCTCGACTTAGGGGCCGGCTAACCCTGCGCTGATTAGCATTGCGCAGGAACCCTTGGACTTTCGGCGACGGTGTCTCTCACACCGTTTGTCGTTACTCATGTCAGCATTCGCACTTCCGATACCTCCACGGTGCCTCACGGCTGCCGCTTCACAGGCCTACGGAACGCTCCGCTACCGCTCATGTATTGCTACACGA
>CAVVPM010000011.1:0-125000 GCA_963750115.1 uncultured Alphaproteobacteria bacterium | reverse complement strand
GATCGCGCCGGAGAACGTCTCGCTGCTGACCAAGAGCGACAGCACCGACGACAACGGCATCCAGGACAAGGTGCTGACGGTCGAGGAAGGCGCCTCGCTGCGCAAGATGCTGATCGACGAAGGCGCCGACCCGGAAACCGCCGCCGCCATCCAGTCGGCGCTCGTGGCGAATTTCTCCTTCGACTTCCGCGCCGGGCAAAAGCTCCGCATCGGCCTCGCCCCCGACCCCGACAGCGGCGCGATCCGCCCCGTCCGCGTCAGCCTCTACCAGCCGAACGACGCCCACATCGCGACCGTCGCGCTCTCCGACAACGGCGCCTACGTCGCCGCGCAGGAGCCGTCCGGCGCCGACGTGCTCGACGTGCCGGAGCAGGAGCAGGCGGATCAGGGCTCGACCCTTCCGACGCTCTATGACGGGCTCTGGGGAACCGCGCTGACGCTTGGCATGCAGGATGACGTGGTCAAGGACCTGATCCACGTCTTCTCCTACGACGTCGACTACCAGAGCCGGCTGACCCCCTCCGACAGTCTCGACGTGATCTACGCCGCCGACGCCAAGCCCGACCAGCCGGAAATCCTCTACGCCGCGCTGACGCTCGCCGGCACGGTGCACAAGTTCTACCGCTTCCGCGACCCGGCCGACGATTCGATCGACTACTATGACGAGGACGGCAAGAGCGCCAAAAAATTCCTCATCCGCAAGCCCGTCGCCGGCGCCCGCTTCTCCTCCGGCTTCGGCATGCGCCGCCACCCGATCCTGCATGTCTACCGCATGCACACCGGCGTCGACTGGGCGGCCCCGGTCGGCACCCCGATCATGGCGGCTGGCGACGGCACGATCGAGAAGATCGGCACCCGCGCCGGCTACGGCCGCTCCATCACGCTGCAGCACCTTTACGGCTACGAGACGACCTACAACCACATGTCGGGCTACGCGAAGGGGCTTTCGGTCGGCGACCACGTCACCCAGAACCAGGTGATCGGCTTCGTCGGCTCGAGCGGCCTGTCGACCGGCCCGCATCTCCACTTCGAGGTCCTGGTCAACAGCCGCTTCGTCGACCCGATGAAGATCCGCGTGCCGCGCGGGCGCGAGCTGCAGGGCTCCGACCTCGTCGCCTTCGAGCAGGAGCGGAACCGCGTCGACGACCTCGTCGCCAAGGACGAGGAGCACTTCGCCTCGGCGAATTGAGGGCGGCGCCCAGCGAAAGCGGCGCAGCGACGTGCGGACCCTCTCCCCTTTGAGGGAGAGGGTGGCCTTCGGCCTCGGCCGAAGGCCGGGAGAGGGGGAGTCAGACGATCGGGCGCGACGCTTCCGCTGTCGTCATGCCCGGGCTTGACCCGGGCATCTATTCCGTAACCGCCCGAGAAGCGGATCGCAAGCCTGTGCCCCCCAGCCGCTCGATTCCCATCATCTTAACTCATTGTCCAACCCTTGCAATCCGCTCCAACGCCTCGCCTGCGCCCGTGCCGCGCGCCTCGGTCACATGAGTTGAGGCAGGTGGAAATGGCTAATCTGAGAAGCGTCACTGTTGCAGCTTTTGCAATCTAACACCAGTAATTGTGGCGATGGCCACATGAGCAAGACCCGGGGACCCGCGCACAGCGCCACTTAGCGGTGGTATCGACTCCGCCGCGTGCGCGCATTTGCTTCTCTCGCAAGGATTTTAGATCAATGCGCTGTTTGTTGATCATGGCCAAGCCGGCTGGTCGAACACGAGGTGTCCGCCGCTTTTTCACTTGCGAATTGATTTCAACATACCGATTGGCGGCTAACGGTTTCCGGCGCCGCCCCTTCGCCCGCAGGCGAAATCGTCGGTCGCAACGCCCGACTCATATTCTCGGCCCTCTTCTTCAGGCGCGGTCGCCCTGGTTTGATCGCGCTGGGACTTCACGCTGGCACCCCCTACTACGACTGTTCGGAGAGTTTTGTATTCGCGATAAAGCGCATTGTGGCTGAAGTAATAAACGAGTGGTTGTACGTCCCTGCATGTTCCCTTTCTCGATTGGTCTAAAGTCGATGTCTTTGACTACTTTTTATCCTTCTTGGACTGCCTCTTCACCTAACTTATAGCTGCGAAGCGGGCACCAAGCCTACATGTGGCATCTGTGCCTCGTGTCGAGATCGAAGGGCGCTGGGATGCTAGCGAAACGGCGTGCGCTTGTTCTAGCCGGCGATGAAATCGAGCGCACCCCGCTCTTAGTGCCGCTCGTTCTCTCAGCAAAGGCTTCCCAGATGTAACAGAAGCACATTGCCTACAGCTCCGAATGGATCGACGGTGCAACTTTGGTGAGTGCCTATGATCTCCACCATGGTCTCATCCACCCACCCTTTGATTTTCCCTCCCTCATATTTCTCGACAGTGGTGGCTACCCGAAGCCTCGAAGGACGCTGCGTTGTCCGACTTCGGGGAGAGAGAGCATGTTCCGAAGGATTGGACTCTAAGAAATGCACGAGGCTGAACTCGCGAAATGGCAGCCGGAAAGTGATTACCCAGCGTCCTGATTAGCTACGATCATCCCGAGGGAACGCCTGCCGATCAGATCGCAGATCGACCGAGCTCGCGCAATGGCCCCAGATCGAGAGGGCTTCCTTCGTGAGATACTGATAAAGCCAGAAACGGAAAGCCAAGCCTTGCTGCAAATGCCCGCGATAGTGAAGAGCGTGCACAAGTTTGCAGACTTTGATGTCATTCGTATTAGACCTGAGAAGGAAATAGGAAATTCGATCATTGATCGAATGAAGAATATTGCGATTTTCCGAAAAGAACTCGACAAGGCTGGATTGGACATCCCCCTTCACATATTCGGCAGCTTAGACACGGTTCACCACCCCCCTCTATTTCTTGGCGGGTGCGGATATTTTCGATGGGCTCACTTGGTTGCGTTTTGCTTTTAGCGATGGCCAGACTATTTATAAGCAAAACTACGGGGCTACTAAGCTCGCTGTTTCCACAAAAGCTCATGTTATAGACGGCTGCTGTTGGAATAACAACTCACTCACTACATGCGGGAGATGGCAACTTGATATTGAGGAGATTTTTACAAAACTATGACTTCGACGCCTTCAGGTATCATGGTGAGTTCTTTCGAAGCGCGTTCCAGAGTGCACTCGAGGCAGCAGGAGACTAGCCATGGTCGGTAGTGGCGGCGGAGGCGGTGGCGCGTTCAACAAGCGAAGTCCGGACAAGCTCCGTAGCATCGTTCGTCAGGCGGAAGAAAAGAGCCCAACGGCACTTCGAGACACAGCCTCTGGCGCCCTTGGCAACTTGCTTGGCGCTTACAACGCTCGTGATACCGAATTCGCCCGAGCGAGGTCTCGAATCGATCAAGAACGCACTCGCGCCCGAGATCAAGGGGACCTTTGACCAAATGTAGGGCGGGTCTCAAGTCGCCAAATACACTTATGTCGACGGGTTCGAGCGATATCGACTCGCTTGTTCTTATCGACGATAGCGAGCTCGAAGGAAGGACTCCCCGCAGACGCCCTCGACAAGATGCAGGAGATTATTGCGGCAGAGGTTAAGGGCTACGCCACAGTTTCGCATGGCCGTATGGCGGTTACCGTTGAATACGATGATGGCATGACCATTCAGCTGCTTCCTGCTCTGAAATCACAGAGTGGAGAACTTCAAGTGCCTTCTTCTTGGACAGACAGGCATTGTCCCGAATTGACCCGGTTAAGTTTCAGGAAGCGCTTACGCGGCGGAATCAGGAGTGCGCCGGCAAACTCATCCCAACAATCAAGCTGGCGAAAGCAATTATCGGTCAACTGCCGGAAGGACAGAGGCTTAGTGGCTACCACGCAGAAAGCCTGGGGATCGCAGCCTTCCGTCAATACGACGGCGAGAAGACAGTAGCGGCAATGCTTCTGGCCCTCTTCGAGCGGGCTCGGGAGTTGGTCCTCGCGCCGATGAAAGACAGCACCGGACAATCTGTTCACGTCGATGAATATTTCGGGAGCCGAAGGCGGAGAGCCTCGCCAGACTGCGAATGATATCCTCGGACGCATCGCACGCAGGATGAGAAATGCGACGGCTGCGGGATCCTCGGCCCTAGGGGGGGGCGCTGTTTGGCATTGACCAATGACTTCTGCGAGCAGACGCGAAGAGCCTGAAAGGATTAGACGCGTCGCTGACTTGCGCTGTACCGCCCATGCCAGCTTGCGTGATCGGTTCAGTCGGCGGGCATTTCTATTCGATGTGTCAATACTTGCCGCTTCAACTTGGATCGTAGGCGCCTTGCATTTGCCCCCCCTAGTGTGAACGCCCGTCTGAGACCTTTCGGATGGAGTTGGCAGGTCTCGGGTTGGGGACTAAGCGCGTTCACCTTTATCCTTACGCTGATCCAATCGAAGACCGATTGGAGGGGTCGTGCAGATGCCCACAAGCGCACGGGTGACATTTACTCGGAAGTTAAACGCGAGGCCGGGTACCCCATCGCTAGCGTCTCAGTATTGGAGACCCCGACAGCCGGCGAGTTTTGGGCGCGCGACCATTCGGCATCGGCGGTGGGATCCCGGTCCCCGAGCGAATTTCCTCATCCAGAAGCGAAAGCACAAAACAAAGATTGCTCTGAGCAAGCATCTCGATTTACACCCTTTTGCATCTCTCCTCTTGCTTCGTGCGCGGTACTGGATACGAGACAATTTCCCAAGAGGTGATTTGGATGCGACCTAATCGCGAAGCGGCGTTGGAAATCTTCAACGTTGCATCCGAGTATATCCAGAGCGCCGGGCTGCTGCACGAGGTGGAATGGCAAAGGCAGCTGGAAATAGAGCACTTTTCGGAGTTCGCAGTTCTACGCGAGGCTGCGTGGGTCGTCTTATGTTCTGGGTTTCGTGAACAAACGATACGCCGGCTCTTCGACCATATTTCGCTTTGTTTTTGCGACTGGGAATTTGCTTCCGCGATCGTCAAATCCGACCCGCACTGTCGGTTGTCCGCGATGGCATCTTTTGGAACAGTGCGAAGCTAGTGGCTATCACAAAGATCGCTCAGTTTGTTCATGCTCAGGGCTTCGATCCCTTCAAGCAACTGGTGCTCGCCAATCCGTTGGCGACACTGCAAAGGCTGCCCTACATCGGACCGGTTACGGTGTGGCACCTCGCCAAGAATTCCGGACTGAACGTAGCTAAGCCGGATCGCCATCTCACCCGTCTCTCTTTGTCCCTGGGATACGAATTGGCCGACCAACTTTGTGGAGAGATTGAGTATTATTCCGGCGAACGAAGACGGGTGGTCGATTTTATCATCTGGCGATACATCGCGATCGCCGCCCGTAGGATATCTGACTCCCTTGCCAAGCTAGCCGCCTTTTCGGCCTTTCGCACATGCCATGGCACGCCACCACGGCCGGAGGCGGCCTGTTCCCCCTTCCCGACTCTCCCCCGCAAGGGGGAGAGGGGGCGCGTCCCTTTGCTCGCGCGCTTCCGCGTTGCGCTCTTTCCCTTGCCAACGCGCCGCTCCGCCGCATCATCCGCGCCAAGAAGCACCCCGCTTCGCCCTGAAGGGTTTCGCAGGCCGCGGCGTCCGAGCGGACATACGGACCCGGCTACGCCAAAGGCTTCGCCGGACAAGGGAGGAAACGATGGCCCAGCTTTCCGGCCTTCAGCTTTCGCGCGACGATCTTCTGGCGGCCTACCGCCGCATGCGCCTGATCCGCGAATTCGAGGAGCGCGTGCACGACGAGTTCTCCGCCGGCAACATTCCGGGCTTCGTGCACCTTTACGCCGGCGAGGAGGCGTCGGGCGTCGGCGTCTGCATGCATCTCGACGACCGCGACGCCATCGCCTCGACGCATCGCGGCCACGGCCATTGCATCGCCAAGGGCTGCGACATCGACGGCATGATGCACGAGATTTTCGGCCGCAAGGACGGGCTTTGCGGCGGCAAGGGCGGGTCGATGCACATCGCCGACCTGTCGAAGGGGATGCTCGGCGCAAACGGCATCGTCGGCGCCGGCGCGCCGCTCGTCTGCGGCGCGGCGCTCGCGGCGAAGACGCTCAAGACCGGCGGCGTCGGCATCTGCTTCTATGGCGACGGCGCCTCGAACCAGGGCGCGGTGCTGGAAAGCTACAACCTCGCCAAAATCTGGAACCTGCCGATGGTTTTCGTCGCCGAGGACAACGGCTACGCGGAATCGACCGCCTCGTCCTGGTCGGTCGGCGGCAGCCAGGTCGGCCGCGGCACCGGCTTCGGCATCCCCTCGCGGCAGGTCGACGGGCAGGATTTCTTCGAGGTCTACGAGGCGGCGGGCGAGGCGATCGAGCGTGCGCGCGCCGGCGACGGGCCGTCGCTGATCCACATGAAGCTCACCCGCTTCTTCGGGCACTTCGAGGGCGACGCCATGACCTACCGCGCGCCCGACGAGATTTCCAAGGCGCGGGCGAATTCCGACCCGCTTTCGATTTTCCGCCAGCGCGTGGTGGAAGCCTCGCTGCTGAAGCCGGAGGATTTCGACAGGGAGGACAAGACGATCGTCGCGACGATCGCCGCGGCGGTGGCGAAGGCCAAGGCCGCGCCGATGCCGACCGAGGCCGATCTCACGACCGACGTCTATTTGAGCTACTGAGGTGAGGTGCGGACGGAGGGCGTGGTGCAATCAGTTCCCCTCATCCTGAGGTGCGAAGCGCCGAAGGCGCGAGCCTCGAAGGGGCGGATGGCCGCTGGGGTCGATGCCATGCGTGCTTCGAGGCTCGCTGCGAGCTCGGGAGGGGGTCAGCGTGAGGGGTAACGATGGGAATCACGGCCTCTGTCGTCATTGCCGGACTTGATCCGGCAATCCATTCCGGGACGCAGCTGACGGTTTCGACCGCTGCGGAATGGATGCCCGGGTCAAGCCCGGGCATGACGACAACAACAAAGGTGCGCGGGAGGAAACGAACGTGAGCAAGAAAAGCTATCGCCAGGCGATCAACGAGGCGATCCGTCAGGAAATGCGGCGCGATCATCGCGTCATCATCATGGGCGAGGACATTTCCGGCGGCACCGGCGCGCCCGGCGACCAGGACGCCTGGGGCGGCCCGCTCGGCGTCACCAAGGGGCTTCGCCCGGAATTCGGACCGGAGCGCGTGCTCGACACGCATCTTGCCGAAATCTCCTTCGTCGGGGCGGCGGCGGGCGCGGCGGCGACGGGCTTGCGCCCGATCGTCGAGCTGATGTTCGTCGACTTCATGGGCGTCTGCTTCGACCAGATCTTCAACCAGGCGGCAAAGTTCCGCTACATGTTCGGCGGCAAGGCGGTGACCCCGCTCGTGATCCGCACCATGTATGGCGCCGGCTTCCGCGCCGCCTCGCAGCACTCGCAGTGCCTCTACCCGATTTTTACCCACATCCCCGGCCTGAAGGTCGCGCTGCCGTCGAACGCCTACGAGGCGAAGGGGCTCCTGACGCAAGCCATTCGCGATGACGACCCGGTCATCTTCTTCGAGCACAAGGCCATGTACGACGAGGAGATGGAGGTGCCGGACGAAGCCTACGTCATCCCCTTCGGCGAGGCGAACGTCACGCGTGAGGGCGATGACGTGACGATCGTCGCCTTCGGCCGCATGGTGAATTTCGCCAACGAGGCGGCCGACAACCTGAAGAAGCGCGGCATCTCCTCAACCGTCGTCGATCCGCGCACCACCTCGCCGCTCGACACCGAGACGATCCTCGAAACGGTCGAGGAGACCGGCCGGCTCGTCGTCGTCGACGAGGCGCATCCGCGTTGCGGCATGGCGGCGGATATCGCCGGGCTCGTGGCGGAGAAGGCGTTCGCCGCCTTGAAGGCGCCGATCAAGCTCGTCACAGCGCCGCACGCGCCCGTCCCCTTCTCGCCGGCGCTTGAGGACATCTACATCCCCTCGGTCGCGAAGATCGAGGCGGCGGTGCAGGAGGTCTTCGGCTACGGCGAAAGGCAAGCGGCGGAGTGACGTCCGACGAAGGCTTCTCCCCGTGGGGCGACGGCGCCCCGGCATCTTTGCGTAAGGACAAGAAGACGATGGCCGAAATCAAGCCGATCACCATGCCGAAATGGGGCCTCGCCATGGAGGAAGGCGTGCTCGCGCGCTGGGCGGTGGAGGAGGGTGCGGAGATCGCCGCGGGCCAGGAGATCATGGACATCGAGACGACGAAGATCGCCAACGTCTTCGAGAGTCCTGTAGCAGGAGTGCTGCGAAAGAAGGTCGTGCGAGACGGCGAAACGGCGCCGGTTGGCGCGCTTTTGGGCGTCGTCGCGGATTCCGCCACGCCCGACACCGACGTGGAAAAATTCGTCGGCGCGTTCTTGGAGAACTTCAAGCCGCCGGAGCCCGGGACAAGCGGCGCGCCCGAACCGCAGACGCTTCAGGCCGGCGGCCGCACCATCCGCTATCTGAAGGCCGGGCCCGACGCCGTTTCCGCGGGCGGCACGCCGCTCCTCCTCCTTCACGGCTTCGGCGCCGATCTGAACGGCTGGATGTTCAACATCGCCGAGCTCTCGGAGGACCGCCCGGTCTTTGCGATCGATCTTCCCGGCCATGGCGGCTCGTCGAAACACGATGTCGCCGGCGGCACGGTCGAAGGGCTTGCCGAGGCCGTCCTCGCCTTCATGGATGCGGCGGAAATCGATGCCGCGCATATCGTCGGCCATTCGCTCGGCGGCGCGATCGCGGTTGAGATCGCGACAAGCGCGCCGGACCGCGCGGTTGCGCTGACGCTCGTGGCGCCGGCCGGCCTCGGCGAGGAGATCGCCCAGGACTTCATCGACGGCTTCATCGCCGAAAGCCGCGCGCGGAAGCTTCGGCCGGTGCTCGAAATGCTCGTCGCCGACCCGGGCCTCGTGACCGGCGACATGGTCGAGGACGTGTTGAAGTTCAAACGCCTCGACGGCGCGCTCGATGCCTTGAAGACGATCGCCGCGGCCAATTTCTCAGGCGGCGCGCAGACGGCCTCCGTCCGCCAGGCGCTCGCTTCGCTGAAGGTCCCGGTCCAGATCATCTGGGGCGAGGACGATCGCATCCTCCCCGCGCGCCACGCGGACGACCTTCCCGGCTCGATCAAGGTCACCAGGGTCCCTGGCGCCGGTCACATCCCGCATATGGAGAAAGCGGCAGAAGTGAACACGGTGATCAAGGAGATCAAGTAAGCGCGCGACCGCGCAAGGTCGCAGAAGCTTCCGGTCGCTAACGTTTCGGGCGAAAGGTGGAACCCTGCCGGCTGTCGCCGTCGATGGCGCGAACGAGCGTGACCTGCCCGCTCGCGACGATCACCCCCTGCGGAGCGACAGTGGCGCTGCCCCGGATTTCCGTGAGCAGCAGAAAGTCGTTCGCCATCATCTCCGACAAGAGTTCCTGCATCCCCTGCGCAGGGTGGTCGACGATGATCCTCTCGCCGCCTGAAATCGTCATCTCAAACCGTGACATACGAAAAGTCCTTCGAGCGAGCGCCTTGCCAATGGCCCGACCGTTCCTGCCGTCGGCTCAGCGGCGTGTCAAAGGGTATTCGTCCCGCGCATAGAGCTCGCGGATGCCCTTGTGGTCGAAGCGCTCTTCGCGCACTTCCATGATCGCGCCAACGAGGAGCGGCCCCGGAACCTCCTCGACCGCGAAGCGGATCGCTTCGGCGGCCGTCGGAAAGCGGCGGTAGTTGGTCGCTTGGCGGCGTGCGGGCCGCGTCTGCATCATGAATATCTCGGCCGGCGCGGAATAGTCGAAGCTCGCGCTCACTCGCGCCTGACCCTGGTTGTCGTTCGCCGGGCGCCCGCGCGCCATCACACGGACTCGATCGCCGAGAGCTGACTCTCCCTGGCCACCCGCTCGCGCGGGCCGTCGGCGCTTTGAATGCGGTATTGCTGCTCGCCGTGGTCGTCAGGCAGTCGTGCGACGATCAGGTAGATGCCGGCGGCCCCACGCTCGATCATCGCTGCAGAGAAGAGGACGCGCTGGCCGATTTCGAATTTGTGGATGTTGCCTTCCATCGCCCTCACCTCCCTTCCTGGCCGCAAACCGAGCGACTAGCGCCGCCGCGCGCCGATCGGCGTCTTGCGCTTCGGCATCGGGATCAGCCCCTCGCGCTGAGCGAGCTTGCGCGCTGCCTTGCGCGACCTCCGGATCGCCTCGCTCTTCTCGCGCGCGCGCCTCTCGGAAGGTTTTTCGTAAGCCGTCCGACGCTTCATCTCGCGAAACACGCCTTCGCGTTGCATCTTCTTCTTCAGTGCCTTGATGGCCTGATCGATGTTGTTGTCGCGTACGAAAACCTGCAAAGGCTTCTCTCCTCAATTGGCGATGCGGGAGGGCGCGGATCCGCGTCCTCCACGATGTTCAAGATCAAGCTTGCTGGAGGTTCGCTGCGGCCTGCTTTCCGGAACGGCGGTCCTGCTCGACGTCAAAGGAAATCTTCTGGCCTTCAACCAGGCTCCGCATGCCGGCGCGCTCAAGCGCAGTCGCGTGGACGAAGACGTCCTTGCCCCCGTCATCCGGCTGGATGAACCCGAAGCCTTTTTGGCTATTGTAGAATTTAACGGTGCCCGTTTGCATGTCGTATCCTTTCACTGACGGTGGCACGTTTGGGCGGCGCCATGAAATCTCAGGGCGCGCCCGGTCTATCGAGATTTGGAAAGAGGCTGAACGTGCACCCGGCAATGCCGAGGCTAAGGGCCCAGTTGTCCGGCCAAAGTCCGATCAGCGTATATGGCGCGAAATTGCGACTTATGCAAGGCGGTGGGTAGTGGGCCGGCCCGACTGCGCGGGGCTCAGGCGGAGACTTTCCTCATGGTCTCGTCGCCAAGCGCCTCGTTTATGTCGTTGAAAGTCAGCGGCTTTCCGAACAGGTAGCCTTGCCCTTCCGCACAGCCGAGGCGGCGCAGCACGTTCGCCTGCTCGGTGGTCTCCACTCCCTCGGCAATCACACGCATGCCGAGACTCTCGGCAAGCGCGGTCACGGCATGAACAATCGCAAGCGAATCCGAGCTGAACGGCAACCCGGCGACGAAGGACTGATCGATCTTGATCTTCTGCACCGGGAATTTTCGGATGTAGCTTAAGGACGAATATCCGGTGCCGAAATCGTCGATCGAGAAGCTCACGCCGAACTCCTTCAGCGCCAGGATGATGTCCTGAGCCGACGACTTCTCGCCGATGAAGAGGGATTTGGTGATCTCGAGATCGAGGCGGTCCGGCGGAAGCCCCGACTCCGCCAAAGCCGATTTGACGACCGCAAGGAAGTCGCCGCGGACGAATTGCGCCGGCGACACGTTGACACCGACCTTGATCGGCTTCGGCCATCGCATCGCGTCGTGGCAGGCCTTTCTCAGCACCCACGTCCCGAGCGGCTCGATCAGCCCGATTGCCTCGGCGATCGGGACAAACTCCGCCGGTGAGACGAAGCCACGCTCTGGATGCCGCCAGCGCACAAGCGCCTCCGCGCCGATGATCGCACCGCTTTGCAGATCGACCTGCGGCTGGTACCGGAGCTCGAACTGCTCCCGGTCGAAGGCGTCCCAAAGATCGCGCTCCAGAACCTGTCGCGCCTTCAGGTCGCCTTCCATGCCCTCCTGGTAGACGCGGAAAGTGTTGCCGCCGGCTTCCTTGGCGCGATAGAGCGCGAGATCGGCTTGCTTCAAGCACTCCGACGCATCCCCCACCGGCGCCGAGATGCCGATGCTCATGCCCACGATCAGGCGGTGCTCCTCCACGAGGTAGGGCTCGCCCAGCCGGCGTAGAAGCGCCTCCGCAAATGCCGCAGCTTCGTCGCCGCTCTGCAGTCGCGTCTCGATCACACCGAATTCGTCGGCACCGAGCCGCGCCGCGAGGCCGTCCGGACCGACGAGGGCTTTCAGCCGCGCCGCGACCGCTTTGAGAAGCAGGTCGCCGATCCCGTGCCCGAGCGTGTCGTTGACGTTCTTCAGCCGGTCGATGTCGATGAACATCACGACCGGGCTCTTCCGGTCCGCACTCTCGCCGGAAAGAGACGCCGACAACCGTTCCCGGAATTGGTTGCGATTGGGAAGGCCGGTCAGCACATCGAAGCGCGCCAGGCGGTTCAGCTCCTTCTCCGCAAGCCTTCGCTCGGTCACGTCGACGATAGTGAGACTGACGACGAGCCGGTCGGGAAGCCTGACGCCCTCCTTGTTGATCCCGCCGCTCAGCCGCGACGGCCGCACCACATATTCGAGGATGCGTTCCTCGCCCGCGTCAGGGCGACAGGTGATCTCATGCGTCTCCGGCGTGGCGCTCGGATGAGCGCGGCAAGCGTCTATGGCTTGAAAGAACGGCGCCGGCAGCACGTCCGCCGCACGCGCGCCGACGAGCGCTATATCGGAACGCGGAAACAGGATCGATGCAGCCGAGCGGCTCGCCGCATGGATCACGTCGTCTTCGTCAACGATGACGAGGCCGGCGACGCTGTCTTCAACGATGCGTGACAGGATGGTCTGCGCGTTTTGGGCCTCGGTGCCGGTGATCATGAGCAGGATGCGGCGGAAGTTGATCTCAAGCACCAGCGTGACCAACGCGAAGAGGATCAGCCCGGCCTGCGTGGCCGATGTATCGAGCGCGACCGGCCATCGAGCCTGGACAAGCGCCGCCGTAGCTTCGATGCAGAGCGCTGCCAGCGCATAGAGCGCGAGCCGCACCGTCCAACCCAACCGGCGGAGCGCAAAGGCGCCGAGCGCGACGATGAGAAGCCCGCCGAGCGTGGTAAGCACGCCGGGCCGCTGTAGCATGCGGCCTTGCAGCATCAACTCGGCACCGAGCGCCTCGATCGTCGATCCGGACACCACGCCGTAGACCGGCACTTGAAAAAGGTCGTGGAGCTCGACGGCGCTCGCGCCGATGATCACGTCCTTGCCGGCGACCCGTTTCGCCGCAACGTTGCCCGCCAGGAGATCCGACGCGGAGATGCGGTCGATCTTGGTCGCGTCGATTCCGAAATCCATGAGGAAATCGCCATTGAGCCTGCCGGAATGGCTTGTGAGCACCGCCGGCATCGAGGGAACCATCTCGCCGTCGAGCGTCTCGCCGGTGCTGAATTGGCGGACCTTTCCGTCAGCGGCGAGTTGGACGTTCACCGCCGCCGGCCACGCATATTGCGCAAAGCGCGGCAACGGCGCGTTGACGTGGACGGCTGTGCCGCCCCCGCTGTTGATGAGCGCCTGGCGGAAGGTCGCCAGGATGACGCTCCCGTCGGCGCGCTTCAGCGCCTCTTCGAAGGCAAGATCGTCCGCCGGATCGGAGTTCGCGCTGAAGTCGACGTCGAAAGCGACCTCCGCCGCGCCGTCACGCAGCAGCGCGTCGATGATCGCAGCATGCATCCGACGCGGCCAGGGCCACTCGCCGACTGCGGCAAGGCTCTTCGCGTCGATGTCAACGAGAACGACGTCTGCGGTCGGCGGGCGCTTGGATAGGAGAAAGCGGAGATCGCTGAGCCGGTGATCGAGGGGGCTGAGGACGCCGCCCGCAAAGGCAAGCGCCACCGCAAGAAAGACGGCAGCGCTGAGGAAGAGATGGCGCAGCGCCGTCATCGTCTCTCACACGTCGCGGGCGGCGCCCGGCCTCTAGCCGCCGCTATTGCCCTTGCCGTTGCCGCCGGCATTGCTGTTGGCCGAATTGCCGTTGCCATTGCCGCCGGCGTTGCTGTTGGCGGAATTGCCGTTGCCGTTGCCGCCGGCATTGCTGTTGGCGGGATTGCCCTTGCTGCTCGCGGATTTGCCTTTGGCATTCGCCGCCGAGGAGCTGCTTGACGCGCTTGCGGACGTGTCGCTGGCAACGCTTGGGGACGTGTCGGAAGCAGCGCTTTCCGAAGCCGAGCCGACGCTGTCGGAGGTCGTCGTGGTGGCGGGGGCTGGCGCCAGGACCGCCGCCTGCGGCCTGCCCGGCTCCACCGTTGGCAAGACACCCACACCGGAAACCTGAAGCCCCGGCTTTTTCCGCCACGACGCCGCGCGCCTTCCCGCAGGAATGTCGGCGTGCTGTCCTGTCGCGAGATCTGCGATGCCTACGACCCCGCGTCTGACCATCACTTCGG
Organism: uncultured Alphaproteobacteria bacterium; assembly: GCA_963750115.1. GTDB lineage: Bacteria > Pseudomonadota > Alphaproteobacteria > Rhizobiales > Afifellaceae > DASWJZ01. The sequence goes on along the minus strand of CAVVPM010000011.1, from coordinate 111,018 downwards.
CGCCCTCGCCTGAAACCACGACGGTGAACTTGGTGCCTTTGACGACCGCGGCGAGGAAGGGCGTCTCAACGGAAAAGTGCGGCGTCTGACGCCGCCCGACTGAAAGATTGATGCTACCGAGCTGCTGCCAAACGGTCGCCGACATGCCGGCATCGGGCCTGTAGGGCACGGCGATCTTGCTGTTCGGGCCGAGGATCATCGTGTCTTCGCCATCTGCGAGCATGGCACGCCCGTTGCGGCCGGTGATGACGGTGTAGCCCTTCGGCACAGTCTCGCCGGCGGCAAGCGCGGTCGGCGCGACGCCTTGCGCAAGGAGCCAAGTCACGCCGCTCACGCGTTTCACCACCCAGTCCTGGGCCGCCGCGCTCCCTTGAAGCGCGAGAATCGCGAGCCAGACGGACAGTGCTTGAACGAGTTGAGACATGACGGCACACGCGAACGCTTGTGGGAGCAGCACACTGCGCCGCGAATTCCTTAAACTTTTCAAAAGAACTTGATTACGATCGCGTTAAAGTCGCAGAGGCCGCTTCACCTGCATCCGCCGGTAGGAGCTTCCTCCGCGGGCATTCCGAAAATGCTTCGGGAGTCAGCGCGGCCGTCCCCTGGCCGCGACACTCTGTTACCCTTTTCCCCAATCCCGCCATCGTTCAGCCGGCCGCTGAGCGCAATCGGCCGCAACGCTTCATGTCGTTGCGGCGGTTCATCACGTCGAGCGGCCCATGGCGATCAACGGTTTCACGGCATTGTCGCGCTTCGGTCTCGGCTCGCGACCCGGCGATCTCGAAGAGATCGGCGGCGACCTCAAGGGCGCCATCCTCGCCGACATGTCCGATGGCGAGGCCGATGACGGGGCCCTCCAGAACCTGCTTCCGGACACCCCGCAGGCGGTTGATGCCGTGCTTCGCGCGGAGGAGGCGCGCAAGAACGGCGACGTCAGCGCCGCCCAGGTCCCTGCGAAGCTCTATCGCGACGAGATAACGGCGCGGCTTCAGCTCTTTCAGTCGACGCCTGTCGGCTTCCGCGAGCGCCTGGTCGCTTTCTGGGCCAACCATTTCGCCGTGGCGGCGAGCAAGTCCTCGGTGGTCCGTGCGCTCGCCGGCACCTTCGAGCGGGAAGCCATCCGCCCGCATGTCTTTGGCCGCTTCGACGCCATGCTCGACGCCGCCACGCGGCATCCGGCGATGCTCGCCTACCTTGACAATGCCGTCTCCATCGGGCCGGGCTCGCCGGCCGGCGAGAGGCAGAACCGCGGCATCAACGAGAACCACGCGCGCGAGCTTCTCGAGCTTCACACGGTCGGCGTCGGCGCCGGCTATTCGCAGGCCGATGTCATCGCTCTCGCCAACGTGCTGACCGGCTGGAGCTTCGGCCGCAGTCTCGACCGGCCGCAAAATCTCGGCCGCTTTGTCTTCCGCAAGGCCGCGCATCAGCCCGGGCCGCAACGGGTCATGGGCGTCGCCTATTCGACCGGCGGTGAGGAGCAGGGCATCGATGTGCTCTCCGCCTTGGCCAAGTCGCCGGCGACCGCGCGGCATCTCGCATTCGAGCTTGCGCGGCATTTCGTGGCCGACAACCCGCCGCCCGCGCTCGTCGACACGCTGACGTCGTCCTACGCCGAGACTGGCGGGGACCTCGGCGCCGTCACGCGCACTCTCGTCCTATCGGACGAAGCCTGGGACGCACCGCCGACCAAGGTGAAGACGCCGCAGGAATTCATCTGGTCGGCGCTTAGGGCCGTCGACCCGCCGGTCTCCGCGCAGGAGATCGTCCGCGACCTCAGGACGCTCGGCGAGCCGATGTGGGATCCGCCGTCGCCGCAAGGCTTCAAGGACACGAGCGACGTGTGGCTCGCACCGAACGCTTTCACGCAGCGCGTCGATATCGCCGACCGCTTCGCGCAGAAGCTCGACGAATTGATGGATGTGCGCCGGCTTGCCCGCGAGCTCTTCGGCGACGCGCTCGCGCCGGATACCTCGGTCGCCATCGCGCGCGCCGAATTGGCGCGCCAGGGCATTGTGCTCGCGCTTATGAGCCCCGAGTTCCAGCGGAGGTGAGACCATGACCTGCGACTGCCGCGACATGCGCCTTTCCCCAAGCCGCCGGGGCTTTCTCGCCGCGGCGGGAAGCTTCGTCGCCTGGGCCGGCCTGCCGCGCATCGCCAAGGCCGCCGGACGCGACCCGCGCTTCGTCGTGGTGATTCTCCGCGGCGCCATGGACGGCCTCGCTTTTGCGCCGCCGGTCGCCGATCCCGATTACGCTGCGCTGCGCGGCGACCTCGCGATCGGCGCCGACGGGCGCGAGCCGGCGCTCCGTCTCGACGGCTTCTTCGGCTTGAACAGCGCCATGCCGAAACTTCACGCGCGCTATACGGCCGGCGAGGCGCTCATCGTGCATGCCTCGGCCACCTCCTATCGCGACCGCTCGCATTTCGACGGCCAGGATGTACTCGAAAGCGGCCTCGTCGGGCCCGGCGGCGAAACAGACGGCTGGCTGAACCGCGTCGCTCTTGCGCTTCCCGCATCCGACCGCGTCGGCGGGGCAGCAGGACTCGCCGCGAGCCCGACGGTGCCGCTCATCATGCGCGGGGCGGCGCCGATACTGACCTGGTCGCCGGCCAATCTCCGCCCCGCGACCGCCGACACGTTCGACCGTCTGCTACAGATCTACCAGCACGGAGATGCGGAGCTCGCGCACGTTCTCAAGGAGGGCCTCGACACTGCGGCGCTTGCCTCCGGCGGCATGTCTGACCTCGGCACCGGGCGCGGCATCGCCGACGCTTTCCGCGAGCTCGCGGAGGGCGCCGGCCGCATCCTCGGCAAGGACGACGGGCCGCGCCTTGCTGCGCTCAGCTACGACGGTTGGGACACGCATGCGAGCGAGGGTGCCGAGAGCGGCCGGCTCGCGAACCTCTTTGCGGCGCTCGATGGAGCTCTCGACGGCCTCGCGACGGCGATGGCGCCGGTTTGGCGCGACACCGTCGTCGCGGTGGCGACGGAATTCGGCCGCACCGCCCGCACGAACGGGACCGACGGCACCGACCACGGCACTGCAACGGCGGCACTTCTCCTCGGCGGCGCCGTCAGGGGCGGACGCGTTCTCGCCGACTGGCCGGGGCTGAAGGAAAGCGCCCTCTTCGAGGGCCGCGACCTCGCCCCGACAATGGACCTCCGCGCGGTCTTCAAAGGCGTTCTCCGCGACCACCTCGGGCTCGATCAGCGCATGCTCGGAACGACGGTCTTTCCGGGCAGCCTGGCCGTGCTCCCGCAGGCGGGGCTGGTGGCGTAGGAAAACACTCGGCGCCGACGGCGCGCCGCCCTCACCCGAGCTTGTAGGCGCGCGTCGCTTCCGGGTCGCCGGTCGCGAAGGGAAGCGTGGAAAGCTCCTCCCAGAACGCGTTCGGGATCGGAGCCGCCGCCCATTCGAGCGTCTGATGCACGCGCTCCGGCTTGCTCACGCCGCAGATCGTCGCCGCAATGCGCTTGTCGCGCATGGAGAACTGCAGCGCCGCCGCACCCGGCGCAATTCCGTGTTTCGCGCAGACCGCCTCGATGTGGCGGATCGGATCGAGCATTTCGTCCGACGCCTCCTGATAGACATAGCGATGGTAGGTCGCCGAGCCCTTGGCGAGCACACCGCCGGCATAGGGCGCCGCGTTCAGGACCGCGATTCCCCTTGTTTGCGCGAAGTCGATCATCGCATCGGCGTTGCGATTGGCGAGCGTGAAGCGGTTGTGTGTAATCAAGACGTCAAAATCCCAGTCGGCGAGAATCGGCATCATGATTTCGACGACACCCGCCGCGAGCCCGACCGCTTCCGTCAGGCCCTCCTCCTTCATACGGAAGAGCTCCGCGATCGGGCCCTTCTTGCCGGTCACCTCGGGAAGCGACGCGGCATGCTCCGGGTCATGCAGATGGAGGATGTGAACGCGGTCGACCCCGAGCGCCTTCAGGCTTTCTTCAAGCGAGCGGCGCGCACGACCGGCGTCGAAGCGGTTCGTCGTCATGTCGCGGTCGAGCTTGGTGGAAAGGATGCATCCCACAGGCAGCCCGCCGCGCTCGCGGATCACGGCGCCGATGCGCTCCTCGCTCCGCCCCATGCCGTAGTTCCGCGAGGCGTCCAGAAACTTGGCAGGGCCGTCCAAGATGGCGCGGACGGTCGCCTTCGCCCGCTCCACGTCGACGCCGTAGCCATAGGTGTCGGGCATGTCGCCGAGCCCCGATGTGCCGAAGCCTATCTTCGGCACCATGAGGCGCGTTCGGCCGAGGCGCGTTTTCTCGATATTTGCTGCTGCCGGCATCAGGCGGACTTCCTCTTGCTGCGTTTGCGCCGCGAGAATGGACACGAACGCCGCACTTACGCAACGCTTCGGCCGCGGTATGATGACCCGAGGTATCGTGCGGAGGATTGTCATGATCGCAAATTTGCACCGGGTCGTGCGTAGCTTCGCGATCGGGGCATTCCTTCTCGGCGCGACGGTAGCCGGCGCGCTTGCCCAATCCACCCCGATCTACTCCGACATGGACCGGATCCATCCGGTCTATGCCGCGCACGGCATGGTCGCGAGCCAGGAGGCTCTCGCGACGAATATCGGGGTCGACATCCTGAAGCAGGGCGGCAACGCCGTCGATGCGGCGGTCGCCATCGGCTTCGCGCTCGCCGTGACGCTTCCAGAGGCCGGCAACCTTGGCGGCGGCGGCTTCATGCTCGTGCATCTGGCAAAGAGCGGCGAAACGGTCGCGATCGACTATCGCGAGAAGGCGCCGGCAAAGGCGACGCGCGACATGTTCCTCGACGCGCAAGGCGACGCCGATCCGAACCTCTCGCGCTGGAGCGGGCTTGCGACCGGCGTGCCGGGCACGGTCGCCGGGCTTGCGCTGGCGCTTCAGCGCTACGGCACGATGAGCCTCGCCGAGGTCATGGCGCCGGCGATCGCGCTTGCCGAGAACGGCATCGAGGTCACGCCCGCCCTCGCCGAGGCGCTTGCCAGAAGCCACGACACTTTCGCGAAATATCCCGCGAGCGCCGCCATCTTCCTGAAGCCCGATGGCAGCGACCTGCAGGCCGGCGACCGGCTCGTACAGGCCGACCTCGCCAATTCGCTGAAGGCGATCGCGAAGGACGGCCCTGACGCGTTCTATCACGGCGACATCGCGCCAAAGATCGCAACGGCGATGGCCGACGCCGGCGGGCTCATCACGACCGACGATCTCGCCAAATATCACGGCCGTTCTGCGCAAGCCGGTCGAAGGCACCTATCGCGGCTACGATGTCTTCTCCATGCCGCCGCCCTCCTCCGGCGGCACGCATGTCGTGGAGATCCTGAACATCCTCGAAGGCTACCCGATCGGCACGCTCGGCTTCGGCAGCGCCGAGACGATGCACCTGATGGCGGAGGCGATGAGCCGCGCTTATGCCGACCGCAGCCAATATCTGGGCGACAGCGACTTCGTCGACGTGCCTGTCAAGGGTCTGACGAGCAAGGCCTACGCCGAGAAGCTGCGCGCGACCATCGACCCGGATCACGCGACGCCGTCGACGACGATCAAGCCGGGCACGCCCGTCCCCTATGAGAGCGATCAGACCACGCATTTCTCCGTCGTCGACAAGGACGGCAACGCCGTCTCCAACACCTACACGCTGAATTTCCTCTTCGGCTCCGGGTTGGTGGCGGCCGGAACCGGCATCCTCATCAACAACGAGATGGACGACTTCTCCGCGCAAGCCGGGCGTCCCAACGCCTATGGCCTGATCGGCGGCGACGCCAACGCGGTCGAGCCGGAGAAGCGCCCGCTCTCCTCGATGAGCCCGACCATCGTCCTGAAAGACGGCAAGACCTTCCTCGTCACCGGCAGCCCGGGCGGCAGCCGAATTATCACCACCGTGCTGCAGATCCTCATGAACGTGATCGACCACGGCATGAACGTCGCCGCGGCGAGCGCCGCGCCGCGCATGCACGATCAATGGCTGCCGGACGAGATTCGCGTCGAGGAGGGGTTCAGCCCCGACACGCTGAAGCTGCTCGAGGCGATGGGGCACAAGGTGAATGTCGGAACGACGATGGGCGCGACGGAGACGATCATGCGCCGCGATGACGGCGCGCTCTTCGGCGCCTCCGACCCGCGCCGGCCGGATGGCCTCGCGGCGGGATACTGAGCACCCGCCATGAGCCGCGCCTTCGTCAAGGACAACCGTACCCGGACGCCGCCACCCGATCCAATCCGGCAACGTTCATAAAACGGCAAACTTGCGCGCAAAGGTAGATGCTGGTACATATTTCTTGGCTCCGGGAGAGTTCACCATGCCTGACGTTGGACCATACGACCGATTTCCAGACGGAGGTTCCTGCTGAGAGTCCGGCGAAGCGCATCTGGCGGACACCTGTCGTGATCTTGTCGAATGTGGTTGCCGATACGTCCACCTTCAGTAGTACTCCCACCGAGCATACCTTTGGCACCAACCCCACCGCCGGTCACTCGTGATCCCCTGTCCGAGACAATCCTGAATGGCTTTTGCGGGGATTTGTCCGGTTCGACGGCGGCCCCATCGGCGCAGACGTCGAGAGCCGGTTGTCGAATGCGATTTCGGCCCGCACCGGAGATGAGGTCTTTGTCCGGCGCGGCGACGGCGCGATCTTCGTGCAAAGGCGAACGCACGCAATCACGCGCAAGCCCGACACGCAATCGTCATTCGCCTTCGGCGGCGGCTCTCTCTTCGTGGCTTCGGCCCGCCTCGACAACCGTGACGAAATCGCCGCCTCGCTCGGCATCGCACATGCAGATCGGGCGGGCCTGTCCGATGCCGCCTTGCTGGCGCGGATGCTCGAACGCCACAATGGGGCCGGCATCGCCGATTGCCTGGGGGATTTTTCCTTCGCGCGATGGGACGCGCAGCAACGCGGCCTGACGCTCGGCCGCGATTGTCTCGGCCATCGCCCCCTCCTTTTTCATTGCAACGATCGGTTTGCCGTCTTCTCGGACGTGCTCGCGATTCTTCTCGCCTTGCCCGAGGTTCCGCGGGAAATCGACGAGATCGCTCTGGCCAACTTCCTGGCGTTGTCCTTGGAGGACCCACGCCGCACGTTCTATCGTGCGATCGACAGGACGCCGAGCCGCTCGCTGGTGACGGTGGACCGAAGCGGCGCTCGTCATCACATCTATTGGCAGCCCAATCTCGATCCGTCACCGGCCTATCGCCGCGACGAAGACTATGTCGAACGCGCGCGCGAGCTGTTCGATCAGGCGGTGGCAACGTCAATTGCGGGCCAATCCCAAGTGGCTATCTCGACCAGCGGCGGCCTGGATTCGAGCGCAATCGCGGCAACGGTTGCCCGGCTCGGCAGCGCCCGGCGCATCATCGTGCTACACGCTGATGCCGCCACCTGACTGGGACGTTGACCTCGGCCCGGACCAATATCGCGACGAAGGCGAGAAGGTCGAGGCGCTGCAGCGGCTCTATCCGCAGATCGACTTGCGCGCGATCACGATCGAACGCGTCGACCCGATCGATGTCGACGATGTCCAGCGGTTTGCCCGTAAGCCGCATCCGACTCGCGGCCCGCTGCTCGTCTCTTTCGGCCGGGACATGTGGACGCATGTCCTCGATGACGGCTACTCCCTCGTTCTTCAAGGCACGCGCGGCAATCTGGGGCTGAGCTGGACCGGCGACTTCGCATTGCAGGAATTGCTGCGCGCAGGCGCATGGGGGCAGTTCGCGCGTGAACTATCGGCTCTGTCGCGTGAGGGCCGGCGCGGGCTGGCGCGCACCTTGGTCAGCGAATTGATTCTGCCCATCGGCCCAAGGGCCTTGCAGCGTGCGGCCAATAAGCTTTCCGGCAGCGGACGGCCAAGCGACGTTGCCGACTTTTGCGTTCTGAATTCGGATTTCGTCGCCGAGCACGACCTGCCGCGTCAATGGCGGGAGGCCGTCATGGATCCGTGCCGGTCCCGCCGCGGCTGGAGTTCGAAGCGAGTCCGCGTGCAACGCCTGTTCGACAATGCCGCGCCCGACCGCGACAGCGTGAGCGCAGAGACCGATCGCCACGGTCTAGACGTGCGCAATCCGCACGCGGATCGCCGGCTGCTCGAGTTCGCCCTTTCGGTTCCCGAACCGCTCTATCGGCGCAACGGCGTCCGGCGCTCTTTCGCGCGCGCGGTCTTTGCCGACCGCCTGCCGCCCGAGATTCTCAACGAACGGCGCAAAGGCGCCGAGCCGACGCCCTGGTTTCGTGCGCTGGAGGCGCGCCGGCACCTGTTCGCAGGGGAGATCGAGCGCTTCGAGAACTCGGCGTTGGCGAGCAGGCTGCTCGACCTTCCCCGCCTCAAACGCCTATTGCAGGAATGGCCTGAAAATGAGCGTGACGCGCAACGTCGCAGACGCGACTACAAGCAGGCATTCGCCCGGGGCATGCATGTCGGGCGCTTCATCCTCTGGGTCCAGGGCGCCAACGCCTGAAGCCGGGTTGCCCGCCGCATACGAAGGATGCGGCCGGGAATCGTCCCAGCCGCATCGTCATTCACGCGGACGAAGATAGCGCCCGCCTACGCCGCCTCCGCCTCCGCCTCCGCCTCGTGCTTGGGCTTGAACAGCAGGCGGTCGGTGCCGGCGGTGATCTTTACCTGATCGCCGTCGCGGACGTCGCCGGCGAGGATCTTTTCCGCCAGCGGGTCCTGCAGCTGCTTCTGGATCACCCGCTTCAGGGGCCGCGCGCCATAAGCCGGGTCGTAGCCCTTCTCGGCGAGCCACTTGCGCGCGCTTCTGTCGAGGGTCAGCACGACCTTGCGGTCTTCGAGAAGCTTCTCAAGCCGCTTCAGCTGGATGTCGACGATTGCCTCCATCTGCTCCCGCTTCAGCCGGTGGAAGAGGATCACCTCGTCGACCCGGTTCAGGAACTCGGGACGGAAATTCGACCGGACTACCTGCATCACGTGCTCGCGCACGGCGTCGACGTCCTCCGTCTCCTTCAGGTTGACGAGGTACTCGGCGCCGAGATTGGAGGTCATGATGATGAGCGTGTTGCGGAAGTCGACCGTGCGGCCCTGACCGTCCGTCAGCCTTCCGTCGTCGAGCACCTGCAGGAGCACGTTGAAGACGTCCGGATGCGCCTTCTCGATCTCGTCGAAGAGGATCACCTGGTAGGGCCGGCGGCGGACGGCCTCTGTCAGCGCCCCGCCCTCCTCATAGCCGACATAGCCCGGCGGCGCGCCGATCAGCCGCGCGACGGAATGCTTCTCCATGTATTCCGACATGTCGAGGCGAACCATCGCGGTCTCGTCGTCGAAGAGGAACGAGGCGAGCGCCTTGGTCAGCTCCGTCTTGCCGACGCCCGTGGGTCCCAGGAACATGAAAGAGCCGATCGGCCGGTTCGGGTCTTGCAGGCCCGCGCGAGCCCGCCGCACAGCCGTCGCCACCGCGTGCACCGCCTCCGCCTGACCGACCACGCGCTTTCCGAGCTCATCTTCCATGCGTAGGAGCTTGTCGCGCTCGCCTTCGAGCATCCTGTCGACGGGGACGCCCGTCCAGCGCGAGACGACCTGCGCGATGTGGTCCGGCGTCACGGCCTCCTCGACCAGGTCGCCGGCCTTGCGCTCCTTGGCCTCGGCTTCGGAGAGCTGCTTCTCAAGCGCCGGGATGACGCCATAGGCGAGCTCGCCGGCTTTGGCGAGGTCGCCGCGCCGCTGCGCGGTCTCAAGGTCGAAGCGCGCCTGGTCGAGCTGCTCTTTGAGCTTCGACGCGGCGCCGAGCTTTTCCTTCTCCGCCTGCCAGCGCGAGGTCAGCGCGGCCGACTGCTCCTCCAGATCGGCGAGCTCCTTCTCGAGCCTGCCGAGCCGGTCCTTCGAGGCCTGGTCGGTCTCCTTCTTCAGCGCCTCGCGCTCGATCTTGAGCTGGATGATGCGGCGGTCGAGCTCGTCGAGCGCCTCCGGCTTCGAATTCGACCTGCATCCTGAGCCGCGACGCGGCCTCGTCCATGAGGTCGATCGCTTTGTCCGGAAGGAAGCGGTCGGTGATGTAGCGGTTCGAAAGCGTGGCGGCGGCGACGATCGCGGAATCCGTGATGCGGACGCCGTGATGCACCTCGTATTTCTCTTTCAGCCCACGCAGGATCGAGATCGTGTCCTCCACCGTCGGCTCGGCGATGAAGACCGGCTGGAAGCGGCGGGCAAGCGCCGCGTCCTTCTCGATGTGCTTGCGGTACTCGTCGAGCGTCGTTGCGCCGATGCAGTGCAGCTCCCCGCGCGCGAGCGCAGGCTTGAGCAGATTCGAGGCATCCATCGCGCCTTCCGCCTTGCCGGCGCCGACCAGCGTGTGCAGCTCGTCGATGAAGAGGATGATGCCGCCGGCCGCCGCGGTGATCTCGGAGAGCACAGACTTCAGCCGCTCCTCGAACTCGCCCCGGTACTTCGCGCCGGCGATAAGCGCGCCCATGTCGAGCGCCATCAGCCTCTTGTCCTTGAGGCTCTCCGGCACGTCGCCGTTGACGATCCGGAGCGCCAGGCCCTCGGCGATCGCGGTCTTGCCGACGCCGGGCTCGCCGATCAGGACAGGGTTGTTCTTGGTGCGGCGGGAAAGAACCTGGATGGTCCGACGGATCTCCTCGTCACGGCCGATGACCGGATCGAGCTTGCCCTCGCGCGCCGCCTCCGTCAGGTCGCGCGCATATTTCTTCAGCGCATCGTAGCCGGATTCGGCGGTCGCGCTGTCTGCGGTTCGGCCCTGGCGGAGTGTGTTGATCGCCTGGTTGAGCCCCGTCGGCGTGACGCCGGAATTGGCGAGAATCTTTGCGGTTGCGGCGTCCTTCTCCATCGCAAGCGCAAGCAGAAGCCGTTCCACAGTGACGTAGGAATCGCCGGCCTTTTCGGCGAGCTGCTCGGCGGTCGTGAAGACACGCGCGAGTGGCTGCGAGAGATAGAGCTGGCCCGACCCGCCGGAGACTTTGGGCATTTTGGATAGCGCGGCCTCGGTCGCAAGAGCCGCATCCTTGGCCCGTCCGCCGGCGCGCTCGATCAGGCCCGCGGCCATGCCTTCCGGGTCGTCAAGCAGCACTTTCAGCAGATGCTCGGGCACGAACTGCTGGTGCCCCTCGCCGAGCGCGTAAGTCTGGGCGGATTGGACGAAGCCCTGCGCCCGCTCGGTATATTTTTCGAGATTCATCGCTCACCCCTTTCGGCCCGTCCCTCGGCCCGAAGCACCGGAAGGACGGCCAGACACGAATTTAGCCCCCAACGGGCGGCCCTATCCGTCATATGGTGTGGTCATTCCTCCGCGCAATGCCGGCCTTTCCGGCACTTTTATGCGGGACTTCGATGCTCGCTTTGACGCAGGTCAGCCGCGGGCTGAATTGCCGGGTCAAGCCCGGCAATGGCGACAGCCGCAAATGCCAATGGGAGCGCTTGTGGCGCTTGCGACAGCAAAAAGGCCGGCGCTTGGCCGGCCCTTTGGTCACGCTCTGATCTGGTGTCAGTCGGGAAAGGCTGCCAGCGCCGCTGCACCGTCAGGCGTCGTGTCCTCGCCCTCCTGCGCCTGTGCAGCCGCTTCGCCGCTCTCGTTCCGCGGACGACCGCGCCGCCGCCGCGGCGGAACCGGCTGGCTCGGCGGCTCATCCGCGGGGGGAGCCACGGCCGCCGCCTCTGGCCGCGGCATTTCAGGCTGCGGCTCGTCTCTGTTCTGGAATCGCTCCGAGCGATCGCGCCCCTCGCGATAATCGGGCCGGTCGCGGCGATCGAAGCGATCGGGTCGCGGCCCGCGCGGCCGCTCGCCTTGCTCGTTTCCGCGCCCCTGCATCGGGCGAAAACCTTGATCGTCCTCGCCTTCGTTCCGGTTTGGGCTATCGAATCGGCTGTTGCCTCCGCCTTCGTAGCGGTCCTCGCCCTCGTCCTCTCGCCCATCGCCATTATAGTCGAAGCGATCGCGACCGCGCCCGTTCATCTGGCGGTCGTCGTCATAGCCCTCGTCGCCGCCCTCGCGGAACTGCGGCTGCGACGGCTGGAACTGCGCCTGGGCCGTCATGACGATGCGGTTGTAGTGCTCGGCGTGCTGCAGGTAATTCTCCGCCGCGACAACGTCGCCGGACGCCTGCGCGTCGCGCGCGAGCGACATATACTTTTCCGCAACGTGCGCGGCAGTGCCGCGCACCTTCACGTCTGGCCCGTTCGATTCATAGCTACGCGTTAACGGATTTGGCCCCTTGCGGCTGCGACCGCGTGACCGGCGATTTTGATTATGCCTCATGGACCCGTTCTCTTGTTGACGGTCAACTTTCGTCTTCCGGCCCGCCCCTGGAGACGGGGCTCGGTCAATGCATGCCGCGCTTATTCCACCGCCGACCTCGTCTCTTCAGAGGTCAAGGCGTTTCATCAGATGGCGACGCGAGCGAACCAGTTTGTCGGCGACTTCTTTTCTCTGTCTGCCGGGATGAGGAATGCCAGCTCTGTGTGGCTTCGCCCTGGTTTGCGTGTGGAAGCTAGCCCGATCATTCGACTTTTCCAAGCGCTTTTTTTGCCGCCTTCAAGTTGACCCCCGGCAAGCTCCGCATCGCGGTCACCACGCGCGCGCGGCCCGCAAGATCGGCGCGCACCGCCACTTCCGAAAGACCTCCCTTGCGGCAGAGCGCCGCCACCGCCTCGCTTTGACCTTCGCCGACCTCGAGGGCAACGAGGCCGCCCTCCGCAACGAGGTTACCGATCCGCAAAAGGATAGCCCGATAGGCGTCGAGCCCGTCCGCTCCCCCATCGAGCGCGCGCCGCGGATCGTGCTCGCGCACCTCGCGCTGCAGCCCCGCAATCGCACCACTCGCGACATAGGGCGGGTTGGAGACCACAATGTCGAATGGACCTTCGGGCCCGGTCCTGAAGTCGACGTTAACAAAGCTGATTCGCTCCGCCACGCCATGCATTTTTGCGTTGGCGCGGGCAGCCCGAAGCGCCTCCTCGGCAATGTCGGTCGCAACGGCACGCGCCTGCGGCAACGCGCTCAAGAGCGCAACCACGATCGCGCCCGATCCCGTCCCGAGGTCGCATATCGTGAGCCCCGATCGAAAGCGTCGCCGCGCCTCTTCAAGCACGGCCTCGACGAGCGTCTCCGTATCGGCGCGCGGCACCAGCGTCGCCGCGTTGAGCTTGAAGCGCAAGCCCCAGAACTCCGCCTCGCCGAGAATGCGCGCAACCGGCTCGCCATCGACGCGCCGCTTCAGATAGGCATCGTATTTGGCGCGCGCAACCGCCGGCAGCGCCTCGCCGCTTCGCGCAATAAGCGCCGCCATGTCGATTTGCGCGGCGGCGGCAAGAAGGACGCGCGCATCGAACGCCGCGCCGGCGACGTCGCGGCTTGCAAGCGTTGCGCGCCCTTCGGCGAGCGCTTGGCCGTAGGTCATCCCTGCGCTTCCTCGAATTCGGAGAGCTTCCGCACCTGATCGTCGGCGATGAGTGCGTCGACGATCTCATCGAGCGCTTCGCCGTCGAGCACCTTGTCGAGCTTGTAGAGGGTGAGGTTGATGCGGTGATCGGTCACCCGCCCCTGCGGAAAATTATAGGTGCGGATGCGCTCGGAGCGGTCGCCGGAACCGACCTGGCCCTTGCGCTCGGCGGCGCGGCTGTCGGCCTGCCGCTGGCGCTCCATGTCGAAGAGGCGCGCACGCAACACCTCCATCGCGCGTGCGCGGTTCTGGTGCTGCGACTTCTCGCTCGCCGTCACGATGATTCCGGTCGGGATGTGCAGGATGCGGACCGCGGTCTCGGTGGTGTTCGCATGCTGGCCGCCGGCGCTTGACGCGCGCGTCGTATCGAGGCGGAGGTCCTCCGGCTTGATCTCGATGTCGACCTCCTCGGCCTCCGGCAGCACGGCGACCGTCGCAGCCGAAGTGTGGATGCGGCCGCTCGCCTCCGTGTCCGGCACGCGCTGCACGCGGTGCACGCCCGATTCGAACTTGAGCCGCCGGTAGACTCCGGCGCCGCGCACCGCGGCGATGATTTCGCGAAAACCTCCGACCTCGCCGTCGCTCGCCGACAGCACCTCGATCTTCCAGCCGTGCAGCGCGGCATAGCGCTCGTACATGCGGAAGAGATCGCCGGCGAAGAGCGCCGCCTCGTCGCCGCCCGTCCCCGCCCGCACCTCCAGGATGGCGCTGCGGTCGTCGGCCGCGTCGCGCGGAATGAGGAGGACGCGGAGATCGCTCTGGAGAGCTTCGACCTTGTCCCTCAGCGTCAACCTCTCGTCCTCGGCGAGCGCGCGCATCTCGCGGTCGGTGGCGGGATCGGCGACGAGCGCCTCGGCGTCCGCAAGCTCGCGCTCCGCGGCTTCCAGCGCGCGCGCCATTTCCGCTACCGGATCGAGTTCGGCGAACTCGCGCGACAGCCGCACGTAGTCCTTCCCCTGTTGCCCGGCCGAAAGCATCGCCGCGACGGTCTCGTGGCGACGGATGAGCGAGCGGAGACGCTCCTGCGGTATGGCGGCGGGCATGGATTTAGACGGGCACTCTCTGCGTCTCGGCGAAGGCGACGAGCTCGCCGCGAATCTCGGAGGCCGAGGCGCCCTCGTCGATCAGCGCGTTGATGCGCTCACTGATGGGCTTCAGCTCGACCGCGCGCATTGCCGACTTGACCGGCCCGATCGCCGCCGACGCCATGGAGAGCGAGCGGAAGCCGATCGCCGCAAGCGCGATCGCGTCGATCGGCCGGCCGGCGAGTTCGCCGCAGAGCGCGAGCGGCTTTCCCGCCGCCTCTGCGGCGCGGGCGATTGCGCGGAGCGCGCGCAGGAACGCCGGGTTGAGCGGATCGAAGCGTCCGGCAAGGCGCGTATTCGAGCGGTCGCTCGCCATCAAGAACTGCATCAGATCGTTCGAGCCGACCGAGGCAAAGTCGACGGCACGGAAAAGCTCGTCGAGCTGGAAGAGGAGCGACGGCACTTCGACCATCGTTCCGAGCACCAGGCGCTTCGGACCGGCATGGCCGTGGCGCGCAAGATGATTCTGCTCGCGCGTCACGATCGCCTTGGCGCGCTCGAACTCGACGACCTCGGTGATCATCGGGAACATCAGCCTGAGCTCGCGCCCCGCCGCCGCCTTGAGCAGCGCGCGCGCCTGCGTCTTCAGAAGCGCCGGCCGGTCGAGTCCGAGCCGGATCGCCCGCCAGCCCATCGCCGGATTCTCTTCCTTCTGCTGGCGGAAATAGGGCAGCACCTTGTCGCCCCCGACATCGAGCGAGCGGAAGGTCACGGGCTTGCCGTTCGCCGCGTCGAGCACCTGCCGGTAGAAGGCCTCCTGCTCCGAAAGCCGCGGAAAATTCGGCACCAGCATGAACTGCAGCTCGGTGCGGAAGAGGCCGACGCCGGCGGCGCCGGATTCCTCCAGTCGCGGCATGTCCATGACGAGCCCGGCATTGATCTGCAGCGCGATCTCCACCCCATCGCGGGTGACGGAGGGCTCATGCCGCGTCAGCCGGTACTGTTCCTGTCGGCGGGCGCGGAAGCGGGCCTTGTCGGCATAAGCGGTCTCGATGTCGGCGGGAGGTCTTAGATGCACCTCGCCCGTATCGCCGTCGACGATGATCGCGTCGCCCGCCTCGGCGAGCGACACGACGTCTTCGAGCTGGCCGACGGTGGCAATGTTGAGGGCGCGCGCGACGATCGCCACGTGGCTCGTCGGCCCGACTTCTTCGAGGACGAGCCCGCGCAGCCGCTCGCGCTCGTAGTCGAGAAGCTCCGCCGGTCCCATGTTGCGGGCGACGACGATCGCGTCTTCCGGCAAATCGGACGCGAATGGCCCGTGCGGGCGCCCCATCAGCTCGCGCAGCAGCCGGTTCGCGAGGTCGTCGAAATCGTGCAGGCGGTCGCGCAAGAACGGATCCGTCTGTCGCGCCATCTGCGCGCGCGTATCGTTCTGCACGCGCTCGACCGCCGCCTCGGCGGTCAGCCCGTTGCCGATCGCCTCCTGCAGCCGCCGCGTCCAGCCGCGGTCCTCCGCGAACATCTTGTAGGCTTCGAGGATGTCACGGTGCTCGCCCGCCCCGACCTCGGCGCCGCGCGCAAGAAGATCGTCGACGGAGAGCCTGAGGCTCGCCATCGCCGCATCGAGGCGGCGAAGCTCGTGCTCAGCGTCCTCCGCGATAAGCTCGGTGACGACGACACGCGGCTCGTGCAGCACGACATGGCCGAGCGCGATTCCTTCGGCGAATGCGACGCCCTTGAAATGCACCGGACGGTTCACATCGAGGTCGGCGCCAGGAATCGTCAGATCTTCCATCTCGCCGGAGGCAAACATCTCCGCGAGCACCATCGCCGTCGTTTGCAGCGCTTCGATTTCCTCCTCCGCATAGGTGCGGTAGGAGCGGTTCTGCACGACGAGCACGCCAAGCGTGCGGCCGGCCCTGAGCACCGGGACGCCGAGGAAGGAATGATAGATCTCCTCGCCCGTCTCAGGCAGGTAGGCGAAGGCTGGATGCGATTGGGCGTCGGGGAGATTCAACGGCCGCGCTTCGGCGGCGATCAGGCCGACGAGGCCGCGCCCGACCTGAAGAGAGGCATGGTGGACAGCGCCGGCCTTCAGGCCCTCGGTCGCGTAAAGCTCGAGCACGTTGTCGGCGCGCAGTACATAGACGGAGCAGACCTCCGCGACCATGTTGGACGCGATAAGCCTGACGATCTTGTCGAGCCGCTGCTGGGCGCCGATCGGCTCCGCCATGACCTCGCGGAGTTTCCGCAAGAGCACGCGCGGCCCGGCGAGCGCCCCCCGGGTTGGTGCCAAGCTGTCCTCCTAGCGGTGCGGCGCCGATTCTTGCCACCGCCTCCGATTTCCGGCGCCACCATAATAACAGGCTTCCGGGTCCGCAGAGGCTCCCGCGAAGTGGCCGGGGCCACCGCCGGGCGCAACCCCGCCGCGCCCTGCAACCCTACGTCTTGTCGAGTTCGTATATTGAATGGAGCGTGCGGACCGCAAGCTCGGTATAGGCCGCGTCGATCAGGATCGAGATCTTGATCTCCGACGTGGTGATGAGCTGGATGTTGATGCCGCGCGCGGCGAGCGCCTTGAACGCCTCGGCGGCGACGCCGGCGTGGCTGCGCATGCCGATCCCGATCACCGAGACCTTGGCAACGTCGCTCGAGCCGGACACCTTCTCCATCACGATCTCGCCCTTCAGCCCCTCGATTTTGGCCATCGAGCGCTCGAAATCGGCGGTCGGCACGGTGAAGGTGATGTCGGTGGTGCGGCCATCCTCCGATACGTTCTGCACGATCATGTCGACATTGATGCCGGATTCGGAGAGCGGCCCGAATACCGCCGCGGCGACGCCGGGCTTGTCCAAAACGCCGCGCAGCGTGATCTTGGCTTCGTCCTTCGAATAGGCAATGCCGGTAACAAGCTGCTTTTCCACGATCTCTTCCTCGTCGCAAATAAGTGTGCCGTTCGGCTCGGCCGTGACCGTTTCGGGGTCCTCGAACGAGGAACGCACGAAGACCCTGACCCCATGCACCATGGCAAGCTCGACGGAGCGCACCTGCAGCACCTTCGAGCCGAGCGATGCCATTTCGAGCATTTCCTCGAAAGCCACCTTATCGAGCCGCCGCGCCGCCGGCACGATACGCGGGTCGGTCGTATAGACCCCGTCGACGTCGGTATAGATGTCGCAGCGTTCCGCACCGATTGCCGCCGCGACGGCGACCGCGCTGGTATCCGAGCCGCCGCGTCCGAGCGTCGCCAGACGGTTGTCGGGCGCAAGCCCCTGGAAACCGGCGATCACCGCCACCTGGCCCTGCGCCAGGCGCTCAAGCAGGATATCGGCGCGGATATCGGTGATGCGCGCCGAACCGTGCGTCGAATCGGTGCTTATCGGGATTTGCCAGCCGAGCCAGGAGCGCGCGTTCACGCCCATGTTCTGGAGCGCGATCGAAAGGAGACCGGCCGTCACCTGCTCCCCGGATGAGACGACGGCGTCATATTCACGCGCGTCGTGCAGGATCGACGCGCCGCGGCAGAGCGCGACGAGCCTGTTCGTCTCCCCCGCCATGGCCGAGACGACGACCGCCACCGCATTGCCGCTATCGACCTCGCGCTTCACGTGCCGCGCGACGTTGCGGATGCGGTCGATATCGGCGACGGACGTTCCGCCGAACTTCATGACAAGCCGGACCATGCCGTGAAAATTCCGTGAGGCGCGCCGGAAAAGCCGGTTCCGCCATGCCAAATGCCGGGAGCATCGGCGATTTCGCCGATCGCGGCTCTTTATCGGCTTCCGCGGCGGCCGGCAACTGCCGCCGCCCCGAACCGAGGAGGAAGGCAAAGGATTGCCTATCCGTGCCGGGCACGCCAAATGAACGGAAGGGCAGCCGGGCGCGCGAACGATTGGGGGGTCATTGATGCATAAGGTGGCGGTGATCGTCGGGAGCATTCGCAAGGATTCGATCAACCGGAAATTCGCCGAGGCGCTGAAGAAGCTCGCCCGGGGAAAGCTCGACCTGGAAATCCTGCGGATCGACGACCTTCCGCTCTTCAACCAGGACAACGAGGCCGATCCGCCGCCGGAGGTCGTCCGCTTCAAGGGCGAGATCGAGGCTGCCGACGCGGTGCTTTTCGTGACGCCGGAGCACAACCGCTCGGTCCCCGCCGCCATGAAGAACGCGATCGACTGGGCGACGCGGCCAAACGGCAAAAGCGTGCTGAGAGGCAAGGTGGGCGCAATCACCGGCGCCTCGCGCGGCGCCATCTCGACTGCGATCGCGCAGCAGCATCTGCTGACGGTCCTGCGCTCCCATCTCGCCGCGATTCTCGGCAATCCGGAGGTCTATTTCAACTTCAAGGACGAGCTCTTCGACGCAACCGGAGCAATCAAGGACGAATCGGCGATCAAGTTCCTGACCACCTTCATCGACAACTTCGCGCGCCTGGTCGACGCGATGGCCAAGCCCTGAGCCCGACGATGCCCGCTTCGACCGGACCAGACGGTCGACCCCGCCGAAATCGCCAAGTTCGAGCGGATGGCGACGGAATGGTGGGACCCGGGCGGAAAGTTCCGCCCGCTCCACAAGTTCAATCCGGTACGCCTTGCCTATATCCGCGACACGGCCGTCGCCCATTTCGGCCGCGACCCGAAGATGGGGCGACCGCTCTCCGGCCTCCGCCTCCTCGACATCGGCTGCGGCGGCGGCATCCTGACCGAGCCGATGACGCGGATGGGCGCCGCCGCGGTCGGCGTCGACCCGTCGCCGACGAACATCGAGGTCGCGCGCCTCCACGCCGCTGAAGGCGATCTTGCCATCGACTACCGCGCGACGACGGCGGAGGCGCTTGCCGACGGCGGAGAGCGCTTCGACATGGTTCTCGCCATGGAAGTGGTCGAGCACGTGCCCGACGTCGGCGCCTTCATTGCTGCCTGCGCGGCGCTGATGAAGCCCGGCGGACTGCTCTTCCTCGCCACCATCAACCGGACGCCGAAGGCCTTCGCGCTGGCGATCGTCGGCGCCGAATATGTGCTGCGCTGGCTGCCGCGCGGCACGCACGAATATTCGAAGCTCGTCCGCCCCGACGAGATCGAGGCTGCGCTTCTGACGGCCGGACTCTCGAGCGTCGATCGCACGGGTGTCGGCTATAATCCGCTCTTCGACCGCTGGTCGCGTTCAAGCGATATGGACGTCAATTACATGATGGTCGCCGCGAAACCGGCGAAGCCTTCGCAATAGTGTCCCCAAGCGTTGAAACGCGTGAGCGAGCCACGTATGGGTCGGCGCGCGTTCCTCGCGAGCCCGGCCCGGGGCCAGCTGGTCGCGCGCCGGGGCTGCGATGACTGCCGATTCACAATCCGCCAATTCCAACGCACGCTGGGCCGCGTTCAAGAACGCGGCCTTCATGCGCTTCTGGACGGTGCGGACGCTCGCCGGCTTTGCAGTTCAGATTCAGACCGTGGCGGTCGGTTGGCAGGTCTACGACGTCACCCGCAACCCGCTCGATCTCGGCTTCGTCGGGCTCTCGCAATTTCTGCCGGCGCTGCTTTTGGTGCTTGTCACAGGCGTCGCCGCCGACCGATACCGGCGCCGCACCATCATGGCGATCTGCCTCACGCTTGAGGCCTCCTGCGCCGCCGCGCTTCTTGCCTTCACCTTGAGCGGCACGCGCGACATCGGGCTGGTCTTCGTGATCCTTGCCGGGTTCGGCACCGCGCGCGCCTTCTTCAATCCGGCGCAGCAATCGCTCTTCCCGAACCTCGTCCCTCCCGAACTCCTCGGCAACGCGATCGCGCTCAATTCCGCCGGCTGGCAGATAGCCACGATCTGCGGGCCGGTGGTGGGCGGCCTGCTCTATGACCTAGACCCGCTCTTCGCCTATGGCAGCACGCTGGCGCTTCTTCTGATAGCCGCAATCATCATCCTCTTCGTGCCGCGGCATGGACAACGCACGACGCGGCAACCGGCAAGCTGGGAGACGATCGTCGCCGGCTTCCGCTACATCTGGCACGCGAAGATCGTGCTCGGCGCGATCTCGCTCGACCTCTTCGCCGTGCTTCTCGGCGGCGCCACCGCGCTTCTCCCCGTCTACGCGCGCGACATTCTGCATGTCGAGGCGAGCGGCCTTGGAATGTTGCGCGCCTCGCAGGCCGTCGGCGCAATCGCCGTGTCGCTCTATCTCACGACGCATACGATCCGCGACCACGCCGGCATCATGATGCTGACCTTTGTCGGCGTCTTCGGGTTGTTCACTATCGCCTTCGGTGTATCGACGACGCTGTGGCTCTCGGTCCTGGCTCTCTTCGTCATGGGCGGCGCCGACATGGTGAGCGTCTATATCCGCGAAACGCTGATCCAGTTGTGGACGCCGGACCACGTGCGCGGACGCGTCAACGCCGTCAACATGGTCTTCATCGGCGCTTCGAACGAGCTTGGAGAATTCCGCGCCGGGGTTTCCGCGTGGATCTTCGGGGCGGTCCCGGCGGTCGTGATCGGCGGGCTCGGGACGCTCGCGATCGCGGCGCTATGGGCGCGCTGGTTCCCCGATCTTCGCCGCGCGCGGCACTTGAGCGGAGGGGTGTAAGGCGGTTGTCAATCGGCGCATTTTCCGGCATGACGACCGGCGTCGAACAAGGGATCGACACGATGCGAAAGGACGTCATCTAAGGCGGCAAGGCCGCAGCGCCCGTCCGGCCCTTAACCAAGGGGCCGCATCCCTCAGTCACGATCCTTTGACGGCACTCCATGGCATTCCTGAGCAATGACGCGGTCAATCGCGTCAATCTGCATACTGGCGTCCAGGCCCTCGCTCAGGCCGGCGGCGGCATCTTCTTCCTGGTCTTCCTGCTCAGCACCGGCGTCTCGGTCCCGGCTGCGCTCGGCGCGCAGACGGCTATCCTTGCCGTGCGCTTCATGCTGAGGCCCCTCATCCTGCCGCTGCCGAAGCGTTGGGGCCTGAAGCCCGTGGTGATCGCCGGCACGCTGATCCTCGCGCTGCAATATCCGATCCTCGCCGCAGTGCACGGCATCGACGCGGCACTTCTGGCGCTCTGCATCGTCGTTGCGGTGGGCGAGATACTCTACTGGCCCTGCTACAACGCCTATTTCGCCGCTATCGGCGACGCCGAGCACCGCGGCCATCAGATCAGCGCGCGCGAGACGCTGGTCGCCGTTGCCGGGATCATCGCGCCGCTCCTCGGCGCCTGGGCGCTCGTGACCTTCGGCCCGCGCCCGATGTTCGCCGCCGTCGGCATCGTGCAGGCGCTCGCCGCCCTGCCGCTCCTCGGCGTACCTAATGTCGCGGTCAAGGCCGCCGCGCCCGGCGCCCTCCGCGCAGCGCGGCTCGGCGCGATCCTCTACGCGACCGACGGCTGGTTCGACGCCTGGTTCATCCTGGTCTGGCAGATCGCGCTCTTCGTATCGCTCGGAAAGAACATTCCAGCCTATGGCGGGGCGATGGCGCTCGCCGCGCTCGTCGGCGCCGCGCTCGGGCTCTTTCTCGGGCGCCACATCGACCGCGGGCATGCGCGGCGCGCGGTCGGCATCGCTTATGGGGCAACGGCCGCGATCGTACTTCTCCGTGCCGCGAGCGTCGGATCGCCATGGCTCGCAGTTGCGGCGAACGCGCTCGGTGCGTTCGTGTGGCCGCTGATGCTGCCGGCGCTCGGGGCTGCGACCTACAATCTCGCCAAGGCGTCGCCATGCCCGATGCGCTTCCAAATCGCAGCCGAAGGCGGCTGGGACCTCGGTTGCATGAGCGCCTGCCTGATCGCCGCCGCTCTTTCGGCGATGGGGGTATCGCTCTCGGCCGCGATCCTGCTGGCGCTTCCGGGCCTCGCCATCACGGTCGCACTGCTCCGCCGCCACTTCGCGACGTCTCTTACACCTCGACCAGCTTGAAACGGTCGACGTCGAAGAGCCCGTAGTCGGTGATCTTCAGATGCGGGATGACCGGGAGCGGCAGAAAGGCAACCTGCAGGAAAGGCTCCGGCAGCGTGCAGCCGAGCGCCCGTGCCGCGGCGCGGAGATCGATGAGTTTCTCACGGACCGCCTCGAACGGCTCAAGGCTCATCAGTCCGGCGACGGGAAGTGCCAGCTCGGCGCGGATTCTGTCGCCTGCGGCGACGACGAGCCCGCCCTTTAGCGCGATGATGCGGTTGACGGCGTTCGCCATGGCGAAATCGTCGACGCCGACCACCGTGATGTTGTGGCTGTCATGCCCGACCGACGCGGCGATCGCGCCTTCCTTCAGGCCGAAGCCGTGCACGAAGCCGCGACCGATATTGGCGTTCTTGCCATGCCGGGAAACGACCGCGACCTTGATCGCGTCCTGCGAAAGGTCGGCGGCGCACTTCGCCGTCCTCCGCCTCCATGTCGAGATCGAGGCGCTCGGTGATGATCTTTCCGGCGGTGACCCCGATCACCGGCATCCGGTTCCGACCCGCCGGCACACGGAAATCCGCCGCGCTCACGGGAGCGCGCTTGACGCTGTC
This sequence comes from uncultured Alphaproteobacteria bacterium, assembly GCA_963750115.1. Lineage (GTDB taxonomy): Bacteria > Pseudomonadota > Alphaproteobacteria > Rhizobiales > Afifellaceae > DASWJZ01. The sequence continues at coordinate 88,102 of CAVVPM010000011.1, read as the reverse complement.
GAGTCCGACCGGGTCGAGCGGCTCGCGTGCCTCGAAGAGCGAATTCTCCACGCACCGCCCGCCCGCGATCACGGCATGCACCCGGCATTCCTCGAGGCTGTCGAGAAGCACGAGATCGGCGCGCCAACCGGGCGCCACAAGCCCGCGGTCGCGGAGCCCGAAGGCGTTCGCCCCCGACCAGCTCGCAGCGCGATAGACCGCGTGGAGCGGCCGCCCGAGCGCGATCAACGTGCGGATCATGAAGTCGAGATGGCCTTCCTCGCCGATGTCGAGCGGATTCCGGTCGTCGGTGCAAAGCGCCATGAACGAGTCGGTATCTACGTCGAGCACCTCGGCGAGCGCGTGAAGATCCTTCGACACCGAGCCTTCACGGATCAGGATCGTCATGCCCTTGGCGAGCTTCTCGCGCGCTTCCTCGGCGGTCGTCGCCTCGTGGTCGGTTCTGATGCGCGCGGCGAGATAGCCGTTCAGGTCGCGGCCCGAGAGGAGAGGCGCATGGCCGTCGATGTGGCGATCCTGGAAGGCGGCGAGCTTGTCGACGATCGCCGGGTCCAAGGCGAGCACGCCGGGAAAGTTCATGAACTCCGCGAGCCCGATCACTTGGCGGTGGTCACGGAGCGATACGAGGTCGGCGGAAGAAAGCGACGCGCCCGACGTTTCGAACAACGTCGCCGGGACGCAGGACGAGAGCTGCACGCGGAGGTCCATGACGGTGCGCTCCGCCGCCGCGAGGAAATAGCGGATGCCGGCGAGCCCGAGCACGTTGGCGATCTCATGCGGATCGCAAATCGCTGTCGTGACGCCGTGCGGCAGAACGCACCGGTCGAACTCAAGCGGCGTGACGAGCGAGGACTCGACATGAAGATGGGTGTCGATGAAACCCGGTACGCAGGAAAGCCCGCGCCCATCGATCTCGCGCTTCCCCTCGTAGCGCGGCCCCTCGTAACGATTGTCCGTGCCGACGATGCGGCTGCCGACAATTGCAACGTCGCTCCGGGTCACCGCTCCCGTGATGACGTCGAGGAGGTCGACTTCGCGGATCACGAGGTCGGCAGGGGCGCGGCCCGCCCCCGCGGCGATCATGCGTGCAAGCGATGCCCGAGCGTCTGCGTCTTCCATTCCCTCAGATATCAAGGAACCGCCAGGATGGGAAACCGGCGACGGGCGCCGGCGCCGCAAGAAGACTGCCCGAGAGCGGCGCGCCGGCGATGAGCTCGGCGGGTCGCCCTTCGCGAAGGCTCGTCAGAAAGAGCGTGCGAAAATCGGGCCCGCCGAAACAGGGCATCGTCGGGGCCGGGACGGGCAGCTCGTACGCAGCGACGATGGCGCCGTCCGGCGCGAAGCGGTTGAGCCGGCCGGCGGAGACGCCGGCGCTCCAGTAATACCCTTCCGCGTCGCAGCTTCCGCCATCAGGCCGGCCGGTGGCGTTGTCGAGCGTCGCGAAGCGCGCACGGCCGGAAATCTCGCCTGTCCGCCGGTCGAAGGCCCAGCGATCGATCCACGGCCCGCGCGAATCGGCGTGGAACATGGCTTCGCCGTCCGCCGTCCAGGCAAGGCCGTTCGTGATCAGGAGCCCTTCCACCTTGCGCTCCACTCGGCCGGAGGGATCGACCCGGTAGAGAATGCCGATCGGCTGCTTGTCGGGGCGGTCGTCCATGCTGCCGACCCAGAAGGCGCCGTCGGGGCCGACTCTCCCGTCGTTCAGGCGCGTTTCCGGCCGATCCGCCTCGATGCGGCAGATTTCCGTACGCGCCGCGCTTGCCGGATCGAAGCGGATGACGCTGTCGCGCAGCGCGACGACGAGCGCGCCGGAAGCGGTCAGCCCGAGCGAGGCGACTTCGCTTTCGAAAGTCCAGGAGGCGAGTTCACCTGATTGGAGCTTGACCGCGTAGAGCTTGCAGCCGGGAATATCGACAAAATAGAGACGCTGCGTCCGCTCGTCATAGAGCGGGCTTTCGGCGACCCCGCCCCGCACGTCGGCGATGCAGGTGAATTCAAGCGTCATCCAGAATGTCCGGCCGGAAAGATGTAAATCGACGGGCGCAAACGGTATCAGGCCGCCGGCCCAAGCCAAAGTGGCGCTAGGCCGCAGTCTCCGGAAGCAGGCCGCGCCAGCGCCACATCGACGGATCGAGAGCGCGCCCGCGGGCCGGATGTCGCCGAATCGCCACGGAACAAGCGGGTTTCCATGTCCTGACTGGCAATCTTGCCCACCTTACGATATAGGGGCTGCCCTCAAGGTCAGGGCGGCGGAGGCTGCCCCGGAAATCGCCGTTTGGTGGGGCCGAGCGCCTCGCCGCCCCGCGGCCCCTCGGAATAATCGGTGAAGCCATGATCAAGCGTTTCGTGATCGCTTTGGTTCTTGTTGTGGTCATTTGCGGCGGGACTCGATCGGCTTCGACCTGTTCCGCAAGCATATGATCGGCCAGTTCTTCGCCCACTTGCCGGTTGCCCCGGTGACGATCTCCACTACCAAGGTCGAGCCGACGACATGGACGCCGGTGATCGACGCGATCGGCACAGCCTCCGCGATTCAGGGTGTCGATGTGGCGACGCAGACCGCCGGCGTCGTGAAGTCGATCGAGTTCAAGGCCAATCAGCACGTCGACAAGGGCCAGCTCCTCGTGCAGATCGATGATTCGGTGGAGCGCGCCGACCTCGATGCGGCCGAAGTGGCTCTCGAGCGTGACCAGTCGCAGCTTGCGCGCGCGAAGCAGCTCCGCGCGACCGGTGTGAACTCGCAGGCGACCCTGCAGGACGCCGAGAGCGCGCTCGCGAGCTCCCAGTCGGCGCTTGCGAAGATCCAGGCGGTGCTCGATCAAAAGTCCATCAAGGCGCCGTTCGCCGGCATCCTGGGCATACCGCAAATCGACGTCGGACAATATCTCCAGATCGGAACGGTGATCGGCACCTTGCAGCAGCTCGACACGATGCGGGTCGACTTCACCGTGCCCGAGCAGCAGATGGACCAGATGAAGCTCGGCCAGAAGGTGACCTTTGCACTGAGCGAAGACGCCTTCCCCTATAGCGGCCGCATCATCGGCATCGATCCGAAGGTCGATCCTTCGATGCGCCTCGTTTCGGTCAGGGCGGAGTTGCAGAACCCGGACGACGCCCTGAAGCCCGGGCAGTTCCTGCGCGTGCGCGTCGAGCTGCCGCCCGTCGCCAATATCGTGGCGTTACCGCAGACGGCGGTCATAACGAGCCTTTACGGCGACTACGTCTACGTCGTCGAGTCCGCGACCGATCCCGCGCCCGCCCAGCAGTCGGCCGGGCAATCTGGAAGCAGCGACTCAACGCTCCGGCAGACGCTGCCGGCCGGGAGCGCGGCTTCGGCAGGCGGCGACAATCTCGTGGCCAAGCAGGTTTTCGTGAAGGCTGGCCGCCGCCAGGGCGATCTGGTCGAGATTGCCTCCGGCCTGTCGCCGGGTCAGACGGTCGTCACCTCCGGGCAGAACAAGCTTGCCAACAACAAGCCGGTGAAAATCGACAACGACGTCAATCCGGCGACGACCGCCCTCGGCCCCGGAGACGGTAAGTCGTGAATTTTTCCGAGATCTTCATTCGGCGACCGGTCCTCACGACCGTCTGCGCCGTTCTGATCCTGCTCCTCGGCATCGAGGGATTCACGCGGATGACGATCCGCGAATATCCCGAGGTGAAGGAATCGGTGGTGACCGTCACTACCACCTATGCCGGCGCCAGCGCCGAGCTGATGCAGGGCTTCATCACCACGCCGCTCGTGAAGGCGGTGCTCGGCGTCGACAATGTCGACTACGTCACCTCGAAGAGCACGCAGGGCTCCTCGACGGTCAGCGTGAACATGCTCCTCAACACCGATCCCAACCAGGCTCTGGTCGACGTCCTCTCCAAGGTGCAGCAGGTGCGCGGGCAGCTGCCGAGCGATGCCGACGACCCGATCGTGGAGAAGGGCACCGGCCAGAATTTCGCGCTGATGTATCTCGCCGTCCGCTCGACGACCATGAATTCCGAGCAGGTGACGGAATACCTGACGCAGGTCATCCAGCCGCGATTTGCGACCGTCGAAGGCGTCGGCGAGGTGCAGATCCTCGGCGGCCGCGACTTCGCCATGCGCGTCTGGCTCGATCCGGTGCGCCTCGCCGCCCGCGGCGTCACCGCCTCCGACGTGCTAACCGCGATCCGCGCGTCGAACTTCCTCTCCGCGCCCGGAAAGACCGAAAATACCTTCGTCGCCTACGCCATCCAGACAGAGACGACGCTGCAGACGCCGGAATCGTTCGGCAATCTTCCGGTGAGGACGAAGGGCGACGACATCGTCCGGCTGCGCGACGTGGCGAACATCGAGTACGGCGCCAAGAGCACCGACGTCCGCGTGTCCTTCAACCAGCAGCAAGGCACCTTTCTCGGAATATTCGCCGCGCCGGACGCCAACCCGCTCGATACCTCGGCGGCGCTGAAGACCCAGCTGCCGCAGATCCAAAGCGAGCTCCCGCCCGGCATGAAGCTCGAGCTCGTCTACGACGCGACGCGCAATATCAGCGCATCCATCCAGGAGGTGTTCAAGACAATCGCCGAGGCGGTGATCATCGTCGTTTTGATCATCCTTCTCTTTCTCGGCTCGTTCCGCTCCGTTCTCGTGCCGATCGTCACGATCCCGCTCTCGCTCGTCGGCGTCTGCTTCATCCTTTTCGCGATGAACTACTCCATCAATCTCCTGACGCTGCTCGCGATGGTGCTGGCGATCGGCCTCGTCGTCGACGACGCCATCGTGGTGGTGGAGAACATCCATCGGCATCTCGAACGCGGCGAGCGCCCGATCAATGCGGCGATAGCCGGCATGCGCGAGATTTTTGCGGCGATTATCGCGATGACCATCACGCTTGCCGCGGTCTATTCGCCGATCGCCTTCACGCAAGGTCTGACCGGCGCGCTCTTCCGCGAATTCGCCGTTACGCTCGCCGGCGCCGTGGTCATTTCCGGCTTCATCGCCGTGACGCTCTCGCCGATGCTCGCCGGCCGTGTGTTGAAGCCGCACAGCGCCGGCACGAGTCGCTTCCAGGATATCGTCGACCGCACGTTCGCGCGGGTCAGCGCCTGGTACGGCCGGCGCGTCTCCGCGACGCTCAATTACCGGCCGGTCACGCTGATGATCGTCGTCGCGCTTTCCGTCACCCTTGTCATGCTCTTCCTCAACACCTCGACCGAGCTCGCGCCGGAAGAAGACATCGGCTTCATGTTCTCCATCGTCAACGCGCCGTCCTATGCGACGTCCGACTACACCGAAATGTATGTGAACGACGCGGTGAACCGGACGAAGGACATACCGGAGGTCAACGTGCGCTTCTCCGTCGTCGGGTTCGGCGGCACGAATAGCGCTTTTGCGGGTTTCGGGCTGACCCCGTGGGGCGAGCGCTCGCGGAGCCAGGCGCAGATCCAGCAGGAGGTTCAAAACAAGCTGAATGGCGTAGCTGGCGTGCAGGCCTTCGTCTTTGCCCCGCCCACCCTGCCGGGCACCGGCGGCGGCCTTCCCGTGCAATATGTCATTCGCTCCACCGGCAGCGCTGAGCAGGTCTACCAGGTTGCCGAGGAGATCAAGGACCGCGCGCAGAAGAGTGGGCGCTTCATCGTTGTTCAGGATTCGCTCTCCTTCACGCAGCCGCAGGCGCGCGTCATCATCGACCGCGACCGCGCCGCCACGCTCGGCGTGCCGGTGAGCGACATCGGCACGACGCTGACGGCGCTTGTCGGCGGCGGCTCGGTCTCGAAGTTCGACCGCGAGAGCCGCAGCTACGACGTGATCACGCAGGTGGCGCAGAAGGCGCGCTTCAATCCCGAGGATCTCGGAAAATACTACGTCAGGAGCGCCTCCGGCGGCATGGTTCCGCTCTCCGCCGTGACCCGCATCGAAACCCAGGCCTCGCCGGTCGCGATCGAGCAGTTCAACCAGCTGAACTCGGCAACGATCTCCGGCCTGCCCATACCGGGCGAGGCGACGGGCGATGCGCTCGCCACGCTCCGCCAGATCGGGAACGAGGTCATGCCGGCGGGCTTCTTTGAGGATTTCGCCGGGCAGTCGCGCCTTGAGGTCAAGGAAGGCAACACGACGCTGGTCGCCTTCGGGCTCGCCATTATCATCATCTATCTGGTGCTCGCGGCGCAGTTCGAAAGCTTTCGCGACCCGCTCATCATCATGCTGACAGTGCCGCTCTCGATCTTCGGCGCGCTTGTGCCGCTCAATCTCGGCTTCTCGACCTTGAACATCTACACCGAGGTCGGGCTGATCACACTGATCGGTCTGATCACGAAGCACGGCATCCTGATGGTGCAATTCGCCAATCAGCAGCGCGCCGCCGGGCTGCCGAAGCGGCAGGCGATCGTCGAAGCGGCGCGCGTCAGGCTTCGCCCGATCCTGATGACGACGGCGGCGATGGTCATGGGCGTGCTGCCGCTCATCATCGCGTCAGGCGCCGGCGCCAAAGCGCGCTTCTCGATCGGCCTCGTCATCGCCGCCGGCATGGCGATCGGCACGCTCTTCACGCTTTTCGTGCTGCCGATGTTCTACACCTTCATCGCCCGCCGCGATGTGGTCGCGGAAAGTGAGGTCGCTCTCGGCGACGACCTGCGGCATCAGCCGGCGGAGTAGCCGCACCGCGCGCCTCGGCGCCGCAATGGAGTGCGCTTCCGACTGCCGCCTCCTGCCCGGAGAGTAGGTCGCGACCCGCTCATCATCATGCCGACGGTGCCGCTCTCGATCTTCGGCGCCCTTGTCGACACCGACGTCGGGCTGATCACGCTGATAGCAAAACTCTGGCAGCCCCGACGCGGTTTGTTGCGCCGGGACTGTGTGAGCGCAGTTTCAGCAGAGCGCCATCGAAGTGCTCACTTGGGAAGGTGATCGGTGTCGATGCCGATTGTCATCGCTCCGATGGCCTTGCCCGTCGCGGGGTCCTTGATCGTGAGGCTGACCTGGCAGACGTCGGGCAGCCCGCCGTCGGGACCGACGTCGTCGACGAACATCGCGTCCGGCCCCTCGCCATAAGTCTTCCAGTATTTGGCCTCGTCGCCCTGCACATAGTCGGTCGTCAGGTCGGTCTCGCCGACGTTGAGACCCTTGTTGTCGAAGACGAAGAATTCAAGAATAGCCGGCCCGAGAGCGGCTTTCTTTGCGGTGAGGAAGGTCGACAGGGCATTGTTCATTCTTGAATTCGATCAGGGCCTTGTCGGTCCTGTTGAGCCAGCCGATGTCTTGCTGGTCGATCTCCTGTTGCTTCAGTTTTGCAGTCTCAACGTTCTGTGCATTGACCGCATCGACGATCAGTTGGGTCGCCGATCCAAGGCTTGACATTGGCCGTGACGAAAGCGGCGGACGCCTGTTGGAGCGCATCTTCGGCTCTTGCGGTGCCGACACCAAATGCGAGAGCCGCTGCCAACAGCGCGAGCGTCGAATACGCCGCGACTGCGAGGTTGATCCGCCGGCGCATGGCCAAGCGAATTCGGCAGAGAACTAACCGACTTCTCATGAGTTTCCTCCCAAGTTGGAACCTTCAGTGGCGTTTTCTTATTGTTAGGTGCCTTCGGGTTCGCCAGCTTTGCCCGTGCTGCGTCTCGCGGGAGAATCGAAGGCTGCCAGGTCAACAGGGCTCTTAGGTTCCTGCCTTCCGGCACGCGCCAACACCCATATCTCTCCTAGAGATTGCCTCGCCTCGCCGGCCCCGGGATGCGCGCCTCCGGGACCTCAGGCCCGATAACGTCACCCGAATTTGCTGCCAGTCTGGTCAGGCGGGATGCCAGGGCCCAACAAATAGGCACGTGCCATAAGGTATATCAAATACACAATACGTAATTCCAGGCAAGGCGAAACGCTCGCCCTACGAGCGCGTACGTTCCGACGGCGAGAATGAGGGGCTTGATGCGGGTTCACCGGCAAGAAGGCGCACAATGCCGACAAGACCGTTTACACCGGTATCTGACATACAATATACCTAGGCGCCTTGGTATTGTGCCAAGCCACGAAAAAGCATCGGCCCCCAAATCCTCGGGCGAGGCATGGGGGACCGGGTCCGAAGTGACCGAAAACATCGGAGGAACTCTTGATGAGATACATATCCCTCAAGTCAACGCTGCGTTCGCTTGCTGCGGGAAGCATGCTGGCGGTGATCGCGGCGCTGGTGCCCGGCGCAGCGGCGGCATGGGAACCGACGAAGAATGTAGAGTTCATCGTTCCGGCCGGCATTGGCGGGGGCGCCGGTCAGATGGCGCAGCTGATCCAGGGCATCATCCAGAAGCACAATCTGATGCCGACCTCGATGGTCGTCATCAGCAAGAAGGGCGGCTCGGGCGCAGAGGGCTTCCTCTATGTGAAGAACGCGAAAGGCGACCCCTACAAGCTCATCATCACGCTCTCCAACCTATTCACGACGCCGCTCGCCACCGGGTCGCCCTTCTCCTGGGAGGACTACACGCCCGTCGCCATGATGGCGCTCGACGAGTTCGTGCTCTGGGTGAACTCGGGGACGTCCTATAAGACACCCTCCGAGTATATTGACGCGGTGAAGAGCGCCGACGGCAAGATGAAGATGGGCGGCACCGGCTCGAAGCAGGAAGACCAGATCGTCACCGCCGCGATCGAACAGAAGACCGGGGCGAAGTTCACCTACGTGCCCTATAGCGGCGGCGGCGAGGTCGCCACCCAGCTCGTCGGCGGCCATATCGACTCCACGGTCAACAATCCGATCGAGCAGGTCGCGCATTGGCGCGCCGGCAATGTGCGGCCGCTTTGCGTGTTCGACAGCACGCCGATGCCCTATCCCGACAAGGTCACGAGCGACATGTCGTGGCAGGACATTCCGACTTGCCAGTCGCAAGGCCTCGACGTCCAATACACCATGCTGCGCGGCGTCATGACTTCGCCGGGCGTGCCACAGGACGTCGTCGACTACTATGTCGGCCTGCTGCAGAAGGTGCGGGAGACGGACGAGTGGAAGGAATTCATGAAGACCGGCGCCTTCAACCAGACCTTCATGACCGGCGACGACTTCCACAAGTGGCTGACCGATGCGGCCGCCACCCATCAGCAATTGATGCAGAAGGCCGGCTTCCTCAAGTAGTCCCGTTTGGGATGCGGGGGCGCCGGCATGCGGCGCTCCCGCGGTCGATCGCATGATACCGCCCCCGCTTTGCCGAGGCGATAGCCTGTCCGAAAAGGCACGAGTTCCGCGCGATGCATGATGGCCACGACAACGAAGGCCCGATTGACAGCGTCATCTCCAATCGCGCGATGAATATCGCGGTCGCCCTGGTGCTGATGCTCGTCGCTGCGATCGTGATGATCTCCAGCTACAGGCTCGGCGCCGGCTGGGCGCCAGACGTGGGCCCGGATTCCGGCTACTTCCCGTTCTACGTCGCGCTGATCATGTTCATCGCGAGCGGCGTCACTCTGCTGCAGAACCTTCTGTCGGCGGGCGTCGCTCGCGGCAGTTTCATCGCGCGTGGCGAGCTCGTGATGGTGCTGCAGGTCGTGATTCCGATGACGATCTTCGTCGTGCTCGCGATCTACATCGGAATCTACATCTCGATGGCCCTGTTCATCAGTTTCTTCATGATCTGGCATGGCCGCTATTCGATCTACAAGACGCTCGCAGTCGCGATCGCGGTGCCGGTCGTGTTCTTCTTGATCTTCGAAGTCTGGTTCCTGGTGCCGCTGCCGAAAGGGCCGTTCGAGGCTTGGCTCGGCTATTGACGCCGCCGCTTCAAATCAACCGGCCGGGGCATGGGGACCACAAACAATCACGGCAGACCAACGCGAAACGCAAATGAGCCAATGCGATAGAAAAGCCGCAGCACGGCCAGGGTAACGGGGAGGCCTCGTTGGACGCGTTCTTTTCATTGTTGCACGGGTTCGTAGTGCTCCTGACGCCCCTCAATCTGGGCTACATGGTGGTCGGCATTCTGTTCGGCGTGCTGCTCGGGTTTCTGCCCGGCGTCGGCGGCGCCAACGGCATCGCCATTCTGCTGCCGCTGACTTTCTCCATGCCCAAGACCACGGCCATCATCATGCTGGCGGCGATCTATTGGGGCGCGCTCTTCGGCGGCTGCATCAGCGCCATACTGTTCAACATCCCGGGCGAGCCATGGTCGGTCGCCACCACTTTTGACGGTCACCCGCTGGCAAAGCAGGGTCGCGCCGGGGAAGCGCTCACCGCCTCGCTTTCGTCCTCCTTCGTCGGCGCACTGATCGCGACGATCGTGCTTACCTTCATGGCACCGGTCGTTGCCAATTTCGCGCTCGACTTCGGTCCGCCGGAATACTTCGCCGTCTACCTGCTGACCTTCTGCAGCTTCGTCGGCATGGGCCGGCAATCGCCGTTCAAGGTCATCTCGGCGATGATGCTCGGATTTGCCTTTGCCAGTGTCGGCACCGACGAGATTACCGGCGGCTTGCGCCTGACCTTCGGCACCGAGACGCTGCTGACCGGGTTCCACTTCCTGATTGCGGTGATCGGCCTGTTTGGGATCGGCGAGATTCTGGTGACGATCGAGAAGGGGCTGCATTTCGAAGGTCGAAGCGCCAAGATCAACCCGTTCGTCGTGTGGCAGACCTGGAAAAAGCTGCCGCAATATTGGGTCACGATTGTCCGCGGCACTTTGGTCGGTATCTGGCTCGGCGTCACGCCCGGGGGTGCGACGCCGGCCTCGTTCATGAGCTATGGCCTGGCCAAGCGCTTCTCCAAGAACGGCGACAAGTTCGGCACCGGCCAACTCGAAGGTGTGGTGGCGCCGGAAACCGCGGCGCACGCCGCCGGCACCAGCGCACTTCTGCCGATGCTGACGCTCGGCATTCCCGGATCGCCGACAGCCGCGGTGCTGCTTGGCGGCCTGTTGATCTGGGGCTTGCAGCCGGGACCGCTGCTCTTCGTCGAGCAGAAGGACTTCGTCTGGGGCCTGATCGCGTCGATCTATCTGGGCAATGTCGTGGGCCTCGCGGTCGTGCTGACCACAGTGCCGCTGTGGGCCTCGATCATGCGCATTCCGTTCTCGATCATCGCGCCCATCATCATCGTGGTCTGCGCCATCGGCTCCTACACGTTATCGAACGCGCCCGCCGATCTCATCTTCATGGTGATGTTCGGCATCATCGGCTATGTGTTCAAGAAGCTCGACTATCCGCTCGCGCCGATGGTGCTGGCGATCGTGCTCGGCGGCCGAGCCGAGAGCTCGTTCCGGCAGGCGATGATCGGCTCGCAGGGCGACTTTTCGATTTTCTGGTCGAACCCGCTCGTCGGCAGCATCGTCGGCTTGGCGATCCTCATGCTGTTCTGGCCGTTGATCTCGTTCGGACTGGGAAAGTTGAAGACACGGCGGCCCGCGGCGACTTTGTGAGCGCAGCAGCCCCCGTAAAGAAAGGCAGATTGGTCAAGGCGGCATGAACCTTCACGAGTTCCAAGCGAAGACGATACTGGCCGGCCGCGGGGTGCCCATCCCTGCCGGCCAAGTTGCATGGACGCCCGACGAGGCCGCGCGGATCGCGACCGAGCTGCCCGGCCCGCGCTTCGCGGTGAAAGCCCAGATACAGGCCGGCGGTCGCGCCGAGGCAGGCGGCGTGAAGCTCGCGAGCTCGCCCGATGAGGTGCGCACGATCGCCGCCGGGATGCTCGGAGCGAAGCTGGTCACGGCACAGACTTCGGCCGCCGGGCGCAAGGTGCACCGGGTTTACGTCGAGGCTGCCATCGACGCGGAACGCGAGATTTACGTCGCCGTGCTTGTTGACCGCAACACGGGGAAAATCGTGCTCCTCGGCGCGCGCCAAGGCGGCGAGCACATCGAAGAGCTTCTGCAGCACGAGCCGGAGCACTTGCGCCGGCTGCCGATCCAAGGCACCGCCGCGCCGGACGAGGCGGCCTTGCGCGATTTCGCCGAGGCGCTCGGGCTTGGCGGAGCGCTGGCGGAAGAGGCGAGTTGGCTTCTCGGCGCGCTGGTCACCACCTTCGTGGAGCTCGACCTCAGCCTGCTTGAGATCAACCCGCTATCCGTCACCGATCGAGGGCGCAAGTTGATGGCGCTCGACGTGAAGATGGCGGTCGACGACAACGCGCTTTTCCGCCAGCCCGAGCTGAAGGAGCTGCGCGACGATGACGAGATCGACGAACAGGAGCGAGAAGCGCAGCGCCACGATCTCAATTTCGTTCGCATGGACGGCAATATCGGCGTCGTCGTGAATGGCGCCGGTCTGGCGCTCGCCACGCATGACATCCTGCGTGATGCTGGCGGCACGCCGGCGAACTTCATGGACATCCGCACCACTGCGATGAGCCAGCAAATCGCCAAAGGCATCGGCGTGCTGCTTGCCGACACGCGCGTAAAAGTCATTCTCGTCAACGTCCATGGCGGCGGCATGACAAGCTGCGACACTGTCGTCGATGCAATCCAGATCGCCATGCGCTGGTCGGGACGCAAAGTCCCGATCGTCTTTCGCGCCGCCGGACAGAATGCGGACCATGCCCGCTGGGCGATGGCCGATCGCCGCATCCCGCATGACCTCGCCGGAACAATCGGCGACGCTGCGCGCCGCGCGGTCGAGATCGCAGGGGGTACCGCCTGATGGCGATCCTCGTCGACGAGAGAACGCGGCTGATCGTGCAGGGAATGACCGGCCGGGCCGGCACCTTCTACACCGACCTCGCCATAAAATACGGCACCCGCGTCGTCGGCGGCGTCACGCCGGGCAAGGGCGGAAAGCGTCACATGCAGCTTCCGGTCTTCGACACGATGGCGGAAGCGATGCGAGAGACGGACGCCAACGCCAGCATGATCTTCGTGCCGGCGCCGCACGCCGCCGCCGCGATCGTCGAAGCGATAGAGGCCGCCGTGCCACTCGTGGTCTGCTTGACCGAACGCATCCCGGTTCTCGACATGGTGCGCGTTCGCGCGGCTCTGAACGGATCGACCACCCGGCTCGTCGGCCCGAATTCGCAAGGCGTGCTTTCTCCCGGCAAGAGCAAGGTCGGCGTGATGTCGACGGCGGATTCGCGCCCGGGGGCAATCGGAATTGTCTCGCGCTCGGCGTCGCTGACGAGCGAGATCGTGGCGCAAACGAGCGCCGCCGGGCTCGGCCAGTCGACCACGGTCGGCATCGGCGCCGATCCCCTGCACGGGATCGGATTCGTCGACTGCCTGAGCCTGTTCATGGACGACGGCGAGACAACGGGAATCATCGTGATCGGCGAGATCGGCGGCAACGAAGAAGAGGCAGCCGCGGAATTCCTTCGCGCCGAAACGAGGCGGAAGCCGGTCGTGGCGCTGGTCGCTGGCCGGCACGCGCCCCCGGGCAGGCGGATGGGTCACGCCGGTGCCTTCATGGATCCCGGTCAGGGACAGGCAAACGTCAAGATCACGGCATTGCGGTCGGCCGGCGTTCATATCGCGGCCAACGCCGACAAGGTCGCGGAAACGATGCGGAAGGCGTTGATGGAGAAGGCCGCTTGAACGCTGTCGGCAAGGTCATCACAAGCCGCGACGAGTCAGCCCGCCGCGCATCCGCACCGGACGATAACAATGACGACGCGAGGAAATGCCGATGGCGATCAAGGATCTCGCAGTTGCTTATAACGGGAGCGACAACGCGGACGCGGCGGTAGATTTCGCATTGCAGATGTGCCGCAAATACGACGCGACGCTGACCGCGATCTACGCGGCCAATCCGGTTCGCTTCGAGGCCGATGTCGGGCGCTGGATCAGCGACGATATCAAGGAGACGTTGCGGAAGGCAGAGATCGAAGTCACAAAATCGATCGAGGCGAGCTTCAGAAGACGCGCCGCGTCGACGCCCCCTTCCTCCGACCTGACGTTCATCACCGAGGAGGGGCAAGCGAACATCGTGCTTGCCCGCCAGGCGCGCTATCACGACATCCTGCTGATGGGGCAGTTCTCCGCGCCGGGAGACGCTGCCCGCCCCATCCGCGCAGGTGACCTCGTGCTCCGCACCGGGCGTCCGCTTATCATCGTGCCGCATGCCTATGAGGTGCGCCCGTTCCAGGAATATGCCGTCGTCGGCTGGGACGGCAGCCGCGAGGCGGCGCGGGCCCTTTCCGACGCCATGCAAATCCTGGAGACGAAGAAGCGGCTCGACGTCGTCACGGTGCGCGCCGCCGGCGACAAGCGGCCGCCGGCACAGGCCGACGCTATCGTTCGGCACCTCGAGCGGCACGGCATCGACGCCCGTAACGTCGCGCTGAACGCGTCCCGCGAGGGCATCGGTCAGACGCTCCTCGATTATTGCTCCGAGCACGGTCCCGATGTCTTCGTGATGGGAGCCTACGGGCAAACCAAGCTGCGCGAGGACCTTTTCGGCGGCGTGACGCGGCGGATCATGGAGAAGATGACGGTGCCTGTGCTGATGGCTCACTAGACCTTCCGGGGTCGCGACGCGCCGTTGGGGCGGCACGGCTTGTGATCGTCCGGAAAACTGGTCTACAATATACCTGTCGGCGGAGATTGGCCGCTATCCGGCACTTTCCGACCGTTTCCGCGCAAAGGAAGGGCAAAGATGGACAGGTCGGATACGTCTCCAAAGCTGCGGATAGCGCCGATCGATACGAGCCAGACGTTTCGGCATCTCGCCTATGAAACGCTGAAGAAGGCAATCACCGAGATGGACATTTATTCCTATCCCGGTGAGATTCGCTTCGACGAACGGCGCCTGTCCCAGGACCTTGCCATCAGCCGCACGCCGGTGCGCGAGGCGATCACGCTACTGGAGCAGGAAGGCTTCGTCCGCGCCAGCCCGCGGCGCGGCATCTTCGTCGTGAAGAAGACGAAAGCCGATATTCTCGAGATGATCGAGACCTGGGCCGCGCTTGAGAGCATGTCGGCGCGGAACGCGACCAAGGTGGCCTCGGACAAGGATCTGAAGGATCTGCAGACCTTGTTCGCCGAATTCGAAAACGAGCGGCCGGCCGACCACCTGTCGGAATATTCGCAGGCGAACATCGCTTTCCACCAGGCGATCATCCGCCTTGGCGGCAACAAGCTCGTCGCCGACATTACCGAGAACCTCTTTATCCACATGCGGGCCATCCGCAACATCACGATCGGCCAGGACAACCGCGCCGAGCGGTCGATCGTCGACCACATGAACATTATCAAGGCCCTTGTCGCGCGCGATGCGGATCGAGCCGAGCGGCTGGTTCGTGAGCACACGCTCGGGCTCTACGCGCATGTCGAGAAGCACGGCGATTTTCTTGGCTGATCGTCGTCGACGTGCGCCAGGAGCAGGTCGCACGGCTGACGCTCCAGAATGATATCTGAAAGGGTACCGTCAAAGGTCTGCCCGGAGGGAACAGAATGTCTGCGATAGCGCAGAGCAACAAAGCAACCGCCGCTGAAGTCGACGCGCCGCAGGAGCTGACGGATGGCTTTCACCTCGTCATCGATGCGCTCAAGCTCAACGGCGTCAAGACGATCTACGGCGTGCCCGGCATCCCGATCACGGACTTCGGCCGCATGGCGCAGGCCGCCGGGATTCGCGTCATCTCCTTCCGGCACGAGCAAAACGCCGGCAACGCGGCCGCGATCGCCGGCTTCCTGACCAAAAGGCCGGGTATCTGCCTCACGGTATCGGCGCCCGGCTTCCTGAACGGTCTGACGGCGCTCGCCCATGCGACGACGAACTGCTTTCCGATGATCCTGATCTCCGGCTCGTCGGAGCGCGAGATCGTCGACCTGCAGCAGGGCGATTACGAGGAGATGGACCAACTGGCCATCGCCAAGCCGCTCTGCAAAGCCGCTTTCCGCGTGCTGCATGCCGCGGATATCGGTATCGGCCTTGCGCGCGCGATCCGCGCCGCCGTGTCGGGTCGCCCCGGCGGCGTCTATCTCGATCTGCCGGCCAAGCTCTTTGGCCAGGTGATGGATGCGGCCGCCGGCGAAAAGTCGCTCGTCAAAGTCATCGACGCGGCGCCCGCGCAAATTCCTGCGCCTGACGCGGTCAAGCGTGCGCTCGATGTCTTCCGCGGCGCCAAGCGTCCGCTGATCATCCTCGGCAAGGGCGCGGCCTATTCGCAGGCCGACGATGCAATTCTCACGCTGATCGAAAAGAGCGGCGTTCCGTTCCTGCCGATGAGCATGGCGAAGGGGCTGCTGCCTGATACGCATCCGCAGTGCGCCGGCGCGGCACGCTCGACGGTGCTGAAAGAGTCCGACGTCGTGATGCTGATCGGCGCGCGCCTCAACTGGCTCTTGTCGCACGGCAAGGGCAAGACCTGGGGCGAGGCGCCGAAGAAGTTTATCCAGATCGACATCGAGCCGAAGGAGATGGACTTAAACGTCGAGATCGCAGCGCCGATCGTCGGTGATATCGGCTCCTGCGTCTCGGCACTTCTTGACGGCATGGGCGGAAAGTGGCCCGCCCCGCCGGCCGACTGGATCGCCACGGTCACGAAGAAGAAAGAAGACAACATCGCCAAGATGGCGCCGCGGCTGATGAACAACAACGCGCCGATGGACTACCACGGCGCGCTCGGCGCGCTGCGCGCCGTGATCAAGGAGCGGCCGGATGCCATCCTGGTCAACGAAGGCGCCAACACGCTCGACCTCGCGCGCGGAATTATCGACATGTATCAGCCGCGCAAGCGCCTCGACGTCGGCACATGGGGGGTCATGGGCGTCGGGATGGGCTACGCCATCGCGGCCGCGATCGAGACCGGCAAGCCCGTGCTCGCAGTCGAGGGGGACAGCGCCTTTGGCTTCTCCGGTATCGAAGTCGAGACCATCTGCCGCTACAAGCTGCCGGTCTGCATCGTCGTCTTCAACAACAACGGCATCTATCGCGGCACCGACGTCAACGCCGCCGGGTCCGACCCTGCGACCACCGTCTTCGTCAAGGACTCGCGCTACGACAAGATGATGCAAGCCTTCGGCGGCGTCGGGGTCCACGCGACGACGCCCGATGAGCTGAAGCGCGCCGTCGATGCAGCCATGGATTCCGGCATGCCGACCCTGATCAACGCAGCGATCGACCCGGCGGCCGGGAGCGAGAGCGGCCGCATCGGCAACCTCAACCCGCAAAGTATCCTTCGCAAGAAATAGAGGAATGGCTCCCGGATCAGCATGTGCGCCCGGGTAGGAGATCGAGGGGATTATTCGATGGCCAAGAAAGCCAAGAAGAAAGTGAAAGCGGCAAAAAAGCCCGCGGCGAAGAACAAAGTGAAAAAGGCCGCTTCAAAGAAGGCCGCGCTTAAGAAGACCGCAGCCAGGAAGCCAAAGCTCGCGGCGGTGAAGAAGAACGGCGCCTCCGCGCTGCCGCGACCGTCGAACAGGCCTCACGGCGAGGCCGGCCGCGCGCTTGACGGCGTGCGCATCCTCGACTTCACCCACGTGCAGTCCGGTCCGACCTGCACGCAATTGCTGGCCTATTTGGGCGCCGACGTGATCAAGATCGAGCGGCCCGGCGTCGGCGACATCACGCGCGGTCAGCTGCGCGACGTGCCCAATGCCGACAGCCTCTATTTCACCATGCTGAATGGCTCCAAGCGCTCGATCACCATCGATTCCAAGCACCCGAAGGGCAAGGAGATCCTCGCGCGGCTGATCAAGGCCTGCGACGTTCTGGTCGAGAACTTTGCGCCCGGCGCGCTCGACCGCATGGGGCTCGACCTGGGACTACATCAACAAGACCAACCCGCGCATGATCGTCGCTTCGGTCAAGGGCTTCGGGCCGGGTCCCTACGAAGATTGCAAGGTCTACGAGAACGTCGCGCAATGCGCCGGCGGCGCTGCCTCGACCACCGGCTTCCGCGAAGGCCCGCCGCTGGTGACCGGCGCACAGATCGGCGATTCCGGCACCGGTCTGCACCTGGCGTTCGGCATCGTCGCCGCACTCTTTCAGCGCAACCGCACCGGCCGCGGCCAGCGCGTGCTCGCCGCCATGCAGGACGGCGTGCTCAACCTGTGCCGCGTCAAGCTGCGCGATCAACAGCGCCTAAGTCACGGCCCGCTCAGTGAATACAGCCAGTTCAGTGAAGGCGTTCCGTTCGGCAAGGCGGTACCGCGCGCCGGCAACGATTCCGGCGGCGGCCAGCCGGGCTGGATCCTGAAGTGCAAGGGCTGGGAGTTCCGATCCGGACGCCTACATCTACTTCATCACGCAGGCGCCGGTCTGGGAGAAGATCTGCGACGTCATCGGAGAGCCGACCTGGAAGGCCGATCCCGACTACGCCACGCCCCGCGCGCGGCTGCCGCGGCTGAAGCAGATATTCGCCCGCATCGAAGAGTGGACCGTGACCAAAGACAAGTTCGAGGCCATGGACATCCTCAACAAGTACGACATCCCGTGCGGACCGATCCTGTCGATGAAGGAGATCGCCGAGGACCAGTCGCTGCGCAAGACCGGCACGGTGGTCGAGGTCGATCATCCGGTGCGCGGCAAGTATCTTACCGTCGGCAACCCAGTGAAACTGTCGGACTCGGTGGCGGACGTGCGGCGCGCGCCGCTCCTCGGCGAGCACACCGAGGAAGTTCTCACGAAGGTGCTCGGCTATTCCGCCAAGGAAGTTGCCGCTATCAAATCGTCGGGGGCGATCAGCGCGCCGGAGAAGCCGAAAGCCGCAGCAGCGTGAAGAGCGGTCATACTCGGGCTGTCCAGGCATCAATCTGAAAAGCAGCAGCGTATTTCAGATGGATAGCCAGGTTGGCCCGGCGACGACGCCAAAGGGGGGGTTGACCCATGCGTATCGTTGTCCACGGCCAGCAGGCTTTCGGTAAGGCCGTGCTTGAAGCCTTGCTGAAGCGCGGCGACGACGTGATCGCCGTCTACGTTGCGCCGGAAAAGGAAGGCGCCAAGGCAGATCCGCTCAAGGAAGCGGCCATCGCCGCGAAGCTGCCGGTCTATCAGCCGGCCTCCTACCGCAAGCCGGAAGTGTGGGAGGAGTTCAAGGCGCTCAAGCCCGATTTGCAGGCGATGGCTTTCGTCACGTTGTTCGTGCCGGAGGACTTTCTCAACATCCCGACCCACGGCTCGATCCAATACCACCCCTCGCTCTTGCCGGCGCATCGCGGCGCGAGCGCCATCAACTGGCCGATCATCCTGGGCGAGAAGGAAACGGGCCTGTCGATCTTCTGGCCCGACGACGGTCTCGATACTGGCGACATCCTGCTGCAGAAGAAGACGCCGATCTCGTTGACCGACACCCTCGGCAGCGTCTATTTCGACCGTCTGTTCCCCATGGGCGTCGAGGCCATGCTCGAATTGGTCGACCTGGTGAAGGCTGGCAAGGCCCCGCGCATCAAGCAGGACGCATCGAAGGCCACCTACGAGGGCCGCTGCGGGCCGGGCAACGCCAAGATCGACTGGGGCAAGTCCTGGCGGCAGATCGACCCGCTCGTCCGCGGCTGCAATCCCGCGCCTGGCGCCTGGACGACGTTCGACGGCCGGACTCTCAAAGTCTTCGACGCCAAGCCGCTGCCGGCCAAGGACCCCAAAGGCATCGCCGGCAAGCTGGGCGAGATCGTCGCTGTCGAGAGCGACGGTTTCACGGTCGTCTGCGCCGACGGCCGCATGAAAATCACCCGTGTGCAGCCCGCCGACGGCAAAAAGATCGACGCCGGCGAGTGGGCGGCCGGCGCGAAGCTCGCCACCGGGGCGAAGCTCACCTGATTTCCCACAAAGCCAACCCGCCGCAACCGCCGCTTCATCACCCTTCCATTCACGGATAATCCCCCATGCCCGCCTCGCAGCATCAATCGCCGAAGTCCGACATCGAAATTGCCCAGGCCGCCAAGCCGCGGCCGATCATGGAGCTTGCCAAGGAAAAGCTCGGCATCGCGCCGGAAAATCTCGAGCCCTATGGCCACTACAAGGCCAAGGTGTCGATGAACTACATCAAGTCGCTGCAGTCGAAACCGAACGGCAAGCTGATCCTGGTTTCGGCGATCACGCCGACGCCGGCCGGCGAGGGCAAGACCACGACCACGGTGGGCTTGACCGACGCGCTCAACAAGATCGGCAAGAAGGCGATGCTGTGCTTGCGCGAGCCGAGCCTCGGCCCGTGCTTCGGCGTGAAAGGCGGCGCCGCCGGCGGCGGCTATGCCCAGGTGGTGCCGATGGAAGACATCAACCTGCATTTCACCGGCGACTTCCATGCCATCGCCGCCGCCAACAACCTGCTCTGCGCGCTGATCGACAACCATATCTATTGGGGCAATTCGCTCGGCATCGACGGCCGCCGCATCACCTGGCGCCGCGCCGTCGACATGAACGACCGCTCGCTGCGCTCGATCGTCTCCTCGCTCGGCGGCGTCGCCAACGGCTTCCCGCGCGAGGACGGCTTCGACATCGCCGTCGCCTCCGAGGTGATGGCGGTGTTCTGCCTCGCCAAGAATATCGACGACCTGAAAGCCCGCCTTTCCAACATCATCGTCGGCTATACCCGCGACCGCAAGCCGGTGCGCGCCGGCGAGCTCAAGGGCCAGGGCCCGATGACCGCGCTCTTGAAGGACGCGCTGGCGCCCAACCTGGTGCAGACGCTGGAAGGCACGCCGGCCTTCATCCATGGCGGCCCCTTCGCCAATATCGCGCATGGCTGCAACTCGGTGCTCGCCACCACCACGGCGCTCAAGCTCGCCGACTACGTGGTGACCGAGGCGGGCTTCGGCGCCGACCTCGGCGCCGAGAAATTCCTCGACATCAAGTGCCGCAAGACCGGGCTCGCGCCGGACGCGGTGGTGCTGGTCGCCACCATCCGCGCGCTCAAGATGCACGGCGGCGTCAAGAAGGACGACCTGAAGAAGGAAGACCTGAAGGCGCTCGCCGCCGGCATGGCCAACCTGCAGCGTCACGTCGAGAACATGCAGAATTTCGGCCTGGTGCCGGTGATCTCGATCAACCGCTTCTCCGCCGACACCGAGGCCGAGATCGCATTGGTGAAGGATGCCTGCCAGAAGCTCGGCGTCGAGGCCCTGATGGCCGATCACTGGGCGATGGGCGGCGAGGGCGCAGCCGACGTCGCCCGCGCCGTCGCGAAGGTGGTCGAGAGCGGCAAGAGCAAGCTCAAGCTACTCTATCCCGACGAGATGCCGCTGCTCGACAAGGTGCGTACCATCGCGCAGAAGATCTATCGCGCCAAGGACATCGACGCGCCCAAGGCGGTGCGCGACCAGCTCGCCAATTTCGAGAGCATGGGCTACGGCAAATTGCCGGTGTGCATCGCCAAGACGCAGTATTCGTTCACCACCAATGCCGATTCCAAGGGCGCGCCGGATGGCTTCATCATTCCGGTGCGCGAGGTGAGGCTCTCCGCCGGCGCCGAGTTCGTGGTCGTGATCTGCGGTGAGATCATGACCATGCCCGGCCTGCCGCGGGTGCCGGCCGCCGATTCGATCGACGTCGGCCCGGACGGCCGCATCACCGGGTTGTTCTAAGAAAGTTTGATGTCCGGATGCTACGCCGGGTGAGCCGAAACGGACGTCAGCCGCCCGCTTGGCGGTCGGCTACGCAGTCGCTTCCCGCGGACGGTGAGAGCGTCACCTCCTCGGCGTCGGGCTTCAGCCAGGCGCCCAGCGCCGCGCAGCGCCCGTCCGCGCAAAGTCGCCACTCGCCGGCATGGGTGTCGCGCCGCAAGATGACCGCCTTGCGCGACTCGTCCGGCATCCAGACATAATAGCGGCCTTCAAGCCGTGCCGCCGGCGGCAGCTTGACGCCGACCTTGGCGCCGCCGACCCACATTTCGGTCAGCACTAGCCGATGCGGCTCCACCGACCAGCGTTCCATCCACCGGGTCTTTGCCACGGGATGCGACCAGGAGAGAGTGAAGACGCCCGCAGCGATGCGAAGCGCGATGCCGCCGCCGGCGATGCAGAGGCCGCTCATGCCGCCATCGCCCTAACGCCGCGCACGCGCCAAGCCGCCGGCCTCGCGGCGGAAGACGAACTTGCGAGAACGGACGATCATGACTACGCAGCCGGGGGTCCACGGGTGAATCCCCGATTAACAACTGAATCGCCCCGCAAGCGTCAATCGCGCCCGTTGCCGCGCCAAAGGCCCTACCCAAGCGCGCCGTCAGCGCTTATTTGAGGCGCTTCACGGGACCTCCGAAGATGTTTGCGGCAGGCGTTTTGGGTCATGCCGCTCGACTGAGCGAATGCGGGATCAATGGCCGACGACCTGCTCCTTGCCGAAAACGACAGACGCGATGCAATCGCGGCGCCGCACGATTGGCGACGACGCGAGGGATTGGCGCGCACGGCGCACCTTCGCCATCATCTCCCATCCCGACGCCGGCAAGACCACGCTGACCGAGAAGCTGCTCCTGAAGGGCGGCGCGATCCGCATGGCCGGCGCGGTCCGCGCCCGCGGCGAGCGCCGCCGAACGCGCTCCGACTGGATGGCAATCGAGCGTGAACGCGGCATCTCGGTCTCCTCCACGGTGATGCGCTTCGAGCGCGACGGTCTCGTCTTCAACCTGCTCGACACGCCCGGCCACGAGGATTTTTCCGAAGACACCTACCGCACGCTGACCGCCGTCGATTCCGCCATCATGGTGATCGACGCAGCGAAGGGCATCGAGAGCCAGACCCGCAAGCTCTTCGAGGTCTGCCGGCTGCGCGATATCCCGATCGTCACCTTCATCAACAAGATCGACCGCGAGGGGCGGCACCCCTTCGAGCTTCTCGACGAGATTGAATCGAGTCTTGCGCTCGACGCCGCGCCGATCGTCTGGCCGGTCGGCATGGGCGCCGACTTTCACGGCGCCTTCGACTTGCGCTCAAACACGCTAATTGCCGCACGCGTGCACGACGCGGCCGACGCCAAGCCGGAATTCGCCGGCATCGACGACGACAGGCTCGCGGATTACGTGAGCGCGCCCGTCCTTGCCGAGTTCCGCGAACAGGCGGCGCTCGCGCGCGCGGGATATTCGGGCTTCGTCCGCGACACCTTTCTGGAAGGGCACCTGACCCCGGTCATCTTCGGCTCCGCGCTTCGCGACACCTCCGTCGATGAAGTTCTCGGTCTCATCGCCGACGACGCGCCGCCGCCGCGGCCGCAGCCGAGCACAACCGGCGTCGTCGATCCGGGCGCGGAGCCTGTCTCCGGCTTCGTCTTCAAGGTGCAGGCCAACATGGACCCGAACCACCGCGACCGGATTGCCTTCCTGCGCCTTTGCTCCGGGCGGCTGCGCCGCGGCATGAAGCTGACGCAGGCGCGGACCGGCAAGGCGCTGACCGTGCACAGTCCGGTGCTCTTCTTCGGGCAGGACCGCCACATTGCCGACGACGCCGTCGCAGGCGACGTGGTCGGCATCCCGAACCACGGCACGCTGCGCGTCGGAGACACGCTTTCGGAGGATCCGGCGATCCGGTTCACCGGGCTCCCGTCTTTTGCGCCGGAGGTGCTTCGCCGCGTGCTTCATGGCGAGGCGTCGAAGGTGAAGCCGGTGCGGCAGGCCCTGCAGGACCTCGCCGAGGAGGGGCTCGTCCAGGTGTTCCGGCCGGTGACCGGCGGGCACTGGATCGTCGGCGTGGTCGGCGTGCTGCAGCTCGACGTCCTGAAGTCGCGGATTTCTGGCGAATACAACGCCGAGATCGCGCTCGAGCCCGTTCCCTATCAGACGGCACGGTGGGTCGGCGCCACTGATGCCGCGTCGCTTGACGCTTTCAAGGCCGAGAATCGCGCAAGCCTCGCGGAGGATCGCGACGGGCGCCTTGTCTTCCTCGCGCGCAATTCGTGGGATTTGGACAACACGATCAAGCGCTATCCGGCCATAAGCTTCCGCGACACCTGCGAACTGGCGAGTTGACGCAGCCCGAATTTCTCCGCCGGCTTAACCAAGTAATCACCCGCGGCGAATAGAAAACCGGTATCCAATGTGGAGCCGTCCATGGCCGAAAAGCGCAAGGCGCCACGTGCGCCGGCTAAACAGCGGGGAAAGGCGCTTATCAGCGGCCGCTCCGAACTGAGCTGCACGATCCGCGACCTGAGCCCGTTCGGGGCACGGATCAGCTTCATGCACCCGGCTTTCCTGCCGCGCACCTTCCGCCTGGTCTTCGACGAGCAGGACCAGAAGGTGACCGTCGTCTGGCAGGCGGGGGTAATGGCGGGGGTGCGCTTCCAGACGCCGCTCGGGCGCGTCGCGGCCCCGAAGAAGAAGGGCTGGCTCTGGGCGCGGCGCTAACGGCGCGGAACGCGCAGGGCACCACGGGATTCCTTCAGCGGAGTCGACGCCTCGACGGTCACGGAACGGATTGCCGGATCAAGTCCGGCAATGACGAAAGCAAGTCTGGCTGGCAAGGCAAGGCTACATTTTGCCCGTCAGCGCCATATCAAAAATCTCGAGCACGCCGTCCTTGGTGAGCGGCACCGGATTGCCGCCCGCCGTCGGGTCGACGATCGCCATCTCCGCGATCTGCTCGCGCCGGCTTGCGTCGACGCCGAGGCCGGCGAGCGTGTCCGGCACGCCGATCGCACGCTTGAGCTTGACGACCGCCTTGACGAAGCCGTCGAAGCCGCCCGCGATCCCGAGATAGGCGGCAAGCCGCTTGATCTTCGGCTCGATCGCCTCGCGATTGAAGACGAGCACGTAGGGCATGAAGACGCCGTTCGTCATGCCGTGATGCGTGTCGTAGAGCGCACCGACGGGATGCGACAAAGCGTGGATCGCGCCGAGCCCCTTCTGGAAGGCGGCAGCGCCCATCGCCGCGGCGCTCATCATGTGTGCGCGCGCCTCCAGGTTGGTGCCGTCCTTCACCGCCGTCGGCAGGTTCTCGAAGACAAGCCGCATGCCCTCGACAGCGATCCCGGCGGCCATCGGATGATAGAAATCGGCCGAGTAGGCTTCGAGCGAATGGGCGAGCGCGTCCATGCCGGTGCCGGCGGTGATCGCGGGCGGCATGCCGACCGTCAGCTCCGGGTCGCAGATGACCACCCTCGGCAGCATCTTCGGGTGGAAGATCACCTTCTTCGTATGCGTCTTCTCGTCTGTGACGACGCCGGCACGGCCGACCTCCGATCCAGTTCCGGCGGTCGTCGGCACGGCGACGATCGGCGCGATCGCGGCGGCATTCGCGCGCGTCCACCAATCGCCGACGTCCTCGAAATCCCACACCGGCCGCTTCTGGCCGGCCATGAAGGCGATGAGCTTGCCCATATCGAGCCCGCTGCCGCCGCCGAAGGCGACGACGCCGTCATGCCCGCCGGCCTTGAACACGGCGACACCGCGCGAAAGGTTCGTCTCGACTGGATTCGGGCGGACTTCGGAATAGATGCCCGGCGTCAGCCCGCCCTCGCGCATGATGTCGAGCGCGCGCTGCGTGACTTCGAGCTTGGCGAGGCCGGTATCGGTGACGAGGAGCGGCTGGGAAATGCCGGCCGCCTTGCAGGCACCGGCGAGCTCCGAGATCCGCCCGGCCCCGAAACGGATCGCGGTCGGAAAGCTCCAATTGGCGACGAGGTTGGTCATCACATCTGCCTAAGGTGATAGCTTTTCGGGCGCGTCAACGCGTCGTAGCCGAATTTCGACAGCGACGCGCCGCGCCCTGTGTCCTTGACCCCGGTCCAGGTAAGCGCCGGGTCGAGATAGTCGCACCGATTGGCGAAGAAGGTGCCCGTCTCGATGCGGTCGCCGATCTTCGCGGCGCGATCGAGATCGGTGGTCCACACTGAGGCGGTGAGCCCGTAGGGGCTATCGTTCATGAGCGTGATCGCTTCCTCGTCGTCCCGGACCTTCATGATTCCGACGACCGGCCCAAAGCTCTCTTCGCGCATCACCGCCATCTGGTGGTTGACGCTGGTGAGCACCTCGGGCGCAAGATAGGGCGAGCCGTCGCGATCCTTGTCGTGCTTCATGCCGACGTGGGCGACCGCGCCCTTGCGGAGCGCCTCCCCGATCTGCCCGCGCACATTGTCGGCAAAGCTTGCGCGCGCCATCGGCCCGATCGTCGTCTCGCGGTCGAGTGGGTTACCGACGACGTATTTCTTGGTGAGATCGACGAAGCCCTCGACGAAGGGCTGATAGACCTTCTCGTGCACATAGATGCGCTCGATGCCGCAGCAGCTCTGGCCGGAATTGTAGAACGAGCCGTCGACGAGATTTTCGACCGCATGCTCGAGCTTGACGTCGTCCGCGACGTAGGCGGGGTCCTTGCCTCCGAGCTCCAGGCCAAGCGAGGCAAACGTGCCGGCGGCCGCCCGTTCGACCGCGCGCCCCCCGGCGACCGATCCGGTGAAGCTCACATGATTGACGTGGCGCGATTCGATCAAAAGCTCCGTCTGCTCGTGCGAAAGCACGACGTTCTGGAAGAGACCCTTCGGCAGGCCGGCCCTGTCAAACGCGCTCTGAAAGCGCTCCCCAACCAAAAGCGTCTGCGCGGCGTGCTTCAGGATAACCGCGTTGCCGGCGATGAGCGCGGGAAAGATCGAATTGACGGCGGTGAGATACGGATAGTTCCACGGCGCGATGACGAGGACCAGGCCAAGCGGCTCACGCTTGACGAAGCGGCGGAAGCCCTCCGTCGGCGTCGGCTCGTAGGGCGCGAGCGCTGCCTCGGCGATCGAGGCCATGTAGCGCACGCGCTCGTTGACCCCGCCTTTCTCGCCGCCATAGCGCACCGGACGGCCCATCTGCCAGGCAAGCTCCGGCACCATCTCGTCGTTCATGGCAAGGAGCGCGTCGAGGAAGGCGAGCGCCTGGGAAACCCGCTGCTTGACCGGGACCCTTGCCCAGTCGGCCTGCGCCGCGCGCGCCCGCGACACCACGCTCTCGAGCGCCGCGTCGGCGACGAACGGCCGCTCGGCATAGACCGAGCCGTCGATGGGGGAGATGATTTTGACGCTCACGTCTTTTTCTTTCTTTCAGTCCGCGCAGTACGCATCGCTGGAAGCAGCGGAGTTACGCCCTCTCCTGCCGCCTCCACAAGGGGTGCGCCTCAATACCGCTCAAACCCGCGCTTCAGCTCCCAATCCGTCACCCGGCGGTCATATTCGAACTGCTCCCAGCGCGCGGTATGGAGGTAGTGCGCGACGACCTCGTCGCCGAAGGCGGCGCGCAGCATTTTCGACTTGTCCATGAGATCGATCGCCTCGCGCAAGGTCTTCGGCACCTCGCGGATGCCTTTGCCCTGATAGGCGTCGCCGACATAGGCAGGCTCGAGCGTCAGCTTCTCGTCGAGCCCGGCGAGCCCGGCGGCAAGGAGCGCGGCGAAGGCGAGATAGGGATTGAGGTCGGCGCCGCCGATCCGGCATTCCGCTCGGATCGCCTTCGTCTCCTCGCCGCAGAGGCGAAAGCCGGCGGTGCGGTTGTCGCGGCTCCAGATCGCTTTCGTCGGAGCGAACGTGCCAACCTGGAAACGCTTGTAGGAATTGATGTAGGGCGCCAGGAACCAGGTGATCTCGCGGGCATATTTGAGCTGCCCGGCCATGAACTGCCGCATCATCGCCGACATGCCGTGCTCGGCCTTCGCGTCGAAGAAAAGCGGCTTCTTGCCGGCTGCGTCCCACAGCGAGGCATGGATGTGGCTCGACGAGCCGGCGAGCGCGTAGTCCCACTTCGCCATGAAGGTAACCGCCTTGCCGAGGCCGAAGGCGATCTCCTTGATGCCGTTCTTCAGGATCGTGTGGCGGTCGGCCATTTCGAGCGCGTCGGCGTAGCGGACGTTGATCTCCTCCTGGCCGGGGCCCCATTCTCCTTTTGAATTCTCCACCGGGATGCCCGCCCCTTCGAGCCCCTTGCGGACGGCGCGCATCACGCCCTCCTCCTTGGTGGTCTGCAGGATGTGGTAGTCCTCGATGTAGTGGCCGGCGGTATCGAGGTCGGCGTAGCGTTTCCGCCGCGCCGTCTCGTAGGTCTCGTCGAAGAGGTAGAATTCCAGCTCCGAGGCGAAGAAGGCGCGCATCTTGCGGTCCGCAAGGCGCGCGATCTGGCGCTTCAGGATGGCGCGCGGGCTGTGCGCGAGATCGTGATGATGGTGGTCGAGCACGTCGCAAAGGACGAGCGCCGTCCCTTCGAGCCACGGCAGCCTGCGGAGCGTCGCCATGTCGGGCTTCATGACGAAATCGCCATAGCCTTTCTCCCAGTTGGCGACGGCGTACCCCGGCACCGGCTCCATATCGATGTCGTTGGCGAGGAGATAGTCGCAGCCATGCGTCTCCTCGTGCGCCGAAGCGACGAAATATTCCGCCTGGAAACGCTTGCCGATCAGGCGTCCTTGCATGTCGACGAGGCAGGCGAGAACCGTATCGATCTCGCCGGCGGCGACCGCCTTCTTGAGCTGGTCGAAGGTCAGGTTTCCGGCCATGAACGGGATTTCCTCCAAGAGAAGCGCCGGCCCGCGGATCCCCCCGCGGACCGGCTCGATCAATTCGCCGAGACGGCGGCGCCTACATCGAGGCAGCGCCCTCGCGATGCTTCACCGCGAACTCCTCTTCCGGCGAATAGACGAGCGTATTGCGCCCATAGGCCGCGAAGTAGACGATCGCGATGATGTACCAGATTGCCACGCCGATGACGCCCTGGCGGTAGGTCGGATCGGTGAGCTGGAAGTAGATCGTGACGACCGCGATGATCGCCGTCAGCGAAGCGCCGAGCACGCCGAAGGGACTGCGATACGGGCGCTCGATGCTTGGGAACTTGCGGCGAAGCTGCAGGAAGGTGATCGCCTGCAGGAAGTAGGAGAACATGGCGCCGAACACAGCCATGTTGAGCAGCACGAAGCCGATGAAGGTACCCGCCTTCTCTCCCCCCTGGGTAATCCACACGACGAGCATCACCAGGAACCCGACCAGCGCCCCGGCGATGAGAGCGGTGTTCGGCGTCTTGTGCTCGCCGTGGGTGACCGACAGGAAGTGCGGGAAGTAGCCGGCGCGGCTCAGGGAATAGATCTGCCGCCCATAGGCGAAGATGATCGCGTGGAAACTCGCGACCAGCCCGGCCACGGCGAAGATCGACAGGAGCCTCGCCCAACCGGACCCGAAGATGGCCGCGAAGCCGTCGAGGATCGGTTGGCCGGAGGTGCCGTAGGCGAAGGAGCCTTCCGGAATCGCCGGGTTGATGATGAGCACCAGAAAGCCGAGGCCGATCAGCGTGAACATGCCGAGCATGATGCCCTTCGGCATGTCGCGCTTCGGGTCGACCGATTCTTCCGACGCCAGCGGCAGCTGTTCGATCGCCAGGAACAGCCACACCGCGAAGGGCATGGAGGCAAGGATGCCCTTGACCCCGAGCGGCAGGAACGGCCCGTGCCCGTCGGGCAGCGCAACCGCCGCCCCGCTCGCGTCGACGCCGATATTCATGGCGTATTTGGCGAAGTCGAAGTGTCCCGAGAAGAGCGCGCTCAAGAAGAAGAACAGCAGGATCGCGATTGCGATGAGGGTCACGATCACCGTCACCGCGAACGACAGAGCGACGCCGCGCACATTCAGGCCGACGAACACGATGTAGCCGATCAACCACCAGATCGGCTGGAACCAGTCGGGAGTGCCGACGATCGCGGTCATGTAGGTGCCGATGAAGTAGACCACGACCGCCGGAGTCAGCACGTATTCGATGTTCTCGGCGACGCCGGTGATGAACCCGCCCCACGGCCCGAAGGCGGTGCGGGCGAAGGAATAGGCACCGCCGGTATGCGGCAGCGCCGGGCTCATCTCGGCGATCGAGTAGGTGAGGCCGAGATACATGATCGCGATGATGATGGTGCCGATGAACATGCCGCCCCAGCCGCCGACTGAGAAGCCGCCGTTCCAGCCGGAGAAGTCGCCGGAGATGACCGCGCCGACGCCGAGCGCCCAGAGCGAGAACACCCCGGCGTGGCGCTTCAGTCCGCGCTTTTCGAAATATTCCTGGCCGGGCTTGTGGTACTTCACCCCGCCTTCATGTCTTGTCGTTTCAGCCATTTGTGCACTCCCCCTTCTTAAATTCGATTTTCGGGACGCGCTGACCTCGGCCACGGCCGGCTAGGGCGAGCACGGACGCTGTCCCGTGCCGGCGGAAGCCAGTACTCCGCATGGCCGCAGGAGGTCGAAAGAAGCCGTTCCCTCGGCGTCGCTGGCGACGAGGGGTCGAGATTCACGTCCGGCGCTCGTCCGCGCCATGGCTCCCAAGAGTATCCCCCTGCCCCGGATCTGACCAATCCGTAGGCATTGCAGAAATATGAACATCATACAGTCACCGGCGACCGTCAACCATGCGGTGATCGAGAAGTCCCGGAAATCCGCGGAGTTCCGGCCGCCGGCAGGGCTTCACGGCTTCGGCATGTCTTTGGGTTGCATTTCGTGGTAGACGCTCCAACGGGGAGCGCCAGGGCCTACGCCATGCGACTGACGAAACAAACAAGCTACGCGCTGCGCATTCTGCTTCACTGCGCACTCCGGCCGGAAGAGCAGTTGAAGGCGGCCGATATCGCCAAGGCCTACAACATCACGGAATTCAACGTTCTGAAGATCATCCCGCTCCTCGTGCATGGCGGCTTCGTCAAGACCATGCGCGGCCGGCGCGGCGGCCTGCAACTCGCGCGGCCGGCGTCCGAAATCCGCATCGGCGACGTTGTCCGGCTGACCGAGGAGACGCGCATCCAGGCGGATTGCTTCGGCCAGCTGCACGAAGAATGCCTGATCCAGCCGGCGGCGCCTATCAACCGCATCTTCGATTCCGCGCTCGGCGCCTTTATCGAAGTGCTTGACCAGCACACGCTGCAGGATCTGGTTACGGCCCGTCCACATGGCTATGAGCTTCGACCGGGGCACCAGCCGACGGATTTCGACGTGGCGAGCCTCGTCGCCGATTAGCGCGGCTGCCTTCCACCAATGTTGTCGGCGGGGTGCCCGACTTGGCGCATCAAACGCTCGCGCTGACCGCGGCGACGAGCGCGTTGATCGTTCCTTCCAACCGATCACGGCCGCCGAAACGCACGCCGAGCGCCTGAAGCGCGTCTGAGCGCATGACTCCAGTCGGCGCCGGCGCCTCATCCGGCAGCGCGCCTGAAATGCCGGCGGCGCCATGCACCAGACGCACGATCTCGCGCGTCGAAACGACGATGTCGCTACAATTGAACATCTGTCCGGCGACCTTCTCCGGCTCGGCCGAGAAGCCGCCACACCGCTTCCGCCACGTCGTCGCCGTGCACCTCGCTTCCACTACGCGCTTCGATCGTCTCGCCGGCGAGCACGCGCTTCACGAGCGCGAACCATTTGCTCCGCTCCGCCGGGGCGACCATTCCATAGACGCCGGTCGGACGGAGCGCGGCGATCGGCCAGCCTTCGTGACCGAAGCTCCGCACGAAGGCTTCGAGCGCCGCCTTTGCAGCGCCGTAATGTGTGTCTGGCGCGGCGGACGCGTCGTCCGCGATCGGCCCGATCGCGGATCGGCCGAAGACCGCCCGGCTCGAAAGCACGACGGCGCGCTTCACCCCGGCGCTTCGCGCCGTTGCAAGAAGCGACAGGCCGCCGCCGACATTGACCCGCAGATAATGCGCGAGGTCGTCGCCCTCCCCGCCGCGATAGCGGCCGGGCGCGTGCTCGAGCGCCGCGTGGACGAGCATGTCGGCGCCCTCGACCAGCGCCGCTGCCGCATGCGGCGACGATAGATCGCCTTCGATCCATTCGATCCCGCCCGGAAGACCGCGAAGCTCGGAGGATGGGCGTCGCCACGCCCGCACGTCTTCGCCGGCTTCGATGAGCCGCGTCACGATGAACCGGCCGACATATCCTGTCGCGCCGGTCACGGCGACCGTCACGCAATCCGATCCTTGCGGCTCGCGGCGACGACCGGAAGTTCGTCAGGCGGCGCTTCGCCCTCGAACAGGCGCCACCAGAGATCGATCACGGGCTGAAGCAGATGCCGCTTCGGGTTCTCGTCCGACCACGGCTTCTCGTACTGGTAGTGCACCACGCGGATGCTCTTCCACACCCATAGCTCAGGCAGATTGAAATAGACGTACTGCATGGTGTTGAAGGTGTAGGGGAGCTTGTGCCAGTCGGGAAACACGCTCTCCAGGAAGGTCTGGTCGGTGCGCCGCCAGAAGACACCCGGCAGGTCGAGCTGCTCCACCAGCCGCTCGTAGGTCGCGCGGTTCGGCTCGGCGACGAAGACCCCGGAATTCAGCCGGTGGAAATCGCCGAGCGTCTCGTAGACATTCGGCGCGCCGGCGAATTCGGGAAAGTCGAAAAGCATGTCGATCGGCTTCACCACGAGCGAATCGGCATCGAGGAAGACGATTTTGTCGTAGTCGACGAGCTTCCAGAGCTCGAGCTTGCAGAAATTGTCGACCGGATCGTGAAACGCCGGCTTGTTTCCCTTGTTGAAGGGCGCGGCGCGATGCAGCGCCTCACGACTGTGGCGCTCGCGAAACGCCTGCGAAAGAGCCGGCTGCGCGACCGGCACGATGACGCAGCCTTCACGCTCAAGCTCTTCGAGATGCTCCGCCTCGCCCGTGGCCAGCACGACGAGCGGGGCCTCGGTCCCCGTCCAGCGAAGCGAGCGCTTGAGCGCCAGCGCCCCGCGGCCGTACTCCTCGTTGGTGACCAGCGTCGCGAAGGCACGACGCGGCCGAGCCGCATTCCCTTTGCTGTCGCGCCGATTCAATGGCCTCTCCGCGAATCGCCCGACCCCACGTAACCATTCCTAAAGCACGTTTGACGGGCAGGCCATGGGAAAGAAGCGGGGAAGGTGGCCGATAGCCCGTCCGACCAGCGGAGATCAGCGTTTTTTCGCCATCGCCGCCTGCGTCGACCGCCTATTCCGCCGCCACTGGATAGGACGGCGACCGGCGCTTGTCGCCGACAAGGAGGTCGGCGCCGGCCACCTCGCCGAGCTCGGCCTCAAGCCTCTCCGTCTCCGCCGAGCGCGGCTTCGAGAAGCGCGCGAGAAGCAGGAACGCCACCGGCGTGACGAAGAGCGTGATGACAGCCGCAAGGCCGAGCCCGCCGACGACGATCCAGCCGAGGGCCTGGCGCGCCTCGGCGCCGGCGCCGCCCATGATGACCAAGGGAACGCCGCCCGAGACGGTCGAGATCATAGTCATGACGACCGGGCGGAGGCGGATGCGGCAGGCCTCGCGGATGGCGTCCTCGATGCGGTAGCCGCGCTCGCGCAGCTGGTTGGCGAACTCGACGATTAGAATGCCGTTCTTCGACATGATGCCGACGAGCATCACGAGGCCGATCTGGCTGTAGATGTTGATCGAGCCGCCCGTCAGCGCGATGGCGAAGATCGCGGCGGCGAGACCGAACGGCACCGTGAACATGATGATGATGGCGCTCATGAAGCTTTCGAACTGCGCGGCGAGCACGAGGAGCACCACGACAAGCGCGAACGCGAAGGTCGTCGCCACCCCGCTCGCCGTTTCGTTGAGCGCGGCCGCCTCGCCGAGATAGCGGATCGCCATGCCGGGCTTCAGATGCGCCGGCGCGATCCTTTTCGAGGTCGTTCATGGCATGGCGAAGATCGACCCCCGGGGCAAGCGTCGCAGCGAGCGGCACCGCTCGGCGCTGGCCTTCGCGCGGCAGCTCCGGCGCCACCGCCGTCTCCTTGACGGTCACGAAGGATGAGATCGGCACCATGCGCCCGTCCGCGGCGGGCACGAAGATGTTTTCAAGATCGGACGGGTCGTTGATCATCCCGTCCGGCGCCTGCGCGCGCACCTTGATAGTGTCGCCGCCGAGATAGAAGTTGCCGAGGTCCGTCCCGTTGACGAGCGTCGACAGCGTCGAGCTCAGCGTATCGACGCTGACGCCGAGGTCCGATGCCTTGTCGCGGTCGATCGCCACCGACAGCTCCGGCTGCGTGGTGTCGTAGTTCAAGGTGACGGAGCTGAAGTCCGGAGTGGCTTCGAGCGCATGCTGCAGATCGGTCGCCGCGTCGGAGAGATTGCCGTAGTCGTTTCCGGTGATCGCGAACTGCAGCCCCTGGCCGCCGCCGCGGATGCCGAGGCTGTTGGCGGACCGCATCGATATCTCGATGCCCGGGATCTTTTGCAGCTTCGGGCCAAGCTCGCGGGTGATGTCCTCGGCGCTGCGCCTGCGCTTCTCCCACGGGGCGAGCGTCAGCACCACGAACCCTGAGCTCGGGTTCCTGAGCCCTGCGAGGAGGAACATGTTGGTAGCTTCGCCGCTCGCCAAGTAAGGCGCCGCGATCGCCTCGATCTGCCGCATCTCCAAATCCATGAAGTCGACGCTGACGCCCTGCGGCGCATGGACCGACATGAAGACGACGCCGCGATCCTCATTCGGCGTCAGGCGCTCCGGGAGCTGCGTGTAGACGATCGCCGCGGCGCCGGCGAAGATGAGCGCCGCCCCGACCACGACGAACGGCGCCCTGAGCGCCGCGCCGAGCAGGCGGTGGTAGAGGCGCTCGGCGCCGCCGCCCAATGTGCCGAGCCGGCGCAGCAGCGGATTGCGCAGCTGGACGATTCCCCCTCGTGCTCGCGCAGGATGCGCGAGGCGAGCATCGGGCAGAGCGTCAGCGCGACGAAGGCGGAGAGCATGACCGCGAACGCCATCACGAAGCCGAACTCGGAGAAGAGCCGACCGGCCGTCCCCTTGAAGAACGAGATCGGGATGAAGACCGCCGCGAGCGTCGCCGTGGTCGAGATGACGGCGAAGAAGACCTGCTTTGCGCCGAGCACGGCGGCGGCGCGCGCGCCCATGCCCATGGCGCGATGCCGCTCGATATTCTCCAACACCACGATGGCGTCGTCGACGACGAGCCCGGTCGCGAGCACGATCGCAAGCAGCGTCAGGATGTTGATCGAAAAGCCGGCGAGATAGATCGCGGCGAGCGTGCCGATGAGCGCGATCGGCACCGTGATCGCCGGTATGATCGTGGCCCGCAGCGATCGCAGAAACAGGAAGATGACGGCGACGACGATCAAAGTCGCCTCGAAAAGCGTCTCCATCACCTTCGAGAGCGCGCCGCCTATGAAGGTCGAATCGTCGGACGTGACGCGGATATTGACACCTTTCGGGAGCGACTTGTTGAGCTCGGCGACCGCCTCGGCGACGCCCTTCGAGATATCGAGCGTATTCGATTGCGCCTGCCGTATGATCCCGAGCCCGATGCCGGTCTGGCCGTTGATGCGGATGGTGCTCGTCTTCTCCGCTGGTCCGTAGAGAACATCGGCGATGTCGCCGACTCGCGTCGTCTTGTTGATACGGATCGCCGCCACGTCGGCAGAGCTCTTCACGCTCGCGTCGGCGCGCACGAGGAGGGACTGGCCGCCGGCATCGAGATTGCCGGCGGGGACGTCGGAGGCGACGCTGGCAAGCGCGGTTTCGAGATCGCTGACCGAGAGCCGGCGCGCCGCCATGGCGTTCGGATCGATGAGCACCCGCACCAGCGGGTCGCGTGCCCCGAAGGCGGTGACCTCGGCGACCCCCTCGACCGCGGCCAGGCGATCGTCGATCGTATCCTCGACGAGCTTCGTCAAGTCCTCGATCGACATGTCCTTCGAAGTAACCGCGAGCCGGATAATCGGATCGGAATTGTCGTCGGCCTTGACGATTTGCACGTTGTCCACGCCGTCTGGAAGCTGGCGCTCGACGTTGCCGACGGCGTCGCGAAGGTCGTTCGCGGCAACATTGATATCGACCGTGTCGTTGAACTCGACGACGACTCGGCTTGTCCCGGCGCGGCTCGACGAGGAGATCGACTTCACGCCCGGCACGCGGGCGGCCGCGCTTTCAAGGACGTCCGTCACTCCGCGGTCGATCGTTTCCGGCGTCGCGCCGGTATAGGTCGCGAGGATCGTGACGACCGGGTTGTCGACATTCGGCAGCTCGCGGATTTCGACGCCGCGGAAGGCGGCAAGGCCGGCAAGCACGATCAGGAGATTGGCGACGATCGCAAGCACCGGGCGGCGCACCGAAAGCGCCGAAATTCCCTTGGTCGCGTCGGCAAGCCAGGTGCGCGCGTCCTCAAAATGCTTCGCCACCGCCTCAGCCCCCGGCTTCCGCGGGAACGCCAGCGCGCAGGGGCGGCGTGTCGGCGGGAGTCAAGGCGCTGGCCGACGGCGGTGCCACGCCGTCGACGACCGCCGGCGTCTCGCTCACCTCCTTCACCTTGGCGCCGTCCCGCAGCCGCATCAGACCCTCGACGACGACCTTGTCGCCCTCCGCGACGTCGCCGTTAACGACGACGATGCCGCTCTCACGCTTCATGATCGCGACGTCCGCCCGCTTTACGGCATCGCCGACGACCTTCCAGACGAACGATCCGCGGCGGTCCCACTGGACGGCGAGGCTCGGCACCGTCAGCTGCTTGCCCGTGTCGAACCGCAGCTTGACGAGCACCGCCATCCCGGGCTTCAGCGCGCCGTCCGGGTTCGGCACCTCCGCCTTCAGGCGCAACGTCCGTGTCGTCTCGTCGATGCGGTTGTCGATGCCGGTGATGCGGCCGGCGAACTGCGACCCCGGCATCCCCTGCGCCGACGCCGCGACGCTCTGCCCTTCGGCGACCGCGGCCGCCCACCGCTCCGGAATCTCGAAATCCACATGCATCAGCGACATGTCGTCGAGCGTAGCGAGCGCCGTCGTCGTGGTCACGAAATCACCGATCGAAATGTCGGTGAGCCCGGTGACCCCGGCGAAGGGCGCCCTGATGTCGCGCCGATCGAGGTCGATCTCGGCCGATTTGAGCTCAACGTCGGCGAGCCGCACCGCCGTCTCCGAATCGGAGAGCGCGACGCTCGATATCGTCTTCGATTTGGCCAGGGTCTGCTGGCGCTCAAGCGTCGACTTCGCCTGATCGAGCGCGATCTTCGCCTTTTCCACCGCCACGTTTTCTTCGTCGTTCTGCAGGCGGAAGAGAAGGTCGCCCGCCTTGACGGCGCGGCCGGGCGCCATCGGAACCTCTGCGATCACGCCGGAGACCTGCGGGTAGAGGACGACGGATTGCGCCGCCTCCGCCGTGCCGAGCGCCATCACGGTGTCGCCGGTATTGTCTGTCGCGACGGGAACGGCGACGATGTTGACCGCGCCGCCGGAGATCAGGCCCGGGATTCGCGCGGGGCTCCCTGAGCCTTGCGCCGCACCGGTATTCGCCGGCGCTTTTTTGGCCGAGCCCGACAATCTCGGGATTGCGATAGGCGTACCAACCGGCCGCGACGAATACCAGAACCGCAACGAGAATAGCCTGCTTCCAGAAGGACATACCGAGCCCAAACCCTCGCGCTGCCGGCGCTTCGACGCAGCCGAGCGCCGATTCCGTCGCTCCAAGCCGTTACGATTTCTGTAATCATGCCCCAGCGCATGCCATCGGCAAAGCGATTGTCCGCTCTGGCCAAATCCATCCGCCGCCACTAGGAAAGTCGATTGACGGCCGCCCGAGACGACGATCCGCGATGAATGAGAAGGAAAAGACCGCTGCCGTCTCGCTTGCCGCGAGCCTCATCCTCGCGGCCGCAAAGCTCGCCATCGGGCTTGCCATCGGCAGTCTCGCGCTCATCACCGACGCGCTCCATTCCTGCGTCGATTTCTTCGCCACCGGCGTCACCTGGATGGCGGTCAGGGTCGCCGATCGGCCGGCCGACGCCTCGCATCCCTATGGACACGGAAAGTTCGAGAACATCGCCGCGCTCGGCGAGGCGGCGCTCCTCTTTCTCCTCGCCGGCGGCGTGACGGTGGCGGCGCTCGGGCGGATCAGCGCGGATGAGGCACCGCCGCCCCTGAGCCTCCTCGCGATCGCCGTGCTTCTCGTAGAGATCGTCATCAACGCGTGGCGCGCGCGCGTCCTGAAGCGCGTCGGCCGGCAGACGCAAAGCGCGGCGCTTGAAGCCGATTCCCTGCACTTCGCCTCCGACGTGCTTTCCTCGCTCGCCGTGCTCGGCGGCTTCGGATTGATCGCGCTTGGGTTTCGCTCCGGAGACGCCGCCGCGGCGATCACCGTCGCCGCGCTCGTCGCCGTGCTCGCGGTCCGGCTTTCGATGCACACGATCAATGCGCTCGTCGATCGCGCGCCGGAAGGGGTCGCCGAGGTCATCGCCTCCCGCATCAACAACACCGCCGGCGTGCTCGGCGTGAAGAACGTGCGCGTCCGCTCGGTCGGCTCGCGTCACTTCGCCGAGGCGACGATCGAGGTGCCGCGCTCGCTCGGCCTTGAGCAGGTTGCCGACGTCAAGGCGCACGCGGACGCCGCCCTCCGCTCGGTCCTCGCCAATGCCGACGTGACCATCCAGTCGGAGCCGGTCTCGCCGACTAACGAGACGGTGCGCGACCGCGTGCTCCTGGTGGCGCAGCGCGAGCGCGCCGCCGTCCATCACATCACGGTCCAGCACCTCGACGATCGCTTGGCTCTGGCGCTCGATCTCGAGGTTGACGGCGGCCTGCCGCTCGCCGCGGCGCACGCGGTGGCCGACCGGCTTGAAGCGGCGATCCGCCGCGAGTTCGGCCGGCGGGCGGAGATCGAAATCCATATCGAGCCGCTCGAGCCGGAGGTGAGCGACGTGGAGGACATGCCTGCGGCGGTGAAGCGAGGCTACGTGGCGGCGCTGGAGGAGGCGGCGCGCCTGATCGACGGCCTTTCCGACGTCCACGACGTGCGCGTTCGGCGAAGCGAACGCGGCGCGGTGATCGTCGCCCACTGCCGCCTCGGTCCGAGCGAGACGGTCGAAAGCGTGCACCGGCGGGTCGACGATCTGGAGCGGCTCGTGCGCGACAGGAAGCCCGACATCGCGCGGATCGTCATCCACGCAGAGCCCATGGCCTGAGCGGGGCTAGCTCAGCGTCGCCTTGAGGAACGCGACAGTGCGCGACCAGGCGAGGTCGGCCGCCGCCTTGTCATAGCGGGCTGCCGACGTGTCGTTGTTGAAGGCGTGGTTCGCGCCTTCGTAGATGTAGACGTGGTAATCGACGCCGGCCGCCTTGAGCGCCGCCTCGAACCCGGGAATGCCGGCATTGGTGCGGGTATCGAGCCCGGCAT
The DNA here is from genome assembly GCA_963750115.1 of uncultured Alphaproteobacteria bacterium. GTDB lineage: Bacteria > Pseudomonadota > Alphaproteobacteria > Rhizobiales > Afifellaceae > DASWJZ01. Next base: position 49,232 of record CAVVPM010000011.1, on the reverse strand, counting down.
AGTGGAGCAGCAGCTTCGCCTTGATGCGGCCGACATCGTTGCGTCGCCGGCTACCTGCCCGTAATAGGCGACCGCAGCGGCGAGATCGTCGCCGGCATGGACTGCCGTCTGGTTCACGAGGCTCCCGCCCCAGCAGAACCCGATGACCCCGACCTTGCCGTTCGACATCTCGTGCTTCTTCAGGAACGCGACCGTGGCGACCGCGTTCGCCGTGGTTTCCGCCGGATCGAGCGCTCCGATCATCGCGCGCGCCTTGTCCTCGTCCGCCGGCGTGCCGCCGGAAGGCGTCAGGAAATCGGGGGCAAGCGCCAGAAACCCTTCAAGCGCCACCCGCCGCGCGACATCCTCGATATGCGCGTTGAGGCCGCGGTTCTCATGCACGACCATGACCGCCGGCAGCTTCCCCGAAGCACCGGCCGGCATGACGAGATAGCCGTCATCGTCTGCCCGTCCGCGCCCGGATAGGTGATCGTTTCCGCCTTCACCCGCGCATCGTCCGCCGCCACGATCGCCGCTTTCGCGCCTGAGGCGGCGAGCATCGGCGCAATCGCCGCCGCGGCAGCAGCCGAGCCGGCGAGCGCCGTCAGCCGGCGCATGAAGTCGCGTCGGTCGAGCGTCACATGGGTGAACTCGTCATAGAGGTCGATCATCGCCTGGGTGACCATTGTGGCGACCGCGCGCGTGGCCCTTTCCGTGTCCTTCATCGATGTCTCCTCGCATCCCGGGTCCCGCAACACGCTCACCCTAGCGATAGCGTCGGGCACGAAAACGACGGTCCAGTCACAGCTTCGGGAGTTTTGCGCGAGCCGGGCCTCAGAGCGACTTCAGGCGCGGCGAGAGGCCGGCCGCCGCGGCGATGCGATGCTCGAAGAGCCGGCGGAGGCTCGCAAGCACGGTCGTCGCGTCGCCGAGCCGCGCCCGCGTGTCCGGGTCGGCGAGCGCAACGCGGATGTCCGGCCCCGCCGCCTGAAGCGCCTTGTCGAGATTGGAGAAGTCGAGACGCGCGGCACGCGCCTGACCCTGCTGGCTTGGCGGAAGCATTTCAAGCATGCCGGAGGCCGCAATGAGCCGCTGGAGCGCGGCCGAGGAGGCCTCCAGATAGGTCATCGTCTGGCCGGAACGGTAATCGGGCGCGAGGCGCCGGTTCGCCGCGGCGGGCGTCGCGCCGACGGTCGGAACGAGCCCCTCCTCGCGTGTCTGCACGAGGCCGGTAAGGATCGCCCCGAGGATCTCGCTCGCCGCTTCGGACTGGCTGCGATAGACGGGATTGCCGGGTTCCGGATTCTCGAGCATGGCAGCCCACCCCCTCTCGCCCTGCCATCCCGACAAGACCGCGGTTGCGATGCCGTTGAGGTTGGCGGCGATCGCACCAGCGAATGCGCAGCGGAAATGTTCCGGTTTGCTGTCGTTAAGAAGCGCATCTGCGCCAGGATAGAGAAGCGCTTCAAGCGCGGGGAGGCCTTGCACGGCGGGGCTAGCGGAGGCAAGCGCACCGGGCCCGACGAGCGTCAGGTCGGCCCTTTCAAGCATCTGCTGAAGCTCAAGCGCACCCGTCCCGTGCTCGTCGGGCCAGAAAGCGAAGCGATCGTAGCGCTCCTCGCTTTCGATCGGACCGAATTTTATAAAGTCGACCTTGGCCCAGGCAAGCAGCGTCGCGCCAAAAGCCGTATCGACGGCGTCACGACCCTTCGCGTCGGGCGCCGCACAATAAGCGGAGATTGCCGTCGAGAGTCCCTTCGTCGTACCGACGAGGTCCTCGTAGGCCGGCACAATGTAGCCATCGACGCTGTGCTGAACGAGGCGCTCATAGTCCGCCTCCGTCATGACCGGCGCGCTGCTTGCCGAAGAAACGGCCGCAAAGGCTGGCGCGGGCAACGCCGTTGCCGCCGCCAGCGCGAGGCATGTGAGGATTCTCATAGGCGCTCCACAAATTCGACAAGAGCCCCCTGCGCGTCGCCGCTGAGCGATAGATAGTGCGCCCGCGACGCCGCCGCCTCGCCGCCATGTGCGCGTATTGCCGCATCGAGCGTCGCGGCGCGGCCGTCGTGAAGGTAGCGCCGTCCCGCCGACGGAGTCATCGCGATCAACGGCGCCGTCCGCCACTCTGCGGATGCGACGCCGGGCTCGCCGACGCCGTCATCGAGCCCGGGGCCCATGTCATGCAGAAGAAGGTCGGTATGGACCTCGACCGTGCCGCCGCCTGTTGCGGGCATTTCCGGCACGTGGCAGGCGGCGCAGCCGGTCGCCGCGAAGAGGCGGGCGCCGGCCGGATCTTCCGCCGCGGGAAGGCGCGGAGAGGCTTCGCACATAGGCCGCGACAAGGTCGACCGTCTCCGGCGCAAGCTCGCCGCCATCGTAGCGCGCGCCCTCCCCGCTCGCCGCGGCGCGGCAGTCCGGCTCTTCCGCCGTGCAATCGCCATAGGCCAGCGGCCGGCGCGCGCTCGAAAGCCCGATCTCCATGTCGAAGGCGTCGGCGACCTGCGTCGCGATGTCGGGGGTGGCCGCCTTCCAGCCGTAACGCCCCAAAACGTCGCCGGCGGCGGTCGCGATCATGCGTGCGCGGCCGGAAATGCCGTCGCCGTTGCGGTCGTCGGGATCGGCGAGCGCGAGAACCGCGTTCGCGTCGATCCGCTCGAGCGCCGCACGGCCGACGATCGGCGGCGCGACCCGCGGCGCGGCATGGGTTGCGGGCGCCAGCGGTCCGCGAAGAAGATCCATTTGGTAGAGGTAGCTGCGCGCAGTGTCGGCAGAAGCGGTAAGGACGACCCGCCCTTCGGGCTTCAGGCCAGGCAGCGCCTCCGTTTCTAAAAGATAGCCGTAGAGAGGATCGGGACGGCCGTCGCTATCGCCGAAGCGCATGACGAGCCCACGGCCCGCGACGCGCCCGCCGGGCGCGTCGGTGAAGCGCGCGCCGAGCGTCGGCCCGACATGGCATCCGGCGCAGCTTTGCGCCGCGAAGAGGGGCCCGAGGCCGCCGGCCGGATCGCTTGACGTCGACGCCGGCAGCCAGTCGCGCTCAAAGAGCGTCTTCCCCATCCCGGAATCGAGACCGCCGGAGGCAAGCGCGCCCGTGGCGGCGCCGACGGCCGAAGCGGCAAAAGCGGCAACGACGATCCTCATCGTCCGGATATAGCGCACCGGGGCGGATTGCGAGATGCGCGACGACGGCGCAGCAGGACCCGCGGCGCGCTTCCGCGCCTTCAATTTCGAGTTACATCACCCACAGCGCGCAAAGAAAATGCCCCGCTCGCCTTGCGGCCAAAAGCGAGCGGAGCACCAGAGGTCCAATGGACTGGACGATTCCTCCTAGCGCTCTTCCGCCGCCAACTCTGTGACAATTGCCACAAGCGAGGCTCGGTTTCGGCAACAGGTGAGGGCCGCCGCAGGAACCGGCGCCTGAATAATGGTCAGCGGCAGCGGCGAGATGTCTTCGACACCCCCGCCGAGGTCCTCCTGAGGATCGTCCGCGTGGCGCGGCTAGGCCAGCGAGCCGATGATCTTGCGGTAGTCCGCCTCGGGGAAGGCTTTCAGCGTCTTCCCGCGAAGCGCGCCGCCCATGCCGATCTTCAGCGCGAAACGGGCCGCCGCCTCGTCATCCGGCGCCTCGTAGATAACGGCCATGTCATATTCGCCCATGGTCATGTAGAACGCCTTTATCGAGCCGCCTTCAGCCTTGGCGAGCTTCTTCGCAGCGTCGAGCCGCTTGGGCGAATCCTTGACCGCGGCGATCCCCTTGTCGGTCCAGCTTCCAAGCATGATGTAAGTTGCCATGACGCACTGCCCTCCCTCGAAGACGCCCACGCGCGGGCGCTGGGGGCGAGACGCTACACGAGCAGAGCTTCGCTGGCTACGGACGAGGAAGACGCGGGGGCTCGGTCAAACGCGGGTGACCGCGAACGACGAACGGCGCGGCTTCAAACCCCCGTCTTCTCCCACCGCCCGGTCTTCTCGGAGCGGAACATCGCGTCGAGAATCTTCATCATCCTGACGCCGTCATCCGGGCCGTAGGGAAGCGCGCTTCTCGCCGAGCACCGCCAAGGCAAAGGCGTCCGCCTCCTCGGCATATTGATCGGAGACGCGGAGCTTGATCGCCTTGGTCGAGGCGCCGCCGAGCTTGGAGCCGTCGTCGACGAGGATCGTGGTCGCCTCCATCTGCGGCGCGTTGAACGGGATCAGGATCTCGATGCGCCCCTTGGTGCCGACGAGCGTCACGTGCTGGTGCGCGGAAATCTGCGTGCCGATGGTGAAGGTGAGCTGCCGGCCGTCGCCGAAATCGGCGATGATGGAAGTAAGCCGGTCGGTATTGAAGATCGGGTCGCGGTCGATGAGCGAGACGATGCGCTTCGGCTCCGCCTCGAAGGTGAAGCGGCCGGAGAGGATGCCGTAGCCGCCGATGTCGTAGACGGCGCCCGCCGCCCGTCTCGGCGATGTTGCGGATGTTTTTCGGGTCGTGGTTGTTGTAGCAGAAGAACACCTGCACGGCCTTCAGCTCACCGATCCTGCCCGAGCGGACCAGCTCGCGCGCCTTCAGCCATTGCGGATGGAAGCGGACCATGAAGGCTTCCATCACGATCTTTCCGTCTGCATGCTTCGAGCACGCGCGATGCGTCCTTGGCGTTCATGCCGAACGGCTTCTCGCAAAGCACATGCTTGCCCGCCTTCAAGGCGGCGATCGTCCAGTCGATGTGCAGATTGTTCGGCAGCGGATTGTAGATCGCGTCGATCGTCGGATCGGCAATGAGCGCCTCGTAGGAGCCGTAGGCCTTCTCGATGCCGAGCTTCGCCGCCGCCCTTTTTGCGCGCTTAAGATCGCGCGAGGCGATCGCCGCGACGACCCCGCGCTTCGAGCGTTGCATGCCGGGAATGACTTTTCCGGTGCCGATCTCGGCGGTGGAAATGACGCCCCAACGAATCTTCCGAGCCACGATTTCTTGCCCCCGAAGCTGAGCGGCCAGGGCCGCGTGAAAAAAGTCCGGCCACGGCAAAGCCGATCCAATCCCGCAAGCCGCGTCAATTGTCGGCATAGACGACCTTGGGCGGCCACACCACAATCGACGCGAAAATGATGCACAGCCCGACGCCGACCGCCTGCAGGCAAATGAACGGCAGCGCGGAGCGGAAGACGGTCGCCGTCGATATGTCGGGCGGCGCCACGCTTCTCAGAGAGGACAGCGAATAGCCGAAGGGGGGCTCAGGCCGCGTCCGACCGTTTCGCGCCATTTCTGGAGAGGTTGCGCGTGATCGCCGCGAGCTGCCGCTTCACCAGGACCGGATCGAGCTCGTCGAGCGCCTCCGCCTCGAGCTCGCGCCAGATTGCCTCGATCTCCTCGATCTTGGCGCGCGCGGCGTCGGTCAGGCCGACCGCTATCTTGCGGCGATCGCGATCCACCACGTGGGTCTCAAGCAGGCCCGCCGCAGTCAGCCGGTTCACCATCTTGGTCACCGTCGGCGGCTGGATCGAGAGCGCGGCCGCCGCCTGTCCCATGGTCAATCGGCCATGCGCGTCGAGCAACTTCAAGAGCGCATCCTGCCCCGGATAGAGGCCGACACGCGAAAGGAGCTTTGCCGCCCGCACCCGATAGGCTCGCGCGGCCTGCAACAGCTCCAACGTGACCCTGTCGTTCATCGAAATGTCCGCCAATGCGAGAAACAGCAGTTGGCTAAACATTTTTTTCGCAACGTGGTTCCCGTCGCGGCGTTGGAATTGTGTCGCATCTGAACGTCGGCCGCCGCCAGGGCGGCCGCGCCCGCCTTGCCACATCGGAGTGACATGCTATCGAGGGGAACATGAAGCGTCCAATCGTCCTTGGAGGCTACTGGCGATGACAAAGGGCCTGATCAGGCCGCGGGCGAGGAAAAGCCCCGGAAGCCCCGCGGAGAGTGTGGAAGCGCGCGTTTCGACGCTGCCGAGGCGACTGAGGCGGCCTCCGATGCGCAGCATCAACCCGACTCCGCGCTTTTCGCGCTCGCAGCGAGCCGCGTGACGATCGAGGCGGTCGCGCCGGAGATCGATAGCGGCCGCTTTCCGGCAAAGGCGGCGGTCGGCGACACCTTTGTGGTCGAGGCCGACATCTTCTGTGACGGCCACGACAAGATCGACGCCGCTTTGCTCATCAGGCGAAGCGACGAAGAGACTTGGCGCGAAGCGCCGATGGCACTCTTCGACAATGACCGCTGGCGGGGAAGCAGCGTCGTCGATTCGAACGCGCGCTACCGCTACACCCTGATCGCCTGGCGCGACCTCTTTGCAAGCTGGTGCGACGAAGTCGCGAAGAAACACGCTGCGGGCGTGCCGATCGCGCTGGAGCTTACCGAGGGCCGCGAGCTCGTCGAACGCACGCTCACCGGCGGCGAACGCGCGAACGACCGCGACAGGGAAGCGCTCGCCGAGCTCCTTTCCGCCCTCGACGCGGCTAAAGACGAAGGCGAGCGCCTTGCCCGCCTCCTCGCGCCCGCCGCCGCCGCTCTCATGAAGCGCGCCGGCATCCGCACCAATCTCACCCGCTATCCACGCGAGCTGGAGCTGATCGTCGACCGCAAGCGTGCCGCCTTCAGCGCCTGGTACGAGCTGTTGCCGCGCTCGATGTCCGACGATCCGGAGCGTCACGGCACCTTCGACGACGTCATCGGGCAGCTGCCCTATGTCCGCGACCTCGGCTTCGACGTGCTCTATTTCCCGCCCGATCCATCCGATCGGCCGGACCAACCGCAAGGGCCGGAACAACAGCTGACGCCCGCCCCCGACGATCCCGGCAGCCCCTATGCGATCGGGTCGTCCGAAGGCGGCCACGACGCCATCCACCCGGAGCTCGGCAACTTCGACGACTTCGCCCGACTGGTCGAAGCGGCCAGCGAGCACGGCCTGGAGATCGCGCTCGACTTCGCCATCCAGTGCTCGCCCGACCATCCCTGGATCAAGGCAGCATCCGGAATGGTTCGACTGGCGGCCCGACGGCACCATCAAATTCGCCGAGAACCCGCCGAAGAAATACGAGGACATCGTCAACGTTCACTTCTACCGCGGCGCGTTCCCGTCGCTCTGGCACGCGCTGCGCGACGTCGTGCTGTTCTGGGCGGAGCATGGCGTCAAAATCTTCCGCGTCGACAATCCGCACACCAAGCCGTTGCCGTTCTGGGAATGGATGATCGGCGAGGTCCAGGACCGCTATCCCGACGTTATCTTCCTGGCCGAGGCCTTTACCCGCCCGAAGATGATGAAGCGCCTCGCCAAGGTCGGCTTCACGCCATCCTATTCCTATTTCACCTGGCGCAACACGAAGCAGGAGCTGACGGAATATCTGACCGAGCTGACCACGACCGAGCCGCCACTCCATGCGGCCGAACTTCTTCGTGAACACGCCCGACATCAATCCGTTTCTCTGCAGACGAGCGGCCGCGCCGGCTTCCAGGTGCGCCTGTGCTGGCGGCGACGCTCGCCGGAAATTACGGCATCTATAGCGGCTTCGAGCTCTGCGAGGCCGACGCCGGTTCCCGGCAAGGAAGAATATCTCAACTCGGAAAAATACGAGATCAAGGCGTGGGACTGGGACCGGCCCGGCAATATCCGCGCCGACATCGCGCTCATCAATCGGCTGCGCCACGAGCATCCGGCGCTGCAGGACTTCACCAACCTCACCTTCTACAACGCCTGGAACGACAACATCCTCTATTACGGCAAGGCGACGCCGGCGAAGGACGACTTCCTGCTGTTCGCCGTCAATCTCGATCCGCACAAGGCGCAGGCGCGCGATTTCGAGGTGCCGCTCTGGGAGTTCGGGCTGCCGGACGAGGCGTCGATCGAGGTGGAGGACCTCGTCACCGGCGCGCGCTTCACCTGGCACGGAAAGGTTCAGCACATCCTGCTCGATCCGGCGATCGGCCCTATGCGATCTGGCGGCTCATCCCGCCGGCGAGGCGCGCTGATGGACACGACCGCCAGCGAAGCCCGCCAGACCGCGCAGCGCGCAAGCGCGACGGCGCCGATCGATCGCAGCGACCGCGACTGGTACAAGGACGCCATCATCTACCAGCTTCACGTCAAGGCGTTCCACGACTCCAACGGCGACGGCATCGGCGATTTCGCCGGGCTGATGGAGCGGCTCGACTACATCGCCGAGCCTCGGCGTCAACGCGATCTGGCTGCTGCCCTTCTATCCGTCGCCGCTGCGCGACGACGGCTACGATATCTCCGACTACCGCGCGATCAACCCGTCCTACGGCGACATGCGCGATTTCCGACGCTTCGTCGCGGAGGCGCACCGGCGCGGCATCCGCGTCATCACCGAGCTCGTCATCAACCACACCTCCGACCAGCATCCGCTGGTTCCAGCGCGCGCGGCGCGCGAAGCCCGGCTCGGCCGCGCGCGACTTCTACGTCTGGAGCGACACCGACGAGCGCTACGCAGGGCACGCGCATCATCTTCATCGACACCGAAAAATCGAACTGGACCTGGGACCCGGTCGCGCAGGCCTTCTTCTGGCACCGCTTCTATTCGCATCAGCCGGACCTCAATTTCGACAATCCGCGCGTGCTCGAGGAAGTGCTGCGCGTCATGCACTTCTGGCTCGACATGGGCGTCGACGGGCTGCGGCTCGACGCGATCCCCTATCTCATCGAGCGCGAGGGCACCAACAACGAGAACCTGCCGGAGACGCACGACGTCCTGAAGAAGATCCGCGCCGAGATCGATGCGCACTATCCCGACCGCATGCTGCTTGCCGAGGCCAACCAGTGGCCGGAGGACACGCGCCCCTATTTCGGCGACGGCGACGAATGCCACATGGCGTTCCACTTCCCGCTGATGCCGCGCATGTACATGGCGCTCGCGCAGGAGGACCGGCATCCGATCACCGACATCATCCGCCAGACGCCGGACATCCCGGAGGCCTGCCAGTGGGCGATCTTCCTCCGCAACCATGACGAGCTGACGCTCGAAATGGTGACGGCGGAGGAGCGCGACTATCTCTGGCGCACCTACGCCGAGGACACGCGCGCGCGCATCAATCTCGGCATCCGCCGGCGGCTTGCGCCGCTGATGGACAACGACCGCCGCAAGATCGAGCTGATGAACGCGCTGCTTCTGTCGATGCCGGGCACGCCGGTACTCTATTACGGCGACGAGATCGGCATGGGCGACAACTATTATCTCGGCGACCGCGACGGCGTCAGGACGCCGATGCAATGGTCGGCCGACCGCAATGGCGGCTTCTGCCGCGCCAATCCGCAAGCGCTCTATCTGCCGCCGATCCAGGATCCGATCTACGGCTATCAGGCGGTCAACGTCGAGGCGCAGCAGAACGAGCCCTCGTCGCTGCTCAACTGGACGCGCCGCATGATCGGCGTCCGCAAGCAGCACAAGGCCTTCGGCCGCGGCACGCTCACCTTCCTCTATCCGCGCAACCGCAAGATCCTCGCCTATGTCCGCGATCACGAGGACGAGAACATCCTGTGCGTCGCCAATCTCGTCGCGCCAGGCGCAGGCGGTGGAGCTCGATCTTTCGGAATTCCGCGGCACGGTGCCGGTCGAGCTGATCGGCGGCGCGGCCTTCCCGCCGATCGGCGACCTCCCCTACATGCTGACGCTGCCGGCCTACGGCTTCTTCTGGTTCCTGCTCGCCGAGGAGGCCGACGCGCCGCGCTGGCACGTGCAGACGCCCGATCCGCTGCCGGAATTCGTCACGCTGACGGCGACCGGCGGCCGCATCGACCGCGCGCTCGAGGGACGCGAGCTCGCGAACCTCGAGCGCTACGCGCTGCCGGAGTTCCTGCCGCCATCAGCGCTGGTTTTCCGGCAAGGGCGCGACGATCCGCACGCGCGAGCGTCGCGTGCATCGGCATCGATCGAAGGCGAGCCAACCGAGCTCCTGATCGCGACCGCGGAGACGCAGCGAGGGACCGCAGCGCTATTTCCTCCCCGTCACCGTGCTCTGGGGCGAGCAGAACCTCACCTTCGGCGCGCCGAAGCTCTCCTACACGCTTGCCAAGGTGCGCCACGGCCCGGTGCTCGGCGCGCTGATCGACGCCTGCCACGACGAGCGCTTCGCCGCCGACCTGATCCGCGCGATGCGCGGCGGCGGCGAGATGCAGGCCGACGGCGGCGGCATCCGTTTCTGCAGCGCCAACGACGCTTCCGCGCGCTCGACGTCTCGCGGCGACATCCGCAGCGTCGGCGCCGAGCAGAGCAATGTCTCGCGTCATCATCGGCGACACGGCGATGCTGAAGATCTACCGGCGGCTGCGCGAGGGCGAGCAGCCGGAGATCGAGGTCGCGCGCTTCCTGACCGAGGTCGCCGGCTTCCAGAACACGCCGGCCTTTCTCGGCAGCGCCGAATATCGCCCGAACGACGCGCCGCCCATGGCGCTCGCCGCCGCTTTCGGCTTCGTGCGGAACCAGGGCGATGCCTGGACGGTCGTGCTCGACGCGCTCGAGCGGCATCTCGACGAGTTCGCACTGATGCCGCCCGGGAGGCCGGCGCGCCGACAGCAGCCAGCGAGCCGGGCCTCGCGCTATCTCGCTGCAACCTGATCGCCACGCTTGGGCGACGCACGGCGGAGCTGCATGCCGCTTTCGCCACGCCGACCGACGATCCCGCCTTCAGCGCCGAGCCGATCGGAAGCAGCGACATCGGCGATTGGGTCGAGCAGACGCGCGGCGAAGGCGAGACGGCGCTTTGCGGCGCTTGAGCGCGCGACCGGGCTTTCGGAGGAGACGCGACGAAGGACATCGCCGCGCTCCTCGACCGCCAGGCAAGCGCTGTTTCGACCGGCTCGAGCGGCGCGCGGGCTTGCCGCTTCCGGCCGCAAGACGCGCATCCACGGCGACTATCCATCTCGGCCAGGTGCTGGTCGCGCAGGACGACGTGATGATCATCGACTTCGAGGGCGAGCCGCAGCGCGACCTTGCCGAGCGGCGCGAGAAGAGCTCGGCGCTGCGCGACGTCGCCGGCATGCTGCGCTCGTTCGACTATGCCGCCTGGGCGGCGCTCGACCGGCTGCGCACGCGCCTCGGCACATCGACGGACGAGGTCGACGCGCGCGCCTCCGCGTGGCGCGACCAGGCGACCGCGCGACTTCCTCGACGCCTATTGGCCGATCGCGGAGCAGGCGGAAATCCTGCCGGCGGACGCCGAGGCGCGCGCAGGCGCTTCTCGACCTGTTCAGGATTCACAAGGCGCTCTACGAGATCGGCTACGAAGCGGCGAACCGGCCGGCCTGGCTGTCGATCCCGGTCAGCGGGCCTCCTCGACATCGTCGCACCCAAACAGCGAGGCGTCATGAACGCGAAGAAGCCGACAGACAGGACCGCCGGCGTGGCGGCCCGACGACGCCGCGATCAGCGCCATCGTCGAGGGGCGCCACGGCGATCCCTTCGCCGTTCTCGGCATGCATGGCGGCGGCAGGACGCCGCTTTCGGTTCGCGTCTTCTGGCCGGGCGCGGAGACCGATCGCGGTGATCGACGCGGCAGACGGCGAGCCCGTCGCCAAGCTCGAAAGGCTCGATGCCGACGGCTTCTTCGCCGGCCCGATCGCCGGCCGCGACCGAGCCGTTCCGCTATCGCCTTGCCTTCGACCGCCGGCGCCGCCACGTGGGAGGCGGAGGACCCCTACCGCTTCCCGCCGCTCCTCGGCGACGCTCGACGTCTATCTGATGGCCGAGGGCAGCCACCGCCGCATCTTCGAGCGGCTCGGCGCGCATCCGAGCGAGCGTCGACGGCATCGACGGCGTCGCCTTCGCGGTTTGGGCGCCGAATGCGCGGCGCGTCAGCGTCGTCGGCGACTTCAACCGCTGGGACGGCCGCCGCCACCCGATGCGCAAGCGCATCGAAGCCGGCGTTTGGGAGCTCTTCATCCCCGAATGTCGGCCGCGACACGCGCTACAAGTTCGAGCTTCTGCCGCGACGAGAGCGGCCCGCCGTCGCTGAAGTCCGACCCCGTCGGCTTCGCGCAAGAAGTGCCGCCGGCAACCGCCTCGCTCGTCGTCGGCCTGCCCGATCACGACTGGAACGACGCCGACTGGATGGCGGCGCGCCAGCGCGAAGCAGGAGCTTGCAGCGCCGATCTCGATCTACGAGGTGCATCTCGGCTCGTGGCGGCGCAAGCGACGGCGACCGCTTCCTGACCTATGACGAGCTGGCCGACGAGCTCGTGCCCTATGTCAAGGACATGGGCTTCACCCATATCGAGTGCCTGCCGGTCTCCGAGCATCCGTTCTCCGGCTCCTGGGGCTATCAGCCGATCGGGCTGTTCGCGCCGACCAGCCGCTTCGGCCCGCCGGAAGGCTTCGCCCGCTTCGTCGACCGCTGCCACCAGGCGGGGATCGGCGTCATCATCGACTGGGTGCCGGCGCATTTCCCGACCGACGCAGCACGGCCTCGCCCGCTTCGACGGCACCGCGCTTTACGAGCACGAGGACCCGCGCCTCGGCTTCCACCAGGACTGGAACACGCTGATCTACAATTTCGGCCGCACCGAGGTCGCGAACTTCCTCGTCGCCAACGCGCTCTACTGGCTGGAGCGCTTCCACATCGACGCGCTGCGCGTCGATGCCGTCGCCTCCATGCTCTACCTCGACTACAGCCGCAAAGCCGGCGAATGGATTCCGAACGTCCATGGCGGGCGCGAGAACCTCGAGGCCATCGAGTTCCTGCGCGAGATGAACACCCGCGTCTTCGGCGACCATCCCGGCGCCACCACCTTCGCCGAGGAATCGACCGCCTGGCCGCAGGTGTCGCGCCCGGTCGACACCGGCGGGCTCGGCTTCGGCTACAAATGGAACATGGGCTGGATGCACGACACGCTCGAATACATGCAGCACGAGCCGGTCCATCGCCGCTACCATCACCACCAGATGACCTTCGGCATCCACTACGCCTTCTCCGAAAACTTCGTCCTGCCGCTCTCCCACGACGAGGTGGTGCACGGCAAAGGCTCGCTGCTCGCCAAGATGCCGGGCGACCGCTGGCAGAAATTCGCCAACCTGCGCGCCTACCTCGCCTTCATGTGGACGCATCCGGGCAAGAAGCTCCTGTTCATGGGCGGCGAGTTCGGCCAGGAGCGCGAATGGAACCACGACCGTTCGCTCGACTGGCATCTCCTCGACGAATCCGGCCACGCCAGGCTCAAGGACCTGGTGCGCGACCTGAACCGGCTCTACCGCGAGATGCCGGCGCTCTACGCGCTCGATGCCGAGCCCGCGGCTTCGAGTGGCTCGACGCCAACGATGCCGACAACAGCGTCTTCGCCTATGCCCGCCACGGCCGCGACGGCGACGCGCCGGTCGTCGTCGTCTGCAACTTCACGCCGGTGGTGCGCCACGACTACCGCGTCGGCGTGCCGCGCGAGGGACGCTGGATCGAACGGCTCAACACCGACGCGGCGATCTACGGCGGCTCGAACGTCGGCAATTCCGGCGCCGTCGAGACCGAGTCGGTGCCATGGCACGGACGGCCGGCTTCGCTCTCGCTGACGCTCCCGCCGCTTGCTACGATCGTGCTTCAGCACGCCGAATAGGAGCGCAAGTCCCAATCCATGTCGAGACTGCGGGTCGAGCCCGGTCTGCCCCATCCCCTCGGCGCGACCTGGGACGGAGGCGGGGTCAATTTCGCGCTCTTTTCCGCGCAACGCGAAGAAGGTCGAGCTCTGCCTGTTCGATCCGAAGGGCCGGCGCGAGACCGACCGCATCGCGCTGCCGGAATTCACCCACGAGGTCTGGCACGGCTATCTGCCGGAAGTCCGGCCGGGCCAGCTCTACGGCTATCGCGTGCACGGCCCCTACGACCCGGCGAACGGCCACCGCTTCAACCCGAACAAGCTGCTGATCGACCCCTACGCCAAGGCGCTCCACGGCGACATCCGCTGGCACGACGCGCATTTCGGCTATCGCCTCGGCTCGCCGCGCGGCGACACCACGCCCGACCGCCGCGACTCCGCCTTCGTCATGCCGAAATGCGTCGTCGTCGACACCGCGATGACCTGGGGCGACGACCGCCCGCCGCGCCACGCCCGGGCCGACACCATCATCTACGAGGCGCATGTGAAGGGCATGACGGCGATGCGCCCCGACATCCCCGAGCAGCTCCGCGGCACCTTCGCCGGCCTCGCCGATCCGCGCGTCATCGACCATCTGGTCGCGCTCGGCGTCACCGCCATCGAGCTGATGCCGATCCAGGCGTTCTTCGACGACCGCAGCCTGGTCGAGAAGAAGCTCGTCAACTACTGGGGCTACAACACCATCAACTACTTCTCGCTCGCGCCGCGCTACATCTCGCCCGGCGCCGACATCCACGAATTCACCATGCTGGTGAAGCGCCTGCACGAGGCCGGCATCGAGGTCATCCTCGACGTCGTCTACAACCACACCGCCGAGGGCAACCATCTCGGCCCGACCCTCTCCTTCCGCGGCATCGACAACGCGAGCTACTACATGCTCGCCGCCGACAAGCACTTCTATTTCGACGCCACCGGCTGCGGCAACACCGTCAACCTGCGCCATCCGCGCGTCCTGCAGATGGTCATGGATTCGCTGCGCTACTGGGTGGAGGACTGCCACGTCGACGGCTTCCGCTTCGACCTCGCCACCTCGCTCGGCCGCGAATACGACAATTTCGATCCGCATGCGGTCTTCTTCGACGCGGTCCGGCAGGACCCGGTGCTGTCGCGCGTAAAGATGATCGCCGAGCCCTGGGACGTCGGCCCGAACGGCTATCAGGTCGGCAACTTCCAGCCCGGCTGGGCGGAGTGGAACGGCCGCTACCGCGACGAGATGCGCTCCTTCTGGAAGGGCGACTCGGCCTCCTGCCCGGCTTCTCGCGCAACGTCCTCGGCTCCGCCGACCTCTTTCGAGCACCAGGGGCGCCGGCCTTGGGCGAGCGTCAATTTCGTCACCGCGCATGACGGTTTCACGCTCGTCGACCTGTGGTCCTACAACGACAAGCACAACGAGGCGAACGGCGAGGACAATCGCGACGGCCACAACGACAATCGCAGCTGGAATTGCGGCGTCGAGGGGCCGACGCGACGATCGCGGCGATCGTCGAGCTGCGCGACCGCATGCGGCGCAACATCATGGCCACCATGCTCCTGTCGCAGGGAACGCCGATGATGCTTGATGGGCGACGAGGTCGGCCGCACGCAGAACGGCAACAACAACGCCTATTGCCAGGACAACGAGATCGCCTGGCTCGACTGGAAGAACGTCGACGACCGCGACCGCGCCTTCATGGAATTCGTGCGCGGCGTGATCCGGCTCAGAAAGCGCTACCGGGTGCTCCGCTTCGGCCACTTCCTGCATGGCGAGCCGATCGACGAGAAAGGGACGCGGAGCGTCGTGTGGTTCCGCCCCGACGGGCGCGAGATGGACGCGCCCTCTTGGGGCGACCCGAATGCCAAGGTGGTCGGCCTGCTCCTCTCCGACCGTCGCAGACGCGGCTCCTGATCGTTCGTCAGCGCCTATCACCTGCCGATCCACTTCAAGCTCCCGGCCGACGGCGTCGCGACCTGGACGGTCCGCATCGACACCGGCAACCGGCGAGATCGACCCGCCCGACCGCCGCTTCGCCGCCGGCGAATCGTTTGAGCTTAAAGGCCGCTCGCTGCTGCTTCTTGTCGGAGAGCCGGGTTGACCGGGCGTCGCCTCTGCTCGGCCTGCGCGCGGAAGACGGCATGAAACTTGTTTGGCGTTTGTGGTGAACGAAGCCCTTGACCGCCTCGCCGCCATGGTCGGCATCGAAGGTCGCTACCAGGCGCTGACCGGAGACATCATCGAAGTCTCCGACGACGCCAAGCGCGCGACGCTGAAGGCGATGGGGTCGCTGCCGACGATGAAGAGGCGATCGCCGCCTCGATTGCCGCGCTGACGCCGATCGATTTCGGCGCGATGGAAGCGCCGGCCGGCGTCGCCTGTTTCGTGCCGGATTGGCTCAAGGACGGTCGCGCCTGGGGCATCGGCTGCCAGCTTTATGGGCTGCGCTCGGGCCGCAACTGGGGCATCGGCGACTTCGAGGACCTCGCGCGCTTTTGCCGAGATCGCCGCCGCCGCGGGCGCCGACTTCGTCGGCGTGAACCCGCTCCACGCGCTCTTCACCGCGGCGCCCGAGCGCGCGAGCCCGTTCTCGCCGTCGAACCGCCAGTTCCTGAACCCGCTCTACATCGCGATCGACATGGCGCCGGGCTATCGCGGCATGGAAGACGCTATCGAGGCGCCGCGAGGAGCTTCGCGCCGCCGAGCTCGTCGACTATCCGCGCGTGGCGGCCGCCGAAGACGAAGGCGCTCGGGATTCTTTTCCGTATCTTCCAGGCCCGCGCGGAGGATGCCGAGCGCGAGGATTTCGAGCGCTTCGTCGCCGAGCGCGGCGAGGCGCTCTATCTCCACGCCCTTTTCGAGGCGCTGTCGGAGGCGATGGCGCAGCAGGGAAACGGCGCGAGCTGGCACGGTTGGCCGGACGAGTTCCGCCATCCCGCCACCAACTCCGTGCGCGCCTTCGCCGAAGAGCAACGGGAGCTCGTCGCCTTTCACACCTGGCTGCAATGGCTCGCCGACCGCCAGCTCGTCGCCGCAAGAACGCGGGGGCAAGAGGCCGGCCTCAGAATCGGCCTCTACCTCGATCTTGCCGTCGGCGTCGCGCCGGACGGCTCGGCCACCTGGTCCGATCGCGACCTCGTCGTGCCGACCGCGCGGATCGGCGCGCCGCCCGATTATTTCAACGAGGCCGGCCAGGATTGGGGCCTCGCCCCGCTTTCTCCGACCGGCCTGGCCAAGCGCGACTTCGAGCCCTATCGCCAATCGATCGACGTCGCGCTCCGTCATGCCGGCGCGCTCCGCATCGACCACGCGATGAGCCTTTACCGGCTGTTCTGGATCGCCGCGGGATTCGACCGCCGCCGACGGCGTCTATGTGCGCTATCCCTTCGCCGACATGCTCCGGACACTCTGTGGCGTCTCGCAGGAGCGGCGCACGATCGTCATCGGCGAAGACCTCGGCGTCGTGCCGTCGGGATTTCGCGCGGTGATGCAGCAGACCGAGATCCAGAGCTACCGCGTCTTCTTCTTCGAGAAGCGCGAGGACCTCTTCATTCTGCCCGAAGCCTATCCGCGCGAGGCGCTCGCCTGCCTCACCACCCACGACCTCCACACGCTCGCCGGCTGGTGGAGCGGTCACGACATCGAGGTCCGCCATCAGATCGGCATGCTGCCGGCGGTCGAGCTCGGCCGCCTGCGCGGGGAGCGCGCGCACATGCGCCGCCGGCTGCTCGGCCTTCTTGCCGAGAAGGAGCTGCTGCCGGAGGCGTTCGACGCGGTCATGCGCGGCGCGGCGGAGGCGCCGCAGGCAATGCCGCAAGAGCTGGCGGTTGCGCTTCACGTGCTCGTCGCCCGCACGCCCTCGCGCCTCCTCGTCGTGCAGGCGGAGGACCTGACCGGCGCGCTCGATCAGGTGAACATTCCGGGCACCGTTGCCGAGCACCCGAACTGGCGGCGGAAGCTCTCGTTCGATCTCGAGGAATTGCCGAATTCGCCGCTTTTCCGCGCCTTGACGGAGGCGCTCCGCCGCGAGCGGCCGAAGCACCCCTAGCCGGCCGGGCCCGGCATCCTCGTCTTTCCGTTGCCTGATGACGGCATTCATTCCACAAGCGTAAAGGCGCCGCTTTACGCGCCCCCGGCGACCCCGTAGGTTCACCCGCGGGGTGGGCGCCTGGGGAGATTTCGATGCGAGGGTTCGTCCGCGCTTTTTCGTCTTTGCTCGTCTTCCTTCCTGCCCTTCTCCTCCCCCCGCCGGCGTTTTCAGAGGACCGGCAGCTCGTCGTCACCGAGGGCGCCGATTATTTCGGTGGCGATTACGACATCCGCAAGAATGTCGACCTCGACGCCTGCAAGGCCGCCTGCACGGGCGACAAGAAATGTCAGGCCTTCACCTACAACATGTCGGCGCGCTGGTGCTTCCTGAAGGAGAGCGTCGGCGAGCTTCGCGCCGTGAGTGGCGCCGTCTCCGGCCGCATCACGACCGCCGCGGCGGCGCGTCCGGACGTGACGGCCGCGCGCGTGAGCGAACTCGGCTTCCTCGATCAATCCTACGTCGACGCGGCACGGCATTTTGACGGCCGCATCTCCGACACCCCTTCGGCCGAGACAAACGCCGCCGATGCGATTGCCGCCGCAAAGGAAGCCGTGGCAAGCGGCGATCTTCTCACCGCGCTCGACGACTATGCCGACGCGCTGAAGTTCAAGTCCGACGACTTCGGGCTTTGGATGACCTATACGCGGACCGCGATCAACGCTTCGAGCGATGATTATGAGGTCCAGAATACGCTCGACGGCGATCGCACGTCCGGCGCGATCAACGCCTATCTCCGCGCCGTCGCGCCGGAAGAACGCGCGCAGGCGCTTGAGCTGATCGGCTGGTCGCTAGGCAACCGCAGCGAATGGAAGCAGGCGATCCGTGCCTATCGTGCCAGCCTCGCGCTCGTCGAGAACCCCGCGACCCGCGCGGTCTACGAGAAGATCGTCGACGAACACGGCTTCCGCATCGTCGACAATACGGTCGAGGCCGACACCGCCGCGCCGCGCATCTGCCTGAACTTTTCCGACACGCTCGCGAGCGGCCGCGACTATGGCGACTTCGTCAGCGTGGAGGGCGGCACCAACCTTTCGGTCGAGGGCAGCGGACAGCAGATCTGCATTGACGGCGTCGAGCACGGGCACCGCTATCACGTGACCGCCCGCGCCGGTGTCCCGGCTGCCGACGGCGAGACGTTGGCGAAGAGCGCCACCCTTGACCTCTACGTCCGCGACCGCGCGCCGGCCGTGCGCTTCCTCGGCAACGCCTACGTGCTGCCGGCGGGCGGCGAGCCGACCATTCCGGTCGTCACCGTCAATACGAACAGCATCAACGCCGCACTCTACCGGATCGGCGACCGCGAGCTTGCGAACGCCATCTCCGACGGCACCTTCCTCTCGCAGCTTGCGCCCTACCAGACCGACGACATCGAGGCGAAATCGGGCGAGAAGGTCTGGTCCGGCAGCGTCGACGTCCAGACCGACCTGAACCGCGAGGTCACCACCGCGATCCCGGTCGACGAGCTGCAGGCGAAGCTCAAGCCCGGCGCCTACGTGCTGACCGCCGACGCCCTGAACAGCAGCGACGATTACAGCACGCGGGCGACGCAATGGTTCATCGTCACCGATCTCGGTTTGACCACGCTTTCCGGCAATGACGGCCTGCACGTGATGGTGCGTTCGCTCGGCACCGCCGGCCCGGTCGCTGGCGTCGCGCTGAAGCTCGTCGCCGTCAACAACGAGGTGCTCGGCGAGGCGACGACGGACGATTCCGGCTACGCGCGCTTCGCCCCGGGCCTGATCCGCGGCACCGGCTCGATGGCGCCCGGCCTGCTGACCGCCGAGACCGCGGCCGGCGACTACAGCTTCCTCGATCTCTCCGCCGCGCCGATGGACCTGACCGACCGCGGCGTCGACGGCCGCGCACCGCCGAAGCCGCTCGACGTGTTCCTGACGACCGAGCGCGGCATCTACCGCGCCGGCGAGACGGTCTACGCGACCTCCCTCGTTCGCGACGCCACCGCGAAGTCGGTGGAGAACGTGACGCTGACCGCTATCGTCACGCGGCCCGACGGCAAGGAGCACCAGCGCATCCAGCTCACCGACGAAGGGCTCGGCGGCAACGTCACGCCTGTCGATCTCTCGACGAGCGCCATGCGCGGCACCTGGCGCATCGGTGTCTACGCCGACGTGAAGGCCCCGCCGCTCGCCGAGACGACGTTTCTGGTGGAGGATTTTCAGCCCGAGCGTCTCGACTTCGACCTGAAGGCGGATTCCGCGGCTATTGATCCGGCGGCGCCGACAAGCCTCAGCCTCGACGCCCGCTTCCTCTACGGCACGCCGGCCGCGAATCTTACCGTCGAAGGCGAGACGGCCGTGAAGGCGGAGCGGACGCTCGACGCCTATCCGGGCACCTTCTTCGGGCTCGCCGAAGAGACTTTCGACACGGCGGTCGAGCCGCTTTCCGGCGCGACCACGGATGACAAGGGCCACGCCTCGGTCCCGATCAAGCTGCCGGATTCCGTGGCGACGAGCCTGCCGCTCAGTGCGACCGTGAATGTGCGCGTGCTCGACAGCGGCGGCAGCCCGGTCGAGCGCAACATCACGCTTCCTGTTCTTTCGAGCGCCGACCGCGTCGGCATCAAGCCGCTCTTCGAGGGCGCGGCGAGCGAGAACGGCCCGGTCAGCTTCGAAGTCGTCGCCCTCGACAAGACCGGCGCGCGCAAGGCCGCCGACGGTCTCAGCTGGTCGCTCTATTCCATCCGCAAGGATTTTCAGTGGTACCGCGCCGATGGGCGCTGGAACTACGAAACGATTGAGACGAAGAGCCGCGTCGCGAACGGCACGATCGATGTCGCGGCCGACCGCCCGGCGAAGATCGACGCGACGGTCGATTGGGGGAGCTATCGCCTCGAAGTCGAGGGCACGGGCGACGTGCTTCCCGCGAGCTACGACTTCGAGGCCGGATGGTACGTCGAGGCGAAGGCGCTCGACACGCCGGAGGCGCTGAAGGTCTCACTCGACAAGAAGCAATATGCGATCGGCGACAAGGCGCATGTCCATATCGAGACGCGCTTCAACGGCATCGCGCTCGTCATGGTCGTCGACGACCGGCTTGTCGCGACGAAGTCCGTCGAGGTGACAGGGAATACCGCCGATATCGACCTCGATGTGAGCCGCGACTGGGGCCCCGGCGCCTATGTGACCGCAGTGCTCTATCGGCCGATGGACATCGAGGCGAAGCGCATGCCCGGCCGCGCCATCGGGCTTGCCTGGGCGGGCGTCGACCCGGGCGATCGCGCCCTGAAAATCGGCATCGACGCGCCGGACGAGATGCGCCCGCGCCAGCCGATGGAGGTCGGCCTGACGCTTGCCAACCTCCCTGCCGACACCACGGCCTATGTGACGCTTGCCGCGGTCGACGTCGGCATCCTCAATCTGACGCGCTACCAGACGCCCGATCCGGAGACCTATTATTTCGGCCAGCGCCGGCTCGGCGTCTCGATCCGCGACCTCTACGGCGAGCTGATCGACCGCATGCAGGGCGTGCGCGGCGTCGTTCGCTCCGGCGGCGACGCGGGGCTCGCGCAGTTCGAAGGTTCGCCGCCGACGGAGACGCTTGTCGCCTTCCATTCCGGCATCGTCACCGTCGATCACGACGGCACCGCGCACGTCTCCGTGCCGATCCCCGATTTCAACGGCACCGTCCGACTGATGGCGCTCGCCTGGACCAGGGACGGCGTCGGCCACGCCGAGAAGGACGTGGTGGTGCGCGATCCGGTGGTGGTGACGGCGAGCCTGCCGAGCTTCCTCGAGCCGGGCGACTTCTCGCAACTCTCGCTCGACGTCGCCGCCGTGGAAACCGAAGGCAAGGTCTCCGTCAAGGTGACGTCGGACGGCGATGCTGTCCTCGTGCATCCGATCATCGATGGCGGCGAGATTCAGCTCGCCGCCGACGAGCACAAGACCGTGACCGTGCCGATCGCGGCGAAGCATGTCGGCGACGCCGTGCTGACGGTCGCGACGACGCTTCCCGACGGCACCGAACTCGACAAGGCGCTGAATATTTCCGTCCGGCTGAACGAGCCGCCGGTTGCGACCACGGACTTCGTGGAGCTTCAGCCCGGTGCGGAGCTTTCCGTGACCGCCGACCGGCTCGCCGGGCTCGTCCCGGGGACGGCCTCGATCCAGGTCGGCGCGAGCGGCGCCGGGCGCCTGAACGTGCCGGCGATCCTGCGCGCCCTCGACCGCTATCCCTACGGCTGCACGGAGCAGATCACCAGCCGCGCGATGCCGCTCGTCTATCTGAACGACGTCGCGGTCGAGGCCGGGCTTGCGACCGACCCGGAGATCCATGACCGCGTCACGAAGGCGATCGCCGGCGTTCTCGCCAACCAGTCGGCGGCCGGCTCGTTCGGCCTCTGGGCGCCGGGGAGCGACGATCTCTGGCTCGACGCCTACGTCACCGATTTTCTGACGCGCGCGCGCCAGAAGGGCTACGCGGTGCCGGCGGAGGCCTACGATCTCGCGCTCGACAATCTGAAGAACAAGCTCGCCTATGCCGGCGATTTCCAGTCGGGCGGCGAGGACATTGCCTACGCGCTCTACGTGCTCGCCGCGAATGGCCGCGCCGCGATCGGCGACCTCCGCTACTATGCCGAGACCAAGCTCGGCGCCTTTGCGACGCCGCTCGCCAAGGCGCAGATCGGCGCGGCGCTTGCGCTTTATGGCGACAAGCCGCGGGCCGAGGCGGTGTTCCGTGCGGCACTTGGCGATCTCGCAAAGCCCTCCGACGACAGCGGGTGGCGGAGCGACTATGGCTCCGAGCTTCGCGACAGCGCCGCGACGCTGGCGCTTGCCTCGGAGAGCAAAGCCGGCATCGACCTCGTGAGCCTCTCAAGCCGCGTCGAGGCGGAGAGGGTCGCCGCCTCCTATACGAGCACGCAGGAGGACGCCTGGTCGCTCCTCGCCGCGCATGCGCTGATGGAGAGCGTTTCGGAGCCGAAGCTTGTCGTCGACGGTGAGACGCTGAACGGTCCGCTATTCCGCGCGCTTGACGAGAAGAGCCTGGCGGTTGCGCCGCTCACCATCACGAACAAGGGCGAGCGCCCGATCGAGGTCGGCATCACCGTCCGCGGTGCGCCGGCGACGCCCGAGCCCGCCGGCGGCAATTACTATTCGCTGAAGCGGAGCTACTACACGCTTGACGGCAAGCCCGTTGACCTCTCGACCGTCGCGCAGGGTGAGCGCCTCGTCGCGGTACTTGACGTCACAACCACGGAAAGCCAGGGCGCGCGGCTTATCCTCGACGACCCGCTCCCCGCCGGCTTTGCGATCGACAATCCGCATATCCTGGCGAGCGGCGACGTTTCCGCGCTCGACTGGCTGGACCCGGTCACCGACGTCGCGCACACCGAGTTCCGCAGCGATCGCTTCGTCGCGGCCTGGGATCTTCAGGCCGGCGGCGCGACCGAATTCCAGTTCGCCTATGTCGTGCGCGCGGTATCGCCGGGTATCTTCCTCCACCCGGCGGCGCTGATCGAGGATATGTATCGCCCCGAACGCCGCGCCCGCACCGATACGGGTTCGGTCAAGGTGGTCGGAGTTCGCAGAAGTGAGCGGCTGACAGCAGATGGAGACCGACAAGCTCGCTCACGCTGCGGCGCCCGGCCTGAGCGAAGCGGAGGACGGGCCTCGAAGCACGCAGGAAGCCGACCCCCTGCCTTCTGGAGCCTCCTTCGAGGCGGCTCCGCCTGCGTCGGAGCCGCGCCTCGGGATGCGGGTGTTTGCGGGCATGGGGCGCCTTACGGCGGCCGCGCTCCTCTTCGCCTGCCTGATCGCGCCGGCGGCGCCGGTTGCGCTGAAGGCCGTGGTGGCGAACCTCACGCTGCCGTCGCTTCACCCGGAGACCGGCCGCGTTGTGGTCGACCGCAACGGCACGCTGCTGCGCGCCTTCCAGACGAGCGACGGCGCCTGGCGGCTTCCCGTCACTGTCGCCGACGTCGACCCGATCTTCGTGAAGACGCTGCTTGCCTACGAGGACCGGCGCTTCCCCGAGCATCACGGCGTCGACGTGCGCGCCCTCTTCCGCGCCGCCTATCAGCTCGTCACGCGCTTTCGCCCGGTCTCCGGCGGCTCGACCGTCACGATGCAGGTGGCGCGGCTCCTGTCGAAGGAAGACACCCGCAGCTTCACCGGCAAAGTCCATCAGATCCTGATGGCGCTCGCCCTCGAGCGGCGGCTTACAAAGAACCAGATCCTCAATCTCTACCTCGTTCTCGCCCCCTATGGCGGCAATATCGAGGGCATTCGCGCCGCAAGCCTTGCTTATCTCGGCAAGGAGCCGCGCCACCTGACGCCGGCCGAGGCAGCGCTCCTCGTCGCGCTGCCGCAGTCGCCGGAAGAGCGACGCCCAGACCGCAATCCGGCCGCGGCAGAGGCCGCGCGGAACCGCGTGCTTGAGCGTGCCGAGGGCGCCGGCGTCTTCACCGCCGACGACGTCGCCGCCGCGCGTTCCGAGAAAGTGCCCGACACGCGCCGCGCCTTCCCGATGCTCGCGCCGCACACCGCCCAGCGGGTCGTGGCCGAGAAGCCCGGCATGGCTCTCCACCGCCTGACGATCGAGGCGCCGCTGCAATCGCGGCTTCAATCGCTCGCCTCGGAGCGCGCCGCGACTCTTTCCGAGTCCGTCTCCGTCGCCATTCTCGTCGCCGACCATGAGACGGGCGAAATCCTCGCCTCGGTCGGGTCGTCCGGTCTTTTCGACGAACGCCGCGACGGCTTTGTCGACATGACGCGCGCGGTGCGCTCGCCCGGCTCCTCGCTGAAGCCGCTGATCTACGGGCTCGCCTTCGAACTTGGGCTCGCCCATCCGGAGACGCTGATTGACGACAGGCCCGTCGATTTCGCCGGCTACGCGCCGGAAGATTTCGACCGCACCTTCCGCGGCACCGTCACCGTCCGCCGCGCGTTGCAGCTCTCGCTGAACGTGCCGGCGATAGAGCTGCTTGAAGCGGTCGGGCCGGCGCGGCTCGTCGCGCGCATGCGTCGTGCCGGTGCCGACCCGTTGCTGCCGGATATCTCGCCGCCCGGCCTAGCCATCGGCCTCGGTGGCGTCGGCGTTACCTTGACCGACCTCGTGGCGATCGATGCCGCGATCGCGCATGGCGGGTTCGCCGTGCCGCTCACGCTCGACGCCGACCGACCGCTCGCCATCCACGCGCCGGTCAAGGTGCTCGACGCGCGCGCCGCCTGGTACGTGACCTCGATCCTCGCCGGCGCACCGGGGCCCGACATCGTCTCGCCCGGCTCGATCGCGTTCAAGACCGGCACCTCCTACGGCTATCGCGACGCCTGGGCCGTAGGCTTCGACGGGCGCGACGTGATCGGGGTCTGGGTCGGCAGGCCGGACGGCGCGCCTGTCCCGGGCTTGATCGGGATAGACGCCGCGGCGCCGATCCTGATGGACGCCTTCGCAAGGCTTGGGGAAACGACGCCGCTTCCGCCCGCGCCGCCCGGAATCCTCCAAGCGACGAGCGCAAGCCTTCCGGCGCCGCTGCGCCGCTTCCGCTCGCCGAACGCCACGCATGTCGCAGCCGCCGACATGCCGGAGATCACCTATCCGCCGCGCGGCGTCCGCGTCGATCTCGGCATCAAGGACGGCGATCCGATGCCGCTCGTCCTGAAGGCCCGCGACGGCTCGCCGCCTTATATGTGGTTCGTGGACGGCGCGCCGATCGGCACGGCGTCCTTCGGCGGCACGCTCACCTTTGCGCCGAGGGGGCCGGGCTTCGTCGACCTGATGGTGATCGACGCGCACGGTTCGTCGGCGACGACGTCGGCCTATCTCGAATAAAGAGCCAACGGCCGCCGCGGCTTCAATATTCCTTCTCGAAGAAGAGCCCTAGGCTCGAATCGCCTTCGGCGCTCACCCCGGCGCGGGCCTTCACGTTCTTTGTGACGTCGAGATCCACCGTGACGCGGCTTGATTGCGTGCTCGTCCCCTGCTCAACGCCGACATAGACGTTCTCCGTCACGTAGCGCCCGGCGGCGAGCGACGTGTCGCCCTTGTCGTCGGTGACGATGTCGAGATTGTCGAGTCCGGTCGTCGCGCGAAGCCTGCTCAACACCCCGCCGGACCCGCCGGCAAGCTCCGACACACCGGCGGCAAGCCGCGCTACCTGCAATGGCGACAATTCGGCGATGCCCTTGCCGAAGATGAGTTGCGCCAAAATCTCGTCCTGCGGCAACGATGGGCTCGACGTGAACGTCACTTGCGGATCGGAGGCGCGTCCGGAGACGGTGACCGTGATGGTCACGTCCCCGTTCTTGGTCGAGCCGGAGAAATCGAGCATCGGATCGAGATCGCCGGCAAAGGTGATGTTGCCGCTGTCGAAGGATATCCGCTTGGTCAGGATGTCGAGGCGGCCGCGCACCATCTCGAAGGCACCCGAAGCCGTGAGCGAGGAGAGCGCGCCGGAAAGTTTCAGATTGCCGCCGAACTCCGCGTCGAGCCCGCGACCGCGAACGAAGATGCGCTGCGCGGCCTTGACCGCCACATCGATCCGGATGCCGGCCGACCCCGAGGCCTGGCTCGCACCGGCATTGTCGTTCGCGCGGATGACGGCGAGCGTCCGCTCCACCGCCGGCGGCGGCGCGACATGGGCAACATCGACCGCGACGGAATCCCTTGGCAGCTTGTCGGGCACCGTGACTTCGGTGCGGTCGAGATTGACCGACCCTTGCAGCACCGGCCCTTCGGTGAGCTTGCCCGTGAGCTTAAGATCGGCGTCGAAACGGGCCGCGATCAGCGTCCCGTTCACGTAGCGCGCCTTGCGGATTTCCAGCGTGAGGTCGACCGGGAAGCCTGAATGCGGATCGAGGCCGACGCTGCCGGTCGCCGACACTGTGCCGTCGCCGCTCAAGGCGCTGAGCTTTTCGATGACGATCTTGTTGCCGGTGATGGTGGCGACGAGCGCCAAGTTCTTCAGCACGACGCCGGTTTCGGGATCGACGAAGCCGCCGCCTTCGGTGGTGACGCGGCCGGAATATTTCGGCGCCGAGAGCGTGCCGGAGACTGTTACGTCGATATTGAGCGCGCCCTGGAGGGCAGCGCCTCGCGCGGCGAGCTGGCGGTTGCCGACGGCGAGCGGCAGCCCACCCTTCACCTTGAGGCTGAGCGGACCGTTGGCCGCAACGCCGACGGTGCCGGCGACATTCACCGACATGCCCTCGGCGCCGAAAATCTCGCTCGTCAGCTCGATCTTCTTGTCGGCGAACGTGCCGTGCGCAGAGACGCCAAGCGGACCGATGCCGGCATTGCGGGTCGCCGCCACCGAGGCGCCGGCAAGCGTCAGGTCGAATGTCGTGTTGGGCGCCGACGCGCTCCCTTTTGCCGCAACGACGCCGGAAATGGTGCCGTCCGCGCCAAGCCCGGGCGAGACGGCATTGACGAGCGCCGCCGGCACCGAATTCAGCGTCGCCTGCAGATCGAGCGTCGAGCCCGCGTGCCCGGAGAGGACGACGCTCCCGCCGCCCGCCTTCAGCGTCGTCTTGTCGAAGCTCGCGGCTCCGCCTCCGACCGTGATCGTGGTGGGCTCGGCGAGCGCCAGATTTACCCCCGGCCGCTGATACACGAGGCTGCTAAGCCCGATCGCGAGTGCGCCGTCTTTCGGCCCGAGGCTGCCGACAAGGCTGGCGCGCCCGTCGGCAAGTGCCGCCTCGACGGTGAAGTCCGTCGCCTCGCCCGCGCGCGTGGCGGTCCCGGTGGCGGTGACGATTGCAAGGCCGCCGGCGGAAAGGCCCTTCAGCGAGAAATTGCCTTCGATCTCAGGCGCGCCGAAGAGGTCGCGGGCCTGGCCCTTGATGTCGGCGGACTTGAGCGAAGCGTTTTCGTAGGTGACGTCGGTCGCCGTCCCCGAGAACGTCGCCGATTGCGCCCCTGCCTCCGCGCTGAGCGCTATCTCTGCCCTCAGCATGCCGCTCGCCTCGGCAAGGAAGAGCGGCGCGACCTTGGAGAGGTCGGGCGACACCACGTTGAGGTTTCCGGCCAGAAGCCCGTCAGCGCCGATCTTGAGATTGCCCGACACTTGGCTCTGGCCGACCGAAAAGCGGAGATCGTCGAGCATGCGGGCGCCGTCTTGGCCGGCTGAAAGCCTCGCCGAGCCGCTGAGAGCGGCGTCGCCGAGCGTCCCGGAAATCTGCGCCTGGCCCGACGTCTTCGGACCGGAAACGACGCCGGAAAAGCGCGCGTCGGCAGCCGCAAGCGGACGGCCCATCAGCACGATCTTGTCGCCGGTCGCCTCCGCCTCGACCTGCGGCGCGTCGCGCGATCCGCTGACGCGCGCGGAAATTTTCGCGGCGCCGGCGGCCTTCGGTGTGACGAGCGACAGGTCGGCGACGCTTGCCGCGACAGTCAGGTCGAGCGCCGTGCCGGCGGCGGAGCCGTTGAGCTCCGCCGATGTCCGCGCGTTCGAAAGGACGAGCCGGTCAAAGCGTACGCCGGCCGCGTCCCGCGCGACGCCGCCGGAAATTTTCGTCGCGCCGGCAAGGAGCGGGTCGAGCGCCGCGATCCCGAGCGAAAGATCGGTCGTTGTGCCGTCGAGCTTCAGATCGAAGGCGCCGCCGGTCGTCGCAGTGCCGCTTGCCTTGATCTCGGCGCGCCCGGCGAGTGCGCGGCCGGTCAGGTCCGAGAACCGCGCGAGGTCGATGACGCTCACGGCAAAGTCGCCCTTGAGCGCGCTGCCCGTGAGCGAGCCGGCAAAATTCGCCGTCGCGCCGGTCAGGACGACGCTGAGATCGTCGAAGGTGAGCGGCTGACCTGTCGCCCAGGAGCCTGTGCCGCTCGCCTTGAACGTCGGGCCGAGCGCGTCGTGAAGACCGGAATCGTTCGGCGCGACGCCCGTCGCCGAGGCTTGAAGTCGAAAGCGCGTGCCGCGCGCCCGCGGATTGGCGAGGTTCTGTGCCTCGCCGCTCGCATCGATCGAGAGGCCGTCGACCCGGCCGAAATCGCCTTCAACACCCTCCGCGGCGATTGTCGCGCGCCACGGCGCGGCGTTGCCTTGATCGAGCCCGGCAGTAACGGTGAGGGTGGCGACGGAAATGCCGCCCGGCACGAAGGGAAGCGCCGCACGCCCCGCCTGGCCGAGCTTCAGCGAGAGCTCCGCGCTCTGCGGCACGAGGTCCGCGCCAAGAACCCCGCTCGCAGAGAAGTCGACACCCTCGGAGCGAAGCGTCGCGGAGCGGATCGCGACCGATCCGTCGTCGGCGCGCGAGAGGTTGAGGGCGAGCTTGCTGCTTCCGGCGAGAAGCATCGTGTAGTCCTGCGGCACCACCGTTTGCAGCGCCGCCGAAAACTCCGCCGCGATCTGATACGCCGACTGCGCGCGCGTGACCGACATGCCGCCCGCGAGAACCCGCCGCCCGCCAGCCTGCATCTCCATCGTCGCCCGCCACTTGTCGAGCGGCCCCGTGCCGGAGAGCGTCAGCGCCACCGCCGGCCTGCCACGGAGCTGCAGAAGCTCGGCGACGAGCCCGCCCGCCGGCTCTTCAAGTTTGACGTCCGCCGTAAGCACGTCCGCCTTCGGATCGAGCCTGAGCTTCGCCGAAAGCGAGCCGGCGCGGTCCTGCCGATAGATCTCAAGCGCGGTCGCAAGCGCCTCGGGCGTAAGCTTGGCGGAGCCGGTCGCTGTCAACTCCGCCGCGGCGCCGGCGACCGGCGCGGCAAGCTCGATCTTCGGCAGCGAGATCGCCTTGACGTCGATCGCAAGCGGTGGCCCGGAAAGCCCACCGCCTGCCTTCGCCTTTTCCGCGGCCGCGACCGGCTTTCTCAGCACGCTGATCCGCGCCGCCTTGAGACTGTCGATCTCGATCGTGCGGTCGAAGAGTGCGGCGCGGTTCCACGCCATCTCGACCTGGTCGAGCTCGAGCCATGTTCCCTGGCTGTCGGCGACGGTGATCTTCGCGATCGTCGGATGCGCGGAAAAGATTCCATCGACGCCGGAAAGCCTCACCTGCCGGTCCGGCGTCGAGACGAGCGATTCGATGAATCCGATGAACCAGGACGGATTGCCGGACTCAGCCGCCCACGCGACGCCGGCCGAAAGACCGGCGAGCACGACAAGAGCGGAAAGAGTCCTGGCGAATCGTCGCCGCATCATCAGAAAGATTGCCCCAATCCGACATAAAAGGCGACGGACGACTTGCCGTGCTCTGGATTGAGGGGGAAGGCGACGTCAAAACGGAGCGGCCCAAGCGGCGTGTGGTACCTGAGGCCGACGCCGGCGCCGATCCGCACTTCCTCCTCGGAAATATCGGGGACGCGATCGCGATAGGCCGCGCCGGCATCGAAGAAAGGCACGATGCCGATCGTGTCGGTCACGCGGAAGCGAAGCTCGAGCGACGTCTCGAAGAAGGACAGGCCTCCCGCCACGTCGCCGCCGATCTTGGGCCCGACGCTGCGATATTTGAAGCCGCGGATCGAGCCGCCGCCGCCGAGGTAGAAGCGCCGCGTCGCGGGAATGTCCGCGCCGCTGCCGCCGATAATCGTGCCTGCCGAGGCCCGCCCGGCGAGAACCACCCGGTCGTTGCCGGCGACCGCCCAATAGCTCGAAACGGTTCCCTTCGTGACGATCGCCACCGTGCCGCCGAGGACATCGGTGAAAGGCTCGGCGTCGAACGTGCCGCGCAAACCCTTGGTCGGGTTGAGCTTGTCGTCGCGCGCATCGAAGTCAAGCGTCGTCGGCAGGCTGACGAGGACATAGCGGTGCTTGCCGAAAGCGTCGTCGATCTTGTCCCATTCGGAGTTCACCGCCGTGGTCAGCGTGAGCTGCCGGCTGAAGTGATGCTCGATGCCCGCTTTGCCGGCGATCGTCCGGCTCTCATAGGTGTCGACGAACTCCCGCTCGCCCGAAAGCTTGAGTGTCGCGTCGGTGTCGGGCGTGAAGAACGCCAGGCCGGCGGAAAGTCGTCGCAAGCGAATAAGAGAGGTCGCCCAGATCGTTGGCGAAGAGCCGGCTGAGCGTCGCGTCGAATCTGAGGCTCTCCGCGTGATGGAAGAGGTCGCGGTGCATCCAGTAGCCTTCGAGCGTGGCGCCGTCGACCGTCGCGTAGGAAACGCCGCCGCCGATCAGATGCCGCTTGCGCTCCGCGAGGTTGAAGGTGACCGGGAGCAGGCCGTCGGGGCCGACGGTCGCGCCCTCCTCCACCGCGACGCTCGCGAAGACGCCCGTGTCCTGCAGCCGCTTCACCGCGCGATCGATCGTGTCGGGGTCGTAGGGATCGCCTTCTTTGATCCCCGTCATGAACGTCGCGTATTGCGGGTCGACGCGCTTGACGCCGACGACCGTCACCGCTCCGAAGCGCGCCTTCGGCCCGGGCGCGACGACGAGCGTGACGTCCACGAGGTGCGTGCGATGGTCGGCGACGACTTCGCGCTTGGCGACCGACGCCTTCGGGTATCCGCGCCTGCGCCAGGCTTCGACCAGCCGGCCCTCGGCGGAAAGCACGGCGCCGGAGCGCGCCACCTCCCCTTTCGTGAGCGTCCAGTGCTTGAGGTCGAGCGCCTTTTCCTCGTTCGGCGTCAGCGGGCGCGGCGGCATGCCGTCTATCCGGATTTCACCGAAATGGAAGAGCGGGCCGGAATCGACGGAAACGCTGACGGGCACGGGATTGGGAAGCGTGGCGTCGGGCCTCAGCTCTTCGGCGCGCGTGCCCTCGATGGTGATCGCGACCGTCCCGCCGTAATAGCCGCGCCCGTAGAGCGCCGCGACGATGCGGCCATAGTCGCCACGCGCGCGGGCGATGAGGCCGGCCGTGCCGGGCGGCGGGCGCTTGGCGTCGCGAAAGAGCGAGGAAGCGTCGCGGATTGCCGCGGTAAGGCTGCGGTCGCCGCCTTGCACCTTGATTTCGAGCTTGTAGGGCTGCGCGTCGGGAACGACTGCCGTCTCGTCGCTCTTCTCGAAGAATTTGTGCCCGAAAAGCTGAAAAGCCAGCGCCGGAATGCCCGCGCTGACGGCGAGAAACGTACACGCCGTCGCCACGGCCAGGAAGCGCCGCCCGGGGACGAAACGAAGGAAAAGCCTTGCCCCCCGGAACCACACTGACGCCACCCGCTCCCCGAATTTCGCGCGCGTGGCGCCCGAAACAGGAACGAACGCCACCTGGTACGCCGCATCCGCGCACCCATTGCGGATGTTCCGCCTTTTTGATCGCCAGACGTGGCGACAATCGGACGGATCGCTACTCGTCTTAACTTTTCATTAACCATGATCTTGGGGCGCCTGGGAAGGCGCGCAGCGCAGGCGGCGGCACGCGATGGCAGGCTGGGGCGTCAGGGCAACACCCCTGCCCGGCGCCGCTGCAGGGATCGGAGCGATTTTGCCCTGCCGCACGGAGACGCCGGCCGAAAGTTTTCTCCGCTGATCGGCAAACTGAGCAAGCCGTTTGCTGTCAGGCCAAGTGTCTGTCTTCCAAAATGAAAAGCACTCCCTAGAGGCAGCGTTCGATGTCCGGCGAAAGGCTTTCCGTATTTCCCGCCTTCCACAAGGTCGCGGACCGCGTCGTGCTCGTCGTGGGCGCCGGCGACGCGGCCAAGGCGAAAGTGCGCCTGCTCCTCGAGACGGAGGCGAAGATTCGCCTGGTGGCCGCGGAGCCTGACGCAACGCTCGCAGAGCTTGTTGCGGCGCACGCAATGGAGCACCGCGCGCGCGAATTCGAAGATGGCGACCTCGATGACGCCGTTCTCGTTTTCGCGGCGAGCGGCGAGCGCGATGCTGATGCCACCGTCGTCGCGGCGGCGC
This sequence comes from uncultured Alphaproteobacteria bacterium, assembly GCA_963750115.1. Taxonomy (GTDB): domain Bacteria; phylum Pseudomonadota; class Alphaproteobacteria; order Rhizobiales; family Afifellaceae; genus DASWJZ01. The sequence goes on along the minus strand of CAVVPM010000011.1, from coordinate 16,885 downwards.
GCGCGCGGAACATTCCGGCGAATGCCGTCGACATCCCCGAGCTTTGCGACTTCTACACGCCGGCGATTGTGAATCGCGCGCCGATCGCCGTGGCGATCACGTCGACCGGTGCCGGCCCGGTGCTCGCGCAAAAGCTCCGGGCGCGGATCGAGGCGATGCTTCCGAACCGGCTCGGCGCGCTGCGCAGTGCTCGGCGCCTCCTTCCGCCCGAGCGCCGAACGCATGCTCCCGAAGGGACAGCCGCGCCGCCGCTTCTGGTCGGCCTTTTTCGAGGGAAGGATCGCCGAGGCCGCGCTCGCCGGCCGCACCGAGGACGCGCGCCGGCTTGCCGCCCGCCTTCTGACCAACGCCGACTCGGAGAGCCGGCGGCTTCGTCTGGCTGGTCGGCGCCGGCCCCGGCGCGGCCGACCTCCTGACGCTTCGCGCGCACCGCGTCCTGCAAGAGGCGGACGTGATCGTGCATGACGCCCTCGTCCCCGACGCAGTCGTCGCCATGGGCCGCCGCGACGCGGAGCGGATCGACGTCGGCAAGCGCCGCGGCGACCATCCGCGCGACGCAGGACGAGATCAACGCGATCCTGGTGCGCGAGGCCGCCTGCGGCCGCCGCGTCGTGCGCCTGAAGGGCGGCGACCCGCTCGTCTTCGGCCGTGCCGGCGAGGAGATGGCGGCGCTTCGCGCGGCCAAGATTCCCTTCGAGGTCGTGCCCGGCGTGACCGCAGCGCTCGCTGCTGCGGCAGAAGCGGAGATTCCGCTGACGCTCCGCGGGACGGCGTCGACCCTCGTTTTCGCCACCGGGCGGGATGCTGGCGGGCGACGCGCTTCCCGACTGGGCCGAGCTTGCGCTCGCCGGCAGCGACCGTCGCCGTCTATATGGGCCGCGCCGTCGCGGCGTCGGTTGCGCCGCCGTCTGATCGACGCCGGTCTCGGCGCGGCGACCCCGGTCGTGGTGATCGAAAACGCGACGCTTCCTGAGCGCCGCCTCTTCGCCGGCGCGCTTCGCGACCTTGCGGCGATCGCCGATCGCACCGATATCGCCGGCCCGACACTGATCCTGATCGGCGAAGCGGTAGCGGACGGTGCACTCGAATGCGCCGAGCCGCTGGCGCCCGAGCGCACCATCCAGGCCGCATGAGGCGGTGCCCATGAACGTCATCATCGCCAACGACCTCGCCAACGGCCTCGTCGTCTTCCAGGCGGCGGGCGGCTGGACGCACGACATCGACACGGCCGAGATTCTGGAGACCAAGGAAGCCGTCGCCGCCGCCCTCGAACGGGCGCTCCGCGACGCTGCGAACAACGTCGTCGTCGATCCGAACCCCATCGAGGTAAGGCGCGACGGCGAGCATCTTGTGCCGGTCAAGCTGCGTGAGCGGATCCGTGCCGAGGGACCGACCACCGGAAGCTCGAAGACCGTTCAAGCGCCCGCGGCGCGCGGCTGCGCGGCCTGAGGATTCTGCCATGTATCGCTACGACGAATTCGATCATGCCTTCGTGAAGGAACGGGTGGCGCAGTTCCGCGACCAGGTCGCGCGGCGACTCTCCGGCGACCTCGACGAGGAGCAGTTCAAGCCTCTACGGCTACAGAACGGCGTCTACCTGCAGCTCCACGCTTACATGCTCCGCATCGCCGTCCCCTATGGCACGCTCAATTCGCGCCAGGTCCGGATGCTCGCTCATATCGCGCGCACCTACGACAAGGGCTACGGCCACTTCACCACGCGCCAGAACCTGCAGTTCAACTGGCCGCAATTGAAGGACGTGCCCGACATCCTCGCCGATCTCGCCTCGGTCGAGATGCATGCGATCCAGACTTCGGGGAACTGCATCCGCAACGTCACCGCCGATCATTTCGCCGGCGTCGCCGCCGACGAGATCGCCGATCCGCGCCCCTATGCGGAAATCCTGCGCCAATGGTCGTCGCTCCATCCGGAGTTCCTGTTCCTGCCGAGGAAATTCAAGATCGCCGTGACCGGCGCGCCGGTCGATCGCGCGGCGATCCAGTTCCATGACATCGGCTACGAGGTGAAGCGGAACGAAGCGGGCAAGCTCGGCTTCGCCGTCTATATCGGCGGCGGCATGGGCCGCACCCCGATGCTCGGCAAGAAGATCCGCGACTTCCTGCCGGAAGAGGATTTGCTCGCCTATTCGGAAGCGATTCTGCGCGTCTACAACATGCACGGACGCCGCGACAACAAATACAAGGCGCGCATCAAGATCCTCGTCCACGAGACGGGGATGGAGAATATCGGCAGGGAGATCGAGGCCGAGTTCGAAGCAAACCGCCACGGTGCGCTGAACCTCCCGGAGGAAGAGCTTCAGCGGATCGCCGCCTATTTCGCGCCGCCAGCTTATGCGGCACGACCGGCAACGAGCGCGAGGCTCGACGCCGCGCGGAAGAGCGATCCCGGCTTCGACCGTTGGCTTCGCCGCAATGTCCATCCCCACCGTGTTCCAGGCTACGCCATCGTCACCGTCTCGCTGAAGCCGATCGGCGGTGTACCGGGCGACGCGACGGCCGCGCAGCTCGACGCGGTTGCCGACATTACCGAGCGCTTCTCCTACGACGAGGTCCGCGTCAGCCACGAGCAGAACCTCGTGCTGCCGCATGTCGCGCTCGACGATCTGAAGGAGCTTTACGACCAGCTCACGGAAGAAGGCCTCGCCACCGCCAACGCCGGTTTCGTCACCGATATCATCGCCTGCCCCGGGCTCGATTATTGCGCGCTCGCCAACGCCCGCTCGATCCCGGTCGCCCAGCGCATCTCCGAGCGCTTCGCCGACGCCGGTCGGCAGGAGGAGATCGGTGACCTGAAGATCAAGATTTCGGGCTGCATCAACGCCTGCGGCCACCATCACGCCGGTCACATCGGCATTCTCGGCGTCGATCGGAAGGGCGAGGAATTCTATCAGATCACGCTCGGAGGCTCCGGCGACGAGCGCGCCTCGATCGGCGAGATCGTCGGCAAGGGCTTTTCCACCGACGAGATCGTCGACGCGGTCGAGACGCTCGTCGACACCTACGTCGCGAAGCGGCGAAACGCGTCCGAGCCGTTCCTCGAAACCTATCGCCGGCTCGGTCCGGCGCCATTCAAGGAGGCGCTCTATGGCGCTGCTTGAGGCCACCGCCCGCCCCCTCGGCGAGGAAAGCGAGGCCGCCGTTGAGGCGGCACGCCTGAACGCGCGCTTCGCGAATTGGCAGACCGAGGACATACTCGAAGAGTTGCTGCATCGTGAGTTCGCCGGCCGCGTCGCGCTCGTCTCGAGCTTCGGGGCGGATTCCGTCGTGCTTCTCCATCTCACGGCAGCGGTCGATCCCGCCGTCCCGGTGATCTTCATCGACACCGGCAAGATGTTCGGCTCCACGCTTCGCTACCGCGACGAGATCGTGGCCCGTCTCGGGCTGACTGACGTTCGCGCCGCGCGTCCCGACACGGCGGCGCTTGCCAAGCACGATTCCGATTCAGGCCTTTGGCGGCGCGAGCCGGACAAATGCTGCGCTATCCGCAAGGTCGCGCCGCTCGCGCGCTCCCTCGCGGACTTCGACGCCTGGATTTCCGGCCGCAAGCGCTACCAGGGCGGCATGCGCGCCGCGCTGCCGCTCATCGAGGCGGATGGCGAACGCATCAAGATCAATCCGCTCGCCGGCTGGTCGAAGGACGATCTGAAGCGCTATCGCGCGCTCCACGATCTTCCCGAGCACCCGCTCGTCGCCGACGGCTTCCGCTCGATCGGCTGCATGCCCTGCACGACGCGTGTCGCCGAAGGCGAAGACGAGCGCGACGGCCGCTGGCGCGGACAGGAGAAGATCGAGTGCGGCATCCATTTCGGCCTCGCTGCGTTCGAGACGGACGGGAGCGGCATATGAGCGAGGCCGCCCACCCGATCGCCGACCCGATCTGGCGCGATCCCGCGTCGGGAAACGGGGCGTTTTATCCCGATCAGTGGACGCGTCATCAGCCGGACGCGGCGCTTCTTGCCGGCGACTATCCGCTGCTTGTCGGGCTTGCGGCTTTCCTTGCCGAGCCGGATCGGTTCCTCGCGCATGAAGGCCCGCTCGGCATCGAAGTGGCGGCGGGCGATTCCGTCGATGCGCTTGCGCCTTATCTCGCGCGCCTGTCGATGATCGCGCTTTCCTTCCCGAAATTCTCCGATGGCCGCGCTTATTCGACGGCACGGCTGCTGCGCGAGCGTATCGGATTCTCAGGCGAGCTTCGCGCCAGTCGGCGACGTGCTTTCCGACCAGATTCCGCTGATGCGCCGCTGCGGCATCACGAGCTTCGAGGTGCGCCATGCGCCGACCCGCGCAGCACTTCTCTCAGGCCGCCTCGCCGAGATGCATCATTTCTACCAGCCGATCGCCACCGCCCCGCATGAGGCGCCGGCCGGCACGCGCCCGTGGCTCAGGCGGGAGGCCGGATAGCTTCGCCTCTTGCCCCCCGCGTCGCCTGTTATTACTTTGTGGTAACAGGAGACTGAGATGCGCGCCTCTGTTCGAAAGATGGGAAATTCGTCGGGAGTGATCATCCCGAAGCCGATCCTGAAGGAGCTCGGCGTGAAAGCCGGCGATCAGGTCGAGATGATCCTGGACGGCGGCAAGGTCGTTCTCGCTCCGCTCACGAGGCACCCGCGAGAAGGTTGGGCTGAATCAGCGAAGGCGCTTGCGGAGACGGGCGACGACAGCCTGGTCTGGCCGGAGTTCAGAAACGAAGACGACGAGAAGTTGGCCTGGTGAGGCGCGGCGAGGTCTGGCTCGTCAGTCTCGATCCGACCGTCGGAAGCGAGATTCATGAAGACCCGACCGTGCATCGTTGTCTCTCCGCCCGAGCTTCTTGAGAAGATCCGAACGGTCATCGTCATTCCCCTGACAACTGGCAACCGGCCTGCTTCGTTTCGCATCCCGACGCGCTTTCAACGGAGAGAAGGGCTGGCCTTACCCGAGCAGGTCAGAACCATCGACAAATCGCGTCTCGTCCGCCGCCTGGGAAAGCTCGACGAAGAGACCCTGGCCAAAACTCTTCAGATGCTTCGCGCTTTCTTCTCAGACTGACGCGCCCTCACCTGACCAGCACGTTCCTGAATTGCCAGGGGTCGCTGGCGTCGATGTCTTCGGGGAAGAACCCCGGCCGTTCGGTGAGCGGCGTCCAGTCGGTGTAGTAGCCCTTGACCGGCCCGAGATAGGGAAGCTGCACTTCAAGGCAGCGGCGGTAGTCCATCTCGTCCGCCTCGACGATCCCCGCTTTCGGGTTCTCGATCGCCCACACCATGCCGGCGAGAACCGCCGAGGTGACCTGCAGGCCGGTCGCGTTCTGGTGCGGCGCCAGCTCGCGCGTCTCGTCGATCGAAAGCTGCGAGCCGTACCAATAGGCGTTCCTGGCGTGCCCGTAGAGGAGCACGCCGAGCTCGTCGACGCCGTCGACGATTTCGTTCTCGTCGAGAATATGGTCCTTCGCCTGGCGCACCCCGGCGCGGCCGAAAAGCTCGTGCAGCGAGAGCACCGCGTCGTCGGCCGGATGATAGGCATAGTGGCAGGTCGGCCGGTAGACGACCGCGTCGCCATCCCGCAGCGTGAAATAGTCGGCGATCGAAATCGAACTCGTTATGGGTGACGAGAAAGCCGTATTGGGCGCCGGGCGTCGGGCACCAGCTCCTGACGCGGGTATTGGCGCCGGGCTGCAGGAGATAGGCGCCGGCCTTCGAGCCGATTGTTTCAAGCCGCCCGTTCTCCGGCAGCCATTTCTCGTGCGTGCCCCAACCGAGCTCGGCCGGCTGCATGCCCTCCGATAGAAAGCCTTCCACCGACCAGGTGTTGACGAAGACGTTCATCGGCTTCGGATTCTTTGCGCGCTGCGTATCGCGCTCGGCGATATGGACGCCCTTCACACCGAGATCGCGCATCAGCCGCGCCCAGCCCTCGCGGTCGTCCATGCCGGGCTCGTCGAAGGAATGGCCGAGGTCGCCGGCCAAATTGACCAGCGCCTGCTTGACGAACCAGGAGACCATGCCGGGATTGGCGCCGCAGCAGGAGACCGCCGTGGCGCCACCGGGATTTTGCGCCTTCTCCGCGCGCACGGTGTTGCGGAGCGCGTTGTTGGTACGCGCCTCGGGGTTGGCCGTCCGGTCGTAATAGAAGCCCGGCCACGGCTCGACGACGGTGTCGATATAGAGCGCGCCGATCTCGCGACAGAGCTTCATGATGTCGAGCGACGAGGTGTCGACCGATAGGTTGACGCAGAAGCCCCGTCCTCCGCCTTCGGTCAGGAGCGGCGCCAGGAGATGCCTGTAGCGCTCGCGCGTGACCGCCTGGTGGACGAAGCGGATACCCTGCGCGTCGAGCAGGCGCCGGTCGCGGTCATCCGGGTCGACCACCACCATGCGGCTCCTGTCGAAGCTGAAATGGCGGAGAATGAGCGGCAGCGTTCCGCGGCCGATCGAGCCGAACCCGATCATCACGATCGGTCCGTCGATGCTTGCGTGGATAGGCCAGTCCGGCATGACACTTCTCCCCCTGGCGCGACGAAAGGCGCGTGCCGCAGGAACAGAAGCTGTTCCGGCTTGTCAACCGGCCGCGGTGATTCTGCCGCCGCCGGCGTGCCCGTCCGGGCGCCAGAAGATCAGGCGATCAGCTCCGATTTCGGGACCTCGAGCTCGTAGCGCAGGCCGGTCGCGGCAAACGCCAGCTCGGCCGCGCCGCTGACCGCCGCCGGCACCACGTCCGTCAGCATCAGCAAACCGAAGCTGCGGACGCGCGGCTCGCGCATCGCCGCGCTGCTCGTCTCCTTCCACGAAAATCGGTAGGCGGCGGGCGACTGCTGACTGAGCTCGAAGCGGACCGCGATCATGCCGTCGTCGCGCGACAACGCACCGTATTTGATCGCGTTGGTCGTCAGCTCGTGCAGTGCAAGGCCCACATATTGCGCCGCATTGGGACGAAGGAAGCCGTTTTCCCCTTCCATGACGACGGAAGGCGAGCCGCTCCTCGGCGTAGAGCGCGAGCTGTGATCTGCACCAGATCGAATATCCGCGCACCGCGCCAGTCGGCGTCCGTCAGGACGTCGTGCGCGCGCGACAGCGAGAAGAGCCGCCCGTTGAAGCGGCTCAGGAACTGCTGGTGGAGGAGGCCGTCTCCGCCGATCTGGCGCGCAATCCCCTGGATCACCGAGAGCAGGTTCTTGGAGCGATGCGCGAGCTCACGCAGCACGATCCGAAGATGCTCCTCCTGCACCTTGCTGTCGGTCACGTCGATGAACGAGGCGACGGTGCCGGCCAGCCGGCCATCGCTCGTAATAAGGACGCACGCCGACGCTGTACCAGCGCGGTCCGCGCTCGCCGGCGAGCTCGAGCTCGAACTCCCGCGGCTCCCCGCTCTCGAGCACCAGCTGCTTCGCCTCGGTAAGAAGCGCCGCCGCCGCGACCGGCAGCATGTCATGATCGAGCTTTCCGACGATCTCCACCGGAAGTTCGCCCGGGCGGATTGAAGATCCAGGTGTAACGTCCTTCGAGATCGCAGGCGACGACCGTTATCCGCGAGCCGATCAGCGCCGCCTCGCAACGCGACCAGTAGCCGTGCGACAGGCGTGCCCGCTCCGCATTGGCATCATCTTGGTGCTCTACACGTCTCGCAGCCATGACACCGATTTTTCCGCCGATCGGCTCGGCGACCGCCGACTTCCTCAGCCGCGTTCCGATGGCGTCGTCTGTTGCCCCGAGCGTCGCCCGCCGTTGCGCGCGACAGCATCCTTCCGATGTCGGCAGATCTCTCACCGCCCCGCATGTCTTTCGAAGAACAGCGCCTGGCTGATCACCGCCTTCACCGTTTCCGGCTGGAACGGCTTGGTGATCAGGAAGGCCGGCTCCGGCCGCTCGCCGGTCAGCAGTCGCTCCGGATAGGCTGTGATGAAGACGACCGGCACGGAGAAGGAAGCGAGCATCTCGTTGACCGCATCGAGCCCGGAGCTGCCGTCGGCGAGCTGGATGTCGGCGAGGACGAGCCCCGGCTTCTTCTTTTCGACGGCGCTGATCGCCTCGGAGCGCGTGCGCGCGACGCCGTCGACGTGATGCCCGAGCGACTGCACGAGCACCTCGATGTCCATGGCGATGAGCGGCTCGTCCTCGATGATGAGCACGTTGGTCGCGACCTGCTCGGCGATCTCGCCCCCGGCCTGGTCGATCAGCTTGCCGACGTCCGCCTCCGATTTCCCGAGGATGTCGGCAATCTGGGATAAGGAGAAATCCTCCACCGCCATGAGCAGAAACGCCTGCCGCGGGAGCGGCGTCAGCGCCTCCAGCCGCCGCGACGTGTCGTCAAGCTCCTCCGGCTCGAGAGCGTCGCTCTTCAGGTTCACCTCGAGCGAGTTCCACGTCCGGCAAAAGGCCTTGAAAAGCTCCACGCGCGGATCGTTCCTGATGTCGAACGCTTCCGGATCGGCCACCAGCATTTCCAGTACGCTCACGACGTAGCTGTCGCCGCTCTTCTGGCCCCCGGTCAAGCGCGCGCGCGAAGCGGCGGAGATAGGGAAGATGCGGAGCGGTGTTGGAGACGAGGGACATGCGGTCAGGACCTTGGTCATTGACGGGAACGGCCACCGGCCGACCTCGAAACGGTCAATCGCAGCGGGCGGTTCCAGAGATTCTTTGCCGGCGACGGATTCACCCGATTTCCAGGCCGCCGGCGGCTTCTCTGGCTTTGTCGCGCATCGATGCCAGCCATGCAAGCCGCGCGCACCTGCGCTTCGTTGCGCCGCAGCAAGGTTCGGGCTAGACCGCCGACGCTCACTGCACGGAGAGCCGACCCTTGACCTACCGCATCGTTCCCGTGCCGCCATTCGATTACGTCGTATTCGGCGCGACCGGCGACCTTGCGCGCCGCAAGCTGATGCCGGCCATCTACAATCGGATGCGCGGCGGTCAGGTCGCCGACGGCAGCCGCATCGTGGGCGTGTCGCGCCGCGAAATGTCCGACGACGAATACCGCGCAGATGACCCGCGAGGCGCTCGGGCAGTTCCTGCCGGCGGAGGACTGCGACAAAGAGGCCATCGATCGCTTCCTTGGGATGCTCACCTACGTCGCCTCCGACGTCGCCAGCAACACCGGCTGGGACCGGCTGAAAGAGCGGCTCAAGGACGGCGCCGAGAAGGTGCGCGCCTTCTACCTCGCAGTCAGCCCCGAGCTCTTCGTCGAGCATCTGCGCCGGCATCGGCAGTCACGATCTCGTCACGCCGCTCACCCGCGTCGTCATCGAAAAGCCGGTCGGCGAGGATCTCGCATCCGCGCGCAAGGTCAACGAGGCCGTGGGCGCGGTCTTCGCCGAGGAGCAGATCTTCCGCATCGACCATTATCTCGGCAAGGAGACCGTGCAGAACCTGATGGTTCTGCGCTTCGGCGAATGTGCTGTATGAGCCGCTGTGGAATTCCGCCCACATCGATCACGTGCAGATCACCGTCGCCGAGACGCTCGGCGTCGGCTCGCGCGGCGCACTACTACGACGCCTCGGGCGCGCTCCGCGACATGGTGCAGAACCACATGCTGCAGCTCCTCTGCCTCGCGGCGATGGAGCCGCCGGACAGCTTCGACGCCAATGCCGTGCGCGACGAGAAGCTCAAAATCCTGAAGGCGCTGAAGCCGATCGCCGGCGCCGACGCCGATATCCTGACCGTGCGCGGGCAATACCGGGCGGGCGCCTCGAACGGCGACGCGGTGCCCGGCTATCTGGAAGAGATCAACGCGACCGAAAGCCGTACCGAGACCTTCGTCGCGCTGAAGGCGGAAATCTCCAACTGGCGCTGGGCCGGCGTCCCCTTCTATCTGCGCACCGGAAAGCGCCTGCCCGCGCGCGTCTCGGAGATCGTCGTCGCCTTCAAGCCGATCCCGCATTCGATCTTTCCGAAGGACGCCGGCGCGGTGGAGGCGAACCGCCTCGTGCTCCGCCTGCAGCCCGACGAGGGCGTCAAGCAGTGGATCATGATCAAGGACCCCGGCCCCGGCGGCATGCGGGTGCGGCACGTGCCGCTCGACATGAGCTTTGCGAGCGCCTTCCATGAGCGCAGCCCCGATGCCTACGAGCGGCTCCTCCTCGACGTGGTGCGCGGCAACCAGACGCTCTTCATGCGGCGCGACGAGGTGGAAGCGGCGTGGCGCTGGATCGACCCGATCCGCGAGGCCTGGGAGCGCGCCGCGACGCAGCCGAAATCCTATGTCGCGGGGAGCTGGGGCCCCTCCGCGGCGATCGCGTTGATCGAGCGCGACGGACGCACCTGGTACGAGGAATAGGCCGCCCATCGAGGATCAGGCCGGGATCGGGCCGGATCAGGTGGCCCGGATCAGGTGGCCCGGATCAGGTGGCCCGACAGGTGGCCGAATCGGTAGTCGGCGCCGCTCGGATGTTCAGCCTCGGCGCCTCGGGCAAAGCCGCGGAGCGGCCTCGCGTTTCGCCGCGCCGGTCTTCCGTTCGAACAGGCGCGAACATGGCCGTGTTCGGGACGGAGCGGGCCGCCGAGCCGATCGGAACAGGCGATCCTCGCATCGGCGACGCTGAACATTGAGCGCGGGCCCTCTCCCCCCTTCGCGGGGGAGAGACGGAGAGGGGGGAAACGAGCTGCCGCGGCCGTCATCCTTCCCCTCTCCCTAGCCCTCCCCCGCAAGGGGGGAGGGGACGCGCCCTTATCCCCGCGCGGTCACGCTCGGCTAGGAAAGGCGCCATGCCCTATGCGTCGCGCTATCCGCTTGAGACGATCGAGGCCGCGCGCACGCTCTACCGCGAGGGGACGCGCGTGCGCGACATCGCGCAAGCGACCGGGATGAGCGTCGGCGCGCTCTATTATCACCTCGACGGCCGCGCCCTCCCCGGCCTCGCGCCGCCCCGCCTGCCGCGCCGCCGCGAGGGGAATGCGTCCGCGGCGATGCCGATGCCCTCGCGCGGGCGTGAGCGCCTCGCCGCGCGGCTTTTTCGGGCGGCGGAGAAGCAGGCGAAGAAGATCGAGCGCTCGCTCGCCTGGGAGTTCCAGCGCAAGGAGGACCGCGCGCACGACCTGGCCGCGCTGCGCGAGCTGACGCGGATTCTTCGGGATCTGTCGGTGGTGGAGGAATTCGGCGCGCGAGGCCGGGCGGAAGGAACGGCGGGAGCGGAGCGTCGAGCACGAGCAGGCGCTGGCGGTGGAGGGACGCGCGGTGGTGGTGAGCCGGACGAAGGTGGGGTGAGAGAGCCGCCAGCAACCTCCCCCTTGAGGGGAGGTCGACGTTTGGCGGATGCGAAGCAGACGGCAAACTTCGGGAGGGGGTGAGAGCGTCGAAGGGGCCCCCTCCCCGGCGTTTTCTGCGCCATCGGCTTGAAAACGCCGACCTCCCCGCAAGGGGGAGGTTACGCGCGCCGTCGGCGCGGTGATCTTGCAGCAAGAGCGAGGCGGGATCGATGTCGGGGTGGTTGTCCGGCAGCACGTCGAGGGCCATGGCGGAAATCTTCGCCAACAGCTCGTCGAGGGTCGCGGCGTCCGCCGCCGCCGGGATGTCGTCGCAATGCCCGCTCCACACGGACGCCTCGTCGTCCCAGGCGGCGGAGATCGTGAAGATCACGGGTTTCGGCATGGAGGATTGATTCTTGTCCGAAGCCGAGTGTAGCAGATGTCGCCACGATGGAGCGAAGTCCTCCGCATTGGGGCGGATCGGGCGCGCGATCTCGCCGCGCTGCGCGAGCTGACGCGGATTTCTGCGCGACCTTGCCGTGCTGGAGGATCGGCGCGCGAGGCCGCGCCGGAAGGAACGGCGGGAGCGGAGCGTGGAGCATGAGCAGGCGCTGGCGGTGGTGGGGCGGGCTGGACGAAGGTGGGGCGAGGGGCGAAGGACCGAGCCGGAGTCCCTCGAGCTCGCTGAACGGATCCTGGCGCCGAATGGGGATTCGATGGGGACATGACAAAAAGCCCCACCTTTGTCACTGCCGGCAAAGAAGCGGAAAAAATCAACGTCCGGTCGAGCTACCGAATCGTCAGCCTATTTTCCGAAGGCCTCTATGCCAGCCGAACAAGGCGATCTAAGAAAACTGGTCGCCGAACTCATTTCTTGACGCTGGCTCCCATCGCGTGGCCGTCCTCTACCAGCGACTCCGACGCCAAGGCGGCGGAAGGATCTTCCGCTTCTTAATGACGGCGGCGGCATGAATGCGTGGCCTTAAACAACATTGGCTCATCGGTAAGAGTGACAAGCGTGACCTAAGGAAAAGCTTCCGCTCGGGCGGCAGTAGATGGGAAATTCGGTATCGGAAATCTGCGTCGTATGTCCTCCAAATAGGTGAACGCACATCAGAAAAAGATGGCGAGTTACTATTCGACATCGATGGACTTTAAGTCGTCGATGACGGTGGCGAGACGGAGGTCGAGCCGAGACGCCTGTCCGGATCGGCCTGCGGCAGCTGACCGAGGCAGAGGCAAGGAAGCGCTTAGACGCGTGGACCGGGGCTCGGCCGCGTTCAAAGATCGAAAATCAAGCTATTCGGTGCGGGCTCTGTTAGATCCTGGACGTTGCTGTTCTGCCGACCTGAAGGACAAGGTGCGCGAAATCGACGCGGAAAGCTGGAATGGGTGTTCAGGCGCCGTCGTGCGTGACGATTTCGCGACTATTTGGACGGCAAAAAGCTTGAGCCCAGTAAGGCGGGAAAAAGGCCGCGATAAGCGCTTGGGTCGGGCAGGACATAGATTTCGAAGAGCTGCCGAAACCCGCGAAGGACATCGAGACCGTCGAGGACAAGAGCCAGCCTGCCACATCCGAGACGCGGTTGCTCTCCAGATCCGTCCATTGGCCGTATTCAGGGTTTACGCGTAGAGCCTATCGCGACCTCTTGACCGGGCAAACCCGACGAATCGGGCGAAGCTACAGTTTCTAGTGCTAGCGCTCGCCCTGCTGCTCAATCATGTCGATGACGGTCGCACTTCGCATCTCGGCCGGACCGAACTCCGGCACGGAACATTCTGGCCGGATTCGCGTCGTGGTCAACTGGAGAGCCTCGACGGCACACTCCAGTCCGACCGCGAGCATCTGCGGCAGGCCGGTCCTGGGCGACGCTGAAAATATCCTTCGCGGCCTTTACTTCGGCAAGATCCGCCGAGAGCTGAAAGAGCCGACGCTAAAGAAATACCGGTGCGCCAAGCTTGCGAAGGAAATCGGAGGTAGCCCGGCGAGTCGGCGCGGCGGCCGATCATCGAGATGGCTCGGGCAAGTTCTGGCCGGGAAGGTTGGTCCACGCTACGTCGCCGCCGCCGGCGACGACGCCAAAAGAGAAAGCGTTACGGTTGCTTCCTTGGAGGCTCACGCCGAAAAGCCCGAGCAATCGTGCCGGACTTGGATTCGCCTATGACGCCAACGCCTCGGAGGACGCGCTCGCACTCTATGCACCGTCACGGGCCGGTTACGCGTCGTTGAGCCGCACCCTCTCGATCGGCGCTTCTCCGGACCGAGTTCACGAGCAAGACGGAGCCGGCCTGCCTTGTAGAAATGTTCGCGATGGCCGAGGTTCTCGCTGAAACTTGGTAACTTGCGGGAGCAGGCCGAAGTTGCGTAGCAGTACCAAATCGACGCGGTGATGGAACGACGCGCATCAGCTGCTTCATACGCTAACGCGAGAGTCGGGCCGACGACGCGCTCACGATCGGCGATGCGCTGCGCAATGCGGCGCAACGACGAAAAGGTCAGCTGCCGAAATCGAGGTCGTAGAGGCGTTCGCAGTTCGGGATTTGACGCGACGCGCATCGGCGGGAAGGCAACCCGACGGCGTGGCTAAGGCCCACCTGAGCTGCCACGCGAATGGCAATCCACGCGCTATGCCGTGACGCTCGATGCGAAGAGCAAGAGAAGGACGGCGCGAAGCTCAAGGCGAAGGACTTTGGCTGCTCACGATCGCGAGGCACTCGCGATGAGGCCCAATGTGAGCACGCCGTCGTTGTAAGGACCCGCGCGTTCGAACAGTACCCGCGGGCAAGGAGCGAGTGCTCTTGCCAAGGACATCCGAAACGACCGGATAACACGTTGCCGCCGATGGGAAGCGGCGCACGATCACGCCATTCACGTTGACGATCTTGGCCGACTAGTCGAACTGCGGCGGGTGAAGCGGCTTGGCTTGGAGAGAAATCCGCGACACGATGTCGCGGCATGCAGCCCGCCTGAAGAATGCAAAGCCTGAAATGGACGAGACGTCAGAAGGAGAAGGTTCCGCAGACCTCCACATACAAAGAGATCATCAATGCGATCGACTCTCTCCAACAAGAATGCGAGATGGCGTCTGTCGAGTACAGGCGCCCTGCGGGTCGCACTCGTAAGGAAAATTCGCCCTACAAGGTGGCGACGACGAACGAAGGAAGTTAACTCGAGTTGTTGAAAGCAATGTCAGCGATGGCCGAGCTACGAGGTCACTGGCGCGACCGACCGCACGTGGAAACTGTATTCATAGTCGAGATGTTCTCGCGGCGATTGAAGCGGCCGACGACAGAGCATCTGAAGAGCACGGCTGACCTCAGCCCGCTGGCCGTGACCAATGCAATATGACGAGGAGCCGCATGTCGAAGTCGCACAGTAAAACGATACTTGAAGCGGTCGGGCGCAGCCCGATTCATCATTTCCCGCGCGCCATGGCCCCGGTATCGCGCTTGACGCCATCGGAGCAGCGAGGTGCCGTTGCGCGTGCTCGACCCGTACTGCAGGGTCCGCACTGTACTCGCTGTCGCACGCGCAAAGGGCCATCGCGCGATAACGTCGATTTGACCCGCTGGCGTACTCTGGCCGCGTTGGAATCCACCATCGACGACAAAGTGAATGAGAACAAGGCCGAGAAACTAATCGGCTAAGGCGAGGATCCAGATTCAAACGACTATGTCGTCGGGCGTTCTACCCGATCGGCAGCGATGAGTAGACAGATCACAAGATCTATTCGGTATTGGTTCGACTATTATGCGCGCCGCCGAGCTAACTCTGGTCTCTCAAGCGATTCGCCGCATACGCGACGAAGCGATCCGCGACGCGCTGTGGCGCGGCTTCTCACGCCTTATCATCACCAAAAGCGCGGGAGCACGTCACTTGCCATGGACTCGGCGCACAGCCGTCCCCGACCGAGCATCGTCCACGCCCCCGTGTAGCCATTCGATCGGTTTCTGTCTGCCGTAGGGGAAGTCGTCGGCGAATTGCCCTACTCTGGGTCCAGGGCTATTGGACCTGCCGGAGCCGCTGTGAAGCAGAGACGCTGGGGACCTGAACGTCGCCTCCACTCATTGACCTTGTTCCTTTGACCTCTCCTCCTTACCTTATCGCGATAGACTATATGCGTTGGAGTAAGTTCTTCTCTTGTTTGGATGGGGCACATAGTCCAGGAACTTCGTCAGATCGTTCGGAGAGCGTGGTACGGAGGCGTTGTCCGCGGAGTCGCTCGATGCTGAGATGGGTCAAAACGCTGACGACGAATTCCCTTGAAGCCCGCACTATCGACTCGCGATCAAGCTCTCCTATCGCGGGTACGTGTGGGACATGGACAAGCTCAAAGAAGTGAACCCGTGTCTTGCGGGGCGGTGGAGAAGCCGTGTACGTCGTCGGCGACTCACCGTCCGGGGAACGTTTGTCCCAAATCCTCCATCATGCTGCTGGAGAGTTGCTGAAGAGCATGGATCGCTGCGCTTGAAGTCGCCTGGCCATGCGCCAAGTATTCCGGCGGCTAATCGGCGCTATCGCCGCGACCCGAGCGGCGCGCTTCCTCGGAGGCGTTGGATGGCCGCATGCGCGAGGAGGTCGGTCCTGGTTTTCGACAATCAAGCGGCCTAGCTGTTCGGGGCGCCGCAGGCGGGGTGGACACTCTCGGCCTCCCCCCCTCCCGGCCCTCTCCCACAAGTCGCAGGGCCACCTCCCTTCCCTCAGGGGGAGAGGGTGGGCGTCATGCCTTCATCCCTCACCCTCCCTGCCCTCGCCCGTCCCTTCAGAGGCGCCGCCTTCGCGGCGCACCTCAGGATGAGGGGGAGGGAACGCCGCTCATTCGTGCGGGCGCGCCGCAGGCGGGCCGGCCTCTCGGCTCCCCCTCTTTCTCCCGGCTCCCCCTCTCCCGGCCCTCCGGCAGCGGAGGGCCACCCTCTCCCCGCAAGGGGAGAGGGCGGGCGTCGCGGACTTCACTCTTCACCCTCCCTGCCCTCGCCCGCCCCTTCGAGGCGCCGCCTCGCGGCGCACCTCAGGATGAGAAAGGGACGCTCCGCGCCGTCCGCGCGGGCGCGCCTTTGGCGGGTGGGCGCTCTCTCCCCTCTCTCCGGCCTCCCCCTCTCCCGGCCCTCCGACAAGTCGGAGGGCCGCCCCCTCCCTCAGGGGGAGAGGGTGGGCGTGGTGGCCACGTCAACGGCGAGAAGCGCCCTGAAGGCGCCGGGCGTGAGCCCGAAGGCATTGCGGAACTGCCGCGTCATGTGGCTCTGATCGGCGAATCCCGCCGCCTGACCGCCGCCGCGAGCCCGGCGCCCGCCGCGATCAGCGCCCGCGCCCGGTCGAGCCGGCGCAAGACCAGGAAGCGATGCGGCTGACGCCGTAGGCGGCGCGGAACTGTCGCGCCAGCGTCCAGCGATCGAGACCGGCTTCCGCCTCAAGCACGTCATTGCCGAGGCCGTGCAAAAAAATTCGCCGCCAGCATTTCGCTCGCGCGGCGCACCGCCTTCCGGTCGATCGCCGAACGTCTTGCCGGCGGGCGACCCGATGCCGCCGGCGGACACCTCGCCGAGCGTCAGCACGATTTCGCCGAGCCGCAAATCGTCGATCACCGCGTCGATGTCGGATAAAAGTAGGCCTGCGCAGCCGCCGTCAGCCCCCCGTCATTTGCGACGGGGTCGCGCACGAAAGGCAACGCCGACCCGCCGAGCGCGTCGGAGATGAGTCCGGGCTCGAC
>CAVVPM010000010.1:0-113929 GCA_963750115.1 uncultured Alphaproteobacteria bacterium | reverse complement strand
TAAGCCACCGCCTGCTTGGAAAGGTCGTCGTACACGATCACGGCATGCATGCCGTTGTCGCGGAAGAACTCACCCATCGCGCAGCCGGTGTAGGGCGCGAGGTACTGCAGCGGGGCGGGCTCGGAAGCGGTCGCGGCGACGACGATCGAGTATTCCATCGCGCCGTTCTCCTCGAGCTGGCGGACGATCTGGGCCACGGTCGAGCGCTTCTGGCCGACGGCGACGTAGATGCAGTAGAGCTTCTTGCTCTCGTCGTCGCCGGCGTTGATGCCCTTCTGGTTGATGAAGGTGTCGATCGCGACGGCGGTCTTGCCGGTCTGGCGGTCGCCGATGATCAGCTCGCGCTGGCCGCGGCCGACCGGCACCAGGCGTCGATCGCCTTGAGGCCGGTCTGCACCGGCTCGTGCACCGACTTGCGCGGGATGATGCCCGGCGCCTTGACCTCGACGCGGCGGCGCTCGGTCGCACTCGATCGGGCCCTTGCCGTCGATCGGGTTGCCGAGCGCGTCGACCACGCGGCCGAGCAGGCCCTTGCCGACCGGCACGTCGACGATGGTGCCGGTGCGCTTGACGATGTCGCCTTCCTTGATCTCGGCGTCCGAGCCGAAGATCACGACGCCGACGTTGTCGGCCTCGAGGTTCAGCGCCATGCCCTGCACGCCGTTGGCGAACTCGACCATCTCGCCGGCCTGGACCTTGTCGAGGCCGTAGATGCGGGCGATGCCGTCACCGACCGACAGCACCGAGCCGACTTCGCGAGACCTGCGGCCTCGGTGCCGAAGCTGGCGATCTGGTCCTTGATGACCTTGGAGATTTCTGCGGCGCGGATATCCATTGTTTAGCCTTTCATCAGCCTTCATGGCCTGGGCGAGGGAATTGAGACGGGTGCGGATCGAGCTGTCGATCCGCTTGGAACCGATGGTGACGACGAGACCGCCGAGCAGCTCGGGATCGACGCTCGGGTCCTGATCTTGACGTTGCGGCCTTCGCGCGCTCCAGCTTCTGGCGAGCGCTCGACCTGCTCGTCGCTCAGCGCGTGGGCGCTGGCGACTTCGGCGGTCGACTTCGCCGCGCTGCGCGGCGGCGATCGCGGCGAAGGCGCGGATGATCTCCGGCAAGCCGGCAAGCCGGCGGTTGGCGGCCAGCACGCCGAGGAAATTCGCGGTCAGCGCGCTCGAAGCTCGAGATGCCGCCGATGCCGGCCATGACCTTGCCGATCTGCTCGCGGCTGACTTGCGGATTGCGGATCAGCGCGCGCAGCTCGGCCGATTTCGCCCATCGCCTGACCAGCTTGTCGAGATCGGCTTCGACGGCGGTGACCGTCCCGGCCTCGCTGGCGAGATCGAACAGCGCGCTGGCGTAACGCCCTGCAAGCTGGCCTTAATGCCGCCGGAATTCTCCACGCGTAGGGGTCCCCTTGGGTTAGAAGGAACAGAATTTTCGCCGCCTTGCAGGCGCGCGAGAGCGGCCCCGGCAAGGCTGGCGCGCCCCTATCATCGGCTTTGCGGTGATGCAACCCGAGTCCGGACTATGGCTGTCGTTGGTCGCTGGTCGGCGCCGGCGTTTCCGCGCGGTCGGCTGGGTCCCGGCCGCCCTCAGTGCTGATAGACCAGTCGCTCGTTGGGCTGCGAAGGCAGGAGCGACATGACCTGCCGATTGCCCGCGCGCCGAGCTTCTCGGCCTCGCATCCTTCCGCCGCCGCAGGCCGGCGCCTCATATTGCGCGCGGGCCTTGCGGACCTGGTCCATCTGTCCGCTTTCGAGCAGGTAGCGGTCCATGCGGTATTCGCCGGTCGAGGGGTCGAAGCTGTTGACCGAGACGTTCGACTGGTCCGATGGCACTAGCACCCGCGACCAGGTCCCGCCGGCAAGGCCGTACTGCGTGCGGCCGTTGACGCAGCCATCGTCGGTCCAGTCGAGCGGCACCGACTGGTTCGCCGGGCCGATCACGCGGCTGCGATCGGGCTGCAATGTGCATATGAGCGCTCCGGAAGGTGGCGGTGTGGGAATGGCTCCTGTCTCGTTGGCGCTCATTTCCTGCCGCAGCTGGTCCTGCAGGCGATCGTCTGACTGGGCGAACGAGGGCCGGGCGAACCAGGCGATACCGGCCCCGATGGCGGCAGCAAGCGCGTACCCTGCGCCGATCTTCATCCGCCGGTTTCACCGTCTTCGTACGACAGCCAGGCGAACCCGCCGGCGCCGAGCGCCACGATCAGCAGGACGAACGCCAGCGCCATGCCGTTGTCGCGCTCGTCCATGATCTGGAAATCGATCTTGCGCCGCTCTTCCTCGCGCCGCTGGGCCATGGCTTGTTCTTCGGCCTGCGACTTGGCTTCGGCCGCGGCCCGCTGGTCCTCGGCTCGCTGGCGTTCCTCGGCGTTGAGGTCGGCCAGGCTGCGGCACGGCAGGTCGTTGACTTGCGGGGTGATGTCGTTGGCGCGCAGGAACGGCAGCAGTTCGCGGGTCGAGATGGCGAAGTAGAAGCCGGCTTCAGCCGGGCCGGTCTCGGCGCCGAAGCTGTTGACCCCGACGACCCGTCCGCAGGGTCGAGCAGTGGCCCGCCCGAACTGCCGCGAGCGATCGGCGCGGTGTGCAGCAGCGTGTCGAACTGGCGGCTCGGCCGGCGGCCGGCGAGCGAGCCGCTCGAATTCGACCGGCGGCTGCGCGCGGAACAGGTCGGCGATGCTCAGCCCCTGGGCGATATCGACGTTCTGCGGATAGCCGACCGCGACCACCGGGCCGCTTTCGTCGTTCGGGTTGCCGGAAATCGTCAGAGGCGGCAGGTGCATCGCCTTGGTCGTGGCGACCAGCGCCAGGTCGTTGCGCGGGCTGACCGAGACCAGCCGGCCATAGACCGCTTCGCCGCCGTCCGACGGGACTATGCCGATGAACAGGTTCGGGTTCGTGCTGTACCTCCTGGACGACGTGCGAGTTGGTGACGACCTGCTCGGGCGTGACCGCAAAGCCGGTGCCGTGCGACACCGGCGTCAGCTGGTCGCCGTTCTTCTGCACGATTATCACCCGCACCACGCCGCGCGCGGCGGCGTCGATGTCCGACGGATCGGCATGCGCCGGGAGGCGACGAACAGCGCGAGACAGGCGAGACAGGGCAGCCAGAAGGCGAAGCATCGCCGCCGCCTCTACGGCACCCGGTGTTTTGAACGCAAGCGGCGGGAAGCGAGGGGCCGGCGGAGCGGGCTACGGCTCACGGGCCATCTGAAATAGAGACTGACATGACTTACACGATCAAGGGCCTGCCCCGCGCCCGCTTCGCCGAGCTGTTCGCCTCGACGATGCCGCGCTGGCCGCGCGCGGCGCGCGCCGCGTGATGGCCGACGCCGATTTCGGCTCTCCCTGCCGGGTCAGCCTGGAAGACGCCGCGGTGGGCGAAACGCTGATCCTGCTCAACCATGTGAGCAACGACGTCGACGGCCCTTACCGCGCGATGCATGCGATCCTCGTGCGCGAGCAGGCCGATGACGCCGCTCCGTTGGTCGGACGGACGCCGCCGGTATTCGCCCGGCGCACGCTGAGCTTGCGGGCGTTCGACGCGAACGGCGACCTCGCGCCTCGCGCGTTGCCGGGCCGAGCGAGCACGACCGGGCGATCCGCGAATTGCTCGCCGACCCGCAAATCGACCACATCGACGCGCATAACGCCGGGCACGGCTGTTTTTCGGCGCGCATCGATCGCTATATGGAGGCCGCATGATGATCGATGCAGATAAGGCCTGGGCCGCGTTCACCCGGCGCGACCGTTCGTTCGACGGGCGCTTCGTGATCGGCGTGCTGACCACCGGCATCTATTGCCGCCCGTCGTGCGCCGCGCGCCAGCCGCAGCGGCACAACGTGCGCTTCTTCGCCGACGGCGCGGCGGCCCGCGCCGCGGGCCTGCGTGCCTGCAAGCGCTGCCGCCCCGACGAAGTGGCGCGCGACGAGGCCGCGGTGCTGGCGGCGATCGACGAGATCAAGTCGAGCGCCGAAAGTTGGGGCCAGCCGCAACTGGCTGAGCTCGCCGAAGCGGTCGGCTATTCGCCGACGCATTTCCAGCGCGTTTCACCCGCGCCACCGGCCTTTCGCCCGCCGCCTATGCCCGCGCGCTGCGCGAGGAGCGGGCGCGTGAGGCGCTGTCGAGCGGTGGTTCGGTGACCGAGGCGATCTACGAGGCCGGGTTCGAAGCCGCTTCGAGGTTCTACGATTTGATGGACGGCAAGCTGGGCATGGCGCCCTCGGCCTGGGTCCGCGGCGGCGAAGGCGTGACGATCAACTGGGCGGTGGTGCAGACCACGCTCGGGCCGATGCTGGTGGCCGCGACCGATAAGGGCGTGTGCCGCCTGTCGTTCTCCGAAAGGCGCGAGGAGCTGGCCGCGCGCTTCCCCAATGCCGAACTGGTCGAAGGCGGCGCCGAGTTCGCCGCGCTGCTGCAGCGGGTGGTCAGCGCGGTCGAGCATCCCGGCACCGGCGCCGACATCCCGCTCGACGTGCGCGGCACCGCGTTCCAGCAGCGCGTCTGGGCCGAGCTGCGCAAGATCCCGCCGGGCGAGACCCGTTCCTACGCCGAGATCGCCGCCGCCGCCGGCAAGCCCAGGGCGGTGCGCGCGACGGGCTCGGCCAACGGGGCCAACAATGTCGCTGTCCTGATCCCCTGCCACCGGGTAGTGCGCTCCGACGGCTCGCTCGGCGGCTATGCCTACGGGCTCGACATCAAGCGCGAACTGCTCGCCAGGGAGGCCAACGTGAATTCAGGAAATGCGCGACCGTTTCAGCCAGCTGCACCAGCCGGGCAAGCCGCTGCTGCTCTACAACGTGTGGGATGTCGGCAGCGCGCAGGCGGTCGCCGCGGCGGGGGCGCCGGCCATCGCCACCGGCAGCCATTGCCTCGCCGGGGCGAACGGCTTTCCCGACGGCGAGCAGATCCCGTTCAACCTGTTCCTCGATTGCGTGCGGCGGATCGTCGATGGTGTCGAGGTGCCGGTTACCGCCGACTTCGAAGGCGGCTTCGCGGTCGAACCCGCGCGGCTGGCCGACCACGCGCAATATCTTGCCGAAACCGGCGTGGTCGGCTGCAACTTCGAGGACCAGGAAGTCGGCGGGCCGGGCTGCACCCGATCGAGCACCAGGCCGAACGCGTCGCGGCGGTGGTCGGCAGCGGGCTGTGGGTCAACGCGCGCACCGACACCTTCTGCGCCAGCGCTTGGCGGGCGGAGACCGAACGACCGCTCGCTGCTCGGCGAAACGCATGGAGCGTGCCGCGGCTTATGCCGAAGCGGGCGCGCACAGCCTGTTCGTGCCCGGGCCGACCGACCTCGAGCTGATTGCCGAGATCTGCCGGCGCAGCCCCTTGCCGGTGAACGTGCTGATGATGCAGGGCATCGACGACTGGCGCCTGCTGGCCGCAGCGGGCGCCGCGCGGATCAGCTGGGGCGGCGGGCCGTGGAGCCAGGCGATGCAGGCGCTGACCGACGAGGCCGCGGCGCTTTATCGATAACGGTCGGCGCCGGTGGAACTCAGCGCTCGACCGGCTCGCGGCGGGGCTTTATACCACGCCGATGGATGGAACTCCCGCGCTTTCGGCCCAGCCGCACTTCGCGTTGCGGATGCTTCGTTTCCCAATCACGCTGATTGTTGTCGAGGCGATTGCGTTCGTTCCTCTCGGCGGTGCGTGGAAGCATCGAGCGTCGTGAGACGGATGGGCCTCTCGCCCGTGGGCTTCTTCCTGTTCATGCTGATCGCCGATCGGTCGTGCTGATCCTGGTGTGGAAGGTATTCCGCCGCTGGGTGGAGGGAGCACGCGACCGCGAATTCACCTTGCCGGGCGCGGGCGAGGACTCGGCGCGGATTGCTTTCCGGGTTTCTGCTGTTCTCGCTGATGACCGGCATGGTGGCGTTGCTCGGCGGAATCGAGATCATCGGCGTGCGCATTTCGGCCAGACCCAATTCTGGGAATGGGCCGGGATCGGCATCGCAAGCGGCCTGTTCGAGGAGACGCTGTTTCGCGGCGTGCTGCTGCGCCACCTCGAACAGCTGTTTGGTACCTGATGGGCGCTGGCGCCGACTTCGGCCCTGTTCGGCGGCCTGCACATGTTCAATCCCGACGCGACCTGGGTCGGCGCGGTCAGCATCATGGTCGAAGCGGGTATCCTGCTCGGCGCGGCCTATCTCTATACGCGCCGGCTGTGGCTTGCGGCGGGCCTCCACGCGACGTGGAACTTCACCCAGGGCTGGTTCTTCAGCGTGCCGGTCTCCGGCACCGGCCAGCCGATCGGCATCCTGGTGACCGAACGCCACGGCCCGCTCTGGCTGACCGGCGGCCATTTCGGGCTGGAAGCGTCGATGGCGGCGGTCTTCATCGCGACCCTAGCCGGCGTGATCCTGCTGTGGCTCGCGTACCGAAGGGCCACTTCGTGCCCCGATCTGGCGGCGGCAGGCGTATTCAAACGAAGCTGTAGGGATCGACGTCGACCGCGATCCGCACGCCCTCGGGGAAGCTCAGGCCGCCGAGCCATTCGCGGATGACCTTCTGCACTTCGCGCCGAGCGGCGGGCGTTGATCAGCAGGCGATAGCGGTAGCGGCCGCGCAGCAGCGCCAGCGGCGCGGGGGCCGGGCCGAGGATGGCGATATCGGGACGCTCGGGGCGGTGGCCGCCGATCTGCGCTGGCGGCCTCCCGTCGCTTCGGCTTCGTCCTCGCGCGAGACGATGATCGCCGCCCAGCGGCCGAACGGCGGCGCGCCGGCGTCGCGGCGGGCCTCGGTCTCGGCGGCGTAGAAGGCGTCGCGGTCGCCGGCGGCCAGCGCGGCGATCACCGGGGCTTCGGGATGGCGCGTCTGGATCAGCACTTCGCCCGGCTTCTCGCCGCGGCCGGCGCGGCCGGCGACCTGGGCGATCTGCTGGTAGGTGCGCTCGGCCGCGCGCAAGTCGCCGCCTTCGAGGCCGAGGTCGGCATCGACCACGCCGACCAGCGTCAGCTCGGGGAAGTGGATAGCCCTTGGTGACGAGCTGGGTGCCGACGATCACGTCGATCGCGCCTTCCTCGGCCGTGCGCGACGAATTCGGCGGCCTTCTCGGGCGAATTGAGCGTGTCGGATGTGGCGATCGCCGGTGCGCGCCTCGGGCAGCATTTCGGCGACCTCGTCGGCGATCCGCTCGACCCCGGGACCGCAGGCGACGAGGCAGTCCTGGCTCGCCGCATTCGGGGCAGTGTCGCGCGGCACCGGCATCTCGTGGCCGCAATGGTGGCAGGCGAGCCGCGCGGTCAGGCGGTGCTCGACCAGCCAGGCGGTGCAATTGGGGCACTGGAAGCGGTAGCCGCAATTGCGGCACAGCGTGAGCGGGGCATAGCCGCGCCGGTTGAGGAACAGCAGCGACTGCTCGCCGCGCTCGAGCCGCTCGCGCATCGCCGCCGACCAGCCGCGGCGCCAGCCAGCGGCCGCGCTCGGGCGGCTCCTCGCGTCAGGTCGACGCGTGGCGATCTGCGGGCAGTTGCGCCCCGCCGAAGCGGTCCGGCAGGCTCGACCTTGCTCGTAGACCCCGGCTTCGGCCATCTGCAGCGCTTTCGAGCGCGGGCGTGGCGCTGGCGAGGATCACCGGCAGGCGCTTCGAACCGCGCGCGCATCACCGCGACGTCGCGCGCGTTGTAGCGCACGCCGTCGTCCTGCTTGAAGCTGACCTCGTGCGCTTCGTCGACGACGATCAGGCCGAGCTTGGCGTAAGGCAGGAACAGCGCCGAGCGCGCGCCGACCACGACCTGCGCCTCGCCGCTGGCGATCGCGCGCCACGCGCGGCGGCGCTCGGTCGACTTGAGCGAGGAGTGCCAGAGCACCGGCGGCGGCGCCGAAGCGCTGCTCGAAGCGGCGCAGGAAATGTCTCGGTCAGCGCGATTTCGGGCAGCAGCACCAGCGTCTGGCGCTCCTGCGCCAGCGCCGCGGCGATGGCTTCGAAATAGCACTTCGGTCTTGCCCGAGCCGGTGACGCCGTCGAGCAGGAACGGGCGAAGCCGCCCTCGCTGCACCGCCGCGACGAAGCGGTCGGCGGCATGCCTGCTGGTCGGCGAGTCAGCTCGGGCGCGTGCGAAATCGGGCTGGGCGCGCGGATAGGGCCGGTCGATATCGACCTCGACCGGCTCGATGCAGCCCGGCATTGACCATCCCGCGCAGCACGCCTTCGCGACACGCCGGCGATCGCCGCCAGTTCGCGGATCGTGCCCTGTTCGCCGCCGAAGCGCGTCGATCGCCGCGGCGCGCTGCGGCGTCAGCCGCTCGGGCTCGGCCGCCGGTCAGGCGGTATTCGGTCATCGTCCCGCCGCCCCTCGAGCGCGCGCGCTGCTTGCCAGCACCATCCGCGCGACCGAGGACAGCGGCGCGCAGATAATAGTCGGCGGTCCATTCGATCAGCCGCCGCAGCGGTTTGCGCAAGCGGCGGCACGGGCAGCACTTCGATCAGCGGCCGAGCTTGCTGTCGGGCACTTCGTCCGTGGCCAGCCGGCTCCGGCTCCCAGACCACGCCGACGATCTGGCGCGGGCCCAGCGGCGCGACCACCACCGAGCCGGTTCTATCGCCATCCCGTCGGGCACGCGATAGTCGAGCACGCCGAGCGCGGCATTGAAGACGAGGAGGCGGACGCGGTTCATGCCTGCCGCATATAGGCGCCGGGCGGATCGCAGCAAAAGGAGTTGGGCATGGAACAGGGGAATATGCACCGTTCGACCGACGGTCGTTTCTTGGGCGAGTGTCGCGGGACTGGGCCTGCTGGCGCTGCCGGGTTGTGCTTCCATGGCAAGGTGGAGCTATGTCGACGCCGTGCGCCGCCTGCTCGAGCGTGCCACGAACAACGCTTTCGCCCGGCTCACCGCGCCCGACGGCTTCTGGGACAGCGCGGTCGCGCGGATCGACATGCCGGTACTGTTCGGCAAGCGCGCCGGCATCATCCAGGGCATCCTCTCGTCCGCGGCCTTCCGCGAGAAGCTGCAGCACAAGCTCAACAAACTGGCCGAGGAGGGCGCGCGCCGCGCGGCTCCGGTCGTGGCCGACGCGGTGCGCACGATCGGCATCGAGAACGCGGCGGCGATTATCAAGGGCGGACCGACCGCCGCGACCACGCTGCTGCGCGACCGGATGGGTCCGGCGCTGGTCAACGCCATGATCCCGGCTCTGGGCGATGCCATGCGGATCGCCAACGATCCGATCCTGAACCAGGCGATCTCCGCGCTCGCGGGGGTGCAACCTCGGCGATGCCGCCCATGCCCTGGCGATCGAGGCGGACAACGCCATCTGGTTCACGAGATCGGCGCGGCCGAAGCGGACATTCGCGAGCATCCCGGACCGGACCAACGATCCGGTCCTGAACGCGGCGCTGAAGGCGCTGTGAACGCAGGGGCCTCAGCCGCGTCCGCGCCGCTTGCCTATAGCGGAGCCAGAAATCGTTTCGGAGAGCCGCCCGTGAAATTCTTCGTCGATACCGCCGACACGACTGACATCGCCGAACTCGCCGAGACCGGCCTGCTCGACGGCGTCACCACCAATCCCTCGCTGGTCCACAAGTCGGGCCGCGATTTCATGGAAGTGACGAAGGAGATCTGCGCGCTGGTCGACGGCCCGGTCAGCGCCGAGGTCGTCGCGCTCGATCACGCCGGAATGATGCGCGAGGCCGAAGTGCTGCGCAAGATCGCCGACAATGTCTGCATCAAGGTGCCGCTGACCATCGACGGGCTCAAGACCTGCAAGAAGCTGACCAGCGACGGCACGATGGTCAACGTCACGCTGTGCTTCTCGGCCAATCAGGCGCTGCTCGCCGCAAAGGCGCGGGCGCGAGCTTCGTTTCGCCCTTTCGTCGGCCGCCACGACGACAACGGTTTCGACGGCATGTCGCTGATCGAGGACATCCGCCTGATCTACGACAATTACGCGTTCGAGACCCAGTTGCTCGTCGCTTCGATCCGCCACCCGATCCATGTGCTGCAAAGCGCCAGGATCGGCGCCGACGTCGCCACCATGCCGCCCGCCGTGATCCGCGGGCTGTTCAAGCATGTCCTTACCGAAAAGGGCATCGAGGGCTTCCTCGCCGACTGGGCGAAGACCGGGCAGAGTATCTGAGGCCATTTCAGTTTGAGCGACAATTCCCCAGCAGACCGTTTCAAGTCGATCCTCGCCGGCGCCAGCCGGGCGATCGCGCATGATCCCGAGGTCGAGGTCATCTGGACCGCCGACACGCCCAGCGCCGTCGGGCACAATTTCCGCATTCCTATGCCGGGCCGCAGCCTGCCGAGCGGCGCGGCGATGGAGGCGCGGGGCTTCGCCGACAGCTTCGCGCTGAAGCTCAGGCACCACAACGAAACTCTGCACGTCCGCCACGCGCCGCACGAGCCGGTGGCGCGGGCCTGTTACGACGCGCTCGAACAGGTCCGCTACGAAGCGCTCGGCTCCAACGCCTATGCCGGCATCCGCGACAATCTCGCCGCCGCGACCCAGGCGCGGATCGCCTCCGATCCGATCTCACGCGCCGCCAGTGTCGAGGAGGTGCCGCTGCAGACCGCGCTGTCGCTGCTGCTGCGCGAGACACCTGATGGACCAGCCGGTCCCGGTTTCGGCCAGGGCCGGAGTCGAGATGGTGCGGGACTGGATCGAGCGGAAGGCGGGGACCGATTTCGACGCGCTGGCCGCGTCGATCGAGAACCAGCGGGCTTTCCAGTCGCTGGCGCTCGACATGCTCCACCATCTCGACCTGACTCGAGGAGACGCGCGAGCCGCCATCCGACGAGGCCGACGACGAGGACGGCGACGAGCAGACCGAGGACGAGGAGCAGGGCGACGATTCGGGCGACGAGCAGCAGCCCGCCGAGGTCGCGGGCGAGCCGTCCGAGGGAGACGATCAGGGCGACAACGAGAGCCAGAGCGAAGCGGGCGACGAGATGCAGGAGGCCGATGCCGGCGAGGAGGGCGAGGAAGGCATGATGCCGGTCCGCCCCAACCGGCCCTGGACCGACATCCCCGACACGTTCGACTACAAGGTCTGGACCACCGAGTTCGACGAGATCGTCGACGCTCCCGACCTGTGCGACGACGAGGAGCTGACACGGCTCCGCGCCTATCTCGACGCGCAGCTGAAGGGCCTGCAGGGCGTCGTCACCAAGCTCGCCAACCGGCTGCAGCGGCGGCTGATGGCGCAGCAGAACCGCAGCTGGGATTTCGACCAGGAGGAAGGCCTGCTCGATGCCGCGCGGCTCGCCCGGGTCGTCGTCTCGCCCGGCCATTCGCTCAGCTACAAGGTCGAGCGCGACATCGAGTTCAAGGACACGGTGGTCACGCTGCTGATCGACAATTCGGGCTCGATGCGCGGGCGGCCGATCTCGATCGCGGCGATCAGCGCCGACATGATGGCGCACAAGGAGGTGCCGCAGGTCGACGCCACCATGGCGGAGCTTGAGGCGCAGGACTTCACGCCCTTCCGGCTGCTCGCCAAGCGCGCGCCGCTCGGCATCACGGCGCACGTCGTCTTTTTAGACGTTGATGACGGCGCGCCAGCCACGCTTTCCGGCGCCGTCATTGGTAACATCATCCGTGAGCGAATCGGATTTGACGGGGCGTTGATGACGGACGACATCTCGATGGGCGCGCTTTCCGGCGAACCGCGGAGCCGTGCGGAGCGGGCCATCGCGGCCGGCTGCGACCTCGTGTTGCACTGCAACGGCAACATCGACGAGATGCAGGAAGTCGCCGCCGGCGTGCCGGAGCTCTCCGGCGACGCGCTGCGCCGCACGGAACGGGCGCTCACCTTCCGCCGACCGATCGAGAGCCTCGAACGTCCGGCGCTTGAGAAGCGCTTCCAGTTCCTGCTCGACCAGGCGAATTTATGAACGAGCCCGCGGCAATTTCGACTGACCCCGCAGTCGCGTTCGAGGACGTTCGACGCACCGCCGACGAATGTCTTCTCGTCGATGTCGACGGCTTTGAGGGGCCGCTCGACCTCCTCCTGCAGCTTGCCCGCGACCAGAAGGTCGACCTCGCAAAGATTTCGATCCTGGCGCTCGCCGAGCAATATCTCGCCTTCATCGAAGCGGCGCGGCGGCTTCGCCTTGAGATCGCCGCCGACTACCTGGTGATGGCGGCATGGCTCGCCTTCCTGAAGTCGCGGCTGTTGCTCCCGGCCGAGGAGGCGGACGAAGAGCCGAGCGGCGACGAGCTTGCCGCGGCTCTCGCGCGCCGGCTGAGACATCTTGAAGCCATCCGCGAAGCGGGTCGGCGGCTGATGAGTTCCGCGCGGCTTGGCATCGACCGTTTCCAACGTGGCGCGAGCGAGCCACTTTCGGTCAACACGCGCATCGTGTGGGATGCGCGGCTCTATGACCTTCTCTCGGCTTACGCCGCGCTTCGCCTGCGCGGCATCGCCGTCAGCGTCCGGCTCGGCGAACGCCACGTCATGACGCTGCAGGACGCGCGCGAGCGGCTGATGCGAATGATCGACGCGAGTCCGCAATGGGCGCTGCTCGATTCCTATTTGCTCGAATATCTTTCCAAGCCGGAAATGCGGGCGACGGCGCGTGCGAGCGCGTTCTCAGCGAGCCTTGAGCTGGTGCGGGAAGGGGAGCTGGAGCTGAAGCAGGGCGCGCATTTCTCGCCGCTCTATGTGCGCCGGCGGCTGAAGGCGGAGGCGGAGCTGGCAAAGGAGGAGGCGGAGCCCCTCAAGGAGGCGGCGAATGGGTGAGCCGGCCGTCGAATGGGAGGAGACGAACGTCACGAGCATCGCCCCGGAGGACCGGCGGCTGCATCTCAGAATGCTCGAAGCGCTCCTCTTTGCCGCGGCCGAGCCGCTGCCGCTTGCCGAAATTGCGCTGCGCATGCCGGAGGGCGTCGATCTCGCCGAGCTCCTCGGCGAGTTGCAGGCCGCCTATGCGGGGCGCGGCGTCAACCTTCAGCGCACCGACGACCGCTGGGCGTTCCGCACGGCAGAGGATCTGGCGTTCGTGTTCAAGCGCGACGTGGTGGAGGAAAAGAAGCTCTCCCGCGCCGCCGTCGAGACGCTTGCCATCATTGGCTACCATCAGCCGGTCACGCGTGCGGAGATCGAGGAAGTGCGCGGCGTCGCCGTGTCGAAAGGCACGCTCGACATTTTGCTTGAGGCGGGCTGGGTCAGATTGCGCGGCCGCCGGCGCACGCCGGGCCGCCCCGTGACCTTTGGCACCACGCCGGCGTTCCTGGATCACTTCGGGCTGACGGCGATCGGCGATCTGCCGGGGCTCGCGGACCTGAAGGCGGCTGGACTGATTGAATCGCTGGCAAGTCCCGGCGACGACATGCCTCAGCCGAATGACGACCCGGCGCTGACGGCGGAGGAGGATCCGCTCGAACCCGACTTCGCCGATCTCGACGAAGGCGATGTGGCGGACGCGCCGGATGACGCCGATCCGGAGCCGACCAAGGAATCCGACGAATAGGCGAATACGCGCCTGAAAGGGCGCGCGAATGCCCCCCGTGTCAAATCGCGACACCCCGCTTCGCGCGAGCCGCGCGGCCTTGATGTCGAAACGGACTGATCGGTCGCCTATGTTCGGGCTCAGGGCGCCGCCGAGGCGGGCTTTTTGCCGGCCCGCCGTGCCAGCCATCAAAAGCGGTGTGTTGTTTTTCGCGAAAAGCGACTAAGGCTCTCAGATTGAAGGCGCCTCGGCGATTTGCGATAGTCCGGGTCGGCAGGCGGGACAAGCGACACGCGGGGGTTTTGGAGATTGAGATGGGTAGTTTATCGATCTGGCATTGGCTGATCTTAATCCTGGTCGTCATGGTGCTCTTCGGCCGCGGCAAGATCTCCGACATGATGGGCGACGTCGCGAAGGGTATCAAATCCTTCAAGAAGGGCATGGCCGAGGACGACGACGACAAGCCGCATACCATCGACCACGAACCCGGTCAGTCAATGGCGTCCGATCCCGTCGAGAAAAAGACGAAGGTCGGCTGACGCGCCTCGGCGTAAGCCATGTTCGACGTCGGCTGGAGCGAAATCCTCGTCATTGCGGTCGTGGCGATCGTCGTGGTCGGCCCGAAGGACCTGCCGCGCATGCTGCGCACCGTCGGCAAGACGATGGGAAAGGTTCGCCGCACCGCGAACGACTTCAAGCGCCAATTCGACGACGCGCTGCGCGAGGCTGAGCGCGAAGCCGGGCTTGAGGAAACCAAGCAGCAACTGAAGGCGGCCACCGCGCCGCTCACCGAGGCGAAGAAGGAGTTCGAGGCAACGGTGCGCGCGGCCGAACAGCCGAAGCCTGTGCCGGCGCCCGCGCCTGAGCCCGATGGCAGCGCAGCGCCGCATCTCGCGGAGCCGGTGAAGACCGGCGCAGTCACGCCCGCGCAGGGGAGCGACGCGGCGTGAGCGAGGACGATATCGAGGCCTCGAAGGCGCCGCTCATCGAGCATCTGATCGAGCTTCGTTCGCGGCTGATCCGCGCGATGATCGCCATCCTCATCGCCTTTCTCGTCTGCTTCTTCTTCGCCGGCGACATCTTCAACATCCTCGTCATCCCGTTTGAGCGTGCCGCCGGGCCGCTGCGCGACGTGACGCTCATCTACACCGCGCCGCAGGAGTACTTCTTCACGCAGGTCAAGCTCGCGCTCTTCGGCGCGCTCTTCATCGCCTTTCCGGTCATTGCCAACCAGATCTACAAATTCGTGGCGCCAGGCCTCTACAAGAACGAGCGCCGCGCCTTCACGCCATTTCTGATCGCGACGCCGATCCTCTTCGCACTCGGGGCGATGCTCGTCTATTTCGTCGTGATGCCGCTCGCGCTGAAGTTCTTCCTGTCGATGGAACAGCATGGCGGACACGGCCGGGCCACGATCGAACTTTTGCCGAAGGTGAACGAATACCTCGGCCTCATCATGACGCTGATCTTCGCCTTCGGCCTCGTCTTCCAGCTGCCGGTCGCGATGACGCTGCTTGCGCGCGTCGGGATCATCACGTCCGAAACGCTGAAGGGAAAGCGGAAATGGGCGATCGTGATCTCCTTCGTCATTGCGGCGGTGCTGACCCCGCCCGACCCGATCAGCCAGATCAGCCTCGCGCTCCCGACGATCGCGCTCTACGAGATATCGGTCATCGCGGTGCGCTACGTGGAGCGCTCGCGCGCCGCGGCCGCCGCGCGCGAGGCGGAGTCGACCGCATAGAGACGCGCGCGTCTCAGTCGAGTTTCACGCGTTTTCGCCCCGCAAGGTCCTGCACGAACTGCCAGGCGACGCGGCCGGAGCGGCTGCCGCGCGTCGTCGCCCATTCGAGCGCCTCGGGACGCCATTCGCCGGCGCCTGCCGGGATAGCGAAATGATCGACGTAGCCCGCCACCATGGCGAGGTAGTCGTCCTGGCTGCAATTGTGGAAGCCGAGCCAGAGGCCGAAGCGGTCTGAGAGCGACACCTTCTCCTGCACGGCCTCCGACGGGTTGATCGCCGTGGAGCGCTCGTTCTCGACCATATCGCGCGGCATCAGGTGGCGGCGGTTGGAGGTGGCGTAGAAGACGACGTTCTCAGGCCGCCCTTCGACCCCGCCTTCAAGCGCCGCCTTCAACGACTTGTAGGAAGCGTCGCCGACATCGAAGGAGAGGTCGTCGCAAAAAAGGATGAAGCGTTCGCTCCTGTCGCGAAGCGAACCCATCAGCACCGGCAGCGTCTCGATATCCTCGCGGTGAATTTCGACCAGCTTGAGCGCCGCCGCCCCCGCCGGGAGCGCCGCGGCGACGGTCGCGTGCACGGCCTTCACCAGCGAGCTCTTGCCCATGCCACGCGCGCCCCAGAGGAGCGCGTTGTTGGCCGGGAGGCCCGCGGCGAAGCGGCTGGTATTGTCGATCAGGGCGTCGCGCGAGCGGTCGATGCCCTTGAGGAGGGGAAGCGCCACCCGGTTAACCTTGGCGACAGGCTTGAGATGCGGCGGCTCGGCCTGCCAGACGAAAGCGTCCGCGGCGGCGAAATCGGTCGCGTGCGGCGGAGGCGGCGCGAGCCGCTCCAGGGCCGCGGCGATCCGCTCCAAAGCGCTCAGCGTCGGGTCGAGACTTTTCTGCAAGCGCCGTCCCTCCGGGCTCCTGAGCGGCGCGATATCACGCAAATCCGCTGCGGCAAAGGGCCGTCATCCTGCCCTGTTGCGCAGTTGCAATGGCCGGTTCCCTGACTATAGTCCGCGCAAATTCAAAGGGCTGCGGCCCGCTTTAGAGGGAATCACAGCCTTCATGTGGGTCACGCCCGCCTATGCGCAGGCTCTTGGTGGCGGAGGCGGCGTCGATATGCTGACGACGCTTCTGCCTTTTGCGCTGATTTTCGTCATCATGTATTTCCTCATCCTGCGCCCGCAGCGGCAGACCGCGAAGCGGCGCGAGGAAATGCTCAAGGCGATCCGCCGCGGCGATACGGTGGTGATGAATGGCGGCATCGTCGGCAAGGTGACCAAGGTCGTGGACGACAACGAGGTCGAATTGCAGATCGCCGAAGGCGTCAAGGTGCGCGCATTGCGGAGCCACATCTCGGAGGTGAGGTCGAAGGCGGAACCGGTGGCCTCCAACACAAACTAGGACGAAGGCGCTCGGAGCCCCGAAAGAACAAGAAAGATGCTTTATTTCCCGCGCTGGAAGATCGCGCTCATCCTGCTCGTCGCGTTGGTCGGCATCTCCGCCACGATCCCGGATTTCTTCTCCGCAGAGACGGTGGCGTCGTGGCCCTCGTTTCTGCCCAAGCGGCAGATGGTGCTCGGACTCGATCTGAGAGGCGGCGCGCATCTCCTGCTTGAGGTCGACCGGCAGAGCCTCGTCAAGGATCGCGTGAAGACGCTTGAGGACGACGTCAGGCAGACGCTCCGCGATGAGCATCTCGGCTACCGCAACCTCGGCGCGCGCGGCCAGGTCGTTTCCTTCACGCTGCGCGACGCCGCCGACGGCGCAAAAGCGCTCGCCGCGCTGCAGAAGCTTGCCGCGCCGGTGCAGTCGGGGCTCTTTGGCCAGGGCACGACCCGCGAGGTCGACATTGCCCAGAACGGCGACCAGGTCACCGCGTCGCTGACCGACAACGGCATCGAGACGCGGATGCGGGGCGCCGTCAGCCAGAGCGTGCAGGTGCTCGACCGGCGCCTGAACGCGCTCGGCACAACCGAGCCTTCCATCCAGGCGGAGGGGAGCGACCGCATCCTGGTGGAAGTGCCCGGCCTTCAGGACACGACGCAGCTCAAGCAGATCCTCGGCCAGACGGCCCGCATGACCTTCCATATGGAGTGTTCGCAGCAATCGAGCGACGGGGTGACGCCGCCGCCCGGCTGCGACCTCGTGCAGTCGGCGACGGCGGGCGAGCCGCCGATCATGGTTGAATCGCGCGCGCTTCTTTCCGGCGACGACCTCGCCGACGCACAGCCCGGCTTCCACCCGCAGACCGGCCAGCCGATCGTCAACTTCCGCTTCAATACGCGTGGCGCCCGCATCTTCGCCGACGTGACAAAGGCGAATGTCGGCCGCCGCTTCGCCGTCGTGCTCGACAACAAATACATCACCGCGCCGGTCATCCGCGACGCTATCCTCGGCGGCTCCGGCCTGATCGAGGGCAACTTCACGGTCGAGAGCGCGCAGAACCTCGCCGTGCTCTTGCGCGCCGGCGCGCTTCCCGCCGATCTCACCATCGTCGAGGAGCGCACGGTCGGCCCGAGCCTCGGCCAGGATTCGATCCGCGCCGGCGCGATCGCCGCGGTCGTCGCGCTCGCTGCCGTCATCATCTTCATGGCGGTCTGCTACGGCATCCTCGGCCTCATCGCCGACCTTGCGATGCTCATCAATACCCTCATGATGTTCGGAATCATCACGCTGACGGGGGCGACGCTGACGCTTCCCGGCATCGCCGGCATCGTGCTGACGATGGGCATGGCGGTCGACGCGAACGTGCTGATCTACGAGCGCATGCGCGAGGAATCGCGGCTCGGGCGATCGACCATCGCATCCTTCGAGGCGGGCTTCAGCCGCGCGCTCGCGACAATCGTCGATGCGCACCTGACATCACTGATCGCGGCGCTGGCGCTGTTTGCGCTCGGCTCCGGCCCGATCCGCGGCTTCGCCGTCGCCTTCGCCATCGGCATCGCGTGCACGCTCTTCACCGCCTACCTGATGACGCGCATGTTCGTTTCCACCTGGGTCCGTTATACGCGTCCCAAGGTCGTACCGCTTTAGGCCCCGCCATGCTCCTTCGCATCATTCCGGACGACACGCGCATCCCCTTCATGCGGCTGGCGCGGATAAGGACGCCGATCTCGCTGGTCCTGGTCGTGCTTTCCTTCGTGCTCCTGTTCACCGTCGGCCTCAACGAAGGCATCGACTTCAAGGGCGGCACCGTCATCGAGGTGCGCAGCAAGGCACCCGCGGCCGATCTCGCCGGAATCCGCGCCAAGGTCGACGCGCTCAAGCTCGGCGACGTCGAGGTGCAGGGGATCGGCGCGCCGACCGACGTGCTGATCCGCGTCGCAACGCAGCCCGGCGGCGATAAGGCGCAGGAAGCCGTGGTGCAGAAGGTGCAGGCGGCGCTCGGCTCGGCCGACTACGAATACCGCCGTGTCGAGGTGGTGGGGCCGCGCGTTTCCGGCGAGCTCGCGTGGAACGGCACGCTCGCGCTTGTCTTCACCATCGTCGGAATCATGATCTACATCTGGTTCCGCTTCGAGTGGCAGTTTGCGGTCGGCGCCGTCGCCACGCTGGTGCACGACTCGATATTGACGATCGGCTTCTTCGCGGCGACGCAGATCGACTTCAACCTTTCCTCGATCGCCGCCATCCTCACCATCCTCGGCTATTCGCTGAACGACACGGTCGTCATCTTCGACCGCATCCGCGAGCTTCTGCGCCGCTACAAGCAGATGCCCTTGAGCGAACTCATCGACCTTGCGACGAACCAGACACTGGCGCGCACGATCATGACCTCGGCGACGACGCTGCTCGCGCTCTTCGCGCTCTTCTTCTTCGGCGGCGATGTGATCCGCTCATTCACCGCCGCGATGCTTTGGGGTGTCTTCGTCGCCACCGCCTCGTCGATCTTCATCGGCGGCCCGGTCCTGATCTACTTCAATCTGCGCGCGCGGGCCGAGCCCGCCGCGAGCCAAAGCAAGCCCGCCGACGCCGCCAAGGCATAGGAATGAGCGCGGGCGGCGGCGGCACCTTCATGGAGCCGGCCCGCTTCCCGGGCCGTGCACCGATCGAGGCTTACGGCAACGGCGGCTTCCGCTTCGCCGACATGTCGCATCGCGGCTCGATCCTGGCGCTGCCGAGCGGAATCGAAGCGTGGCCGGTCGGAAGCGTCACGGAAATTACCGCCGACGCGCTGCAGAGGCTGATTGCCGAGGCGACATCGATCGACATCCTTCTTGTCGGCACCGGCGACCAAATGGCGCCGCTTTCGCGCCCGTCCCGCGCGGCGCTGGAAGCCGCCAACCTTTTCCCGGAGTTGATGGCGACCGGCGCGGCGGTCAGAACCTATAACGTCCTCCTCGCCGAGGAGCGCGCCGTCGCCGCCGCGCTCATCGCGGTGGAGAGCAATCGGTGAAGAAATCGCAGAACGTCTGCGCGCGTAACCTCCCCCTTGCGGGGAGGTCGGAGTTTACGGAGCGAAGCGAGAGCAGACTCCGGGAGAGGGCCCTGCACCGGAGTGGAAGCACCCCCTCCCGAAATCTGTCGTGTTCCGCCCGCCAGATTTCGACCTCCCCGCAAGGGGGAGGTTAACGGCCATCCGGCCCGGCAGCCCTGTGGCCGGCACGGCACCGGAGGACGACGCCGCCTACGCGATGGCGCTCGTGCGCTCGCACGACCTCCCGCGCTACTACGCGACGCTTTTCTCACCACCCGCGATCCGCGCCGACATTTTGGCGATCTACGGCTTTGCCGCCGAGATCGCGCGCGTGCCCGACCAGGTCCGTGAGCCGGCGCTCGGCGAGATCAGGCTGAAATGGTGGAGCGATGCGCTGCTCGAAGCCCTCAGGCGCGAAGGGGCGGGCGAGGCGCCTGCACTTCGCGCGGCGGCCGGCGCCATCGCCCGCCATTCGCTTCCGCTTGCAGCCTTCGAGGCACTGATCGAAGCGCGCCGCGCAGACTTCTATTCCGATCCGCCGGCGACGCTCGGCGACCTTGAGGGGCGCCTGGGCGAGACGGAATCAGCGCTCTTTCAGATGGCAGCAATTGCCTCTGGCGGCGCCGGCCCGGAGACAGCGGAGGCGGCGGGGCACGCCGGGATCGCCTACGGTGTTGCGCGGCGGCTTTCGCAATTCGCACCGGACCGCGCGCGCGGCCGCACGATCCTGCCGGCCGACCTCCTTGCGGAGCATGGGCTCTCCGCGGGCGAGATCTTTGCCCCGGCCCCAGATGCGGCGCTCGGACCGGCCGTCCGTCGGCTTGCGGATTTCGCCCGCCATCATTTGGCGCTCGCGCAGCGGCACGCGGCGGGCCTTCCGTCTCGCCTGCGGCCGGCGTTCCTGCCGCTTGCCGTTGTCGCTCCGCTTCTTATCCGGATCGAACGCGCGGCGCCGGCGATCGCCGAACGGGCGGTCGGCCTCTCCAACCTTGAGAGCCTGGTGCGGATCGGAGCCGCGCGAATTCGCGGGCGGTAGAGGGGCGAACGGTCAGGCGGCGAGCCGCGCCGTCTCGCCGAGCCAAAGCTCGAAATCACGCAGCGCCCGGCGCGAAAGCGCGCGCTTCCTGGCAAGCGTCTTGGCGGTTCCTCGCAGGCGGTTGCCGCTCTCGTCTCTGACCGGCTCGTCGATCGGCGGAAAGAGCCCGAAGTTGACGTTCATCGGTTGGAAGTCGCGGTCCTTCTCGCCCGGCACGCCGAGCCGCCCGGTGACATGAGCAAGGAGCGCTCCGTGGGCGGTGGTCAAAGGCGGCGTGACCGGGGCCGCGCCACGCGCTTCGGCCGCCGCGAAGCGCGCCGCCATCAGCCCCACCGCCGCCGATTCCACATAGCCCTCGCAGCCGGTGATCTGGCCGGCGAAGCGGATGTGCGGCGCGGATCTCAACCGCAGCGTCGCGTCGAGGAGGGCGGGCGAATTCAGGAACGTGTTGCGATGCAGCCCGCCGAGCCGCGCGAATTCGGCGCGCTCAAGGCCCGGGATCGAGCGGAAGAGCTGCACCTGCTCGCCGTGCTTCATCTTCGTCTGGAAGCCGACCATGTTGAAGAGCGTGCCGAGCGCGTTGTCCTGGCGAAGCTGCACGACCGCGTAAGCCTTGACGTCAGGCCTGTGGCGGTTGGTCAGGCCCATCGGCTTCATCGGCCCGTGCCGCAGCGTCTCCGGCCCGCGCTCCGCCATCACCTCGATCGGCAGGCAGCCGTCGAAATAGGGCGTGTCCTTCTCCCAATCGTGAAACCCGGTCTTCTCCGCGGCGACGAGCCCACCGACGAAGGCATAATACTGCTCGCGGTCGAGCGGGCAGTTGATGTAGTCGGCGCCGGTGCCGCCGGGACCCGCCTTGTCGTAGCGCGACTGGAACCAGGCGACGTCCATGTCGATCGTCTCGCGATAGACGATCGGCGCAATCGCGTCGAAGAACGCCAGCCGCTCGAGGCCGGTCTCGACCTGGATCGATCGGGCGAGCGCAGAGGAGGTGAGGGGCCCGGTCGCGACGATCGTGCTTCCCCAGTCGGCCGGCGGCAGCGACGCGACCTCGCCCGCCTCGACGCGGACATTTGGGTGCGCGCGAAGCGCGGCCGTCACGGCCTCGGAGAAAGCATCGCGATCGACCGCGAGCGCCCCGCCGGCGGGAAGCTTGTGGCGGTCGCCCATCGCCATAACCAGCGAGCCGGCGCGGCGCATCTCGGCGTGCAGCAGCCCGACGGCGTTCGTCTCGCAATCGTCGGAGCGGAAGGAGTTGGAGCAGACCAGTTCGGCGAAGCCGCCGGTCTTGTGCGCCGGCGTCATCGTGGCGGGCCGCATCTCGTGCAGCACGACCAAAACACCGGCCTCGGCGAGCTGCCACGCCGCTTCGGAGCCGGCGAGGCCGCCACCGACGACATGGACGGTTGGACGCGCGTCCTGCATGGCCTTCGTATGAGGCATGCCGGGCCCGGACGGCAAGTCGCTACGGGCGCCCTTAGGCGGGAGGAGCTCGGAAATGAAAAGGCCGGCGGGCGACTGGCGCCCCCGGCCTGTTCGTTGGCAAATTCGGCTCAGCCTAGAGGCGGGAAGCCTCGCGCGCCAACCGGCCGATATCGCTGCGATAGATCCCGAGATCGCTGAGCTCGCGGCTCGAAAGGGCCGACAGCTCACGCACGGTCTCGCGATATCGCCGCCAACGGCGGAGGCGGCTACGGATTGAGTTCTGGTTCTGCGACATCTTCTTCGTCCTTCCTCGCCCGCCTTTTGCGGGCGCCGCATTCCTCTGCGGTCATTCGCGATATAGGCGCGGCCGTACGGATTGTGCACTGCAACAAATGCATGGCTGCATTGCCGCAAAGGCAAAAGGTCTTAATATTTCAGTTACTTTGCCGCTTGGCCGCCGCAATGGCCGGTCTCGGCCGAGGCCCGGCTCAGAGCCAGTTGTGCTTGCGGAAGCGCCAATAGAGCACACCGCAGACGGCAACGATCGCGGCGAGCACGACGAAATAGCCGAATCGCCAATGCAGCTCCGGCATGTCGATGAAGTTCATGCCGTAGATGCCGGCGACCGCGGTCGGCACGGCGAGGATCGCCGCCCAGGCGGCGAGGCGGCGGCTGATATGGGCCTGCTGCGCCTGGCCGGTCATCAGGCTCGCCTCGAAGGCGAAAGCGAGCACCTCGCGGAGCGAATCGATCTCCTCCTGGACGCGGTGCACGTGGTCGGTCACGTCGCGGAAGAGCGGCTGGAGAGACGGATCGAGCCGTCGCGCTTCGGCGTGCTCGAGCCGGCGGCAGACCTCGATCAGCGGCGCCGCGGCATTGCGCAGCCGCAGGAGGTCGCGGCGCAGCATATAGAGCCGCTCGATCGCGGCTTCCTCGAGCGTCTCGGTGAAGATCTTGTCCTCGATCTCGTCGACCTCCGCGTGGATCGCCTCGATCACCGGCGTGTAGTTGTCGGCGATGAAGTCGAGGATGGCGTAAAGGATGTAGTCCTCGCCGTGCGAAAGCTGCGCCGGACAGGCTTCGAGGTGCTGGCGCACCGAGGAATAGGAGCTGGAGGCGCCGTGGCGGACGGAGACGACGTAGCCGCGCCCGACGAAGAGATGCGTCTCGCCGAAGGCGATGCGGCCGCCGATCATCTGGGCGGTACGCGCGACGATGAAAAGCGCGTCGCCATATTGCTCGACCTTCGGCCGCTGATGCGCTTGCTCGGCGTCCTCGATCGCCATGTCGTGCAGGTCGAATTCCTTCTGCAGGCGCCGGAGGAGCGGCAAGGCGGGCTCGTAAAGCCCGATCCAGACGACATGACCCGGGCGCTTCGACCAGGTCCCGCATTCCTCGATCGATATGTCGAGGAGGCGGCGCCCGCCGGCGTAGACGCCCGCCGCGACGACACCGCCCTTGTTCTCGCCTGGGGGAGGCGGCGGAGCTGCGTCCCTGGCCGGCTCGTCGCTTTCAAGCGCCATGTCGTGCTCCGGAAGCATCAGGAAGCCGTGACTAGCGAAGAATTCTAACACCCGCGTGGCGGCGGGGAAGCGTGGCTAAGCGTCCATGGCGTCGCCGAGGCGCTCAAGCAGCGCGGCGAGGATCGGGCGCTGGCCTTTCAGCATCTTCGCTTCGGCCACCGCGATCGCAAACCAGCCGGCGCGGTCAGCCTCGGGGAAGGTCGCGCTCCTTCCCGATTTCGGCGGCCACTCCATGGCGAAGGTGTTGCTCCTGAACTCCGCGAGGTCGAAGTCGCCTTGCACCGCATAGGCGGTGATGACCTTGCCGCCCGGCTGCCTGAAATCGCCGAGCGGGAGCGCATCGCCCGCGGCGACGCAGCCGGTCTCCTCGAAGAGCTCGCGCCGCGCTGCGGCGAGCGTCTCCTCCGCAGGATCGACGAGGCCCTTCGGGATCGACCAGGCACCGTCGTCCTTCGTCGCCCAATAGGGCCCGCCGGGATGGACCAGGAGCACGTCCGGAACGCGCGATTTCAGGCGATAGAGCAGGATGCCGGCGCTTCGCTGGGGCATGGCCCGATCATCGGCCTGTCGCGATCAGGAGCCAAGCTTCGCCGGCGACTTCGCCGGAAGTCCGGCGAGGGCACGCGCGCTGCGGCCGTCCCGGTCAAGAGCGTGGTCGGCGGGCGGGCCGAAGCGTCAGGCGGAGCGGACGAGCTTCTTGATCGGGCGCGGGGCCTTGCCGGAAAGGTCCGCGATCTTGCGGTCCTGATCGATGATGAAGGTCAGCGCCGGCGCGTCGCCGTCAAGGCCGCCGAGGGAAGCGCCGGGCACCTTGCGATTGGAGGCACGCGTGCCGTCCTCGTAGAAGACGTCGAAGAGGACGACGCCGTTGGTGATCTTGGATTTGCTGCGTGCCATCATCAGGTCTCCGACGGTCCTTCCGGGGCCGGCGCATCGCCGGCGGGATGGAGCAGGCCCTCGCGTTCCGCCTTGCGCTCCAGCGCGTCCGCCTCGCGGCGCGCGAGGCGCTCCGCCTTCTTGCGTTCCTTGGCGCGGTCGCGGTCGCCGCGCTGCTGGCCGTAGTTCGGGGGCCTGAAGCCCATGGCAGCCTCCTCGCCGGCCGGACCTGCCGGCGGCAGTAGCGCAAAACCCGGCGCCATCGGCGCCGGGGACACGCGGAACGGTTGTCTAGCGGTCGAGCGAGATGTTCGCCGCGGCGGGCTTGCCGCGGTCGGTCACCACCTCGTAGCTCACCTTGTCGCCCTCGCGCAGCGACGAGACGCCGGAGCGCTCAAGAGCGGAGATGTGGACGAACACGTCCTTCGCGCCGTCGTCCGGGGCGATGAAGCCAAAACCCTTCGCCTCGTTGAAAAACTTTACGGTTCCTTTTGCCATGATGGCTCCTTTGAACGCGAAATCGCGTATCGGCCTAGCGGGGATCGCCGAGCCAGTCGTTCCGATTCCGAATTGTCCTGGAGAGTTCCCCGAAGGGTAGCAAGCAAGGCAGCAGAGAACGGAAGCGGTGGGGATATAGGCGATTTGGCGGATTTGTTCAATATCGGGGTGATTTTCGGTTCGTTTGAGCGGGGGCGGCGGGACGCGAGGCACATTCGATCCAGGTGCGCTTGACCCATCCGGCGCGATCCATTCCGCGACCGTCATTGAGCCTCGGCCGCTACGGACTGGATTGCCGGGTCAAGCCCGGCAATGACGACAGGTGCGGGTGGAGGGTACTCTCTCAGAAGGCGGAAGAGCAGCGGCTGCGGCGGCGACGCGCCACCACCTTCTCCCCTTGAGGGAGAAGGCGCCCTTCGGCTCTGCCGAAGGGCGGATGAGGGGGAGGTCAACGAGAGGCCCCGGCGGCCAATCGCAGGGCCCCCCTCTCCCGACCCTCGCCTGACGGCGAGGGCCACCCCCTCCCTTAAGGGGAGGGGTTTTGCGCGCGCAGCAGCTCCGCGAGCGGAAGCTCGGCGGCTTCAAGTTCCGCCGCCAAGTGCCGATCGAAAGATATGTCGTCGACTTCGTCTGCGTCGAAGCGCAGCTGATTGTCGAGGTCGGCGGACCGCTGCTCGCAAGGCCGGAAAATCGAATCAAGGACGCGGAGCGCGACGCCGTCCTGCGGCGCGCGGGCTTTCGCGTCCTGCGCTTCGACGAGGAGGTGGCGCCGGACGCATGGTCGAGGACATCCGCCGGCAAGGGGAGAGGGCGGAGGCCGTCCGCGCAGCCGCCCTATGTCAGCGCCCCCAACCGCAGCGTCCACGCCGAGATCGATTTCGGCCGCAGCAAATCCATGGCGGCCCACGGGTCGCGGGCGAGGCGAGCCTCGATCTCCTCGGGCGAGTCCGCGCGGACGATCATGAGGACGTCGGGCTCTTCGAGCGGCCCGCCGAGGAGGACGAAGCCGTCGTCGACAAGCGCCTCCATGAAGTCGGCGTGCGCCGGCCAGGCGTCCTGCTCCTCCATGGGGAGGTCCCGGCGATAGGCGGGGCCGCGCGTGCGGATGACGGCGTAGAGGCGGGGCACGGGAACCTCACGCGCCACTCGCGGCCGCCGCCGCGACTTCGGCCATTCCTGCGGCGATCGCTTCGACGGCCTTTGCGCTTTCCGGGCCGAGGCCGTGCCGCTCGGCGATCCAGGCTGGGTCGTTGGTGGTCAGCCAGACCTTTCCCTCGGCGTCTTCCCAGGCGAGCGCCTTGACGGGGAGGTCGATGCCGGCCGTCTGGCGGTCCTGCATCAGCGGCGTGCCGCCCTTCGGATTGCCGAAGATCAGAAGCTCGGTCGGGCGGAGAGGCATGCCGACCGACGCCGCGCCGGCGGCATGGTCGATGCGGGCGAAGACGATGAGCCCGAGCGGCGCGATCGTCGCGACGAGGCGGTCGATCGTCTCGGCGACGGGGAAGGCGCTTGCGACGGTGATCAGGCCGTTCTTAGCCATGGCTCACTCCCCCTCTCCCGGCCCTCCGACAAGTCGGAGAGCCACCCTCTCCCTCACGGGGAGAGGGTCCGGCGCCTTCACTCCGCCGCCTCGACCCGTCTCCTCGCCGGCCGTCTCGCCAGCACCGGCTTCAGGAACGCGCCCGTGTAGCTCCGCTTCTCCTTCACGATCGCCTCCGGCGGGCCTGAGGCCACGATCTCGCCGCCGCCGTCGCCGCCTTCGGGGCCGAGGTCGATGATCCAGTCGGCGCGTCTTGATGACCTCGAGATTGTGCTCGATGACGACCACCGTGTTGCCCTGGTCGACCAGCTCGTGGAGCACTTCGAGCAGCTTCGCCACGTCGTGGAAGTGGAGGCCGGTGGTCGGCTCGTCGAGGATATAGAGCGTGCGGCCGGTGGCGCGGCGGGAGAGCTCCTTCGACAGCTTGACGCGCTGCGCCTCGCCGCCGGAGAGCGTCGTCGCCTGCTGGCCGATGTGGATGTAGGCGAGGCCGACGCGCTCCAGCGTCTCCAGCTTGTCGCGGATCGCCGGCACCGCCTGGAAGAAGGTGCGGCCTTCCTCGACCGTCATGTCGAGCACGTCGGCGATCGACTTCCCCTTGAAGGTCACGTCGAGCGTCTCGCGGTTGTAGCGCTTGCCCTTGCAGACGTCGCAGGTGACGTAAACGTCAGGCAGGAAGTGCATCTCGATCTTGATGACGCCGTCGCCCTGGCAGGCCTCGCAGCGCCCGCCCTTGACGTTGAAGGAGAAGCGGCCCGGCTGATAGCCGCGCGCCTTCGCCTCCGGCAGGCCGGCAAACCACTCGCGGATCGGCGTGAAGGCGCCGGTATAGGTCGCGGGGTTTGAGCGCGGCGTGCGACCGATCGGCGACTGGTCGATGTCGATCACCTTGTCGAGGTGTTCGAGCCCCGTGAGCGACGCG
This sequence comes from uncultured Alphaproteobacteria bacterium, assembly GCA_963750115.1. Lineage (GTDB taxonomy): Bacteria > Pseudomonadota > Alphaproteobacteria > Rhizobiales > Afifellaceae > DASWJZ01. The sequence goes on along the minus strand of CAVVPM010000010.1, from coordinate 86,558 downwards.
TGCGGGGCGGGGTGCTCGCGCGCGCCGTTCAGCCGCCTTGCGACGGCCTTGTAGATCGTGTCGATCAGGAGCGTCGACTTGCCGCCGCCCGAGACGCCGGTGACGCAGGTGAAAAGCCCGAGCGGGATCGCGGCGGTGACGTTCTTCAGATTGTTGCCGGTTGCGCCGGTGACGATCAGGCGGCGGCCCTTCTCGGCCGGGCGGCGGTCCTGCGGCACCTCGATCTCGCGCGACCCGGAGAGATATTGGCCGGTGAGCGAGTTCGGATTCGCCATGATGTCGGCGGGCGTGCCCTCCGCGATCACCTCGCCGCCATGGATGCCGGCGGCCGGGCCGATATCGACCACGTGGTCGGCCGCGCGGATCGCGTCTTCGTCATGCTCGACCACGATCACGGTGTTGCCGAGGTCGCGTAGGTGTTTCAGCGTCTCAAGCAGTCGGGCGTTGTCGCGCTGGTGCAGGCCGATCGACGGCTCGTCGAGCACGTAAAGCACGCCGGTCAGGCCCGAGCCGATCTGCGAGGCGAGCCGGATTCTTTGGCTCTCGCCGCCGGAAAGCGTGCCGGAATTCCGCGACAGCGTGAGATATTCGAGGCCGACGTCGTTCAAAAAATCGAGCCGCTCGCGGATTTCCTTCAGGATGCGGCCGGCGATTTCGTTCTGCTGCTTGGTGAGCGTGGCGGGGAGGGCGGCGAACCATGCGCCGGCGGCGCGGATCGACTTTTCCGCCACCTCGGAAATGTTCAGGCCGGCGAGCTTCACCGCGAGCGCCTCGGGTTTCAGCCGCGCGCCATGGCAGACCTCGCAGGGGACGCCGGAGAAATAGCGGCCGATCTCCTCCTTGACCCAGGCGGAATCGGTCTCCTTCCAGCGGCGCTCGAGATTTGGGATGACGCCTTCGAAAACCTTCTTCGTCTCGTAGGAGCGGAGCCCGTCGTCATAGACGAAGGCGACCTTCTCCTCAGCCGTGCCGTAAAGAATCTTTTCGCGCGCCGCCGCAGGAAGCTCGGACCAGCGATCGGAGAGCTTGAAGCGAAAAGCGCGGGCAAGACCTTCGAGCGTCTGCAGATAATAAGGCGACGAGGTTTTCGACCAGGGCGCGATCGCGCCGTCCTTCATGGTGCGGGCGGGATCGGGGACGACGAGGTCGGGATCGATCGCCTGCTTGGTACCGAGCCCGTCGCATTCGGGGCAGGCGCCGAACGGGTTGTTGAAGGAGAAGAGCCTGGGCTCGATCTCGGGAATCGTGAAGCCGGAGACGGGGCAGGCGAATTTCTCGGAGAAGACGATCCGCTCGTGCGTCTCGTTCTTCGATTTGTTGGCGGATTCTTCCGCGGTCGCGCTCTTCGGCAGCGCCTTGTCGGCGAGCTCGGCGACGGCGATGCCGTCGGCGATCTTGAGCGCGGTTTCGAGCGAATCCGCGAGGCGCGCGGAAATGTCGGGGCGCACCACCACGCGGTCGACCACGATGTCGATGTCGTGCTTGAGCTTCTTATCCAGCGAAGGGGCGTCCGCGATTTCCGTGAACTTTCCGTCGATCTTGGCGCGCTGAAAGCCCTTCTTCAGGAACTCGGCCAGATCCTTGCGGTATTCGCCTTTCCGCCCGCGGACGACCGGGGCGAGGAGATAGAGCCGCGTGCCCTCGGGAAGCGCCAGGATGCGATCGACCATCTGGCTGACCGTCTGGCTCTCGATCGGCAGCCCGGTCGCCGGCGAATAAGGGATGCCGACGCGGGCGAAGAGGAGCCGCATATAGTCGTAGATTTCCGTCACCGTGCCGACCGTGGAGCGCGGGTTGCGGCTCGTCGTCTTCTGCTCGATCGAGATCGCCGGCGAGAGCCCGTCGATCTGGTCGACATCGGGCTTCTGCATCATTTCGAGGAACTGCCGCGCGTAAGCGGAAAGCCACTCCACGTAGCGCCGCTGGCCCTCCGCGTAGATCGTGTCGAAAGCGAGCGAGGATTTGCCGGAGCCGGAGAGCCCCGTCATCACGATCAGGCTGTCGCGCGGCAGGTCGATGTCGATGTTCTTGAGATTGTGCTCGCGCGCGCCGCGGATCGAAATCAGCTTGCCCGCCGTCCCGCTCCCCATCCTACCCATGGGGAGTGACCTGTCCTTTGCCATGGCTTTTCGATCCGAAGGGGAGGAACGGCGCCCGCCGCCGCGCACTAAACTTAGGCTCTTCGCACGCTGAGACAAGCTTCGGCTCCGAAATGTCCCCGCTCTCCCGCCGCGCTGCTGACAATGCGTGCGCGAGCGGGCGAATCCGGGCGAGCGGATGCTGCCCGAGCGAGGTGCCCTTGTCTAGAACGAAATGAGAACACGTGGGCGGCGGCGCGCGCGTGCGCCGAGCCGGCGAGCACGGATCGCCTTACGCCGCCGTAATTTGACAGTGCAATGAAAACAGCGCTCGATTGCCCCCGCGTGACCGCAGGGAGGATTCCATGCCGACGATCATTGGCCATCACAAGATCACCAAAGGGGCGAACCACTGGCTCTCATCGCCGAAGCGCAAGGAGCTTTTCGGACCGCTCGGGGTGACCAACATCCGCACGTTCGTCGACCCGCAAGATTCCACGCGTGTGGCGGTGATGATGGACGTTCCGGACATAGCCGCGCTGCAGAAGGTCATGAGCGGCAAGGCGGCCGCCGACGCCATGGCGCATGACGGCGTCGACCCGAAGTCGCTGGTGATCCTGGTCGAGCAGAAGGGGTAGCACCTAATCGCGTGAAGGCGCGGATGCCGGAGGAGGCCGTCAGCGTCCGCTACATGGTCGACGACGTGGAGGCCGCCGTCGCGTGGTACACGCAGCATCTCGGCTTCTCGGTTCTCTCAAGCTATCCGCCCGCCTTCGCGGACGTGAAACGCGGCGCGCTCAGGCTCCTCCTCAGCGGCCCGACAAGCTCGGCCGGACGGCCGATGCCCGACGGCGAGCGCCCGGGGCCGGGCGGCTGGAACCGCATCCACCTGATCGTCGACGACCTCGCCGCCGAGGTCGCCCGGCTCAAGGCCGCCGGCGTGAAATTCCGCAACGACATTGTCAGCGGGCCGGGCGGATCGCAGGTGCTGATCGTCGACCCCTCGGGGAATTTCGTGGAGCTGTTTCAGGCGAAGGGGCGGTGAGCGTTCGAAGTCCCGTTGCTAACTTCTGAGCGAAACGCAGACCCATTTAGAGTAGCCTTGGTGCAATCTGCCTAGGAGATTTGCTCCGAACGCCGGCGCCTTGCTCACGTACGTGTCCCCACTCAGGTAGCCAATTTCTTGAATATCTCGTCCTGGGATGGCGGCCCCAGAAACGGTCTTCGCCGGCCGGTTAGAGGCCCCTGCGATAACTTTGAGCCGGCCGGGATTCTATGAAAGAAGATCTGACAGATTTTCATTCCGGGTCGAATCGTAATGGGTACCTCACCGACGTTTGTAAGCTCCAATGTCAGGCATCCGTTGAAGCCGGGATGGACGCCAGCGGCGGTTTCAATAATTAATCCTCGCCTCGCCCAAGTAGACTTGCCTGTTACGTACCCTCCCAGCGTTGCCGGGAGCGACATCCACTCGAGGGTCGCCGCCAAAACAAATCGAGAAGGATGCAGAATGAACTACCTCGCCAAATCGTACGTAATACAGTTTCGCGGCTCTTTCCTCATCGCGTGACTTCAGGCTTTCGCCCGCCACATCAAAGTTGCTTTGACTAGACTGACGAAGCACAACAAACCAACGCCCTAGACGAAGGGTAATTGACGCCTCACCGCTTTCCTCCACCTCAGCAATTGGGGGCTCGGGGACAATAGAAAGACCCGTTGGATCGCTCCCGCGTCCAAGCTCCAGGCGACGCGCAAGTTGTACACTGTCAAGCATCTACTTCGTCCGCTCGGCGAACTCTTGAACCTCCAAGCTCTTAAGTACTAGCTCGGAAATCCAATCAAACAGAGGTCGTTTGTTCTCATCGAAGGTGGGTCGTTCCGAAACGACGTATTGCCAACCTGCATTCAAGACATCGGCAACGGACGCAGCATCGCCAAACGGCCGGCCGCGTTTGAAGCATTGCACAATGGCATCCTGCGTCCCCGGATTCGGGAGGTTGGCTCCTACCTTGTCGGTCGCTATCGTCTCACCGTGTTTATATGCATCAGGCGCAAGTTCGTGCCGAACCGCATCCGCCACCAGAAGCAAGAAATCGACGCGTCCCCCAAAACTATTCGGCACCTCGCGAAACTCGTCGGCGTAGTTGGCAAAGCCTAGCGCTTGAAGGTCGAGATCGCTGTAATCAGTTAGATAGGCTGCACGAACGCGGAGCGGAGGATAATCCGTCGACCGTGGGCCACCGAGGTTCGGCGCCAGGAGGTAGTGGAAGGCGTACACGTAGGATGCGCCAAATAATGAAACGCCTAGTGCATCGCAGAACGTCTCTTCGATTTGCAGTGAGGCGATGTAGCCAATTTGGGCGACTATGGGAGCAAGGAAGATATTGTTTGCGAATTCCGCGGCAGATGGCTTCTTTAGATGAGCAAATTCCGGAAAGGCCGCCTGAAAATTCGACCAGTTTGCAGTAAGGTAGTTTCGAACTCTGGTTTCGATATCTGCAGCGTATGCCCTCTCAAGCCGCTCATTCACCCATACAGAATGTCCGAGTTCGTGGCCTGCCAATGGAAGGACGAGCGCATTGTGGGATTTGAAGCAGGTGATCCCAGCAGCACGTATTTTGGCAGCACGCTGACCGTGATCGGATATGTAAATGGACTAAAGTCCCATTCTGATGAGAGAACGAACTCTGCGTCATTTCCTATCAAGGCGCGAGCCAAGCGTGATAGTGAATGATACGCCTCGAAGCTGTTTCGAACGTTCGTTGATCGCAGCAGAATTCGAGGATCGGAAGGCTTTTTCGAATCCGTTCGTTTGAAGTTGAACAGGCTTGGGCAACAATGTCGGGCTGCTTTGTAGCCACGGCTCGCTCAATTCGAGCGGTCTGCTGCTGGAAGAAGGTCTTTAGCTGCTCCAATGCCTCCTTGCTCGCTGGATGAGGAAAGTCCGACAGCAACAGACCATCTGTCTGTGATATCAGTCTCCGAAGCTTCTCGCGCGTATTTAGGTCAATACTCATTCACGGTGAGTTCACGCGGATTGCTTCTAACAATGGCAGGCTCCGGCGTGCGCCGATATGCCTCCGACACCAACTCGCAATTCAGCCCCAGACAAAACTCACGAATGAACTCCAGCACGCCTTTGTCGTAGCCTGAGAGTTCGTCGGTGTTTAGCTCTGCGAGCAAGCGAACGACGGCTTCGAGATCTGCCGTGGTCTCGAACTCACGGCCCGATGCTGAGACTGCTCGATGATAGAGCGCCGCCATCTGCGAATTGTCCATCAGCGCGTGCTGCTCGCCTCCGCCGCCCGGACCGTCGAACGTTAGCGTCTGCAACAACTCGGCCAGGGCGGACGAACCCTTTCTGATCCCGGTCAGCACGCCGTCCACCTCAATCGCAGCGTCGAGGCTTTGTTCGACAGCAAGGTCGCGAGAGATTCGATCAAGATGGTGATTGGTCATCGTGTCCCTCTTAGCGTCGCCGACTCAGGAGCACCGAATCGGGAGCATCGTACCCTTATACCGCCTTGTCTTCGGTGCTCCCGGCTCGTACTGACGGGGCCATCCACAAGATGCAGCGTTTGGTTAAGCTTGTCTTACCGGGTGCGTAAGGGGTCGTCCAGCGTCGCCGCCCAGGCTCCAAGGCGGCGGCAAAGTCCCGCGTCTGGGCCACCTCTTTCGCGGCCGCGTTCCCTTTCACCCATCCAAGTAACGGTGCCTCCTCGGCGTGACCCATCTATGTCACAAGGGTGTGCGAATTCGCTTCCCCCCTTCATAGACACCTCCCATGAAACGCATCGGCTTTCTCTCTTTCGGCCACTGGACGCCTTCCCCGCTCGCTGCTCCGCGTCCGACGCGCTGCTGCAATCGATCGAACTCTCCGTCGCGGCGGGGGACGTTGTCACGCAATCACCCGGAGCCTTCCGATGATCCCCACCATTACCGCCTTTGAACGCTCGCCCGATGGCGGCAGCGGACTGGCGCGGGATGTGCGCGTTCGCTGGGCGCTGGAGGAAGTCGGCCAGCCCTACGAGGTTCGTGGCGTTTCGTTCAGCGCGCTGAAGCAACCCGCGCATCTGGCGCTCAATCCGTTCGGGCAGATTCCGACCTACGAAGAAGGCGATCTCGCGCTGTTCGAAACGGGGTCGATCGTGCTCCATATCGCGGAGCGCCATGCGGGCCTCTTACCCGACGATGCGAACGCCCGGGCGCGGGCGATCACATGGATGTTCGCGGCGCTCAGCACAGTGGAGCCGCCGATCCTCGAATTCGCGAATGCCAAGCTCCTTGAAAGCGACAAGCCCTGGTCCAAAGAGCGCCTGCCGCTGGTCGAGGATCGCGTCCGCGACCGGCTGCGCCAGCTTTCCGCCCATCTTCTCGCCCGCCGAAGCCTCGGCGAAGGCGGTGCCGACTGGCTCGACGGGCGTTTCAGCGCCGGCGACCTGATGATGGTGCATGTGCTGCAGAGGCTGAAACCATCCGGCATTCTGGCGGAATTTCCGAACCTCGCCGCCTATGTCGCCCGGGGCGAAGCGCGGCCCGCCTACAAGCGGGCTTTCGCCGCGCAACTGGCGGCGAACACCGGCAAAACATGAAACAGCATCGGTTTCCTCTCCTTCGGGCACTGGACCCCGTCGCCGCAATCGCGAGGTGCGGACGGCGTCCGACGCGCTCCTGCAATCGATCGAGCTCGCCATAGCGGCGGAGGAGGTCGGCGCGGACGGGGCATATTTCCGCGTGCATCATTTTGCGCGGCAGCTCGGCTCGCCGTTTCCGCTGCTGGCGGCGTGCGGGGCGAGGACGAAGCGGATCGAGCTCGGCACCGCGGTCATCGACATGCGCTACGAGAACCCGCTCTACATGGCCGAGGACGCGGGCGCGGCCGACCTGATCGCCGGCGGGCGCCTGCAGCTCGGCATCTCGCGCGGCTCGCCGGAGCAGGTGATCGACGGTTTCCGCTATTTCGGCTACGCGCCGCCGGAGGGGATGAGCGACGCCGACATGGCGCGGCAGAAGACGGAGGTCTTTCTTCAGGTGCTGAGCGGGCGAGGGCTTTGCCGAGCCGAACCCCCGGCCGATGTTCCCGAACCCGCCGGGGCTCTTGCGCGTCGAGCCGCATTCGGAGGGGCTGCGCGAAAGGATCTGGTGGGGCGCGGCGACCAACGCCACGGCGGAATGGGCGGCGAAGCTCGGCATGAATTTGCAATCGTCGACGCTGAAATTCGACGAGACCGGCGAGCCCTTCCACATCCAGCAGGCGAAGCAGATCCGCGCCTATCGCGAAGCCTGGAAGGCGGCCGGGCATACGCGCCAGCCCCGCGTCTCCGTCAGCCGCTCGATCTTCGCGCTCGTCGACGACCGCGACCGCCTCTATTTCGGCAGAAACGGCGAGAGCCGCGACCAGATCGGCATGATCGACGAGAACACGCGGGCAATTTTCGGCAAGAGCTACGCCGCCGAGCCGGACAAGCTCATCGACGAGCTGAAACGAGACGAGGCGATCGCGGAGGCGGACACGCTGCTCCTCACCGTGCCGAACCAGCTCGGCGTCGACTACAATACGCACGTCATCGAGGCGATCCTGAAAACCGTCGCGCCGGGGCTCGGGTGGCGGTGAGCCGGCGACGCTCTACCGGCAGGCGCGACTGCAAGCGGCCGATCGCGCGGGACAGGGATGCGCGGACGGGCGGTGACAGCCCGGCACGCTTCGGGTAGTCTGGCGTCATATTCCCCCGATCGGCCGTCACGGCCCTTCCATCTTTCGTTCGACGCGTCGCGGCTTGGCTTTCGGCCGCCGCCGGCGCGCCACCCCGCCATCAAGTTCCACCTGGAGAATTGCCATGCGCTACAACCAGCTTGGCCATACCGGCCTTTTCGTCTCGGAGCTCTGCCTCGGCACGATGACTTTCGGCGACGCCGGGGGCGGCATCTACGGTGCCATCGCCGGGGTCGGACAGGAGGCCGCCGACGCCATCGTCAAGCGCTCGCTCGAAGCCGGCGTCAACTTCATCGACACCGCCGACGTCTATTCGAGCGGACGCTCGGAGGAGCTTCTCGGCCAGTCGCTCAACAATCTCGGCGTGAAGCGGTCGGACGTCGTGATCGCGACCAAGTTCTACGGCGTGATGGGCCAAGGGCCTAACGACCGCGGCGCCTCGCGCGGCCATATCATGGACGCGGTCGAAGCAAGCCTCGAGCGGCTCAAGACCGACCACATCGATCTTTACCAGATCCACGCGGCCGACCTCGTCACGCCCATGGAGGAGACGCTCCGCGCCCTCGACGACCTCGTGTCGCGCGGGCTCGTCCGCTACATCGGCTGCTCCAACTGGCCGGCCTGGCGGATCGCCAAGGCGCTCGGCATTTCCGAGCGGCGCGGCTACGCGCGGTTTGAGACGACGCAGTCCTATTACACGATCGCCGGCCGCGACCTTGAGCGCGAGATCGTGCCGCTGCTGCTCGAAGAGAAGGTGGGGCTGATGGTGTGGAGCCCGCTCGCCGGCGGGCTGCTCTCGGGCAAATACAAGCCGAACGCGAAAGGACCGGAGGGCGGTCGCCGCACGACGTTCGACTTCCCACCCGTCGATCTCGACCGCGCGTGGCCCGTCGTCGACGCCATGCGCGAGATCGCGGACGCGAAGGGCGTGTCGGTCGCGCGCGTGGCGCTCGCCTGGCTGCTCCACAAGCCGTGGGTCACGAGCGTCATCATCGGGGCGAAGCGCATCGAGCAGCTCGAAGACAATCTTGCCGCCGTCACGCTCTCGCTTTCGGCGGAGGAGATGGCGCGGCTCGACGAAGTCAGCGCTCTGCCGCAGGAATATCCGGGGTGGATGGTCGCCCGGCAGGGTGCGCTGCGACCCGTCGCGCCTCTCGCGCCGGACCGCGCATAGGCTTCGGAAGCGTGCCCCGCCAGGGCGCAGGCACGCTCCACCTCAGCCCGGGGAAGCGTGCGAGCCGCTTCGCGTCCCTCCACCGAATCTCCTAAACTCCTCAAAAGGAGCAATTCGTGGTCAGCCGGGCTGAGTGGAACGAACTCGCCGACGACTTCGAGGATATGGTCGTCGACGTCGCGTCGGAAGAGACGAACGATCAGCTCGCCCGCTTCGTCGGCGCCACGCGGCTGACGAAGCGCGCGGTGCTCGTCGATCTCGGTTGCGGCATCGGCACGTTTATCAAGAAATTCGGCAACCGTTTTGGCGAGATCGACGCGGTCGAATTCGCGCCGCGCATCATCGCCCGTGCCAAGGCCGAATGCCGCGGGATCAAAGGCATCCGCTGGTTCACGATGGACGTTGCGCGCGCGGGAAGGCGCGTGGGCGAGCGCGCCGATCTGACGGTCTGCATGAATGTCATCACGTCGACGAGCGCGGCGAAGCGGGCCGCGCAATGGGCGGCCGTCCGCACCGTCACCAAGCCTTCGCGCTTCGCGCTCGTTGTCGTGCCGTCAGTCGAGTCGGAAAGGATCGTGCAGCGGTTGAGCCCGCCGGACGGGGACGCGACGCCGGGGATCACGGCGGAGGGTCACGCGGAAAAGGGCGGCAGCTGGCAGAAGCACTATAACCGCGCCGAGCTTGTCGCGGTCATCACGCGTCACGGCTTCGACGTCCGGCGCATGGGGCGCATCTACGCGCCGTGGTCGCGCGAGGGGATGCGCAAGCCGCGCTCAAGCACGGTCAAGGGGCCGTGGGACTGGATCTGCCTCGCGCAGCGGCGGGCTTAGTTTCGATCGCCTGTCAGCGGTGATCCGTGAGCGCGACGAATTCCGGATCGTCCTGCGCGCGGCGCTCGAAGGAGAGGAAGTCGTAATAGCCGCAGCGCGTGGTGCCGGGGAAGGCGCGGCAGATGCCGGGCCGTGCCGGATAGACGCCGCAGCGGCGGTTCTCCTGGTCGAAGAACCGGCAGATGGTGCCGTAGTGCTCGTCCTTCTTCTTCCTGAGGATGCGCTTGTGGCCGTAGGCGCTCTTGGTGAAGCGCTTCTCCGCCGCTTCCGGCGTCATGCCGAAATGCCTGGCGAGGCGCTCCACGTCGTATTTGGTGACGCTGATCACCGGATAGGAGCAGCAATAGCCGGGGCACTTGGCGCAATTGTACTGAACTCTTTGGGAGTCATCCGTACGCGCAGCCCCGCCACTGCCGCTGCCATTCGCATGGCCATTCTTGCGCCGATCCGCCATCGCCTGTCCGCGTGATACCAACGGACTTGGGAGCGTCCGCCTCCCATTGCCTAATACACACACAGGCCAGCCGGAAGGCGGCAATCAGCGCCCTCAACATTCATCCACGGATGTTCGGTCGCCGACCGATCGCGAGCGAAATCCGCAAGACCCCGATCAATGACAGAGCGAACGCGTCACCGAGAAGAACCGACGCAATCGATCTCGATCGGGATGCCGGCGCGCGCGGCGGCGAGGATCAAGGCATCAGTGATTGATTTTTCCGAGAGCCCCGTCGCTTCGCTTAAATTCTGCAGCCGCTTCGTGTGTGGCGCTATGCGCAAGATGTCACCTTCGGCGACGGCGGCGGCGACGATGGTCTCTGATTTGACTGCGAAGGCGCTGCTCGGCTTCGCTGGACCCGAAGCCGCTTTGAGCCTCACACATTTGCATCTCCTGTCCGGAGCCCGATCAGGACTGGGAACTGGGCACCGCTCACCATCGATCCTGGAATCCCGCCCGTTGTAAATCCGCCGACGGCGCCGGCTACGCCGAAGGGAACATCCGCTCATTCAACGGCTTAGAAGAGATCGACAACGCCTGCTAAAGAAACGGCTCTTGCGCTAAAACCGCTAATGATGCTAGCAACTCAACTAACCCACTTGACGTTAAATACGCTGCTTACTAACTTTGGCCTCTCATTCGAACGGGAGCAAGGAGCCATGTCTGAGCTGTCGCGAGGCGAGCGTCTGCAGATCATGCTGAGTCCTGAGGAGCTGGAGGTCATCGACAACTGGCGCTTTGAGACGCGGATGCCGAGCCGGGCCGCGGCGATCCGCGAGCTGCTGAGACGCGGCCTTCGCGCCTCCGGCTTCGACATCGCCGAGCAGGGTGCGAAGTCGAGCGATTTCAGCGTGGTCGACCAGCCGTAAGCCGGCACACGCGGAGAGCGATGCGGCGGGGGCTCAGGTGGCGAGGCTGACCCGGCCGTCCTCGCCAAGATGCCAGCCGGGATTCCACGCGACTTCCCACGGATGCCCGTCGAGATCGGCGAAGTAGCCGGAATAGCCGCCCCAGAAGGTCTCGTGCGCCGGCTTCAATATGCGCGCGCCGGCGCGCGTGGCTTCCAAGAGCACGGCGTCGACGTCATCCCTGGAACGCGCATTATAGGCGAGCGTGATGCCGCCGAAGCCGCGCTCGTTCGGCGCGAGCCCGGTATCGTCGGCAAGCGACGCGCGCGACCAGAGCGCCAGGATCATTCCATCCAGCTGAAAGAACACGACGTCGGGATGGTCGTTGCCGCGTCTCCAGCCGAGCGCCTCGTAGAAACGGAGCGACCGATCGAGGTCGGCGACGCCGAGCGTCACCAGGCTAAGGCGCTGTTCCATGGCTCATTCCTTTCGTCCCGCCGCTCGATGGAGAGCTGGAAGGCGATTGCGATCCTGTGCCGCCGGGTCGCCGGGCCTTGATTTCCATCCTCCAGCATAATATAGAACATAGCAAGAACGATTTCGCGTCACCCTGTGCATCGCGACGAGCCGGCTGTGGACGAAGGATGCCACGTGCTGTGACGCGCCGCGGTTTCGGAGCAGGGTGACCCGCAACAAGCGGAGGCGGTCATGGCAGGCAGTGTCAACAAGGTGATCCTGGTCGGCAATCTCGGGCAGGACCCTGAAGTCCGGCGGCTCCCTTCGGGCGATCCGGTGGTCAATTTGAGGATCGCGACGTCGGAGAACTGGCGCGACAAGAATTCCGGCGAGCGGAAGGAGAGGACGGAGTGGCACAGCGTCGTCATCTTCAACGAGAACCTCGCCAAGGTGGCGGAGCAGTACCTGAAGAAGGGCGCCAAGGTTTACATCGAAGGCCAGCTGCAGACGCGCCAGTGGGAGGACCAGTCGGGCCAGAAGCGCTATTCGACCGAGGTGGTGCTGCAGCGCTTCCGGGGTGAGCTGCAGATGCTCGACAGCCGCGGCGGTGGTGGCGGTGAGATTGGCGAGCGGAACGGCCGGGGCGCGGAGTTCGGCAGCGCCGGACCGATGGAGCGGAACGGACGCGGAAATGCGCCGCTGTCGGAAGAGATGGACGACGAGATCCCGTTCTAGGCTGACGTCGGACCCCCTCCCGGGCGGAGGCGCCGAGCGAGGGAGCGGACAACAAGCCTGCGCCGGCCTGAGCTTCGCGCTGCCTTTGTCCCGTCGGTTGCGCCGCCAGCCTCGTCCTCAAGGGGAGACGGGCCAGGCCGCGCCCAGCTAGCCCTTCGCAAACGCCAGCACGCCGTCCGCCACGAACTGCACGGCTAGCGCGGCGAGGATCAGACCGAGGAGCCGGGTCAGCACGATGCGGCCGGTCGCGCCGAGCAGGTGGTCAATGCGGTCGGCGGCGATGAAGACCAGCCAGGCTGAGCCGATATTGATCGCGACGATCAGGATCAGCAGCAGCTTCTCCAAGAGGCTCGCATAGGTGCCGGAGAGCAGGATCGTCGCGGAGATGGCGCCGGGCCCGGCGATCAGCGGGATCGCAAGCGGGAAGATCGCCATGTTGCGGATCTGGTCGACGCGATCCGCGCCGACGCTCTTCTCCTTGCGGTCCTGCCGCTTCTCGAAAATCATTTCGAAGGCGATGAAGAAGAGAAGCACGCCGCCGGCGATGCGGAAGGCATGGATGGTGATGCCGAAGACCGAGAGTATCTTCAAGCCGGCGACCGCGAAGAGCACGAGGACAAGAAAGGCGATAATCGTCGCGCGGTGGGCAACCTGGGCGCGCTCCCCACGGCTCAGACCGGCCGTCAGAGCGAGGAAGAGCGGCGCAAGCCCAAGCGGGTCGATGGTGACGAAAAGCGTCACGAAGGAAGAGATGGCCTCGTGCAGCATCGGAGGAGCCCGCCCTCGCCACATTGGCGTCCGGCGTGAGAAGATGCCGCGATGATCGCCGATGCAAGTTCGAAATCGCCGGCGTGCTGCCCGATCTGCGGCTCGCGAGAATTCGTGCCCGGCCCGAAAGGGCGGATGGCGCCGAACGGCATGCTGCCGCGCTGCGCCAACTGCGGCTCGCTCGAGCGGCACCGGATTTTCCGTCTGATGTTCGAGCGGCTCGGCACGGAAGAATTCCGCGACCTCGACGCGATCCAGTTCAGCCCCGACCCGACGCTCGACCCGAGCTGGTTCCGGCGCTTCGAGCTTTCGATCTTCGGGGAGGGCGAGAGCCTCGACATCCAGGCGATCGACCGGCCGGACGGGACCTACGGCTTCGTCGCCTGCTCGCACGTGCTGGAGCACGTGGCGGACGACCGCGCGGCGCTTCACGAGCTTCTCCGTATCGCCGCCCCGGACGGCCTCCTCTACCTCGTCGTGCCCGACCCCTTCCGCGAGGAGACGCACCCGCGACTGGGGTTTCCCGAAGCCTGAAAAGCACGGCCACTACCGGGTCTACGGCGCCGACATCGCCGCGCGCTTCCGACACTATCTGCCGGACCAGCCGGTCTACGCCTATTTCGGGGAAGACCCGGTCACGGGGGAACGGGACGGCGCCTTCCTGCTGCCGAAATCGGCCGATTGGCGGCGCCAAATCGAGGCCTCTTCTCGGGCCGGATTCATGGCTTTTCGCGGGGCCCGGAGCGGAGCCCCGAAACGAATTCACCACTTTCGTGTAATCTATTGTTTTTAAACCTGTTTTTTGGGCTGGCCGAATTGGCGTTTCGTGCCTAGATAAGCTACAAAGACAAGCACTCTTCAAGACAAGCGATTCTTCCTTTGGCCGACGAAAGCAACACGCCGCCCGCCGGCCGCGACGGCGACATCAAATCGATCTCCATCACCGACGAGATGCGCCGCTCCTACGTCGATTACGCGATGAGCGTGATCGTCAGCCGCGCGCTCCCCGACGTGCGCGACGGGCTGAAGCCGGTGCATCGGCGCATCCTCTACGCCATGCACGAGATGGGGAACGACTGGAACAAGCCCTATCGGAAATCGGCGGGCGTCGTCGGCGAGGTGATGGGCAAGTTCCACCCGCACGGCGACCAGGCGATCTACGACGCGCTGGTCAGGATGGCGCAGGAATTCTCCATGCGCCTGCCCTTGATCGACGGGCAGGGGAATTTCGGCTCGATCGACAACGATCCGCCGGCGGCGATGCGCTACACCGAGGTGCGGCTCGCGAAGGTCGCGCATTCGATGCTCGACGATCTCGACAAGGACACCGTCGATTTTCGCGCCAACTACGACGATTCCCGCAGCGAGCCGACGCGTCCTGCCGGCGAAGTTCCCGAACCTTCTCGTCAACGGCGGCGGCGGCATCGCCGTCGGCATGGCAACCAACATCCCGCCGCACAATTTCGGCGAGGTGATCGATGCCACGATCGCGCTGATCGACGACCCGCGCCTCGACATGACCGGAGCTCATGCAGTTCATCAAGGGCCCGGATTTTCCGACCGGCGGCATCATCCTCGGCACGGCCGGCATCCGCTCCGCCTTCGCTACCGGCCGCGGCTCCGTCATCATGCGCGGCAGGGCCCATATCGAGGAAGATCCGCAAGGACCGCGAAGCCATCATCATCACCGAGGTGCCCTACCAGGTGAACAAGGCGGCGATGCAGGAGAAGATGGCGGAGCTCGTGCGCGACAAGCGCATCGAAGGCATCGCCGACATCCGCGACGAATCCGACCGCGACGGCATCCGCGTCGTCATCGAGCTGAAGCGCGACGCCGTCGGAGACGTGGTCCTGAACCAGCTCTACCGCTTCACGCCGCTGCAGACGAATTTCGGCGTCAACATGGTGGCGCTGAACGGCGGCCGCCCGGAGATCCTGAACCTCAAGGACATCCTCACCAGCTTCATCGCCTTCCGCGAGACGGTCGTCGGACGGCGCACAAAGTTCCTGCTCGGCAAGGCGCGCGACCGCGCGCATGTGCTGGTCGGGCTCGCGACCGCAGTCGCCAATATCGACGAGGTGGTCCGGCTGATCCGCACGGCGCCCGATCCGCAGACGGCGCGCGAGCGATTGATGGAACGCCGCTGGCCGGCGAAGGACATCGAAGCGCTGGTCCAGCTCATCGCCGATCCGCGCCATACCATCGCCGAGGACGGCACCTACCGGCTCTCCGAGGAGCAGGCGCGCGCGATCCTGGACCTCCGCCTGCAGCGCCTGACTGCGCTCGGCCGTGACGAGATCGCGGAAGAACTCGAAAAGCTTGCCGCGGAAATCCGCGACTATCTCGACATCCTCGCCTCGCGCGCGCGCATCCAGGCGATCGTGAAGGACGAGCTGAAGGCCGTCCGCGACGAGTTTTCCACGCCGCGCAAGACCGAGATCGGCGAAGGCGGGCCCGAGCTTGAGGACGAGGACCTGATCCAGCGCGAGGACATGGTCGTCACCGTCAGCCATGCCGGCTACATCAAGCGCGTGGCGCTTTCCGAGTACCGGGCGCAGCAGCGCGGCGGCAAGGGCCGCTCCGGCATGGCGACGCGCGAAGAGGATTTCGTCACGAAGCTCTTCGTGGCGAACACGCATACGCCGGTGCTGTTCTTCTCCTCGCGCGGCATCGTCTACAAGCTCAAGGTCTGGCGGCTGCCGCTCGCAGCGCCGCAGGCGCGCGGCAAGGCGCTGATCAACATCCTGCCGCTCGAAGAGAACGAGCGCATCACCACGATCATGCCGCTGCCGGAGGACGAGACGAGCTGGAAGGAGCTCGACGTGATGTTCGCGACCACCGGCGGCACGGTGCGCCGCAACAAGCTTTCCGACTTCGTCGACGTGCGGCGCTCCGGCATCATCGCGATGAAGCTGCAGGAAGGGGAGGGTATCCTCTCCGTCGAGACCTGCACGGAGGCCGACGACGTGATCCTCACCACGGCGCAGGGGCAATGCATCCGCTTCCCGGTGCCGGAGGTGCGGGTCTTCGCGGGGCGGAATTCGGTCGGCGTGCGCGGTGTCGCGCTCGATAAGGGCGACACAGCCATCTCCATGGCCATCCTCCGCCACTTCGAGGCGACGCCGGCGGAGCGCTCCGCCTATCTCAAGATGAGCCGCGCGGTCCGCGGCGAGGGCGAGAGCGAGGAGAACGGGTCAAACGGCGAGGCGAATAGCGAGATGGGGGCGGAATCCACCGGCGAGCTTTCGCAGGAGCGCTATGCCGAGATGAGCGCCGCCGAGCAGCTCATCCTGACGGTCTCGGAGCACGGCTACGGCAAGCGCACGTCGTCGTTCGAGTACCGGATCACGCGGCGCGGCGGCAAGGGCATCGTCGCGATGGCCGTCAATGAGCGGAACGGCAAGCTCGTCGCCTCCTTCCCGGTCAACGACGAAGACCAGATCATGCTCGTCACCAACGCGGGCAAGACGATCCGCATGCCGGTCGCCGGCGACAAGCCGATCCGCATTGCCGGGCGCGGCACGCAAGGCGTCATCCTCTTCGACACCGAGGCGGACGAGGAGGTCGTGTCGGTGGAGCACATCTCCGACCCGAACGGGCATGACGAAGAGGAGGAAGACGGCGAGGGAGGTGACTCCGGCGAGGGCGATGCTGATGCGGTGGAGTAAGACTGCTTAGGCGTGCGCTCTCTCGCACCTCGAGGGTCGAAACCGGCATCAGCCGGTTTCGGGAGCGACTCCCGACGCGAAGCGGCAAGGATCGCCTCGCAGACCGCGTCGAGGTTCCGCATCACCTCGTTGGTCCAGAAGCGGATCACCAGAGGGCCTTGTGATTCCAGCCAGCGCGTGCGCGTCGGGGAGGCTAGAGCCGTGTCGTCCGCCGCTCACCCGGTCGCTGCGAGCGGCGCTACACCGATGCGGGCGATGATCGCTTCGGTCACCGACCAGAGGCGCGCCGCCATCGCCTCGTCCCGCATGAGCGGATTTCCTTCCGCCACCTGGCAGTCGGCCCAGAACTCGCCGCTGATGCCTTCGACGAGCGGGCTCGCGGCAAGCAGCGTCTGCGTCGCGGCGCCTTGCGCAATCGATTTCGTGAAATGCTGCGCTATGGAAGCGAATATCCGCGCATGCAACCCGGAGCCGCGGGTCAGGCGCGTGGCAAAGATCACACCCGGATGCAGCGCATTGACGGCGATGCCGCGACCTGCGAGGCGGCGCGAAAGCTCGCGCGCGAAGAGCGCGTTCGCAAGCTTCGACTGGCCGTAAAAGCGGAACTGACGGTAGGAGCGCCTGCCGTCGAGATCGTCGAAGAGGATGCCTTCCTTGGGCGCCAGCTCGTAGCTTGCGCTGCTCGACACGATCACGATCCGCCCGGTCTTGTCGGGCACAATGTCGAGCAGGCGGTTGACGAGCAGGAAATGCGCGACGTGGTTGATCAGGAACTGCCGGTCGATGCCATAGAGATGCTGGAGCGGGCCGCCCATCACGCCGGCATTCGCGACGATCGCGTCGAGCGGGCGACCGAGCGCGCGGACCTTGTCCGCAGCGGCGGCGACGGAGGCGAGATCGGCGAGGTTGCCGGCGATGGGGATCGTCTCCCCACCCGCGCGCGCAGCGGCATCGCGCGCCGCCTCTTCGGAGCGGGCGAGGCCGATCACCAGGGCGCCGTGCGCGGCCAGCGCACGCGTGGTCTCGAAGCCGATGCCGCCGTTGCAGCCGGTGACGAGGATCGTGCGCCCCTTGAGATCGAGGCCGGCGAGCACATCGTCAGCCGTCGACCGCGCCCCGAACGGAATCTTGAGATTGGGTCGTAACATGTCGGAGGCCGATATGAGCCCAGTCGGCCCGCTCGCCAAGCCCATAATGAGGCAAAGGGCAGCGCGGCGCGCCGAGTGTGGCCCGGCCACCTCATTGCCACTTCGCCGGGAAGCGGCTAAGCCGGGCTGATGGACCGGACCGCGCTCTATCCGGGCACGTTCGACCCGCTCACGAACGGCCATACCGACATTCTCGAAGCGGCGTTCTGCCTTTGCGACACGCTCATCGTGGCGATCGGCGTGCACCCGTCAAAAGAGCCCATGCTTTCCGTCGACGACCGTCTGGACTTGATCGAGACGGTCGCCGCGCCGCTCGCCGCAGGCGGCAGAGGTCACAATCGAGGCCTGCACCTTCGACAATCTCGTCGTCGATTTCGCCCGCGAGGTCGGCGCCACGCTGCTGATCCGGGGCTTACGCGACGGGACCGATCTCGACTACGAGATGCAGATGGCCGGCATGAACGGCACCATGGCGCCGTGGCTTCAGACCGTGTTCCTGCCGGCGCGGCCGGAGGCGCGCCACATCACCGCCACGCTTGTCCGCCAGATCGCGGCGATGGGCGGCGACATCGCGCCCTTCGTCCCGGCCGCGGTCGCCGAACGCATCCGGACGCGGCTCGGTCGATAGGACGCCGGCCGGCAGAACGCTCTCCAGAATAGCCAGACGCAGAAGGATTCCGAATGTCGTTTCGCACGCTCACGGTCGCGCTCGCGGCCGCTCTCGTCTTCTCTCAAACGCTGCCTTCGCGAAAACCCCCGATCCGGAGAACACGCTCATCATGACGCTGAAGAGCGGCACGGTGACGATTGCGCTTCGTCCCGATCTCGCGCCGCACCATGCGGAGCGGCTGAAGACGCTGACCCGGCAGGGATTTTATGACGGGGTCGTGTTCCACCGCGTGATCGCCGGCTTCATGGCGCAGACCGGCGACCCGACGGGCACCGGCATGGGCGGTTCCGACCTTCCAGACCTCAAAGCCGAATTCTCCGACGTGGCCTTCACGCGCGGCGTGGTCGGCATGGCGCGCGCCCAGGACCCCGACAGCGCCAATTCGCAATTCTTCATCATGTACGGCGATGCGCCGTCCCTTAACGGGCAATATACGGTGATCGGCCAGGTCGTGAGCGGCATGAACGCCGTCGATGCTATCAAAAAGGGCGACCCGGCCAACAACGGGATGGTCGCCAGTCCCGACAAGATCATATCCATGAAAGTGGCGGCGGACGTGAAATAGGAGGCGGAACATGGCCGATATCAAAGACCCAGAAAACACGCTTCTGCTTGAGACGAGCAAAGGGCCGGTCGTCGTGGCGATGCGGCCGGACCTCGCGCCGAACCATGTCGCGCGCATCAAGGAACTTGCCCGCCAGGGTTTCTATGACGGTTTGAAATTCCATCGCGTGATCGACGGCTTCATGGCGCAGACCGGCTGCCCGCAAGGCAACGGGACCGGCGGCTCCGGCAAGAAGCTCAGAGCCGAATTCTCGGCGGAGAAGCACGGCCGCGGCACCGTCTCCATGGCGCGCGCGCAAGACCCGAACTCCGGCGACAGCCAGTTCTTCATCTGCTTCGCCGAGGCCCCGTGGCTGAACAAGCAATACACGGTTTGGGGCGAGGTCATCGACGGCATGGAGAACGTCGACGCCATCGCCAAGGGCGAGCCGCCGCGGCAGCCGGATCAGATCGTCTCGATGAAGGTGGTGGCCGACACCGCCTGAGATCGTTCGCCGGCGCATGACGGGAACCGGAAACGGCACATCTTCGTTGGCTCAGCAATCGCAGAATTTTCTGTTCAGCATTTTCAGGTGGACCTAAGCTTTGCGGTGGCGGTTTTCGCCGGCCTCTGGTTGCGAAGGGCCGGGAGGATCGCCCCCAGTGGAGGTGTCAATGCCTGCCGTCGTTGCGCCTGAAAGCGCGCAGCTTCCGCCCGAATCCCTTGAGGACGCGCTCCACGGCGCGTTCGACCATGTGCTGGCATTGATCCCGGCGGGCGTCTACGCGTGCGACCGCGACGGCATCATCGTGCGCTACAACAGCCGCGCCGCGGAGCTTTGGGGACGCGCGCCGCGGCTCGGCGACCCGGAGCAGCGCTTCTGCGGATCGGTCAGGATGTACCGTCTCGACGGGGGGCCGCTCCCGCACGGCGAATGTCCGACGGCCGAGGTGCTGAAGACCGGCCGGCCCGTCCGCGGCCAGGAGATCGTCATTGAGCGGCCGGACGGCTCGCGCGCGGTTGCGCTCGTGAACGTCGAGCCGCTTTACGACCGGCACGGGACCGTTCTCGGCGCGATAAACTGCTTCCAGGACATCACCGACGCGAAGCGCGTGGAAGCCGCCCTGCACGAGGCGCAGCGGCGCAGCATGGATCTCGTCAGCGCGCTTCCGGCCGCGCTCTACACGACCGACGCGGAGGGGCGGCTGACGTTCTTCAACGAGGCGGCCGCGACGCTTTGGGGACATCGCCCGGCGCTTGGGACGACCTTGTGGTGCGGATCGTGGCGCCTGCTCTGGCCCGACGGCCAGCCGATGCCGCATGACGAGTGCCCGATGGCCGTCGCGTTGAAGGAGGGGCGCGCCATCGCCGGCGCCGAGGCGATCGCCGTGCGGCCGGACGGAACGCGGGTTCCTTTCCTCGCCTACCCGACGCCCTTGCGCGATGCCGCCGGCGCGATCGTCGGCGCCATGAACATGCTCATCGACATCTCCGGGCGGACGCAGACGGAGCGGTCCGCGCAAATGCTTGCGTCGATCGTCGCTTCTTCCGACGACGCCATTGTCAGCAAGGACCTGAACGGCATCATCGCAACTTGGAATGAAGGCGCCGAGGAGCTCTTCGGCTATTCCGCCGAAGAGGCAATCGGCCAGCCGATCATGATGCTCATCCCGCCCGGCCGTCACGACGAAGAGCCTGAAATCCTGGACCGCATCCGTCGCGGTGAGCGCATCGAGCACTACGAGACGGTTCGCCGGCGCAAGGACGGCTCCCTCGTCGACATCTCACTCACGGTGTCGCCGATCTTCAATGCGCATGGCCGCGTCATCGGCGCCTCGAAGATCGCGCGCGACATCACCGAGCGGAAGCAGGTGGAAGAGCAGCGTCGGCTGCTGCTGCGCGAGATGAACCATCGGGTGAAGAACCTCTTCGCGCTCGCTTCCGGAGTGGTTGCGATCAGCGCCCGCCACGCCGAGTTGGCCGAAGCCATGGCGACCGCAGTGCGCCGGCGCCTCGGCGCGCTTTCGCTCGCGCACGAGCTGACGTTGCCGCACGCCGATGCCGAGGACGAGATCGCCCCGGCAACCACGCTGCGGCTGCTGCTTGAGACGCTGGTCGAGCCCTATATCGAGGATGGCAGGGACCGCGTCTCGCTCGAAGGTCCCGACGTTACCATCGGCAGCCATGCGATCACGACACTGGCGCTGCTTTTCCACGAGATCGCAACCAACGCGGCCAAATACGGCGCGCTGATGCCGGAGGGCGGAAACGTTGCGATCAAATGGTCGGTCGATAATGACGCAGTCAGCCTGGAGTGGCGGGAGTCGGAGGGGGCTGAGGTCGAGGGAGCGCCGGAAACCTCCGGATTCGGCACGTTCCTCGCGAATGCGACGATCACGCAGCTTGGCGGCCGGATCGAGCGCGTTTGGCAACGAGAGGGCCTGATCGTCCGACTGACGCTCCCGCTCGATCGTTTGGAAAGATAGGGGAGGAGGGGCGGCGGTCCGCCTTCCGCCACGCTTCGATACAGATCGGCGGCCGGGCGTGATAAGCCCGGCCTATGCGCGTCGACGAATTCGACTTTGAGCTTCCCGAGGACGCGGATCGCGCTTCGGCCCGCGAGCCCGCGCGATGCGGCGCGCCTTCTCGTCGTGCGGCCGGGCGCGGCGTTGGAGGACCGGCACGTGCGCGATCTGCCGGAGCTGCTTCGTGCCGGCGACGTGCTCGTCCTCAACGACACCAAGGTGATCCCCGCGCAGCTCCGGGGCCGACGCGAGCGCGACGGGCATGTGGCGAAGATCGTGGTCAACCTGATCGAGCGGATCGACGATGCGCAATGGTGGGCGCTCGCCAAGCCCGGGAAGCGGCTCGCGGTCGGCGACCGTATCCGCTTCGGGCACGAGAGCCGCGTGTGCCTGCTCGGCTCGCTTGAAGCGACGGTGGCGGAAAAAGCCGACGACGGCCGCGTGCGCCTCGCCTTCGCATTCCACGGCGCCTATCTCGACGAGGCGCTGCACACGATCGGCGATGCGCCGCTCCCGCCCTATATCGCGGCGCGCCGCGCGGCCGACGACCGCGACCTCGCCGACTACCAGACGACCTACGCCGCGCACGAAGGGGCGGTCGCGGCGCCGACCGCCGGGCTGCATTTCACGCCAGAGCTTTTGGAGCGGCTCGAGCGCGCCGGAATCGGCCGCGAATTCCTGACGCTGCATGTCGGGCCGGGCACGTTCCTGCCGGTCAAGGCTGACGACACGTCTGGCCACCGGATGCACGCGGAGCGCGGGCACGCTCGACGCGGCAACGGCGGAGCGGCTCAATGCGGCGCGAAAGGCGGGCGGGCGCATCGTCGCTGTCGGCACGACGGCGCTCCGGCTGCTTGAATCCGCCGCCGACGAAGACGGGCCATATCCACCCCTTCGACGGCGCGACCGACATCTTCATCACGCCGGGCTATCGCTTCCGCGGCGTCGACCTTCTCATGACGAACTTCCATCTGCCGCGCTCGACGCTTTTCATGCTGGTTGCGGCGTTCTCCGGGCTTCGACGCGATGAAGCGCGCCTACGCGCACGCGATCGACGCGGGCTACCGCTTCTATTCCTACGGCGATGCGTGCCTGCTCTACCCCGAGGCGGAGGGATGAGCGGCTTTCCTTTTACCATCGCGGCCACCGACGGCGCGGCGCGAAGCGGGCATGTTGAAACGGCGCGCGGAACAATCCGCACGCCGGCCTTCATGCCGGTCGGCACGCAGGCGACGGTGAAGACGATGTATCCGGAGCAGGTGCGGGCGCTCGGCGCGGATATCGTGCTCGCCAACACCTATCACCTGATGCTGCGCCCGGGCGCCGAGCGGGTGGCGCGGCTCGGCGGGCTGCATGACTTCATGCGCTGGCCCTATCCGATCCTGACCGATTCCGGCGGCTTTCAGGTCATGTCGCTCGCGAGCCTCCGCAAAGTCGACGCGGACGGCGTGAGCTTCCGCTCGCATATCGACGGCTCGGAGCACCGGCTGACGCCGGAGCGCTCGATCGAAATCCAGCGGCTGCTCGATTCCGACATCGTGATGCAGCTCGACGAGTGCCTGGCGCTTCCCGCCGAGCCGGCCGAGGTGGAGCGCGCGATGCGCCTCTCGCTCGCCTGGGCGGAGCGCTCGAAGGCGCTTTCGGCACACCGCCGGACAAAGCGCTGTTCGGCATCGTGCAGGGCGGCGACGTCCGGCGCTACGGCTCAGATCGGCGGAAGGGCTCGTCGCGATCGGCTTCGACGGCTACGCGATCGGCGGGCTTGCGGTCGGCGAGCCGCAGGAGACGATGCTGAAAATCCTGGAAGAGACGGTGCCGGCGCTGCCCGTCGAGCAGGCCGCGCTATCTCATGGGTGTCGGCACGCCCGACGACATTCTGAAAAGCGTCGCACGCGGCATCGACATGTTCGATTGTGTGATGCCTACGCGTGCCGGACGCCACGGGCTCGCCTATACGCGCTTCGGCAAGCTCAACATGAAGAACGCGCGCCATGCCGACGACGCGGCCCGATCGACGCGGAAAGCGCCTGCCCGGCAGCGTGCGACTATTCGCGCGCCTACATCCATCATCTGGTGAAGGCGGGCGAGACGCTCGGCGCGATGCTCCTCACCTGGAACAATCTCGCCTATTACCAAGCGACTGATGGCGGGCGCGCGAGCGGCTATCGCGGCCGGCCGTTCGCGGCGCATTGCGAGGCGACGATAGCGGCGTGGGCGCGTGGCGACGACGTGGCGGGAAGCGGGCGCTTTCGTGGCGGTGGCGTGACCTGCGCTCGAAAATCCGCCGAGACGGCCGCAATCGCGGAAAACGCGGAGGCCGGCCGCAATCCATCTTGCCTTTGCTCCCCAAATCCGCCGAATTTCGCCACCATCAACCGAGTACAGCCGCCGCGTTTTCGGAACCGGCGCGTTGCCCGGGAGTTCCGGCTCACGGTCAGACGCCGCACCGCGGCGACCGGCACAAACCAGAAGGTGGGAATAGATGCTCAGGAAGATCGCGCTCGCGGGCGTTGCCGCGCTTGTCTTGCAGCTTGCACGCAGCACGACCAGCGCGTTGGAACGGGCGCCGGGCTCGGCGCAGGCGCCGGCGCCATCACCGGCGCCTTGATCACCGGCAAGACGCGAGGGCGCCGTCCTCGGCGCTGCGGCGGGTGCCGCCGCCGGCGCCATCATCGGTCACGTCACCGACCGTCCGGGCTATTGCTACGCCCGGACCCGCACGGCCGAGACTGTCGTCGTGCAGTGCCCGCAGGGCTATTGAGGCCGCACCGGGCTAGTCAAATCGCGCCGTCGGAACTATCCGGCGGCGTTTCCTTCGACTTCAAGGCTCTCGGCTTCTGGCCGGAAGCTCAGGAGGCCGCCTCGCGGGCATCTTCGGCTGCGAGGCCTGAGCGAACGCCTCGGCGAGCACTGCCGGCGCCTGCGCGCCGACGAGCCGTAGCGGCCGATCGAGGATGAAGGTCGGCACGCCCGGTCACGCCGATCTGCTGCGCCGAGACGATCTCCGGTTGCACCTCCTGCGCGGTCCTCATCGGATGCCAGCCGCGCGGCGACTGCGCGTGCGATCCATGCCGACGGCGGCGGCGATATCGGCGAGCACCGGCATGGTCGCCGATATCGCGGCCTTCCAGGAAGTAGGCGCGGAACAGCGCGTCCACGATGCGCCTCCTGCTTTCCCTCTGCCGCCGCCCAGCGGATCAGCCGGTGCGCGTCGAGCGTGTTGGGCGACACTTCGATCCGGTCGAAGGCGAAATCGATGCCTTCCTCGCGCGCCCGGCTCGCGGCGATCGGTCGTGCAGCTCCGCGATCCGCTCCGCCGGTGCCGAACTTCGCCTCGAGGTAATCGCGCCGGTCCTTGCCCTCCGGCGGTATGGTCGGATCGAGCTGGAACGGATGCCAGCGCACCTCGAGCGGAATGCGGCGAGGCGCGATCGCCTTTTCCAGCCGCCGCTTGCCGATGAAGCACCAGGGACAGACGACGTCGGAAACGACGTCGATGCGAGCGGCTTCATGCGGTTGCAATTTCATGACGCTCTCGCTCATTTCGGCGTCCGCCGACCACCATGTCGTCGGCATCGACGCCGTAGAGCGACGTCTGCTCCGGGTGCTTCGCCGCGCTTCCAGTACGCGATCCACTGGCCCGGCGCGTGAAAGAGCGGGATGACATAGTGGCCGGACATCAGGACCCGGTCGAAGGCCCGTGACCGCGGTGACGAAGTCGTCCTCGGTATTCGCCGCCAGCAGCGCCGTTGATCATCGCGTCGATCGCCGGGCTGGAGGCGCCGGCAAAGTTCAGGCGGCCGAAGGTGTCGGCGTCGATCTTCGACCAGCGCCCGAGCTGCTCGTTGCCGGGCGAGAGCGACGCGCCGTAGGTCCAGCGGATCATGTCGAAGTCGCGCGTGTTGAGGATGCGCTCCCAGTATTGCGCGGCATCGGCCTGCCGGACCGACATCTCGATCCCGGCAAGGCGCAGCGACTGCTGAAAAGCGAGCGCCAGCCGCTCGTCGGCGCGGTCGGGGACCAGCATCTCGAACGCGAGCGGCTCGCCGGTCTTGTCGTTCACCATCTTGCCGCCTTGCGCACGTAGCCGGCCGCCTGAGGAGCTCGATGCCCTTGCGGAAGTTGCGGCGGTCACGGCCGGAGCCGTCGCTCTTCGGGCGGCTCATAGGTGCCGTCCATCACGTCCGGGCTGACAGCATCGGGGAAGGGCGCAAGCAGCGCCTTTTCCGCCGCGCTTGCCGGCCGGCCGAGCGCGGACAGATCGGAGCCCTCGAAATAGCTGCCGGTCCGCGCGATACTGGCCGTGGTAGAGGTTGCTGGTTGATCCATTCGAAATCGAAGAAATAGGTCAGCGCCTCGCGCACGCTGATGTCCTGGAAGATCGGGCGGCGGGTATTGAAGACGAAGCCGTTCATGCCGTGCGGCGTGCCGGTCTTGAAGGATTCCAGCGCGACCTTGCCCGTCCTTCACCGCGGGGAATGTGTAGCCCGTCGTCCAGCGCGACCGGGTCGGCTCTCCTGGTTCACGTCGTAGAGGCCCTTCTTGAACGCCTCGAACAGCGAATTCGACGTCGCGGATATATTCGATCCGGATCTCGTCGAAATTGTCGAATCCGCGCTTCTGCCGGCAGGTCCTTCGCCCAATAGTTGGGATCTGCGCTTCAACGTCACCGTCGTGCCGGGATCGACGTGCGTCGAGCACGTAGGGCCCGGAGCCGATCAGTGGGCTCGAAGCGTCGTCTGGTCGAAGGTCGTCCGGGTCGGTGGCGTGCTTGGGCAACATCGTGCATGAGCCCGACGATCAGCGGCAGCTCGCGGTCGCCGCTGCCGTCGAAGGTGAAGCGGACCTTGCCGCCGGGCTTGATCTCAACGTGGTGATCTGCTCGTACCAGCCCTGCGGGCGTGCCTTTGTCGCTGGAGCAGCTTGAAGGAGAAGGCGACGTCCTCGGCGGTGACCGGCATCGCCGTCGGAGAAATGCGCGCGCGGGTCATGGTGAACTCCACCCAGGAGCGGTCGTCCGGCACCTCGACGAGCTGCGCCAGATGGCCGTAGAGCGTGAACGGCTCGTCCCAGCTCCGGACGAGCAGGCTTTCCCAGACATTGTCGCCCCAGAAGGCGGTGCCGCGCCCCCAGAGGCCGTCCGGCACGCTGCCCTTCACGATGAACGGGATTGAGGCTGTCGAACGTGCCTTGGCCGGCGAAGGCGATCGCAGCCGCCCTTCGGCGCGTCGGGATTGGCAGAGGGAAAATGATCGAAATCCGGAGGCAGCGCCGGCGTCCCGTGCATCGCGATTCCGTATTGCGGCGCCGCCATTTGCGACGGCCCGCGGCAAGCCAGCAATCGGCGGCCGCGAAAGCAGAATGGCGCGACGATGCGCCAACCGTCCGCCGGCGGGCGTGCCCTATCCAATATCGCACTGACGGCCGGTCCTTTCACGCTCAGGTTAACTCGAATCCCGGCAGCGAAAATACGGCGCAACCCTGCGATAAACTGGAATCTTTCGCAAATGCCCGCTATTGAATGCCCGGAAAAGGGTCACTCTGTCGCCAAATTTCGCAGCCAGAGGGCCGGGGAAGCGCGCCGGCCGGACTTTCGGCCTGGCCACAGTGAGGTTTCTCCTGATGAAGTTCATGTCTTCGAGCCCGGTCATGTTCCTGGCCCGTACCGACCGCGTGTGCGGCGCTGCTCAGCCTCGGTGCTGTTCCGGCCGTGGCGCAGACCCAAACGACCGCTCCCGCAGCGACCGCGCCGACCCCGCCTGCCGCCGGCAGTGCTGCCGGAGCCGGCGCGGCGGCAAGCGCGGCCGCAGGGTCCGACACGGCCCCGATTGCCCAGCCTGACTGGGAGAAGGTCTGCGGCGAGGTGAACAACCAGCAGGAGTGCCATATCTCGCGCAAGCGCGTGGCCGCAACCGGCCAGGCGATCGCCCAGTTCCTGGTCATCGAGCGCGGCGACAAGAAGCTTCTGCAGGTCGCGGTCCCGCCGGTCGCGCTGATCCAGCCCGGCGTGCAGGTCAAGATCGACGACGCTGACGCGACGGGCGTGAAATACGTCGTCTGCACGCCCGGCGAGTGCCTGGCGCTTGGCGAGATCAACGACGACTACATCGCCAAGCTGAAAAAGGGCAAAGACGTCGTGATCACCATGCTCAACCCGCAAGGGCAGCCGGTGAATTTCGACATCAGCCTCGTCGGCTTCACCACCATCTATGACGGGCCGGGCATCGACCCGCAGGAGGCGCAGGCGCGCCAGCAGAAGCTTGAGGACGAGCTGAAGAAGAAGGCCGACGAAGCACGCCAGCAGCTGATGCAGCTGCAGCAGCAGCAGTCGACCACGCAATAGGACGCGCGAGGCCAGCCGAAGATGGTGCGGCGCCTCGCCGGCGTGCCGCGTCTTTCCTAGTTCGGCACCTCGCGGCTCCGATAGAAGCCCTTCTCGAAGCTTTCGAAGAGATCGCGCACCTGCGGATGCCTGACCGGCTCGCCGCTCTCGTCGGCCAGGAGATTCTGCTCCGAGACATAGGCCACGTATTCGGTATCGTCGTTCTCGGCGAGGAGGTGGTAGAAGGGCTGCTCCTTGGCGGGGCGGATCTCTTCGGGGATCGCCTCATACCATTCGTTGGTATTGGCGAAGTTCGGGTCGACGTCGAAGATGACGCCGCGGAACGGAAAGAACCGGTGCCGCACGACCTGTCCGACGGTGAATTTTGCCTGTCCGATCTTCATGACACCGAATTTCGCCTTTCAGCCCTAGACAGGCAAGCCCCCGTCAAATCCCGGCGCGTCGGGGTCCCTGGCCTTCAGCGCGCCCTGATCGCCAATCCCCGCCGCATCAAGGAGCGGCGGAGCCCCGGAACCGCCGATGCAAGCGCGATGCCGACTCCGCGAAGCGCCTGAACGGGCAGGAAATCCGTCAGAAGCGAGCGGTTCAGGAGATCGACCGCGAGGGTGCGCGTGATGACGTCCGCGCGGCGGGCATCCTGATAGGCGTTGAGCGCAGCCGGCGCGCCTGGATCGTGCGCATGGCGGGCAAGGACGTGCCTGAGCGCCCGCACGTCGCGGAAGCCGAGATTGAGCCCCTGCGCGCCGATCGGCGGAAAGAGATGCGCGGCCTCGCCGACAAGCACGATCCGCCGCGCCGCCAGGCAATTCGCAAGCGCCGCTCCGAGCGGAAAGACCGCCGGACGCGTGTCGAGCTGCATGCCCCCGTGGATGGAGCGCGCGCGCTCTTCGACGGCGCGCGAGAAATCGGCAGCGGAAAGGGCGAGAGCGCGTTCCGCCTGTTCGGGCCGGTCAACCCAGACCAGGCTGACGCGATCGCCGGGGAGCGGGACCAGTGTGAAGGGACCGGTTTCGGTGTGGAATTCGGTCGAAACCCCCTGATGCGGATATTCGACGGCGAGCGTCGCCACCAGGGCAGCCTGGCGGTAGTTCCACTGTCGCACGCGAATACCCGCCGCCTCGCGCGCCAGCGAACGCGCACCGTCGGCTGCGACCACGAGGCGCGCGGCGAAGCTTCCTTCGGCGGTTGCGATCGTGACCTCTTCGTCATCGGGCGACACGGTCTCGACCGGCGCGGAGACGATGGTCAGCGCCGCGAACGCCTCGGCATGACGCCTCAGTCCGTCGACGAGGTCGCCATTCGGGATATTGAAACCGAAAGCGGGGAGGCCGATCTCCGAGGCATAAAACGTCGCCTCCGGCGCGCGGATCAGCCGCCGCGTCGCATCGACCAGACGAATCGCACCGATCGGCGCCGCATGGCGGGCGAGCGCCGGCCAGACGTCGAGATCGGATAGAACGTCGATCGAGCCGCCGAGAAGCGCGGCCGTGCGGCCGGGCGGAAAACGCATGGGCGGCGCAAAGAGTATCGTGCGGCGCCCGACGATTGCGGAGGTCAGCGCAGCGGCGAGGCCGGCGGCACCGCCCCCCACGACCGCAACGTCGAAACGCAGTTCTTCGGAACGGGTCATCCGCGCAAGATGGCCTGACGGCACGCCCCGGGCAATGCGGCGCGGAAGCCGATTGCCTCGCGTTTCTCGCTCGCCGGCTGCGGCCGGGGCTTGCACGGAGGCCGGCGGACCGGCATGACAACCGCCGGATAGCAAAATTGCGGGCGGGGATGGGCGGATCTTCGTCGCGGCAGCGTGCCGGGGAGGGTCTCGTTTCAAGGTGAAGGTGGGGCCGCAATATCTCTTTGCCATTCATCTTCTGACCGCGAGCGGCGCGGCCTTTGCGCTCCTTGCCGTGATGGCAATCGCCGCCGGCGAATGGACGAACGCCTTCATCTGGCTCGGCGTGGCGCTTCTCGTCGACGGCATCGACGGCCCGATCGCCCGCCACTATCGCGTGCGCGAGCGGCTGCCGAAGTGGGACGGCGCGGCTCTCGATTTCGTCATCGACTACACGACCTACGTCTTTGCGCCGGCGATCGTGATCGCGCGCGCGCTCGCGCTGCCTACGCTTCTCGGGGACGTTGCCGGGGTCCTCGTCGCCGTCACCGGCGCGCTCTATTTCGCCGACACACGGATGAAGGAGCCGGACTATTCCTTTCGCGGCTTCCCGGCAGTCTGGAACATGGCCGCCTTCGTGCTCTACGCCTTTCTGCCGCCGCCCGCCGTCACCATCGCCATCGTGGTCGTATTCGCGGCTCTGACTTTCCTCCCGGTGAACTTCGTCCACCCGGTCCGCGTCATCCGCTGGCGCGGCCCGACGCTCGCTGTCCTTGCGTTGTGGATCGTCACCGGCGCGTGGCTGCTCGCGACCGATTTCAGCGCTCCGGTGATGGTGAAGTTCGTGCTTCTCGCGGCGACCGTCTATCTGTTGGGCGTCGCCGCCGTGCAGCAATATCTGAAGGCCGCCTGACGCGCGGGGAGGCCTATGCTTGAGCTCCTCATTCGCCCCGAGGCCTGGGCCGCCTTCGTCACGCTCTGCGTGATGGAGATCGTGCTCGGCGTCGACAACATCATCTTCATTTCCGTTCTGGTCGGAAAGCTCTCCGAACCGAAGGCGACGCGCGCGCGCCAGATCGGCCTTCTGCTCGCGCTCGTATTTCGCATCCTGCTCCTCTTTGCGATCACCTGGATCATCAAGCTCGTCACGCCGGTCTTCACGCTCCCCTTCTCGCCCGGCGGCGGCGAGCATGCCGTTTTCGATCCGGCGATCTCCTGGCGCGATATCATCCTGATCGCCGGGGGGCTCTTCCTCATCGTCAAGGGCACGCGGGAAATCCACGGCGAGATCGAGCATGACGAGCAGTCGTTCGCCGCGGGCCGGGCGGCGGGCTTCGCCGCGCTCATCGTGCAGATCGTGCTGATCGACATGGTGTTCTCGATCGATTCGATCCTGACGGCGGTCGGCATGGTCGACGAGGTGGCAATCATGGTCGCGGCGGTGATCGTGGCGATCGGCGTCATGTACGTCGCTTCCGGCCCGATCGCGGGCTTCGTCAAGCGCAACCCGACGACCAAGATGCTGGCGCTCGCGTTCCTTCTCCTGATCGGCGTGACGCTGATCGCCGACGGGTTCGGCTTTCACATCCCGCGCGCCTATATCTACTTCGCGATGGCGTTTGCGGCGGTCGTCGAGATTTTCAACACGCTTGCCCGGCGCGGCAGGCACAGAGCGGGCTGAGGGAAAGCATGGTCAAGGCAATCGTCGTTCACGAGTACGGGGGGCCGGAAGCGCTGAAGTGGGAGGACGTCGCGATCGGCGCGCCGGGCCCGGGCGAGGCGCGCGTCAAAAACGCCGCGGTCGGCATCAATTTCGTCGACGTCTATAACCGCACCGGACTCTACAAGCCGCCCGGCGGGCTGCCGTTCACGCCGGGGAGCGAAGGCGCGGGCACGGTGGTCGCCGTCGGTCCAGGCGTCACGCACGTCAAGGTCGGTGAGCGCGTCGCCTACCAGGGCCCGCAGGGCTCCTATGCGGAGGAGCGGTTGATCCCTGCTGACCGGCTGATCAGGCTTCCCGACGACATCGACTTCAAGACCGGCGCGGCGATGACCTTGAAGGGGCTCACCGCGCAATATCTGCTCCGCCAGACCTTCAAGGTCGGGAAGGGGCACACGATCCTCTTCCACGCCGCTGCGGGCGGCGTCGGGCTGATCGCCTGCCAATGGGCCAATCATCTCGGCGCAACCGTCATCGGCACCGTCGGCTCGGAAGAGAAGGCGAAGCTCGCCAAGGCCAACGGTTGCCACCACGTCATCAACTACAGAAGCGAGAATTTCGTCGAGCGCGTCGCCGAGATCACGAAGGGCGAGAAGTGCGACGCGGTTTACGATTCCGTCGGCCGAGACACTTTTCCGGGCTCCCTCGACTGCCTGAAGCCGCTCGGCATGTGGGTGCTTTTCGGCCAGTCGTCCGGCGTGATCGAAAACTTCAACCTGAACATCCTGGCGCAGAAGGGATCGCTTTTCTGCACCCGGCCGACCCTCTTCACCTACGCGGCGAAACGCTCGGCGCTGGAGGCGATGGCGGCGGAACTGATGGACGTCGTGGCGAAGGGGATCGTCAAGATCGAGGTCAACCAGACGTTTCCGCTTAAGGATGCGATGGAAGCGCACCGCGCGCTCGAAGGGCGCAAGACGATCGGAGCGACGGTGCTCGTGCCGTAGGCCGGCCAGGCTCGCTCAGCTCTTCAGGCGATAGCCGGTCTTGAATATCCAGGCGATGACCGCGAGGCACGCGCACAGGAACACGAACGTCATCAGGAGGCTCACGCCGACATTGACGTCGGCGCTGCCGTAAAAGCTCCAGCGAAAGCCGCTGACCAGATAGACGACCGGGTTGAACAGCGTCACCGTCTGCCAGAACGGCGGCAGCATGTGGATCGAATAGAAGCTGCCGCCGAGAAAGGTGAGGGGAGTGACGATGAGAAGCGGAATGATCTGCAGCTTCTCGAAGCCGTCGGCCCAGATGCCTATGATGAAGCCGAAGAGACTGAACGTGACGGCGGTCAGGATCATGAAGGCGAGCATCACCAACGGGTTGTTGATCCGGAGCGGCACAAAGAGGCTGGCCGTGGCCAGGATGATCAGGCCGAGGATCACCGACTTCGTCGCCGCGGCGCCGACGAAGCTGATGACGATCTCGAGATAGGAGATCGGCGCCGACAAGAGCTCATAGATCGTGCCGATGAATTTCGGGAAATAGATGGCGACCGACGCGTTGGAGATCGACTGGGTCAAGAGCGACAGCATGATCAGCCCCGGCACGATGAAGGAGCCATAGCTCACGCCGTCGACCTCGCTGATGCGCGAGCCGATTGCCGACCCGAAAACGACGAAATAGAGCGAGGTGGAGATCACGGGCGCGACGACGCTTTGCAGAATCGTGCGACGGGTGCGGGCCATCTCGTTGGCGTAGATCGTGCGGATCGCGCGATAGTTCACTGTGGCTCCCTCACCAGGCTGACGAAAATCTCCTCAAGCGAGCTCTGCTTGGTGTCGAGATCGCGAAAGCCAATGCCTTCCGCCCTGAGATCGTTGAGGAGCGCGGTAATCCCCGTGCGCTCGCCCCGGGTGTCGTAGGCATAGACGAGCTCGCGGCCGTCGGCGGAAAGGCTCAGCCGGTGCGCGGCAAGGGCGGCGGGGATCGCATCGAGCTTTTTGTGCAGATGCAGCGTCAGCTCCTTGCTTCCGAGCTTGCGCATCAGCTCGTCCTTGTCCTCGACCAGAACGATCTCGCCCTTGTTGATCACCCCGATGCGGTCGGCCATCTCCTCCGCCTCGTCAATGTAGTGGGTGGTCAGGATGATGGTGACGCCGGAGTTCCGCAGCCCGCGCACCATGCGCCACATGTCCTGCCGGAGCTCCACGTCGACGCCCGCCGTCGGCTCGTCGAGGAAGAGTATCTCCGGATCGTGCGCGAGCGCCTTGGCGATCAGGAGGCGCCGCTTCATGCCGCCCGGAAAGCGTGATGACCTTCGCGTCCTTCTTCTCCCACAGCGACAGGTCCTTCAACACCTTCTCGACGCGCGCCGGGTCCTTGGGCTTGCCGAAAAGTCCGCGGCTCAACGAAACCGTCGCCCACACTGACACGAAAACGTCGGTGGTGACCTCCTGCGGCACGAGCCCGATCATCGAACGGGTGGCCCGGTAGTCGGAGACGATGTCGCGGCCGGCCACCGAGACGCGGCCGGAAGTCGCCGTCACGATGCCGCAGATAATGCCGATCAGCGTGGTCTTTCCGGCGCCGTTCGGGCCGAGCAGGCCGAATATCTCGCCTTTCCTGATTTCGAGGTCGACGTTCTTCAGCGCCGCTGAGCCGCTGGCATAGGTCTTGGAGAGATTCTGGACGGAAATGATCGGATGCATGAAGGCGTGACGTTCTCATTGTCCGAGGGACCGACTGCGACGCGTGGGCGCAGCCGAACGGGCGCCAAGGCATATAGGCAGCGGGGAGAGGTTTGACGACCTCCCGCCCGCTCACGGCCTCCGGCGCCGCCGGGCAAGGGTCCGAAGCCCGAACCTGCCTATCCCGCGCCCACGGACGCTCGTCTTTTGGGCTGGCGCGTTTCTTATGCACTGCCTAACCTGACCGGCGGAAGGGGCGGGGATGGATCAGACAGCCTCAAAGGCAGTAACCGGCCAGCACGCGGTCCCGCTGCTCGCGACCGAAGGGATCACCAAGCGGTTTGGCGCGCTCACCGCCTGCGATCATATCAGCCTCGAAATCCGCCACGGCGAGGTGCACGCCCTTCTCGGCGAGAACGGCGCCGGCAAATCGACGCTCGTCAAGATGCTTTACGGGTCGCTCGCGCCGGACGAAGGCGCGATCCTGTGGGAGGGCGAGCCGGTCACGATCACCAGCCCCGCGGAAGCGCGTCGGCTCGGCATCGGCATGGTGTTCCAGCATTTTTCGCTGTTCGAGGCGCTGACGGTGGCGGAGAACATCGCGCTTGCGCTTCCGCCCCGCGGCCGGCGCGAACTCGCCGAGACGATCCGTTCGGTGTCGCGCGAATACGGCCTGCCGCTCGACCCCGCCGCCGGCATTGCCGACCTTTCTGTCGGCGAGCGTCAGCGCGTCGAGATCGTCCGCTGCCTCCTGCAGGAGCCGCGGCTCATCATCATGGACGAGCCCACCTCGGTGCTGACGCCGCAGGAGGCCGACCTTCTCTTCGTCACGCTCAGGCGGCTCTCGTCGGAGGGCGTCGCGATCCTCTATATCACGCACCGGCTTTCCGAGGTGCTGGCGCTTGCGAACCGCGCGACGATCCTGCGGCGGGGAAAGCTTGTCGGGAGCGCCGATCCGAAGAAGGAGAGCGCCAAGAGCCTCGCCCGCATGATGGTCGGCGCGGAGGTCGCCGGCATCGAGCGCGCGAGCCGGGCCGAAGCAGCCTCGAAGCCGCGGCTTTCGCTTTCAAAGCTCTCGCTTCCCGCCGACAATCCCTTCGCCACCGAGCTTGCCGACATCGACCTCACCGTCAATGCCGGCGAGGTGGTGGGGATCGCCGGCGTCGCCGGCAACGGCCAACAGGAATTCTTCGACGCCGTCTCCGGCGAGCGGCTCGTCGCGGGCGAGGGCATGATCGTCATCGACGGCGAGCCCGTCGGCCGCCGCGGCATCAACGACCGGCGCCGGCTCGGCGCCGCCTTCGTGCCGGAAGAGCGGATCGGACACGGCGCCGTGCCCGGCTTGCGCCTGTCGGAGAACGTCGTCTTGACGCGTCACGGCACCGGCGAGGAGATCGCCCGGGCCTACGTCATCGACCGGGGCGCGGCACGCGCGGTGGAGGAGCGCGTCGGTGAGCGCTTCGACGTTCGCCGCTCCGGCGCCGATCCCCGGGCGAGCGCACTTTCCGGCGGCAATCTGCAGAAATTCATCATGGGCCGGGAGATCGACCGGACACCGGGCATTCTCGTGGTCAACCAGCCGACCTGGGGGGTCGACGCGGGCGCCGCGCGCACCATCCGCCAGGCGCTGGTCGATCTCGCCCGCGACGGCTCGGCGGTGCTGATGATCAGCCAGGATCTCGACGAGATATTCGAGATCGCCGACCGCATCGCCGTCCTTTCCGACGGGCGGCTGTCGCCGGCCTACCCGGCGGAGACGATGACAGCCGACCAGATCGGGCTCCTGATGGGCGGCGTCCACCACAGCCATGACGGCAGCGCCGACGGGGCTTCCGCCAAGGAGGCGCGGCATGCGTCTTGAGCTCGTCCGACGTCCGGAGCCGTCGCTCGCGATGACGCTGCTGTCACCGCTCATCGCGGTGGCCCTGGCGGTGGTGGTCGGCTGCGTGATCTTCGCGCTGAGCGGTGTCAGCCCGCTCGGCGGACTTTATGTCTATTTCATCCAGCCGCTGACGGCGCTGTGGTCGATCCAGGATATCATCACCAAGATGACACCGCTGGTGCTGATCGCGGTCGGGCTCTCGGTCTGCTATCTCTCCAACATCTGGAACATCGGCGCGGAGGGGCAGCTCGCCGCGGGCGCGATCGTCGGCTCGATCGTTCCGATCTATTTCCCCGACTGGCAGGGCCCGCTGGTGCTGCCGATCATGCTCCTCATGGGAATCCTCGGCGGCATGGCCTACGGCGCCATCCCGGCGCTCCTCAAGGCGCGCTTCGGAACCAACGAGATCCTGACCAGCCTGATGCTCGTCTATGTCGCTGGGCTGCTCCTCGACTGGCTGGCACGCGGGCCGTGGCGCGACCCGAACGGCCACAATTTCCCGAACAGCCGCCCCTTCGAGGGCAGCCAGCTACTCCCCACCGTCGGCGGGCACATCAGGCTGAGCTTCGTCTTCGCGATCCTGGTCGCCCTCGTCGCCGCCTATGTGCTGCGCAACATGCTGACCGGATTCCAGATCCGGGTGCTCGGGCAGGCGCCGCGCGCCGGCGCCTTCGCCGGCTTCAGCCAGAAGCGCATGGTGATGCTCGCCTTCATGATCTCAGGCGGCCTCGCCGGGCTCGCCGGCATCTGCGAGGTGGCCGGCCCGCTCGAGCAGCTGCGGATCAGCGTCTCGCCCGGCTACGGCTTCACGGCGATCATCGTCGCGTTCCTCGGGCGCCTCAACCCGCTCGGCATCATCGTCGCCGGCTTCGTGCTGGCGCTGTCGCTCGTCGGCGGGGAGGCGGTGCAGATCAACTACCATATCTCGGACCAGTTCGCGCAGGTCTTCCAGGGCATCCTGCTCTTCCTGGTGCTCGCTTGCGACACGCTGATCCTCTACCGCGTGCGCCTCGTCTCGACGCGCGTTCCCGCGGCGGTCGCGACGCCGGCGGAGTAGGGCGATGGGCATTCCGGAGATCACCGGCCTCATCCTCACCATCGTCGCGGCGGCGATGCCGCTGCTCCTGGCCTCGATCGGCGAACTGGTGGCGGAGCGGTCGGGCGTCCTCAATCTCGGCGTCGAGGGGATGATGGCGATCGGCGCGGTGATCGGCTTCATCGCGGGCCACAAGACGGGACTGCCGATCGTCGGCATTTTCGCTTCGATCGCGGCGGGCGTGGTGATGGCGGCGCTCTTCGGCCTCGTCACGCAGATCTTCGTGGCGAACCAGGTTGCTTCGGGACTGGCGCTGACGATCTTCGGGCTCGGCCTGTCGGGCCTGATCGGCGGGCCCTATGTCAGCATCCCGGGCCTCGGCCTGCAACGCATCCACATCGCGGGCCTGAGCGACATCCCGCTCATCGGCCCGGTGATCTTCGGCGAGGATCCGCTCGTCTATGCCGGCATCGCGCTCGTGATCGGCGTCTGGTGGTTCCTGTTCCGCTCGCGCGGCGGGCTCATCGTGCGGGCGGTCGGCGACAACCACGCGTCGGCGCACGCGCTCGGCTATCACGTCACCCGGGTGCGGTTCCTGGCGGTGCTCTTCGGCGGGGCATGCGCCGGGCTTGCGGGCGGCTACCTCTCGATCGTCTCGACCCCGCAATGGACGCCAAACATGACGGCCGGGCGCGGCTGGATCGCGCTGGCGCTCGTCGTCTTCGCCACCTGGCTGCCGAGCCGGGTCGCGATCGGCGCCGTGTTCTTCGGCGCGATCGGCATCCTGCAGCTCAACGCGCAGGGCTATGGGGTGGCGATTCCGGCGCAGTTCCTGACGGCACTGCCCTACCTTGCCACGGTCGTGGTTTTGGTGATCATTTCGCGCAACCGCATCCTCCTGCGCGTCAATACACCGGCCTGCCTCGGGCGGGCCTTCGTGCCCGACCGCTAGGGAAGGGGGCAAGGGCGCCGGCAAGCGGCGCGGGATTTCGTTGCAGGATTCATCTTTCAGTGGAGCAGGGAGAATTCTCATGGTGAAAGTAATGGCCGCGGCCGCCGCGGCGCTCGCGCTCGCCGTCTCGGCAGGAGCGGCGCAGGCCGACCCGCTGAAGGCCTGCTGGGTCTATGTCGGGCCGCATAATGACGGCGGCTACAGCGAGCAGCACGACATCGGCCGGCAGCAGGTCGCGAAGGAGCTTGGCGACGCCGTCGACGCCAGCACCTACCTGGAGAACGTCAACGAGCAGACCTCCGAGGGCCCGATCCGCGGCCTCGCCCAGAGTGGCTGCAAGATCATCTTCACGACCTCATTCGGCTTCATGGATTCGACGCTGAAGGTCGCCAAGGATTTCCCCGACGTGAAGTTCGAGCACGCGACCGGCTTCAAGACGGCGGACAACGTCTCGACCTACAATATCCGCTGGTACGAAGGCCGCTACGTCATGGGCAAGATCGCGGCGAGCATGTCGAAGAAGGGACTGGCCGGCTACATCGTCTCGTTCCCGATCCCCGAGGTGATCATGGGCATCGACGCCTTCATGCTCGGCGCGCAATCGGTGAATCCGGACTTCAAAGTGAAGATCATCTGGGTCAATTCGTGGTTCGATCCGGGCAAGGAAGGCGACGCCGCCAACGTCCTCATCAACCAGGGCGCCGACATCCTCGTCCAGCACACGGACTCCCCGGCGGCGATGCAGGTCGCCGAGAAGGCCGGCATCCACGCCTTTGGCCAGTCGGCGGATATGTCGAGCTTCGGGCCGCACGCGCACCTGGCGCTCGCTGATCGACAATTGGGGCCCGTACTACGTCCAGGAGGTCAAGGCGGTGATGGACGGCACCTGGAAGTCGCATCAGGCCTGGGAGGGCTTCAAGGACAACCTGGTCGAGGTCGCACCGCTGCAGAACATGCCCGACGACGTAAAGAAGATGGCGGAAGACACGATCGAGAAGATCAAGGGCGGCTGGAGCCCCTTCACCGGCCCGATCTACAAGCAGGACGGCACCGTCATGGTCGCGGACGGCCAGGTCATCGACGACGGCACGCTGCTCGGCATGAACGAGTACGTGAAGGGGATCGACGACAAGATCCCG
Organism: uncultured Alphaproteobacteria bacterium; assembly: GCA_963750115.1. Taxonomy (GTDB): domain Bacteria; phylum Pseudomonadota; class Alphaproteobacteria; order Rhizobiales; family Afifellaceae; genus DASWJZ01. Next base: position 47,596 of record CAVVPM010000010.1, on the reverse strand, counting down.
CAATAGAGGCGGAAAGCGCGGAATATCGGGCTCGGCCGCCGCGCGGCCGAGCCTTTGCCCTGCCCGCCGTGCGGCATCTCGCGGTCGCGGCACGGCTTTGGCGCGCTCGCAAGTAGTAAACTGTTGCGCATGAGGTCACATAAATGCCAAGCTATTGACATGGCTTGCCCTTTTTGTCTGCATCGCTTGTGGACAGGCTGTGGATAACATGGCTTGGTTCGCGGTGCGGCGTAGGGAGAGGTATCATGTCGAGTTCCCATGGCGACCTTTTCAGCGAGATCGGCAAGCTGGTGCTTGCCGCCAATTCCGGCGAGGCGATCGACCTCGGCGCGACGGCGAAGGACCTCGCCGAGCGCTACCGGAAGTCTCAGGCATCTCGGAAGAGATGATCGCCACGGACCGTCGCCCGCTCGATCGGGGCGGTCGGGCTTGCGATGGCGCGCGTCGCGAACGCCGACAGCCAGACGGGCTGCGCGCGAGGCCGATCCATGTCAGGGCAGGGGAGCTGATAGCGGCGAACGGCGGCACGACGCCAAGCGGGCGCACGCTCTTTCCCTCCGGCGTCCGCGTCGCGGTCCTTCCTGAGGAACGCGTGAGCCTGAGCTGAGGCTCAGCCGACGATCTCGTCGTCCGTGAAGAAGAAGGCGATCTCCTGCTTGCGCCGTCTCCGGCGCGTCGGAGCCGTGCACCGAATTCTCGCCGACGGAGAGCGCGAATTCCTTGCGGATCGTGCCCGGCGCGGCGTCCTTCGGATTGGTCGCGCCCATCACCTCGCGGTTCTTCGCGACCGCGTCCTCGCCTTCCAGCACCTGCACGACGACGGGGCCGGAGATCATGAAGTCCACGAGCTCGCCGAAGAAGGGGCGGTCCTTGTGGACGGCGTAGAAGCCTTCGGCCTGCGTCGCGCGTCATGCGGATGCGGCGCTGCGCCGACCACCCGGAGGCCGGCGCTCTCCAGCTTGTCGATGATCTTGCCGGTCAGGTTCCGCCCGGTCGCGTCCGGCTTGATGATGGAGAAGGTGCGCTCGATCGCCATAGTCCCATGTCGACAATTCCGTTGAGGTTCGGGGCTTATAGGGGGCGAACCCCCGATCACGGCAAGTCGCCCCCGATCGGCGCGTTTCATGAGCGTGTCATAGCGCGCGCTTTATCTGCCTCCTGTCGAATCCTCCCAAACAAGGAGGCTCGAACCGCATGCGCCCGATCGTTGCCGTCGCCCTGTCGCTTGCCGCGACGTCGGCGCTCCACGCCGAGACGCTCACCATCTACAACGCCGCGCCCGGGGCAGGCGGCGCTCAGTCTCGATCGCTACCAGTCGCCGGTGCCAGGCTCGAAGGCGCTCGACCTCGACGTCGGGATCGGCTCGGCCGCCTTCCGCGACCCGAGCGCGCCAGCCAACACCTTCTATACGCTCTCCGACCGCGGGCCGAACTTCACCTGCGACGACGCCGAGGCCCTCATGAACGTAAAGGCGGACGAAATCTGCCCGGCGGTCGAGGGCCAGAAGGCGGGAAGCGGGCGCATCTATCCCGACCCGAGCTACAACGTCTCGATCTACGAGGTGAAGCTCGATCCCGGCAGCGAAGACGTTCACCGTCACCGGCGTGATCCCGCTTAAGACGCCGAAGGGCAATCCCGTCACCGGATTGACCAACCCGCTTAAGGTGGCGAAGACCGACAAGCCGCGCGATGGCGCGGGCCAACCGCTTCCCCAGGACGTGAACGCGATCGACGCGGAAAGCCTGGTGAAGCTCGCCGATGGCCGCTTCTTCATCGGCGAGGAGAACGCGCCCGGCATCATTCGAAGTGGCGGCCGACGGGTCCGTCACGCGCCGCTTCGTTCCGGCTGGGACCGAGAAGGATTTCGCCAGCGCCGACTATCCGGTCTCGGGCAGCCTGCCGGCGATCATCGCCAAGCGCCACTCCAACCGCGGCATCGAATCGCTCGCCATCGGCGATGACGGGCAGACGCTCTACGCCATGGTGCAGAGCCCGCTCGACAACCCGAACTCCAAGATCTACGCCGACGCCATCAACATCCGCTTCTTCAAGCTCGCGCTTGCGAAGGATGCCGACGGCGCGACGACGCTCACGCCCGCCGCCGAATACGTCTACCAGCTCGACGACTGGCACAAATTCGCCGCCCTCGGCGCGACGGATGCGGAGAAGGCTTCCTCGCTCCGCGTCAGCGAAACGACCGCGCTCGGGCACGAGCATTTCCTGGTCGACGAGCGCACCGACCAGATCACCAAGCTCTTTGAGATATCCCTCGACGGCACCACCAACGTCCTCGGCTCCAAATGGGACGACCCGGCGACCAGCCCGACGCTCGAGCAGACCGACGACCTTGCCACGATCGACATCGTCCCGGTGACGAAGACCGAGCGCCTCGTCGCCTCCTCGCTCGACAATGCCGCAACGCGCTATCCGGCCAAAATCGAAGGCCTGTCGCTCACCGCCGACGGCAAGCTCTTCCTGATCAACGACAACGATTTCGGCATCGGCGGCGACCCGACACAAATCGGGATCGTGGAGGGGAGCGACATTGGGCCGCGCTGATGTGAAAGACCTGCGCCGGGCGGGCGGTAGGGCGCGCCCGGCGCTTTCCCATAAGAAGAACCTATCGGTATGAGAAGGACTGCATATTTGCCTTTATGCAGGCCGATGGCTATCCACCTCTGGAACCGTTCCAGGTGAGGAAGGCCCCCATGGACGCAAAGACTGACGAGAGCGCGGGCGAGTGCCCGTTCACGGGTCACCACGGCCGCAAGAACCGCGATTGGTGGCCGGAGCAGCTCGACATCCAGGTTCTCCACCATAACTCCAACCTGTCCGACCCGATGGGCGAGGCGTTCGACTACGCCGAGGAATTCAAGAGCCTCGACCTCAATGCCGTGATCGCGGACTTGCGCGCCTTGATGACGAACTCGCAGGATTGGTGGCCCGCCGACTTCGGTCACTACGGGGGGCTGTTCATCCGCATGGCGTGGCACAGCGCGGGCACCTACCGCATCACCGACGGCCGCGGCGGGGCCGGCGCCGGCCAGCAGCGTTTTGCTCCGCTGAACTCGTGGCCGGACAACGTCAACCTCGACAAGGCGCGCCGGCTCTTGTGGCCGATCAAGCAGAAGTACGGCCGCAAGATTTCCTGGGCCGACCTGATGATCCTGACCGGCAACGTTGCGCTCGAGTCGATGGGCTTCAAGACGTTCGGCTTCGCCGGCGGTCGCGTCGACGTTTGGGAGCCGGAGGAGCTCTACTGGGGGCCCGAGGGCGCGTGGCTTGGCGACGAACGCTACAGCGGCGAACGTGAGCTCGCAAACCCGCTCGCAGCGGTGCAGATGGGTCTGATCTACGTGAACCCGGAAGGCCCGAACGGCAAGCCGGATCCGGTCGCGGCGGCGAAGGACATCCGCGAAACGTTCTTCCGCATGGCGATGAACGACGAAGAGACTGTCGCGCTGATCGCCGGCGGCCACAGCTTCGGCAAAACCCACGGCGCCGGCGATCCGTCGCTGGTCGGCCCGGATCCGGAAGGCGCCGCGATCGAGGACCAGGGGCTTGGCTGGAAGAGCCGGCACGGCACGGGCTTCGGCGATGACACGATCGGCGGCGGCCCGGAAGTCACCTGGACGCAGACACCGACGAAATGGAGCAACTACTTCTTCGACAACCTCTTCGGCTTCGAGTGGGAGCTGACGAAGAGCCCGGCCGGTGCGCAACAGTGGGTGGCGAAGGGTGCACCGGAAACGGTACCCTACGCGCACGATCCGTCAAAGCATCGCCGGCCGACCATGCTGACCACGGACCTCGCGTTGCGGTTCGACCCGGCCTACGAGAAGATCTCGCGGCACTTCCACGAGAACTTCGACGAGTTCGCGGATGCCTTTGCCCGCGCCTGGTTCAAGCTCACGCATCGCGACATGGGCCCCAAGGCGCGCTACCTTGGTCCGCTCGTTCCGAAGGAAGAGCTGCCGTGGCAGGACCCGATCCCCGCGGTCGACCACGCGCTCGTCGGCGACAAGGACATCGCCGAACTGAAGGCGAAGATCCTCGCCTCCGGCCTCACGGTGTCGCAGCTCGTTTCGACGGCGTGGGCGTCGGCCTCGACGTTCCGCAACTCCGACAAGCGCGGCGGCGCCAATGGAGCGCGTATCCGCCTAAGCCCCCAGAAGGACTGGGAGGTGAACGAGCCGGCGCAGCTCAAGACGGTGCTTGAGAAGCTCGAGGCGATCCAGAAGGGCTTCAATGCCGCGCAGAAGGGCGGCAAGAAGGTGTCGCTTGCCGACCTGATCGTGCTCGGCGGCTGCGTCGCAGTCGAGAAAGCCGCAAAGGACGCCGGAACCGACGTCAAGGTGCCCTTCACGCCGGGACGCATGGACGCGTCGCAGGATCAAACCGACGTCGACTCCTTCGCCCCGCTCGAACCGATTGCCGACGGCTTCCGCAACTATTTGAGCGGCAAGCATCAGTTCATGGCGCCTGAGGAGGCATTGGTCGATCGAGCACAGCTTTTGAAGCTGACCGGGCCGGAGATGACGGTGCTCGTCGGCGGCCTCCGCGTCCTCGGCGCCAATGCCGGCGGGTCCAAGCACGGCGTTTTCACCAAGACGCCGGGCAAGCTGACCAACGACTTCTTCGTCAACCTCCTCACCATGGCGACCCAATGGGTGCCTGCCGGCGAGGGCGTCTACGAGGGGCGCGACCGCAAGACCGGCGACAAGAAGTGGAGCGCTACGCGCGTCGACCTGATCTTCGGGTCGCACTCGCAGCTCAGGGCCTTTGCGGAGGTCTATGCCTGCTCCGACTCAAAAGAGAAGTTCGTGAAGGACTTCGTGGCGGCCTGGACCAAAGTGATGAACGCGGATCGCTTCGACCTCATAACCGACGAGCCGCTGGCCGACGCCGCCGAATAAGGAGACGCGCTCCGAACACTGAGCCGCGGGCGGCGACGCCCGCGGCCTTGCCGCAACGTCTCGCCTCTAGGCGACCTTCGCCAGCTTGGCGGCGCGCGCAAACCCGCCGTTGAGGTCGAGGCAGCGCTCGAACCATTTCGCCACCGGATCATCGGAGGGCAGCGGCAGCACGCCCGAGATCACCCGCAGCCATTGCAGCGTGCCGAAGGGGATGTAGTCGACGAAACTGGGGGAGGGCCCGCCGAGCCACGGGCTTTGCAGCAGCGTTCTTCGCGCCGGCTCAAGCGCGGTGCGGAGGGCCTCTGCGTTCGCCGTGATCCCGGTCTGGTGCTCCTCAAGGCTCCGCCCGAGCCGCGCCTCGCGCGAAGAACGGAAATACGTCTGGTCGACCGGCGCGAGCGCGTCGTGGATGTCCTTCGCCATGATGCGCATGATGATCGGAACGAGCGAGAGCGCGGCCCAGCTCTCGACAAAGCGCGCGCTCGCGACCAAGGCCTCGCCACCAAAAAGGGGCGGCGCGCCCGGATAGGCCTCGTCGAGATAGAGCGCTATCTGGAATGAATCGCGCACGACCTTTCCGTGGTCATTGACGACCGGCACGGTCTTCGACGCGCCGCTCTCGACCTTCGGCACGGCGGTAAAGGGCGTCGGCGCAGTATCGAAGGCGAGGCCCTTATGGGCGAGCGCCATTTTGGCACGCCAGCAATAAGGGCTGAAGCGAAGCTCCGTGTCTTCGCCGCAAAGGTCATAGAGGAGGATTGCCATTCGCCTTCCCGCGAGAGCGCAAGTGTGGCGGAGCCTCGCGCGGGTCGCAAGACGGCGCGCTGACGCCATAAATGAACTGGCGGCTGCCGTGGGATTGCGATAGGAAATCCCTATTGCTTGCCATGCTGTCCTCATGTCGCTGAGCCGTCTTTCCCTGCGCGACCTGGAATACGCGGTCGCCGTGGCCGAAGAGCGCCATTTTGGCCGGGCGGCGGCGCGTTGCCACGTGTCGCAGCCGGCGCTTTCGGCGCAGGTGAAGAAGCTCGAGGCGATTTCCGGCGCGCAGCTCTTCGAGCGGACGCCGCGCGGCGTCATCGTCACGGAATCCGGCACGCGGCTGATTGCGCAGGCCCGCCGCATGCTCGACGAGGGGCGGCATTACCTTGAACTCGCCTCTGCGACCGGTGCGCTGTCGGGCGACCTCCAGATCGACGCGATCGCGACGCTTGGACCCTATATCGTACCGCACATGCTGCGGCCGCTCCGCGAGCGCTTCCCCGACGTGTCGTTCGTGCTCCGGGAGGGGCGAACCGACGCGATCCTTGCGGCGCTCGCCGCCGGCGAGACGGATTTGGCGCTGATCTCGACTCCCATTCCAGGCGACGGGCTCACGATCCTATTGCTTTTCGACGAGCCGTTCGTGGCGATCCATCCCGCCGACATGGTGCTTGGCGAGCGTGTCCCGCTCAGCATCGACGATCTCGACGGGGCGCCGATGCTCTTCCTGGAGGAGGGCCACTGCCTGCGCGACCAGGCGCTGGAACTCTGCACGCGCGCCGACACGAAAGCGCGCCGACACGCGACCGGGCTCGAAACGCTCCGCCACATGGTCGCGGCCGGCGCCGGCTGCTCGCTCATCCCGGCGCTTGCCGCACAAAGCCGCGAGACCTTCGATGGGCTTTTGCGCTACACGCCGATCGACGATCCGCGCGCCTTTCGAACCGTCGCGCTCGCTTTCCGCGCGAGCGACCCGCGCGCAAAGCACTATCGCACGATCGGCGCGACGATCCGGGAGAACATGCCCGACCTCGTGCGGCCGATCGCCGAGGCATTGCCGGCTGAAGAAAGCGAAGAGAGAGACGCGTGACGCCCGACTATTTCCAGATGTTCGCCGCCTACAATGCGTGGGCCAACCAGCGGCTTTACGGCGCCGCAGCGGCCGTAAGCGACGCCGACTATCGCGCCGAGCGCGGCGCCTTCTTCGGCTCCGTCCACCGCACGCTCAATCATCTCGTCGTCGCCGACCGCATCTGGATGCGCCGCTTCAGCGGAGAGGGGCCGACCTACACCGACCTTGATGCGGTGCCTTACGACGATTTCGCGGACGCTCCGAGCGGCGCGTGCGGCGGAGGATGTGCGGATCAGCGGCTACATCGACACGCTCGACGCAGAGACGATCGCCGGCACCTTCAGCTACCGCACCATCGTCCGGCCGGTCGATATCACCCAGAAGCTCGCGCCGGCGCTCGGGCATTTCTTCAATCACCAGACGCATCACCGCGGGCAGGCGCATTGCCTGCTGACGGAGATCGGCGGACGAGAGGCCGCACCCTCGCTCGACCTCATCATTTTCCAGCGCGAGACGGGGATCGGGCTCTCCTGACGTTTACTCGGGAGGACCAAGCCGCTAGACCGCGAGCCGCGTTTTCCCGCGGAGCCATGGCAATGAGCACGATCAGGATCGGCGTCCTCGGCGCGTCCGGCTATACCGGAGCCGACCTCGTGCGCCTTGCCGCGCGGCATCCGAACCTCGAAATCGCCGCGCTCACCGCCAATACCCACGCGGGGAAGGCGATGGCGGAGGTCTTTCCGCACTTCTTCATGCTCGACCTGCCGCGCCTCACCGGGTGGGAGAAGGTCGATTGGACGAAGCTCGACGCCGTCTTCTGCGGGCTCCCGCACGGCACGACGCAGGAGATCACCGCGGCGGTTCTTGCCGCCAATCCGAAGATCAAGGTCATCGACATGTCGGCGGATTTCCGCCTGCACGACATGGCGGTCTATGCCGAATGGTACGGGCACGAGCATCGCGCGCCGACGCTCCAGAGCGAGGCGGTCTACGGGCTCACCGAGTTCTATCGCGACAAGCTCCGGACAGCGCGGCTGATCGCCTGTCCGGGCTGCTATCCGACGGCGGCACTGCTTGCGCTCGTGCCAATCGTGCGGGCCGGGCTGATCGACGCAAACGACATCATCATCGACGCGAAGTCCGGCGTGTCGGGCGCCGGCCGCGGCCTGAAACAGAACACGCTCTTCACCGAAGCCGGGGAGGGACTTTCGCCCTATTCGGTCGGAAAGCACAGGCACGCGCCCGAGATCGAGCAGGAGGTCGGGATTGCGGCCGGCTCGAAGGTCACGGTGAATTTCACGCCGCATTTGATCCCGATGAGCCGCGGCGAGCTCTGCACTTCCTATGTGCGGCTCAAGGGCGCGACCGCCGACGATCTCCGCGCCAAGCTCGCCGAGGCCTACGCGCAAGAACCTTTCGTGCATGTCGCACCGGAAGGCATGCTGCCGCAGACGCAGAACGTGCGCGGCTCCAACTATGTGCAGATCGGCGTCATCGCCGATCGCATCGCGGGCCGCGCCATCGTCATCTCGGTGCTCGACAACCTCGTCAAGGGCTCGGCCGGCCAGGCGCTGCAGAACATGAACATCGCCTTCGGGCTGGAGGAGACAACCGGGCTCCTGCAGCTGCCGCTGTTTCCTTGAATCCAGACGTCTCGGCCGAACACTCTCTCGATGCCGATGCGTGCCGACGGTTCGGCGGACCGGAGACCAGCCCGCCGAAGCCTCTCACGGGTCAGGCCTTCTTGAGCTTCTCAAATCCAGCGACCAGGTCGTCGGCGACCATCACCGGCGAAACTGTGATCTCCGCTTCGAGGTTCATGAAGAGCCGCTCCAACAGCGGAGGCATGTCGGAGGCCTCCTTGAGGTCGACGACGGCCCACATCGTTCGCATGCCCCCATCGGCGCCGAAATAGGCGCATTCGGGCTTGGCTTTTTCCATAAATGCACGGATCGTCTCGGGAAGCTTGCCGTCTGTGATCCCCTTGCTTCCCGCCACTGTCGGCACGCGGGCCGTTACCATCATGCGCATCGGAGCGCTCCTCTGAAACAGGCGGGCTGACCCGCCCGCTGGCGAGCATAGGCTTGCGCCGGCGTGAAGAGGAGTGGGAGCGGCGACTCGGGAAGCCGACGCTCGCTGCGTTTCTGTGGCCGGTTAGAAGAAAGACGAGCGCTTATTCCACCAGCCGCTCCGCTTCGGCCGGTCATCCTCCGGTTCCGGCTGCGGCGCGGGAGCCACCGGCTCCGGCTCGACCGGCTCCAATTCTTCAGCTTGTGCCGCGCTCGGCCGCGGCTCGAACGCTGCCTCCTCCACCGGCGCCAGCTCCGCGGCGACAGGTTCGTTCGTCACCGGGGCAAACGGTTCCGCATCGTAGGCACCGGCCTCGCCGGCCGGCGCCGCGGGTTCATCCCAATCCCCGCCGCTGCCGTCCGCCGCTTCGGCTGTCGCTGTCGCCTCGCTCGCCTCGCCGGCGGCAAATTCGCCGCGACCGTCTTCGGCGCGCTCCCCATTCTCACGGCCGCGCCCGCGGCGCCGGCCACCGCGCCGCCCGCGACGACGCCGGCGGGCCTCGCGACCCTCCGCGCTCTCCGAGGCGTCGGCTTGCGCCGGCTCCCGGTCGGGCTCTTCTCCGGCATCGGCATCAGCATCCCCGCCATCTTCCGCCTCGGCGTGGCGACGCTCGTGGCGGTCATCGCCATTGCCGCGACGCCGCTTGCGCCGCCGCGGGCGCCTTTCACGACCTTCGCCGCCGCCTTCCGACTCGCGTTCGCTTTCGCTCTCGACCTCGATCTCCTCTTCGGACACTTCGACGCCGGGCATGTCGCTCATCGCGATCGCGTCGGTCGCCTCGGGCCGGTTGGCGACCGCTGCGCCGCGCTCGATCGTATACCCGACGCCATTCTCGGGCGCTTCGCCGCTGACCGAGATCACCACGCCGAACCTCGCCTCAAGCTCGGCGAGGTGCCGACGCTTCTGATTGAGGACATAGAGCGCCACCTCGGGCCGCGTCCGCACCAGGAGATGATGCCCGCTGTGGCGGAGGAGGTGGTCCTCAAGTGCGCGCAGAATCTGCAGCGACAAGGACGACACCGAGCGCACCTGGCCAGTGCCGCGGCAATGCGGGCAGGGGACAGTGGAGCTTTCGAGGACGCCCGTGCGAATTCTCTGGCGCGACATTTCGAGCAGCCCGAAATGCGAGATGCGCCCGACCTGGATGCGCGCGCGATCGGCGCGGAGACAATCCTTGAGCTTGCGCTCCACCGACCGGTTGTTGCGCTTCTCCTCCATGTCGATGAAGTCGATGACGATGAGGCCCGCGAGGTCGCGCAGCCGGAGCTGGCGTGAAATCTCCTCCGCCGCCTCCATGTTGGTCTTGAGCGCGGTGTCCTCGATCGAATGCTCGCGCGTCGAGCGCCCCGAGTTCACGTCGATCGAGACCAGCGCTTCGGTCTGGTTGATGACGATGTAGCCGCCGGACTTCAGCGTCACCTGCGGGGAGAACATCGCGTCGAGCTGCGCCTCGACGCCGCTGCGCGAAAAGATCGGGACGCTTTCCTTGTAGAGCTGGACGTTGCGCGCATGGCTCGGCATGAGCATGCGCATGAAATCCTTCGCCTCGCGGTAGCCGTCGTCGCCGGCAACGACGACCTGATCGATCTCGCGCGAATAAAGGTCGCGGATCGAGCGCTTGATGAGGTTCCCCTCTTCGTAGACGAGCTTCGGCGCCGAGGAACGGAGCGTCAGCTCGCGCACGTTCTCCCAAAGCCGCAGCAGATATTCGAAGTCGCGCTTGATCTCGCTCTTGGTGCGGTTGGCGCCGGCGGTCCGCAGGATCACGCCCATGCCCTCCGGCACTTCAAGCTCGGAGGCGATCGACTTCAAGCGCTTGCGGTCGACCGGCGTGGTGATCTTGCGGGAGATGCCGCCGCCACGCGCGGTATTCGGCATCAGGACCGAATAGCGGCCGGCGAGCGAAAGGTAGGTGGTAAGCGCCGCGCCCTTGTTGCCGCGCTCTTCCTTGACGACCTGCACCAGAAGCACTTGGCGGCGCTTGATCACTTCCTGGATCTTGTACTGGCGGGGCCGCGGCTTGCGACGCTCGGGCAGCTCCTCAAGCGCATCCTCCGCGCCGACGCTTTCGACCTTCTCTTCCTCTTCGTGATCGTGCTCCGGCTCGGCGATTTCGCCGTTTTCGTTCGCCGCCTCCGGTTCGGCCTGCGTCTCGGGCTCGACCGGCTCGCTCACTTCCGGCTGGGCCGCGACGTCGGCGGCCATCGTCGCGACCGGGTCGGCCGGCGCCGGTTCCGCATCGCCGGCGTCCGCGGTCTCCGCGGCGCTCTCTTCTGTCGCGCGCTCTTCCGGGGCGCCGGCAGCGACGCTCTCGGGAGCCTCGTCACTCTCTTCGGGAAGTTCGGGGGCGCTCGCCTCGATCGTCTCGGGCGCGTCCTCAGGATCCTCGGCGGCTTCACCTTCAGACGAATCCCCGGCCGCGTCGCGCCGTGATTCCTCCGCCTCGCGCCGGTCGGCCCGCTCATCGTCGCGGGCGGCCTCCTCGGCATCGTCGAGCGCCTGCTCTTCGAGCAGCGCCTGCCGATCGGCAAAGGGGATCTGATAATAGTCGGGATGGATTTCGGAGAAGGCCAAAAAGCCGTGGCGGTTGCCGCCGTAGTCGACGAAGGCCGCCTGCAGCGACGGCTCGACCCGCGTTACCTTGGCAAGATAGATGTTGCCTCTGAGCTGCTGGCGTTCCGCCGCCTCGAAATCGAACTCCTCAACACGGTTGCCGCGTAGCACGACGACCCGGGTTTCCTCCGGGTGGGTCGCATCGATGAGCATCTTGTTTGACATGGAAAAATCAACTCCGGACCCAGGCGCCAAGTGCCGCGGGCGACATCGGGTCCAATTCTGTTGATGGGCGAAAGGCGCATCCTGCGCGTGTATTCCGGCCCGACAAGTCCGCCGCCACGGGGCCGGCCAAGCGCCGGACCGCTGCGCGGGTGGGTGGATGTCGGGTGCCGGAAATGCATCGGCGGGCCTTTCGGGGCAGCCGGGACTAGCGTCCCGCGATCACGGCTCGCATGCCTTGCGGCATGAGAGCCCGTCTTCGACCTGGCTGAGGCCCGGTAAATTGCGGCTGGCGAACAGGTCGCGTCACTTCCGCGCCCGGTCTCAGGCCAAGGAGGAATCCGTCGCCGACTCTATTAGGAACGCTCTCGCACGAATGCAAGCGCCGACCCGCCGGCGAGCCTAACGATCACTCTCTTATCCGACTGACGAAGTCGTGAAGAGCCGGCTTCCGGCCGCGCCGCGCGTTCTCCGTCGCCCGAGACCGGGCGGATTCGCTGGCGTGACACAACCGCAGCGGTTTATCACAATCCGCGCCTTCAGCCTTGTCAGAGACACGAAGTCGGGCGATGGAGGCAGCGGAGGTCCCGTTGCCGATGCGCCTGATCGTGCGTCTTGCCGTCGTCGCTTTGCTTGTCGCCGTCTTCGCGCAGGTCGCCGGCAGCGCGCCGGCCAACCACGTGGGCGGCATGCGCATCGTCGGCGATCCGAGCCGAACGCGGTTTGTCGTCGATCTCGAGCAAAGCCCCCAATACGGCCTTCTCAGGCTCTCCAATCCGGACCGGCTGGTGATCGACATGCCGGACGTGAACTTCGACAAGGCGACGAAGCCCGGCGACGGGCGGGGCCTCATCAGCGACTATCGCTACGGGCTGATCGCGCCCGGCAAGGCCCGCATCGTGCTCGACCTCACCGGGCCGGTCCAGGTCGTCAACAGCTTCGTGCTCGACCCGATCGATACGGAGCCGGCGCGTTTCGTCGTCGACATGGTGCCGACCTCTGCGGCGGCCTTCGAGGCGGCGGTGCTGAAGGACCGCCCGGCGCGGATCGAAGCCGAGAGCAGCAATGCGCCGCCGGAGCAGGGCCCGGTCGCCGAGACCGGCCTGCCGGTGGTGGTCATCGATCCCGGTCACGGCGGCATCGATTCGGGCGCGGTCGGCAAAGACGGGACGCTTGAGAAGAACATCACGCTGAAATTCTCGCTGGAGCTCGTTAGCCTGCTCAAGGTGAGCGGCAAGGTGGAGCCGGTCTTGACGCGCGACGACGACACGTTCCTGTCGCTTGCCGATCGCGTCGATGTGGCGCGCAAGCATCACGCGGCGCTCTTCGTCTCCATCCACGCCGACACCGTCCGCCAGGATTACGTGCGCGGAGCGACGGTCTATACGGTTTCGGAGGACGCCTCCGACGCGCTGTCGCAGGCGCTCGCCGAACAGGAAAACCGCTCCGACATCCTCGCCGGCCTGGCGCTCGAGGATCAGCCCAACGACGTCGCAGACATCCTCTTCGACCTCGCGCGCCGCGAAACGAAGAACATCTCGGTGCGCTTTGCGAAGTCGCTCATCGGCGACATGCACGGCGACGTCACGCTGAACAACAATCCGTGGCGAAGGGCCGCCTTCCGGGTGCTGCGGGCGCCGGACGTGCCTTCCGTGCTGCTTGAGCTCGGCTACCTCTCCAACCCGGACGATGAGAAGATGTTCAAGTCCGACAAATGGCCGGCCGATGAGGCGGCCGGGGTGGCGCAGGCGATCGAGACCTTCCTGCATGCGCGGGAAACGGCGGTGCAGTGAGCCGAGTGGCAATTCGACAACATCGCGGCAGCGCATCAAAAAGTGCCGCAATGCCAACGAACTCCCTGGATTTCCGCCTCAGTTCCATCATAAAAGTCGGCAAATCGGGTAGGGCAAGGATTGCCTGATTCATGCAGGGCGACCTGACTTATGCTATTAAGAATCCTTGGCTACATATTCGGGATAGGAGCCTTCATGCTGCTCAGTCTCGCTGTGGCCGCGGGCGTTCTCCTGCAGACGTTCAACGCCGACCTGCCGAACTACGACAACCTGGCGCAGTACGAGCCGCCTGTCATGACGCGCGTGCACGCGGCGGACGGCGAGCTGATGGCCGAGCATGCCCACGAGCAGCGGCTCTATCTTCCGATCCAGGCCGTTCCGGATCTTGTCAAGGCGGCGTTCATCTCGGCGGAAGACAAGAACTTCTACCAGCATGAGGGCGTCGACATCCCGGGCATCATCCGGGCGGCGGTCGTCAACCTGCGCAACCGCGGCTCCGGCAAGCGCCCGATCGGCGCCTCCACGATCACGCAGCAGGTGGCGAAGAATTTCCTGCTCTCGAACGAGGTCTCCTACTCGCGCAAGTTCAAGGAGGTGCTGCTCGCACTCAGGATCGAGCAGGCCTATTCGAAGGACAAGATTCTCGAGCTCTATCTGAACGAGATTTATCTCGGGCTCGGCTCCTACGGCATTGCGGCCGCCTCGCTCAACTATTTCGACAAGGCGGTCAATCAGCTGACGATCTCGGAAGCGGCCTATCTCGCCGCGCTGCCGAAAGCGCCGGAGAACTACAATCCGTTCCGCGACAAAGAGCGCGCGATCGAGCGGCGGAACTGGGTGATCGACCGTATGGTCGAGAACGGCTACATCCGCGCCTCCGACGGAGAAGCGGCGAAGAAGACGCCGCTCGACGTGACGCTGCGCCCGCATGGAAACTACCTCTTCGCCTCCGATTATTTCGAGGAAGAGGTGCGCCGTACGTTGATCGACATGTACGGAGCGAAGAAGCTCTACGAGGGCGGGCTCTCGGTCCGCACCACGCTCGATCCGAATCTGCAGGTGCTCGCCCGCAGGGCGCTGCAGGACGGCCTCGAACGATACGATCAGGCGCACGGCTATCGCGGCCCCGTCGCAACGATCGACGTTTCGGGCGACTGGGGGGTGCCGCTTGGGCAGGTGACGGCGCTCTCCGACATGCCCGAATGGCGGCTTGCGGTGGTGCTCGACGCGGGCAAGGACGCGGCGACGATCGGGCTGCAGCCACCGACCCTGCCAAGCGGCCAGCTGTCAAACGCGCGTGAAAAGGGCACGATCCCGCTTTCCGAGATGAAATGGGCAAAGCGCGGATCGACCAACGTCGCCTCGGTGCTGAAGCCCGGCGATGTGGTCTACGTCGAAGCCGTCGCCGACCAGCCAGGCACGTTCAGCCTTCGCCAGGTGCCTGAGATCGAGGGGGCCATCGTTGCGATGGACCCGCATACCGGCCGCGTGCTCGCCATGCAGGGCGGCTTCTCGTTCGCCGAAAGCGAGTTCAATCGCGCGACGCAGGCGTGGCGGCAGCCGGGTTCCGCATTCAAGCCCTTCGTCTATTCCGCGGCGCTCGACAACGGCTACACGCCGTCCTCGGTGGTGATGGACGCGCCGATCGAAATCCAATCCGGCGACCAGATCTGGCAACCGCAGAATTACGGCGGCAAATTCCTCGGGCCGGCGACGCTCAGGACAGGGCTCGAGAAATCGCGCAATGTCATGACGGTCAGGCTGGCGCAGGACATGGGCATGCCGCTCATCGTCGAATACGCCAAGCGCTTCGGCATCTACGACAACCTCGCGCCCTATCTGCCAATGGCGATCGGCGCCGGCGAGACCACGGTGATGCGCCTTGTCACCGCCTACGCGACGATCGCCGACGGCGGGCGCAAGGTCAACGCCACGCTGATCGACCGCATCCAGGACCGCTTCGGCCGCACGATCTACAAGCACGACCAGCGCCAATGCGAGGGCTGCGACGCGGCGAGCTGGACCGGCCAGCCGGAGCCGACGCTGATCGACAATCGCGAGCAGGTGCTCGACCCGATGACCGACTACCAGATCACCTCGATGATGGAGGGCGTGGTGCAGCGCGGCACCGCGACGGTCGTGCAGGGGGTCGGCAAGCCGATCGCCGGCAAGACCGGCACGACCAACGACGAGAAGGACGCCTGGTTCGTCGGCTTTTCGCCCGACCTCGTCTGCGGCGTCTTCGTCGGCTTCGACAAGCCGACGCCGATGGGGCATGGCATGACCGGCGGCCTGCTCGCCGCGCCGATCTTCACCGAATTCATGAAGGTGGCGCTGAAGGACGAACCGCCGAAGGAGTTCCAGGCTCCGCCCGGCATCCAGCTGATCCCGGTCGACCGACGCACCGGGCTCCGCGCCCAGCCGGGCGACCCCAACGTCATTCTCGAGGCCTTCAAGCCCGGAACGGCGCCGCCCTCCAATTATTCGATCATCGGCTACCAGGACTCGATGGGCATCCCGCAAACCGTCTCGCCCGACGCCGACCGCGCCGTTTCGTCGGGAACCGGCGGGCTTTACTAACCGGTCGCAGGTCCCGATCTATGGAGCCGAGACGCGGGGCGCGTTTTCCGTGCTCTTCATTCACGGGATAGCCGGCAGGGAGACTTGAATGCGAGCTGAAACGCAGGCGCTTGTCGACGAAATCCGCGACGCGGTCGCGCTGATCCGGAGGCATCTTTGACTGGGACGTCGCCGACGCCGGCTTCAGGAGCTGAACGTCCGCGTCGAGAGCCCCGACCTCTGGAACAGGCCGGAGGAGGCGCAGGCCGTCATGCGCGAGCGGCAGCACCTCGACGATGCGATCTCGGCGGTCAAGACGGCCGAGCGCGAGCTCGCCGACAATATCGGCCTGATCGAGCTCGGCGAGGCCGACGGCGACAAGGCGATCGTCGAGCGAAGCGGAGCGCGAGATCGAGCGCCTGGCGCGCATGATGGCGCGGCAGCAGGTCGAGACGCTGCTCTCCGGGGAGGCCGACCACAACGACGCCTATCTGGAAATCCACGCCGGCGCCGGGCGGCACCGAAAGCCAGGACTGGGCGGAGATGCTTCTGCGCATGTACACGCGCTGGGCGGAACGGCGCGGCTCGAAGGTCGAGGTTCTCGAAATCCAGGACGGCGAGCAGGCCGGCATCAAGTCGGCGACGCTCCTGATCAAGGGCGGGAACGCCTATGGCTGGCTGAAGACCGAATCCGGCGTGCACCGGCTGGTGCGCATCTCGCCTTTCGATTCAAACGCGCGCCGGCACACGAGCTTCGCCAGCGTCTGGGTCTATCCGGTGGTCGACGATTCCATCAAGGTGGAGATCAACGAAGGGCGACGTGCGCATCGACACCTATCGCTCGTCGCGGCGCCGGCGGGCAGCATGTCAACACGACGGATTCCGCCGTCCGGCTGACGCATATCCCGACCGGCATCCAGGTCGCCTGCCAGAGCGAGCGCTCGCAGCACAAGAACCGCGCGACGGCGTGGGAGATGCTGCGCTCGCGGCTCTACGAGGCGGAACTGAAGAAGCGCGAAGAGGCGGCGATGGCTGTGGAGTCGGCCAAGACCGAAATCGGCTGGGGCCACCAGATCCGCTCCTACGTGCTGCAGCCCTATCAGCTCGTAAAAGACCTGCGCACCGGGGTGGAGAGCACCTCGCCCGGCAACGTGCTCGACGGCGACCTGGACAGCTTCATGGAGGCCTCGCTCGCGCAACGCATCACCGGCAAGCCGGGGAAGGGGCAGGCGAGGGCGCCGAGCTGTCCTAGGGTCGCCCGCCTCGGCGGACGCTCCTATCTCGCTCGTTGCACGCGACTACAACTCTTGCGTTTGGTGGGCTTTTGGCCGAGTCTCAATCGCCGGAGCGTGATCTTATCCAAGAACAGGCGGGAAGCGTCGGGATCGTGCTCGCGGTCGTCTCTTGCCAGGGAGGGTAAGATGGATCTCGACCCCTCAAGAATTGGCGCGATCCTTGCCGCGATCAGCGCCCTCGGTACCGCCGCCTTCGCACTCGTCGACGCCACCAAGGCCTATCGCGGCGGGGTGTCGAATATCGGCTTCAGCTTCATCGAGGCGGCGGTCGCGCCTTACGAAGCGGCGTTGCGGCTCGTCGATGCACAGAACCCCTACGCGACGGTCCACGCGAACTGGATCAACGGCGTCGCGAAGGACGACCAGAAGGCCGCCGTCAAGGCCCTGATCCGTCTCGGGCTGACGCCGGCGACTGCGACCGCCCTTGCAGCGGGCGCGCCGGGCGTCGACGCCGCCACGCTGCAGAGCGCCGCGACCAAGGTCGCCTCCGGCGCTGACCTCACGCCACAGGAGCTCGGCGTGCTGGGCCGCTTCGACGCCACCATCGACGCGCAGCTCGATGCGGGCTTCGAGTGCGCCGAGCAGCGATACCGAAACACCTCGCGGGTCGTGGCTGGCGCGTTTGCCATCATTCTCGCGGCAGTCGGCGGCTGGGTGGTCGTCGGTGGGTCACTCGGTGCATATGTCGGCTCGAAGCAACTTCGCCGTGGCACTCCTCGTCGGCGTCATTTCAGTGCCGCTCGCGCCGATCGCAAAAGACCTGACCAGCGCGATCACGACGGCGGTGAACGCCTTCAAGTCGGTGCGAGGCTGAGCGGCGATGACCGTCTATATGACGCTCCGCCAGCAGCCTGTTGCCGGCGGGGTGAAGAACCCGAGCTTTCTTGAGGGGGGTGCCGAGCCGGCGCTCAGCCTCAAGGAATCTTGCCGGACGACGCCTTCGTGACGCGGGCCGCGCGGCCGCGACGTCCTGCTCGCAACGCACGGCTTCAACGTCGACCTCGAGCACGGCGTCCGCGCCCTCGGCCGGCTCGAAGCCATGTTGAACCTGCCGCCTTCGGCACTCTTCGTCGGCGTGCTGTGGCCGGGCGACTTCTGGATTCCGGCGGTGAACTACCCGTTCGAGGGCGGGCGAGGCGAAGGATTGCGGACGCCGGGTCGCGCGCTTCTGCAATCAGCCGGCTCGGCAAAGCCCGGAGCTTTTCCTTCGTGTCACATAGCCTCGGGGCGCGGGTGGTGCTCGAGGCGGTGAAGAATCTCGGCCGCAAGGCGCGCTCCGTCTGCGTGACCGCGGCGGCTGTCGACGACAATTGCCTGAGCAAGGAATATGCGGCGGCCTTCGCCAACGCCGACGTCATCTCCGTTCTCGCGTCGCGCAAGGACCACGTGCTGAGCTCGCCTATCCGATCGGCGATCCGATCGCCGACCTTCTCAGCCTGCACCAAGTCCGTTCCGCTCCGCACTGGCCGCCACGGACCGCCCGAGCCGATCGGCGCGACGGTTCCGCCCTGGCAGATCCCCGATACCGATAACTACGATCACGGCGACTACATGCCGCCGAGCGACACCGCGACAACGTTTCCCGACCCGAACGGCAAATGGGTCAAAACGTCAGGGTTCATGAGACAGGCCTTTGAGGCAGTGCCGGCGACCTGGCCGCCCTGACGCCTCTAGGACCGCCGTGGAGCGCCTTGCCGGCGGCGAGATAGAGCGCCGGATCGACGGCCTCGCCATCGCGCCGCGTCTCGTAGTGGAGATGCGGGCCGGTCGAGCGCCCGGTCGAGCCGACGCGGCCGATCGGCGTCCCCGCGTCGACGTGCTCTCCAACCGACACCAGAATTTCGGAGAGATGCCCGTAGCGCGTGGCGATGCCGTCCGAATGATTGATCTCCACCATCTGACCGTAGCCGCCGTTCCAGCCCGCCGTCGCAACGGTGCCGGCCGCCGTGGCATAGACTGTCGTTCCGGGATCGGCGACGAGGTCGATCCCCGGATGGAAGTCCGGGCGCTTCAGGAACGGGTCCACGCGGAACCCGAAGGGGCTCGATTCATAGAGCGCCTTGACCGGCATGCCGAGCGGCAGCGCCGCAGCCGCCTTGCCCAGGGAATCGAGGTCGTCGAGCGTCCGACCGAGCAGCGCGACCCGCTCAACGAAATGGAGCCCTTCGACGGGAACGAAGGGACCGCCCTGCGGTCCGCTGCTGCCGTCGGTGGACTTGGCGATTTTCGGATCGATAGCGCTCAAAGCAGTCGCCACCCGCTCAGCCTTGCGGGCAGCAGCCGCACTCAGTGCGTTCAAGGCGTCCGACTGCGTGGACTGCGTGGCGTCGAGCGAGGCCCCTACATGGGAAAGGATCGGCCGGATGTTGCGGTTCAGCGCGGGCGCCGCCTCGCTCCCGGTCCGATCGAGGAGCGTGCGCGAGATCACGTCACCGTCGCCATCGGTCGGCCCCGTTGGCTCATAGCCAAGCGGTGCGGCATCGGCGTTGCCGGCAGCCTTCGCCTGATCGTCGGGCCGCGCCTGCGGCACGCGCGGCTCGCCCTCGGCAATGCCAAGTCCCGCCGAGCGCGCCCGGTCGACCAGACCGTCAAGCTCGGTCTGATGCTGCTCGATCAGCGCCTGCTGCTGGAGAAGGGAGGAGAGTTGCTGCTCGACCCCTTCAGTCTGCACGGCGTGCCGACTGGTCAGCCGGTCGAGCTCGGCCCTGAGGGCAGTGATCCGATCCTCGTAGGCATATTGCATCTTCACTTGGCGCGACACGGCGGCGTCGAGGAGGCCGTCGCGGCAGAAGAGATAGGCAGTCGCCCCGACATAGGCGACGAGAAGGAACGCGAAAACGCCGAGCACCGGGCCCGCCAGCCATGGCCGGATGCGGTAGCTCCGCATGGTGTCGCCGCGGCGAAAAGTCAGCTGCCACGTCGAGTTTCTGGCGGAATAGAGGGCGTTTCGCTGGCTTGGGTGGACCATGACCGGAGCGCAGAGGATTTGGTGCGGCGATCATGGTTCGTCAAGGTTAACGATCCCTTGTCTCAGCTCCGCCTGGTGGCCTTGGCAGGCTTTGAGGCAAGCGTCCGCGTGGCGGCGAGAACCTCTTCGACGTGCCCCGGGACTTTTACGTTCCGCCACGCCTTGGCGATCACGCCGTCACGGTCGACGAGAAAGGTGGAGCGCTCCACGCCCATATATTTGCGCCCATACATCGACTTCTCGACCCACACGCCGTAGGCGCCGGCCGCCGTCTTCTCCTCGTCGGCGGCAAGCAGAACCGAAAGGCCGTGCTTCGCCTTGAACTTGTCGTGCGAGCCCGGGGCGTCGGGGGAGACGCCGACGACAAGCGCCTTCAGGCGGTCGAATTCGGGCTTGCCGGCGCTGAAATCGATCGCCTCCTTCGTGCAACCCGACGTATCGTCCTTTGGATAGAAGTAGACGATAACCGGCCGACCCCGCTCGCCGCTCAGGCGGAAGCGCCCGCCGCCATCCGCGGGGAGATCGAAATCGGGCGCCTTATCGCCTTCCTGAAGTGTCGTCGTCATCGCCATCCTCGGGTCATCTTTGCGCGCCAACCGGGTTCCTGGCGGGCATCACAGAGAACACTGCCCCGCCGGCCTGAATCGTATAAAGTGGAAAAGGCCCGTCACCACAAGCTCCACCGCGCGTCAGAAAAGGACATGCTGAAGGTCACTCACCCCATAGAGGACCCCGAGCTCGTCGTTGCGGTGCATCGGCGATCGATGTTCCGTCACGTCGCCGCAGCGGCCGGGATCGTCTTCGTCCTGCTCGTCGTAGCGGTCGGCGGACTCGCCTGGCAGGTGACCCATGCCTCGATCAACCTCGGATTCTTGTCCGGCCGCGTCGAAGCCGCGCTCGAAAGCCGCCTTCCTCAAGGCGCGCGCGTGAAGGTGGCGGCGACGGCGGTGGCCTATCGCGCCTCCGAGGGGATCATCCTTCGCATCAAAAGCCTGGAGCTCTCGATCCCGGGCATGGCGGCAGTCTCCGCCCAGGAACTGACGACGAGCACGACGGTCTCGGTGCTCTTCGGCGGCAAGATCGACCTTCGCACGGTAACGGCATCGGGATTGACCATCGGCGTTTCGGCCGTGCCGCGCGTGGCCCGCGAGGGCAGCGGCGCCGACCTCATTCGCAATGCCAGTGCGGCCTTCATGGAGCAGGTGCTGAAGGCCGACACGATCATGCGCGACGCCGGCCTCCAGGAAGTGGTCATCCGCGACGCGACGATCCATCTCGACGACCAGACCCGCTTCGCCGGCCCGGCGCTCAAGGTGGCGGGCGCGAACTGGGCGCCGCTCGGCGAAGGCCGCAGCAAGGCGCGCATGCAGCTCGTCGCAAATAGCGGCAAAGAATGGGACCTTACGGTGGAGCGGCGCGTCACCCAGGCCGGCGAATCCACCGTCGCAGTCGATGTCACGGATCTCCCGGTCGCCACGCTCGCCCCGCGGCTCTCGGGGGCGGACGGCGGCCCCTATTTCCACGCCGCCGTGACGCTGCAGGCACGGATGACGGAGGCGAAGGACGGCAGCTTCACCGGTCTTCGCGGCGTTATCTCGACCGGCGAGGGCCAGTTCTCGATGAACGGCAAGGACGAGGTGCTGCTCAAGGCGACCGCCCTCAACTTCGTGCTTGCGGCGACCGGCAACCAACTGTCGATCCCGAATGCCGAAATCGGCACGCAGACCGGCCGGATACAGCTTGACGGCGTCGCCGACCTCACCGATTTGGGCAACGCCACGGTGGCCTGCAGCGTGCGCGGCGGCGCGCTTCCGACCCCGATCGGCGACGCCAAGACAGTGCAGCTTGTCGGCGGCGGCGGGATATTGCGCCTGAGCTCGTCCGATATCGGCGTTCATGTCGAGCGCTTCGATCTGACGACGTCGGACGGCACGGCCTCGGTGATCGGGCAGGCGAGCCTCGCCGGACCGACGCCGGGCCTTTCCTTTGCGCTTTCCATCAGCCAGATGCCGGCAGCGGTCGTGCGCGCGCTGTGGCCACCCTTCGTAGCGGTGAAGACGCGGCGGTGGTTCGACCTGAACGTCAAAGGCGGAATGATCGGCCCGGCGACGCTGACGATCGCGCTGTCGCCCGATCACATAGGCCCGCAGGCGCGCGGCAAGGTGCTGCCCGATAGCGCGCTCGTCGGCACGGTGCCCTTCAAGGACGTCGAGTTCTCGCCGATCCCGACCTTTCCGACGATCAAGAATGCGCTCGGCGGCATCACCTTCGGCAGCGCGACCGCCAGCATCTGGGCGCAGGCCGGGGTCATGCAGGTCGCGGGCAAGGGCGATCTGCACGCCGGCGGGACGACGCTCATCATCCCGGAGCTCGGCCGCACCGAGCCCCGCGGCGATCTTCACCTCGAGCTCGCCGGCCCGGCGGCGGCTCTCGCCGCCGTCTCCAATACGCCGCCGCTCCACATCGCGAGCGACCATGGGATCGTGCCTGACAGCATTTCAGGAGACGCGGCACTGTCGCTCGACGCCAACATCCCGATCTACGAGAGCGATTTTGCCGACGTCATCCCGACCTTCCGCCTGACGCTCAGCAAGTTCACCAGCAAGACTCCGATCGAAGACCGCAAGATCGAAAACGCGGACCTGGTTCTGGAGGGCAGCCCCAAGAGCTACACGGTGAAGGGGCTCGGCAAGCTCGACGGATTCGACGCCTCGGTGAACCTCATCCTCGGGGCGGCCGCGCCCGACACTTCCGCGGTTACCGTTGAGCTCGACGACGCGGCGCGCAAGCGCCTCGGCTTCAACTTCGGCAAACTGCTCAACGGGCCGATTCTTGCCTCGCTCACCCATTCCGGCGAACCGCTTCAGCAAGTCGCGCTGGACCTGAAGCAGGCCCGCATCAGCCTGCCGTTTCTCGGCTGGGAGAAGGGGCCAGGCGTGCCGGCGACTGCCAGCTTCGTCATGGAAAAGACCAAGACGGGAATCGAGATCACGAACTTCCTGTTGTCGGGGAAGGGCTTCGAGGCGCGCGGCGGGCTATCTCTCGGGCTCGACGGGCGGGTGAAGTCCATGCAGCTCGACAAGCTCGTCCTCAGGTCGGGTGATCAGCTTGCGCTCACGGCAACGGCGAACGGAAACGGCTACGACGTCAACGTGACCGGCGCGAGTCTCGACGCACGCGGCATCATCGGCGGCGTGAGCAACAAGAACCTCGTCAGCAACGACGCCGACATATTCCCGGTCCACGTTACGCTCGCCATCAGCTCGGTCACCGGTCAAAACGACGTGGCACTCACCAACGTCTCCGGGCAGATGACGGTGACTGCCAAAGGGCTCGATGCGGTCGCGCTGAAGGGGCTCACCAACAGCAACGAGCCGTTCGAGTGGACGGTCGGGCACGAAGGCAACATGCGCGTGCTCAGGCTCTTCGCGGATGGCGGCGGCGCGCTCATCCGCTTCGCCGGAATCTACGGCCGGGTCGCGGGCGGCAACCTCGTCATCGACTATAGCGGTCCGATCGGCAGCGCGGGCTCCGGCGTCGCCGTGATGAGCGACTTCCGGCTGGTCAACGAGACGGCGCTCGACCAGGCGGTCAGGCCGCCCCCGGCGCGGCAGGACAGTCCGGCGCAGGCCTACGCGCAGGCGGCAGGCAGCGACCTCCGCTTCACTCAGCTCAGGATACCTTTCACCCAGAACGGCTGGGTCATTCAAGTCAACGACGCCGCGCTCCGCGGCGCGGCGCTCGGGGCGACCGCGAGCGGCACCATCAATCTGCCCGGCGGCAAGCTCGCCATCAACGGGACCTTCATCCCGGCTTTCGGCATCAACAATATCGCCGGGGCGATCCCGATCCTCGGCGCCATCCTCGGCGGCGGGCGCAACGAGGAACTCGTCGGCATCACCTACAAGCTCTACGGACCGCTCGACGATCCGAAGCTCGTCATGAACCCGATCTCGGCGATCGCGCCCGGCATCTTCCGCAAGGTCTTCGAATACCGGTAGATCGCGCCGCGTTCAGCCCGGAACGACGAGCGCGTGCTTCTTGCGGCCGAGCGACAGCTTCACCACGCCCTCGGCGTTGATGTCCTTTGTCGTGACCTTGCGCTGCGGGTCCGTCACGCGGACGTCGTTGACGCTGACGGAATTGTTGGCGACGGCGCGACGCACCTCGCCGTTCGAACCGGCGAGCCCGGCCTGCACGAAGAGCGCGGGGAGGCCGAGGCCGGTCTCAAGCGCCGCGCGCGGCACATCGATCGAGGGGAGCGCCTCGCCGGTGCCGCCTTCCTCGAAGGTCCGGCGCGCCGTATCCGCGGCCTTCTCGGCCTCGTCCTTGCCGTGCAGCAGCGCCGTCGCTTCCGTGGCGAGAACCTTCTTCGCGTCGTTGATCTCGGCGCCGGCAAGCGCCTCGAGCCGCGCGATCTCGGCAAGCGGAAGATCGGTGAAGAGGCGGAGGAAGCGGCCGACGTCGTCGTCCTCGGTGTTGCGCCAGAACTGCCAGTAGTCGTAGGCGGTAAGCTGCGCGGCGTTGAGCCAGACCGCGCCTTGCGCGGTCTTGCCCATCTTGGCGCCCGACGCCGTCGTGATCAGTGGGCAGGTCAAGGCGTAGAGCTGCTCCGCCCCCATGCGGCGGCCGAGCTCGATGCCGTTCACGATGTTGCCCCACTGGTCAGAGCCGCCCATCTGCAGAATGCAGCCGCGCCGCTGGTACAGCTCGACGAAGTCGTAGGCCTGCAGGATCATGTAGTTGAATTCGAGGAAGGAAAGCTCCTGGTCGCGGTCGAGCCGGAGCTTCACGGAATCCTGGCTCAGCATCCTGTTGACGGAGAAATGGCGTCCGACATCGCGCAGGAAGTCGATGTAATTCAGCGGCGCCAGCCACTCCGCGTTGTCGGGCATGACCGCCGCGTTCGACCCCTCGAAGCGGAGGAAGCGCGCGAAGACGGATTTCAGGCTTTGCTTGTTCGCTTCGATATCCTCGACGCTCAGAATGCGGCGCGTCTCGTCCTTGCCCGACGGGTCGCCGACGCGCGTGGTGCCGCCGCCCATCAGCGTGATCGGCTTGCCGCCGGTCTGCTGCAGCCAGCGGAGCATCATGATCGACACAAGGCTCCCGACGTGGAGCGATGGCGCGGTGCAGTCGTAGCCGACATAGGCGGTCACCGAGCCCGCGGCGAAATGCGCGTCGAGGCCGGCCGGATCGGAGCATTGGTGGATGAATCCGCGCTCTTCGAGCGTGTGAAGGAAATCGGAACGGAAGGTCGTCATGCTTGCGGTCTGCGTGGGCGGCGTGCCAGTTTCCGGCGGCTCTTAGCATGTGGATCGGCCCCTGGGAATCGCGGGCCAAAGCAGGATTCTCCGAAGTGGCGAGGGTCAGGCGCGCGATCGGCCTCATGAGCGGCACGTCGCTCGACGGCGTCGACGTGGCGCTGATCGAGACGGACGGGGAGCGCGTTGCGGCATTCGGACCGGCGCGCACCTTTCCCTACGAGGAGGCCGACCGCGAAATCTTCCGTCACGCGGTGCGGGACGCGCGCGGGCTCAGCGACCGCAGCGCCCGGCCGGGAGTGCTTGCGAAGGCCGAAGAGCTCGTCACGCGCCGCCATGCCGAAGCGGTGGAAGCGTTCCTCGCGGCCGAGGGGATTGCCGCGATCGGCATCGATATCGTCGGGTTTCACGGCCAGACCGTGTTCCACGACCCTGAAAAGACGCTGACCGTGCAGATCGGCGACGGCGCCCGCCTCGCCGAGCGGCTCGGCATTCCGGTCGTCTGGGACTTCCGCGCCGACGACATGGCGGCCGGAGGGCAGGGGGCGCCGCTCGCCCCGGTCTTCCATCGCGCCCTCGCGGAGACGGCGAGGCTTACCCCGCCGGTCCTCTTCCTCAACATAGGCGGCGTCGCCAACGTCACTTATGTCGGTGCCGACGGCGCGCTGATCGCGTTCGACACGGGACCTGGAAATTCGCTCCTCGACGATTGGACGTTCGCGCGCACGGGGCAGCCATTCGACGCGGAGGGCCGGCTTGCCACGCGCGGCACGCCGTCTGAGACCATCCTGGCGCGGCTTCTCGCCCATCCTTATTTCGCTTTGCCGCCGCCAAAATCGCTCGATCGCGACGCGTTTGCGGCACTTCTACCCACGAGCCTCTCCGATGCGGACGGCGCGGCGACGCTTCTGCACTTTTCCGCGCGCGCCGCCGCCTCAGCACTTCCACTGCTGCCGGCGCGACCGGCCGCCTGCTATGCCTCAGGCGGCGGGCGCCATAACGTCGCGCTCATGCGGCTCCTCGCCGAAGCCCTGGAGGGCATTCCCATCGATCCGATCGAGACGCTCGGATTCGACGGCGACGCCACGGAAGCCCAGGCCTTTGCCTTCCTCGCGGTCCGCGCCGCCGAGCGGCTGCCGCTCTCGTATCCAATGACGACCGGCGTCCCGGCGCCGCAGACCGGGGGGCGATTAAGCCGACCAAAAATACTCGGTTAACCTCAGATCAAGCTTTCCCGTGAACAATTCCGCCAGGGTTCGTTGGGTTCTGAAACGGCTGGCCATGCTTCGCGGTCCCATTCCAAGGAGCCAGGACGAGGAAACCGGACGAGAGACCCGTCTGAAACTCATCCTGCTCGCGATCGCACTCGTTCTCGTCGCCGGCTATGCCGCGACTGTGACGAGGATGGACGACATTGTCCTCGGCGCCGTGGCGCGCATCCTCGCACTCCGGAGCCCTGTCTTTCGTGTCGATGGCCGGCGCAGCGGCCATCGTCGTCGCCGGGTTGGCGTTCGTGCTCTTTCGCCGCTTCGGCCCGAGCCGACGCAAGACGCCGGCGGCTTACGCCGATGCGGCGATCGCCCTCGGCGGTCGCCAGGATTTCCTGCGCATGCTCGCGAGCCAACTCGATGCGCATGTCAAGTCGGGCCGGCAGCTCGCCGTCCACGTCGTCGACATCGATCGCTTCCGCGCCGTCAATGAAGTGCTTGGCGAAGCGGAGGGCGATGCGTTCCTGAAGCTCGTCAGCGAACGCCTGCTCGTCCTCGTCGACCGCGCGGATCGCGTCGCACGAATTGGCGACGACGAATTCGCCGTGATGCAGCCGGAGGCCGGGGGCGCGCGGCACGCGGAGATCTATTCGCGCCGCCTGCAAGAGGCCTTGAAGGACGCCTGCGCCCAGGTTGCGCGCCATGCGCGGCCGAGCGCGAGCATTGGCGTCGCCGTCTCACCCGACCACGGCGACGATCCGGCGAAGCTTTTGCACAGCGCGTCGCTTGCGCTCCATGCCGCCAAGAAAGTCGGGGGCAGCACGGTTCGCCTCTACTCGCGCGAGATGGATATGGCGCTCGAGACGCGGCTCCAGTTGGAGCACGCGATCAGCGAAGGCCTGCATCAGGGCTGGTTCGACCTCCACTACCAGCCGCAATACGACCTCGGCACACGTCGGCTGACCGGGTTCGAGGCGCTGGTGCGCATGAACCATCCGAAGCTCGGCGAAGTTCCACCGACCGTCTTCATCCCGGTCGCCGACGCGAGCGGACTGATCCAGCCGCTTGGCGAGTGGATCATCCAGACGGCGCTGGCGACGGCTGCCGAGTGGCCCTCCGACCTCACCCTGTCGCTCAACATTTCGTTGGCGCAATTCCGCAACGGCGACGTCGCCGGCGCGATCCTGCACGCGCTCACAAGCTCCGGGTTCCAGGGTTCGAGGCTTCGGATCGAGGTGTCGGAAGCCGTGCTCCTGGAGAACACCGAGGCGGTCAACGAGCAATTGAAGCGCCTGCGGAGCCGCGGCATCGCCGTCGTGCTCGATGATTTCGGCCTCGACATGTCAAGGCTGAAGCTGCTCTCACGCTCGCCCTGCGACGCGGTGAAGCTCGATCGCAGCCTGGTCGAGCGAGTCGGGGAGGTTCCAGAGATCGAGGTGCTGGTCAGGAGCCTGATCGGGACCGCCCAATCCTTCGACCTCGATATCCTTGCGGAAGGGGTGGAACGCGCCGAGCAAGCGCATTTCCTGATGTCGAACGACTGCAAGAAGGTGCAGGGCTTCCTGTTCGGACGGCCGGCGCCCGCCATCGAGCTCGCCGCGATCATCGCCAAGGACGCACGAAACGCGTTCGGCGAACCGACGGCGCCGCAATCCTCGACCGTGGCCGCCTGACGGCTGCTACTCCGCCTCGAGCGCCTCGAGCCGCATGTCGAGATAGTTCGCGCAAGTCTCGATCAGCTCGTCTGCGCGGCCTTCGAAGAAGTGGTTGGCCCCGCGGATCAGCGCGTGGTCGATGACGATGCCCTTCTGCGTCTTCAGCTTGTCGACGAGGCCCTGGACCGCCTCCATCGGCGCGACCTTGTCCTCGTCACCGTTGATGATGAGACCCGAGGAAGGGCAGGGGGCAAGAAACGAGAAGTCGTAAAGGTTCGGCTGCGGCGCGATCGAGATGAAGCCCTCGACCTCGGGGCGGCGCATCAAAAGCTGCATGCCGATCCAGGCGCCGAAGGAGAAGCCGGCGATCCACACGCCGCGCGAATCGGGATGGAGCGTCTGGATCCAGTCGAGCGCCGCCGCGGCGTCCGCGAGCTCGCCGACGCCGTGGTCGAAATAGCCCTGGCTCCGGCCGACGCCGCGGAAATTGAAGCGCAGGCAGGTGAAACCGCGCTCCTGGAACATGTAGAACAGCCGATACACGATCTGGTTGTTCATCGTGCCGCCAAAGCGCGGATGCGGATGAAGGACCAGTGCGATCGGAGCGGTTTTGGCGGAGGAAGGCTGATAGCGCCCTTCGAGCCGACCGTCCGGCCCGGCAAAGATTACTTCCGGCATGAAAGGCGCATCCCAAACCTCAAATATCGGCCCGCGCGCCTTCCTTGACACGCCCGGCCCTCGTTTCTAGAAACTAGTTTGGAACTTTTCAAAACTAGCGTGGCGCCGCCGCTTTCGGCGGGCGCGTATCTAAACACCAAAGGCTCAGCGAAATTCAAGGATTACGTGGAAACGACGGGCGTTATGTTGAAGCGCATCTATTTCGACGCGAATGCCGGATCGCCGCTCCTCGACGCAGCGCGCGAGGCCATGGTCGCGGCGCTCGATCATGCGGCGAACCCGTCCTCCCTGCATGACGAGGGCCGGCGGGCGCGGGCATTTGTCGAGACGGCGCGGGGGGAGGTGGCGGCTGCGGTCGGGGCAAAGCCGGAAAACGTGATCTTCACGAGCGGCGCCACGGAGGCCGCGGCGCTGGCGCTGACGCCGCAACTCCTGACGGGCGGCGGCGAAACCCGTGCCGGCCATCTCTATGTCGGCGCGACGGAGCATCCGTGCGTCCTTGCCGGCGGGCGCTTCCCGGCGGAGAGCGTGAGCCGGATTCCGGTCGGGCGGTCCGGGACGATCGACCTCGCCGCGCTCGAGAGCGCGCTTCAGCGTCACGACGCCGGTAGGGGCGCGCCCTATGTCGCGCTGATGCTTGCCAACAACGAGACGGGCGTCATCCACCCGGTGGCGGAGGCCGCCGCAATCGCCAAGAGGCACGGCGGCTTCGTCTTCTGCGACGCGGTACAGGCGCTTGGGCGCATCCGGGTCGATATCGACGCGCTCGGCATCGATTTCCTCGCCCTTTCGGCGCACAAGAGCGGCGGCCCGCAGGGCGCTGGCGCGCTCATCCTCGCCGACGAAAGCGTGCGGCCGGCGCCGCTTCTCACGGGCGGCGGGCAGGAGCGACGCCGCCGCTCGGGCACTGAAAACATCGCGGCGATCGCGGGTTTCGGCGTTGCGGCACGGCTTGCCGGTCACCATCTTTCGGAGAGCGAGCGGATCGCGGCCCTCCGCGCGAAGCTCGAAAGGGATCTGATCGCCGTGTCGCCTGATGCGAAGATCATCGGCGGCGAGGCGGAGCGGCTGCCGAACACGACGCTCTTCGCGGTTCCCGGCCTTGCCGCGGAGACCATCGTGATCGCGTTCGATCTCGAAGGAATAGCGGTTTCCGCCGGTTCCGCCTGTTCGTCCGGCAAGATCGCCGCGAGCCATGTGATCGAAGCGATGGGCGGGGGCGGCGAGGTTGCGAAAAGCGGCATCCGCGTCAGCCTTACGACCGCCGCGAGCGAGGCGGATGTTGCCGACTTCGTCGTCGCCTGGCGCGGCATCTACGGACGGATGCGCCGGAGCCGGGCCGCGTGAGCCGCCCCGTCCGCGCGCGACAAGGATTTTAGGAGAGAGCAATGCCCGCTGTTCAGGAGACGATCGAACAGGTCAAGGCGATCGACGTCGACAAATACAAATACGGCTTTACCACCGACATTGAGTCCGACCTCGCGCCGAAGGGCCTCAACGAAGACATCGTCCGCTTCATCTCGGCCAAGAAAGACGAGCCGGAATGGATGACCGATTGGCGGCTCCAGGCCTATCGCCGCTGGGTCGGCATGAAGGAACCGGAATGGGCGCGCGTCAGCTATCCCAAGATCGACTACCAGGACCTTCACTATTACGCCGCGCCGAAGCGGAAGGCGCTCGCGAGCCTCGACGAGGTCGATCCGGAAATCCTCAAGACCTATGAGCGGCTCGGCATACCGCTTCGCGAGCAGGAGCTCCTTGCGGGCGTGCGCAAGAACGGTGAGGGAAACGGCGGGACGCCGCGCGAATTTGCGTCGGGCCGGGTCGCCGTCGACGCGGTGTTCGATTCCGTCTCGGTCGTCACCACCTTCAAGGAGGAGCTCAAGAAGGCCGGCGTGATCTTCATGCCGATCTCGGAGGCGATCCGCGAGTACCCGGAGCTGGTCAGAAAATATCTCGGATCGGTCGTCCCGATCACCGACAATTTCTTCGCGACGCTCAATTCCGCGGTCTTCTCCGACGGCTCTTTCGTCTACGTCCCGAAGGGCGTCAGGTGCCCGATGGAGCTTTCCACCTATTTCCGCATCAACGAGAAGAAGACCGGCCAGTTCGAGCGGACCCTCATCATCGCCGACGCGGGCTCGTACGTCAGCTATTTGGAGGGCTGCACTGCCCCGACGCGCGACGAGAACCAGCTGCATGCCGCGGTGGTCGAGCTGGTCGCGCTCGACGACGCGGAGATCAAATACTCGACCGTGCAGAACTGGTATCCGGGCGACGCTCAGGGCAAGGGCGGCGTCTTCAACTTCGTCACCAAGCGGGGCGACTGCCGCGGCAAGAATTCCAAGATCTCGTGGACGCAGGTGGAGACCGGCTCGGCGATCACCTGGAAATACCCGTCCTGCATCCTGCGCGGCGACAATTCACGCGGCGAGTTCTACTCGATCGCCATCTCCAACGGTTACCAGCAGGTCGATTCCGGCACCAAGATGATCCATCTCGGCAAGAACTCGTCGAGCCGCATCATCTCCAAGGGCATCGCCGCCGGGCATTCACAGAACACCTATCGCGGTCTCGTCTCGGCGCATCGGCGGGCGGAAGGCGCGCGCAATTTCACCAACTGCGACTCGCTCCTGATCGGCGACAAATGCGGGGCGCACACCGTGCCCTATATCGAATCGAAAAACGCCTCGGCGATCTTCGAGCATGAGGCGACGACGTCGAAGATTTCAGGCGACCAGCTCTTCTACTGCCTGCAGCGCGGCATGAGCGACGAGGAGGCGGTGGCGCTGATCGTCAACGGCTTCGTGCGCGACGTCTTGCAGCAGCTGCCGATGGAGTTCATGGCGGAGACGCAGAAGCTCATCGGCATCTCGCTCGAGGGGAGCGTGGGGTAGGGGCCGTGCATGGGCAAGTTCCTCGAAGGCTGGGAGCGCGCGCGGGCGGCGGCGGAGGCGCGCGAGGCGGAGGCACAACGTCGCCAGGAGCTCGTCGCGGAGCGGCTGAAGACGCTTTCCGAGCGACTCGGGGAGGACGGCGACGACCTTGCGCGGTTGAAGATCACGATGCGCGTTGAACATGGATCTTTGGTTTTGAAGAGGATCCTGCAGCCGATGGCCGGCGTGACGTTCGACCCCGACAGCGGGCGCTTCAAAATCCACGAATATTCGGTGGCGGAAGGGAAATCCGAAATCGAGGCGGAGGACGTTGACGAATGCGCACTGAAGCTTGGCGAATTCGCTTATTCGCTGAAGGTATGAGCGGCTTGGACGGTGCGAGCATGAAATGCGCTTTTCGGTCGACGCTTTTCGAACGGCCTTGGCCGATGTCCCGCCAATCGGCGACGCCATGGCGCAAGGCGCTGCCCTCGCCGAGCGGCTTAGCGTCTTGCTCGATGCGGCCCGCGCGGAAAGCGCAATCGTTGAAGTCCATTCCTGGGCGTTCAGCGTCGAATTCGTTCTCCGGAACGACGACTATTGGGCAATCGAATGCCTGTCTGCGGACGCATTCCGCATGTATCCCGGCTTTCACCGCAACGGCGCGGTCGTGTGGGCCAACGTCTGGGTCCGCGACAGCGATCTCAGCCTCGATGAATTGGTCGAGCAGATGAACAAGGTGGCATTTCCGGCGTCGAGGGACGTGTAGAAGATGCGTTATTGGTTCAGGCCGAAAAGATACGGCTACGGCGCGACGCCCATCACGTGGGAAGGCTGGGTACTGACGATCGCGGTCGCGGCGGCCGTGATCGTCTCGATCGTCTTGATGAAGCTCCTGGTCGACCGCTCCGATTTCGGCGCCTGGATGGTGTGGGCGGTGTTCATCGCGGCCTTGACGCTCTCGTTCGTTCGCGTGACCCGCAGCCGTACCGACGGCGAATGGCGCTGGCGCTGGGGCGATCCGAAAAGTCTGTGAGGATGAAGAAGTGACACTGCTCGAAGTCAAGAACCTGCACGTCGAGATCGACGGCAAGAAGATCCTGAACGGCATCGACCTCAGCGTGAACGCGGGTGAGGTGCACGCCATCATGGGCCCGAACGGCTCAGGGAAATCGACGCTCTCCTACGTGCTCGCCGGCAAGGACGAGTACGCGGTGACGGACGGCGAGATCCTCTATGGCGGTGAGAACCTGCTCGAAATGTCGCCCGACGAGCGCGCGGTCGCGGGCATCTTCCTCGCCTTCCAATATCCGGTCGAGATTCCGGGCGTCGGCACCATGACGTTCCTCCGGACAGCGCTCAATGCGCAGCGCAAGGCGCGTGGCGAGCCGGAGCTGACGACGCCGGAGTTCATGAAGCACGTCAAGGAAGCCTCAGGCAAATTGCAGATTACGCAGGACATGCTCCGCCGGCCGCTCAATGTCGGCTTCTCCGGCGGCGAGAAGAAGCGCAACGAGATTTTTCAGATGGCGCTGCTTCAGCCGTTGCTCTGCGTTATGGATGAAACCGATTCAGGCCTCGACATCGACGCGCTCCGGATCGTCGCCGACGGCGTCAACGCGCTTCGCTCGCCGCAGCGCTCCTTCGTCGTCATCACCCACTATCAGCGGCTCCTGAACTACATCGTGCCGGATTTCGTGCACGTCATGTCGAAGGGCCGGGTCGTGCGCTCCGGCGGCGCGGCGCTGGCGCTCGAGCTGGAGGAGCGCGGCTACGCCGAATATTTGGGCGAGGCGGCCTGACGCGATGACGGAGCTTCCGACCCGCATGCGGACGAAGGCGGAGGAGGCGCTTGTGGCGCACTTCGCAAGCCTGCCCGAAGACGATCCGATGCGCGAGATGCGCGCCGACGCCTTCGGCGCGTTCGAGGCACGCGGCCTGCCGCATCGCCGCGTCGAAGAATGGAAATATACCGACCTCCGCGCGCTGATCGGCGACGTGCCGCCCCCGGCGAAGCCGGCGCCGTCGGCGGTCGCCCGTGCGGGGATCGCGCGGGCCGATGTCTTTGCGCCGATCGACCGCGCGCGGATCGTTTTCGTGAACGGGACTTTCGTGCCGCCCTTGTCGGACCTCGCCGGCATCGAGGGCGACGTGGATTTTGCCTCGCTCGGCCGTTTCCTCGCCGACGGCGGCGCCATTCTCGACCGCTCGCTCGATCCGGCGGAGGCGCCCGTCTTCGCGCTGAACAGCGCCTTCGTCAGCGACGGCGCAGTGCTCAGGATTCGCGACAATGCCAAGCCGCGCCGCCCGATCGAGATCGTAAACCTCTTCGCCGGCGACGTGGCCGGGCTGCAGACGCTGCGGCACCAGATCGCGGTCGGCGCCGGCGCCGAGGCGACATTGCTCATGACTTTCGCGGGGCCGGACGGCGTTGCCTATCATTCGAACGTGTCACCGAGCTTCAGATTGGCGACGGCGCCAATGTGACCTTCGTGACGGCGCAGGAGGAGGGGGACCAGGCGATCCATCTGGCGCTGCTTCTGCCGCGGCTTGCCGCAAACGTCCGCTTCGAGCCCTTCGCGTTCGCCGTCGGCGGGCTCGTCGCGCGGAGCGAGATTCGCATGTTTTCGAGGACGCCGGGTCGAGCGTCGGGCTGCGCGGGGCGACGATCGGGCGCGGCAGGCAGCACCTCGACACGACGCTCGTCGTCAACCACGCGGCGCCCGGTTGCGGCGGTCAGGAATATTTCAAGGCCGCGATGGACGATGAATCGGAGGGCGTCTTCCAGGGCAAAATCATCGTCGAGCCGGGTGCGCAGAAGACCGACTCCAAGATGATGAGCCGGGCGCTCCTCCTTTCCGAGAAGTCGGAATTCGCCAACAAGCCGGAGCTTGAGATCTTCGCCGACGATGTGGTCTGCGGCCATGGCGCCACCTGCGGCCGCATCGACGCGGAGATGCTCTTCTTTCTCCGCTCGCGCGGCATCGAGAAAGCGGAGGCGGAGCGCATGCTGGTGCTCGCCTTCCTCGCAGAGGCGATCGAGATGATCGGCGACGAGGGGATCGTGGCGGCGCTTGAGGCGGAGACGCGGCGCCGGCTCGGCGTCGAGGCGGAGGCATGATGCGCCCGCCGGCCCGCCTCGATCATTGCGTGATCCATGTCTCCGACTGGGAGGCGGCGCGGCGCTTCTACGCGGACGTGCTCGGCGCGGAGGCGGTGCCCCTCGGGCGCGGCTACGTCTTCCGCTTCGGCGACGTGCAGCTCAACGTGCACGGGCCCGGGCAGATCGGCGATCCACGCGCGCGCGAGCCGGTCATGCCGGGGAACAGCGACCTCTGCTTCCGCTGGGACGGTCCGGTCGAAGAAGCGGCGAAGTATCTTCGGGAAAAAGGCGTCGCTATCGAGCTCGGACCGGTCGAACGCCACGGCCGCGAGGGCCAGGGCCGGAGCGTCTATTTCCGCGATCCCGACGGATCGCTCATGGAATTCATCAGCTACGAAAGGGCGCGACCATGACCGCAGTGCAGGCCGTTCGCGCGCAATCGACCGCGGATTTTGACGTGGAGGCGGTCCGCCGCGATTTCCCCATCCTGTCGCGCGAGGTCTACGGCAAGCCGCTCGTCTATCTCGACAATGCCGCTTCGGCACAAAAGCCGCGCGCCGTCATCGACCGCATCACCCGCGCCTATACGGAGGAATACGCGAACGTCCATCGCGGGCTGCATTTCCTGTCGAACGCAGCGACCGAGGCCTATGAGGAGGCGCGCGAGACCGTCCGCCGCTTCCTGAACGCGCCTTCGATCGAGGAGATCATCTTCACCCGCTCTTCGACGGAAGCGATCAATCTCGTGGCGCAGTCTTTTGGGGGGATGCGGATCGAGGAGAGCGACGAGATCGTGCTCTCCATCCTCGAACATCATTCAAACGTCGTTCCCTGGCATTTCCATCGCGAGCGCTCCGGCGCCGTCATCAAATGGGCCCCGATCCACGACGACGGCAGCTTCGACCTGGAGGCCTTCGAGAAGCTTCTGACGGCGCGGACGAAGATGGTCGCGATCGTCCACATGTCGAACGTCACCGGGACAGTGGTGCCGATCAAGGAGGTCTGCCGCATCGCGCATGAACGCGGCATCCCGGTGCTCGTCGACGGCAGCCAGTCGGCCGTGCATCTGCCGGTGGACGTGCAGGATCTCGGCTGCGACTTCTTCGCCTTTACCGGCCACAAGACCTACGGGCCGTCGGGAATCGGCGTGCTCTGGGGCAAGCGCGAACATCTCGACGCGATGCCGCCCTATATGGGCGGCGGCGAGATGATCGAGAACGTGACGGAGGACTGGGTCACCTATGGTGTGCCGCCGCACAAGTTCGAGGCGGGCACGCCGCCGATCGTGCAGGCGATCGGGCTCGGCGCGGCGCTGAAATACATGGAGAGCCTCGGCCGCGATGCGATCCGCGCGCACGAGGCGGCGCTCGGCCGCTACGCGCAGGAGCAGCTCTCGGCGCTGAATTACATCCGCATTTTTGGCGAGGCGCCGGGGAAGGGGGCGATCGTGGCCTTCGAGATGGCCGGCGCGCACGCCCACGACGTCTCGACCATCATCGATCGGGAGGGCGTCGCGGTCCGCGCCGGCACCCACTGTGCGCAGCCGCTTCTGGCGCGCTACGGCGTCACCTCGACCTGCCGCGCGTCCTTCGGCGTCTACAACACACGGGCAGAGACGGACGCCCTTGTGAATGCGCTGGTGAAGGCCCACTCTTTCTTCTCATGAAAGGAAACCCTCTCGTGACAGGATACCTTCTCGTGACAGGATACCTTCCCGTGACCGGATTCTGGGGCTCATGAGCGAAGGCGAAGCGCCTGTGACGGCCGAAGCTGCGGCGCCTGAGACTGCCGCGCCCGAGGCCGCTGCGCCCGAGAACTGCCGCGCCGGAGGCTGCGACGCCCGAGGCCGCTCCAAACCGCCCGGCGATCGCAGCGACGAGCATTCCGCCGGAGGAGCTGGAGATGCTGACCGGCGGGATCGTGGCGGCTCTCAAGACCGTATTCGACCCGGAAATCCCAGCCGACATCTATGAGCTCGGCCTGATCTACAAGGTCGACATCGACGACAACCGCCATGTGAGCGTCGACATGACGCTAACGGCGCCGGGCTGTCCCGTCGCCGGCGACATGCCGATGTGGGTGGAGGACGCCGTGGCATCGGTGCCCGGCATCTCCGGCGCCAAGGCGACCGTCGTCTTCGACCCGCCGTGGTCGCCCGAGCGCATGTCGGACGAAGCGAAGGTCGCGATCGGCTGGTGGTAGGCGTCTTTAGGCGCGCCCCCGCTACCTGCAAACCAAGTCTCAAAGCCGCGGACAGACCCGGCTCGAACCTGGCGGAAACGCCGGGGGATCGGGCGGCAGAGCCCTTCACACGCATCACTCCGTGATTCGCATAAGATATATTATGGAACGCGGAAAGGCATCCTGGCTGAACCGGCGGCAGCCCGGAAGATGGGCCAGCCACATGGTTCTCCGAACGCACGCGAAGCGCCCTGAAGCGCGTCAAACGATCGGCAGCTCGATCACCATGCCGTCGTAGGCCGGCTCGACATTTTCGGGCAGCTCGCGTCGTAGCGTCGCGTAGTCGAGATCGACGTGCATATGGGTCAGGATCGCGCGCTTCGGCTTGATGCGCTCGATCCAGGTGAGCGCCTGTGCGAGCGACAGATGACTCGGATGCGGCCTCGGCCTGAGCGCGTCCAGAATCCAGACGTCGAGGTCCTGCAGCGCGCGCTCCGCATCGGCGTCGAAGCCGCTCGCGTCGGGCGAATAAGCGAGCCCGCCGAAACGGAAGGCCAACGACGTGATGCTGCCGTGCATCTGGTTGATCGGCAGAGCCGCGACGGCACCGCCTTTGCCTTCGACCTCAACCGTCTCGCCGACCCGGATCGGATGCGCGTTAACCAGTGGCGGATATTCGCTTCCCGGCGGCGTTTTGAAACAATAGCCGAAGGCCTCCTTGAGCCGCTCCATGGTCGGATCGTCGGCGTAGACGTCGACACGCCGTCCCATGTTCATGACGAAACCGCGCAGGTCGTCGATGCCGTGGATATGGTCGGCGTGCGGATGCGTGAAGAGCACCGCGTCGAGCAAGCCGATCCCGGCGGAAAGCGCCTGCTCGCGCAGGTCCGGGCTGGTGTCGATCAGGACGTTGGTGAAGTGACCCGGGCCCTTGATCCGTTGCACGAGAAGCGAGCAGCGCCGCCGCCGGTTTTTCGGGTTGCCGGGATCACAAGCGCCCCAGTCGCCACCGATCCGCGGGACGCCCGGCGAGGAGCCGCAGCCAAGAACCGTGAAGCGGAGAAAATCGGTCAAAGCGGCCTCGCCGATCGCGGGACTTTGGAGAAGAGCCGGAAGAAATTTCTGGTCGTCTGATCGGCGATTTCTTCAAGCGAGACGTTGCGCAAGCTGGCCAGTACGGCCGCCGTATCGGCAACAAAGGCGGGCTCGTTCCGCTTTCCCCTGTGCGGCACCGGCGCAAGATACGGCGCGTCGGTCTCGACAAGGATCCGATCGGCTGGAAGATCGCGGGCTAAGTCCCTGATGTCCTGAGCATTCTTGAAGGTGATTATGCCCGAGAACGACACGTAGTGGCCGAGCGCGAGCCCGGCCTCGGCGAGGTGCCGGCCGGACGAAAAGCAATGCAGCACGGCGGGAAACGCACCCTTCTCCGTCTCCTCCTTGAGGATCGCAGCAAGGTCGGCATCCGCCTCGCGCGCATGGATCACGAGCGGCAGGCCGGTCTCCCGCGCCGCCGCGATATGGGTGCGAAGCCCGGCCGCCTGCGCCTCGCGCGGGGAATTGTCGTAGTGGTAGTCGAGCCCCGCCTCCCCGATCGCCACCACTTTCGGATGCTGCGTCAGGCGGACGATGTCCGCCGCGGTCACGTCAAGCTCCTCGTGGGCATGGTGCGGATGCGTCCCGACCGAGCAATAGACGTTGTCGAAGCGCTCGGCGACGCGCTTCACGGCGTCGAATTGGCGGATGCGCGTCGAGATCGTCACCATCGTGCCCACCCCCGCCGCGGCGGCGCGCGCAACGACCTGATCGAGTTCCGCGGCGAAGTCGGGGAAATCGAGATGGCAATGGCTGTCGACAAGCATCGGCGCGCTTCAGAGATGAGTAACGGCAGGTAACGTTACGTTCGAACTATCGTCTCAACGCCGCCAAGTAAATTGCGGCGGCGTTGACAAAAACGCCGCGCGACCGCGCAGCCGTCGGCGGGCGGCGTATTCCCTGGAAGATCAAGCTTTCGGACAATTCGAACGGTCGCATTGAGGCGAATGCAACCGCCCACGGGCTAAAGCTCAAAGCCCTGCGCCGGCGATCCCGGAGGGTCGCGCGCCAATAAATGAAGAAGCCTCTGAATGACGCCAATCGAAGCCATCGACAGCATCGAAGCATTGCAGACGATCATCGATGTCGTCGCCAGTCCAATCTTCGTCAAGGATCGCGAACACCGCTGGGTGCTCGTCAACGACGCCATGTGCCGATTCTTGGGCCTGCCGAAAAACAGGCTGATCGGCAAATCGGATTTTGACGTGGTCCCCGCCGAGCAGGCGGAGATTTTTTGGACGATCGACGACCGCGTCTTCATGACCGGCGAAGAGAACGAGAACGAGGAGCAGCATACCGACCTGAATGGCAACGTGCGCACCATCGTGACGCGCAAGCGCCTCGTCTACGTGGGCGACGACATCCCGCTCCTTGTCGCCGTCATCAACGACATCACCGCATTCCGGGAGGCGGAAGCGCACAGCCGCTACCTCGCGCTCCACGACGCCTTGAGCGGGCTTGCCAACCGGACTCTCCTGAACGACCGCGTCGACAAGGAGCTTGCCCGCCTCGCCAGCGGTGGACGCAACTGCGCGCTCCTCTACATCGATCTCGACGGGTTCAAGGACGTGAACGATCGCCATGGCCACCAGGCGGGCGACGAACTGATCCGTGAATTCGCCAGCCGGCTGTCGGCTCTTGTCCGTGGCGGCGACACGGTCGCGCGGATCGGCGGGGACGAGTTCGCCGTGCTTGCATGCGACGTGCACGATTCCGCGACGCTGGAGGCGCTGTGCGGGCGCATTCTCGATGCCGCGCGGAAGCCGTTCGAGGTCTCCGGCATGAAGGCCTTCGTCAGCGCCTCGATCGGCGTCGTCCTCGCGAGCGAGCCCGACTGCCGCTATACCGACTTGCTGCGCAAGGCCGACGTCGCGCTCTACAAGGCAAAGAGCAAAGGCCGCAATTGCTTCCGCATGTTCCACGACGACATGGACGAGCGGCGCAAGCGGCGCCGTATCATCGAATCGGAGCTGCGCAAGGCGCTCGAGACGGGAACCGGCTTGGACATCCATTACCAGCCGATCTACGCGAACGGCAGCGAGATGCTGGTCGCGGTCGAAGCGCTCGTCCGCTGGCGGCATCCAACGCTCGGCTTCCTCGGACCGACGCAGTTCGTGCCCGTCGCCGAGGAGACCGGTCTCATCGTGCCGCTCGGCGAGTGGGTTCTGGACACGGCGTGCCGCACCATCGGCCGCTGGTCCGACATTTCGCTCGCCGTCAACATCTCGCCTGTGCAGCTCCGCGACCCCTACCTTGCCGTGCGTATCCTCGGAATCGTCGAGGAATGCGGGTTTGATTCCAGGCGGCTGCAGCTGGAAATCACCGAGAACGCGCTCTTCAATGCCGACGGAGTCGTTGCCTGCAGCCTGAGGGACCTCCGCGCCGCCGGCGTGAAGGTGGCGCTCGACGACTTCGGCACCGGCTATTCAAGCCTCGCGCATCTCAGGCGGCTCGAAGTCGACAAGGTGAAGATCGACCGCTCTTTCGTGCAATATCTCGGGCAATCGGCGGATTCCGGCGCGATCGTCCACGCCGTCGCCAATATCGGCAAGACACTCGGACTGATAGTCACCGCGGAGGGCGTGGAGACTGAGGAACAAC
The DNA here is from genome assembly GCA_963750115.1 of uncultured Alphaproteobacteria bacterium. Lineage (GTDB taxonomy): Bacteria > Pseudomonadota > Alphaproteobacteria > Rhizobiales > Afifellaceae > DASWJZ01. The sequence continues at coordinate 6,725 of CAVVPM010000010.1, read as the reverse complement.
GCGCGTTCCTCGCCTCGACCGGCTGCACGGAGCTGCAGGGCTACCTCTTCTCGCGCCCAGTGCCGGCGGAAGAGATCGCCGAGCTCCTCGACCGGCATTGTCGGATCAAGCAGGTCGCGTAAGCGCGTGGGGCACCTGCCCCGCCCCCGGCCACGCCGATCCGATACGCTCAAGCCCTATCTGTCCGCCTCTTCGGCCGCGGGCTTCTCCACGTAACGCGGGAAGACCGGCTCCGTCGTCGGCAGCTTCGTGCCGGGCGGAAGCCGCCCTCCCGCACCGAGGCTCGCGAAGCTTCGCCCCTCCGCCGGCACGCCGACAAGCTCAAGCAGCCGCGCCGCCGATTTCGGCATCACCGGCTGCACTAGAATAGCGACCTGCCGAACCACCTCGGCGGTGACGTAGAGGACGGTCTCCATCCGCGCCGGATCGCTCTTCCTGAGCGCCCACGGCTCCGCCGCGGCGAAATAACGGTTGGCGTCCGCGACCACCTGCCAGATCGCCGTCAGCATCAGGTGGATCGCCTGCTGGCCCATCTCCAGCCGGCAGCGCTCGACCAGCGCATCGGCGGCCGCGAGCAGCGTCTCGTCGGCGGGCGAATAGGCGCCCGGGCTCGGAACGACGCCGTCGCAATGGCGCCCGATCATCGACAGCGAACGCTGCGCCAGGTTACCGAGGTCGTTGGCGAGGTCGGCGTTGATGCGGTTGACGATGGCGTCGTGGCTATAGGCGCCGTCCTGGCCGAACGACACTTCGCGCATAAAGAAATAGCGCACCTGATCGACGCCGTAGTGCCCGGTGATGGTGAAGGGGTCGATCACGTTGCCGACCGACTTCGACATCTTCTCTCCGCGATTGTTCAAGAAGCCGTGGCCGAAGACGCGCTTCGGCAGCGCGATCCCCGCCGACATCAAAAAGGCCGGCCAGTAGACCGCGTGGAAGCGGACGATGTCCTTGCCGATCAGATGCATGTCGGCTGGCCAGTAGCGCCAGCGTTCCGCCGTCTCGTCGGGGAAGCCCACCGCGGTGATATAGTTCGTCAGCGCGTCGACCCAGACGTACATCACGTGCTTCGGGTCGCCCGGGACCGGCACGCCCCAGTCGAAAGTGGTGCGCGAGACCGAAAGGTCCTTCAGCCCCGCCTTGACGAAGCTCATCACCTCGTTCCGCCGCTCGCGCGGGCCGATGAACTCCGGATGCGCCTCGTAATGCGCGAGAAGCCTGTCCTGGTAGGCGGAGAGGCGGAAGAAATAGCTCTCCTCCTCCACCCACTCGACCGGCGAGCCGAGCGGCTCGCGACGGACGCCGTCCGACCCGAGCGTCGTCTCGCTCGCGTCGAAATAGCCCTCCTGGCGGACCGAGTACCAGCCGGAATAGCGGTCGAGATAGATGTCGCCGGCCGCGTCCATGCGGCGCCATATCTCCTGGCAGGCGAGGGTGTGGCGCTCCTCGGTGGTGCGGATGAAGTCGTCGTTCGAGCAGCCGAGCAGCGCCACCATGTCGCGGAAGCGCTGAGAATTACGATCGGCGAGCTCGATCGGCGTCAACCCCTCGGCGGCCGCCGTCTGCTGCATCTTCAAGCCATGCTCGTCGGTGCCGGTCAGGAAGAACACGTCCTTGCCGTCGAGCCGCTCAAAACGCGCGATCACGTCGGACGCGATCACGTTGTAGGCGTGCCCGATATGGGGGACGCCGTTCGGGTAGAAGATCGGCGTCGTGATATAGAATCTCGGTCTGTCGGCCATGGCAGGCGGCGCGGCTCACATTCTGTTGCGGAGTTCCGGGCGAAGCGCGGCGGCCGCGGTCTCAAGAAGATCGAGGACGAACTGCCTGCGGTCGAGGTTGTAAATCTCGACCTCGCGCCCGGACAGCGTCGCCTTTTCCCATAGCTCCGCCCAGGTGACAAGCGACGGCCCCGGCACGATTTCCGGCTTTTCCGGCTCGGCAAGACCCGCCACGCGGCGCGCGAGATAGCCTTCGAAGAGGTCGAGGAAGCGCTCGACCCCGGCCGCGTCGGCGGCAAGCGTAACGAGCCGGAACTGCGCCGGCCGGTCGTTCTCTTCGATTGCTGCGCGCATCAGCCGGTAAATCTCGACACCGCGCTCGCGACGAAGCTCGATCAGCCGCCGCGGGCTGCCGCCGGCAAGCGCCGTCGCAAGCTCGGCGTCGGCGCCGCCGGCGAGATCGGGCACGACTTCGGCGACCACCCTTTCCGTCTCGCTCGGCGAAAGCGGGTCGAGCGGAAGCGTCCGGCAACGCGACAGGATGGTCGGCAGGAGCGCGCCGCGCCTTTCCGTCACGAGCAGGAAGATTGTCCGCGTCGGCGGCTCCTCGAGATTCTTCAGGATCGCGTTCGCGGCGTTGCGGTTCATGTCGTCGGCCGGGTCGACGATCACGACGCGCCATCCCCCCTCACCCGCCGTGGTGCCGAGGAAGGGCGTGATGCGGCGGATCGAGTCGACGGAAAGCTCGGTGCGGTAGCGCTTGTCCCGATCGTTCCATTCGCGCTGGAGATGCAGGAGGTTGCCATGCGCGCCGGCCGCCATCCTGTGGGCGGCCGGGTGCTCGGGGGAAACGAAGAGGTCGCGCGCGGCCCGTGACCTCCGGCGCGGCGGGGTCGGGATGGGCGAAGGCAAAGCGCGCCAGGCGGAAGGCGAGCGTCGCCTTGCCGATGCCCCTCGCCCCGGCGAGGATCCAGCCGTGATGCATGCGCCCGGAACGGTAGGCGTCGAGGAGCGCCGCCTCCGCCGCCTGATGCCCGACGAAGATCGTCGTCGCGCGCGGAAGCGGCACGTCCGCGAGCGCGTCGTGGGGCGGGCGCTCTTCCTCAAGTTTCGGGGCGCGCGCCACGGCGGTCAATCCTTCGCTTTCACGCCGGGCTTCAGGCGCTTGGCGACCGCGTCGCGGATCGCCGCCGTCACCGCCGCCCTCTCGGCGGTCGCATCGATGACCACGCAGCGCTTCGGCTCGCGCGCCGCGATTTCGAGGAAGGCTTGGCGGCGCACCTCGTGCAACTCCAACGCGTCACGCTCGAAGCGATCGGGCGTGGGCTTGTTCTTGCGCGCGCGCTCCAGTCCGAGCGCGGCCGGAACGTCGAGGATCAGCGTCAAGTCCGGACGGTCGTCGCCGACGACGATCGCGTCGATGAGGTCGAGGAGGTCGGCGTCGACGCCGGACGATCCCTGGTAGGCGCGGGTTGAATCCATGAAACGGTCGGAGATCACCCAGGTCCCGGCGGCGAGCGCCGGGCGGATGGTGACCGCGAGATGATCGACACGCGCGAGCGCGAAGACGAGCGCTTCCGTCTCCGCGCCGCCGGCGGCGAAGTGCCCCGAGAGAAGCAGCGTCCGCAGCGCTTCCGCGCGCGGTGAGCCGCCGGGCTCGCGGGTCTGCACGACGTCGACGCCCTCGCCTTTCAGCCATTCCGCGAGCCGCGCCGCATGCCCCGATTTTCCCGCTCCCTCCCCGCCTTCGAGCGTGATGAAGCGCCCGCGCCCTCTCACAGCCACCCGAAGAGCAATTCGCCGAGCGCATCGAGCGCGCGCGAATGGAGGGGACCGCGCCTGACGGCGGCGGCCGTGTGGAGCGGCGTCTCCTGGATCAGCCTGTCGCCTTCCCAGATTCGCAAGGTGCCAACCTCGACGCCTTCCTTCACCGGCGCGACGAGCGGACCCTGATAGACGACGCGCGCTTTTAGCGCGTCCTTGCCGTCACGCGGCACGAGAATGTTGATCGGGCCGTTGGCCTTGAGCGGCACGTGCCCGGTGGCGCCGCCGTAGACGGCCGCCTCGGCAACGACCTCATCCGCGTTGAAGGCGGTCACTTGCTTGAAGCTGCGGAAACCCCAATCCAGAATCTTCTTTGCCTCCGCGTCGACGCTGGAATTGGAATCCATCCCCGCAAGAACAAGAACGAGCCGCTGCCCGTTACGGAGTGCGGAGGCCACGACGCCGTAGCCGGATTCCTGGAGATAGCCCGTCTTCAGCCCGTCCACGCCGAGGCCTTCGCCGATCAGGGAATTGCGGTTCAGCTGGCGAATGTTGTTCCAGGTGAATTCCGGCTCGGCGAACATCGGATAGTATTTCGGGTATTGGCGGATGACATAGCTTGCAAGGGTCGCAAGGTCGCGCGCGGTGACGACCTGCTTCGGATCGTGCAGGCCGCTCGCATTCTCAAAATGCGAGTTGGTCATGCCGAGCACGGCGGCTTCATGGTTCATGCGTTGCGCGAAGGCCGCCTCCGATCCGGCAACGCCTTCTGCGAGCGCGATCGCCGCATCGTTCCCCGACTGCACGATGAGCCCGCGCAAGAGATCCTGAACGGAGACATCGGAGTTGACCTCGGCGTACATGGCCGTGCTGCCGGACGGCGCCCCGCCGTCGCGCCAGGCATGGACGGAGATCGGAAAGGTCTGGTCCTCCTTGAGCAGGCCCTCCTTCAGCTGCCTGAACACGAGCGCCGCGGTCATGAGCTTCGCCATCGAGGCCGGCTCGAACGGCTCGTCGGCGGCCTTCTCGAAGAGCACGGTGCCGCTCGCGTAGTCGACGAGGATGGCATGCGGCGCGCGCGTGTCGAAGGCCTGCGCGCCGGCCGGCCCGGCGCCGACAAGCCCCAGAAAGAGAAGAAGACTCGCAATAAGCGGCCGCAACAAGTGCATCCCGAATCTTGTGCCTGGAGACGCGGCCATGAAACGCCGCGCGGGGCGTGGAATCAAGCTCGGCGGCGGCGTCCGACGCAGTGTCGCGCGCTCGCGGCGCTTTCGCCAGGCGCTAGTCGGAGGCGGTCGAGGCGACGTCGAAGGCCATCAGAATGCGGTCGACCACGGAATAGGGCTGGGTCAGGCGCTGCATTGCCCCCTGCCCTTCCGTCCCACCCTCGTCGGGCGCATAGGCGACCGGGCGCGGCGAGGGCGAGCCGGCAGACGCGACCAGCGTCTTCGCCGGCGGCCCGCGATAGGAGCTCAGGAGCATCGCATTGTCGTCGGCCCTGATCGGCGCGCGCGCGACATAGTCGACCTTGACGCGCGTCACGCCAAATCGCCGGAAGGCCAGAAGCTCCGCCGTCCGCTCCGACACGTCGATCAGCCGATTTCCGACATAGGGACCGCGATCGTTGACGCGGACGATGATCGAACGGCTGTTGTCGAGATTGGTCACGCGCACATAGCTCGGCAGCGGCAGGGAGAGATTTGCGGCGGTGAGCGCGGCGCTGTCGAAAACCTCACCGTTTGCGGTCTGCCGACCGCTGAAGCCCTGGCCGTACCAGGAAGCGACCCCGACCTTGCTGTGACCGTGTCGGGTCGTCCGCCATCCGCGCCGCCACCTGATGCGGCGGAACCGGCGCGGCGGGGTCGAGGCTCGCGACCGCGTCGCTGCCACCGGCGGCCGGCATCTCGGCGGCGGTCGCCGTCGCATCAGCCCCAGGGGTCGCGGCGGGCGACGCCAGCGGGATCAGCCGCGCAAACAGGTCGGATGGATGAAGACCGGCCGAAGGCGAGCAGGCGGCGAGCGCACCGCAGAGGCCGACTGCCAAGAGGCCGCGCCGTACGAAGAACCAGACACGCGCGGTTACGCCTTGCGTATAAATCTGCCCACCCCCTCGACCTCTCCTGGCCGTTGAACCCGCGCCGCCTCTCCCGCGCGGCCCGACCAGCGACAAGTGACGCACGCCCCTTAACACAACCCCACAAGGGAGAATCGCAAGGCGATGCATTCCTTTAGAGAGTGTTAATTGGCATGTCGAATCAGGGCAAAAGCAAGGCGGCGGAACCGCAGGAGGCGCTTCCCGCCCCGGCGGCTTGCCAGCATGGCGGCGAATGCCACATGAGAGATGCGCGGGATGGGTGGCCGAGTGGTTGAAGGCACCGGTCTTGAAAACCGGCAGGCGGGTAACCGTCTCGTGGGTTCGAATCCCACCCCATCCGCCATTCGTGTTCGGGGTCCGTACCGGACACATAGGTGACGGTTTATTCCGGAGACATGGGTAACACCTTTGCTCCGAAGGGGTTGGCGATGGGCTCCAGCCTGCAGGTCTCGTCGTCGAAGTAGCCGAGATCGTAGTGCGCCGTAAACATTTTGGCGAGCCGTCGGCGGTCGTCGACCTGGCGGATGCCGACCTTCCGGCCGGCGAAGCCGGTCTTGCGCGAGATGCCGAACTCCCGGCACAGCCCCGACATCGCCTCCACATCGAGCAGTCGGGCGATGAACTTCACCGGCTCGTCCACGGCGTGACACTCATTCCAAGGCACCTTTGCTCTCCCCGCAAAGGCCCAAAAGGTGGCCGCTGGCTCCGGAATGCTGTGTTACCCATCTCTCAGGAAGGGCAATGATAATTTACTGATATTGCTTCTTATGTCTGTGTCGCGCGATCGCTCTTATTCCCATCTCGCCGGGCTCCACCGATGTGACTTGCAAGCTCGCCGCGAGCTCACTTCTGGAATCGCGCTCAGTTCCTCGCGATGCCTCATCGCGATGATCGTCTCATTGACGCACTTGCCGGATCTCTCCGAGCCGGGCAAGGTTACCAGCATGTCAAAACACTGAGCTACGTGCCATAGCCGAACACAAGGAACAGAAACGGTTCTTCAATCAGCCTGATGCCCGAGCCGACTTCGAGCATTGCTACGGCGAAGATAACCGAACCGGCAAGCAGCACTTCTCAAGAATCTTAAACCGGCCTACCTCGAAGCTCGCTGAGATTGAGGAGGCTGCCAGACGTCTTGCTGCGCT
>CAVVPM010000009.1:0-430005 GCA_963750115.1 uncultured Alphaproteobacteria bacterium | reverse complement strand
TTTCGGACGCGGCCCGATCCGCACGGCCTGGCTCTTCGTCGCGCTGCCGGCGCTCACCATCAACTACCTCGGCCAGGGCGCCCTCATCCTGGGAAATCCCGGCACGATCGAAAATCCCTTCTTTCTCCTCTATCCGCAGTGGGCGTTGATCCCGATGGTCGCGCTCGCGACGGCCGCCACCGTGATCGCCAGCCAGGCGGTGATCACCGGCGCCTATTCGATGACGCAACAGGCGATCCAGCTCGGGCTCCTGCCGCGGCTTGAGATCCGGCACACATCGGAGGCGCTGGTCGGCCAGATCTTCATGCCGCGCGTGAACGCGCTGTTGCTGGTCGGCGTGCTGTTTCTCGTCTTCATGTTCCGCTCGTCCGACGCCCTCGCCTCCGCCTATGGCATCGCCGTCACCGGAACCATGGTGGTAACGACGATGCTGGCCTTCGTTGTCATTTGGAAGGTCTGGAACTGGTCGGCGGCCGCCGCGGGTTGCCTGGTCGCGCCTTTTATCGCGCTCGACATAACCTTCCTCGGCGCCAACCTCCTGAAGGTCGCGGAAGGCGGATGGATGCCGCTCCTCCTCGGATCGGCCATGGTGATGACGATGTACACGTGGCGGCGGGGAACCGCAGTTCTGGCAGCCAAGACAATCAAACTGCAAACGCCGCTGACCGCGCTGATCGAGATGCTGGAGCGATCGCCGCCGCATCGCGAGTCCGGCACTGCCGTTTTTCTGACCGGCGACGCCGACTATGCGCCGACCGCGCTATTGCACAATTTGAAGCACAACAAGGTGCTGCATGAGCGTAACGTCATCCTGACGGTCGAATATGCCGAGACGCCGCACGTCCCGGAAGCGGAGCGCGTGCGCATGGAGACCCTCGGCGAAAGCTTCCTGCGGGTCGTGCTCCGCTTCGGTTTCATGGACGTGCCGAACATTCCGAGCGCCTTGGCCATCGCCCGCAAGCTTGGATGGCAGTTCGACATCATGTCGACGTCGTTCTATTTGTCGCGGCGCTCTCTCAAGCTCGCCGCCCGATCCGAGATGCCGCGCTGGCAGGCTCAGCTGTTCATTGCCCTCGCGGCGGGCGCAAACGATGCGACCGATTACTTCAGGATTCCCACCAGCCGCGTGGTCGAGATCGGCGCGCAGGTGGCGATCTGACGGCGCTGCGAAGCCAAGGAAAACGCGCCCGCAGCGGATGCGATCCGCTTGCTGAGAAGTCCTCTCTCCGGTCACAAGCGGAGGCCGTTCGCGGCATCCACACTTCCGAGAGGCGCCGGCACCAGGCGTGTCCTGAATCAAAAATGTAGGTGCCGACCCTTCAGCGGGCCTATAATTGCGCCTGACCCAATCGTTTGCGAGAGCTCGTGACGACCCTTCGATCTCTGCCCGACAATGTCGCGATCGACTGCGCTGTCGGCGAGTCCGTGCTTGAAGCCTCGCGTCGCGCGCATCTCCCGATCGCGCACGCTTGCGGCGGCAAGGCCAAATGCTCGACCTGCCGCATCTGGATCCTGGAAGGCGCGGAAGCCTGTCCGGCGAAAGGCGACCTGGAAAGCGCGCTGACCGGCCGGCTGGGCTTGACCGACGACATCCGTCTTGCCTGCCAGCTCCGCCCGGCCGGCGACATCGTGTTCCGCCGCCTTGTGCTCGACGATACCGACCTCCGCATCGCAAACCAGTTGCAGCGGAGCGCCGCCTCAAAGTCCGGCGAAGTGAGGCCCGTCGTTCTGTTCTTCTCCGATGTGGCCGGCTTCACCAGTTTCTCCGAGACGCTGACTCCCTACGACGTGATGTATCTTCTGAACCGCTATTTTGCCCAGGTCGGCGAGCTGATCGAGCGGAACGGCGGCTACATCGACAAGTTCATCGGCGACGGGCTGATGGCGATATTTGGCGTGGAGGGCCAGCCCGATGCGCCGATCCGCTCGGTCAATGCAGCGATCCAGACGCTCGCCGCCGTTGACCGGATGAGACCCTTCTTCGCGTCGATGTACGGGATCGACTTCAATATTCGTATCGGCCTGCATTTCGGCGACGCCGTCATCGGCTCGATCGGCTCGCCGGGGCATGAGCGGCTGACCGCGATCGGCGACGCCGTCAATGTCGCAAGCCGCGTCGAGGCCGCCAACAAGGAGGCCGGCACCCGGCTCCTCATCTCCGAGGCTCTCTACGAGCGCGTCAGGGACGCGGTCGAGGTGATCGACTTCGTCCGCGTGCGGCTGCGCGGAACCTCGGATCGCATAACGCTTTACGAGATCGCGAAGCTGCGCCCGGAGACCGAACTGGCGTTGAACGCCAGCGCTGCTCGCGAGACGGTCCAGTTCGGCGGCAAGACCTGGCACAAGGGCATGCCCGTCGAACTCGCTCCGCGACGGCGAACCGAAGGTGCTGGAATTTCCCAGCCTCTATGCGGTGGTCCTCAAGAAAGGCGAACAGATCTTCGCCTTCAACAATGCCTGCCCGCATCTGAAGCTGCCGCTCTTCGAGGCAGCGCCGACGGCGGAGGGTCAGAAACCCGGAAGCCGCATCGACGACAAGGCGGTCATCAAATGCCGCTGGCACGAGAGCTGCTTCGATCTCGCGTCCGGTGAGATCGTCAGCTGGTGTGAGGCGCTGAACGACCACGGAGTGTCTCCAGGCATGCCGATGCTGGGCGATATCTCGAAGAACCGCGCGCCGCTTAACCTCATTCCTTGGCGCGAAGAGGCAGGACATATCTGGCTCGCGTTCGATTGAGGCGCGTCTGAAAGAAGCTTCCGGCGCGGGCGCTCCGCTTCGGGTTGATGCACGTGCCGGCCGCATCCCCTCGCCCCTAGCGCCGCGGGCATGCCATGACGATGTCGTTATTCGGGGTGTGCAGAATCCACCAAGCGCCGGGCGAGCATTGCTGCGCGCTGTCGACGAATATCTTGCCGGTCGGCATGGAAGCCGTCGGGCTCTCCCCGACCGGGTCGGCGTGGGGCGGAGCGGAAGGTCCGCCGATCGGGTTCGACAAATTCAGCGTGCCGAAGCGGTCTCTCGCCCCCGACGTCGGCGCGTCGTTGCAGTTGGCCATGGCCTGGTTGGGGACCATTTGGTAACAGGCGAGCGCGCCCGTCGCGCCCACCGCCACGGAGCCGAGCGCGGCACCCGCGAGAGCCGCAATCGCTGCAGAAACGAGGCTTCCTCTCAAGTCGCCGTGCTCCCTTTGTCGGCCACTTATATGGGGGCTTGCGGGTCGCTCAAGCAGGCCCAAACGGCGCCGCGAACGACCGAATGGAGGACCACAGGGAGGCCGACGGCAACTTGCGGTGGGCGCGATTGCGGCGAAAGGAGCTGTGGATAGGCCAAACGCCGGTTTGACACGTTGCGATTTTGCAGGAGGACTGGCTTCAGTGCGTCAGCATCTCTGACGGAGCCGTCGAGTCGCAGTCAAACCGGGCGCGTGCAAGGGGCTCTAAGATGAGCGCGGATCTGAACAGGAAGGCCGACGATTGGTTCGCCGACGTGGAAGGAACCATCGAACGGCTTGAACGGACGCTCGAAAGAGCGAGCCGCAAAAGGTCGGATGCCCCTTTTTCCGGGCTGAGGGTCGTCGGCTTCGAAGCGGAGCCGGAAAAGACCGCGCACGTATCGGTGGGCCTGGACAGCCCCGACGAAGGTCCGCCGTCGGAGGAAGTCAAGATCGCCCAGATAGCGACCGGGGCGGCGCACACGGCGACGGAGGCGGCTCGCCTTGCCACCAAGGCAAGCCGGGCGGCGGTCGATGACGTAGCCGCTTATGCGGAACTCGCGCGAACGGCAAATAGCACGGCGACGGTCGCGCTTATGATCGCTGCGATGTCAGGCGGTGCCAGCGTCGTGCTCGCCATCGGCTTTCTCGCCCTCGCGCTCCGCCTCAAGTGAAGAGGGATCGCGCCGAGGCGACCGAGCGCCGAGACGGGAACGTTTCCCTCAAAGCCTAATTCTCTTTCACCGCCACCGTGTAGTTGAGCGGGAGACGCCCGCCATCGGCATAGATGGTCTGGCCGGTGACGTAGCTTGCGTCATCGGAGGCGAGGAAGGCGGCGATCGAGGCAATCTCCGACGGGTCGCCGATGCGTCCGAGCGGCGTACGCGACAGCACGCGGTTGCGTGCCGCCCTGTCGTTCGCCACCGACGCCAGCATCTCCGTCATGATCGAGCCTGGCCCGATGGCGTTGACGCGGATGCCGTAGGGCGCGAGCGACAGCGCCATCACCTTGGTGAGCTGCATCACGCCGCCCTTCGACGCCGAGTAGGGCACCTGGTTTCCGATCGCGACGACGGCGTTGATCGAGCTCATGTTGACGATCGCGCCGGGTGCGCCGCCCGCTTTGATCTGCTTCACCATCTGCCGCGCAACGGCCTGGCCGGCGAGAAAGATGCCCTTCAAGTTCACGCGGATGACGCGGTCGAAATCCGCCTCGGCGACATCGAGGAAGTCGGCGCCGTGCACGATGCCGGCATTGGCGACCAGGACATCGACCGCGCCCCAGGTCTCTACCGTGCTCGCGACGAGGTTCTCCACATCCGCCTTGTCGCCCACGTCGCAGCGAATGAAGCGCACGGCGCCGTACGCGCCGATCTCCTCAACCGCATCGGAGCCCGCATCCTCGTCGATGTCGGCGACGACGACGCGCGCGCCATCCGACGCGAAGCGCTTGGCTACGGCGCGGCCGATTCCCCTCGCTCCGCCGGTGACGATCGCAACCTTGTTTTCAAGCGACACATCGGCCTCCTCGATCCGCGTGGAACATGCCGCTCACGACAGAGCCGGTCAATCCGATGCGGCGGCTCCGACGCTTCGCAAGGCGCGTGCTTAAGGGTTCGGCCGCTGCGCGCGCCGCCAGAGCGGAACGAGCCCCGCCGCAGCGAGGACCGCGAAGACCGCGCCGGCAAGGAAGGTGCCCTGCGGGCCGACGACATCCCATAGCGCGCCGGCGATCAGGCTGGCGAAGAGGAGCGCGAGCCCGGTGACGAGATTGAACATGCCGAAGGCGGTCCCGCGCAGTTCCGGCTGGGCCGCGTCGGCGATGAGCGCGGCAAGGAGGCCCTGCGTGAAGCCCATGTGAAGCCCCCAAAGGAAGCACGCCGACCGCCAAGCCGCCGATCCCGGAGCGCCACGGCAAGCACGCCATCCGCGGCAACGAGCAGGACGAGGCCGACCATCAGGATGCATGACCCGGTCGACGCGGTCGGAGAGCGCGCCGGCGGGATAGGCGGAGAGCGCATAGCCGATGTTCATGACCACGATGACGGCGGGCACCAGCGATGAGCTCGACGCCGATCGACTGGGCGCGCAAGACCAGGAACGCCTCGCTGAACCGGGCCAGCGAGAAGACGGCGCCGACGCCGACGACCCACCAGTAGGTCGCGCCGAGGCGGCTGATCTCGCGTGCGGCTGAGCGGCATGCGGACGCGCCGCACGCCTTCGGGCCGCGCCGGCTCACGCACGGCAAAGACGATCAGCGCGAACGAGAGGAAGGCGGGCACGACGGCGATCCAGAACACCGTCCTAAATCGGTCGACGGTCAGCCACATCAGAGCGATGGCGGCGAGCGGGCCGAGAAAGGCGCCGACCGTATCGAGCGACTGGCGGAGGCCGAAGCTCGCGCCCGCGCATGTCCGCGCGGGCTGATGTCGGCGACCAGCGCGTCGCGCGGCGCGCCGCGGATGCCCTTGCCGATGCGGTCGACGAAGCGTGCCGCAACGATCCATCTCGACAGTGGTCGCGAGCGGAAAGATCGGCTTGGTCAGAGCCGCGAGGCCGTAGCCGAACGCGGCCAGAACCTTGCGCTTGCCGAGCCTGTCGCTGAGCGCGCCGGAGAATATCTTGGTGATCGCGGCCGTCGACTCGGCGATGCCTTCGATGAGGCCGACGGTCAGCGCCGACGCGCCGAGCACCGTCACCAGATAGACCGGCAACAGCGCGTGGATCATCTCCGACGACGTGTCCATGAGGAGCGAGACGAAGCCGAGCGCCCAGACCCCGGCGGGAATGGCGCGCCAGCCGGCGCGGGATTTGCCCGCCCGCGCGGTCACGGCGCGCCCCGTCGAGGGAGAAGGCACAACGCTTCGTTCGAAGGCCGCATCGGACAATAGAATTCGAGCGCCCGGCCTTCCGCAAGGAGAAACTAAACGGCGGACAGGTCAGACGCATCCGGCCGCGTGCCGGCGCGGCCGGATGATCAGGCTTCGCAGCGAAACCTCAGGCGAAAAGCGGCCGCAAGCCAGGATGGTCTCTCACGACGCGGAGATTCTCGAACCACCCGTCGAGACCGAAGACGTGGCCGGCATGCTTGGCGATCAGGTAGACGAGCACGCCCGCATAGACCAGGTGCTCGTCGAGAATGAAATTGTTGGTGTCGCTGATATAGGGCCAATCCATATGCGCCATCCAATAGACGATCATCAGGAGGATGCCGAAGAACGAGCTGACGCGCACCATGATGCCGAAGAGCAGCGACAATCCGATCAGGAGATGACCGTATTCGACCAGGAAGGTCGTGATCGGAGCCATCGTCGGCGTCGCGAAGTGGGCGAAGAGGCCGTGGAACGTCTTGGTGCTGTTCAAAAAACCGGCGACGCTCCAGCCGGGAACAAACACCTGATGCGAGGCGGCGTAGAGAAACGTCCACGCCATGGCGAGGCGAAAGAAGACGATAAGCCCTCTTTCCGTCGAAGAATTGGACATTGGGCACCTCCAGTCCCGTTGAATTCAGCTGGCGCCTGCGGCGGTCGCAGTGCCGCTCTCGCCGAAGTTTCGAGGAAAAGCCGAGGCGCACGCTTTGCGCTGAATCAATAAGACCGCGGCCCAACGACAGGCCTTGACGCCTCCGCTCTCGGCGGGTTCAGAGAGGCTGTGCGACGGCAGGCAGGCGAAGATGGCGGCGAGTGAGGTTGCGGTGGCGATCGTCGGCGGCGGCGCGGCGGGGATCGCCGCGGCGCGACGGCTCGCCGAGGCGGGGGTCGATGGCCTCATCATCGAAGCGCGGAGCCGCCTCGGCGGGCGCGCCTGGACGGTGGAAGAGAGCGGCGCGCAGATCGATCTCGGCTGCGGCTGGCTCCATTCCGCGGATCGGAACCCCTGGCGCGCGATCGCCGAGCGCCAGGGCCGCACGATCGACAAGACGCTGCCGCCGTGGAGACGGGCCTCGATGGCAATCGTGTCGCAGAAGGCGGAGCATTCCGCTTTCGTCGACGCGCTGGAGGAATTCCGCGGGCGCATCGCAGCCTTTCCGGAAGACGCGCCGGACAGACCGGCCGCGGACCTCCTCACGCCGGACGGCCGATGGAACGCACTGATCGACGCGGTCAGCACCTATTACAGCGGCGCCGAGCTTCGGCGGATATCGACGCGCGATCTCGTGCGCTACACGGAAAGCGGCGTGAACTGGCGCGTCGTCGAAGGCTACGGAACGGTGATCGCGGCGCACGGCGCGGCGCTTCCGGTCGCGCTCGATAGCGCCGTCCGACGCATCGATCATGGCGGAAGGCGGATCCGCATCGAGACGGCGAGCGGCGTGGTCAGCGCGGATCAAGCGATCATCACGCTTCCGACCAACGTGCTTGCCGAAGACGCAGGACTTTTCGCACCGGCGCTGCCGGCGAAGTCGGAGGCCGCGTTGGGTCTGCCGCTCGGTCACGACGACAAGCTGTTCCTGTCGCTTTCGAACGCCGAAGAGTTCGAGACGGAGAGCCGGCTCTTTGGCGGCGCCGACCGCACGGCGACGGGCGCCTACCATTTCCGCCCCTTCGGCCGGCCGCTGATCGAGGCCTATTTCGGCGGCCGGCTCGCGGCCGAGCTTGAGGCGGGCGGCGAGACGGCGTTCCTCGATTTTGCGGTCGGCGAGCTGACCGGCCTCCTCGGCAACGCGTTCAAAGAGCGCGTGAAGCCGCTCAGCGTTCATTGCTGGGGCAGCGATCCTTGCGCCCGCGGTTCCTATTCCTATGCGCAGCCCGGGAAGACCGATTGCCGCGCCGCGCTCGCGTCACCGGTCGACGATCGCCTCTTCTTCGCCGGCGAGGCGTGCTCGCGAAACGACTATTCAACGGCGCACGGCGCCTATTTGACCGGGATTGAAGCCGCCGACGCCGTGATTGCCGTGCGGCAAAAGCCGCTTCGTCAGGCGAAGCGGTCGGGACCGTAGGGCTCAAGCAGCGGCTCGCGACGGCCGGCAAGAATTTCGTCGGCCACGAAGCGGCCGATCGCGGGCGCAAGCGTGATGCCGGAATGCATGACCGCGAGGGTGAGGCCGGACACGCTCTTCGGCCGGCCGACGATCGGAAAACCATCCGCCGGCGTCGGACGATAGCCGACCGTGTGAAAGGCAAGCGCCAGATCGGGGGCGCCGAGCATCGCCTGCGTCTCCGCGAAAAGCGCGCGCGCGGTTGCGCCCGGGTCCTTGCCCGGATCGGCGCCGCCGAAGTCGGAACCCGCCACGATGCGCCCTTCAGCGGTCTGCCGCATGTGAAGACGCGGAGCGAGGACGAGGCCGTTCAGGAGCGGCGCATGCGGCTCAGAATGGACGATGAGGCCGGGCGGCGCGGTGAGCTTCACGTCGATGCCGGCGGTCGCGGCAAGCGCCACTGTTCCGACGCCGGCGGCGAGCACCACCTCGTCGGCCGATAGCGTGTCGCCGGAAGTCGCGACACCGCCGATCGCACCGGCTTTTTCCACGAGCCCCGTGACCGGCTTGTGCGGCACGAGCCTGGCGCCGCGGCGCACCGCATCCGCGAGAAGAACCGTCGCCGTCGCGCTTGGCTCCGCCGCTCCCTCCTCCGCGACATGGAGCGCAAAGTCAGGCGGATCGGCGAGATGCGGCTCGATCGCCTGCGCCTCTTCGCGGCCGACGCGGCGGATGCGGTAGCCCCAGCTGATGTGCTCACGCGCATAGGCTTCGAGCTCGGCAGGCGGCAGGTCGAAGCAAAGCCCGCCGGTCCAGGCGAGCGGGATCGTCGGCAGAGCCGCGGCGAGGCGACGCCACTCGGCCATCGCGCGGACACGCAGGCGAAAATAAGTCTCCGGATTCCCCCAGCTCGCATTGATCCAGGCGAACGAATTCGGCGTTGCGACGCCGCCCGGCGCGCCGGCGTCGACGACCGTCACGCGCGCGCCGGCGGATGCAAGATGCCAGGCGATCGACGCGCCGACGATGCCGGCGCCGACCACGATGACGTGCTTTTCGGCGCTCATCTCGGCTCAGCCATGCGACCAGTCTTGGGGATCGTCCGAATTGCCCGGCGAGAGCCCGAGGATGTCGCCCTCCGTGCCGACACCGAGGCCGAGGACGGTGCGGTTGGCATAGGCGAAATAGGCGACGACCTGGTTGATCTCCAGGATCGCGCCGTCGTCGAGCCCGGCTGCGCGCATCACCTCGATATCGGCCTGGTCGACCGCGGCAGGCTCCTTGGTCAGCTTGACGGCGTATTGGAGCGCGGCGCCTTCGCGCCGGTCGAACACACGCTCGAACGTCCCCGCCTCGAGCGCCGCCCGCACTGCCGCAGCGCGCGCATCGTCCTTCAAAACGCGTCGCAGCCCGGCGAAGTGATGCTCCACGCAATAGTCGCAGCGATTGATAAGGCTGACGAGCACGCCGAGCGTTTCGAGGAACCACGTCGGGACCTTGTTGCCGAAATGGTGGAGCACGTTCTTATAGAGCGCCATGTGGCCGTCCATCGTGTGCGGCCGGAGGCTGTGCGCCATCATGATGTTGTCGACGTTGTTCCGAGGCCCCTTGATACGGTCGTAAAGATCCCTCAGGCGACCGGACGAATCGTCATAGGCGATGGTGCGAATAAAGGTCACCGGTTCTTCTCCTTCCGCCCCAAGCACCTTGCGTACCTTCGGCATTCGGCAGCGAGCGGATTAGCTCACCTGAAGCGTGTCATCGCGTATGTCCATAGGCGTCGTTCGCGTGCTAAGACCTGAAGCCAACAATGCCGAACATCTGCGGATCCTGCGGGCTCAAGCGCATGGCGCGCGCCGCGTGCTCGATCGCAACCTCCGGCTCACCGCCGAGCGCTTTCGCGATAGCGCTGAACTGCCATGCCCATGCGAGATTTGGATTGAGCACCAGTGAGCGATCGATCAGCGCGGACCCGTCGTCGAGATCGCCGGCGACAAGCACCAGCGAGGTGCCGGCATTGCAGAGCGCGACGGAATCGTCCTTGCCGAGTTCGGCCGCCCGCCACGCGAGCTGCCGCGTCTTGTCGATCGCGCGCTGCTTGTCTCCGGTCCAGCCGAATCCGACACGCTGCAGGTGGCATCGAGCGGCCATTCCGTAAGCCGCGCCGTAGTTGGGATCGAGCTCGATTGCGCGCGCGAACAACACCGACGCCTCAATGTTCGCTTCCTTGGTGAACCGATGGAAGGCGGCCATGCCGCGCAGAAAATAATCGTAGGCATCGAGGCTCTCGGTCGGTTTCTGCTGGGCCCTTTCCATCTCGGCCCTTTCCAGCTTCGGCGCGATAGCGCCGACCACGCTTGCCGTCACCTGATCCTGCAGATCGAAGATGTTCGCGAGCTCCCCGTCGAAGCGGTCTGCCCACAGGTGGGTGCCCGTCGAGGCGTCGATGAGCTGGCCCGTGATGCGTACTTTGTTGCCGGCCTTGCGAACACTGCCTTCGAGCACGTAGCGGACGCCGAGCTCGCGCCCGACCTGCTTCACGTCCACGGGGCGGCCCTTGTAGGTGAAGCTCGAATTGCGCGCGATCACGAAGAGCCACCGCGCGCGCGAAAGGGCGGTGATGATGTCTTCCACCATGCCGTCAGCGAAATAGTCCTGCTCTACGTCGCCGCTCATGTTGTCGAATGGCAGCACCGCGATCGAAGGTTTGTTTGGAAGGCTGAGAGTTGGGCGCGCCGGGGAAGTGCTGTCGATTTCGTTGTCCGGCCGTAAGCGATAGGCCCGCACCGGCCGTGAGATGTTCTTGACCGTCTGTTCGCCCATGTCCTCGAACGCGCAAGTCAACTTGCCGCGCACCTCGTCGTGGACCTTTGCCGAAATGCAGGTGCCGCCGGGCTCCGCAAGCGCCTCGAGCCGCGCGGCGATGTTGACGCCTTCGCCGTAGATGTCCGCGCCCTCGCTGATCACATCGCCGAGATTGATGCCGATACGCAGGACGATCCGGCGCGATTCGGGTAGCGGTCCATTTGCCTCCGCAATCCTGCGCTGAAGCTCAAGCGCCGCAGTAACGGCATTCACCGCACTGCCGAACTCAATCAGTACGCCATCGCCGATGATCTTGACGATGCGCCCGCCATGGCCGAGGGCGACGGGCTCCAGGATCGACGTCCTCTGCTCCTTCCACGCGACAAGCGTACCGGCTTCATCTCCCTCCATGAGACGGCTGTAGCCGACGACATCAGCCATGAGCACGGCGGCGAGGCGGCGTTCCAAATGGCTCCCCCCTTTCGATCGAGGAGACTAGCGCTCGCAGATGCGACAATCTATGCCAACCGCAAGCTATTGCCGCCTCAACAAATCGGTGCATTGCAGGCGTAAATCGCAGTTGGAAATACGCTATTCGCGAAGTTGGCGCTCCAGAATGGCACAGGAAATGCTCAGCGACCGATCAGATGCTCAGCGAGGCACGCACTTGGCGAAGAACGTCTCACGGGTCGGTCCGAAGAATCCGCAGGTCGTAGTGCTGGTCGGCGCGACCGGCGACCTCTCGCGGCGCAAGCTGCTGCCGGGCCTCTTCCATCTGTGCAGCGCCGGCTTCATCCCCGCCTGCCGGATCATCGGCGTCTCCCTCGACGACATCGACGCCGACGGTTTCCGCAAGATCGCGCGCGAGGCGATCGCGAATTCCGATACGCGCAAGGCGAACGAGGCCGCCTGGGGCGCATTTGCCGAGACGCTCGACTACGTGCCCCTTTCGGCCGGCGCCGGCGCCGCTGAAGGCGGCGGTCGAAAGGGCGGAAGCGGCGCTGGGCGGCGGCAGCCGTGCGCATGCACTATCTGAGCGTGCCGCCGAGCGCGGCGCTGTCGGCGGTCAAGCTTCTCGCCGAGGCCGGCCTCGTCGAGCGCTCCCGCATCATCATGGAAAAGCCCTTCGGCACCGACCTCGCCAGCGCCGTCAAGCTCAACGCCAAGCTGCACGAGGTCTTCTCCGAGGACCAGATCTTCCGCATCGACCATTTCCTCGGCAAGGAAGCCGGCGCAGAACATCCTCGCCTTCCGCTTCGCCAACGGCCTGTTCGAGCCGATCTGGAACCGCAAGTTCATCGACCATGTGCAGATCGACGTGCCGGAGACGCTCGGCCTCGCGATGCGCGCCGCCTTCTACGAGCAGACCGGCGCCTTCCGCGACATGGTGGTGACCCATCTCTTCCAGATCCTCGCCT
This sequence comes from uncultured Alphaproteobacteria bacterium, assembly GCA_963750115.1. Taxonomy (GTDB): domain Bacteria; phylum Pseudomonadota; class Alphaproteobacteria; order Rhizobiales; family Afifellaceae; genus DASWJZ01. The sequence continues at coordinate 417,652 of CAVVPM010000009.1, read as the reverse complement.
TCATGGCGATGGAGCCGCCGACCGCGCTCGAGCCGGAGCCGATCAGCGAGGAGAAGAACAAGGTCTTCCGCTCCATGCTGCCGCTCGATCCGAAGGACGTCGTGCGCGGCCAATATACCGGCTATCGCGAGGAGGAAGGCGTCGACCCGGAATCCGACACCGAGACGCTGCATCGCGCTGAAATGCTTGATCGACAATTGGCGCTGGGCCGGCGTGCCGTTCTTCCTGCGCACCGGCAAGCGCATGGCCGAAGGGCAGCGCATCATCTCGATCGCCTTCCGCGAGCCGCCGAAAAGCATGTTCCCGGCCGGCTCCGGCGTCGGCGCGCAGGGCCCCGACCATCTGACCTTCGACCTCGCCGACGCCTCGAAGATGTCGCTCTCCTTCTACGGCAAGCGGCCGGGCCCGGGCATGCGCCTCGACAAGCTCAGCCTGCAATTCGCCATGCACGAGACCGGCTGGATCGGCGACGTGCTCGAAGCCTATGAGCGGCTGATCCTCGACGCGATGCGCGGCGACCACACGCTGTTCACCACCGCCGAGGGCATCGAGCGGCTATGGGAGGTGTCGAGCCCGCTGCTTGAAGCGCCGCCGCCGGTCCGGCTCTACCCGCCGGGCTCGTGGGGACCGAAATCGATCCACCAGCTCGTCGCGCCGCATGCCTGGCGGCTTCCCTTCGAGCGCGCCTGGCGCGATCCGAACGTGTCAGGCGCCTGACGACAGACGCGATCGGGCAGCGCCCTCCACGAAGCAACTTGCCCGAAGAGATCGGGCATCCGGAAGCGCCCGCGCCGTGTCGGATCAGCCCGCCATCATCGCGTTGATGGGTGCGACGGCCGATTGCCAGGAGGGACGGCTCTCAATCCGCTCGATCCAGGCCGCGACATGCGGGGTCTCATCGAGCGTTAGCTGAGCGCCCTTGCGGTAGACGAAAGTGCTCGCCACGGCGAAATCCGCAAGGCTCAGGTCGCCGGCGACCCAGTCCTTGTCGGCGAGATCGGCGTCGAGGATCGGGAGAAGCTGCGCGAGCTCCTTGATCGACGATTCGATGGCCTGCTCGTCCGGCTCCCCCATGCCGAACATCGCCTTGAGAAACCGCTCGAACACGATCTTCTGTAGCGTAGGTCCGAGATGGATGGCGTGCCAGTAAGTCCATTGGTCGACGACGGCGCGCCGCTTCGCATCATCGGGATAGAGCCCGCGTTCCGGCCTGCGGCCCGCGAGATAGACGTTGATGGCGCGGCTTTCCCACAGCACGAAGTCGCCGTCGACAAGCAGCGGCACCTTGCCGTTCGGATTCATCGCCAGATAGGATTCGGTCTTGTTCTCGCCCTTGCGGAAATCGATATCGACGATCTCCAGTTCGATGCCGAGCTCGTTGGCGACGGCGCGGACGCGAAGGGCGTTGGGCGAGAGATTGGCATTGTAAAGCTTCATCGTGATTTCCTTGAGGGCTGAGAGGACGGCGCGATCCTAGCGGCGCTCGGTGTCAAGTGCAGCGCAAAGTCGCGTCATCGCGGCAAGGTGAACGAGCGCGCCGAGGCGGCCTCGCGGCTCATCCACACCGTTCAAAGAACGTGGTGCGCCGCCGCTCCGTACAAGATGAAGACGGCGATCCACTAGCAAGCGAAGGAACCGAACCCTCGTCTGCGTGTTGTCAGGCGCTGACCAACCAGGGAGTTGAAAATGGGGCGCGGTATTCTGCTTTGGCTCTTGGGTGTACCCATTCCGGTGATCATCCTTCTTGCTCTTCTTTGGCATTGATCGGGGGGCCGTCATGACGCTTGCTGAGACGGGTCGCGCGCCCGTGGGCGCGCCGCGCCTCCACGATCGCGTGGAGACGAGCAATCTTGAATCTTCGCAGACGGCGATCTCCTGGGGCGCGGTATTCGGGGGCGCCGTGGCAGCTCTTGCCGCCACATTTGCCCTGATTTCACTCGGCTCCGCGCTTGGTTTCGCGTTTCTGTCGCCATGGACGGCCGACAGCGCATCGCTCGTGGAGGTCGGGGTCGGCGCCGCCATCTGGCTTGTCGTCGTGCAATGGCTGGCCTCGGCGTTCGGCGGCTATCTCGCTGGGCGACTGCGGACGAAATGGGCCGTGATGGGCAGCGATGAAGTGTTCTTCCGCGACACGGCGCATGGATTCCTCGCCTGGGGCCTGTCGACCGTCGTAGCGGTCGCGCTCTTCGCATCGGTGATCGGGAGCGGTGCCCATATCGCCGCGACGGTCGCCACCGAGCCGGCGCAAGCCGCCGCGTCGGGCTCCGCTCCGATGGCATCCTATGTCGACACACTGTTCCGCGCCGGCCCGAACGCCGCCGCGCCGGCTACGGATCGATCGGCTGCCGACATCCGCGGTGAATCCGGCCGCATTCTCGCGCGGGCGGCGACCACGGATATCGCGCCGGCCGACCGCACCTACCTCGCTCAGCTTGTTTCGTCACAGACAGGACTGAGCCCGGCAGATGCCGCGGCGCGCGTCAACGCCGTCATCACGACGACGAAGGAAGACGCGGACAAGGCGAGGAAGGCCGCCTCATCGGTGGCATTCCTCACCGCTCTATCGCTCGTCATCGGTGCCTTCGTCGCCGCCGCCGCAGGAGCGCTTGGCGGCCGGCACCGCGACGAGATCTAGCCCCTCTCAACATTGGAGACACGCGAAATGGCAAAAGTTCAAAAGACGCTCGACACTCTCTTCCACGACACGCTCAAGGATATCTATTTTGCCGAGAAGAAGATCCTGAGCACGCTTCCGAAGATGATGAAGGCGGCGCAGAACAGCGACCTGAAAGCCGCCTTCGAGAAGCATCGCGGCGAGACCGAGGGCCAGGTCGACAGGCTCGAGCGCGTCTTCGCCATCATCGACAAGAAGCCTCAGGGCAAGACCTGCGCGGCCATCGTCGGCATTACCGACGAAGGAGCGGAGATCATGCAGGAATACAAGGGCGCGCCGGCCCTCGACGCGGGTCTGCTCGCCGCCGCCCAGGCGGTCGAGCACTACGAGATCTCGCGCTATGGGACACTCCGGACCTGGGCCGGCGAACTGGGCCTGAACGAGGCGGTAAAACTCCTCGAAAAGACGCTCGACGAGGAAGAAGCGACCGACCAAGCCTTGACAGAACTGGCCGAGACGGTCGTCAACCAGGAAGCCGGGGCAGACTGACCATGCCGCGTCGTTCTCCAGACGGGAGTCGCATGTTTCGGCTCTGCTACAATCTCGGAATGCTCGCCGCGGAAACGCAGCAGGTGATGTGGCTCCGCGCCATGAAGCTCACCGGCGGCCGGCGCAGCGCTGACGCGGAGGCCCGCCGCATGGTGTCGGAGAAAGTCATCGCGGCGGCCCAGGCGACAGGAAAGCTGATGCGGGGCGGGTCTCCGGAGAGCGTCGTTGCCGGCTACCGCAAGAAGGTACGAGCCAACCGCCGCCGTCTGGCAAGGTAACACCGCACGCTAGCCGGCGGCGCCTTGTCCCTATCCAAGCGCCGCCGGATATCAGTCGCGGGTGCGGAGTGATCTGCCGGCCGTAGGCTCGCCTGGCATCGCAATCCGATGTCGCGTGTTCTCAAGTCGTCGCCTGCTTGATCCACCCCGCCTGCGCCCCGGCGTCCCCGGAGTCGTTCAGCATATCGCCGGCATCCACCCCCGGACCTCGCCTACACGCTCAGCACACTTCGTATTTCCTCCAAAATCACCGGGTCGTCGATCGTCGCCGGCACTTTCGGCGACTCGCCGTCGGCGATCTGGCGCATCGTGGCGCGAAGGATTTTTCCCGACCGCGTCTTCGGCAGCCGCTTGATGATGTGGACGGTGTGGAAGGCCGCGACCGGCCCGATCGCCTCGCGCACGCAGCTTGACGCATTCGACCTGCAGCTCATCCGCCGCGCGCGCCTTTCCGGCCTTCAGCACCACGAAGCCGTGCGGCACCTGGCCCTTCAGCGCATCGGCGACGCCGATCACCGCGCATTCGGCGACGTCGGGATGGCCGGCGAGCACCTCCTCCATCGCGCCGGTCGAAAGCCGGTGGCCGGCGACGTTGATGATGTCGTCGGTGCGCGACATGATGAAGGCATAGCCGTCGTCATCGATGAAGCCGGCATCGGCGGTCTTGTAGTAGCCCGGAAACTCGGAGAGATAGGCGTCGCGGAAGCGCTGGTCGGCGTTCCACAGCGTCGGCAGCGCGCTCGGCGGCAGCGGCAGCTTGACGACGATGTTGCCGAGCGTGCCGCGCGGCACCGGATGCCCGCGCGTCGTCAAGCACCTGCAGATCGTAGCCGGGCATGGGCACGCCGGGCGAGCCGTATTTGACCGGCAGCACGCCGAGGCCCACCGGATTGGCGCAGATCGACCAGCCGGTCTCCGTCTGCCACCAATGATCGATCACCGGCACGCCGAGATGATGCTCCGCCCAATGGATCGTTGCCGGATCGGCGCGCTCGCCGGCGAGGAAGAGCGTGCGGAATTTCGAGAGATCGTATTTCTGATGAAGGTGCCTTCCGGGTCGTCGCGCCGGATGGCGCGGAAGGCGGTCGGCGCGGTGAAGAGCGCCGCGACGTTGTGCTCGGAGATGACACGCCAGAAGGCGCCGGCGTCGGGCGTGCCCGACCGGCTTCCCCTCGTAGAGGATGCTGGCGCAGCCGTGCAGCAGCGGCGCATAGACGATGTAGGAGTGGCCGACCACCCAGCCGACATCCGACGCCGCCCAGTAGGTCTCGCCCGGCGTCGACGCCGTAGATCGCCTGCATCGACCATTTGAGCGCGACCATGTGGCCGCCATTGTCGCGCACGACGCCCTTCGGCTGACCGGTCGTGCCGGAGGTGTAGAGGATGTAGAGCGGGTCGGTCGCCTTGAGCCGCGCGCATTCGACGCTGCGCCCGCGCGCCTTCGCCATCGGCCTCGGCGTAATCGTGGTCGCGGCCGGCGACGAGATCGCAGCGCTGCCTCGTCGCGCTGCAGGATGAGGCAGGTCTCGGGCTTGTGCGCGGCGTGCTCGATCGCCGCGTCGAGCAGCGGCTTGTAATGCACGATGCGGCCGGGCTCGATGCCGCAGGACGCGGAGATGATGAGCTTCGGCTTGGCGTCGTCGATGCGGGTCGCAAGCTCCGGCGCCGCGAAGCCGCCGAAGACGACGGAATGGATGGCGCCGAGCCGGGCGCAGGCGAGCATGGCGATCGCCGCCTCCGGGATCATCGGCAGATAGAGGATGACGCGGTCGCCCTTTCCGACGCCGTGATCCTGAAGCACAGCGGCGAGCGCCTGCACTTCGCTCGAGAAGCTCGCCATAGCTGATCCGCCGCTTCGTCCCGGTGACCGGGCTGTCGTAGATGATCGCCGGCGCGTCGCGGACGCTTTGCCGCGTGCCGGTCGACGCAGTTCCAGCAGGTGTTGCATTCCGCGCCCGGGAACCAGCGGCCGTAGACGCCGAGCGTCTCGTCAAAAACCTTGTCCCACGGCTTCAGCCAGTCGATCTCCGACTCGGCGATGTCGGCCCAGAACATTTTCGGGTCACGGCGCCAGCTCTCGTAGATTTCGTGGTAGCGACTCGTCATTGTTCTTCCCTCCCGACGTCTTCGCCGCAGACCTTCTCCCCTTGAGGGGGAAGGTGCCGGTCGGGTTTGCCCGGCCGGTGGATGAGGGGGAGGTCAACGATTCCCTGTGGCAGAAAATCGTGAATCTCCCCCTCTCCCGAGGTTCGACGCCGAACCCCACCTTCTCCCTCAAGGGGAGAGGGTTCCTTGCGACGCGTCAACCGATTCCCGTTTGCCCCTTCCCGCGACGCAACTTATATCTCCCCTCGCGTGGCTGCGCGGTGCGTCAGGAGAACAATTCTCGGGGCCTTATCGATCTTAAGGGAGCTGTCCCTGACCGGGCCCGTGGGCCCGGACATACGGCGCCCACCTACGCGAGTAGGTTCCCGGGATCGAAAACTCCAACGGCCGAGGCGGCCATGCGTCTTTGCGACGGGACCCGTTTTCCCGCGAGTCCGCGCGGCTCGCGCTGCGGGAGCCGCGAGGACAGGATGCTCGCTTCCACCCGTCACCAAGGCTGAACTCCGAGCGCTCGGGCTGGCGCGGCGTGCGGCGATGACGGCGGCGGAGCGTGAGACGGCTTCGGCCGGCGCGGTCGCAAGGTTGCGGCCTCTTGTCAGACCCGGCGAGACGGTCTCGCTCTTCTGGCCGATGCGCGGCGAGATTGATCCGCGCGGTCTGATCGACGTCATTCTCAAGTCCGGCGGGACCGTCGCCATGCCGGTGGTGGAGAAGCGGCAGATGTTCTTCCGCCGCTTCGACGGCGAAGCGTGCCTGGAGGCCGGCGTCTTCGGCACGCAGCATCCGCACGCCGGACAGCCGGTCGTCGACCCGGACTTCATCGTCGCGCCGCTCGCCGCCTTCGATCGGCGCGGCGGACGCATCGGCTACGGCGCCGGTCATTACGACAGCGGCCGTCGCCGACCTCGTCGCGCGCGGCAAGCGCTTCCGCCTCGCCGGAATCGCCTTCGCCTGCCAGGAGGTCGATCGCGTGCCGCTCGAAGCCGCACGACGTCACGGCTCGAATTGATCGCGACCGAGCGGGAACTCATCGAGGCGGAGGATGACCGCGTGAGGCTCCTTTTCCTCGGCGATGTGGTCGGACGCTCCGGCCGCACGGCGGTGACCGACGCTCTCCCGGGCCTCATCGAGAAGCACCGTTTCGACTTCGTCGTCGTCAACGGCGAGAACGCCGCCGGCGGCTTCGGCATCACCGAAGAGATTTTCCAGGCGCTCGTCGCCGCCGGCGCCGATTGCGTCACGACCGGCAACCATGTCTGGGACCAGCGCGAGGCGCTGACCTTCGCCGACCGCCACGAACGGTTCCTGCGCCCGGTCAACTATCCGCCCGGCACGCCCGGCCGCGGCGCCAACGTCTATACTGCGCGGAACGGCGCGCGCGTCCTCGTCATCAACGTCATGGGCTCGCTGTTCATGCCGGCGCTCGACGATCCGTTCCAGGCGGTGACGCGCGAGTTTTCCGCCTGCGCGCATCGGCAACGGCTGCGATGCTGCGATCGTCGACATGCACGCCGAAGCATCGAGCGAGAAGCAGACCATGGGCTACTTCGTCGACGGCAAGGCCTCGCTCGTGATCGGCACGCACACGCATGTGCCGACCGCCGATTGGAAGATCCTCTCCCAGCGGCACCGCCTACATGACCGACGTCGGCATGTGCGGCGACTACGATTCGATCATCGGCATGGAGAAGGACGAGCCGCTGCGCCGCTCGACCACCAAGATCGCCTCCGGCCGTCTGGAGCCGGCGCTCGGGCCCGCGGCGCTTTCCGGGCTTGCGGTCGAGATCGACGACCAGACCGGGCTCGCCCACCGCGTCGCGCCGCTCCGGATCGGTCCCGGGCCTCGTCGCCGGCGGAGCCGGATTTCGGCGCATGATGCGACCGCTTCGATGAGCGACGTTCTGCACGGCCGCTGCTCCTGCGGGGCGATCCGCTTCGTCGCCTCCGCGGCGCCGTTCCAGGTCTCCTGGTGCCACTGCAAGGACTGCCGCCGCCAGACCGGCGCGCCGGCCGTCGTGTGGGCGGGCTTCAAGACCGACGAGGTCACCTTCCAGGGCACGCCGAAGCGCCGCCGCTCGTCGGAGCACGTCACCCGCGCCTTCTGCGCCGATTGCGGAACGCCGATCATCTTACGAGCACGAGGAGCTGCCGGGCGAGATCTACATCCACGCCGGCCTCTTCGACGAAGCTGACCAGCTCGTCCCCGACCGCCACGCCTACGTGACCTCGAGGCTCTTCTGGATTCACCTGGAGGATGGGCTGGTGGAAGGCGAGGCGGCAGGCGGGGAGAGCGGCGACGTGAGTTAGCCCGGCTTTACGCCTTCCCGCGGGCGGCCTATATCCTGCGGAACCCGCCAGACATGCCGGACAAGTGAAAGAAGCCCTCCATGGCAGGCCATTCGCAGTTCAAGAACATCATGTTCCGCAAGGGACGGCAGGACGCGATGAAGTCCAAGCTGTTCTCCAAGCTCGCGCGCGAAATCACCGTCGCCGCGAAGGAGGGCGGCGCCGACCCGGACGGCAATTCACGCCTGCGCCTCGCCGTGCAGAACGCCAAGGCGCAGTCCATGCCGAAGGACAATATCGAGCGCGCCATCCTGAAGGCCACCGGCGGCGACGCGGAATCCTATGACGAGGTGCGCTACGAGGGTTATGGGCCGGGCGGCGTGGCGCTGATCATCGAGGCGCTTGACCGACAACAGGAACCGCACGGCAGGCGCGATCCGCTCCTATTTCACCAAGCACGGCGGGGCCATGGGCGAGTCCGGATCGGTCGGCTTCATGTTCGACCGCGTCGGCGAGATCGTCTATCCGGCCTCGGCCGGCGACGCCGACACCGTGCTTGAGGCGGCGATCGATGCGGGCGCCGACGACGTCGCAAGCGACGCCGACGGCCACGTCATCCGCACCGCGTTCGAGGATCTCGGGCCGGTCGCGCGCGCGCTCGAAGAGAGGCTCGGCGAGGCGGAGTCCGTCCGCGCCGTATGGAAGCCGCAGACGCTGACACCGGTCGAAGGCGACAAGGCCGAAACGCTGATGAAGCTCATCGCAGCGCTTGAGGACGACGACGACGTGCAGAACGTCTACGCCAACTACGACGTCGACGAGGCGACGCTCGGCGCATTAAGCGCCGCGTGAAACGCGGCAATCGGGAGTGGTTAGTGGCAATAGGGCAATAGGCAAGGGCAGATCGATCTGCCGATCTGCCGACTGCCGCATCGCCCTATTGCCCTACTGCCCTATTCCCTTAGTTCATCCAAACACCGGCAGTGTCAGGATCGCAGCGAGCAGGATCGAGCCGTAGGCGATGAGCCTGTAGGTGCGCTCGCTTGCGAGCCCGAACATGCGGCTCCCGAGGAAGAGCCCGGCCGCGTAGAACGGGATCAGCACCAGTGAATAGGCCATCACGTCGCGCGTGAAGACGCCCGACACGTAATAGGCGACGGCGGCGGAGAGCTGGTGAAGCAGAAGAATACGATCGTGTTCGCGCGCACCGAGCGCGGCGCGGCCTGCCGGCCGAGCCAATAGAGGATGACCGGCGGACCGGCGAGTTGCGCGACGCCGCTCAGGAATCCCGACACCGCGCCGACGGCCGAGGAGAGCCAGATGCGCGACGGACCGTGATAGCGCCAGCCGGCCGCGAGCGCCGCGACGAAGGCGAGGATCGTGAGCGAGATCCCCCAGCGCACCGGCACCGGATCGACATGCACGAGCACCGCCGCGCCGAGCGGCACGGTGACGAGCGAGGCGATGCCGAGCGGCAGCACCTCGCCCCATTCGACGACGAAAAGCGCGCGCACCACATAGGGCGCGATCAGCACGGTATCGACGACGAAAAGGATGCCGGCGGCGTTCCTCGGACCGAGACAGGCGGCGGCGATCGGGACAAAGATCAGGGCCGCGCCGAAGCCCGCGAAGCCGCGGATCGTCGAGCCGGCAAGCGCGGCGACGGCCGTCACCCAGAAAAGCGGCTGGCTCAGGAAATGGAAGGCCGGCACGGTTTCGCCCCTTTGCGGCGACCCGTGCCGCGTCACGCCTCAGTCTTCGGCGCTCCTCGGCGATTTCAGCTTGGCGAAGACCGAATCCGCGTCGATCCTGTCGCCTTCGCGCCCGCCGCTGCCGCTTCCGCCGTCGCCGGAGAAGAGGGACCGCCCGGCCGCTTCCTGCTCCTCCTGGCGGGCACGAAGCGCCGTCGTCTCCTCCGCCGAGAGAAGCCGTGCGCCCTGCGGCTCGGCCGGCGGCGGCGCAGCCTTTGCGGCTTTCCTGACCTCCATGTCGAGCTCAAGCTGCGTGCAGAGACCGAGCGTCACCGGGTCGGTCGGCTGCAGGGTGGCCGAGTTCCAGTGCGTGCGGTCGCGGATCGCCTGGATGGTCGGCTTGGTGGTGCCGACAAGCCGCATGATCTGCGCGTCCTTGAGCTCTGCGTGGTTGCGCACCAGCCAGAGGATGGCGTTCGGCCGGTCCTGGCGTTTCGACACCGGCGTGTAGCGCGGGCCGCGCCGCTTCACCTCCGGCACCCTGCACCTTCGGCTCGGAAATCTTCATGCGGTAATCGGCATCGGCCTCCGCCTTCTCGATCTCCTCGCGCGTGAGCTGGCCGTTCAGGATCGGGTCCGTGCCCTTGATCCCTTGCGCGGAATCGCCGTCGGCGATCGCCTTCACCTCGAGCGGATGGAGCACGCAGAAAGCGGCGACCTGATCGAAGGTCATGGTGGTGTTGTCGAGCAGCCAGACGGCGGTTGCCTTGGGCATCAGCGGGGCTGTCGTCATGCAAAATCCTCCTCAGGCGCTCTCCCGGGGATTCGCGCCGGGAAAGCCGCATTCGTCGTCGGAATGACGGGAATTCGGTTGCATATAGGCGTGAATACGCTGCGAGGCAAGAAACGGGAAGGGCGGCAGTCGGGGGTCGGCAATCGGCAGTCGGAAAAAGGGCCGCAAGGCAGCAGAGCGGAAGGCCAGCGGGGCAACGGCGATGGGCGAATATCCCGACTGCCGACCGCCGATTGCCGACTGCGGACCCCTGCCCTTCTTCACTCCGCCATCGAGAGAATGATCTTGCCCACGTGCTCGCCGGAATCGATCCGCCGATGCGCCTCGACCACCTGGTCGAACGGAAAGACGCGGTCGATGATCGGCTTGTAGCGGCCCTTCGCGATCACCGGCCACACCGTCTCCTCGAGCGCGCGCGCAAGCTCCGCCTTGTAGGTGAGCGGGCGGTTTCGAAGCGTCGATCCGGTGAGCGTCAGCCGCTTCATCATGATCTGGCGAAGATCGATCTGGGCCTTCGAACCGCCGAGCGTCGAGATCTGCACGATGCGTCCCTCCGGCGCCGCCACGGCGAGGTTTCGGCTCAAATAGTCGCCGCCCACCATGTCGAGCACCAAGTCGGCGCCGTGCCCGAGCGACGCCTCGATCGTCGCCTCGACGAAATCCGTGGTCTTGTAGTTGACGGCGTGATCGGCGCCGACCCGCTTCACCACCGCGCATTTCTGATCCGAGCCGACGGTCGCGACGACGAAGGCGCCGAAAGCCTTGGCAAGCTGGATCGCGGTGGTGCCGATGCCGCTCGCCCCGCCATGGACGAGGAGCCATTCGCCCGGCCTCAGGCCTCCGCGCTCGAACACGTTGTGCCAGACCGTGAAGGTCGTCTCCGGCATGCCGGCGCCTTCGATGAGCGTCAGCGGCTTCGGCAGGAAAAGCGCCGATCCTCTCGTCGACCGCACAATACTCGGCATAGCCGCCGCCCGGGACGAGCGCGATCACCGCGTCGCCCTCCTTGAAGCGGGTGGCGCCGGGACCGCGCGCCGCCACGATTCCGGAAATTTCGAGCCCGGGAATGTCCGGCGCGCCGGGCGGCGGCGGATAGTTGCCCTGGCGCTGCATCACGTCGGGACGATTGACGCCGGCGGCGGCGACCTCGACCAGAATCTCGCCTTCGCCGAGCATCGGGACCGGCCGCTCCTCGATGCCGAGGACCTCCGGCCCGCCGGGCTCGGTAATGGCGACCGCCCGCATCGTCGTCGCCCGCTGACCCACCATCTCGCCCCCTCCGCTTTCGCCGCAGGTCTTCTAGCACCGCCTGCGCCGACATTGAACCGCGGCGGCCGGCTGCTATCCTCTGCCGGAAAGCCGAAAAGGGACCGCCATGGCCTTTCTCGACGACGACCGGCCGCGCAAGAAGCCCAAGCCCGAGCCGGGCGAAAACCTCGCCGATCTCTCCGTCGACGAGCTGAAGGCGCGGATCACGCTCTATCAGGACGAGATCGCGCGGCTCGCGCAGGAGATCGAGACGAAGGAGAAGCACCGCAAGGCCGCCGATTCCTTCTTCCGCTGAGCGATCGCGGAGGACTATTTGCCTAGGGAAAATTCATGCCCGTTTACGAGGCGTTAACCTTTGGAGGCGCTTAATGCCTGTCCAGCGATGGACGCGAGTGGCTCTTGCCCACTCTGTTTGACGCCTCCCTGTTAACTCTCTAGAGCCGCCCCGAAGGCGGCTCTTTTTTTACGGCCGAGCCGTCCAACGCCGCGCTCCTAAAGGCTGCGGCATTTTTCTTCACCATTTCGTAACTATCGGATTGAAGCGCCGGCCCGCACCGCGCAATGCTGCGACCTACGGCACAGGGGGGCGTCCGCTGCGCCGGGGAAGTTGCGTCAAAAGACCGCCGGCGGAAAAGACCAATGGCCGTGGAACCCAAGCCCAATCGGCGCAGGAACGACAAGAGGGAGCCGATCTCCTTCGGCAAGGCCTACGCACAGTCAGAAACGTTTCGCGCCCTCTTCAGGAGGGCATGACGCTCGTGGAGGAGACCGCCGACTATCTCGACGGTGACGGCCGCCATGCTGCGCGCGAACTGCCGCGCCCCGCCTCCATCGTCTATGCGACGGAATCCATGCGCCTCACCACGCGGCTGATGCAGCTCGCCTCCTGGCTCCTGCTTGCACCGCTCGGTGCGCGAGGGCGACATGACGGCGGAGCGCGCCCGCGAGGAGAAGAAGAAGATCCGGCTGGAGAAGCCTCTCCACCAACATGAGCGGACCGGGCTGGGACGAGCTTGCCGGCGGAATTCCGCGCGCTGATCACGCGCTCGCTCGGTCTGCAGAAGCGGGTGGAGCGGATCGACGCCGCCCTTTTCGAAGACACCGCGCAGCCGGCGGACGAGGATCCGGTCAACGCCAGTTGCGGCAGCTCGCGGCGGCGCTGGGCAACGGGGTGAGTGGTGCGGAGTGAATAGTGAGTGGGGGAACTGCCCGTTCACCGCTAACTATTTACCATTCACCGAAACGCCAGCCCTTCGCCGGCGTTTTCGCCAGTCCGGCCTATTTCTTCTCGCCCAGGAACGAGTTGAACTTCGACTTGAAGCGCGACAGGCGTCCGCCGCGATCGATCAGGTGCTGCCCGCCGCCGGTCCAGGCCGGATGCGTCTTCGGGTCGATGTCGAGGCGAAGAGCGTCGCCCTCCTTGCCGTAGGTCGAGCGCGTCTCGTATTCGGTTCCGTCCGTCATCACCACCTTGATGGCGTGATAGTCGGGGTGGATGTCTTTCTTCATCGTCGGATCTCGGGTTCTGGCGTGTTCGCCGGTCATGCGCTGATCGGCCCGTCGAGGATCTGAGCCACGCGCGCTGTCGGCCGGCTCTATATAGGAGCCGCCTTGCGGCATCAAGGCATGGCCGCCGCCCTTGCGCGGGCGGCCGAACTTTGCTCCTCATCCCCGAGGATGGCCCTTCCGACACGCCCCAAGCCCTCAACCGGCGGCGGAGCAGAACCGGCTCCGCGCCCTCGCGGTGATGCTGCCCTATTCGCGCGCTATCAAGGGACGCGCGCTCGCCGCGCTCGCGGCGCTCGTGGTGGCGGCGCTCGCGACGCTCGCCGATGCCGCTCGCCATCCGCCGCATGATCGATGTCGGCTTCTCGTCGAGCAACGCCGCCTTCGTGAACCGAACCTTCCTGGCGCTGATCGTGCTCGCCGGCGTGCTCGCGCTTGCAAGCTCCGCCCGCTACTATCTGGTGATGACGCTCGGCGAGCGCATCGTCACCGATCTCCGGCGCGACGTCTTCACCCATCTGATGCGGCTCTCCGCGGCGTTCTTCGACGCCACCCGCTCCGGCGAGATCATCTCGCGGCTCACCGCCGACACGACGCAGATCAAGTCGGCGGTTGGCGCAAGCGCCTCGGTCGCGCTCAGGAACCTCGTGCTCTTCGTCGGCGCGACCGTCATGATGGTGGTGACGAGCCCGCGGCTTTCCGGCCTGATCCTCGTCGTCATCCCGGTGATCGTGCTGCCGCTCGTCTTCTTCGGCCGCAAGGTGCGACGCGGCTCGCGCTTCGCGCAGGACCGGCTCGCCGATGCTTCCGCCTTCGCTTCCGAAGCCGTGGGCGGCATCAGGACGGTGCAGGCCTATACGCTCGAGGGCCGCGCGGCGGCCGTTTCGCCGCGCTCGTCGAAGCGGCATTCGCGGCGGCGCTGCGAGCCGACCTTGGCGCGCGCGCTGCTGACCGCTTTCGCCATCTTCGTGGTCTTCGCGAGCGTGGTGGCGGTGCTGTGGCTCGGCGCCCATTCGGTGCTCTCCGGCAGGATGTCGGCCGGCGCGCTCGGTCAGTTCGTGCTCTATTCGGTGTTCGCCGCGGGCGCGCTCGGCGAGCTCAGCCAGGTCTGGGGCGAGGTCAGCCAGGCGGCCGGCGCGACCGAGCGCCTGGCTGAGCTCCTCGCGACAGAGCCGAGGATCGCCGCACCCGCACATGCGGCGGCGCTCCCCGAAAAGCCACGCGGCGCGATCGTCTTCGAAAACCTCCAATTCAGCTATGACGGCGCCGGTCTTCCGGTGCTCCACGGCGTCGCGCTGAAAGTCAGGCCCGGCGAGCGCGTCGCGATCGTCGGCCCTTCGGGTGCCGGCAAGTCGACGCTCTTCGCGCTTCTCATGCGCTTCTATGACCCGACCGGCGGGCGCATCCTCCTCGACGGCGTCGACGTGAAGACGGTCGATCCGACCGCGCTCCGCAGGCTGATCGGGCTCGTCCCGCAGGACCCGGCGATCTTCGCGCTCTCCGCCGCGGAAAATATCGGCTTTGGCGACACCGACGCCGACCTCCCCGCAATCCGCGCCGCGGCGCGGGCGGCGCATGCCGACACGTTCCTCTCCGCGCTTCCCGAGGGCTACGAGACGGTGATCGGCGAGCGCGGCGTGACGCTTTCGGGCGGCCAGCGCCAGCGGCTCGCGATCGCCCGCGCAATTCTGAAGAGCGCGCCGATCCTCCTCCTCGACGAGGCGACGAACGCGCTCGACGCGGAGAGCGAGATCGCCGTGCAGGCGGCGCTCGAGACGCTGATGCAAGGCCGCACGACGCTTGTCATTGCCCACCGCCTCGCCACCATCAAGAGCGCCGACCGCATCGTCGTGATGGACGCCGGCCAAATCGTCGAGGAAGGCACGCATCAAAGCCTGATCGCCGAGGAACGGCCTCTACGCGCGCCTCGCCGAGCTGCAGTTCGAGGATGTGGCGGTGGAGCGGGCGCGCAGCCTCGCCTGAGGCGGTCGATCCCGCCTCGCGGCAAGCGAGGCCACGCCGCCGTCGAAAGGACTCGCTACCGCTCGGTCAGCTTCAGCTCGATGCGGCGGTTGCGGGCGTAGGCTTCCTCCGTATCGCCCGGGTCGAGCGGCTGAAACTCGCCGAAGCCGGCCGCCATCAGCCGCTTCGCGTCGACGCCGCGGTCGATCAGATAGCGCACGACCGCGATCGCCCGCGCCGCCGACAACTGCCAGTTCGAGTTGAAGCGCGAGGTCGCCTGCACCGGCCTGACGTCGGTGTGGCCGTCGACGCGGATCACCCAGGGGATTTCCGGCGGAATCTGCTTTTGAAGCTCCAGGATCGCGTCGGCGATCTTGTCGAGCTCGCCCTTCGCCGAGTTGGAGAGATCGTCGCTCGCGGTCGAGAAGAGCACCGAGGCCGGCAGCACGAAGCGATCGCCGACGACCTGGATGTCGGGCCGGTCGGCGAGGATCTTCCTGAGCCGGCCGAAGAAGTCCGAGCGGTATTGCGACAGCTCCTGCACGCGCTGGGCGAGCGCCACGTTGAGCCGCTGGCCGAGGTCGGCAATCTGCGTCTGGCTTTCGGTGTTGCGGCTTTCGGAGGCGTTGAGCGCCTCCTCGACCGCCGCGAGCTGGCGGCGGAGCGCGGCGATCTGCTGGTTCAACAGCTCAACCTGCGCCAGCGCCCGCTGGCTGGCATCCTGCTGGGACTTGAGGTTGCCCTCAAGCGTCGCGATCTGCCCCGACGCCGCGTCCGATGCCGCGCCGCTCGAATCGATCACCCCCTGCAGACGACTGCGGTCGCTCTCGGCGCTGGCGAGGCTCGCCTGCAGCGTTCCGACCGTGTCCTGCAGGTCGCGCGACTTCGACTTTTCCAGCGACAGAAGATCGGTGAGCTCGGCGATCTGGGCGTTGAGCCGCGTCAGCACGGTGTCCTTGTTAGACACCTCCTGGCCGAGGAAATACTGCGCCAGGATGAAGACGGAGAGCAGGAATACGAAGACGAGCAGCAGCGTCGCCATCGCATCGACGAAGCCGGGCCAATAATCGATGCGGCTCAGCCGATGCGCGCGGTTGATCGCCATCCTTCAGCGGCCCCTCAGGTGTCGCGGCGGATTTCGGACACGCTGCCCTTCGCCCGCCACTCGTCTTCCCCCTCGCCCACCCGCTTCAACGGCGTGACGTTGCGCTCCGTCGCGCTCGTCAGCCGCTTCAGCGTCTCCTGCAGCGCCTGCTGCTGCGTCGACTGCGACTCCATCCAGTCGCGCACCATCTGCTGTTCCTTGCGCATGTGCTGGACCATGCCCTGGATGCCCTCGGCGAGGTTGGCCATGGCGGCGGTCGAGGCGCGTCCGCCGCCGCCATCCTGCACGAGCCGGGCAAGACGCTCCACCGAGGCGCGGATTTCGAGCGTCGAGTTGCCGATCTCCTCGTCCGTCAGCCCGAGCTCCTCCGGATCGGTGATCGTGGTCAGCCAATCCTCAAGCTCGGTGTAGAAGCGGTTCTGCGCCTGGCTCGCCTGGAGATCGAGGAAGCCGAGGATCAGCGAACCGGAAAGGCCGAAGAGCGAGGAGGAGAACGCAATGCCCATGCCGGAGAGCGGTGCGGCGAGCCCCTGCTTCAAATCCTCGAAGGTGGCGCCGGTATCGCCCGACCCGGAGAGCGTCTGGATGGTGGCGCCGACCGAGCTGACGGTCGTGACCAGCCCCCAGAAGGTGCCGAGCAGACCGAGGAAGACGAGAAGGCCGGCGAGGTAGCGAAGGATTTCACGGTTTTCGTCGAGCCGGGTGGCGATCGAATCGAGGATCGAGCGCCAAGTCGACGTGGAGAGGGCAAAGCTGTCGGCCCGGTCGCGCAGCAACGTCGCCATCGGAGCGACCAGCCGCGGCGCCGCCTGATCGATGCTCGTCTCGTGCCGCCGGAACGAGTTGACCCAGCGCACTTCCGGAATGAGCCCGATGACGTTGCGCAACGCCATCGCGATTCCGATGATGAGCACGCCGACGATGAGGCCGTTCAGGCCGGGATTGTGCATGAAGGCGGTCGCGACCTCGCGATAGAGCACGAGCGGCACGAACGCGGCGATGATCAGGAAGATGATCATCCTGACGATGAATATCCGCGGACTCGAAAGCATATAGGGGTCGAAGTCGCGTGCCATCGATCTTCCCACGCCGCAGCACCAAGCAGTGGGAATTTGTAGCGCGTTTCGGGCCAGAGATGAAAGCGAAAGGCGAAATCAGCCGCCGAGATGTGCGAGAAGTTGCCGATGTACGCCTTCGTTGCCGGCCACCACCCCGCCGGTGTCGAAGATCGCGTCTCCGCCCTTGAAATCGGTCGCAAAGCCGCCCGCCTCGCGAATCAGCAGGATGCCGGCGGCGACGTCCCAGGCGTGCAGGTCGTGCTCCCAGAAGCCGTCGAAACGGCCGGCCGCCACCCAGGCGAGGTCAAGCGCGGCCGACGCCGAAACGCCGGATCCCCGCCACCTCCGGCATGATCGCGGCGAGTTCCTGCAGAAATTCGGCGTCGCCGCCGCGCCCCTTATAGGGCATGCCGGTCGCCACCACGCAGTCGGCGAGGTTCTGCCGGTTGGCGACCCGGAGCCGCCGGTCGTTGACATAGGCGCCGCCGCCGCGCTCGGCGGTGAAAAGCTCCTCCGCGATCGGGTCGTAGACAAGACCCGCGGCAAGCCGTCCCTGGCGTTCCAGGGCGATCGATATGGAGAATTGCGGGATGCCGTGAAGGAAATTCGTGGTGCCGTCGAGCGGATCGACGATCCAGCGATGCTGCGGGTCGCTGCCTTTGATCTCGCCCAATTCTTCCATCAGGAAGCCGTAGTTCGGCCGCGCGCGCAGAAGCTCGGCGTGGATGACGTCCTCCGCCCGGTGGTCGGCGGCGGAGACGAAGTCGGCCGGCCCCTTGCGGGACACCTGCAGATTCTCCACCTCGCCGAAATCGCGCCGAAGCGAGCGCGCCGCCTTGGTCGCCGCCGCGACCATCACGTTCAGGATCGCGGATCGGGCCACAGCCTTCGCCTATTCGGCGCGGCGGACGTAGGCGATCTCGTTGGTGTCCACCACGATCCTCTCGCCTACGCCGACGAAGGGAGGCACCATCACCCTGACGCCGTTCTCAAGCATCGCCGGCTTGTAGGATGAGGCCGCGGTCTGTCCCTTGATCGTCGGCTCCGTCTCGGTGATCGCAAGCGTGACCTGGTCGGGAAGCGAGATGCCGATCGGCCGCTCGTCGTGCATCTCAAGCGTGACCGCCATGCCGTCCTGCAGGAAGGCCGCGCGCTCGCCGACGAACTCCTCGGCGAGGTTGATCTGCTCGTAGGTGTCGGTGTCCATGAAGACGAGCATGTCGCCTTCCTTGTAGAGGTACTGGAAGTCCTTGGTGTCGATGCGCGCGCGCTCGACTTTTTCGTCGGAGCCGAAGCGGTTGTTGAGCTTGCGCCCGTCGATCAGGTTCTTCAGCTCGACCTGATTGTAGGCGGGGCCCTTGCCGGGCTTCACCGCCTGCGCCTTGACCGCGACCCAGAGCGAGCCGTCGTGCTCGATCACGTTGCCGGGCCGAACTTCGTTGCCGTTGATCTTCATGAAATGTCCTGGAAAGCCGCCGAAGCGCGCGTCGCGCGCCTTCGAC
The DNA here is from genome assembly GCA_963750115.1 of uncultured Alphaproteobacteria bacterium. Classification (GTDB taxonomy): domain Bacteria; phylum Pseudomonadota; class Alphaproteobacteria; order Rhizobiales; family Afifellaceae; genus DASWJZ01. The sequence goes on along the minus strand of CAVVPM010000009.1, from coordinate 398,933 downwards.
CACACTTCAATCGGAGAGGCAAGCTTGGCCGAGCTAAGCGAGCCGGTTGACGTGCCCCATCTTGCGCCCCGGCCGGGCTTCTCGCTTGCCGTAGAGGTGGAGGCGGGCTTGCGGGTCGGCGGCAAGCTTTGCCCAATCCGCCGCCTCCGCGCCGATCAGGTTGGTCATGACCACGTCGGCGTGACGCGCGGTCGGGCCAAGCGGCCAGCCGGCGACCGCGCGGATATGGTTCTCGAACTGGGAGACGGCGCAGGCGTCTTCCGTCCAGTGCCCCGAATTGTGCACGCGCGGCGCGATCTCGTTCACGACGAGCCGCGCCTCCGCGCCCCCGCCGACCACGAAGAGCTCCACTCCGATCACGCCGACATAGTCGAGCGCCTGCAGGATCGTCGCGGCGATCGTGCCGGCGGCGGCGGCCGTCTCGGAAGCGATGCGCGCCGGGACGGTCGAGCTGTGAAGGATGCCGTTCCGGTGCACGTTCTCGGCCGGATCGTAGCAGGCCACCCCGCCGGCCGCTCCGCGGAGGGCGATGACCGAGACCTCGCGGGCGAAGGAGACGAAGCGCTCCAGAATCGCCGGCGCGCCCTGCATGGCGGCAAGCGCCGCTCCCGCCTCGTCGGCCCACCGGATCGCCGCCTGTCCCTTGCCGTCATAGCCGAGGCGGCGGGTCTTCAGATACCGCCGGAAGCCCGAGCGACGCCATCGCCCGGTCGAGCGACGGCCGGTCATCGACCTCCGCGAACGCCGCGGTCGCGATGCCGAGCCCACGCAGGAAGGATTTCTCGGCGAACCTGTCCTGGCTGACGGCAAGAGCCCTCGCGCCGGGCCGGACCGGCACGACCTCGGCAAGCCTCTCCACTGCGGCAACATCGATGTTCTCGAATTCGTAGGTGGCGACATCGACCGCGCGCCCGAAGGCCGAGAGCGCCGCCTGATCGCCATAGTCGGCGATCGTCCTTGCGGCCGCGACATCGAAGGCGGGGCTCCTCGGATCGGGCGCAAAGACGTGGCACTTGAGGCCGAGCCTCGCCGCGGCGAGCGCGAGCATCCGCCCGAGCTGGCCACCGCCGAGGATACCGATGGTGGAGCCCGGCGGCAGCGCCTCGCCCGCCGCCGCGCTCTTATCCGGCATCGCCATCCACGGGCTCTTCCGCCACGCTCTTCGTCTGCGCCTCCCGCCACGCCGCGAGACGCTCCGCCAGCCCCGCATCGGCGATCGCGAGAATCGACGCGGCGAGAAGCCCGGCGTTCGACGCGCCAGCCTTGCCGATCGCGAGCGTCCCGACCGGAACCCCGGCCGGCATCTGCACGATCGAATAGAGGCTGTCGGCGCCCTTCAGCGCGCCGGTCTCGATCGGCACGCCGAGCACGGGAAGCGTCGTCATCGAGGCCACCATCCCGGGAAGATGCGCGGCACCGCCGGCCCCGGCGATGATGACCTTGTAGCCGGCGGCGCGGGCGCCCTTGGCGAATCGCGTCAGGCGGTCGGGGTACGGTGCGCCGAGACGATTTTCGCCTCATGCGAGACGCCGAGCTCGTCGAGGCGCTCGGCGGCATGGCGCATGGTCGCCCAGTCGGACTGGCTTCCCATCACAATGGCGACGACCGGCCGGTTAGGGGCCATGCTTTGATCAACCTGTGCCTGTGGATAAGTGGGATGACGCGACGTTTCGGTTCCGCATGCCACATTTGCCGCCCGCGCTCCATGCCGCGGCGCGGAAAATCGGCTCAGGCGATGATGTCGGGCAAGAGCTTGTCCTCCAGCGCCGAGATGCGGTCCTTCAGCACCAGCTTGCGCTTTTTCAGGCGCTGAATCTGGAGGTTGTCAGGCCGTGTCTGGCCCTCGAGCGCCGCTATCGCGTCGTCGAGGTCGCGGTGCTCCTGCCGGAGCCGGGCAAGCTCGTTTCTGACCGCAGCGTCGCTGACCTGGACCACCCGGCCGTCGTCGTCCATTCCGGTGCCCTGCCTCGTCTCAAAAGCGGCGGATAATAGCACGGCTGCAGAGTTCAACGAAATGTCGTCTCCGGCTTTACGTAACGGTAGGTAACTGCCGGAACCGGTTCGACAAGAATCGGCCTTTGTGGCATGCTTTCGCGGGTTGCGGCTTATATGGAGGCGCGAATGCCCGTTGAATCGCATCTTGCGGAGCTCGAACGGCGCCACGAGGCGCTCAAGCGGGAAATCCAGGAGGCGCAGACCCACCCAGGCTTCGACGAATTCGAAGTCACCGCGCTGAAGCGACGCAAGCTGCATATCAAGGACGAAATCGCGAAACTGAAGCAGGAAACGATGCACTGACATGCATCCACCAGGGCGCCGATCCCGGCGCCCTTCGCGTGAGTTCGGGCGCCGGTATCGGCGCCCTTCGCGTCTTCGGCCGTCGGCAGCAAGCGAGGAGGCGACGATCTGCCCCTAGCGGAGGCCCGAATCCTCTCGCAACTGGCGGCGGCGAAGGGACCCTCCGATGCACCTCGAACCCAGGTTTCCTCTTCCTGCTCTTCTGGGGGCTGCTGGCTGGCGTCATGGTGGGCCGCCGCCTTCTGGTCGTCGGCGGCCGCCTCGCGGCCCACGCCGCGCGCCGAGCGCAGCTACGGCATCGCGACCCTTGTCGGCGTCATTCTCCTCGTCGGCGGAACATCGCTGGCTTCACGCGGCGCGGCTGTGGGACGTCGGCTATGCCGGGGCCGACGCGCTCGCCTTTCTGACCGTGCCCTGCTTCCTCTTCGCCTGGTGGGCGCGCATCCATCTCGGAACGCTCTGGTCGAGCCGGATCACCCGCAAGACGGACCACCGGATCGTCGATACCGGCCCCTACGCGCTTGTCCGCCACCCGATCTATACCGGGCTCATCGGCGCGACGCTTGCGAGCGCGATTGCCTTGGCCACGATCCCGGCGCTGATTGGCGCGGCACTGATGATCTTCGGGTTCTGGCTGAAGGCGCGGCTTGAGGAGAAGTTCCTTGCCGAGGAGCTCGGGCCGGAGGCCTACGCCGCCTACCGGCGGCGCGTGCCGATGCTCGTCCCGTTCTGGCCGCCGGCCTCGAGAGCCTGATGGTGTCGCGGCCGTCAGATCGCCTTCGCCCTCTCCCTGAGCTTGAATTTCTGGATCTTGCCGGTCGAGGTTTTCGGGATCTCGGCGAAAACGATCAGCTTCGGGACCTTGTAGCGCGCGAGGTGCTGGCGCGCATGTTCGATGAGCTCATCGGCCGTGGCGCTCTTTCCCGGCTTCAGCTCGACGAAGGCGCACGGCGTCTCGCCCCATTTCTCGTCGGGCTTGGCGACGACCGCGACCGCCGCGACGGCGGGATGCCTGTAGAGCGCGTCCTCCACCTCGATCGAGGAGATATTCTCGCCGCCTGAGATGATGATGTCCTTGGAGCGATCCTTGAGCTGCACGTAGCCGTCGGGATGGAGGACGCCGAGGTCGCCGGAGCGGAACCAGCCGTCCTTCAGCGCCGCCTCCGTGGCGGCCGGGTTCTTGAGATACCCCTTCATGACGATGTTGCCGCGGAAGAAGACCTCGCCGAGCGTCTCGCCGTCCGCCGGCACGGACTGAAGCGACTGCGGATCGAGCACCGCAAGGCCTTCAAGGGCCGGATAGCGCACGCCCTGCCGCGCCTTGCGGCGCGGCCCGCGCCGCCGCGTCGAGCGCATCCCAGTCGCTCTTCCATTCGTTCACCACCGCCGGCCCGTAGGTCTCGGTCAATCCGTAGACATGCGTCACGGAGAAGCCGGCCTCCGCCATCGCCTTCAGGACCGCCTCGGCGGCGGCGCGGCGGCGGTGACGAACGCGACCTCGTGCTCGAAGTGACGCTTCTCGGCCTCCGATGCGTTGACGATCGCTCCCATGACGACCGGCGCCCCGCAAAGATGCGTCACGCGATGCTCGGCGATCGCCGCGAAGATCGTCTTGGCGCGCACCCATCTGAGGCACACATGCGTGCCGGCGACGGCGGAGAGCGTCCACGGGAAAGCACCAGCCGTTGCAGTGGAACATCGGCAGCGTCCAGAGATAGACGGGATGCCGCTCCATGCCTCCGGCGAGCGCGTTCGCGTAGCACATCAGCGCCGCGCCGCGATGGTGGTAGACGACGCCCTTCGGATTGCCGGTGGTGCCCGACGTATAGTTCAGGCTGATCGCGTCCCATTCGTCGCCCGGCATCCGCCATTCGAAATCGGGGTCGCCCTCCGCGATCAGCGCCTCGTAGTCGAGCGTGCCGATCGCGTGCGCCTTTCTTCGCCGGCGCGTCGGCGGGATATTCGGGATCGTCGAAATCGATAACGAGCGGCTTCGCCGCCCGTTTGCCGAGCGCCTCCGCCATCACGCCGGAGAACTCGCGGTCGACGATCACCACCTTCGATTCGGAATGCTCGAGCTGGAAGGCGATCAGCGCCGCGTCGAGCCGCGTGTTGATCGCGTGCAAGCACCGCGCCGAGCATCGGCACGCCGTAATGCGCTTCGAGCATCGGCGGCGTGTTCGCGAGCATGACCGAGACCGTGTCGCCGACCCCGATCCCGCGCTGCGCCAGCGCCGATGCGAGCCGGCGGCGCGCGGCGTGTAGAACTCGCGCATAGCTCGAGCGCTGGCGCGCCATGCACGATCGCCGGATGATCGGGGAAAGTCCCGCGCCGACCGCTCCAGGAAGACGAGCGGCGTCAGCGGCTGGTAGTTCGCCGCGCTCCGTGGCAACTCGTCATTATAGGCGGAACGCGTCACGCAGTACCTTCGTATCCTCCTGAGGGCCGCCGCGTCTGGCGCTAGGCGGCGTCGCCCTGACGTTCGGCCGGGAGCGCCCTGCAGGCGCTCGGCGATCCGCTCGATGCGCGCCGCCGCACGATTGAGGCTCTCGGCAAAATTCTGCGCCAGCCCGTCGATGCGCATGGCGGTATCGGCGCGCCCGTCCTTCAAGCTCTGCACGTCCTGCTCGGCGCGCTTCAGCCGCTCCTCGGTGTCGCCGAGGCGATCGGTCATCAGGATGCCGGCCATCACCATCAGCCGCTGGTCGCCGATCTCGCCGAGCACGCCGCGAAGCTCGTTGATCGCCGCGTCGAAGCGCTCGCCGAGCTCGGCCACATGCTCCTCCTCGCCGTCCTCGCAGGCCATGCGATAGATGCGCCCGTTCACAGTGAGATTGACCTGCGCCATCAGCGCGCCCTCCTCGTCCGCCGCGAGCACCGCGCGGATCGTCTCGATGGCGCTGTCGAGCCGCCGCGCCGCGTCGCGATTGACGGTCTCGAGCTTCGCGGCGCGCGCCTGCGCCTGGTCGAGCGATCTCGGCAAGCCGCGCGCGATCGGAGGAAAGCATCTGCACTTCCTCGGCGAGCGCGTCGGCGCCGGCGGAAAACGACAAGCGCTGCGTCGACGGCGTGCTCCAGGCTCCGGAGCGCCGCCTCCAGCCGCTTCACCGCTTGTTCTGTCGTCGACGGCATTCCGCCCCGCTTGGTCCGCTCAAGCCGTCCTTTGTATCTACCGGATCGCGTCGCACAATCAAGCGGTTGCGGGACGAGAATTCGAGCGACACTTGAAGCTTGGCTGCGGCGAAACCCGAAACGAAACGCCGCCAACCGCTCGCCGGCTTCGTTCACACGCCGCGCCGGGCCGATCCTGCCCGACACCGCTTTCCGCCGCTCCTGATAAAGACGGCAGAGGGGTGCGGTGGATTTGTCCTTGAATTGATGCGATGGATGGGCCGCGCTCTCCTGCACGAGCCTCCGCCACGAGCCGCCCCGACCGCCCGTGCGCATATAAGCACACGCACAAGGCCGCGCCGAAAGATGCGCGGACGATCGTGAGAGGAAAAGATTCAGCGCTGCGCGCCGCCTCCACGATCAGCTGTCGACGACGAGCGTCTCCACCGAAAGGATCGTCGGCAGATGCTGCGCGATCTCGCTCCAGTTCTCGCCCTCGTCGGCGCTGGCGTAGAGCGAGCCGGTATTGGTGCCGAAATAGACGCCGGCAGGATCGAGCCGGTCGGTCGCCATGGCCTGGCGCAGCACCGCGAAATAGGCGTTCTCCTGCGGCAAGCCCTTTCGAGCGCCTGCCAGCTCTTGCCGCCGTCGCGCGTGCGCCAGACCGCGGCCTTGCCGTCGGGCGGAAATCGGCCCGACTGTCGCCGTTGAGCGGCAGAAGGTAGAGCGTTTCGGGATCGCGCGGATGCACCGCCGCCGGAAAGCCGAAGGAGGAAGGAAGCCCCGCCTCGATGCTCTCCCATGTCGAGCCCGCCGTCGTCGCTTCGATACATGCCGCAATGGTTCTGCTGGTAGAGGCGCCGCGCTCTGCGGCGCGCTCACCAGGCAGTGCACGCACTGGCCGAACACCGGATAGCGCTGGCCCTCGGGCATGAAGTCGGCGCGCGTCCCGCTGTTTCGCGGCTCCCAGGTCTCGCCCCCGTCGCCGCTGTGGAACACGCCGACCGCGGACATGCCGACCCACATCGCTTCTGCGTCGTCCGCGGCTCCACGCACGATCGAATGGAGGATCAGCCCGGCGCCGCCGCCGCGCCATTGCGGCCGCGTGGGATGCTTCTGCAGGCCCGCGACATGCTGCCAGGACTGGCCGCCGATCGTCGCTCTGAAAAGCCCCGCCGGCTTGACGCCGGCATAGAGGCTTGCCGTTCGAGGCGCGAAGCTCCACACCGCCTTCATCGGCTCCGTTTCGTCCTCGTAGGCGAGCCCTTCGCCGGACTGCGTCCAGCTTCTCCCCGAGATCGGTCGACTTCCAGACGTCGTGGCCGAACCATTCGTTGCCGCCGCCGGCATAGATCGTGCCGCTGGCAGGATCGGCGACGACATGATTGAGCGGCCACGCGTCGCAGAACGGCCCGCGCTGCGACCACGAGCGCCGGCCGGCGTCGCCTTCGAGGATGAAGGCCCCTTTCGTCGTCCCGACAAGGATCAGAACCTTGCTCGCCAAGGATGCCTCCCTTTGCTTGAGACGGTCTCGACCAGCGTCCGCGTGCGGCCGAACCTCTGGACAATTAGGTTGATATCCACATTATAGGCCGGATGGCGAAGCGCGCAACGCTTTCGATCGAAACCACGCACCTCGTGCGCGACTCCTGCCTCTGCCTGCATGTGCAGCGGGCGGCTCGCGCGCTGGCGCGCCGCTTCGACGAAGCGCTGCAAGCCCGCCGGGCTGACGCACGGGCAGTTCTCACTGATGATATCGCTCAACCGTCCCGCGCCGCCGTCGATCGGCAGCGTCGCGACGCTGCTCGCCATGGACCGCACGACGGTCACGGCAAACCTGAAGCCGCTTCAGCGCCGCGGCCTGGTGACGCTCAGCGTCGACGCGAACGACCGCCGCAGCCGGCGGATGGCGCTGACCCGCGCCGGCCGCAGGCAACTCGCCGCGGCGCTGCCCTATTGGGAAGCGGCGCAGGCGGAGACCGCGCGCCTGATCGCGCGAACGCGGCCCGACCGCCTCATCTCCCTCCTTCGCGCGCTCTCGTGACCGGCTTTACCGCCGGCACGCAGCGCGTGGCTTTCCTCGGTCTCTTGACCTGCCGCAAGGCAACGAGATCGCCTCTCGAGCATTCTCTGACGGTATTGGTATGGAGACGGATCGTGCCTCTTCGGCCGCTGGTTTTCGCCGCATGCGTCGCCGCCGGTACTCTTGGGGCGTCGACTGCGAGCGCCGCGCAAGGATGGGCTCTCCAAAACGTCAACCTGCGCACCTGCGCGAGCACACGCTGCGCCAGGCTCACCACGATCCCGTCCGGTGCGGAAGTCTTCGTCTACGCCTGCGACAGCTGGTGCGAGGTCGATTACGGCCGCTACCACGGCTTTGCCTACGGCCGCTACATAGCGGTCGGGGAATACAATCCGCCCCCGCCGCCGATCTATGTCGAGCCGTCCGCGCCCTACTGGCTCTACGAAGTGCAGCGGCCCATCGGCCCTACCGGTCGCGGCGCTACGAGCCCGTGCGCCCACCGCATGAGCCGCACGTACCCGGACCGCCGCCGCACCAGCCGTCGCCCCAGCCGGCTCCCCCGCCACCGCCGCCGCACTTCGACCACGCACCGGGGCCGTCGCATTTCGACCATGCGCCGCAACTGCCGCATTTCGACCATGCGCCGCAATTGCCGCACTTCGATCATGCGCCGGGGCCACAGCATTTCGAGCACGCGCCCGTGCCGCCGCCTGTCGAGAACGCACCGGGACCGCTGCATTTCCCGCACCGATCCGGAACGCACTGCGATCCGAGCGATCCGAACTGCCACTGAGCCGGAACGCGCGCTGCGCGCAATTGACTCGGAAGGTCAAGCTGATATCAGTGCCGCCGCACTCCGGAGCGCTTGACGGATACGCGACTTCACGGCGTCGCCGCGAAGTGCTGCGCCATGGTGGACCCGATGACGGATGCGGTTGATCACGATCAGATGGCGAACGCGATCCGCGCGCTTGCGATGGACGCGGTCGAGAAGGCGAATTCCGGCCATCCCGGCTTGCCCATGGGCATGGCGGACGTGGCGACGGTGCTGTTCACCAAGCACCTGAAATTCGACGCCGCCGACCCGAGCTGGCCGGACCGCGACCGCTTCGTGCTCTCCGCCGGGCACGGATCGATGCTGCTCTATTCCGTTCTCTATCTCCTCGGCTATGCGGACATGACGATGGCGGAGATCGAGCGCTTCCGCCAGCTCGGCTCGAAGACTGCCGGCCACCCGGAATACGGCAACGCCTCCGGTATCGAGACGACCACCGGGCCGCTCGGCCAGGGACTTGCGAACGCCGTCGGCATGGCGCTCGCCGAGCGCCTGATGAACGCGCAATTCGGCGACCGGCTCGTCGACCATCGCACCTTCGTGATCGCCTCCGACGGCGACCTGATGGAGGGGATCAGCCACGAGGCGATCTCGCTCGCCGGGAATTTGCGGCTGTCGAAGCTCATCGTCTTGTTCGACAACAATTCCGTCACCATCGACGGGCCGAAATCGCTTGCCGATTCGACCGACCAGGTGAAGCGCTTCGAGGCGGCGGGCTGGCGGCGTTCGCATATCGACGGCCACGACCCGGTCGCGATCGACAAGGCGCTTGAAGAGGCGAAGTCGAGCGACCGGCCGGTCATGATCGCGGCGAAGACGACGATCGGCTTCGGCGCGCCGAAGAAGGCCGGCACCTCGGCCGCGCACGGCTCGCCGCTCGGCGCGGAAGAGATCGCCGGCGCGAGGAAGGCGCTTCATTGGCCCTACCCGCCTTTCGTCGTGCCGGACGCGATCGTCGATGTGTGGCGGATGGCGGGAAAGCGCGGACGCCAGGCGCGCGAGGATTGGGAGAAGCGGCTCGCCGCCGCCGACAAGCGCGCGGAGTTCGAACGCCGCGTCGCCGGCGCGATCAGCTCTGGCCTCGACCCGGCGATCGACAAGCTGAAGCGCGACTACGCCGAAAAGCCGGTGACCGCCGCGACCCGCAAGGCCTCCGAGCTCGCGCTCGACGTGATCAACCCCGTGCTGCCGGAGACGGTCGGCGGCTCCGCCGATCTCACCCCCTCCAACAATACGAAGACCAAGGGGCTGACGGAGGTCTCGGCGGAAAATTTCGGCGGGCGCTACATCCATTACGGCATTCGCGAGCACGCCATGGCGGCGGCGATGAACGGGATCGCGCTTCACGGCGGGCTCATCCCCTATTCCGGCACGTTCCTGATCTTCTCCGATTATTGCCGTCCCTCGATTCGTCTCTCCGCCTTGATGGGCCAACGCGTCATCTACGTCATGACGCACGATTCGATCGGGCTCGGTGAGGACGGGCCGACGCATCAGCCGGTCGAGCAGCTCGCCGCGCTCCGCGCCATCCCGAACCTGATGGTCTATCGCCCCGCCGACGTGGTGGAGACGGCGGAATGCTGGCAGCTTGCGCTGAACGACGGCAAGCGTCCGAGCCTGCTTGCGCTGACGCGGCAGAATCTCGAGCAGGTCCGGCACGGCTACGTCGCCGAGAACCTCTGCGCCCGCGGCGCCTACGAGCTTGCCGCGGCCGACGGCGAAGCGGCGGTCAGCCTCTTCGCCACCGGCTCGGAGATCGGCATCGCGCTTGCCGCAAAGACGCTTCTCGACAAGGAAGGCATCGCCGCCCGCGTCGTCTCGGTGCCGTGCTTCGAGCGGTTCTTGGCAGCCGACGCGAGCTATCGCGCCGCCGTCATCGGGTCGGCGCCGATTCGCGTCGGCATCGAAGCCGCCGTCCGCGAAGGCTGGGACGCGGTGATCGGCGAGGACGGCATCTTCGTCGGCATGTCGAGCTTCGGGGCGAGCGGCCCCTACAAGGAGCTATACGAGCACTTCGGCATCACCCCCGCGGCGGTGCTCGACAAGGTGAAGGCCCGCCTCGATCAGGCGAATGCCGGGGGCCGGGCAGAGAAGTTGAAAAGGAGAGGCTGATGGCCGTACGTGTTGCAATCAACGGATTTGGCCGCATCGGCCGCCTGGTCCTTCGGGGCATCATCGAATCCGGCCGCAAGGACATCGAGGTCGTCGCCATCAACGACCTCGGGCCGGTGGAGACCAACGCCCATCTGCTCCGCCGCGATTCCGTTCACGGCAAGTTCCCGCACGAGGTGAAGGTTGCCGGGGACACGATCGACGCCGGCATCGGGCCGATGAAGGTGACGGCCGAGCGCGATCCCTCGAAGCTGCCCCACAAGGATCTCGGCGTCGACGTCGCGCTCGAATGCACCGGCATCTTCACAAGCAAGGAAAAGGCATCGGCGCACCTCAAGGCCGGCGCCAAGCGCGTGCTCGTCTCCACAACCTCGGACGGTGCCGACCTGACCGTCGTCTATGGCGTCAACGACGACAAGCTGTCGAAGGAGCACATCGTCGTCTCCAATGCCTCCTGCACGACCAACTGCCTCGCGCCGGTCGTCCATGTGCTCCACAACGCCATCGGCGTCGAGCACGGCTTCATGACGACGATCCACTCCTACACCGGCGACCAGCCGACGCTCGACACGCTGCACAAGGACCTCTACCGGGCGCGCGCCGCGGCGATCAACATCATCCCGACGACGACCGGCGCTGCCAAGGCCGTGGGCCTCGTGATCCCCGAGCTCAACGGCAAGCTCGACGGCGCCTCGATGCGCGTGCCGACGCCGAACGTCTCGCTGATCGACTTCAAGTTCGTCGCCAAGCGCGCGACGACGGCGGAGGAGGTGAACAACGCCATCGTCGAGGCGACCAAGTCGAACCGGCTGAAGGGCATCCTCGAGGTGACCAAGGAGAAGCTCGTCTCCTCCGACCTGAACCACGATCCGGCGTCCTCGACCGTCGCGCTCGACCAGACCAAGGTGATCGACGGCAATTTCGTCCGCGTCGTCTCCTGGTACGACAACGAATGGGGCTTCTCCAACCGCATGGCCGACACGGCCGTTGCGATGGGCAAGCTCGGGTAGGCGTACGCGAAACCTTCTCCCCTCAAGGGGAGAGGGTCACCGCCTTACACTGTAGAGATAGTAGCGGTCCTCCCCGACCCCCTCCGGCGGCGCGATCCTGAAGGCGGCGAGCGCCGGCAGCGCCTGGTCGCTCGCGACGACCGCGCCGGGCTGAAGCAGCGGAACGATCTGCGGCCCGAGCCATTCCACGAAGCGGCGGTTCCGGTCGTCGTCGCCGGTACCGATGTCGGAATGGACGAACGCCGCCTTGCCGGCGAAGCGTGCGCGGGCGGCAGGGAGCGTCTCTTCGAGGTTCCCGAGGATGAGCCGGTCGGGCGCCGGCGTCGAGGCCGGATGCGCCTGCGGGTTCCGCTCGAAGACGTAGATGTCGCGCTCCGGCAGCCGGGCGCGGAGATGGTCGAAGCTGCGGCCGTTGCCGAGCCCAAGTTCGATGACGACGCCCGGAATTGCGGCGATCTCGGCGGCCGCCCAGTCGAGGCAGGTGCGCTGCGCCTGAAGCCGGCGGATCGCCTTGTCGAGGCGTGTGAGGCTTTGTGACGGATGCGGCAAATTGCGCCCTCCCCGGGCCCTCAATCGGCAAGCCGCCGACGGCTGTCAACCGGCGCGCTCGGGTGATAAGAGGCTGCGGTTCAACGGGGATGATGAGCTGACATGCGGTTTCGAACTCTGAAGGATGCGGGCGACCTCAAGGGCAAGCGCGTGCTTCTCCGCGTCGACCTGAACGTGCCGGTGAAGAACGGGCGCGTTTCCGACAAGACGCGGATCGAGCGCGTCGCGCCGACCATTCGAGCGCTTTCCGACATGGGCGCGAAGGTGGCGCTGCTCGCCCATTTCGAGCGCCCGAAGGGAAAGCGCGTGCCGGAAATGTCGCTGGCGCCCATCGCGCCGGCCGTCGCCGAGGTGATCGGCCGCCCCGTCGCCTTCGCCGACGACTGCATCGGACCGGCGGCCGCGACGGCGATCGGCAAGCTCGCGGACGGCGGCATCGTGCTTTTGGAGAACACCCGCTTCCACCCCGGCGAAGAGTCGAACGACCCGGCCTTCGTCGACGAGCTCGCCAAGCTCGGCGACGTCTATGTCAACGACGCCTTCTCCGCCGCGCACCGGGCGCATGCCTCGACCGAGGGACTTGCGCACAAGCTTCCGGCCTATGCGGGTCTCGCCATGCAGGAAGAGCTTGAGGCGCTCGATCATGCGCTCGGCAACCCGGCGCGCCCGCTCGTCGCCATCGTCGGCGGCGCCAAGATTTCATCAAAGCTCGATCTCCTCGGCAATCTGATCAAGAAGGTCGACGCGCTGGTGATCGGCGGCGGCATGGCGAACACCTTTCTCGCCGCCAAGGGTTTCGCGATCGGGAAGTCGCTGAACGAGCCCGATCTCGAGAAGACGGCAAAGCAAGTGATGCTCTCGGCCGCAGACGGCGGCTGCGCCATCGTGCTGCCGTCCGACGTCGTCGCCGCGGCGGCGTTCGAGGCGAACGCCTCGCATTCGACCGTCGCTGCTGACCATGTTCCGGCCGACAGCATGATTCTCGACGTCGGCGACAAGACCGTCGCCGCTGTCAACGAGTGGATCGACAAGGCCAAAACGCTGGTCTGGAACGGCCCGCTCGGCGCCTTCGAGAAGGAGCCGTTCGACCGCGGCACTGTTCTGGCGGCAAGGCACGCCGCCGCGCGCACGCGCGAGGGCAAGCTCCTTTCCGTCGCCGGCGGCGGCGACACCGTTGCGGCGCTGAACCATGCCGGCGTCGCGGACGACTTCAGCTACGTCTCGACCGCCGGCGGAGCCTTCCTCGAATGGCTCGAAGGCAAAACGCTGCCGGGCGTGGAAGCGCTGCGCAAGGCCGGAAATTGAACTGAGAACACGATTGAAGGGAGAACAGCCATGAGCGAGCGGCTGGAAGACATCGCGATCAAGATGGTTGCCGAGGGCAAGGGCATCCTGGCGGCCGACGAGAGCACGGGCACGATCAAGAAGCGCTTCGATTCGATCAAGGTGGAGAACACCGAGGCGAACCGCCGCGAATACCGCGAGATGATGTTCTCGGCCGACGCGGCGATGAAGAACACCATCTCCGGCGTCATCCTCTTCGACGAGACGATACGCCAGAAGGCGAAGAACGGCACGCCGTTCGTCGACATGATCAAGGCGGCGGGCGCGGTTCCCGGCATCAAGGTCGACGCCGGCGCGCAGGACCTCGCCGGCTTTCCCGGCGAGAAGGTCACCGAGGGCCTCGACGGGCTCCGCGGCCGCCTCAAGGAATATTACGGGCTCGGCGCCCGCTTCGCAAAATGGCGTGCGGTGATCACGATCGGCGATGACGGTCGCCCGAGCTGGAACTGCATCCACGCCAATGCGCAGGCGCTCGCGCGCTACGCCGCACTTTGCCAGGAGCAGATGATCGTCCCGATCGTGGAGCCGGAAGTGCTGATGGACGGCCCCGACGCCAAGCACACGATCGACCGCTGCTACGAGGTCACGGTCCGGACCCTGCAGTCGGTGTTCCACGAGCTCTTCGTCGCCGGCGTCAACCTCGAAGGCATGGTCCTGAAGCCGAACATGGTCGTGCCCGGTCAGCACTCTGGCACCAAGGCGAGCGTCGAGGCGGTCGCGGAGAAGACGGTGAAGGCGCTGAAGGCGACCGTGCCGCCCGCCGTCCCGGGCATCGCCTTCCTTTCCGGCGGCCAGTCGGATGAAGAGGCGACCGCGCATCTCTCGGCCATGAATGCGATCTACGATCTGCCGTGGAAGCTCACCTTCTCCTACGGCCGCGCGCTCCAGGCGGCGGCGCTTTCCGCCTGGCGCGGCAAACCGGAGAACGTCAAGGCGGCGCAGGCCGCTTTCACCCACCGGGCGAAGATGAACGGCCTTGCCGCGACCGGCGCGTGGAAGAAGGATCTCGAGCTGAAGGCCGCATAGAGCATCGGACCGAAAAGTGGGAATCGGTTTTCGGCAAATCCGATGCTCAAACAAGGATGTGCCACGTCGTGCCAATTCTAAGCTCATGCCCGACGCCTTAGGCCCGCCGACCCGAAATTCGCCGGATTGAAGGATTGGAAGAGAGCAAGCCGTTCTCTACCGGTCGTTCCGACATGACGGAAAGAGCCGAACCGACACGCCTGTTCCTGGTGACGCCTGCGAGGATCGACGCGGCCGACTTCGCGCCGCTCCTCCGGCAGGCGCTTGCCGCCGGCGACGTGGCGGCGGTGCTGATCGCTGCGGACCGAGAGATCGAGGCGACGGCCGCCGCACTCGTCCCGATCGTGCAGGAGGCCGGCGCGGCGGCCCTCGTCCCCGGCGACACGCGGCTCGCCGGCCATGTCGGGGCGGACGGCGTCCAGATCGACACCGGCACGGACGACCTGAGATTGGCGCTCCAGTCTTTCCGCCAGAAGCGGATCGTCGGCGCCGGCAATCTCAGTTCGCGCCATGTGGCGATGCAGGCCGGCGAGGCCGGCGCCGACTATCTCTTCTTCGGCCGCCCACACGGCGACACGCACGACGCCCCGCATCCGAAGGCGCTCGAACTTGCCGAATGGTGGTCGGACCTGATGGAAATCCCGGCGGTCGCGATGGCCGGCAGCGCCCTTGAAAGCATCGGCGAGGCCGCGGCGACCGGCGCCGCTTTCGTCGCGGCGGGTCGCGCCGTCTGGATGCATGCAGCCGGACCGGGCGAAGCCGTGCGCGCCGCAAACGCGATCCTTGCGGCCGACGGGCGGGTCGCCGCATGAAGCGCCGCACGGTCGCCCCGCTCCTCGCCATCGCCATCGCTCTGCCGAGCCTCGCTTCGGGCGCGGAAATCGGCGCGGCGGGCCCGCAATCGATCGAGCAGCGGATCAACCGTGACCTCGGCGCTGCCGACAACAAGCCGGCGGCGACGCAGCCGCTTTCGATCTCCGCCGGGCCGCCGCCCGCCGCCTCGGCCGATACGGATTTGTCGCTGACGGCGCCGACCGGCCCGCAGATGCTGCACACGACGCTTGACCCGATCGGCATCGAGCAGCGCATCGACAAGGGGCTGACGGCGGCCGGCGAAGCATCCGCCTTCCCGCCGGACTACGCCTACGGCGCCTATCAGCGCGGCTGGTTCCTGACCGCGTTTTCGCTTGCTCTCGATCGCGCCAAGACCGGCCACGATCCCGCCGCCGAGACGCTGCTCGGCCTGCTTCTCGCCCGCGGTCTCGGCGTGAAGCAGGATTTGGCGGCGGCGGCGGACTGGTATCGGCTGGCCGGGCAAC
Source organism: uncultured Alphaproteobacteria bacterium (assembly GCA_963750115.1). GTDB lineage: Bacteria > Pseudomonadota > Alphaproteobacteria > Rhizobiales > Afifellaceae > DASWJZ01. The sequence goes on along the minus strand of CAVVPM010000009.1, from coordinate 383,305 downwards.
GCCGGCGACCGCGAGGCGCTTTACGCGCTCGGCCAGCTCTATCTCAACGGCAACGGCGTCAAGCAGGACCCCGCCAAGGCGGCGGAACTCTTCCGCAAGGCCGCCGACCTCGACCAACGCGACGCCGCCCGCGAGCTCGGCTACCTGCTGCTTGAAGGCAAGGGCGCGCCGAAGAACGCCATGCTGGGCGCCGCCTATTTGCGCCGCGCCGCCGGGCTCGGCGACATGGACGCGCAGGATACCCTTGCCGGCCTCTACGTGGACGGAGTCGGCGTCGTCGCCGACGAAAAGCAGGCGGCGCGCTGGTACGCGAAGCGGCTGCCGAGAGCGGCCATGTCGGCGCCGAGGTCGAATACGCGATCATTCTCTTCACCGGGCGCGGCGTTCCGCAGGACAAGCCCGCCGCCATCACCTGGTTCACGCGCGCGGCCGAGGCCGACAACCCGGTCGCGCAGCTCCGCCTTGCCCGCATCTATGCCGACGGCGACGGGGCGGAGGTCGATCACGCTCAAGCCGCGCGCTGGTACCTGATCGCCAAGGGTCACGGCCTCGACGACGCCTACATGGAGGATTGGATGAAGAACCTCGATCCGGACGCCGTGAAAACCGCGAAAGCCGCCGCCGACGATTGGGCCGAGATCCAGCGCGGTGCGTTCCGCATCGCGATGACGCCTTCTGCCGCGGCCGCAACGGTGGACAATCCAACCGAGTAGCAGTATATGCGGCCACCTTGCCGCGCCCTCGGCGTCGGCGAGACGATCAGGCACTTGCTATTTCAGCGCGCCCCTAGCGAAGCGCCGCGCTTGCGGCGCTTGGCCGACGCGCGGAAAGCTCGAGAAGAGGAACGGACGGACGTGCAGGTTATCGTCAGGGACAACAATGTCGATCAGGCGCTGAAAGCGCTGAAAAAGAAGATGCAGCGCGAAGGCATCTTCCGCGAGATGAAGCTCCGCAACCATTACGAAAAGCCGTCGGAGAAGAAGGCGCGCGAAAAGGCCGAAGCCGTCCGCCGGGCGCGCAAGCTCGCCCGCAAGCGGGCACAGCGCGAAGGGTTGATTCCCAGCAAGCGCCGCGCGCGCTGATCATTCACGACGCGCCGGTCTGACGCGCGCCTTATCGGCTCTCGGGCCGGAATGGACACCAGCAAATGATTCGCGCGCTTCGACTTCGCCCCTGGCTCGCCGGCGCCCTCGCTCTCGGGCTTGCCGCCTGCCAGACTTCTCACCTCGCCAATGTCCCGGTCTCCGTCGATCCGTCGACCGCCTCGGTTGCCAATATCGATTCGCTGACCGACGTGATCAAGCGCGACCCGAGTAATCCTGAGGCCTATAACGTGCGCGGCTCGGCCTTCGGACGCGCCGGGCGCTACAACGAGGCGATGGCCGATTTCAACAAGGCCATCGAGCTCAATCCTAATTTCGCGCGCGCCTACTTCAACCGCGCCCTGATCTACCGGCGGAACGGCGACGTGAAGAAGGCGCTCGCCGACTATAACAGCGCCATCACCGCGGACCCGCGCTACGCGCCGGCCTATGTCGGCCGCGGCAACATGTATCGGCAGAACGGCCAGCTCGATCTGGCGCTCGCCGACTACAACACCGCGATCGGCCTCGACCGCACCGACCCGCAGGCGTTCTACAATCGCGGCCTCGTCTACCAGGCGCAGAACCAGCACCAGCAGGCGATCGAGGATTTCACCTCCGCGATCGGCCTGGCGCCGCGCACGCCGGAGCCGTATCAACGGCCGCGGCACCTCCTATCTCGCGGTCGGCGACGCGCGCACCGCCCTCGACGACTTCAACGAGGCGGTGAAGCTCGACCGCCAGAGCTACATCGCCTGGACCAACGAGGGCTTGGCGCTCGAGCAGCTCGGCGAAAAGCAAAAGGCCTTCGCCGCCTTCGCCCGCGCCGCCAATCTGAATTCTGGCTACGAGCCGGCGCGCGCCGGCATGCGCCGGACGCAAGGCGCGGCGGCCGATCAGGGAGCCGCGCCGCAAGGTTAGGCCGGCGTATCGCCGCGGCTAGACATCGTCGAACGCGATTGCGTTCCTGAGCGCCTCAATGTGCAGGCGATATCCGGTGCGGCGCGCGTTCTGCAAATCCCAATAGAGCGTGTGGGTGAAGAAGCTCCAAGTGGCGCGGAAGAGGAACGGCCGTTTGATCGCCACCGGCTGGTCGTCGATCCCCGGCCCGAAGAGGTTCGCGACCGGGCCGGAGACGAGATCGCCGAAGAAGATCGCGTGCGGCCTGTGGAAGATGTTCGTCCATCGCACCACCGCGAAAGGCGCCGCATGGTGCGGGAACCACTTTCCTGGCGTCCGCCGGCCGGTCGCGGCGAAATTCTTTCGCTCCTCCTCCGTCGGCGCATAGAGAAGCGACCCCGGGACGCCTGCCCGGCTGCGCCGATATTGTCGGGGAGCGGCGGCGCCACCGAAAGCAGCCGCTCCCGCTTCGCCAGCGTCAACGCCGCCTCGTCCCTGACCAGCAGGAACGGCGCATGCGCGAGCGGGCAGCCAAGCGTGACGAAATCGCTGATCAGCCAATCGTCGCTTTCCGATCGCACCGCCTCGAAGGCGTTTCGCTGCGCGCGCCGAAACTCCTGAAGCGAAACGTTCGGGGCCGCGAGGTTGCCGTCACGGTCCGTCCACGCGACGTATCGATCGATCTCCTGCAACGCCGCTAGCGTGGCGGGGCCGCCGGGGTTGGCCGGGTTCGGACCGCGCAGCGCCCAGAACTCGTTGATCAGGTCATAGGCGATAATGCAGCCGAGGCTATGCGCCGCGAAGACGATGCGGCGATAGCGGCCGCAATCATGAAGCTGCTGCAGGAGCGCAAGGCCCCGCTCGCGGATGGCCTTGCGGCTGGCGATCGTGTCGGGCTTGGCGCGGACGTAGCGCGCGATGTCGCCGACATAGGGCACGAACACGTTGTTGATGAAGAACGCCAAGCCGGCGGAGATGGCCATCGGGATCAGCCGCCATGCGCCGGTCGCATTGTCGTCGATCCACGCCGCCGGGACGGTCCACCAGAGAACGGCGCCGAGCGCGAGCGGCAGGATGATGGCGGCGACCAGCCCCGACGCGCCGGCCTTCTGAAGCTTCGCCAGCCAGACGAGAACGACGAGCCCGATCAAGCCGACGCCGACGCCGAGATAGGCGTTAGCAGGGCCGCGCAGCCACGTCGGGGGCTTCCCAAAGACCGATGTGAGAAAGAATCCGACCGCAAGAAGCGAGAGGACCCACAGCAGGACCCAGGCGGAGAACACCGGCTTTGGGACGCTCTTCGGCCAGCGCAGCAGCAGGCCGGATATCCAGGCCCAGACCTGGCTCGGCGTTGAGCCCTCCATCAGGTCGGCCCAGTACAGCTCGAAGAAATCTGTGCGAGCGCCCCCGTGATAGGAGGTGGTGAAGCGCCGGAGCTCAAGCGAGCCGGTCGTCTCGTCCGGCGTGAGCCACGTCTCGCGCTCGGCGGCCGGGCCGATCTCCTCGTTCTCCGTCCACACCGTGTCGACGAAGGAGCGCAGCGTTTCCATCGGCCGCTGCTCACCGATGCCGTGAATGATGATGACCGCCTGCTTCTTGCGCTGAAGCACCGGCACGCGCGGCGCCGCGTTCACGCTCATTCTCGCCTCGTCTCTACAACCAAAGCGAGCTTAGCGCACATTTCCAGCTTGCAACAGGGCCGCGTCGCGCCGGATGCCGCCGCGTCAGGCCGACAGCGCCTTGACGATGTCCTCGGTCATCTTCTTGGCGTCGCCGAAGAGCATCATCGTGTTCGGCTTGTAGAAGAGCGCGTTGTCGATGCCGGCATAGCCCGACGCGAGCGAGCGCTTGACGAAGAGGCAGGTCGCCGCCTTGTCGACGTCGAGGATCGGCATGCCGTAGATCGGCGAGGACGGATCGTCGCGCGCCGCCGGGTTGGTCACGTCGTTGGCGCCGATCACATAGGCGACGTCGGTCTGCGCGAACTCCGAGTTGATGTCCTCCAGCTCGAACACCTCGTCATAGGGCACGTTCGCCTCGGCGAGGAGCACGTTCATGTGCCCCGGCATGCGGCCGGCGACCGGGTGGATGGCGTATTTCACCTCCACGCCCGCTCTCCTTCAGCTTGTCGGCCATCTCGCGCACGGCGTGCTGCGCCTGCGCCACCGCCATGCCGTAGCCCGGCACGATGATCACCTTCGAGGCGTTCTTCATCAGGAACGCGGCGTCGTCCGCCGAGCCCTGCTTCACCGTCTTGTCGCCGGAATCGTGCGCCGGACCGGCCGCCTCGCCGCCGAAGCCGCCGAGGATGACGGAGATGAACGAGCGGTTCATCCCCTTGCACATGATGTAGGAGAGGATCGCGCCGGACGAGCCGACCAGCGCGCCGGTGATGATCAGCGCGGTGTTGCCGAGCGTGAAGCCGATGCCGGCCGCCGCCCAGCCGGAATAGGAGTTCAGCATCGAGATCACGACCGGCATGTCGGCGCCGCCGATCGGGACGATGATGAGGATGCCGAAGGCGAGCGACAGGAGCACGATCAGCCAGAAGGCGAAGGCGCCCTCGCGCCGCGAAGAAGCGGTAGATCAAGAAGCACGATGACGACCGCGAGCACGATGTTGATCACATGCCGCATCGGCAGCAGGATCGGCTTCCCCGACATCCGCCCGTCAAGCTTCAGGAAGGCGATGATCGAGCCGGTGAAGGTGATCGCGCCGATCGCCACGCCGAGGCTCATCTCGATCAGCGCCTCGGCCGTGGATGTCGCCGATCGTGCCGATGCCGAAGGCCTGCGGCGCGTAGAGCGCCGCGGCGGCGACGAGCACCGCCGCCAGGCCGACGAGCGAGTGGAAGGCGGCGACGAGCTGCGGCATCGCCGTCATCGGGATCCTGCGCGCGATGACGGCGCCGACCGACGCCGCCGGCGCCATCGCGACGATCAGGAAGAGCCAGGCGAAGACGCCGGCCGGCGGGCTGCCGACGAGCGTCGTCAGATGGCGATCGCCATGCCGACCATGCCGAAGAGATTGCCCGCCGGCTCGTCTCCGGATGCGACAGGCCGCGCAGCGCCAGGATGAAGAGGACGCCGGCGACGAGATAGAGGAAGGCGGTGAAGCTGGCGCTCATCAACGCGCCGACCTTCTCTTTCCGCTTGTACATGCCGAGCATTCGCTGCGTGACGAGGAAGCCGCCGAAAATGTTCACGCTGGCGAGCATCAGCGCGATGAAGCCGAAGAAGCGGGCGAAGCACGGTCCCCTCCCCGACGAGATCGACGCCGACGGCGAGCAGCGCGCCGACCACGATCACCGACGAGATGGCGTTGGTGACGCTCATCAGCGGCGTGTGGAGCGCCGGCGTCACCGACCACACCACGTAATAGCCGACGAAGATCGCCAGCACGAAGATCGACAGCCGGAAGACGAACGGGATCGATCACGCCGCCGGACACCGCATGCGCCGCGGCGCCTGCCGCATCGAGCGCGCGCCTCCTGGCCAAGCGCGATATGCGCCGCCTGCTCGGCGGCGCTCTGCGCCTGCTCCGCCGCGCTGCGCCGCGGCCTGCGCCGCGTCCTGCGCCTGTCTGGACCGCCTGGTTCAGTGCCTCGCTGTCCATCAGGCCGAGCCCTCCTTCCGCAACCGCGCTTCGGCGCGAATGCCGGATTGATGATCGCCCCGTCGGCGGTCAGCAGCGTCGCCGCGACGATCTCGTCGTCGCGCTTGATGTCGAGCGCTTTCGTCTCCTTGTCGATCATCGGCTCGACGAAGGCGTAGATGTTGCGGGCGAGAAGCGCTGAGGACGACGCCGGGATGCGGCCGGCCATGTTGAGGTAGCCGATGATGGTGACGCCGCCGACCTTGGCGACCTAGCCCGGCGACCGCGCCCTCGACGTTGCCGCCGCGCTCCACCGCGAGATCGACGATCGACCGAGCCGTCCGCCATCGAGGCGACCATCTCCGCGCTGACGAGCTTCGGCGCCGGCCGGCCGGGTATCAGCGCCGTCGTGATGACAATGTCCTGCTTGGCGATATGATCCTTCACCAGCGCCGCCTGCTTCGCCTGATATTCCTTCGACATCTCCTTGGCATAGCCGGCGGCGGTCTCGGCCGCCTTGAACTCCTCGTCCTCGACCGCGACGAACTTGGCGCCGAGCGAGGCGACCTGCTCCTTCGCGGCGGGGCGAACGTCGGTCGCCGTGACGATCGCGCCGAGCCGGCGCGCGGTGGCGATCGCCTGCAGGCCGGCGACGCCGGCGCCCATGACGAAGACGCGCGCCGCCGGCACGGTGCCGGCCGCCGTCATCATCATCGGCAGGGCGCGGCGAGAAATGCGCCGCCGCCTCGATCACCGCCTGGTAGCCGGCGAGATTGGCCTGGCTCGACAGGACGTCCATGACCTGCGCGCGGGTGATGCGCGGGATAAGCTCGAGCGAGAAAGCCATGAGCCCGGCGTCCGCCATGCGCTGCAGCGCGGCCTCGTTGCCATAGGGATCCATCAGCGCGACGACCGCCGCACCGCGCTTGTAGCCGGTGAGATCCTGCGGCCGGCGCACCTTGAGGACGAGATCGGCGTCGGCGAGCGCCGCAGCTCGGTCCGCGGCTATCGTCGCGCCCACCTCGGAAAAGCGCGCGTCCGCCATGCCGGCCGCCGCGCCGGCGCCGCTCTCGACCGCCACCTCGGCGCCGAGGGCGACGAACTTCTTCACCGTTTCCGGCGTCGCCGCAACGCGCGGCTCGACCGTCGCGTCTTCCTTGAGGACTGCGATCCGCATCAAATGGCGCCCGTCAGCCGAACGCCAGCGCCATGAACACAAATCCGATGATGACGACCCCCACCAGCACCTTGATCGAGCCCTTGGTCGCGAGCGCGACGACCGTGCCGATAAACATCAGAAGGAGCTGAATCGCGCCGAGCCAGAAGCCGTTGGCGGCAATGCCGAAAAGCGTCAGCGACTGGAGGATGGCGACGACCGCGAGCACCAGCGACCTTGGTCAGCAAGAGAAAGGCGGCGAAGGTCTGGCGGTGCGCGGCATAGTCCATGGCCGCGCCAAGCTCGAGCGGACCGGATTGCGTGTGTTCGGCCATGATGTCCCCAACGGCAGCAGGTGGCGATTTCGACGGCTTTAACACACGCGCCGAAAACAGGGCAACGTGCCGCGGCGCCGCATTCGGCTGGCTTTCGCCAATCCGGAAGGCCGCGGGCCTTCCGGGACCGGACCGTCGTCAAGCGTCAGCCCAGACACCCTCGGCCCGTCCGCGGAAGCTGACAAACCGCCATGCCGCGTGGAGCCCGATGGCGGCGAGCGGCAGCGAAGCGGCGAAAATCCAGAAGCCGACAGCCTTCGCCGCCGCGGGGTCGATCCTGTCGCCGATCCCCGCGGCGTTGGCGACGATCCCGACATAGGCCGCGCCCAAGGCGTAGCCGAGCTGCTGAAGCGTCGGCATTGCCGAGGAGGCGCGCTCCGTGTCGCCCTCCGGCGCGAGCGCCGTCACGCGGCGCAGGATGAACGTCCACGACATGCCGAATCCGATCCCTTCCGAGACGGCGCAGACGAGGACCAGCCACAAAGGCCCGAATGGAACGGCGAACATGAAGCCGATGATGCTCGCCGTGAGCACGGCCATGCCGCTCAAGATCAGCGCGCCGTCGTGCCTCTCCTCCGCGCTTGCGACGAGGATCGACATGACCGACCAGCCAATCGACGAGGCGGCCACGAGATAGCCCGCCACCAGCGCGGAAACGCCGTGAAGCTGCGTGATGAGAAGCGGTCCATAGACGCTGAACGCAATCGTTGCGGCCGAAAAGCACAGAACCATGCGCAACGCCGCCCCGACGCCGTTCGTTGCGTTGAGCGGGCGAAGCGGGAGCAGCCGGCTTTCCTCGTGCCGGCCGTCCATGCGCAGGAAGAGACCGAGCAGGACGATTCCCGCGCCCACCAGGAGCGGCGTGTCCACGAGCGAGGGGTGGACCCCTGAGGCCGCGACGGCGAGCACGCCGAGCGACAGCACCGCGAGCCGCCGTACGGGAAGACGGCCCGCAATCACCGGCTTGCCGACGGCGCTCCTGAGTGCCGAGCTTGATCCGAGGCAGGCGGCAAGGATCGCCGCCTGCGCGGCAAAGAACCAAAAGCCGCCGCGCCACAGGCCGGCATCCGCGAAGAGGCCTCCTGCGAGCGGCCCGATGAAGGCCGATATCCCCCAAAGCGCGGAGACGGCGGCCATGGCGCGCGGCATGAGCGTGCGTGCGAAGAGGCGCGTGACAGCGACGAAGGACAAGCCGACCAGCCCGCCTCCGCCCACGCCCTGGGCCAGCCTTCCAACGAGCATCACCCACATTTCCGGCGCAAGCGCGCTGACTCCGCAGCCGACCATGTAGGTCAGGGCGGCCGCCGTCATGACCTTGCCGAGGCCGTAGCGGATGGACAGTACCGCGGCCGAGGCGCCGGCTGCGATCGAGCCGATCTCGTAGAGGGCGATGGTCCAGGCGACGAAGTGCGTGCCGCCGATGCCGGCAACGATCGCCGGCATCATCGTCGCCACCATCAGACTGTCAGCCGCGTGCAGCCACACGCCGAAGCACACGAGGAAAAGGCGCCCGACATTGCCGCTGGCGAGGAGTGCGCTCCATCCGCCGCGGGCGGCGCGGCTCGTGCCCTCGGGCCGCATTCAGCCCGTTCTCGGGCCTGCCCGGAAGAAAGCCAGCAACGCCGCCGCCGTCTCCTCCGGGCGCTCCTCGGCGATGTAGTGGCCGCTATCGATGGCGTGGCCGCTGACGTCGTCCGCCCAGTCGCGCCAGATCGCGAGGGGATCGTAGAGCCGCTCGATGATGCCCTTCCGCCCCCACAGGACGAGGAGCGGGCAGGCGATCCGGCGCTTGCCGTAGTCGGCCTCGTCGAGGCGGCAGTCATAGGTCGCGCCGGCGCGATAGTCCTCGCAAATGGCATGGACGGTTTCTGGACGTCGGAAGGCGCGCCAGTAGTCCTCAAGCGCCTCAGCGTCGAAGAAAGCGGGCGGCGCGTCGGCGCCCGGCCAGTTGCGGTTGAAGAACCAGTGCGGGTCGCCGCCGATCAGCTTCTCGGGGACAGGATAAGGTTGCGGCAGGAAGAACCAGTGCCAATAGGCCATGGCGAAGCGCATCTCGGTGCGCCGGTAGTGCTCGAACGTCGGCAGGATGTCGAGGATCGCGAGCCTCTCCACCCGCTCCGGATGGTCGAGCGCCAGGCGATAGGCGCAGCGCCCGCCCCGGTCGTGCCCGGCGAGAGAGAAGCGCTCGAAGCCGAAGTGCTGCATCACGGCGACCTGGTCGCGCGCCATCGCCCGCTTCGAGTAGGGCTCGTGGTCCGGGGTCGTCTCCGGCTTGGAGCTCTCGCCGTAGCCGCGGAGATCGGCGGCGACGACGGTGAAATGCTCGGCGAGCGACGGGGCGATCCTGTGCCACATCAGGTGCGTCTGCGGATTCCCGTGGAGGAGAAGCAGCGGCGGCCCGCTGCCCCCGATGCGGGCGCGGATCGCGGCTTCGGGCGTCTCGACAAGGTGGAGGGTGAAGCCGTCAAACATATGCCCCTCCGCCAAGGCCCGCGGCTTCCAGCGCCTCAGCCTGCCGCTCGGCCACCTGCTCCAGGCGGAAGCCCTCGATCTCGTCGTTGAAGAGCCGGTAGAAATTCAGCTCCGCGCCGAGGTGCAGGAAGACGCCGCCAAGCCCGATCGCCGCGCGGTCCATGAACACGAACTCGCGCGGCACCTTGACCGGGCCTTTCTCCTTCAGCGCCCGGTGCACCTGGAAGGCCTGGCGGCGGCCGTATTCGGCCGGCGACACGCCGTCGGCCATGGAGCGCACGCGGTCCTCCAAGAGCGGGCCGTAGATGAAGCGCGCCCAGATGTTGAGCGTATCGATCAAGTCGTTGGAGAGACCGCGGAAGCCCCACGTCTCATAGGCGAAGACGACGCGCGCGCGGTCGTCGGTCTGGAGGCCGCGATAGAGGTCGAGCACGCCCTCCACGAAGCGCGGCGGGAAGACGCGGATGCAGCCGTAGTCGAGGAGGTTGATGCCGGCCGGACGGCCGTCCTCCTCGAAGACCGTGTAGTTGCCGAGATGCGGGTCGCCGTGGATGACCGCGTAGTGGCTGAAGGAGTGCCACCAGGCCTTGAACATGGCGGTGGCGATCCGGTTGCGCTCCGCAAGCGGCCGGCCTTTGTAAGTAAGCAGCTTGCCGCCTTCGAGCCAGCTCATGGTGAGAAGGCGCCGGGTGGAGAGATCGGGCACGACTTCGGGCACGCGGATCAGCGGCTCGTCGGCGAAGATGCGGCGATAGAGCGCGATGTGGCGCGCCTCGCGCTCGTAGTCGAGCTCTTCGCGCACGCGCTCGGATATCTCCTGAAACATCTCGGTGGTGTCGATCGCCGGATCCATGCGCCGATGGATGGAGAAGATCACGCGGAGCTGGCCGAGATCGGCTTCGACCGCGCTCGCCATGTCGGGATATTGCAGCTTGCAGGCGAGCAGCCGGCCATCGGTGCCAGTCGCGCGGTGCACCTGGCCGAGCGAGGCGGCGGCCGCGCGCTCGTGCTCGAAGCTTGCGAAGCGGCTCTGCCAGTCGGGGCCGAGCTCCGCCGTCATGCGCCGCTTGACGAAGGCCCAGCCCATCGGAGGCGCGTCGGCCTGCAGCTGCGCCAACTCCACCGCATATTCCGGTGGGACGACGTCGGGGATGGTGGCGATCAGTTGCGCCACCTTCATGATCGGCCCCTTCAGGCCGCCGAGCATGCGGGCGAGCTCCGCCGCTTGGGTGCTGCGGTCCGCGCCGCGTCCGAGCGCGCGCGACCCGATCATCCGCGCCGCAAGGCCGCCGACGCCGGTGCCGACCCGGGCATAGCGCGCGAGCCGCCCGGAGAGCCTGTTCGCTTCGTCGTCGCCGGAGGAGGACATTGCGCCGATACCTGGGCTCGAACGCGGACGCAACGCAACCGGAGAGGGGGTGAGATCGTTTCCCCCATGGCGCGAACCGTCGCCGCAACCGGCTGGGACCTCAAGGCACCGTGGCGTTCACGACAACTCTCAACCGGCCGGGAGCCGAGCGCAGCGAGCTTCCGGGCGCCGGCGGAAACGCGGGCCTCGCCATGCTCGCGATGGTCGTCATCGCGGTGGCGGCGCTCTATTTCGGCCGCGATATCTTCGTTCCGCTGGCGCTTGCGATGCTCTTGAGCTTCGCGCTCGCGCCCGTCGCTCGGCGGCTTCGTCGGCTGCACCTGCCGAATCTTCCCGCCGTGCTGCTCGTGGTCGCCCTTGCCTTCACGGTGATCATTTCGCTCGCCGCGGTCGTCACCTGGCAGGCCGCCGATCTCGCCGACCGCCTGCCGACCTACCGCATGAACATCGAGACGAAGATCGATTCACTGCTCAAGGCGCCGCCAGGTGGGCAGCTCTTCGCGCGTGCCTCCAACACGCTCCGCGACCTCGGCCGCAAGATCGAACAGGACGACAAGGCGGCAAAGGCAAATGCCGGTGCGGCCACGGCGTCGACGGGGAGCGAGCCGGCGCCCCTCCCCGTCGAGATCCATCAGCCCACACCGACCTCGATGCAGATCATCTCGACCATCATCGGGCCGCTCGTCGGGCCGCTCGCCACGGCCGGCATCGTCATCGTCTTCGTCGTCTTCATGCTCCTGAAGCGCGAGGACCTTCGCGACCGCGTGATCCGTCTTGCCGGCTCGCGCGGCCTGCCGCGCACGACGCAGGCGCTCGACGACGCGGCGACGCGCGTCGGCCGCTATCTCCTGATGCAGCTCGTGGTGAATACCGCCTACGCGGTGCCGATCGGGATCGGGCTGTGGCTGATCGGCATTCCCAATCCGGTGCTTTGGGGCCTTCTTTGCGGGCTGATGCGCTTCGTTCCTTATATCGGGACGATCGTCGCTGCGTTCTTCCCGCTTGCGCTTGCGATCGCGGTCGATCCTGGCTGGACGACTTCTCCTCCTGACCGGCGCGCTCTTCATCGTCGTCGAAGTGCTGAGCGGCTATCTGTTTGAGCCGTGGCTTTACGGTGCGAGCACGGGATTGTCGCCGCTCGCCGTCATCGCGGCGGCGGTATTCTGGACCTGGCTCTGGGGCCCGATAGGCCTGTTGCTTTCGACACCGCTCACGGTCTGCTTCGTCGTGCTCGGCCGGCACGTGCCGCAGTTCGCCTTTCTCGACGTGCTCCTCGGCAGCGAGCCCGCGCTCTCGCCGCCGGAGCTTCTCTATCGGCGGTTCCTGGTCGGCGATCCGGAGGAAGCGACCGAAAGAGCAGAGGAATATCTCCGCGCAAAATTCCCTCAACGCGTTCTATGACGAGGTGGCGGTCCCCGCGCTGGTGCTCGCCGAGGAGGATCGCGCCGAGCTTCGCCTTTCCGATGAGCAGCGTCGCCGCGTCAGCGAAAGCGCCACGATCCTCGTCGACAATCTCGCGGAATGGGAAGGAAACGGGCGAGGCCAAATCGGACGACGCCGATCCCGACGCGGACCGGCCGTTCGACCTCGGAGGCGTGTCGGTTGTTTGCGCCGGCGCCCGCGGGAACCTCGACGATGCGGCGGCGGCCATGCTGGCGCAGCTTCTTGAGCGGTGCGGTGCCGAAGTGCGCACTCTCCCGCACGAGGCGCTGCAGACCGCAGCGCTCCGCGGCGTCGATCTCGGCGCGCCGGCCGCAATCGTCCTTTCCTACCTGAACGCCGACTCGCTGGCGCATGCACGGTTTCTCATACGTCGCCTCAAGCGCCGCCTGCCGGGGACGCGCACGGTCGTCGGGTTCTGGACGTTCTCGGCTTCCGACGCCGACCGCCGTGACCCGCTCGAAGCGACCCGCGCTGACTCGTTTGCGATGTCCCTTGCCGAGGCCCTCGAAGCGATTGCCGGATGTCGATCGTCGGCGCTGCCGCAGGCGGACGCGGCGGAAATATTGAATGTGTCGATCAACGACGAAGAAGACCGCCGCGTGCTCGCTGCGCCCGGACCGCTCGCCTCCGAAGCGCTCTAGCGAGTTCTTGCGGCGATGGGGGGCTACCCCTCCAGCACTTCCAGTTCGTTGATCAGCCCCTCGATCACCGAGAGCCCCATCTGCCAGAAGCCCGGATCGCTCGCATCGAGGCCGAAGGGCGCGAGAAGCTCCTTGTGGCGCTTGGTGCCGCCGGCCTTGAGCATGGCGAAATACTTCTCCTGAAAGCCGCTCTCCGCCTTCTCGTAGACGGCGTAGAGCGAGTTCACCAGGCAGTCGCCGAAGGCATAGGCGTAGACGTAGAACGGCGAGTGGATGAAGTGCGGGATATAGGTCCAGAAGGTCTCGTAGCCCGGGACCGAGACGGATCGCCGGGCCGAGGCTCTCGCCCTGCACCTCCATCCAGATCTCGCCGAGACGCTCCGACGTAAGCTCGCCCTCGCGCCGCTCAAGATGCACGTGCCGCTCGAAGGTATAGAAGGCGATCTGCCGAACCACGGTGTTGATCATGTCCTCGACCTTGGCGGCGAGCATGATCTTGCGCTCGCGTTTGTCCTTCGGCGCGTTTCAAGCATGCGCGCGGAAGGTCAGCATCTCGCCAAAAACGCTCGCCGTCTCGGCAAGGGTCAGCGGCGTCTGCGACATCAGGAGCCCCTGGTCGGCGGCGAGCACCTGGTGCACGCCGTGGCCAAGCTCGTGCGCGAGCGTCATCACGTCGCGCGTCTTGCCCTGGTAGTTCAGAAGCACGTAGGGGTGCACCGACGGCACGGTCGGATGCGCGAAGGCGCCCGTCGCCTTGCCGGGCCGCGTCGGCGCGTCGATCCAGCGTCTGTCGAAGAAGCGCTCGGCGATCGTCGCCATTTCGGGCGCGAAGCCGCCATAGGCGTCCAAGCACGGTTCGCTCGCGCCTCTTCCCAGGGGACGCGGCGGTCGCTCGCTTCGAAGCGGCGCGTTGCGGTCCCAGATCGTCGAGCTTCTCCTTGCCGAGCCAGCGCGCCTTCAGCGCGTAGTAGCGGTGCGAAAGCTGCGGATAGGCAGCGCGCACGGCGCTGACCAGAGCCTCCACCACCTCCGGCTCGACGCGGTTCGAAAGATGGCGCGCCGCCGCAACGTCCTTGAAGCCGCGCCATTCGTCGGAGATCGACTTGTCCTTGGCAAGCACGTTGGTGATGTGGGTGAAAAGCCGAAGGTTCTCTTTGAACGTCGCGGCGAGCGCGTCGGCGGCTCCGCGACGCCTCCCCTCGGCGGGATCGACCAGGCGGTTCAGCGTCGGCTCGAGCGGCAACGCCTCGCCGTCGACGCTCGAAGCGGAGACTTGCGAGCGTCTCGTCGAAGAGGCGATTCCAGGCGCCCCGGCCGGTGACGGATTTCTCGTGGAAGAGCTGCTCGATCCGGTCTTCGAGCTGGTAGGGGCGCTCCAGTCGGAGGTCCTCGATCCACGGCGCGTAGTGCGCGAGCGCCGGCGTCGTCAGCGCCTTCGCGATCAGCGCGTCGTCGAGACGGTTCAGCTCAAGCTCGAAGAAGAGGAGATGCGTCGAAATCGTCGTCAGCCGGTCCTGCAGGTCGCCGAAGAACTTGGCGCGCACGGGGTCCGACGTGTCGCCGGAATAGGTGAGGCTCGCGAAACTGCCGAGCCGGCCAAGCATCTCTTCGATCGCCCTCATAGGCGGCGATCGCCTCTGCGAGCTTCGTGCCGCCCTGCGGGCCCTCCGCGAGCGTCTTCAATTGCCCCTTGTATCGCGCCTCGAACGCCCGCGCCGTCTCCGCCGCGCTGTCGATATCGCGCTTCACCTCGGGCGCCTGCATCGAGGAATAGAGGTCGGAGAGATCCCAGACCGGCAAAACGCCGACGTCGTCGCTCTTGGCTTCGTCTTTACGCGCCCGTTTTGCCACCATCTCGCTCCTTCGGTCTTCTGCGCCACCCATGGCGACGCGACCGTCGATGTCCCCGCCGGACGCTAAGGCGATCTTAACCGCAGACGCAGAGAGTGCGCCGCGATTCAGTTGCGTACCGGTTCCGCCGTCAGTGCTTCACGGAAGGTGATATGGCAGTTCACGTCCTGGTCGTCGATGACGATCCTGTCGAACGCCGCCACATCGAAGAGATTCTCAAAGGCCAGGGGCATTCGGTCGAGGCAGTCGCCAGTGGCGAGGCTGCCCTCGCGCGCCTCTCGAAGCGCGACGCCGCGCCGGTCTCGGCAATGATACTCGACCTCGTGATGCCAGACCTCGACGGCATGGCGGTGCTCGAGCGGCTTTCGCGTCAGGCGGCCGCGGTTCCGGTGATCGTGCAGACGATGCCGACCGCAATCGATGCGGGTGCCGCCGCGATTCGCGCCGGCGCGTTCGATTTCCTGGTGAAGCCGGCATCGCCGGAGCGCGTCAAGGTGTCGCTCGGAAACGCGCTCAAGATCGGGGCGCTGGAAGGCGAAGTGCTGAGGATGCGGCTTTCGCGCGCCGGTGCGCTCGGCCTCTCCGACATCATCATGCTTTCGCCCGCGATGGAGCGCGTGAGCCGCGTTGCCGCACGCACTGCGCGCTCCTCCATCCCCGTTCTCGTCGAGGGCGAACCCGGCGTTGGAAAGGAGCTTCTCGCCCGCGCCATCCACGGGTCGAGCGCGCGACGAAGCCGCGCCTTCGTCACCGTGCGCTGCGACGAGGTCAACGAGGCCGAGATCGATCCTCTCCTCTTCGGCGCGGCCGAAGACGCAAAGCCCGGCGGCAAGATGGCGGAAGCCGCGGGTGGCACGCTCTTCCTCGACGAGATCGGCGCGCTTCCGCTCTCCGTCCAGGCAAGGCTCGCGCGCCTGATCTCAAGCGAGCAGTCCGCCCGCGCGCGGTCGGCCCGCGGCGCCGTCCGCCTGATCGCCGCGACCGGACGCCGCCTGGTCGACCGCGTTCGCGAAGGCGGATTTTGCGAGGAGCTCTTTCATCTTCTGAATGTCTTCCCGATCTGGCTGCCGCCGCTTCGCGAGCGCCGCGCCGACATTCCGAGCCTCGCGCGGAGCCTCCTCGCGCGGCTTGCCGCCGAGTCCGGTCGCTCGAGCGTTTCCGCGATATCCGCAGCGGCGACCGAGCTTCTCGTCGCGCATGACTGGCCGGGTAACATTCGCGAGCTCGAGCACGCGATCTTCCGCGCCGTCATGCTCTCGGCAGGCGATGAGCTCGCCCCGTGCGATTTTCCCTCGATCCCCGGCAGCGGCGAGGCGGACGCCGCGCTCTACCGCAATGTCATCCAATTCCCTCCCCCACCAGCGGGGCCGAGCGGTGTTGCAGATCAGGAACAGGTTCGGCCTGAACGGGCCATCGCGACGCCGTCGCGCACTGACAGTCCGAAATTCGCCCGATATGGTGTCGCCCGCCTCCTCGACGAGCGCGGCGAGATGCGCTCGTTCGGCACGTTGGAAGAAGAAGTGATCCGGTTTGCGATCGGGCACTGCAACGGTCGCCTGAGCGAAGTGGCGCGGCGCCTCGGAATCGGTCGGTCGACCCTATATAGGAAGATGAAAGACTACGGGATCGCGGCTGGCGAGCGCGTCGCGTCCTGAACGAGCGGACGGCGGAAACGCCGGCGGAGCGGAAGGGCTCGATGATGATGTATCTGCGTGTTGCGATCCTTGTTCCCGCCCTCCTCGGCTTTGCAATGCCGGCGATTGCCCATGTCGAGGTCGACGAGGCCGCGAGTCAAATCGCCTTGCCGTCGGAGCGCCAGGCCGCGGTCAAGGCCGATCTCGACGCGGCGACCGACGCCGGCGACCCGATCGAGAAGATCGTCCTTGACGGCGTGCGCAGTTTCTACGCCGCGCGCGACTACGACCTGCTTTGGCTCGGCGACCTGACGGCGCCGGAGCGGATGACCACGATCCGGCGCGAGATGGACAAGGCCGCCGATTACGGTCTTGACCCGAAAGACTACGCGACGCCGAAATTTGCGTCGCACTATGCCGACGACCCGAAAGTTCTTGCCGCGGCAGACATCGAGTTCAGCCGCGCCTTGGCGCGCTTCGTCACGCATATCGCCTCGGGCCGCATCCGCCCTGTCGACGTCAGCCCCGACATCACGCTCGACCCGGAGCGCCCGGATATCGCGAAGGTGCTGACCCGCCTCTCGCAATCGCCCTCGATCGCCGCCGATCTCAAAGGCTACGAGCCGCCGCACCCGCAATATTTCGCGCTGAAGGCCGAGCTGGCGAAGCTCCGTGCGAGCGCCGACGACGCACCGAAAGTGGTGGTGCCGGATGGCGCGCTCCTGAAGCCCGGAAAGCGCGACCACCGTGCGGCGCTGCTGCGCGAGCGCCTCGACGTGACGCCTGCCGCCGACGCCGACCCCGACCTCTATGACGCCGCGCTCGTCGACGCAGTGAAGACCTTCCAGGACGCGAACGGGCTGACAGCGGACGGGATCGTCGGGCCGCGCACGCTCGACGCGATGAACGGCCGAAGCCACGCGGAGGAGATCGCCTCCGTCATTGCCAACATGGAGCGCTGGCGGTGGATGCCGCGCGACCTCGGCAAATTCTACGTGATGGTGAACGTGCCGGAATTCGTGGTGCGCGTCGTCGACAAGGGAAAGGTGGTCCACGAGACGCGCGTGATCGTCGGCAAGCCGACGAACCGCACCCCCGTGTTTTCGAATGCGATCAGCTACATCATCGTCAATCCCTACTGGAATGTTCCGAACTCCATCCTGAGCAAGGAGATGCTGCCGGAGATACGCGCGAACCCCTATGGCTACTTCGCGCGGCAGGGCTATCAGGTCTTCGCCCGGATCAACGGCAGATTTCGGCAGGTCGATCCGAGCTGGATCGACTGGTACAACGTCGATCCGCGCATGCTGCAGGTCCGCCAGATTCCAGGCGACGACAACGCGCTCGGCCTGATCAAGTTCATGTTCCCGAACCAGCATTCCGTCTATCTGCACGACACGCCGACGAAGGCGCTCTTCAGCCGCGACAGCCGCGCCTTCAGCCACGGCTGCGTGCGCGTGCAGAATCCGCTCGATTTCGCCGACGCGCTGCTCCCCGTCGCGGCGCCGAATTGGAATTCCAAACGAATCGAGAAGCTTTTCGGCGGGCCCGAGCAGCGGGTGAATTTCGACACCAAGATCCCGGTGCACCTCGCCTATTTCACCGACTGGATCAAACCCGACGGCGAGCTCGAGCACGTTGCCGACATCTACGGCTACGACAGCCAGATGACCGCCAGTCTCGGCTTTTAGTTGGTAACCCTGCCTGCGTTTTGCCCAAATTGCAGGCGGGCACCGCCGCAATTCTGCCATAGCCCGATTTTTAATACGCGGTTAAGCAACCTACGCGACGATTGCGCCCACTGTTGCCGGGGATGGGCGACCCCCAAGGGTAACATCAGAGGGCGACCGCGTTTGAGACATCCGACCGCGCGACTGTCGATCGGCTTATCCGTGGTCGGGGCTGCGATCGCGCTTTTCGTTGCCGCCCTACTCATACTGCCGGCCGGGGGCGCGCTGTCACGCGAGCCTGACAAGACCCTCAAGCTCTACTTCGGCCACACCGGCGAGACCGGTGTCTTCACGTTCGAGCGGAACGGCGTCTACGATCAGGCCGTGCTTGCCAAGGTCAACTATTTCCTGCGTGACTGGCGGCGCAACGTGGAGACGCACATGGACCCGCATCTCCTCGATCTCGTGTGGGCCATCTATCAGGAGAGCGGATCGAACGACTATATCCACATCGTCTCCGGCTACCGCTCGCCTGCGACCAACGAGATGCTGCGCCGCCGATCGAGCGGTGTCGCCAAGAACAGCCAGCATCGACTCGGCAAGGCCATGGACATCTTCCTGCCGGACGTCCCGCTGGCCAAGCTGCGCGCGATCGCCATGAAGATGCAGGGCGGCGGCGTCGGCTACTACCCCCACTCCGGCTCGCCTTTCGTGCATGTCGATACCGGCAACGTGCGCGCCTGGCCGCGCATGACGCGCGAGCAGCTGATCGCGCTCTTCCCGAACGGCAATACGCTGCATCTGCCGGCCGACGGCAAGCCGCTTCCCGGCTACGCGGAAGCCGTCGCGCGCCGCCAGGCCGAGGGCGACGCGGCGCTCGCCTATCTCAACGTCAAAGCGACGGGGGTCCAGGTCGCCGACAATTCCGCCACCGAGGATGCCGGCACCAAGAGCTGGCTGAACCGCGTCTTCCCGGGCAACGGCGACAGCAACGACGCGACCGCCGCGTCGACGCAGAACGCGCAGACCGCGGACACCCAGACGGCGGACGCGCAAGCCGACGATGCCCAGGCCGACGACGCCCAGGCTGACAACGGCGGCGATGGTGCGCCTGACACGGTCGTCGCTTCGGCCGTGGACGAGGGGACGCTCGCCCGCGTGCCGCAGCCGCGGCCGGGCAGCACGGCCGAGGCGACCTCCGCCGACGCGAGCGCGACGCCGATGGTCGCGGCGGCTGATGCCGAAGCGATGCAGATGATGGTGATGCCGGCCCTGCCGAACGGGATAGGCGACGCGACGCAGCTCGCCACGAGTGTCGGCATCAGGTCCGTGTCGACATCGCCGTCGGAGCAGGCGATCGCCACGCTCATCGCGCCGACGCAGGCCGTTGCCCCGACAACCGCGCCGATCGCGCTCGCTTACGCTCCGAATGCGACGCCGTCGCCCATCTCCGACGCCGATCGCGCCATCCTCGCCGCCTTTGCCGCCGTCGACCGCGCGCAAGCCGCGCATAAGCCGAGCGCAGCGCTCGCTCGCGGCTCTTAGGCAGCGCGCCGCACCCTCCGGCGTCGAGCAGGCCGCCGCAACACCGAGAGCCGGCATCGTGCTGGCGGCACGTGAACTGCCCCGCTACGGCAGCGACGAGAGCAAGCTCGTGGGCATGATCGCCCCCGCCTCGCCGCCCGACCCGAACGTGGCGCACCTCGCGATGCCGGAACCGGCACACGGCTCGGACCTCTTCGTAGCCCCCGGCGCCGCCTCCGAGATCGCCGACCTGCGCGGCGAAGACGGCCCGCCGATCGACCACTTCTCGCGCCAGACGGACGCGAAGGGCACGAGCGATCAGGGCTTCTTCAGCAAGCTCTTCGCCAGCCTGATCGAATAGCCCCGGAACCGCGGCGTCAACGGCGCGACCAGAAGATGGAATTGGAGCTGCGCTCCAGGTATCTGTTTGCGCATCGGATTCTCCCAAAACCGGTTCCCACCGGCGCGGTCGGGTCCGTATCGACCGCACCCTGGCTGCCCTGCTATTGACGGCGGGCCATGGCCGCCGACCTTCAGCTTACCGCCGTCGTCGACCGGCTTCGGGCGGCCTTCGCCCGAGGCTCGCTCGTCCTGCGGACGAACCTCTCGCATTCGCGCTCGCTCGTCGCGCGGCGGCGCCATGACATAAGGTTCCGCGTCCTTCCATATGACGCGCTGCAGATACTGAACGCTGCGGTCGTCGCCGCCACGCTGATCTTCGTCGGCGGCTTCGCGCTCGATCCGTTTCTCGTCGCCTGGCAAGCGCACATCCCGGCAGGCGCGGTCGCTTTCTTCCATTCGGTCACGCGATTCGGCAAATCCGACTGGATCCTGATCAGCACCGGGCTCTTTGCAATCGTCATGCTGAGCCTCGACGCTTCGAAGCTTCGCGCGCGATGGCGCGTGCGCAGGGCCGTGCGCTCGCTCGCCGCCTTTTACGTCTTCGCGTCGGTGGCGCTTTCCGGGATCATCGCCGATCTCCTCAAATATTCGATCGGGCGCGCCCGCCCGAAACTCTTCCCCGCGAGCGGGGATTTCGCCTTCCACCTCTTCTCCGGCGATTCAAGCTGGGCGAGCTTTCCCTCCGGCCATGCGACGACCGCCTTCGCGCTCGGCCTCTCGCTCGCCCTCCTCTTCACGCGGCTTCGCTGGGTATTTCTCTCGCTCGCCTTATGGATCGCCATGAGCCGCCTCTTCATCAGCGCGCACTATCCCTCCGACGTGCTCGCCGGAGGCCTCCTCGGCGCCCTCGTCGCATGGCTTATCGCGCGCGCGATGGCGCGCTACCGTCTCGTCTTCGGCTTCGACAAGGAAGGTCGCCTGACGCGCCGCGAGGGCGCCTCCGGCCGTCTCTTCTAGAGCGCTGGACGCTCCGAACGGAATCGGAGCTGCGCTTCAGGTGTTTGTTTGCGCATCGGATTCTCCCAGAACCGGTTCCCCTTTCGGGTCCGGTGTTCCAGCGGCCTTCAGGCCGGCTCGGCGTCGGGCAGCATGCCGAGCGCGTGCAGATAGAGGTCGAGGAGCGCCTCTTCCTCCTGGCGCTCCGCCGTGTCCTTCTTTCGGAGCCGGATCACCTGGCGCATGACTTTCGTGTCGAAGCCCTGGCCTTTCGCCTCTGCGAAGACGTCGCGGATGTCGTCGGCGATCGCCTTCTTCTCTTCCTCCAGACGCTCGATCCGCTCCACCAGAGACTTGAGCTGCCGCGACGCGGTCGTCCCTCCCTCGCCGGCGAAGGAAACGGCGCCCGCAACGGCGGGCGTTTCGGCTGCAACGCCATTTTCGGCCATGCTGTGACTCCTTGATCGTGGGGAGCGGCGTGCCCGGCCGGGGCGCAAAGGTCAACGCCCCTCGCCGCGCAATCCTCGTTATTCAGCGCTCAGCCGCGCGAAGGCCGATTCTTTTCGAACGCCTCCTTGGCGGCGTCCGACGTCTCTGCCTGATATTTCGCGCGCCACGCGTCATAGGGCATGCCGTAGACGACCTCGCGGCTCTCCTCCTTCGAGAGCGGAATGCCTTCCGCCTCCGCCGCCTCGCGGTACCAATTGGAGAGGCAGTTGCGGCAGAAGCCGGCGAGATTCATGAGATCGATGTTCTGCACGTCGGTTCGCTCGCGCAGGTGGTCGACGAGCCGCCGGAAAGCGGCCGCCTCAAGCGCGGTGCGCGTAGCTTGGTCGAATTGCGGCATCGTCCGCTCCCTCTGTCGGTGTGGCGTCCGTCGAGACGAAATCGCGGATCTCGTGCAGCTCCGGGTCCGCTACGAGATCGCGCAGGATCGGCTCCAGCCGGTCCGCCCATTCCTGCACGCCCGCCGGCGTTTCGATCAAGTCGTTCCTGATCTCCAGAAGCGCGTGCGCGAGCCCGCGCCGGCAGGCATGCCGATACATGGTGTCGTTCTTGAGCGAACCAAAATAGGGCTCGTTGTCGCCGATGCGAAGGCCATGCTCGGCGTTGAGCCGCTGCAAAAGGGGCGCCGTGAAGCGCCGGTCGCGATCCGACAGGATTCCCGCGTGCCACGGCCGCCGCGTGCCGCGCCACTCCGGCGTATAGGAATGGATCGAGAAGATCGCCGGCGGAACGCGGGTTTCCAACATCGCCTCGATCTGCCGCTCGATCGCCGCATGGTACGGCCGGTAGAAGCGGGCAAGCCGGCGTTCCCGCTCGACCGCGTCGATCCAGGCGTTGCGCGGTATGACGGCGCCGTCGGAGAGCTGCATGATGAGCGTCGGATCGTCCTCGCCCCGGTTCGGATCGATCAAAAGGCGCGAAAAGCGTGAAAGGATCGCGGGCGCACGGAAGCGCTCCGCCAATATATGGGCGAGCGCGGCGACCCCGATGTCGTAGGCGATATGGCGGCGGAGCTCGGCTTGCGGGAGCCCGAGGCTGCCGTATTCGGGCGGGATTTCGTTGCTCGCGTGGTCGACGACGATCAACAGCCCGCCCGCAGGATCGCCGTCGAGCGCAGCGTAGGAATTGGAAGCCGGCAAGGGTCCGGCGCCAGCCGGATCCGCTTTCATCATTTGCGCCTCGAAGACGAGAGAACGGCTCGCGAAGAACCGTCGAGGCATGATAGGAGCTGCGGCGCCTGCCTTCCAGTGTTGCGAAGCGTTCATGGTTTCCCCTGCCTCACGGCTTCCCGCCTCAGTCGACGCCGCGCCAGTCGCCTTCCTCGCCCTCGTCCTCGGGGCGGTGGCGATGGGAATCTCGCCGGTCTTCGTCCGCTTCGCCGAGGTCGGCCCCTTCACGAGCGCCTTCTGGCGGGTCGCATTGGCGCTTCCCGCGCTTTGGCTCTGGTCGAGGCTCGAAGGGCCGAGCGCACGAGAGAGGGCGCCTGACGCCCGCGCGCCTCTCTCCGTCGTCCTCGCCGGCCTCTTCTTTGCCGGCGACCTGAGCTTCTGGCATCTGGCGATCATGCACACCTCGGTCGCGAACGCGACCTTCCTGGCGACGCTCGCGCCGGTCTGGGTCGTGCTCGGCTCGGGGCTCTTCCTCGGCGAGCGGGTGGAGCGGCAGGTCTTCCTAGGCCTTGCGCTCTGTCTTCTCGGCGCCGCCGCGCTGATCGGCGACACGTGGTCGCTGAACCCCGGGCAGCTTGGCGGCGACTTCTACGGCGTCATCACGTCGGTCTTCTTCGGCGCCTATTTCCTCGCTATCCGCCGCGCGCGGCGCGTCTATGGAGCCGGCCGCACGATGTTCTTCTCGAGCCTGGTGACGGCGGCCGTTCTTCTTGTCGAAGCCCGCGTGATCGAGGATCGGATGTGGCCGCTCGCGCTCGCCGGAATCGCCGCCCTCTTCGCACTTGCGCTCATCAGCCAGGCGGGTGGGCAAGGGCTCCTCGCCTTCGCTCTCGGCCACCTCCCGGCGGCCTTCTCCTCGCTCGTGATCTTCCTCGAGGCGGTCGCCGCCGCCTTTTTCGGCTGGGTGATCCTCGGCGAGGCGGTCGGCCTCGTTCAGGCGCTTGGCGCCGTCGCGATCTTCGCCGGCATCAGCGTCGCGCGACCGAGGCGGACGGCTTGAATCCGCGCGAACTCTGCCGCGCCATGTTCGACGCCGCGGTGGCGCGCGCCCAGCCCGCGGTCTGCCTGCCGCCGCATCTGCCGCCGCCGCCGAAGGGCCGCCTCCTGGTGCTGGCCTGCGGCAAGTCGGGCGCACACATGGCGGAGGTGTGCGAGGCGCACTATCTCGGCGGCGGCCTGATCGAGGCCGGGCGGCTCGAAGGAATCGCCGTCACGCGACATGGCTACGGGCGGCCGCTGAAACGCATCCGCGTGGTCGAGGCGGGGCATCCGGTGCCCGATGCGGCCGGGCTTCAGGGAACCGCCGAGGTCCTCAAGCTTGCCGGCAAGGCCGGGCCGGACGACCTTGCGCTGGTGCTTCTGTCGGGCGGCGGCTCGGCCAACTGGATCGCGCCGGCCGGCGGCCTTTCGATCGCCGACAAGCAGCAGCTGACAAAGGCGCTCCTCGCCTCCGGCGCGCCGATCTCCGACATCAACACGATCCGCAAGCACCTGTCGCGGATCAAGGGCGGACGGCTCGCCGCGCGTCTCTATCCGGCCCGCTCGCTGACCCTTGCAATCTCCGACGTGCCCGGCGACGACCCCTCCGTGATCGCCTCGGGGCCGACCGTCGCCGACCGGACGACCTCCGCCGATGCGCTCGCCGTGCTGGAGCGCTGGAAGATCGCGATCCCGAAAAACGTGCGCGCCGTGCTCGAAGGCCCCGACAGCGAGACGCCGAAACCCGGCGACCGCGTCTTTTCGACCGCCGAATATCGCATCGTCGCCCGGCCGGCGGATTCGCTTGAGGCGGCGGCCGCGATCGGGATCAAGGCCGGCTATACCCTGAAAATGCTGGGCGACTCGATCGAAGGCGAGGCCTCGGCAATCGGCGCGGCGCACGGCCGGCTGGCGCTTGAAGCGCTTGCCGCAGGCCGGCCGACCATCCTCCTCTCCGGCGGAGAACTGACGGTCACGGTGAGGGGCGACGGCAAAGGCGGCCCCAACCAGGAATACGCCCTGGCGCTCGCCCAGGCGATCGACGGCGCGGCGGGGATTACGGCGCTTGCCGCCGACACCGACGGCACCGACGGCGGCAGCGGCGCGGCGAGCGATCCGGCTGGCGCCTACGTCGACGCGACAACGATAGCGCGCGGCAAGGCAAAAGGCCTCAATGCCGCCAACTTCCTGAAAAATAACGACTCAACGGAATTTATTAACCGAATCGCCGACCTTCTTGTCACCGGTCCGACGGGGACGAATGTCAACGACTTCCGCTGCGTCATCGTTGACAAGGGAAACGCGGTCGAGCGATAGAGTTAAGGAATTGGAAGGAATGCGCCCAACGGAGAAGGCTGGGGCAATGTTGCTTCTCCGCCACTGCGGAAGTGTCGCCGTTTTGTGCGCCGTTTTTCCCCTCCTTTTTGCTGGAACCTCGAAGGCGGACTTTCGCGTCTGCAACAAGACCACGAGCCGCGTCGGCATCGCCATCGGCTACAAGGCGGCGCAGGACTGGACCACCGAGGGATGGTGGACGGTCGACGCCGACAGCTGTGCGACGATTCTCGCCGGTCCGCTTATCGGCCGCTACTATTATATGTATGCCGTCGACTACGATCAGGGCGGCGAATGGGGCGGCAACGCCGCTTTCCTTTGCACCCGCGAAAAGGAGTTCACCATCCACGGCGTGAACAATTGCGTGGCCCGGGGCTTTCAAAAGACCGGCTTCTACGAGGTTGACACCGGCGATCAGGAGAGCTGGACAATTCAATTGACTGAGCCGGCAAGCCGGGGCACCGGAGGCCAATGAGACGCCGCCGCAAGATCAAGATTCTCGCCACCCTCGGGCCCTCATCCAACACACCGCAATCGATCGATACGCTCTTCCGGGCGGGCGCCGACCTCTTCCGCATCAACATGAGCCACACCTCGCACGATGCGATGCGGGGTCTCGTGCGCGCCATCCGGGACGTCGAGGCCGAGCACGACCGGCCGATCGGCATCGTCGCCGACCTGCAGGGGCCGAAGCTTCGGATCGGCACCTTCGAAGACGGCTCGATCGAGTTGACGAAGGGACAGACATTCATTCTCGACGGCGACCCCGCTCCCGGCAATAGCGAGCGCGTCTCACTCCCCCACCCGGAGATCCTCGCCGCGCTCGAGCCCGGCCACGCGATCCTCCTGAACGACGGCCGTGTGCGCCTGAAGGTCGTCGAAGCCGAGCGAAACCGCACGGTGACCGAGGTGGTGCAAGGCCGCCAGCTCTCCGACCGCAAGGGCGTGAACCTGCCGGACACCACGATCCGCGCGAGCGCGCTTACCGAGAAGGACCGCCGCGACCTCGACGCCGTGCTCGCCGCCGACGTCGACTGGGTCGCGCTTTCCTTCATCCAGCGTCCCGACGACATCGCCGACGCCCGCAAGACCGTCAAGAACCACGCCGGCATCATGGCCAAGATCGAGAAGCCGCAAGCCGTGCAGCGGCTTGATGGCATCATGGAGCTGGCCGACGGCGTCATGGTGGCGCGCGGCGACCTCGGCGTCGAAATGCCGCTCGAAGACGTGCCGGGCGTGCAGAAGAAGATCACGCGCATGGCGCGGAGCCTCGGAAAGCCCGCCGTGGTCGCAACGCAGATGCTCGAAAGCATGATCAGCGCGCCGGTCCCGACCCGCGCCGAGGTGTCGGATGTCGCGACCGCCGTCTTCGAGGGCGCCGATGCGGTGATGCTGTCGGCCGAATCCGCTGCCGGCGATTTTCCGGCCGAGGCCGTGGAGACCATGAACCGCATCGCCGAGGCGGTGGAAAAGGACAAGCTCTTCCCGACCATCATCCAGGCGCAGCGCCCGGAGCCGGAATCGACCGGCGCCGACACGATCACCTCCGCCGCGCGGCAGATCGCCGAGACCCTCGGGCTCGCGGCGATCGTCTGCTACACCTCGTCGGGCTCGACCGGCATGCGCGCCTCGCGCGAGCGCCCGAACGTTCCGATCATCGCGCTCTCCCCCGTCCGCCGCACCGCGCGCCGCCTGTCCGCCGTCTGGGGTCTTCACTGCGTCGTCACCGAAGATGCGAGCCACATCGACGAGATGGTGCACCGCGCCTGCTCGATCGCCTATAACGAAGGCTTCGCGCAGCCCGACCAGCGCATCATCATCACCGCCGGCGTCCCCTTCGGCACGCCGGGCGCGACCAATCTTCTCCGGATAGCCTTCATCGGCCCTGACGGGATGACGGGCATCTAGAGCATCGGACCCAAAAGTGGGAACCGGTTTTGGGAGAATCCGATGCGCAAACAAACACCTGGAGCGCAGATCCGATTTCCGTCGGAGCGCCAAGCGCTCTAGCCGGGCGGGCCGGGCCAGCGGATCAGATCGCCGGCCCTTCGGTCTCTTTCTCCAGCTCCTTCAACGTGTTCTTCACGTCGAGCCGCGGATCGATCTCGAGCGCCCGCTTGTAGACGCGTACCGCGTCGGCCTTGCGATCGAGCGCCTGCAGGATGGTCCCGAGCCCGGAAAGCGCGCCGAAATGGCGCGGCTCAAGCGCCAGCGTCTCGCGGATGTCGGAAAGCGAGGCGGAATAGTCGTTCAACATGTAATAGACGGTGGCGCGCTTGTTCCACGCCTCGGCGAAGTCCGGCTTCACCAGGATCACCTGGTCGAGGATATCGAGGGCGTGCGGATAATTCTTCGCCGCCATCGCCTTCTCCGCCCAACCGAGCAGCAGATCGGCGGTCGGGCTCCCGGAACGATCGAAGCGCCGCAGGATTTCTTGTTCGATGCGCGCGCCGGCCGGGCTGTCGGCATTCTCCTTGAGCTTGACGAAGAGGTCGTCGAGCGAAAGCCCGGCAATGATGTGCGGGGTCAGGATCGGCGCCGCTTCGTCGACCGCGGCGCGCGCCGGCAGCGCGGCGAAAAGCACGAGGAAAAGGGCGGCGAGGAGTCGCGCAATCATCAAGGCAGGATAGGCGTGCCGGGCAAGCGCGTCAAAACACGAGGTGGTGCGGCGGGCCCGGCCGGCGCAGGCGTCCCTCAGGCCGCAGGCGCGGCGGTCAGCCCTGGCGCGCTTTGAAGCGCTTCTGCAGCTTGTTGATCACGTAGATGCGGCCCTTGCGGCGAACCAGGCGGTTTCCGCGGTGTCGGGCCCTCAGCGAGCGCAGCGAATTCTTGATCTTCATGAGGCACTTCCCGCGCCCCGGCGGGCGCGCCAAATTTCAAGCGCCGCACATAGGGTGGAGAGGGCCGAAATGTCAATGCCGGAGCGGGTCAAAGCGGCCCAGTAGGGGCGTCCCCCTCCGATCCGCGCGTATTGGTCAGGCAGCGGAAAAGGTCCTCGTCGCGGATCAGCCCGCTGACCGTCCCCTCCTGGCGCACGACGAACGGGCCCGTGTGCTTCAGCCGCGCGTCGATCAGGGCGCGCAGCGGCGTATCCATGAGGACCGTGATGAAGGCGCGGTGCGGGGCGCTGTCGACCTCCTCCAGCGCGACCACCGGCACCGTCTCGCCGTTGCGGCGCGCCACCCCGCCGGCCGTCAGCGTCAACTCGGCGTCGATCCGCGCCTCGCCGTCGACGCCGGTCTGCGGCAGCGTCGCAAACGGCGCCATGACCTCGCGCGCCGCAGCACGTTCAGCGGGTTCATGTGGGCGACGAAATCGCGCACGTATTCGTTGGCGGGCTTCAGCACGATGTCCTGCGGCGTGCCGCACTGGACGATCTCGCCCGCCCTCCATGATGGCGATGCGGTTGCCGATCTTGAGCGCCTCGTCGAGGTCGTGGCTGACGAAGATGATGGTGCGCTTGAGCTTGCTGCTGCAGCTCGAGCAGCTCGTCCTGCAGCCGCGCGCGGATCAGCGGGTCGAGCGCCGAGAACGGCTCGTCCATCAGCAGGATCGGCGCCTCGGTCGCGAAGGCGCGGGCAAGGCCGACGCGCTGCTGCATCCCGCCCGACAGCTCGTGCACGCGCTTGTCGCCCCAGCCGCGTAGGCCGACGAGCTCGAGCTGCGTCTTGACCCGCTCGCGTCCGCTCTGGCGCGCGACAGGCCGGCGAGCTCCAGCCCGAGGCCGACGTTCTCAGCGACGGTCCGCCAGGGCAGCAGCCCGAACTGCTGGAACACCATGGCGACGCGGTGGCAGCGGAGGCGGCGAAGCTTCGTCGGCGTCGCAGCGTGCGACCTCGACCATCTTGCTCGCCGTCGTTGACCGTGACGCTGCCGCGCGACCGACCGGGTTCAGCCCGTTGACGGCGCGCAGCAGCGTCGACTTGCCCGAGCCGGACAGCCCCATCAGCACCATGATCTCGCCCTCGCCGACGTCGAGCGTGGCGTTCTGGACGCCGAGCATGCGCCGGTCTCGGCGGGATCTCGCGCGCGGCTCTTGCCCTGGTCGATCAGCGCCAGCGCGCCTGCCGGCTCGCGTCCGAAGACGATGGCGACGTTCTTGAACGCGACGACGTCGCGCGTGCCGGGCGGCTCCCATGCGCTCGCTGCTCGCCGCTTCGCCGATGCGGCAGAGCCGGTCGAGGATGATCGCGACGACGCACGATGACGAAGCCCGCTTCGAAGCCGAGCGCGGATGTTGACGGAGTTCAAGCGCGCGCACCACCGGCACGCCGAGGCCGTCGGCGCCGACGAGGGCGGCGATGACCACCATCGACAGCGACAGCATGATGTCTGGGTCAGCCCGGCCATGATCTGCGGCCGCATAGGGCAGTTCGACCTTCCACAGGAGCTGGCGCTGGGTGGCGCCGAAGGCCTGCGCCGCCTCGATCAGGTGGCGTCGGCGTCGAGGCGATGCCGAGATGGGTCAGCCGGATCGGCGCCGGCAGCGACGAAGATCACCGTGGCGATCAGGCCCGGCACCATGCCGATGCCG
Organism: uncultured Alphaproteobacteria bacterium; assembly: GCA_963750115.1. GTDB lineage: Bacteria > Pseudomonadota > Alphaproteobacteria > Rhizobiales > Afifellaceae > DASWJZ01. The sequence goes on along the minus strand of CAVVPM010000009.1, from coordinate 353,773 downwards.
AAGAAGACGATCGCCGGGATCAGATAGACGAAGGTCGGCAGCGTCTGCATCAGGTCGAGGACCGGGCGGAGCGCCTGATAGAGCCGCGGCCGGTGCGCCGCGGCGATGCCGATCGGCACGCCGATCGCCATGCAGATGATCGGCCGACCGCGATGACCAGCGCCAGCGTCTGCGTCGTCGCCTCCCAGTAGCCCTGGTTGAGGATGAAGAGCAGGCCGAGGCCGATCAGCGACGGCGAACGACGATCGAGCGGCGCATGAGATAGGCGAGCGCCGACGAAGATGCGCGATGATGACGAGGGCGTTCGGCGTCTGCAAGCAGCCAGAGGATGCCGTCGATCACGGCGTCGAGGGCAGTTGAGAGGCCATCGAAGAACCAGTTGCCGCATGCGTCTGGAGCCAGTCGACGCCGTTCTTGGCCCACAGCCGACCGGAATCTTGTAGCGTCGGTCAGCCAGTCCATCCGCGCCGCGCACCTCGCGACTTAACGAGGCGCGGCGGCGGCCTGCCGCCGCGCCGGGCCTCGCTGTACGCTCAGTGCCGAGGCTCGCCTTGACGGCGGCGAGCCCCGGCTTCGCCGCCGTCCTCGGTGGTCACGCCGTCGAGCCAGGGGCCGAGCGCGTCCGGGTTGGCCTTCAGCCACTTCGTTGGCGGCCTCCGGGCTTCCATGCCGTCGTCGAGGATCTTGCCCATGATCTCGTTTTCCATGTCCAGCGTGAACTCCAGGTTCTTGACCAGAGCTTGCCGACGTTCGGGCATGCCTTCGAGATAGCCCGCGCGCACGTTGGTGTAGACCGTGGCGCCGCCGTAGTCCGGGCCGAAAAAGTCGTCGCCGCCGGAGAGATACGCCATGTCGAAGTTCGTGTTCATCGGATGCGGCTCCCAGCCGAGGAAGACGATCGCCTTCTTCCTTGTCGACCGCGCGCGACCTGCGCGAGCATGCCCTGCTCCGAGGATTCGACCAGCTTGAAGTCCTTCAGCCCGAACGTGTCCTTGTTGATCATGTCGAGGATCAGCCGGTTGCCGTCGTTGCCCGGCTCGATGCCGTAGATCTTGCCGTCGAGCTGATCCTTGAACTTGGCGATGTCCTGCGAAGCTCTTGATGCCCGGCGTCGAACGTGTATTGGTCGGCACGGCGAGCGTATATTTGGCGCCGGTCAGGTTGGCGCGAACGGTCTCCACCGTCCCGTCGTCGTGATAGGGCTCGATGTCGGCTTCCATCGTCGGCATCCAGTTGCCGAGGAAGACGTCGATGTCGCCTTTCTTCAGCGACTCGTAGGTGACCGGCACCGACAGGATCTTGATGTCGGTCTTGTAGCCGAGCGCCCTCTAGGAGCGTCGGTGGTCACCGCGGTCGTCGCGGTGATGTCGGTCCAGCCGACATCGGAGAAGCGCACGGTGTTGCAGCTTTCCGGGTCCTGCGCCGCCGCCGCGCCCGCCGACAACGCAATTGCCAGCGCCGCTATGGCGCACCCCTTCATGAATACCGGCATGGAAGTCTCCCTGGACCAGATTACGCGGTTCGCCGCCACATTCCGGCAACCGCGCCCCGCAGCCATCGAAACATCAAAGACTGCCCCTGGCAAGCTTATCTTGATTGATCGTTCAATCAAAAACCGATAGTCCGGTGGCCGGATTTCGGGGTGAAGAATGCCGCGGATCGGAATGGAGCCCGTGCGCCGCAAGGCGCTTATCGCGGCGGCGATCGACGCCATCCATGATCGCGGCATGGGCCAGGTCACGATGGGCGAGATCGCCCGCCGCGCCGGCGTATCGGCGGCGCTCGCGCACCACTATTTCGGCGGCAAGGACCAGCTGCTCATCGCCACGATGCGCCATCTCCTCTCCGAGCTCGGCGAAGAGATCCAGGCGCGGCTTGCCGACGCGAAGACGCCGAGCGAGCGCATATCCGCGGTGATCCGGGGAACTTCTCCGCCTGCCAGTTCCGCCCCGCGGTGATCTCCGCCTGGCTTGCCTTCTACGTGCAAGCGCAGAACGATCCGGAGGCGCGGCGGCTTCTGCGCGTCTACACCCGCCGCCTGGAGAGCAACCTCCTCCATCCGCTCCGCGATCTCACCACGCGCGAGCATGCGCTGAAGATCGCCGAGACCGCCGCCTCGCTGATCGACGGGCTGTGGATCCGCCGCTCGCTCGCCGAGGGCAATCCCGACCCCGACGGCGCCGCGGGGCTGGTCGAGGACGCCGTGTTCGAGGCGCTCCGCCGCGCCGATGCGTGAGGCCGACTACATCATCGTCGGCGCCGGCTCGGCCGGCTGCGCGCTCGCCTACCGCCTGTCGGAGGACGGGAAGAACAAGGTGCTCCTCATCGAGTATGGCGGCACCGATTTCGGTCCGCTCATTCAGATGCCGGCGGCCTTTTCGATCCCGATGAACCTGCGCGCCTACGATTGGGGCTACCGCACCGAGCCCGAACCGCATCTCAGCGGCCGCCGCCTTGCGACGCCGCGCGGCAAGGTGATCGGCGGCTCCTCCTCCATCAACGGCATGGTCTTCGTGCGCGGCCATGCGGAAGACTTCAACCGCTGGGAGGCTGCCGGCGCCAAGGGCTGGGCGTTCAAGGACGTGCTGCCCTACTTCAAGCGGATGGAGACCGCGCATCTGAACGGCGGCGGCGCCCATTTGGGCGATGACGCCGAAGGCTGGCGCGGTGTCGACGGGCCGCTTCACGTCACCCGCGGCACGATGGAGAACCCGCTCTACCGGGCCTTCACGGAAGCCGGGATTGAGGCCGGCTATTCCTTCACCGCCGACTATAACGGCGCCAGGCAGGAAGGCTTCGGGCCGATGGAGATGACGGTCTGGAAGGGCCGCCGCTGGTCGGCCGCGAACGCCTATCTCCGGCCTGCCTTGGCAGCGGCCGAATCTCATGCTCCGCAGCGGCACCCGCGCCGAGCGGATCGTCTTCGAGGGACGCCGGGCCGTCGGCGTGATGGTCAGCCGCTTCGGCCGCACGGAGACGCTTCGCGCCGGCAAGGAGGTGATCCTTGCCGCATCCGCGATCAACTCGCCGCAGCTCCTGATGCTCTCCGGCGTCGGACCGGCGGAGCACCTGCGCGAGCATGGGGTCAAGGTCGTGGTCAACCGGCCCGGCGTCGGCGCCAACCTGCAGGACCATCTCGAAGTCTACGTGCAGCAGGCGTGCTTGAAGCCGATCACCCTGAATGCCCATCTCGGGCTTCTCGCGCGCGGAAAGATCGGCCTCGAGTGGCTCGCCTTCGGCACCGGGCTCGGCGCGACCAACCATTTCGAGGCCTGCGCCTTCATCCGCTCCGCCGCCGGTGTCCCCTACCCCGATCTGCAGCTGCATTTCCTGCCTGCCGCGGTCCGTTACGACGGCCGCGCCGCCGCCGCCGCGCATGGCTTCCAGGTGCATATCGGGCCGATGCGCTCGCCCTCGCGCGGTGCGGTCAGGCTGAAATCGTCCGATCCCCGCGAAGGCGCCTTCGATCCGCTTCAACTACATGAGCACGGAGGCGGATTGGCGCGACTTCCGCACCGCCATCCGGCTGACGCGCGAGATTTTCGCCCAAAGCCCGTTCGATGAATTTCGCGCCGCCGAGATCGCGCCGGGCGACGCCGCCCAATCCGACGCCGCGCTCGACGATTTCGTGCGCGAGCATGTCGAAAGCGCGTTCCATCCCTGCGGCACCTGCCGCATGGGCGCAGCCGACGACGTCAACGCCGTGGTCGATTCGGAATGCCGCGTGATCGGAACGCACGGCCTCCGCGTGGTCGATTCATCGATCTTCCCGGAAATCACCAACGGCAACATCAACGCGCCGTCGATCATGGTGGGCGAGAAGGCCGCCGACATCATCATGGGGAAGCCGCCGCTGCCTGCCGCGAACCTCGAGCCGTGGATCAATCCCGATTGGCGGGATAGGCAGCGGTAGATTCAGCCTGAACCGCCGAAGCAATTCCAGGAAAAGTGGCAACCGGTTTTTCCGTCCCGAATTGCGACAGGACGAGACCGTCGATTTGGTGAAGCGAAGACCGCTCCGGGTCAACCGAGGCCGGCGGCAGCCAGCTGCAGCCCGTTTCCGAGAAACTGCTTTTCGACGAGCCGCGCATATTTGCCGCCCTTCGCGATAAGCTCGGCATGGGTGCCGGTCTCCAACACCTGCCCGGCCTCCATGTAACATATCTTGTCGGCGCGCTGCACGGTCGCGAGGCGATGCGCGATCATCAGCACGGTCCGCCCGGCAAGCAGCCGATCCATGGCTTCCTGAACCTTCGCCTCCGACTCCGCGTCAAGCGAGCTCGTCGGCTCGTCGAGCAGCAGGATCGGCGCTGTCGCGAAGCATGGCACGGGCAAAGGCGATGCGCTGCCGCTCGCCGCCGGAGAGGCGATTACCCGTCTCCCCGACGAGCGTCTGATAGCCCTTCGGCAGCTGCATGATGAAATCATGCGCCGCGGCGGCCTTCGCAGCCGCCATCATGGCTTCCTCGCTCGCTCCCTCCGAGCCGTAGCAGATGTTGGCCGCGATCGTCTCGTCGAACAGAATCGGGTCTTGCGTGAGCAGCGCCATCGTGCGCCCTGACGCTTGCGATCGTGACATCGCGAATGTCGTGGCCATCGATCAGCACGGACCCGTTCCTCGGATCGAAGAAGCGCAGGATGAGGTTCAGCACCGTGCTCTTGCCGGCGCCGCTCGGGCCGACCAGCGCGACCTTCTTGCCCGCCGGTATCTCGAGGCTGAAGCCCGACAGCGCGAGGCGGCTGGCCTCGTAGCCGAAATCGACGTTGCGAAAGCTGATTGCGCCCCTCTCCAAGCGGCAGCGGCTTGGCGCCCGGCTTTTCCGTCACGTGCGACGGGTAGTCGATCACCGCGAAGACCCGCGCCGCGGCGATGAGGCCCATGATCAGCGTCGTCTGGATGTTGGACAGCGCCTTCAGCGGCTGCGCCACGAGCAGGGCGGCGGCGATGAAGCCCATGAAGTGCCCGAGCGTGACGGTCCCGTATATGCCCTGCCATCCGCCGTAGAAGAGCGCTCCGGCGACGCCGGCGCCGATCCCGATATCCCAGATCGGCCCGATCGAAGCCCCGCGCGCGCGTGGCCTTCATCAGATATTTGCGAAGCTTCTGGACGATCTGACGAAGCCGCATGGTCTCGGTCGCCTCCTGGCCGTAGGCCTTGACCACGCGCATGCCCTGCAACGTCTGCGTCAGTCGGCTGCTGAGGATGCCCCGCCTCCTGAAACGTCATGCCCGAGGCCTGCCTGATGCGCTTCTTCTGCCGCGAGAGATTGACGATCGCTAACGGCGCTCCCAGCAGGACGATGAGGCTCAGCCGCCAGTCCAGATAGAACATCGCGCAAAGCACGAAGACGACTGTCAGGCCGCTCTGAAAGACCCCGGTAATGATCTTGGTCCCGGCGGCATTCACGGTGCTCGCATCGCCGACGCACGCCGAAACGAAGCGGCCCGAGTTGAAGCCCTGAATCCAGGCAAGGTCCGCCGCCGCGATCGTGTCGAACATTCGGAAGCGAAGTTCGGCGACGATCTTGGAGCCGAGCGAGGCATCGGCGATCGAGCCGACCCAGCCGGCACATCGCGCGAACGGTGATCAACACGATCATCGCAAACGGCAGGATCATGAGAAGCGTCGGATTCTTGCCGACGAACACGTCGTCGCCCATCCGCTGCAGCAGGAGCGGCATGACGACCGGAGGTGGCGGCTGTCAGCGCCATCGCAGCCGGACGAGATGGCAAAGAGCTGCCAATGCGGCTTGATGCACTCACGGACGATGCGCGCAAAGACCGGCCAGGGCTCGATATCCTCGTATCCCTGGGCGTCGAATGAGAATCCGCTGAAGGCCCGCTTGCTCTTTGCATCCTGGCCTGCCGAGCGTCGCGCATTGCCGGCCGAATTCGCCGCGGCGCCCCTGGCATTCTGCGAGACAGATCGCATCGACATAATCGGTTCGTTCTCGGCTCTAACTCTTTGATCGGCAACCCAAGATCGTGCCGTGCCCGCGATCTCAGCCGGCCATTGCCGGGCGGGACCTTATTCCCGTGTAGCAAAAGCAAGTCAACGGCAATACGGCCGGCTGCGGTCTCCCCTGCGGAAACGATCAATCAGCCCTAAATACTCGGCGACGCGGCCGGCCCACCACGGCGCGGATCGCGTCCGCCCACTTTGGGCGGCTGGAGCATCCGGAGCTTCATGGACTCGGCCGGCTCTCTCACTTAGGAGGCTTTTGATCGGTCGGGCGGCAATCGCGACTTGTCGCCTTTCCCGAGCGCCTGCGCGGAACAGAGCCCAACGAATGAGCCTTGGACGGGAGCTGAAGAAGGGACCTGCCGCTATTGGCCGGCTCCTCGCCATGCCGCTCTATCTGCTTGCTGCGGCGATCCTCTCGGCACTCCGCATTCGGCTCTTCTGCGTGACGACACCCGACCGCATCGGACACCTTGCGCTGGAGCCTGATTGCTATCTGAAAGACCTGGCCCTCGGCCGCATCCCTCCAGCCCGAACCGTACTCCTGGCAACGAGCGGCGCGGCGATCGCGAACCCCTGCCTTCTGGACTATTGGCGGCGGCACATGACGGTCGTGTCGAACCCGATCGCGGTTGCCCTCCTATCCCCCATGCGAAAGCGCCGCTCCGTTTGGGTGGACGCCGGCCGCTACGTGGTCAGCAAGAAAAAGGCGGCGGCCTGCTACGCGACCTACGCGGCGTGGGGCGATCGCCCGCCGATCCTGGAACTCGACCCGGAGCACCGGGCGCGCGGCGAAGAGGCCCTGCGCAAGCTCAAAATACCGAGCGGCGCCTGGTTCGTGTGCGTCCACTCCCGCGAGCCGGGCTACACGGTCAAGGATGATGCGTTGCACGCCTATCGCAACAGCTCGATCGACGATTATCGGCTCGCCATGCAGGAAATCGTCGCGCGCGGCGGATGGTGCGTGCGCATGGGTGATCCCTCGGGCGCCGCGTTCGAAGCCATGCCGGGGGTGGTCGACTACGCGCATTCTCCGCTGCGCTCGGACTGGATGGATATCTTCCTTTGCGCGCGCTGCCGCTTCTTCCTCGGAAGCACATCCGGCCTGTTTCTGGTCTCTTCGGCGTTCGGCATTCCCGTCGCGCTGGCGCAAATGGCTCCGCTCGGAGCCGCGTGGGCGCTTGCGCCGATGGATCTGTCGATCCCGAAACTGGTGGCGGATTTGCAAGGGAAATGTCAGCCGTTCCGACGGGTCTTCGAATTTGGCGCGGCGCGCTTCCGCTCGACGGAGGCATTTGCTCGGGAGAAATTGCAAGTGATCGACAATTCCGGCGAGGAGATCCGTGACCTCACTGTCGAGATGCTGGATCGGCTTGAGGGACGCGCCCACTACGATGCGAATGACGAACGGCTTCAGGACGAATTTCGCGGACTGCTGACGCCGAGCCATTACAGCTTTGGTTCCGTGGCGAGGATAGGTCGCGACTTTCTCAGGCGGCATGCCGATTTGCTGACGGATCGTCAGGAAGCGCTCGCTTCAGCGGCGGGCGAATAGCGGATGATCACGACGATCGACGATGAGACGGGCGAAGTCGTGGTCCGCGATGCGGGCGCGGAACGGCGTTATCCGCTCGGATCGGCCGAAGGATTTGCCGCGGTGTCGCGCGCATGGCTCCGGGCGGGATGGGACGCGAAGCACGTCTACAGCTTCACCTGGATGGGCAGGCCGATCATCCAGCTTCCGGAGGACATGGTTCGCGCCCAGGAGCTGATCTGGCTGGTCAAGCCCGACGTCCTGATCGAGACCGGTATCGCCCATGGCGGTTCGCTCGTCTTCTACGCCTCCCTCTTCAAGGCCATGGAAAAAGGTCGCGTGATCGGCGTCGACATCGATATACGGGCGCATAACCGAAGCGCGATCGACGCGCATCCGCTGCGGCCCTTCATCACCTTGATCGAGGGCAGCTCCGTCGATCCCGCTACCGTCGGCGCGGTGCGGGAGCAGCTCGTGCCGGGCGAGACCGTCATGGTGGTTCTCGATTCGCAACCACGGCAAGGACCACGTGCTCCGCGAGCTCAGGGCCTACGCACCGCTCGTCACACCCGAATCCTACGTGGTCGTCGCCGACGGCATCATGCAGGACCTGGTGGGCGCGCCCCGCGCAAACCCCGACTGGGGAACCAACAATCCCCGCACCGCCGTCCGCGCGTTCGTTGCGGAGGACCCACGCTTTCGCCTTGAAGAGCCGGCATTCCTCTTCAACGAAGGCTCCGTCCGCTCGCGTGTCACCTATTGGCCGGACGCCTATCTGCGACGCGTCTCCCCATAAGGAACGTGCACATTTCCGGATGGCGGGGATCGGGCGGCCGCCGCCAGATCCCGACGCTCGGCCGGTGGGGTGACGGTGCTTGACTAAACCTGCCCCAATGGCGATGGGGTGCGTGCAAGGAAGGCAAGGAAGGAACGCGGTGCAGCATACCGAGCAATTCTTCGCCGAGGTCGGCGCGGTCGCGGAAAAGATCGACAAAGCGGCCATATCCCGGCTCGCCGAAGAGCTCGCCGCGTTGCGCAGCCGCGACGGTCGGCTGTTCCTGATCGGTGTCGGAGGCAGCGCCGGAAATTGCAGCCACGCCGTCAACGACTTCCGAAAGCTGTGCGGTATCGAGGCCTACAGCCCCGCCGACAACGTCTCCGAGCTGACGGCCCGCACCAATGACGAGGGCTGGGAGACGGTTTTCGCCGCGCTGGCTCGAAACGAGCCGCCTGAACGAGCGGGACGGACTCCTCGTCTTCTCCGTCGGCGGCGGCGACGCGGGCCGCGGCATCAGCGTCAATATCGTCAAGGCGATCGACCTCGCGAAGACGCGCGGCGCCAAGGTGTTCGGTATCGTCGGGCGCGAGACCGGCCACACCGCGCAGCGCGGCGACGTCGTGGTCGTCGTGCCGGAGGTCAACTCCGCGCACGTCACGCCGTTGTCCGAGGCGTTCCAGGCGGTCGTCTGGCATTGCCTCGTGTCGAATCCCGATCCTGCAGATCGCGCGCACGACATGGTGACCGAGATGGCCGAAGGGGCGCGACGGGCCGTGTTCCTCGACCGCGACGGCGTTCTGGTGGTTCCGACGTTTCGCGACGGCCGCAGCTATGCGCCGACGCTCGCTTGCGGATTTCCACATCTATCCCGAGGCGCGCGACAATCTTCGTCCGGCTGAAAGAGGCCGGCTTCTGCCTCGTCGTCGCCACCAACCAGCCCGATGTCGGTGTCGGCGAGGTGCCGCGCGCAATCGTCGAAGCGATGCATGCGCGGATGCGCGAAGCGTTGCCGGTTGACGCCATCAAGGTCTGCTATCATTCGCGCGAAGACGGGTGCGCCTGCCGGAAGCCGCTGCCCGGCATGCTGTTGGAAGCCGCCGCCGAGCTCCATATCGAGACAAGCGCGAGCTACATGGTCGGCGACCGCGCCTCCGACGTTGCTGCTGGCTCGGCCGCCGGCTGCCGCACGGTTTTCATCGATCGCGGCTACACGGCCGAGCCGCCGCCCGCGAATGCCGACCGGACGTGTCAGTTCGCTCGGCGAGGCGGCCGACATGGATTTTGAACGACCGGGAGGAAACTGAGGCCGCAATGAGCCGCATCGACACGCTGAAAGTGAAGCTCTTCGCCGATGGCGCCGATCTCGACGGCATGCTCGCCATGTATGCGGACCCGCTGATCAAGGGCTTCACCACCAACCCGACGCTGATGCGCAAAGCCGGCGTCTCCGACTACGAGCAATTCGCACGGCGCGTGCTTGCCGCGATCCCCGACCGCCCGATCTCGTTCGAAGTCTTTGCCGACGATCTCGACGGCATGGAGAAGCAGGCGCGCGCGATCGCCGTCCTGGGGCGCCAACGTCAACGTCAAGATCCCGGTCACCAACACCGCCGGCGTCTTCACCGGCCCGATCATCGAGCGGCTGTCTAGCGACGGCATCGTGCTCAACGTCACCGCGATCATGACCGTCGATCAGGTCGCGGCCGTCGCCGCGGCGCTCGCGCCCGAAACCCCGGCGATCGTCTCCGTCTTCGCAGGGCGTGTCGCCGACACCGGCGTCGATCCGGTGCCGCATATGCGGGCCTGCCGCGCGGCGCTCGCGGACGCGGCCGAAGGCCGAACTGCTGTGGGCGAGCCCGCGCGAGCTGCTCAACATCTTTCAGGCCGACGAGGCCGGCTGCCATATCATCACCGCCACCAACGACGTCCTTGCCAAGCTGAAGCTTGTCGGCAAGGACCTCGACGCGTATTCGCGCGAGACGGTGCAGATGTTCCACGACGACGCGACGAAGGCGGGCTTCCGCATCGCCGCGTAGACGTGCGAGGTGTTCGATCGGCGAAACAGACAGGAATGGACGGCAACGCCAATGGATCGGATGTTTGAACGGGTTCTCGTGACCGGCGGCGCCGGCTATTGCGGCAGCCGGCTCGTGCCGCAGCTGCTTCGATCGCGGCTACAAGGTCACCGTCTACGACATCCTCTATTTCGGCTCCGATTTCCTGCCGAAAGGACAATCCCGAACCTGACGATCGTGCAGGGCGACATCCGCGACACGGAGAAGCTCGCCGCGACGACCGCGGGCCACGACGCCTTCGTCAGCCTCGCCTGCATCTCCAACGATGCGAGCTTCGAGCTCGACGAGAAGCTCTCGACCTCGGTCAATCTACGATGCCTTCGAGCCGATGGTGATCGCGGCCAAGGACGCCGGCGTGAAGCGCTTCATCTATGCCTCGTCGTCATCGGTCTATGGCGTTTCCGACCAGCCCGACGTGACCGAAGACCACCCGCTCGTCCCGCTGACGCTCTACAACAAATACAAGGGCATGTGCGAGCCGCTGCTGAAGAAGCACGTCGACGACAAATTCGTCGGCGTGACCTTCCGGCCGGCGACCGTGTGCGGCTACGCGCCGCGCCAGCGGCTCGACCTTTCCGTCAACATCCTCACCAATCACGCCGTCAACAAGAACCGCATCACCGTGTTCGGCGGCTCGCAGCTCCGGCCCAACCTGCACATCCAGGACTATGCCGACGCGGTCGAGCTGTTCCTGACCGCGCCCGACGACAAGATCCGCAACGAGATCTTCAACGTCGGCTACCAGAACCTCTCGATGATGGAGATCGCCGAGCTGGTCCGCAAAGTCGTGCTGGAGGAATATCCGGAGCGCGACGACCTCGAGATCGTCACCTCGCCGACCGACGACATCCGCTCCTATCACATCAACTCGGACAAGGTCAGCCGCGTCCTCGGCTTCCAGCCGACGCACACGATCGAGGACGCGGTGCGTGAGCTTTGCCGCGCATTCCGCTCAGGCAAGATCCCGAACAGCTTCGACGACGACGCCTATTTCAACGTGCGCCGGCTGAAGCGGCTGAACGCCGCCTGAGCCCTGGCTAGTCACCTCGCGCCGCGCTGCGCCTCGCGATGCACGCGGGCGAGGCCGTCGGCGAGCGGCTCGAAGTGGAAGTCCGGGAATGCCTTGTGGCATTCGGCGATATCGAAGAAGCGATGCAGGAGATGCGGCCGCGGGCCGGGCCGCGGCACGGAGACCACGCGCGCCGGCGGGTCGAACTCGGCGGCGACGATATCGCGCGATGTCGCGGAACGAGGTCGCGACGCCGGTGACCGCGTTGAGCACGCCGGTGCTGCGGTGGCTGAGGATGCGCACCGCAAGCCTGCGCGACGTCCTCGACCGCGACGTGGTCGCGCTTCTCCTCGCCTTCGCCGAATATCGCGATCGGCTCGCCGGCGGCCGCCTGCCGGCGGAAGCGGTTCGGCCCATATCCCGAATGCGGGTCGCGCGCGCCGTAGATCAGCGTCGGCCGCAGCGCCGCGAACGCGCCGCGATATTCGCTGCGGAACATCAGCTCGCGCGCCGCATGCATCATGCCGTGCAGCGTCGACGGCGCCACCGGCGACCGCTCCGTCACCGGATTGGCGTCGTCGGCATAGACGGCGTCCGAGCTGATGTAGACGAGATGCGCGGGCGGAACCGCGGCGAACGCCTGAACGGCCGCCTCCGCCATGCGCAGGTTGGTCATCAGCTGAGCGCTGGTCTTGGCCGGCGCCACGGCCGAGACGAAGACGACCGCGTCGTCAGGCCGGAGCATGCCTTCGCGAGCGTCTCGACGCCATTCGGGGCGAGAAGATCGACGCTCTCGCCGCGTCAGCCCGAGGGTCGGCATGCCCGGCGCCGCCGAGCTCGCGGACTATGGTGGAGCCCACGAAGCCGCCGGCGCCGATGACGACGACGCGCTCGGGCGCGGCCGGGGATTTGCTCTCGCATGGTCAGCATGACGGGCTCACTCAGCTCACGCCGAGGGTGTGGTAGTCGAGCCCGGCCGCGCGCGCCGCCTTCGGGATCGAGCGCGCGAAACGGATCGAGCACCAGGCGGCCGCGCATCGCGCGCGGCAAGATCGGCCGGCTTCAGTTCGCGATACTCAGGCCAGGGCGTCATGATCACGACGGCGTCCGCGCCGCGCGCAGCGTCGAGCGGCGTCGCCGCGCCGGCACAATCGGGATGCGCGACAGCCGACGCCGGCGACGACGGGGTCGTGCACGCGGAGCTGCCACGGACCGAGGTGCCGGATCAGCGCCAGCGACGGCGAATTCTTCGTCGAGTGCGTGTTCTCCTTGTAGGCAAGGCCGAGCATGCGCGAGCTCGCGCTTCCGGAGTCTTGGCCAGGAGCTGCCGCGTGCAAGCGCGCCGAGCACCCAGTCCTTGCGGTGGCGGCTGTTCGCGACGAAGGCGCGAACGAGACCGGCCTCGGTCCCGTATTCCTCCGAGAAGCGCATGACCGTCGCGAGATCGCGCTCCAGGTTGCCGCCGGCAATGCCGAGGCCCGGCGCGAGATAGGCGTGCGCGCCGATGCGCCGGTCGAGCTTCAACGCCGGCGCGATCTCCGACCAGTCGGCGCCGATATGCTCGCAAATCTCGGCAAGCGTGTTGGCCACCGTGACGGACGCCACGAGGCAGCAATTGATCGATATCTTGGCGAGCTCGGCGCTTTCCAGGCGCATCGGCAGAATCGGGCAGCCGAAGCCGCCGAGGATATTCCGCAAGCGGCGCGGGAAGCGCCGCAGCCTCGTCGGGCACGCCGACGATGAAGCGTTCCGGCTGCGTCGCCCGCTCGACGGCGCGGCCGAAGACGAGGGTCTCGACCTGATAGTAGAGCGGCCGACCGGGCTGCTGGCGGGCGCGGGTGAAGCCCGGCGGAACCTGGCTCAAGACGACGACAATGGCGCCGGGCCGGACTGCGACCGCACCAGCGCAATGAGCGCGTCGACGCCCGCAAGGTCGCTCCGCCCTGCGTCGTCGGTCGGAACGTCCGGCGCGACATAGACGACGTCGCAGTCGGCGAGGCGCGTCGCCTCGCGCGACAAACGACAGGCGCCCGCGGTTCGCGGCGAGGATCGCATCGAGGCCGGGCTCGGAAACCGGCAAGTCGCCTTGCGTCAGCCGGCGCACGAGCGACGCGTCGGGATCGAAGCCGATCGTCGCGAAGCCCTTGCTCGCCGCTGCCGCCGCCGAGCAGAGGCCGAGATGCGTCATCCCGGCGTAGCCGATCGTGGGTCGGCTCATCGCGACGCGCGCTCCGTCGCCTCGGCGGAAAGTTTCGCGAGCGACGCGCAATAGCCACGATCGTTGCCGAGGTCAGTCGGCGCATGCTCCGCTACGAGGCGCTTGAAGTGCTCGTATTCGGCCGCCCAGGTCGGGTCGTCCTGACGAGCGTCACCGATTCCTCCGGCGGGCGGCCGCTCGGCAGAACGCGCTTGCGCCGAGTGAATGTCGTCGGTCCCCACTTGCACAGCGATTCGATGTGCGCGCTGCCCTTCTCCGCGAAGACGTCGCAGGTGAAGTGGTTGCGCCAGGAGAGCAGCGTCATCTCAAGCTCGAGCTGCGGCGGCCGCTTCGACGCGACGACGACATGGTCGGGCGCGCGGTTCTCGAAACAGCGCGCCGAGACGATACGGAAATCGTCGCCGATATCGCCGAACCAGAAGCGCGCCGTGTCGAGGAGATGCGAGCCGAGATCGGGCAGCACGCCGGCGCCCTTGTCGCGCCAGTCGGAATCGCGCACGAGCCGCGCCGTGCCGTTGCCGTAGAACATGCGGCAGCGATAGATGCGCCCGAGCGCGCCCGAAGCGATCGAGGTCGCGCATCGCGCACGTAATGCGGCTCGAAGCGATGATTGTAGGCGGTGTAGCAGACGGCGCGGTTGCTCGCGGGCGAGCGCCTCGAGCGCCTGCAAGCTCCGCCTCGCTGTCGGCGCATGCAGCGGCTTCTCGACCAGCACATGCTTGCCGTTGCCGAGCAGATGGCGGAGCAGCGCGACCTTGGGCTCGTCGGGCGTGCACACGAGCGCGGCGTCGTAACCGATCGAGCGGCACGTCGGCGACGTCGCGCCAGTCCGCCTCGGCGGCGACGGGATCGACGATGCCGACCGCGTCGGCGCCGGCGACGCGCAGGCGCTTCCTGCCCTGGACGCCGTATCCGACGACGATCGACGCGCATCTCGCTCGCTCCGTCAAGCCGGATATGTGTATTCGACGAGCCGCTCGATGCGCTCGATCTTGTCGATCACGTCGTCGCGGCGGACGGGCACGTTGCCGTCGTGCTCGCATTCGACCGCCGCGGCGAGCGAGCCGAGGACCGAGGCGATGACCGGTATTGCCCGTCGCGAACAGAGAGAGCGCCGCATAGGCGAGCAGCGCATCGCCGGAGCCGACGGCGTCGACCACGTGCTCGGCAAAGCTGTCGAGCGAAAAGAAGGAGCGCACGTCCTCGCCGTCTTGGCACCGAGCGGAAGGTCATGAGCCCGCGCGTCGCCGAGCTTCAGGATCAGCGTCTTGCATTGCGGACTGCCGATAGAGCTCCAGGCCGAGCGGCCGCACCACCGAGTCCTGGTCGCCGAGCGCGAAGCGCGCCTCGCGCTCGTTCGGCGTGATCAGGTCGAAGCCGCTGGAATTCGAGGATGTTGCCCCAGCGGCTGGCGACCTGGCTGTCGGCGACCCGGAACACGCCTTCGGGAATGGCGGCGATCAAGCTGCGGAATGGTGTCGCGATTGAAGATGCCGTGGCGGAAGTCGCTGAACACCACGATGTCGGCCGTGACGTTCGCGATCTGCTCGGACGAGCTCGCTCGACGATGCGGTCGGAGATCGAGCGGTTGTCGAGCGTGTCGACCTTCAGCAGGCGGTAGCCGCCGGCGATGATCGCGTTCTTGTTGGTGGTCGGCCGCGTCGGGTCGATGACCGGCATGCACGTGCACGCCCGCCTGCCTCAAGGTCCTTCGAGCGCGAAATCGGCGAGCGCGTCGTCGCCGAGCACGGTCGAGAACGTCACGTCCGCCCCGGCCGCCTTCAGGTGCTTGGCGACGATCCCGGCGCCGCCGACGAAATCGGTGCGCGTTCTCGAAGCGCACGCTCATCGTCGGCGTCTTGGTCATGCCGCCGATCATGGACCGTATGCGTATAGCTGTCGACGATCGTGTCGCCGACGACGTGCACGCGAATGCCCGACAATCTTGTCGAGGACCTTGCGCAGCTCGTCGAAGTCCGATCCTCTCGGCTTCGAGCAGCACCATCAGCTTTTCGGCGGCGATCGCCGGCGGCTCCGGTCTCGATGAGCTGCGAGGAGGAATAGACGATGTCGCCGGGCGTGAACATGATTTCGCCGCCATAGGACTCGACGACGGCCTTCTCCTCCGCCGTGCTGCGGATGCAGGCCCTGCTTGGTGTATT
Source organism: uncultured Alphaproteobacteria bacterium (assembly GCA_963750115.1). Lineage (GTDB taxonomy): Bacteria > Pseudomonadota > Alphaproteobacteria > Rhizobiales > Afifellaceae > DASWJZ01. The sequence goes on along the minus strand of CAVVPM010000009.1, from coordinate 338,034 downwards.
CGTAGCCCTTGGCGAAATAGTCGGGCTTGATGATGCCGATGTTCTTGATCGGCGTCGCCTCGCTGTCGATGACGACATAGTCGACCACCTCGAGCGCGGCGAGATTGAAGGCGCGCAGCTCCTGCGGCACGAACGGGCGGAAATTCGCCTTGTCGATGTGCGCGTCGGCGGTCAGGCTGGCGACCAGGATGTCGCCCTTGCTCTTGGCGTAGAGCAGATGGCGCACATGGCCCGGATGCACGATGTCGAAGGTGCCGTGGCACATGATCACCTTCTTGTCGCGCGGCGGCGGGCCGATGATCGCGGCGACCTCTTCCGCGCGTCTTGATCTTGTGGCTGACGAGGGCTCCGGCTGCCGTCGTCCATCGCTAGCGCGCTCCCGGCACGAGCGCCTTGAACCAGCCGGCCGTCGCCTCGGCGATCGACTCCGGCGTCCCACAGCGGCGCGTCGCGCCAATAGTCGATCTCCGCCACGATGCGCGCGACGCCTTCCTCGAAGCTGACCTTCTGGCCGCCAGCCGAGATCGCGCGTGATCTTGCCGATGTCGGCGTGGGTGCAGTCCGGCTCGCCGGGCCGCTTCGGAATATGGACCACCTCGCCGCCGAGCAGTTCCACCAGCCGGTTGACCGATTGCGGGTTGCCCGGCGCCGAGGTTCCAGACCTCGCCGGTCTTCTCGGTCTCGGCCGCCGCCAGAAACGCTTCGGCGACGTCCGTCGCATAGAGGAAATCGCGGCGTCTGCGTGCCGTCGCCGACGACGGTGAACGGCTTGCCCGGCGAGCTTCTGGCGGAGGAACACGCCGAACACGGCGCCATAGGCGCCGGACGTGCGCGAGCGCGTGCCGTAGGCATTGAAGATGCGGATGGAGTTGACCGGCAGGCGGTAGACTTTGTGCCAGTGAAAGGCCGCCTGCTCGCCCTGATATTTGCTCAACGCATAGGGATATTGCGGGGCGATCGGATGATCCTCGCGCGTCGGCGTCGCGGCGAGACCGTAGCAGGATGACGACGCCGCATAGACGAATTTGCCGATGCCGGCGTGGCGCGCGCACTCGATCGTATGCACCGTGCCCTGGACGTTGACCGACATGTATTCGAGCGGCCGTTCGATCGAGGGAACGATGTCGCCGATGCCGGCGAAATGGAAGACATAGTCGACGTCGGCGAAGAGGCTGTCGCCGGGCTGAAAGCGACGGATGTCGGCTTCCTCGAAGGAAAATTCCGGGTTGCTGCGATGCTGCGCGATGTTTGCCGCGCGCCCGCCGACGAGATTGTCGACGATCCTGACCCTGTAGCCGCGATCGATCAGAAGATCGGCCATGTGGCTTCCGATGAAGCCCGCGCCACCGGTGATCAGCGCCGTCTGCCGCCTGCCCGTCATCTCAACCTGTCCAGTCCGAACGGCGCGGACCGGCTCTCCTGCGACATGGAAGATATGCGGCCATGGCTGCCGCCCGCGGCCTCACGCGCTGCGTCATCGAAGCGGCAGTTGGAGAAACCTGAATCGGGATTCCGAAAGGCATGGTGACGCGCCGGGCACATGGCCTTATAGGTGCCGGTATCGGGACTGTCGAGGGGGCCGCCGGGAGCTTGCCTTGCTTGCGCCCGCCTCGGAAAAACGGCCATTCTTCGCGCTTCGCATATCCTTCGATGACCGAAATCAATCTGCTGCGCGCCCTGCCGCGCACCAAGCGCAACGTCGCCGGACGCAAGAATGCCAAGTCGCCGGAAATCGTCGCCATCTCGCGCCAATATGGCGAGCTGTATTTCGACGGGCCGCGCGAATACGGCTATGGCGGCTATCGCTATGACGGACGCTGGCTGCCGGTCGCGCACGACATCGTCGCGCATTTCGGCCTGAAGCCGGGCATGCGCGTCCTCGACGTCGGCTGCGCCAAGGGCTTCTCTGGTCAAGGACCTGATGTCGCCTGCCCGGGCTCGAGGCGTTCGGCCTCGACATTTCGCGCTATGCGCTGATGCACTGCGAGCCGGAGGTCGTCGGGCGCCTGCACCTCGGCACCGCCGACGACCTGCCGTTTCCCGACGGCAGCTTCGACTGCGTGATCTCGCTCAACACCATCCACAATTTCGCCGCGCGCGCGCGCGATCGCGGCGATTGCGCGAGATCCAGCGCCTGTCCCGCGGCCGCGCCTTCGTCCAAGTTGACTCCTATCTGACGCCCGAGCAGAAGGAGATCTTCGAGAGCTGGGTGCTGACGGCCGAATTCCACGACTATCCGGAGGGTTGGATCGAGGTCTTCGCGGAAGCCGGCTATACCGGCGACTACTATTGGACGATCATCGAATGACGTCGCACGACCCGAAATGCAGTAGTCGAATGGGCGGCAAGACATACGCAATCCTGGGCGGCGGCGGCAGCTTCGGTATCCATGCCGCGCTTCTATCTTCTCGACCACGCCGATCCGAAGAAGGTGATCGGCATCGGCCGCAATCCGCTGCGCCCGCGAGCCGTTCTCGCTCAATATCGACAAGCGCGACGGCTACGAATATCACGCCCGTCACGTCACCTACGAACTCGACCTGCTGCTCGAACTGCTCGACCGCGAGAAGCCGGAGATCATCGTCAACTTCGCCGCGCAGGGCGAAGGCGCGGTCTCCTGGAAGCATTCCTGGCGCTTCTTCGAAACCAACTCGATGGCGCTCGCGCGGCTTTCCGAAGAGCTGATGAAGCGCGACTGGCTCGAGCGCTTCATCCAGATCGGCACGTCGGAAATGTACGGCTCGGTCGACCACGCCGCCAAGGAAGACGAGCCGATCAAGCCGTCGAGCCCCTATGCCGCGTCCAAGGTGGCGTTCGACATGTACCTGCATGTCGGTGCACACGCTTCCTCAAATTCCCGATGAACATCATCCGGCCGTCGAACGCCTATTGCCCCGGCCAGCTTCTGCATCGCGTGATCCCGAAGGCGATCTGGTGCGGCCTCAACGGCGAGAAACTGCCGCTGCATGGCGGCGGCCGGGCAGAGAAGTCCTATATCCACGCGCGCGATCTCGGCCGCGCCATCCATCTCGTCGCGGAGAAGGCGCCGCTCGGCACCATCTACAATGCCGGCCCGGCCCAACCGACCTCGATCCGCGAGGTCGTCGAGCGCACCGCCGAAGGCCCTCGGCGTGCCGTTCGAGCAGCTTTGCGAGGTCACCGGCGACCGGCTCGGCCAGGACTCGCGCTACTGGCTCGATTCCTCGGCGATCAAGCGCGACGTCGGCTGGGAGCCGCAGATCGGCTGGGACGAAGGCCTCGCCGAGATGGTCGCCTGGGGCCGGCAAGTACTTCGACGAGCTCAAGGACTGGCCGACCGACTACACGCTGCGGGCCTGAGGACATGACGCGGCGGACGCCAACATTCGCCGACTCGCCGCAACAGCCTCGATGTCGCTGCGGCACGGCGAGCGCTGCCGCGACTACCGCCGCCGCATTCTCGACATCTCGCAGCAGGTCACCGCGCTGCATGTCGCGCCGGCCTTCTCCTGCATCGAGATCGTCGACGCGATCTACAACGAGCTGATGCGGCGCGAGCGCGAACGGCGCGCTCGCGCGACGTGCTTCCTGATGTCGAAGGGACACGGCTGCATGATCCAGTATGTCATTCTGGAGGAACTCGGCATCCTGTCGCGGCCGACCTCGACGCCTATTGCAAGCCGGACGGCCGGCTCGGCGCGCACCCCGATTACGGGACGCCGGGCATCGCGGCATCGACCGGCTCGCTCGGCCATGGGCTCGGCATGGCCGCCGGCATGGCCCATGCCGAGAGGCTGAAGGAGACCGACGCGCTGATCTATCGTGCTCTCGGCGACGGCGAATTCCAGGAAGGCTCGACCTGGGAAGCCATGATGATGGCCGCCAATCTCAAGCTCGACAATCTCGTCGCCTTCATGGACTACAACGATTTCGGCGGCCTCGAGCGCATGAGCGAAGGCCATCCCGCATTTCTATCCGCTTGCCGAGAAGCTGCACGAGCCTTCGGCTGGGAGGCGGTCGAGGTCGACGGCCACGATGACCGCGGCGATCGTGGAGGCGGTGCGCGAACGCGAAGGCGCGCAGCCCATTCTTCGTCGTCTGCCGCACCGTCAAGGGCAAGGGCGTTTCCTACATGGAGAACGTGCCGATCTGGCACTACCGCTCGCCCAACAAGGAGGAATACCAGCAGGCCCTCAAGGAGCTCGCCGAGAGCGACGCGCCGTGAGAAACCGCTTCGCCGATCGACCTTCTACGAGCTCGGCAAGGCCGATCCGCGGCTTGTGCGTCGTCGTCGCCGACATCTCGCCCGCCGGCTCGATCGCCAAGTTCCGCAACGAGTTCCCCGACCGCTTCATCAATACCGGCGTGGCCGAGCAGATCATGATCGGCATGGCCGCCGGCATGGCGCAACGGGGCTTGCGGCCCTTCGCCTATACGATCGCGACCTTCTCGCTGTTCCGCCCCTTCGAGATGGTGCGCGACGACCTCTGCTATCAGAACCTGCCGGTGACGATCGTCGGCATCGGCGGCGGCGTCACCTATTCGACGCTCGGCGGCACGCACCACGCGCAGGAGGACGTCGCGTATGTCCGCGCTCCCGAACATGTCGGTCATCGCGCCTTGCGATCCGGCGGAGACGGAGGCCGCGACCCGCTGGCTCGCCACGCGAGAACCGGCACCGGCCTATCTGCGGCTCGGCAAGGCCGGCGAGCCCGATCTGACTGCCGACGCCGCCGAAGGCTTCGTCGTCGGGCGCATCCGGCTCTTGCGGCGCGGCCGCGGGACGGCCTTCCTGACTTACGGCCCGATCGCCAAGACGGCGCTCGCCCTCGCCGATAGGGTCGAAAGACGCGACGGACATTCGGTGAGCGTCGTCGGCGTTCATACGCTGAAGCCGCTCGACGCCGACGGCATCGCGGCTATTCTGAAGAGCCACGACCGCGTCGTCGTCCTGGAAGAGCACGTTCCGCGTGGCGGGCTCTCCTCGCAGGTGAAGGAGATCGCCTGGGACATTCGGGCCGGCTGCGATCTGCAAACCTTCTCGCTCCACGATGAATTCATCCATCGCTATGGCAGCCACGACGACGTCCGCGCCGCGCATGGGTTGGACGCGCCGACCATCGCAACCGCCCTCGGCCTGCCGGCATGACACGGGCTGCGGTGCGACGGTCGCTTGGAATCCGCGTTCGATGACGGCCGCGATTGCTTGCGGCGTCTGCGGCGCCGATGCGCTCCTCGATCTTCCCGCCTATTCGAAGCTTCCGCGCGTCACCAGCGACTGCAAACCCTGGCCCGCGGGCGGCGCGCTCGCAGTCTGCACCCGCTGCGGCACCATCCAGAAGAAGCCCGACGCCGCCTGGCTCGACGAGATCGACCGCATCTACGGCGCCTACGAAATCTACCATCTGTCGGACGGCGGAGAGCAAGTGATCTTTTCCGCCTCAGGGTCCTCCCGTTCGCGCTCGAAGGCGCTGGTCGATTTCGTCGTGGCGCGGCTCGGCAAATCCGGCCCGGGCAGCCTCATCGACATCGGCTGCGGCAATGGATCGGCGCTGGCAAATTTCAGCGCGGCACTCCCCGGCTGGACGCTTGACGGCACCGAGCTTTCCGACCGGGACCTGCCGGTGCTCCGCAACATCCCCGGCTTCCGCTCCCTCCACACGGCGCCGGTCCAAGGCGAATACGACGTCGTCGCCATGATCCACTCGCTGGAGCACATGGTTTCGCCTCTGGACTCTGTTTCTGACGCCGCGGCGCTCGTTGAACCGGATGGGCTCCTCTTCGTGGAAGTGCCGGACGCCGAAACCTCTCCGTTCGACATTCTGGTGGCGGATCACCGGACGCATTTCACCCGCGCCACCTTGGACGCATTGGCCGGACGCGCCTCGCTTGCCGTCGATTTCCTCGACAACACCGTCTTCCCAAGGAGAACACGCTGCTCGCGCACCGGGGCGACGGCAAACCGGCGAGCCTCCCCGACCCTCGGCGCGGCATTCGGCTCGCGGAGGACACGCTCTCCTGGCTCGACGCCGTTCTCGGCGCTGCGGCCGCGGCCGCGACGCCGAATTTCGGAATTTTCGGAACCTCCATCTCCGGCATGTGGCTCTACGGCGCGATGCGTGAGTCCGTCTCGTTCTTCGTCGACGAAGACCTGTCGCGGGTCGGCCGCAGCTACGAGGGCCGGCCCATCCTTTCACCCCGAGGAAGCGCCGGCGGAGAGCGTCGTCTTCGTGCCGATGGCAAAGGTGATCGCGGACCGGGTCGCCGCGCGGCTCGCTGGTGGCGCCGCAACCTACCTGACGCCGCCGCCCATGGGCCGGTCGACGGCGGGTTGATCATCCGTGCGTGCCATCGTCATCGGGGCCGACGGCCTCGTCGGAAAGGCACTGGCGGCCGCGCTTCGCGCGCGCGGTGACGATGTGATCGGAACGACCCGCCGGCCGGAGCGCGTGTCGCCGGGGCAGACGATAGGGCTCGATTTCGCCGGACCTGAGCCGGCTTCGGCCGATCTCCCCGCTGCCGACGTAGCCTTCGTCTGCGCCGCGATGGCGCACTTCGCCGATTGCCGAAAATCGCCGGAGCTGGCCGAACGCGTGAACTTCATCGCCCCCGCCGCGCTCGCTGCCAAGCTCGGGTCACGCGGCACTCGTGTCATCCTGCTTTCGACGAGCGCCGTTCTCGACGGGGCCGCGCCGCACATGGCTGCCGACCGACCGCGGCTCGGCAGAAGCACCTATGGCCGCTCGAAGGGCGAAGCGGAGCGCGCGATCCTCGCATCGGCGCACGGCGCGGCGGTCGTTCGCCTTACCAAGGTGCTCACGCCCGAGATGCCGCTTTTCAGGAAATGGCTCGGCGCTCTCAAGGCGAATTTCCCGATCGACGCCTTCACGGATCATCGCATCGCGCCGATCGCGCTTCGTGACGCGGTCGACGCCCTCCTCGCGGTCGGCGACCGGGGCGGCGACGGCATCTACCAGGCTTCGGGCGCCTTCGATGTCAGCTACTTCGAGATCGCTCGCCACCTCGCCCGCCGGATCGGTGCTTCCGAGGCGTGCGTGCACGCCGTCTCGGCCGCCGAGGCTGCCATTCCGGCAGAAGAGATCACGGCGTTCACGTCGCTCGACACGAGCCGCCTGACCGCGCTTTGCGGGTTTCAGCCGCCCGATCCCTACGCGCTCGTCGACCGAATTCTTGGTGAGACGCAGGAAACTTTGTAGTCTCGGAAGACGCACGCATCGCGCTCTGGCGGCGAGCCCGCAGTCACCCGGTCGCCAACACTTCCGCCCCTTGGAGATACTCGCAGAATGACAGAAAGTGAGAGACGAGAGGGCGAGATTCAGTACCGCGAAGTCATCGAAGAGGTGCGGCGGCGCGGCCCGGAGCGTATGGGCTTCATGACGAGCTGGGCGTGGGTCGACGACCCAAAACGACTCGCTTTCATGCTCTCGCGCTACAAATTCGTCGCCAAGATGCTGGCCGGCGCCGACAAGGCGCTCGAGATCGGGTGCGGCGACGGCTTCGGCACGCGCGTTGTCGCCCAGGCCGTCGGTAGCGTTGTCGCTATCGATTTCGATCCCGACTTCATCGAATCGGCGAAAGCGACGGCGAGCGACAATACCCGATAGAGTTTCGCAGCCACAACATGCTGAAGGGTCCGGTGCCCGAAGACTTCGACGGCTGCTATTGTCTCGATGTTCTGGAGCACATTGCCCCGGCCGACGAAGACGCGTTCCTCGCCAATGTCGTCGCCTCCCTGTCTCCGAGCGGCAGCCTTATCGTCGGCACCCCGTCGCTGGAATCACAGCCTTATGCATCCAAATTTTCGAGGCTGGGCCATGTGAACTGCAAGACGCAGTCGGCGTTGCGCGAATTCCTCTTGCGCTATTTCCACAACGTCTTCTCCTTTTCGATGAACGACGAGGTCGTTCACACCGGGTACAGAAGATGGCACAGTATAATTTGGCCTTGTGCTGCTATCCGCGCAAACGATGAACCCGGCGACGACATCCGATGTCCGCCTGGCCGCCTTGAAATTCCATTTCGTGATGGTCGTTTGGGGCGCCCCCTATATCGACCTGATGGTCAATGCGGCGCTGCCGACCTTGCTGTCTTCCGGCAATCTCCCTGCCCTCGCCGATGCGTCGCATTCCGAATTCATTTTCTACACGGCTCCAGCGGACGAGGAGATCATCCGGGCTGCGCCATCCGTTGCATGCTTGCGCGAGCTGATGCCGATCAGGTTCGAGTATATCGATCCAAGCGAGCCGGTGACGAAATATGCATTGATGGGGAAGGCGCACGGCAACGCCGTGCGCCGCGCGCGCGACGAGAAGGCGCACGCCGTCGTGCTGGCCCCAGACGCGATCATCGCGGATGGCTCGCTACGGACCCTCGCTCGCCTCGCACATGAAGGGAAACGGGCCGTCATGACGCTCGGGCCGCGGATAGCGCAGGAGACCGGGTTCCCTGCGTTCCAGGAGCGTTGCACGGGACAGACCAGCAGCACGATCACCATCACGCCACGCGACCTCGTCCGCTTCTTGATGGATCATCTTCACCCAGAAATGCAGCTCTACTTCGTCGACTCGACTCGCTTCAGCAGCTATCCGGTTTACTGTTTCTGGTCGATGGGGGACCACGGCATTCTGGCAAGAGCCTTTCACCTGCATCCGCTCATGATCGACTGCTCGCGTATCGAAAGCCTTGACGCACTTTTCCGCGACACGATCGACGGCCAATTCATCGGAAACGCTATTGGAAGGTGGAGCGACATTCACGTTGAGTCGGACTCCGACAACCTGCTGGTTTGCACCTTTTCGCCCGCTGACGCTCAATACTCCGCGCGCAAGGAGGGCGTCATGTCGATAGAGAAGGTGCGGAAGATCGCCTATCACCGCCTCGTCAATCCGCTCCAGAGAATGTTCTTCACCCACGCGATCAAGATGCATTGCAATGACCTGGACGACGATTGGGCCAGGATGGAGGAAGCGACCGGGCTTTGGGCCTACGAAGTGCTCAAGATGCAATATCCCGAACGGCATCATGGTGCGCTCAGCCGCCTCACCAAACGTGCCCGAAAGCTGAAGCGATCAATTTTCGGAAGAAAGCCGGCGTAGATGCCGTCGCAGTGACATCCCGGTGGGGAGCAGCGCCCGCCGCCTCACCCTTCCCAGTCCGGAAACCGCAGATCCCGCTCGGCGATGACGCTGATTGGAAGCGGCCAGGTCACATGGATCGCAGGATCGTTCCAGCGAATGCCGCGCGACGCCGTCGGGACATAGGGTTGGTCGATCATGTAGAGGACGTCGGTATCGTCCCGAAGCGTCTGGAATCCATGGGCGAATGCCGCGGGAATATAGAGCGCAGCGCCCGCCTCCGCGTTCAGTTCGATCCCGAACGACTGAAGATAGGTCGCCGAGCCGCGGCGAAGGTCGACGATGACGTCATGGATCGCGCCGCTCACGCAGCGCACGATCTTGGTCTCGCCGTGCGGATCGGCCTGGAAATGCATGCCGCGCACCGTGCCGCGGCGCGTATTGCGCGAGAGGCTCACCTCGGGGAAACGGGCGACCAGGCCTTGGCCGGCAAATTCGCTCTCGCTGAAAATGCGCGCGAAGAAGCCGCGTTCGTCCGGCTTCGGCTCAGCCTCCACGACGAACGCGCCTGCGAGGGGGGTGCTGCGGAAGAGCATGGCCGTCCTCTAGAACACGCTTAGCTCAGGCACGGCGGTGACGAAGCGGCCGCCCCATTCTCGAATCTCGCAAAGCTCCTCGGCGATTTCGTCGCGGAGATTCCAGGGGAGGATCAGCACATAGTCGGGCCGCCGCGCGAGCATCGCCTGCGGCGACACCACGGGAATTCGGCTCCCCGGCAGCAGCGTCCCCTGCTTGTGCGGGCTCTTGTCCGATACGAGCCGGACGAATTCCGGGCCGATGCCGCAATAATTCAGGAACGTGTTGCCCTTCGCCGCGGCGCCGTGGCCGCAGACGACCTTTCCCTCGCGGCGCGCCGCGATCATGAAATCGAGCGCCGCGCATTTGATCTCGACCACCGCCTCGGCGAACCGCGAATAGCCGGCGAGCGTAAAGAGGCCGGCCGCGCGCTCCTCGCTGAGGATCTGCGCGACGACCGCGCCTTGCGGATGCGACGCGTCTTCGCGACAGGCGTAGACGCGGAGCGACCCGCCATGCGTCGGCAACCGATCGACGTCGAATATGCGCAAGCCCACGCGCTCAAGCACGCCCGCGACAACGCCAAGCGAGAGATAGGAGAAATGCTCGTGGTAGATCGTGTCGAACTGCCGCTCCGCGATCAGGCGGAGGAGGTGCGGGAACTCGAAAGTCGCGACCCCCTCCGGCTTCAGGAGCACCGAGAAGCCGCTGACGAAGTCGAGGAGATCGGGCACGTGCGCGAGCACGTTGTTCGCCGCCATCAGGTCGGCCGAGTGTCCGGCCGCGAAAAGCCGCTCCGCGGTCGCCCTGCCGAAGAAGGCGACCTCCGTCGGCACGCCCGCCTCCAGGGCGACCTTGGCGACATTGGCCGCCGGCTCGACCCCGAGCACCGGAATTTGTCGCTCGATGAAATATTTCAGCAGGTACCCGTCATTGCTGGCGATTTCGACCACCTTGCTTTGCGTGCCGAGGCCGAACCGGCTCACCATCGTGGCGACGTAGCTTTTGCAGTGCTCGAGCCAGCCACGCGAGAAGGAGGAAAAATAGGCGTAGTCGGAAAAGATCGCTTCCGGGCTTTGGTATTCCTCAAGCTGCACGAGAAAGCATTGGCCGCAGACGAGCGCATGCAGCGGATAGAACGCCTCCGCCGCGCTCGCCTGATCGCCGCGAATGAAGGAATTCGCGAGTGGCGAAAGGCCGAGGTCGACGAAGGTCGTCTGAAGCGGCGCGCCACACGCGCGGCATGTCGGACGTCTCATCCCTCGATGCCCGTCAGCCGCTCGTAGGCCGCGATCTGGCCGAGCGACAACGCCTCCGCGGGCTCGCCGTCAAGCTGGCCGCGATACCATGCGACGGTCCAGTCGATCGCCGTGTCGAGCCGCATGCGCCGTCTCCAGCCGAGCCGGCTTCGCGCCTTCGCCGAATCGACTTTAAGGGTCCCCGCTTCCGCCGGGTGGGCTCCCTCCGAGCGATGCCAGGCTGCGCTCCTCCCCCAAAGCGCAGCGACGGAATCGGCCAGGTGGGAGACGGGCCGACAATCCTCGTCCGAAGGGCCGAAATTCCACGCTTCCGCGAAGCTCTCGCCCTTGTCGGAGGCGAGGCATTCGGCGAGCCGGATATAGCCGCCAAGCGGCTCAAGCACGTGCTGCCAGGGCCTCACCGCCGATGCGCTGCGGATTTCCGTGGATTGGCCGGCCGCGAAGGCGCGAATGAGGTCCGGAACGAGGCGCTCGGCCGCCCAGTCGCCGCCGCCGATCACGTTTCCGGCGCGCGCCGTCGCGATTCTGCAGCGCGCCGCCGGCCCACGGAAATAGGAGTTGCGATAGGCGCTCGTCACAAGCTCGGCGCAGGCCTTCGAGCTGCTGTAGGGGTCCTTCCCGCCGAGCGGCTCGTTCTCGCGATAGGCCCACGGCCACTCCCTGTTCTCGTAGCATTTGTCGCTGGTGACGATGACGGCCGCTCTGACCGAGTCGGTCTCGCGTATCGCCTCGAGAAGATGCGCCGTGCCCGAGCACGTTGGTCTGAAAGGTCGCGACCGGCTCGGCATAGGAAGCGCGCACCAGCGCCTGCGCCGCGAGATGAAAGACAATCTCCGGCCGCGCCGCCGCAAAGCACTCGCGCACGACCGCGAGATCGCGGATGTCTCCGAGGACGGAGCTCGCATGTCCTGCCGCGCGCGCGAGCGTGAAAAGATTCGGATCGGTCGCCGGCGGCAGCGCAAGCCCCGTCACCTTGGCGCCGAGCTCTGACAGCCACAGCGTGAGCCAGGCGCCCTTGAACCCCGTATGCCCGGTAACGAGAACCCGTCGATCCCGCCAGAAGGCTCTGTCCGGAGTCACCATTTCTTCCATGGGGCGCGGCCGTTGTTCCAAAGAGCCTCCAGTTGCATCTTGTCGCGCAGCGTGTCCATCGGCTGCCAGAAGCCGGTGTGGCGGTAGGCCATGAGCTGCCCTTCGCGGGCCAGCCTTGTCAAAGGCGTTCCCTCCCAGACGGTGCTGTCGCCTTCGATGTAGTCGATGACTTTCGGCGAGAGCACGAAGAACCCGCCATTGATGGTGACGCCGTCCCCGGCCGGCTTCTCCTTGAAATCCGTCACCCTGTCGCCGTCGACCTCGAGCGCGCCGAAGCGGCCGGGCGGCGTAACGGCGGTAACCGTCGCGAGCTTTCCGTGCGCGCGGTGGAAGCGGATCAGATCGGAAATATCGATGTCGGCCACCCCGTCGCCGTAGGTGAGGAGAAACTCTTCGTCGCCGAGATGCTCGCGCACGCGGCGGATTCTTCCACCGGTCATGGTCTGAAGGCCGGTCTCGACGAGCTCGACCCGCCAGGCATCCGCCATCACGCGCTGGTATTCGATCGCCCCGGCGGCGACGTCGACGGTGATGTCGCTGAGATGCAGCCGGTAGTTCACGAAGAATTCCTTGATGAGATAGCTCTTGTATCCGACGCAGATCACGAAATCGGATATGCCGTAGGCATAGAAGCTCTTCATGATGTGCCAGAGGATCGGCCTGCCGCCGATCTCCACCATGGGCTTCGGCCTGGTTTCGGTCTCCTCGGAAAGGCGCGTTCCGAGACCGCCGGCAAGAATGACAGCCTTCATGATCCCGTGCTCATGGTTGCAGGCTCAGATATCGAGGCGTTGGCAAGAACCTGACAACTAGTCGATCACACCCGGGTCGTCGAGACGGCGGGCGGAGGTCAAGCCGGGCCGCGGGCGCGCGCCGCGTCGATCATTTCGCGGAGCGTATCGTCGAGCGCATGGCGTGGCGAAAATCCGATCTCGGCGAGGCGACGCGGGTCGCCCCACAGATTGGGGGGCTCGCCCGGCCGGTCGGGCTTCGCGCCAAGCCGGATCAGGTCCGTGCGGCCGGTCAGCGCGCCGATCCGCATGACAAGGTCGCCCACGCTGGTTGGAACGCCCGAGCAGACATTGACCGGCCCGCTGAGATCGGAAAGCGCAAGCTCGGCGAACCCCCTGCCGCAATCGCGGACGTCGAGGAAATCCCGCACCTGCCGACCCGAGGTGAAGGAACATGCGCGCCCGGCGAGAAGATTGCGGATCGCGAAGGGCACCAGACGCTCCGGTTTCTCGCCGCGGCCGATCGGCGAGAAAACGTAGCCCCAGGCAAGTGAGAAGCCGCCCAACTCCGACCATGCCGCGAGTGTCTCGCGAAGCGCCGCCTTGGCCGAGCCGTAGAGCGTCTTCGGACCCGTCGGCGTCTCACCCGGCACGCAGGGACCGCTCGGCGGCGGGTCGTATTCGGCGCACGTGCCGGCGATCACCACGCGCCGCCCGCCGGCTTCGACGAAAGAGCGGACGAGAAGAAGGCTTGCGGCGAGCCACGCGAGATTGTCGGCCGAGGTCCAGAACGCGCCATGCGACGTGATCCAGGCAAGATGGATGAGCGTGTCGCATTGGCGCTCGGCGAGCTCCTTTCCGATCGCCGGCTCGGCCAGCAGATCGCAGCGAAGATGCTCGGAAGCATCGCGGCCGACCGTCACCGGCTCGGCGCCCAGTTCCCTTAGGGCAGCGACAGTTTGTCTGCCGATGAAGCCGGTTGCCCCGGTGACGGCTATGTTCATACGCGACTGGCTCTGGCGGGCGGAGGTTGCTTTTTGGCGGCGATCGACGACGGTTGCAGCATAGCCGGGGCCGCATCATTATCCACTTCGAATTCCGGCGGGGACGCTCGCGCCTCGGCGGCGCAAGGGAAGGAGCGGACCCGTCGCACGGGGCAGAGCCTTGAGACCTTCATCGCGGGACCGTTGTTCCGCCAAAGGAAAGCACTTGATGCCTGCAGTGACGATCGGCGTTCCTGTCTACAATGGTGGCGCCCTCCTCAGCGAATGCCTGGAGTGCCTCTCGGCTCAGACTTTCCCCGATTTCGAGGTGCTGATCTACGACAACGCTTCAACCGACGCGACCGCGTCGATTGCGCAAAGTTGGGCGGCAAGGGACAACCGCTTCAAATATTTCCGGCACCCTCAGAATCGGGGGCCGATGCAGAACTTTCTCGATGTGCTGAACGCTGCAACGGCGGACTATTTCATGTGGCGGGCGCATGACGATCTGAGTGCGCCGAACTTTGTCGAAGTGCTGCATCGGCTGCTCGTGGACAATCCGAAAGCCGCGCTTGCAGTCTGCGAGGTGCGAAGCTTTTCGCCCGGGCGTGTGGAGAAGCGCCGGCCGGTCCCCGACTTCGGCACCGGGAGCCGTGCAGCGCGCCTGCGGCGCGTCCTCTTCCAGTCCCAGGCAAGCTGGTTCTACGGGCTTTGGCGACGGCAGGCGCTGGTCGAAGGATTCACCGCTGCAAGGGCCGCCTATCCTTACGAATGGGCGCACGACCACAGGCTTCTCTTCGACCTCATCCTCGATGAATTGATCGTCGGTTCGCCCGCAACGTATTTCGTTCAGCGGACGACGGAGCCGGAGCGCCGCCAAATCGCAGTCGACGAAGTCAGCGCCGCCGAGATGCGAAGAGTGCGATCCGTGTTCGCTCGTCAATGCCGAGCAGCCGTTGCGCGACGCTCCTTCTCGCCCGCCGAGCGCGCGCTCCTCGCCCTTTCGCTTTTCTCCTACGTGAACAGGCGAACCTACAAGCGAAGCCGGGTCGCAAAGGCCCGGCGACGTGAACTCCGCGGCAAGGAGCGCCATAAGCTGACGACGATCCCAGGGTGAGGGAGCCGCCGCTTGGCCGCCATGGAAAGCCAAGATGCGGGTTTTCCAATCGGCAGAACAAGTTGCCAAGGCTAGAAGCGCGAGCCCACGCGAAGCGAAGGCGAATAGCGGCGCTTGACGCCGAACAGGCCGAGAAACGCCGCCTTCATATCCGCGATCATGCATCGCAGAGAAATGAGCAGCCCGAACTCCTCTAATCGCGCGCGCACCGGGTCAAAGCGCCGGCCTTGCGCAAAGCGCGGCTGCTTCTTTTCGCCCCGCGGCCGCTTGCCGAACCGGTCAATCGCGGAACGACTGTCGACCCAGTGTATGGGAAGGGGCAGCAGGCCGTAGGTCTTCAGGTCGAAGAGCCAGAAGCGGCGCAAATCATTGTCGACTGGTCTGACGCGCCGCTTCGCGCCGGCAAGGACGCGCTCGGCGCCTTTGCGGTTGATGAAATAGGCCGTCGCCCCCATCGGAATCCGCCAATAGCGGATCACCTCCGTCCGCGGCGTAATTTGTCCGCTCGAGAGGAACGACGACTTGGGGGGATTGCTGCAGCGAACGATCTCCCAATCGTTCGGCAGCCGATGAAGGTTGGCGAGCACCTGAACGAGCTCCGGATCGAACACGACGTCGTCCTCCAGCACGAGCGCTGGGCCAGCTTCGTCAAGAACCTTCCGCATCACCGCGAGATGACTGGCGTAGCAGCCGATCTCGCCAGGGGTCAGGGGTGAATAGGGCGTGCCGTCGGCGTCGAAGAATTGCTCGCGAAGCCAAGCCGGCAACGAATCCGGTCGTAGCGCAGGAAATCTTTCGTAGGTCAGGCCGAGGCGCTTGAACTCATTGTCGATCGCCGCGAGCCGCGCCCGGTCCTCGTCGAGATTGATCACGAAGGTCTTGACCGGCCTTCGCAGGTCACTCGTCTCAACGGGTTCCAGGACCACCTGTCGCATCGCCGCTTCCAAGCACCGTCGCTCGCGGAAACACAAGCCCCCTTCGGTGCCGTGCGGGCGGGCGACAGCGCTCGCTCTCGCCTTGAAGGACGGCGCAAATGTCGTGTCGCTTGTCCGTGGCGGCACCGCCGCGGCCCGCGAAACCGCCGGCTCCCCCGGCGCTGTCGGCCAGGTGCAAGCCGGTTTACAGGCGCTCGAAGCTGCACCATAGAACGCTCGACACGAGAGAACCGCCGCAAGCACATGAACTGGGAGCAGCAATACGAGGAGGCCCAGCGGACGAAGACCGCCAACGTCGTCTGCATGAAATGGGGGCGCCTCTACGGCCCGGAATGGGTGAACAAGCTTTACGGCATGGTCGCCAGGAACACGAGTTGGAACGTCCGCTTCGTGTGCCTGACCGACGATCCGGAGGGAATTCGCCCGGAGATCGAGTGCAAGCCTTTTCCCGAGATCGCCATCGACCCGGCCGTCGGCAAGGCGGCGCGCGGCACGGACGATCCCGTGGTGGCGAAAGATCTGCCTCTATTCGAAGGAAATCCACGACCTCAAGGGGATGACGCTCTACTTCGACCTCGACCTCGTCGTCACCGGAAACCTCGACGACCTCTTCACCTATCCTGGCCGCTTCTGCATGATGCAGATCTGGCGACCGCAGCGATATTCGAAGAAGACCGGCAACAGCTCGGTCGTACGGCTCTTCGTCGGCGAGGAGAGCTACATCTTCGACCGCTTCACCTCGCAGCCGCACAAATACTGGGCAGAGAAATATCCGGGCGATCAGATTTTCGTTTCCGATACGGCGAAGGAGATCACGTTCTATCCGCCGGAATGGTGCGTATCCTTCAAGGACACCCTGCCGCGGAACGCCGTGCTGCGCTTCCTGAGCCAGCCGCGGCTTCCGCAAGGCGCCAAGATCGTCGTATTCTTCGGCGTCAACACGCCGCCGGCGGCGATCCGGGGCGCCATCGACCCGTCGAAAAGCCAGGACTTGAGACGCCGCCGAAACCGCTTCACGCGGCGCTTCCGGCGCGCGCCTTGGATAGAGGCTTTATGGGCGGAATAGATTTTTCGACCCTCGTCTTCCACGCACCGGTCGCTTCCCCTCCGGCCTGACGAATGTCTCTTCCGGTCGTCAAGCGTTGGATACGAAAGCTGCTTCCCGGCATCGCCGGCGCGCGCCGCAAGAAGAGCGGGCTGCCGGCGCCCGTCATCGCCGACGCGGATCGAAGCGGGGTGGCGATCGTTGCCATCGTCAAGGACGAGGAACGCTACATCGCCGAGTGGATCGACTATCACGCGCTGATCGGCGCGCGCGCCTTCCATATCTACGACAACGGAAGCAGCGACCGCACGCTTGAGATATTGCAGGATGCGCGCGCCGCCGAGCGCATCACCGTCATCCCCTGGCGGAACTTCGATCGCGGCGTGCGCATCCAGAACGCCGCCTACGCCCACGCGCTGGCGAATTTCGGTCAGCGCTATCGTTGGATGACGTTTATCGACGTCGACGAGTTCATCGTGCCGAAGCACCACGAGGGCCTCGACGCGGCGCTTGCCACGTTGGCGGACGTGCCGGCGATCTCGCTTCCCTGGCACATGTTCGGACCCTCCGGCCACGATGTTCGTCCGCCCGGACTGGTCATCGAGAATTATCTCGAGCGCGCCGAGTTTCCGCCGCGCGGCGATGTGGTGTCGCTCCTCAACTACAAGACCATCGCCGACCCCACGAAGGTGCGTCTCGTCAAGACGCATCACGTCGAGCTGTTCGATGATGGGGAGGCGATGTGGAACGACCGCAAGGAGCGCTTCCCCTATGCGGACCGCTTCGATCCGAAGCACGCTACCGCCGACGTTCTGCAGCTGAACCATTATTTCACGCGCTCCCGCGCCGAGATGCGCGAGAAGATCGCGAAAGGCCGCGTCTCCAAGGACGGGCGAACCAAGAATGCCGACTATCTCGAGGAGCAGGTGCGCAGGCTCGAAAGATACACAGCACGCGACACCGGCATCTTGCGCTTCGTGCCGGCGCTGAAGCGGCAGCCGCCTACCTGAACGACCGATTCTAACTCGCCACCCGCTCCGCGACGGAAAAGAGCCCCGGCAGCTTTCGCTGCAGCTCCGCGGCCAGGCGATCGAGGTGGTTTTCCCGCGGCGGCCGCACCATCGCGAGCTCCGCCGAAAAGCGCTCGACCCCGAGCTCGCCGAGCGGGATAAAGCGCGCCCAGCCCTTCTCCTGCATCATCTCCCGATAGCGCTCTTCCTGCGCCTTGAAACCATAGGCCGCCGGGAGGATGCCGATGACGGGCAAGTGGACCGCGATCGCCTCGGAAAGCATCGAGCTCGAATCGCTCGTGCAGACCGCGACCTCGGAGCGTTGGAAGAGCGGCAGCAGAGTGCCCGGCCCGGCCGTGCGGAAGTCGATGAATTCCTCGACCAATGTGGAATCCTTGGCCATCCCCGCTATGGCATCGGCGACGAAGTCGGGCGTGCGCCGCGACGTGCTGATCAGCCAGCGCGTGCCCCAGGCGGCATTCAGCGCCGACACGAAGGCGAGGATGTCGTCCCACTCGCGCCGCCGATAGCGGAACCGACCGGAATTGCCGCCGATCAGAAGTCCGACAAGCTTCGGCGGATTGTCGCGGCTGTAGCGGATCGGCTCCTTGGGTCGATCGAAGAGCTCCGGTCCGAACACGCTCGGCTTCAGCGTGCCGATGTGGCGCGGATGGTCCACGGCCTCTTCGTAGGACGTGACGACGAGCGAGAAATGCTCGAACCTGAACCCGGCGCGAAGCGACCCGCAGAAGATGTTGGGCACGCCGAGGAGGCGCGCGAGCGCGACGTTTCCCGCGAGCGTGTCGCCGCCGCCCGAAATTACCAGGTCGGTCTTCGGAAGGTCGCGCGCTTCGATCCCGTAGCCGAGCTTGAGCGCGAGCCGGAGCGCCGCGCTGCCGCCGGAGACGAGCGGGCGCACGGCGCGCATCCGATACGCGACGAGCCCGCGCACCGAGCGCTCCACATAGGTGAGCGGCCGCAGCCGCTCCATCGCGGCGAGCACGCCATGGGCAAAGTTGAAGTGGCCGGGATAATCGTCGGAAAGCAGGAAGACTCTCAAGGGATCCATGGCGCGTCCGGCTGGTGACCTTCTGGGCGAAACGAGCAAGGCGAATGAGAATGCAGACGGCCGCCCTGCTTGGCTTTAGGAACTGTTGCGGCCAAACTCCAGCGACTCTTGTCCCGCAGCCTTCCGCTCTCCGGGGTGCATTTTTGATCTCCGATTATTTTGTTTGCGTCGGCGCGCAGAAGGCGAGCACCACCTGGCTCCTCGCCGTCCTCGGCAGACATCCCGACGTCTTCGCGACGCCGGTGAAGGAGATACACTATTTCGACCACATCCGCGGCATTACGTCACATCTGAGCGACCGAAAGCGACGGGCGCGCTGGCGCAAATATTTGCAGCGGATTGCCTGGGATTGGCGCGGCTTTCCGGCCTATCGCAGCCAATGGGCTTGGTACCGGGCCTATATGCGGAGCCCCATCGACGACGCCTGGTACGAGGGTCTCTTCCAGGATCGCGGCGGCGCCAGGATCGCCGGAGAGGCGACTCCGGAATATGCGATCCTCGGCGCGGAAGGATTCCGACACATCCAGCGGCTCGCGCCCGAGGCGCGCGTGATCTTCGTGCTGCGCAGCCCGCTCCGGCAGGCCTGGTCGCAGTTCCTCCACTTCGAGCACAAGAAGGACTCGCGCGCCGTGCGGGGCGGCACGGCCGGGGCCATCGAATTCTGGGAGTCGGCCTATAGCGCCCCCTTCCGCGACTACGCTTCGACCATCGACGGGCTGCTGGCGGTCTTCGGCGGAGAGCGCGTCAAATTCCTCTTCTACGAGGACATGCACGCCGACCGCCGCACGGCGATCGAATCGCTTTGCCAATTCCTCGAGATCGAATTTCAGCCGCGCCACTTTCCCGATCTCGAAACGCGCTTCAACGTCTCAAGGGACGCCGCCATCCCCGCGAACCTTCAAGCCTATCTTCGCGAGCGGCATAGCGAGGTCACGCGGCAAGTGATCGAGCGTCTCGGCGGCGTTCCTGAAGCCTGGCTCGACGACGCGTCGGCCGCCCCTCCCCCGCAGGATCGCTGACGGCCGAGCCTAGAACTTGTAGCCGAGACTGAAGCCGATATGAGTCAGGCCGTTATTGTGTTGGCCGCAGAGATTGGCGTGCGAGGAATGGTCGATCGCGCCGATGACCCGAACATGCGGGCCCATATTGATTCCGAGGCCGACGCTCTCGCGAAACAGCGTGTAGCAGCCAAGCGACAGTCCCCGCTGGTCGGGCGGCGTATAAAGGCTGCCGTCGTGGACGGTGCCACCGAACGAAGCCTCCAGGAAGCCGAAGGGCGGGAGCGGGACCGTCCAGGTGACGCCGCCGAAGATCTGGTCGGTGCCCCCCGCCGTCGACACGCTCGCGCCGACATGCGGCCGAGGCTTCAGGAAGAACTCCAAGAACCCGTTTCTGTAGGAGCCGGGGATCGGGTGGAAAAGCACCTCGCCGGTCACGAACGGACCGCGGTGCTCCGAACCCTTATCGTTGTCCTGCCAGGATTCGGAGAGCCCGGTGCGCACCTCATCGAAGATTCCGCCGGGATCGTAGGCCTTGGTGTCGGTCGCGGCGACGTCGTAGGCGCCGGCCAGGGCCGCGCGGCGAGGCGCGGTCATGAATGTGTCGGCCGGGAGCGGGCGCAGCATTCCGAACGGCTCGACGCTTGGATCCGCGGCGAAAGCCGGGGCGACGAGGCCGCCTGCCGCCAGCCAAGCCAGCGCGAATACCGTGACCCTTCCCATGCCGCCCCCGCTTTTTTGCCATCCTCGACCGTTCAGCCACCGATCACAATGGCGGCGGCTGCGGCAATCGTCCTGCCATACCTTTTCTTGCCGGTCGTGTGGTTCAGATGACACGCCGCGCCCGGGCGAGCCAGCGATTCCCGCAACGCGCGGTTTACGCCGGCCAGCAAGCTCGGCTACGGATGGCGAGGAATCCGCGCTGACCGCCGGTGCGGCGATGCGACACAAGCTTCTGCGCGGAGCGGCACGGGAGTCCCTAAATCGGAGATGCTTGCGAATTCGGACACGCCGCCGCCCGCAGTCAACGGGTTTTGGGGACATCTGCGCAATCGCCCGATCGTTGCCACGCTCGTCTGGTACTGGCGCTGACTTCGCTCTTCTTCATGGCCGCGCCGCAGGTTGACCTCGCCGCGAGCCGCCTCTTCTACGATCCCGCCGCGGGCTTCTTCATCAGTCGCTACGGCTTCCTCGACGGGCTGCGCAACGCGGCCCAGTGGCTTGAGATCGCACTGCCGGTCGCCATGCTTCTGGTCCTTCCGCTGAAGTACCTGTTTCCGGATTTCAGGCTGCCCTTCCGTCCGCGCGCGATCCTTTTCATCGTCGTCAGCGTGCTGGTCGGCCCGCTCCTCATCGTCAACCTGATCCTCAAGGACTACTGGGGACGCGCGCGACCGCGTGAAATTTTCGAGTTCGGCGGGCATGCCATGTTTTCACCGGCCTGGCGGATTGCCGGCCAATGCGCGCGAAACTGCTCATTCGTCTCAGGCGAAGCCTCGTCCGCGTTCTGGCTTATCGCGTTCGTCTTCATCGTCCCGCGCGAATGGCGGAAAGCGGTGGCCGTCGCCGCGCTTGCAATCACCGCCGTCGTCTCGCTCGAACGTCTTGCCGTCGGCGGGCATTTCCTGAGCGACATCGTGATCGGCTGGCTGCTGACGCTGCTCGTCGTCCTCGTCTGCTATCGCCTTGTGATCGAGCGCCTGCCCGCCACGTTCGACCGCGGCGTGGAGGACGGACTTGCCAGAGGCGGACGCGCGTTCCGCCGCCTTTTCGCCTCTTCGCGTCGGCCCACATAGCCTCTCCTGATGGCCGACGCTTCGCTCGCCCGTCGCTCTCCTTCGTCTCGTGCGCTGCGGCGCCTCAGCCGCCGCGAGCTTCCGCGCGACACCGTGGCGCTGGCGCGCTTCCTGATCGGCTGCACGCTTGTCCACGATGTCGACGGCGTCAGGCTCGCCGGCCGCATCGTCGAAACCGAAGCCTATCCGCTGGGCGATGCCGCAAGCCACGCCTTTCGCGGGGAAACGCCGCGCAACCGGTCGATGTTTCTCTCGCGCGGCCATGCCTACGTCTACATTTCGTACGGCGTCTGGCCGATGCTGAACGTCGCCAGCGAGGAGGCCGGGATCGGCGCCGCACTTCTTCTGCGCGCGCTTGAGCCGCTCGAAGGCCTCCAAGAGATGCGCCGCGGCAATCAGGGGCGCGCTTCCGACGTTGCGCGCGGGCCGGGCCGCCTCGCCCGTGCGATGCGGACCACGCTTGCCCATGACGGCGTCGACCTTTGCGCGCCCGGGCCGCTCTTTCTTGCGCTGCCGCAACGCGAGACGGGCCCGATCCTCGTCACCAAAAGGATCGGAATCACCAAGGATGCCGATCGGCCGCTCCGCTTCATCGAACGCGGCAATCCCTTCGTCAGCGGCCCGCGGCGCCTGAACGCGGGCTGAGCACCGGCTGAGCGCCGGCCCGCTTTGTGCGGGCCCTCACAACGGCGCCCGAGCCCGCCGTCCATCTTCCCCTCATGGAAAGCGGAAGCCCCGCTTCACAGGTGAATGAGAGGAGAAGAACGATGTTTGCCCGCTCCCTTGCCGCAGCCGGCCTCGCTCTGATGCTGACGCAGGTTCCCGCCAATGCCAGCGAGATATCCACGGACGCGGAAATCGCGACCGCTGACGCCGCCTGTGAAGCCATGCACGGCTCCGATCCAGCAGAGCTCGTCGACACGGTTGCCGACGGCGTCGGCGACTGGCTGGTCTGGACCAAAGACCGCGGCGGCGTCCTCTGGCTCTGCAACGCCAGCTCGGACGGCGCAGTCTACGCCAACACGATCATGCAGGGCGACCTCCTTGGCGGCGACGGCGGCACGCTGATCAACGTCCAGCCCGTCGGCAACGGCAGCCGCTTCACGCGCGTCAACCCGTCCGACGCGGCAACCGCGCTCTGCTCCGCGGTCGGCAGCTACCTTGAGGACATGAGCGTCGTGTCGACCGTCGAGGACGGGCTTGGCGACTACCTCGTCTGGCTGAAGAACGCCGACGACGGGCTGTGGCTCTGCAACGCCTCATCCGACGCCAAGCTCTACGACTTCGAGCCGGTCGACCTGCCGGTCAACGATTTCCGGCCGACCGAGACGCGGAGCGCCTGAGACCAACCTCTTCCGGTGGGGGCGAAACGGCTCCAAGCCTCTGCCGAAAGGCCGCCCGGCTCCGCCGGGCGGCTCCCTCTTTCCGACCCGCCGGAAAACCTGCAACCCCCTGGTGAGGATGATGAGAAACGTCTATCAGTAAAGGCGAATCCGCCAGTTTACGACAGATTTGTGACATCTGCCTGCCGGCGCCTTCCGCAGCTTTGCGACGCAACGCGAGGTCAATGCCGGCCAGAATGTCCGCCACCCACGTCCTCATCAACCTGATCGGCGAGATCGCGCTGCTCCTCTGGGGCATCCACATGGTGCAGAGCGGTGTCATGCGCGTCTTCGGCACCGATCTTCGCCGCGGCCTCGCGCAGGGGCTGAAGACCCGCTTCCACGCGCTTCCTCGCCGGGCTCGGCGTGACCGCGGCGCTGCAATCCTCCACGGCGACGGCGCTGATGACGACCTCTCTCGTTGGCGCCGGCGCGGTGGACCTCGTGCCGGCGCTCGCCGTCATGCTCGGCGCCAATATCGGCACGACGCTCATCGTGCAGGTGCTTTCCTTCGACGTCACCGTCGTCTTCCCGGTGCTGATCGCAGTCGGCGTCTTCGCCTTCCGGCGCGGCAAGGGAACGCGCTTCCAGGACCTCGGCCGGGTGGCCATCGGGCTTGGGCTCATGCTCCTGTCGCTGCACCTTCTCGCCGAGGCGATCGCGCCGAGCGAGCACTCCGCCACGGTCCGCGACGCTCCTCGCCGCGCTCACGCGCGAGCCGCTTCTGAATGTCGCGATCGCGGCGGCGCTGACCTGGGCCGCGCATTCGAGCGTCGTCGTCGTGCTGACCGTCATCTCGTTCGCCGCCTCCGGCCTGATCGGGCCGGAGGCGACGCTTGCCATGGTGCTCGGCGCCAATATCGGCAGCGCCCTCAACCCGGTTATCGAAGGAGCCGGCGGCGATCCCGGTGAAGCTCCGCATCGCCGCTCGGCAACCTTGCGACGCGGATCGTCGGCGCGGCCCTCGCGCTACCGTTCCTCGGCCCGCATCGCCGCTTGGCTGTCGGCATTCGAGCCGGCGCCGGGCCGGCTTGCCGCGAATTTCCACACCGCCTTCAATCTCGCCGTTCGCCGCTCCTCTTCATCGGCGTTCCTCCCGAACCGTCGCGAGGCTGCTCGTCCGTCTGCTGCCGGCGAAGCCCGCGAGCGACGATCCGGCAAGGCCGCTCTACCTCGACACGCACGCCATCGGCACGCCGGCCGTGGCGCTCGCCAATGCCGCGCGCGAGACGCTGCGCATGGCCGACGTCGTGGAGAAGATGCTCGCCGGCACGCAGGCCGCCTTCCACGGCGACGACCGCCACCTCGTCGCCGAGACCAGCCGCACTCGACGACATCGTCGACCGGCTGCACCACGCGATCCAGGCGCTATATCGCCGCGATCGCGCGCGAGCCCCTGAGCGATCAGGAGGCGCGCCGGCTGGCGAGGTGCAGTCCTTTGCCATCAACCTCGAACATATCGGCGACATCATCGACAGGAATATCGCCGAGCTTTCGGCGAAGCGTTTGAAGCTGAAGCTCAGCCTCTCGCCGGAGGGGCTGTCCGAGATCGACGCGATGTATGCGCAGCTTCTCGAACATCTGCGCCTGGCGATCGCCGTCTTCATGTCGAGCGACACCGACGCGGCGCGCCGCCTGGTCGCCGAGAAGGAGCAGTTCCGCGAGCTGGAGCAGAACTCGACGGAGCGGCATTTCGCCCGCGTGCGCGAAGGCCGCAAGGCATCGATCGAGACGAGCGGGCTCCATCTCGACGTGGTGCGCGACCTGAAGCGCATCGACGCGCATCTCGCCGCGACTGCCTATCCGCTGCTTGAACGGACCGGCGCGCTGAAGCCGACGCGGCTCGCTTCGTGAAGCGGCCGGCATCGTCATGACGCCGGCGGTCACGCTTGCCGTCCTCGTCGCCGCGGCCTGTCACGCGTCGTGGAACGCCATCGTCCGCACGCGCGGCGACAAGCTCGTCTCGATCACGCTCGTCGTCGCCGGAGCCGGGCTGCTCGCCTTCCCCGGGCTCTTCTTCGTGCCGATCCTCCCCGCCGCTGCGTGGCCGTTCCTCGTCACGTCGGCGATCGTGCATGTCGGCTACAACACCTCGCTCGCGCTCGCCTACCATCACGGCGAGCTGACCAAGGTCTATCCGCTGGTGCGCGGCTCCGCGCCGCTCCTCACGCTCGCAATATCGCTGCTCGCTTTGCACGAGGCCGTCGGCCCGGGCGAGATCGCCGGCATCATCGTTCTCGCCGTCGGCATCATGCTGCTCGCCTTGGACGGCGGAAGCCGCGCCATCCGTGCGGCGCCGCAGGTGTTTCTCTACGCAGCGGCGACTTCGCTTTGCATCACCGTCTACACGCTGAGCGACGGCCTCGGCGCGCGCGCCTCCGGCAACGCGAACGACTACGTGATCTGGCTCTTCGTGCTCGATGCACTGCCCATGCTCGCGCTCGTCTTCATCGCGAAGCGGCAGGCCTTCCTCGCCGCGGTGGGCGACAACTGGATCGTCGGGCTCGCCGGCGGCGCGCTCTCCCTCGGCGCTTATTGGATCGTGATCTGGGCAATGACGGTAGCGCCGATACCGATTGTCGCGGCGCTGCGCGAGACGAGCATCCTCTTCGCGCTTCTGATCGGCATGCTCTTTGTCGGCGAGCGCGTGACGAAGGTGCGCGCCGTCTCGATTCTGCTCGTCGTCGCCGGACTTGCGCTTATGCGGCTTTGAGCCGCGTGCCGCCGCCGACGCAGGCTCCGGAGCGCGTGGAGAATCCGCCCACCGCGCGGCTCGTGCGGCGGCTGCCGTCGCATGGTTAACCGGGTAACGCCGGTTTTCGTAAATTCTTAGGGGTCGGAATAATCGTTTCTACGGTCCCGACTGATAAGGCGCGCATAGCGTCATTCGAATCTTTAAGTGTGCGTACCAGTACGATGCGAATTGGACGGAAGCCCCTCGTTAATGCGCTTCGCCGGCTGCGCGGCGACAGCCGTGGAAATGTGGCGATACTCTTTGCCTTCGTGTTCGTTCCCATGATTGCGCTGATGGGTGGAGCGGTCGACTTCGGCCGCATGAGCCTGATCAAGGGCCAAATGCAGGGTGCGCTCGACTCGACGTCCATCATGTTGGCGAAGGAAGCGTCCACGAAGACCACCGCCCAGCTCCAGGCGGACGCGAATACCTACTTCAACAGCCAGTTCAACCAGCCGCAGGCCAAGGACCTTCAGCTCGACCTGCAATATGCCTCCGGCGACCAGCAGCTGACGCTCAGCGCCGATGCTTCGATAGGGACCGATTTCCTCGGCGTCGTCGGCCTCGGTTCGCTTCCCTTTGATGGCAGCTCGACCGTGAAATGGGGCTCCAAGGGCCTGCAGGTCGCGCTCGTCCTCGACAACACCGGATCGATGGCGAGCAACGGCAAGCTGTCGGCCCTGAAGAGCGCGACGACGAACTTCTTGAACAAGCTGCAATCGGCTGCCGCGGAGGACGGCGACGTCTACGTCTCGATCATCCCCTTCGCCAAGGACGTGAACTTCGGGTCAAGCAACTACAATGCGAGCTGGATCGATTGGACGAACTGGGATTCGAACTGCACGTACGGGGGTTACGGCGGTTATGGGGGTTATGGCGGCTACGGCGGCTATGGCGGCTACGGCGGCTACGGGGGCTGCAACCCGCCTTCGCACAGCACCTGGACCGGCTGCGTCATGGATCGCGGCAATACCAACAATCCGAGCTCGGGAAACTATGACACCAACGTCGAGGCGCCGACGACCAGCAACTCGGCGACGCTCTATGCCGCGGAGAACTACTCCGACTGTCCGCAGACCGCGATGGGATTGAGCTACAATTGGTCGGCGATGACGACCCTCGTCAACAAGATGGTCGCCGCCGGCAACACCAATCAGGCGCTTGGATTGCAGGCCGGCTGGATGTCGCTTGCCGGAGGCGGACCCTTCACCGTGCCTACGCCGCCCGACCCGAACGCCGAATACGGCAAGGCCATCATCATCCTGTCCGACGGGCTCAACACCCAGGACCGCTGGTACACCAATGCGAACCAGATCGACGCCCGGCAAGAGCTGACCTGCGACAACATCAAGGCCGCCGGCATTGCGCTCTACACGATCCAGGTCAACACCAGCCACGACCCGACATCGACGCTCCTGCAGGATTGCGCGAGCGATCCGAGCATGTTCTATCTGTTGAACTCGTCGAGCCAGATCCTCTGCCACTCTCGACACGATCGCCACCGGACTGGACAACATCTACCTCGCGCGCTGAGGGGGTAGCGACCCTTCTCCTAGCTTTCCGGCTCCGAGACGATTCTTGGATAGCGGGCGGACGCCTCCAGATCGTTCAGGTCCATGTGGTTGCGCATGTAGCGCTCGGAGGCCTTCTGCAGCGGCTGGAAATCCCACGGATAGTAGTGCGCCGTTCCTGAGCGCCTCGTAGACGAGGCGCCGCCGCGCCTGGCTTGACAGCACGTCGGCATTGAACGCGGCGAGGTCCCAGCGATCGCGCACGGCGGCGCGGAAGCGCTCTGCGAGCCGCAGGCCGCGTCCGTCGCGAGGTTTCGCCGCTCCTGCGGGATCGTCGGCAAGGTCGAAAAGAAGCGGCGGATCGGCGTCGCAGTGGATGTATTTGCAAGCGCCCTCGCGGATCATGACGATCGGCGCGATCGCGCCCTCCGCGGCATATTCGGCGACGACGCGGCGACCCGGCTCGCGCGCGCCAGAAGCGAGCGGCACGAGGCTCTGGCCGTCGAGCGGCGTCGAAATCTCAGCGACCGAGCCGCCGGCAAGCTCGACCAGCGTCGGCAGCGACGTCGAGCAGGCTCGTCGGCTCCGTGATGCTGCGCGGCTCGATCCCGGGCGCCGCGATCATCAACGGCACGCGCGCGCTCGCTTCGAAGAAGTTCATCTTGAACCACAGGCCGCGCTCGCCGAGCATGTCGCCGTGGTCGGAGGTGAAGACGATGACCGTGTTTTCGTCGAAGCCGCAGGTCTTCAGCGTGTCAAGCAGGCCGCCGATCGTCTCGTCGAGATAGGATATCGCCGGCGAAGTAGGCACGGCGGGCGGCGCGAACGTGCTTCTCGCCGATCGTCGAAACGCCGCCAGTCGCAGGAATCGAGGATGCGGCGCGAATGCGCATCCTGCTCCGCGTAGGGAATTGCCGCGCCGGGCATCGGAGATTTCGCGCGTCCGTCATAGAGGTCCCAGTATCTTCGCCGCATCGACGTAGGGATCGTGCGGGTGCGTGAAGCTGACGGTCGAGGCAGAAAGGCCGCCCGTCGCCGCTCGCGCGCGAAATCGAAAATCCGCTGCCGGGCGAAGTGCGCGACCTCGTCGTCATATTCGAGCTGGTTGGTCATCTCCGCCACGCCGGCGTCGATGACCGACGAGAGATTGTGGTACCACCAGTCGATGCGCTCGTCGGGCTTCGTCCAGTCGGGCGTCCAGCCGAAATCGGCCGGATAGATGTCGGTCGTCAGCCGCTCCTCAAATCCGTGCAGCTGGTCGGGCCCGACGAAGTGCATCTTGCCGGAAAGGACAGTGCGGTAGCCGAGCCGGCGCAGATGATGCGCAAAGGTCGGGACGGCGGAGGGGAACTCTGCCGCGTTGTCATAGACGCCGGTGCGCGAGGGAAGCTGGCCCGACATGAAGGCGGCCCGCGACGGCGCGCAGAGCGGGCTCGCGCAATAATTGGCGTTGAAGCGGGCGGAGCGCTCCGCGAGCCGCGCGAGATGGGGAGCGTGAAGGAACGACGCCGGCCCGTCGGGAAGAAGGTCCCCGAGAGCTGGTCCACCATGACGATCAGGATATTGGGCTGCACGACGTCAGAATCTCCCTGGGCCGGCGGCTCGCGGTCTGTACAGAAATCGTCGCTCAACCAAATGTCCGCACCGCATTGATATCGTCATGCCCGGACTTGATCCGGGCATTCGTTCCGTGAGCCGCATGACAGCCGCGACCGCACCGGAATGGATTGCCGGGTCAAGCCCGGCAATGACGACGTGGTTTGGTGCACGCACAGCGTCGGCGACCCGCTCAGTTCCCCGCGCTTTCCATCTTGCGGTGCTGCAGAACCTTCTCCAGCCAGCCGATCTCCATCTCAGGAACGGAGGACAATAAGAGGTCCGTATAGTCGTCGAAGGGCGGCGAAAGCACCTCGTCCTTCGGGCCGAAGCGCACCAGCCGACCGCGATACATCACCGCGATGGAATCGGCGATGGCGCGAACGGTCGCGATGTCGTGCGTGATGAAGAGATAGGAGACGCCGGTCTCCGCCTGCAGCTTCATCAGCAGCTTCAGGATGCCGTCGGCGACAAGCGGATCGAGCGCCGATGTCGGCTCGTCGCAGATGATGAGCTTGGGGCTCGCGGCGAGCGCACGAGCGATGCAGACGCGCTGTTTCTGGCCGCCGGAAAGCTCCGCCGGATAGCGGTCGATCAGATCGCGCTTGATCTCGATGTGATCGAGCAGCTCCTCGACGCGCCGCGTCTTCTCCTTCCCGCGTATGCCGAAATAGAATTGCAGCGGCCGGCCGATGATCTGCCGGATCGTCTGGCGCGGATTCATGGCGACGTCCGCCATCTGGTAGATCATCTGCAGCGCGCGCAGCTCTTCGCGGCCGCGATTCTTGAGCGCCGGCGTGAGCGTCTTGCCGTCGAAGACGATCGAGCCGCTGCTCGGCGGCAGCAAGCCCGTCACGACGCGGGCGAGCGTCGACTTGCCGGACCCGGATTCGCCGACCACGGCGAGCGTCTGCCCGGGCGGCACATGCAATGTCACGTCGTGCAGGATCTTGAGCTTCCCGTAGGATGCATCCACATGCTCGACCTTGAGCAGCGCCGCCGACTGGTCTTCCGCCGCCGGCTTGAGCGTCTTGCGGATCGAGACGAGGCGCCGCGTATAATCCTCCTCCGGCGCCTCGATGATCTGCTTTACCGGCCCGTATTCCACGGTCTTGCCATGGCGCAGCACCATGATGTCGTCGGAAACCTGCGCGACGACCGCAAGGTCGTGGGTGATGTAGAGCGCCGCCGTTCCGGTCTCGTCGATGGCGCGCTTGATGGCCGCGAGCACGTCGATCTGCGTCGTCACGTCGAGCGCCGTCGTCGGCTCGTCGAAAACGATGAGGTCCGGCCTCGGGCAGAGCGCCATCGCCGTCATGGCGCGCTGCAATTGTCCGCCCGACACCTGATGCGGATAGCGGCTGCCGAAGGTCTCCGGCGACGGCAGCCCGAGAATGCGGAAAAGCTCCCACGCATGGCGATGCGCTTCGCCGCGCGCCATGATGCCGTGGCGAACGGCCGCCTCGATCACCTGGTCGCCGATCGTCTGGGCCGGGTTGAACGCAGCCGCCGCCGACTGCGCCACGTAGGAGACCCGGTCGCCGCGAATGTCGCGGATGTCGGCCCGGCCGAGCTTCAGGATGTCGATGCCTTCGAGGATCACCTCGCCGCCGACGATGCGGCAACCGCCGCGTCCATAGGCGAGCGCCGCAAGCCCGATCGTCGACTTGCCGGCGCCCGACTCGCCGATCAGCCCGAGCACGCGGCCCTTCGCCAGCGTGAAGGATACGCCGTCGACGATGGTGATTTCGCGCGACGGCTCGCCCGGCGGGTGGATCGTCGCCTCGATCTTCAGGTCGCGCACCTCAAGCAGCGGGTCAGACATCTCCACGCCCTCCCTTCAGGCTCGCCGTTCGGTTCAGCACCCAGTCCACGACGAGGTTGACGCAGATCGCGAGCGTGGCGATCGCCGCCCCCGGAATGAGCGCGGCGGAGATGCCGAAGACGATGCCGTCCTTGTTCTCCTTGACCATCGAGCCCCAGTCGGCGGCGGGCGGTTGCACGCCGAGCCCGAGGAATGAGAGCGCCGACAGGAAGAGCACGGCGAAGGCGAAGCGCAGGCCGAGCTCCGCCAGGAGCGGCGAAAGCGCATTCGGCAGGATTTCGCGCGACATGATCCAGCCCCAGCCTTCGCCCCGAAGCCGCGCCGCCTCGACAAAGTCCATGACCGCGATATCGACCGCCACGGCACGGCTGATGCGGAAGACGCGTGTCGAATTGAGCACCGCCATCACGAGGATGAGCACGTAGAGGTCGGTCGGCAGCACGGAGAGCACGACGAGCGCGAAGATGAGCGTCGGGATCGCCATCAGAAGGTCGATGGCACGCGACAGGAGCTGGTCGATCCAGCCGCGCATGATCGCCGCGAAGAAGCCGAGCGTCACGCCGATCCCGAAAGAGAGAACCGTCGCGGCGCCGGCGATGAAGATGGTGATCTGCGCGCCGAAGATGAGGCGCGAGAGAAGGTCGCGGCCGATATTGTCGGTGCCGAGCGGATAGGCCCAGGACGGCGACTCCCACACCTTCCCCACCACCTCGAAGACCGGGTGCGGCGCGATCCATTGCGCGAAGATGGCGAGGAAGAGGTAGAAGGCGACCCCGAAGAGCCCGACGATCGCCGAAAAGGGGATGCGGCGGAACATCGTCTACCTCGGATGCCGGAGCCGCGGATTGGCAAGCACTGCGGCAAGATCGGCGATGAGGTTCAGGATGATGTAGACGGATGCGAAGACCATCCCGCAGGCCTGCACCACCGGCACGTCGCGCTTGGCGACGTGGTCCACCATGTACTGCCCCATGCCGGGATAGACGAAGATGACCTCGACGACGACGACCCCGACGACAAGATAAGCGAGGTTCAGCGCAACGACGTTGACGATGGGGGCGAGCGCGTTCGGGAGCGCGTGCCTCCAGATGATGCGCGAGGGGGAGATGCCCTTAAGCTCCGCCGTCTCGATATAGGCGGAGGAGAGCACGTTGAGCACGGCGGCGCGTGTCATGCGCATCATGTAGCCGACCACGACGAGGACGAGAGTCAGCGTCGGCAGCGCGATCGCGCGGAGTTGCTGCACGAAACTCATCGATTCCCGCACCGCCGCGGTGCTCGGAAGCCAATGCAGCTTCACGCCGAAGAGCACGATGAGGAGATAGCCGGCGAAGAATTCCGGCAGCGAGACCGCGGAGAGCGTGACGATGGAGAGAAAGCGGTCGAAGAAGGTATTCCTGAAGCGGACCGCCAGGATGCCGAGCACGATGGCAAGCGGCACGGAGATCGTCGCCGCGGCGCCGGCGAGGAACAGCGTGTTGCCGAGTTGCTTCCCGATGTCTTTCGCGATGTCCTGACGGTTGGTGTAGCTCTTGCCGAAATCGCCTTGCAGCGCATGGCCGAGCCAGTCGAAGTAGCGCACGACGGCCGGCCGGTTCAGGCCGAGCTCCTTGCGGATATTGGCGACAGCCTCCGGCGTCGCCTGCTGTCCGAGCATGGCGGTCGCCACGTCGCCGGGAAGAATCTGCGTGCCCGCGAATATCACCACGGATACCGCCCACAACAGGACGACGCCCAGCGCGATGCGCTGGGCGATCATCCGCACGAGCAGCCCGCCCCGCCACCTTCTGCGCGGTGCGGGCTCGCTCGTAACCACCCCCGTCGTCATCGTCGTCGCTAGGACGAGAGCCAGACGCGGATCGGGGCACTCAGGTTGGAGGTCTCCTGGTTGGGGTCGACCACCCAGCCTTTGACCTGCTCGGTATGCGCGTCGATGAAGTCGTTGAACATCGGCAGGATGAGGCCGCCGGTATCACGCACCAGCACCGCCATGTCGTGATAGAGCTTGCGCCCGTTTGGCGTCGTCCAGCTCACCGCGCGCGGCGAGCAGCATCTTGTCGAAGTCCGGATTGAAGAAGCGCGTGTCGTTCCAGTCGGCCTTCGAATAATAGGCGGTCGAATACATGGAATCCTGGGTCGGCCGCCCGCCCCAGTAGGAGGCGCAGAAGGGCTGCTTGTTCCACACATTGTCCCAGTAGCCGTCGCCGGGCTCGCGCTTGATATCGATCTGGATGCCGGCCTTCGCCGCCTGCTGCTGATAGAGCACGGCGGCGTCGACGGCGCCGGGAAAGGCGACCTCCGACGTCCGAAGCAGGATCGATCCGGAATGCCCGGATTTCTGGTAGTAGTGCTTGGCCTCGTCCGGATCGTAGGGGCGCTGCTCGATGTCCGCCGGAAAGTAGCGATACGATTTGGAGATCGGGAAGTCGTTGCCGATCGTCGCATAGCCTTCCAGGATTTGCTTGATCAGCGCCTCGCGGTCGATGGCGAGCTTCAGCGCCGTCCTGAGATCGTTGTTGTCGAAGGGCGCCGTATTGCAGTGCATGATGAAGACGTAGTGACCCTTCGAGGGCACCCGCTCGATAACCACCCCGCCCGCGGCCTGGAGCAGCGACACCGTCTTCGGCTCGACCCGGTTGACCATCTGGACCTGGCCGGATTGCAGCGCCGCCATGCGGGCGGTGTTGTCGTTCATCACGAGGATTTCGATCGAATCGACGAAGCCGACATCGGTGCGCCAGGAATTGGCGTATTTCGTCGCGTAGTGGCGAACGCCGGGATCGTTGTCGACGACCTTGTAGGGCCCGGTGCCGATGCCGGCGTCGGGAGCGTCGAGGCCGCCGTTCGGCTGGATCACCAGGTGATAGTCGCTCAAAAGCAGCGGCAGGTCGGCGTTGGCGTTCGCGAGCGTCAGCACGACGTTGTCGCCGTCGACCTTCATGTCGGTGATGTCTTTCACGACCCCGAGGGCGCCGGATTTCGCATTCGGATCCGAGTGGCGCTTCAAGGTTGCCACCACGTCGTCAGGCGTCAGCGCCTTGCCGTTGTGGAACGTCACGCCTTTGCGGATTTTGAAGGTCCATTGCTTCACGTCGTCGGAAGGCTCCCAGGATTCAGCCAGCATGGCGGTCGGCGCGCCGTCCGCGGGTCCGGCATAGACCAGCGTCTCACCCCAGCACTTGCCGAAAATCTGCGGCACCTGACTGAGCCACGTCGCCGGGTCGAGACTGTTCGTCGATTCGCCGCCGACGAAGCCGCAGACGAGGTTGCCGCCCTTTTTCGGCTCCTCCGCCAGCGCCGTCGAAGACAAGAGCTTCATTGCCGCCGGAAGCGCCACTCCGAACGCGGCGGCGCGGCCGACGAATTCTCTGCGTGTGATGTGCCCGCGAAAGGCTTCGCGCGCTAGAAAATCGAGTTCTCGAGACATGCTTCCCTCCTTGCGTCGCGATCGCCTGCGTCGTCTCGGCGATCTCCCAAGGTCCCCAACCGTCAGCCTATTCGCCCGACCGACCGGAACCGCTCGTGATAACGACCTTCCGTGGCGTCAGCGGAACGAAGCGGCGCGCGCTGCAAGCCGCGCCTATCGTCCTTTCCACGCCGGGTCGCGCTTCTCAGCGAAGGCTCGTGCTCCCTCCTTTTGATCCTCGCTGCCGTAAAGAATATCGACCGTCGGAAATTGCCGACGAGCGATCCTGTTCATGATCGACTGGAAGCTTTCCGCCTCCGCCGCGCGCGCGACCTCCTTGATCGCCGCAAAGACGAGAGGCGGACCGCCGGCAAGGGTGCGCGCCAGTTCCCGCGCGCGCTCGAGCAGGCCCGTCATGGGCAAGACCTCGCTGACCAAGCCCCATCGATGCGCTTCCGCCGCATCCATCCAGCGGCCGGTGAGGAGCAGGTCCATGGCAACGTGATAGGGAATGCGCTTCGGCAGCCGCGTCGTCGCCGCATCGGCGAGCGTACCGGCGCGTATCTCGGGAAGCGCGAAGCGCGCGGATTCCGCCGCGAGAATAAGGTCGGCCGAGAGCGCGAGCTCGAAACCGCCGCCGGCGGCGATCCCGTTCACGGCGGCGATCACCGGCTTGTTCAAATCGCGAAGCTCCTGCACGCCGCCGAAGCCGCCGACGCCGTACCAGCCGTCGACTGGATCGCCGCCGGCAGCGGCCTTCAAATCCCATCCCGCGGAGAAGAACTTCTCGCCGCCGCCGGTGACGATCGCCACGCGCAGCTCCGCGTCATCGCGGAAGGACCGGAAGGCCTCGCCCATCGCGCGGCTCGTCGCATAGTCGATGGCGTTTGCGGGCGGCCGCTCGAGCGTGACCTCAAGCACGGCGCCGTCGCGGCGGGTCTTGACGGCCACGCTCATGCCGGCCTCATGCGGATCAGCGCGTCGACGGCGACGGCCCCCGTCCCAGCCGGGCGGACGAGCAGCGGATTGACGTCGAGCTCCTCAAGCCGCTCCGCATGCGCCTCGGCGAAGCGCGCGATGGCAAGCGCAGCAGCAACGGCTGCTTCGATATCGGCGACGGGCCGGCCGCGGAAGCCTTGCAGAAGCGGCGCCATCCGAAGCGACAGAAGCGCCGCCCTGATTTCATCCGCGCCTGTCGGAAGAAGCAGCGAAGCCGCGTCGCCCAAAAGCTCCGCCAGCACGCCGCCCGCCGCGACCGTCATCAGCAGACCGAACTTCGGATCGCGCACAACGCCGACCAAAAGCTCCGCAACCGCGTCGGTGACCATCCGTTCGACAAGCAGCCGATCGCTGAGCCCGGCAAGGAATTTGGCGGCCGTCTCGACCTCGGCCGCCGACGCGAGGTTCAGCCGCACGCCGCCGGCCTCGCTCTTGTGCGCGAGCCCGAGCGCCTTCATCGCGACCGGGTAGCCGAGCGCTTCCGCGGCATCCTTCGCGCAGTCCGCACCGGCGACGACACGTGACGCTGGCACCGCCACCCCGAACGTCGCGAGCGCGGCCTTCGCCTCGCTTTCGTCGAGGACGCACGCATCGGAACCCGACGCGCGCGCCGCCAACAGCGGCTCCGGCTCCGCCGATGCCCAGCTTTCGCCGATAAAGGCGGCGGCCTCAGCGGCGGCGAGCGCCTCGTCGATACCGGCAAGCGGCGCGATACCGGCGGCAAGGAATTCCGTCGCGCGCGCCTCCGGCATGTTCTCCGGCAGCGAGGCCACCACGGCGACCCGCCCTTCGGTGCGTCCGGCCGCCGTGACGATGGCCTTCGCCGCGGCGTCCCAATCGGCCTCGCCGCAGCGGTCGGCGCGCGGAAAATCGAGCACCAGCATCGAGAGGTCGAAGCCGCAGCCGATCATGGCGGAGAACGTCTCCGCCATCGCCGCCTCCCGTCCCCAGACGAAGGTGTGATAGTCGAGCGGATTGTCGACCGCGGCGAGATCGCCGACCGTCGCCTTCACGCGCACCGTCTCTTCGCTGCTGAGAGGACGGAACCGCACGCCGCGCCGGACGGCGGCGTCCGCCATCAACGCCGCCTCGCCGCCGGAGCAACTCATCGAAGCGAGGTTGCGGCCCGGCAGCGCGCCGTGGACATGCAGAAGCTTCAGCGCTTCCAGAAGCTCCGGAATGGATCGGAGCCGCGGAACCCCGAGCCGAGAAAGGAATGCCGCCGTGCCCGCGTCCGACCCGGTGATCGAGGCCGTATGCGAGAGCGCGGCGCGCTTCCCTTCCGCCGAGCTGCCGGCGACGACCGCCACGATCGGCTTGCCAAGCGCGCGGGCGCGGAGCGCCATCGCCTCGAACCGCGTGACGCTCGCGATCCCCTCGATATGCAGGCCGATCGCGGTGACGCGGCTGTCCTCGATCAGACCGAGCGCGAGATCGGCGACGCCGAGCTGCGCCTGGTTGCCCGCCGTCGCGACATAAGCGACCGGCAGCCCGCGGCGCTGCATGGTGACGTTAAGCGCAATGTTGGAGGACTGCGTGACGATCGCGACGCCGGTTTCAACGCGCGTTCCGCCGTGGTGGTCCGGCCAGAGAGGCACGCCGTCGAGATAGTTGACGAAGCCGTAGCAGTTCGGTCCGACGATCGGCATGTCCGCGGCCGCGGCAACGAGCGCCTCCTCCAGCCTCGCGCCGGCCTCCACCTCGCGGAAGCCCGATGCCAGACAGATCGACCCGCCGGCGCCGCGCGCGGAAAGCGCGCGCACGATCTCGATGGTCAGGTTCCGATTCACGCCGATGAACGCCGCGTCGGGCGCGCCGGGGAGCCCCTCGGCCGAGCGGAAGGAGCGGCGTCCGCCCACCGCGTCGCGCGTCGGATGCACCGGCCATATTTCGCCGGAAAACCCCATCCGGTCGCACTCCGCGACAACGCGCTCCGCGGCGACGCCGCCGAAGACGGCGATCGTTTTCGGCCGGAACAGGCGCTGAAGGCAGCGGGCGCTCACGCGCCAAGCTCCCGCAACAGGCTGCGGCCGATGATGTGGCGGTGAATCTCCGACGTTCCGTCCCAGATGCGCTCCACGCGCGCGTCGCGCCAGAATCGCTCAAGCGGCAGATCCGACATCAGGCCCATGCCGCCGTGGATCTGGATCGCCTCGTCGGTGACGCGCGCCAGCATCTCGGTCGCGTAGAGCTTGGCGGAGGATATCTCGCGCGTCGCTTCGAGCCCCTGATCGACCCGCCATGCCGCGGCAAGCGTCAGCCAGTCGGCGGCGTCGATCTCCGTGATCATGTCGGCGAGCTTGAACGAGACGCCTTGGAAGCGCCCGATCGATTGCCCGAACTGTTTTCGCGTGGCGGCGTATTGCAGCGAAAGGCCGAAGGCGCGGCGCGCCCGGCCGACCGCCATCGCGGCGACGGTGAGCCGCGTGCCGGAGAGCCATTCGTTCATCGCGTCGAAGCCGCGATCGACCTCGCCCAGAACCTGCCCCGCCGGCAGCCGGCAATCGCTGAAAACCAGAATTGAATTGCGGTAGCCGCGATGCGAGACCGAATTGTAGCCCGGCTAGAATCTCAAATCCCGGCGTGTCGCGGTCGACGAGAAACCCTGTGATCGTGTTCTTGCGCCCGGCGGAGGTCTCCTCCTCGCCGGTGGCGGCGAAGACGATGACGAAATCCGCCTTGTCGGCATGCGAGATGAAATGCTTGGTGCCGTTCAGCACCCAGTCGGAGCCGTCGCGCCGCGCCGCGCACTTCATGGAACGGATATCGGAGCCGGCGTTCGGCTCCGTCATCGCCAGCGCCTCGAGCTTCTCGCCGCGGATGCGATGGCAGCAGGTACTTTTCTCGCTGCTCGCCTTGGCACGCCATCAGGATGTTCGAAGGCCGGCCGAAATAGGTGGCGAGCGCAAGCGAGGCGCGGCCAAGCTCGCGCTCAAACAGAGTGAGCGTGAGCATGTCGAGCCCGCCGCCCCCCAGTTCGACCGGCATGTTCGGCGCGTAGAAGCCTAGCGCGATGACCTTCGCCTGGATCGCGCGCGCCATTTCGTCCGGAACGTCGTTCAGTCGTTCGACCTCCGGCTCGAGCGGATAGAGCTCCGTCTCCACGAAGCCGCGGACGGTCTTGACGACCATCTCCTGCTCGGGAGTGAGGCCGAAGTTCATAGGGCGGCCCCGCTCAGCCGCTGTTGCGGAGCGGGCGCTCATCGTTTCTGCCCGACGGCGCGGCCGGCCTGCTCGGGTCGCGGCAGTCCGGCCTGCGCGGCCGCGATTTCGCGCAGCCTGGCGAGCACCGTAGGCTCCGCCGGCACCGCGCGGCCCGCTTTCGTGTCGACGGAGAGGAGCATCTGCTCGGCCGTGGCGAGCTGTTCGCCGGTCGGCGTGTGGATCAGCTCGTAGAAGAGGTGGAGGCGCTTTTCGTCGACGAGAGCACCTGGATCGTCGTATGGATCGGCTCGAGCGCGCGCACCTCCTTCAGGTGCATGAGGTGGGTCTCGACCGTGTAGAAGCTCAAGCCCCGGTCGTGGTACGCCTGATCGACCCCGGCAAAGAGCAACAGCGCATCCGACGTGTCGGCAAAAACCTGCAGATAGCGGCTCTCCGTCATGTGGCCGTTGTAGTCGGTCCATTCCGGCGAGACGCGCGTCGCGAAGAGCTGCAGCGGTTTCGCCAGATCGTGCGCACGGCTCGATGCGTCGAAATGCGCGCGCTGGAAGAGCCGGTCTTCGTACGCCTTCAAAAGGGCGCCGGCGCCCCAGCCTTTGCCGCCGTCCTGCGCCCGCAAGGCTTGCAGGATGGCGACGAGATTGTCGTCCCGGATGCGCTCCAGCTCGCGCACCGAAGCGCCGTTCGCCTGCGCGTCGGACTGTTCGGCGATCTTGTCGATCAGCGCGTCGTCGAGTTTCGGGACATCCATGAGCCGCGTCCACGGCCAGTTCAGCGCCGGACCGAACTGCTGCATGAAATGCCGCATGCCCGCCTCGCCACCGGCGATGCGGTAGGTCATGAAGGTGCCCATCTGCGCCCAGCGCAGCCCGAACGAGAAGCGGATGACGTCGTCGATCTCTTCGGCCGTGGCGACGTCGTCGTGGACGAGCCACAGCGCCTCGCGCCAAAGCGCCTCCAGCAGCCGGTCTCCGATGAAGGCGTCGATCTCCTTGCGCACGACCAGCGGCCTCATGCCGATCCCGGCATAGAGGCTCTTGGCGCGCTCGATCGTGGCGGGCGCAGTCTTCTCGCCCGCCGACGATCTCCACCAGCGGCAGGAGGTAGACCGGGTTGAAGGGATGCGCGATGACGAGCCGCTCCGGATTGCCGCATCTCCGCCTGCAGATCGGTCGGAAGCAGCCCGGAGGTCGACGAGCCGATCAGCGCGTCGGGCGGCGCATGCCGGTCGATCTTCGGCGAAGAGCCTGCGCTTCAGGTCGAGCCGTTCCGGCGCGCTCTCCTGCATGAGATCGGCGTCGCCGACCGCCGCTTCGACCGAGCCGACGAAGCGGAGCGCGCCGCGACGCCCGGCCGGCGCATTGGTCAGCTTGGCGAAGGCGCGGTCGGCATTGGCGATCACCTCGCCGATCTTGCGCTCCGCTTGCGGGTCAGGATCGTAGACCGCGACGTCGATGCCGTTCTGCAAGAGGCGCGCGGCCCAGCCTGCGCCGATGACGCCGCCCCCGATGATCGCTGCTCGTTTGACCTCGGCGCCCATCTCAGCCCCGCTTCACGAGCTTCAGCCGGTGCGCACTTCGGCGGGCGAAAGCACGCGCGCGCCCATGCCTGACACGATGCCGACGGCGCGCTCGACCAGCGCGCCGTTGGTCGCAAGCTCTCCCTTGCCGAGCCATAGATTGTCCTCCAGCCCGACGCGGACGTTGCCGCCGGAGAGAACCGCGAGCGCCACGTAGGGAAGCTGGTTGCGGCCGATCGAGAAGGCGGAGAAGACCCAACCCGCCGGAAGGTTTCCGACAAGCGCCATGAGCGTTGCAATATCGTCGGGCGCGCCCCATGGGTATGCCCATGCACAGCTGGACCAGGACCGGATCGTCGATCAGCCCCTGCTCCTTCAGCCATTTGGCGAGCACCAGGTGGCCGCCGTCGAAAATCTCGATCTCCGGGCGGACGCCGAGCGGCCTGATCTGCGCTGGGCCATGGCTTTCAGCATGGCCGGCGTATTGGTCATGACGTAGTCGCCCTCGCCGAAATTCATCGTGCCGCAATCGAGCGTGCAGATTTCCGGCAGAAGCTCCGCGACATGCGCCAGCCGCTCGCTCGCGCCGGCCATGTCGGTCCCGGCGAGCAGCCGGCGGCAGCGGTGCCTCCGGCGAGCCGAGAACGAGATCGCCGCCCATGCCGGCGGTGAGGTTGATCACGACGTCGGTGCCGGAGGCGCGGATGCGCTCCACCACCTCGCGAAAGAGCTTCGGATCGCGGGCGCCCTTGCCGGTCGCCGGATCGCGCACATGGATGTGCGCCACGGCCGCGCCGGCCTTCGCCGCCTCGATCGCGGCGGCGGCGATCTCGGCGGGCGTCACCGGCACTTTGTCCGAGCGCCCGGCCGTGTCGCCGGCGCCGGTCACGGCGCAGGTGATGAAGACTTCGCGGGACATGGACAGCGGCACGGCATCCCTCCCCAGCGCTCACCAGAGCGAAAAGACTGCGCCCGAATGACGCGGATCTGTGATACGCTTTGCCGCATCTTTTCATACCGAATCCGCAATGCACGCTCTGTTCGCGCCGGCTTCCGAGCCGCTCGACATCGACTTTCTCGTGCTGCCCGACGTCTCGCTGCTGTCGCTCGCCGCCACCATCGAGCCGCTGCGCGCCGCCAATCGCGTGGCCGGCCGCGTGCTCTACCGGCGGCGGCTCCTGAGCCCGGACGGCCGCGCCGTCCCGACCTCCGGCGGCCTGCCGATACCGGTCGAGGCGCCGTTCTCGTCCGGACGACGCGCGCGACTGCCTGGTGGTCGTCGCCGCCTTCAACGTGGCGACGCACGCGCGGCCCGCCGCTCCTCGCCGCGCTGCGCCGCATCGCCCGGCAGGGCGTGACGATCGGCGGCGTGGAATTGGGCTCATGGGTCCTTGCCATGGCCGGCCTCTGAACGGGCGCCGCGCCACCACGCATTGGGAGGATCTTGAGGAATTTGCCGCACGCTATCCCGAAATCGACGTGCAGGCCCGACCGCTACGTGATCGACGGCGCGCGCTTCACCACCGGCGGCGCCTCCCCGGCGCTCGATCTGATGCTGCACCTCATTCGCGCCCGCCACGGCCACGCGCTGGCGCTCGATGTGGCGAGCGTCTTCATCTACGACGAGCTGCGCGCAGCGGTCGACCCGCAGCCCATGGTCTCGCTCGGCCGGCTCGGCCGCGAGGAGCCGCGCGTGGCCGCGGCGATCCGCAGCATGGAGGAGCGCATCGAGCGGCCGCTGGCCGATCCCGCAGCTGGCACTGCAGGGCCGGGATCGGGGAGCGCATGCTGGAAACGCTCTTCGCCAGGTCGGTGGACATGTCGCCGCGCGACTATTATGCGGCGCTCAGACTGAACGCCGGACGCAGGCTGGTGCTTGAGACCCGAAAGAGCATGACGGAGATCGCAGCGCAGACCGGATTTGCCTCCGCTTCAGCCTTCGCGCGAAGCTTTCGAGGGCGCTTTCGGCGAAAATCCCGCGAACGGCCCGCAAGCGCCGAAGCGCCGGCTCGATCGGCCTGCAGAGCTGAGCCGGGAGACATTGCGGCCCGCGATCAAGCCGTCTCCGACGCAATTATCTCTTGGTGGTCGAGCGTTCCACGAGCTTGCCCGGCAGAATGCGGAGGATCCCGCCCGCCGAAGCGCTGGAGGACATCATCGACTGAAGCAGCGACATGGCCTCCGCGACCATGAGCGAACGATTCTGGACGACGGTGGTCAGGTCGTACGCGCCCCACGAGGCTTCAGGAACATCGTCGAAGCCAACCACGAGAATATCCTCCGGCACGCGCAGACCGAGCCGAGTCCGGAGCGCATCGAGAGCGCCGATTGCCATGAGATCGTTGGCGCAGAACAGCGCGTCCGGGAGAGCCCCTCGCTTCTCGAGCTCAGGTACCGCGTCAAATCCGCCCTCGTAGCGGTAGTTGCCGGTAACGAGCGAGATACGATTGAAGCCACGCTCGCGCAGTCGGTTCCTGTAGCCGCGCAGGCGCTCGCCGCTGGCATGGCTCCCTTCCGAGCCGGCGACAAACCCGAACGAGGCTGCGCCCCGCTTCACGAGGAGATCGGCGACCTCGCTCGCGCCTCCCGCGCTGTCGGTGGAGACGGACGTGACCCAGCGGTTCTTGACGGGCGTGTTGAATGAGACTGTCGGGATCCTGACCTGCGCAAACGCGCGCGCCGCCTCCTTCGTCAGGACCGGCAAGGCGCTGACGATGCCGTCGACCCGGTAGCTCGCGAGCTTTGGCACGATTCCGTCAAGAGCGTGATCGCTGTCGACCTGCACCAGCAGAACCTGATGTCCGGTTTCCTGCAGCACCTTGGTGAATTCCTCGATCGCCAAGGCGTAGAACGGATTGCTGGTGCCGCTGATTGCGACGGCTACCAGATGCGAGCGATGCTTCAAAAGGATGCGCGGGATGAAGTTGGGGCTGTAGCCGAGCTTCTTCGCAGCCTCGAAGATTTTCCGGCTCGTCTCCTCGGAGACGCTCTTCCCCTCGGAGAAGGCGCGCGACACCGCCGACTGCGACACGCCGGCCGCGCGGGCTACGTCGATCGAGGATGGGTACCTCTTGCCGGCCTTCATCGGCATCCCTTCATCCGCCCACGGGTCGGCCGCAGATCCACGGTTCGCATCCGCAGACTATTTGACGATCGGGATTTTCGACCGATCGATCGTGATCGCGACCGCGGCGACCAGCACCGCGCCGAAGACGATGTTCTGGGCGAAGATGTTGACGCCAAGGAACGTCATGCCGATGCGCACGACCGAGATGATCAGCGCCCCGACGAGCGTGCGCGAGACGCTGCCGACGCCGCCGGTGATCGCGGTGCCGCCGACCACGACGGCCGCGATGGAGGGGAGCAGCAATTCAGCGGCAAGCGTCGGCGATCCGCTCGCGAGGCGGCCCGGCGAGGATGACCCCGGCAAGCGCGGCAAGACCCGCCGAAAGAACGAAGGCGATCACCTTCTGGCGGTTGACCTTGACGCCCGAGGCGTAGGCAGCCGGCTCGCCCGCGCCGATTGCGGCGCTGTAGCGGCCGAAGCGGGTGCGGCTCTGCAGAAGGTGACCGACAACCAGCACGATCAGGCCGATCACGACGACGTTCGGAACATGGAAGAGCGTGCCGGTGATCCAGGTCTGGTAGCTGCGCTCGCTGTCCTCGAGCGTGATCGATCGCTCCTTCGAAACGACCAAGGCGGCACTGTAGAGCACGCCGCCCATCGCGAGCGTCGCGATGAAGGACGGGATCTTCGAGCCGCACGTGCACCAGTCCGGAGAGCAGCCCCGCGACCGCCCCGACGGCAACCGCCAGCACGAACGCACCATACCCGAGACGCGTGATGGTCAACGCGACGATGACGCTCGCGAGCGACGCCATCGACTGGATGGAAAGATCGATGCCGCCGAGCATGATCACGAACGTCACGCCGGTCGCGAGGATGAAGAGCACCGCCGTGTCGCTCGCAAGCTGGAGCAGCGAAGCGGGCTCCAGAAATACCGGCTGAGCGACGCCCACGACCGCGATCAGGATCACGAGCGTTGCGAGCGGGAGCCACTGCCGCACGCGGTTCGGTCCGAGCCTTTGGATGAGAGCGTTCACATGCCGCCTCAGACCATGTGCGCGATGAGATCGACCTGGCTCGGCTTGTGGCCTGGCCTCGCATCGGTCGCGAACGTCACCTCGCCGTCGCGCATCACGAGCACCGTATGGCTGAGGCCGATCGTCTCCTCCAGAGTGTCGGAGGTCAGGATGACGGCGACGCCTTCCGCCGTGATGGCGCGGACGAGCTCGTAGACCTCTTCCTTCGCGCCGACATCGATGCCACGGGTCGGGTGATCGAGGATGAGCACCGTGGCCTTGGCATTCAGCCACTTCGCCAGCACCACCTTCTGCTGGTTGCCGCCCGAAAGGCTCAGGCACAGCGTCTCGATGCTCGGCGTCTGCACCCGCAGGCGATCGACCCAG
This sequence comes from uncultured Alphaproteobacteria bacterium, assembly GCA_963750115.1. Classification (GTDB taxonomy): domain Bacteria; phylum Pseudomonadota; class Alphaproteobacteria; order Rhizobiales; family Afifellaceae; genus DASWJZ01. The sequence continues at coordinate 293,745 of CAVVPM010000009.1, read as the reverse complement.
CTCCGCGCCAGCCGACGCTCCTCGCCGACCGAGATGAAGCCATTGCGGATGAGCCCGGCGAGATCGGCGAGCGTGATGTTGGCGGCGACCGAGAGAAACAGCACCAGCCCCTCGACCCGCCGCTCGCGCGGGATGTAGCCGATGCCGAGATCGACGGCTTCGGCCGGTGTCGTCAGTCGCACGTCGCGTCCGCCGACGCTGAGCCGTCCCGCCGCTGTGCGGCGCGAAGCCCGCGAGCGTGCGCGTCAGCTCTTCGCGGCCCGAACCGATGACGCCGGCGATTCCGAGGATCTCGCCCGCGTGCAGCTTGAAATTGACGTTCTGATAGGCCTCTCCGAGCGACAGCCCCTCTGCCTCGATCAGCACCTCCTTGTGGAACGGCTTCTGCAGCGGTTCGCGATAATATTCGGCCTGCAGGCTGCGGCCGACCATCAGATGATGCAACTGGCTGACATTGGCCGAGGCCGTCTCAAGGTCCGCGACGACGGCGCCGTCCTTCATCACGTAGATTCGGTCGGAGACCTCCAGCACCTCGTCGAGGCGGTGCGAGACGAAGATGAAGGAGGCACGCGACTTCAGCGCGCGCACGCGGTTGAAGAGGATCTCGATTTCGGCGCGTTCCAGCACCGATGTCGGCTCATCGAGCAGGATGACCAGATGCCCGCCGGCGTGCTCCTCGAGCGTCAGCGCCTTGGCGAGCTCGACCATCTGACGCGAGGCGAAGTCGAGGTCCTCGGCGCGCGTGCGCGGATCGACGTCGACCTGCACCTTGGCGAGCTGCCGCGCCGCCGCCGCGTAGAGCTTGTTCCAGTCGACGATGCCGAAGCGGGTGAACTGCTTCTCGTTGCCGAGATAGATGTTCTCGCCGACGGTGAGGTTGGTCAGGAGCGACTGCTCCTGGAAGACCATGCCGATGCCCTTGCTGTTGGCGTCGGCCGCGTCGAGCAGCCGCGTCGGCTGGCCGGCGATCACGATCTGCCCGCCGTCCGGCTGGTAGACGCCGCTCAGGATCTTCATGAGGGTCGACTTGCCGGCGCCGTTCTCACCGATCAGGCCGACGACCTCGCCATGTCCGATCTCGATCGACACGCGCTTCAGGGCGTGGACGCCCGGGAAGGTCTTGTCGACCTCGACGAGCGACAGCGCGGGGGTGGAGGCGGCGCTCATTTCACCACCCGCATCAGCTTGCGGTCGATCGAGAGCGCGACCGCCGCGATGATCATCAGCCCCTGCACGCCGATCTGCACGCTCGGCGGCACGCCCATAAGCACCATGCCGTTCGACAGGACGACGACAATCAGCACGCCGATCAGCGTCTGCAGGACGCCGCCCTGGCCTCCCGACAGCGAGGTTCCGCCAACGACCACCGCCGTGACGGTGGAGAACAGCCGCCCGTTGCCGATCTGGGCGTTGCCGAGGCCGAGCTGCGCCGCGGCGAGGATGCCGCCGACCGAGTAGAAGACACCGGCGAGCGTGAAGGTCGCGATCCTGACGCGCGCGACGGAGATGCCGGAAAGCGCGGCAAGCTCCTCGCCGCCGCCGAGCGCGTAGATATAGCGGCCGAGGCGCGTATGGTTCTGGATGACGAGGGCGATGAGGAGGCACGCAAAGCGCCAGCCATGCGCCGCGCGGAAAGCCGAGAAATCGCTCGATCGCAAGGCCCCGGATCCAGGGGTCGTTGATCCTGATCGCCATGCCGCCGAGGAGCGCGTTGGCCAGACCGACTCCGATGAACCAGGTGCCGAGCGTCGTCATGAAGGACGGCACGGTCAGCTTGACGTGGATGACTCCGTTGAGGAAGCCGACGCCGCCGCCCACCACGAGCACGGCGAAGACGGCAAGGAGCCCGTAGTCGTTCCCGTTCGCGCCGTTCAGCACCAGCATCGAGAGGATCACCGCCCCGAGCGTCAGGATTCCTTCGACCGAGAGGTCGATCGACCCCATCAGGATGATGAAGGTCGCGCCGAGGCCGAGGACCAGCGGGATCATCGCCGCCTGGCTGATGCGCACGAAATTGCCGAAAGTCAGGAAGTTGGGATTGATCGCCGTGATGATCCCGCAAAGCAGGACGAAGACGATCACCGGCGCCCACGACGCCAGGCGCCAGCGACGCGGCCGCTTCGTCGGCTGCGCCGCGACCTCGTTAGCGGATGTCGACGTTTCGACGGCCATGAGCTTCCGACCTTCGTGCGCGAGATGACGCGGACGCGATGCCGCGCCGGGCCAACTTACGCCGAGGATTGAGCACGAAGGAAGCGCGGGCGCGCTGCGAAGGCGGGCCCGCGCCGGTGTCGGCTAGTTGTACTGGATCTGCCCGCTCGCACGGCCCCAGATGTCGTTCCAATCGATCGTCGGCTCGGCCTTGATGTTGGAATCGTAGAACGCCTGAGCGTTGTCTTTGGTGATGGTGACACCGGTGCCATAGAATTCCCGGTGTTCCTTCGGCTCCTTCGACGGATCGAACATGCCGGTCTTGGCGTGGAACCCGATCGAAAGGCCCATGCCGCCTTGCCAGTAGGGGTCCCAGGCGACCGTGCCTGCCATCTCGCCGGCGAGCACCGCCTCCACCGCGAGCTGGATACCGTCGATGCCTGTGACCGGCACCTTGCCCGCCCGGCCGTCGGCGCGCAGCGCTTCGACCGCGGCCAACGCCATGTCGTCGTTCGCCGCCCAGATGCCCGTGATCTGGTCGCCGAACTGGGTAAGCCACGCGTTGGTCTTGTCGAGCGCCTCGGCCGCCGTCCAGTTCGCAACCTGGAAATCGAGGAGCTTCACGTCGGGGTTCGCATCGAGCGCCTGCTGCAGGCCGGCCTTGCGCTCGATGGCGGGCACATTCGATTCGATGCCGCCAAGCGCGCAGATTCCGCCCTTTCCGCCCATCGCCTTGATCAGGGCCTCGGCCATCGCCTTGCCGTAAGGCACGCCGCTGAAGGAGATGTGCGCCACGTAGTTCGGGTCGAAGTCCCAGGGATGCAGATCGTTCGGCTTGTTCCACTGCGTGACAACGCTCGCTCCCGCCGCCTTCACCGCCTCCACGATCGGGCGCGCGTCGGGGCTGTCGTTCGGGTCGACGTTGATGACGCAGTTGCCGCCGGTCTTGGCAAGGATCGCCTTGATGTCGGCGATGCCCTTCTCGCTGTTCCCCTCGGTGACGAGGGTCACGTATTCCGCGCCGACCGACTTCGCGAAGGCCGCGCCGCCCTTGTTCCAGGTTGCGTGGTAGGGATTTGAGAGCGAGCGGATCGAGTTGACGACCGTCGGAACGTCGGCGGCGAAGGCCGAGCGGGTGATGATCGCCGGAAAAGCGCCCGCGACGCCGAGCGCGGATGCGCCCTTCAGAAAATCGCGTCGCTTGACCCGGTATTTGAGCGTGTCGGTAATGATCTTGCTGACCATTGTGTTGCACCTCCCCTAAAAGACGCCCTTGGCCGGCGGCGTCTTGATTTCATTGCTGGATTGAGTGGTCGGCAATGTCCTCCGAATTTCTGTTTTCATTGGGGTCGGCGTCCGCGCCTCGCAGCATCTGCCGAAGCGTATTCGGACCGCCGACTCTTGCACATTGTCGAGCCGTTTTGGCCGTGCATAGCTATGCATAAGCCTTAAAAGCAGTCAATGCCGCAGGGGAGTTGAAACCGCACCGAAGACACGAAGGAATCGTCGATCGCCAATTCCGGCACGGCGGTTGCTCGGAGGAATTGTGACGGCCTCAAGAGAGTGAGGCGGGCCGGGCATCGTGATGGCCGAGATCGACCTTGCGGCGATCGCTGCGACGAGGCAGCGCTTCCCCTACTTCGAGACGCTCCGCCGCGACCTCTTGCGCTCGCCTCTCGCGGGTCAGGACTAGCCGCTGAGGCCGCTGAAGGGCGGTCGTTACCGCGGCGGTCGCGTCGATTTGCGGAAATCGAAGCGGTAGTCGAGGAGCACGCGGGCAAGCTCCGTTGCTTCCCCGTTCATGCGCCGGCGGAGCGTCTCCCAGGATCGGGTCGCCAGTTCGTCGACGGATTGCGCGACAGTGCTGATGTAGGGACGCACGGCCGTCATCCACTCGGAATGTTCAAAGCCGAGCAGCGAGACTTCCTTGGGAAACGCCAGATCGAGCGCGTTGATCGCCTTCACCGCCCCGACGGTCGCGTAGAAGGTTGCGGCGAAGACCGCAGTCGGCCGATCCGATCGCCGCAGATCCTGCTCGATCGCGCTGCGGCAGCCCTCGGCGGTTCCGCCGCCGAGGACGACGCGTTCGCGCGACGCCAGCCCCGCTTCGGTCAGCGCGCGCCGATACCCGTCGAGCCGATCCCTGAGATGGGTGTGGTTGGTCGAGGAGATCAGCATTGTTATGTCGGTGTGCCCGAGCGAGATCAGGTGCTTGCAGCCGCGGTACCCGGCGTCGAAGTTTCCCGATGCGACGGTGTCGAACTTTGGATGGCCGAAAGCCCGGTCGACCAGCACCGTCGACGGTAGCCCGACGGGGAAGCCGGGCGTCGATCCGAACTCGTCCAATGCGGCGACGACAAGCAGGCCGTCGATCCGCCGCGCGATCAGCGATTCGATGCGGCGCGCTTCGGTGCCGGGATCTTCGCCGCTCGCAACGACGAGCATCTCGTAGCCGCTCTGCGACGCGATCCGCTCCCACTGGCGAACCAGGCCGGCAAAAAGTTCGTTTCCGAGATTGGGGACGACGATGCCCACGGTTCGCGTTTCGCCGCGCCTGAGACTCGACGCCATGTGGTTGGATTTGTAGCCGAGCGCCGCCACTGCCTCGAGGACGGCGCGCCGGCGATCTCCGGTGACGCCCCGAAGGCCGGAAAGCGCATTTGAGACAGTGGCCGGAGACACGCCGGCGCGCGCCGCCACGTCGCGAATTGTGGGCGGCCGGAGCGCCGGCTCTGCGGACTTCGAGGGAGGACGCTTGTTCGTCATCTCCGCCTAGCTAGGTTTTCGAGGGACCGTGAGGCGATTCCCCGATTTTGTCTCCCGCGGCTTTGTCGTGTGCACAGCGGCGACCGCTTCAAAGACCGCTCCCCCCGCCGCCGTCGATCAGCTGGCCGGTGATCCAGCGCGCATCGCTGCTCGCAAGAAAGGCCACGATGTCGGCGATATCCGCGACGTCGGCGATTTGTTTGAAGACGCTGAACACGGAGGCCGACTTGTGCGCCTCCGTGTTGCCGCGCAGCCAGCTCGCGTTCATATCGGTGTCGGCGATCCCGGGAAGCACGGCGTTCACTGTGATGTTGCGCGGCGCAAGATGCTTCGCGGCGACCTTGGTCAAGAGGTCGAGCGCCCCCTTTGCCATGGAATAGGCCAAAACGCCAGGAAAGCCGATCAACGAAGTCTGCGACGAGATGTTGATGATCCGCGCGCCGTCGGGCATGCGCGGAAGGGCGGATTGTATGATGAAGAACGGCGCCTTGGCGTCGACCGCCATCACCTCGTCGAAGGTTGCCTCCGAGGTGTCTTCGATCGTTCCGCGCGGGCTGATGGCTGCGTTGTTGACGAGGATGTCGATCGCCGGCGGGCGGCCGAGCGCCGCAATCCCCTGGTCGAGCGCCTTGAACAGTGTCGCAACGCTGGCGACCGTCCCATCGAGCCGGGCGCGCACCGGGAACGCTTGTCCGCCGCCTGCCGCGATGCCGGCGACGGCGCTGCGGGCCGCTTCGTCGTTCGACGCATAATGCACCGCGACGACAGCGCCGTCGCGCGCCAGCCGTTCGGCGATCGCCCTGCCGTAGCCACGGCTTGCGCCGGTAACCAGCGCCAGCTTGCCGTGGAGCCCTGCCATGCCTCGGTCTCCCTGCACTGTTGCGGCCGACGCGCCGACCAAGGTTTCACGTCAGCGCGCGCCGCCCGCAAGTAAAGGTAGCGCGAAACGATTTATTTTTCCATGTGGTGGGATCGGCGCCGAAAACCAAGGGTTCAGGCCGGAGTCTTTTTATGCTTGCCAGGGGGCCGGCGGCGCTCTTAAATCGATTTGCTATCCGACTGTCCACCCAAGAACCGGAACAGCGATAGGGAGGATTCATCATGGAAAATCTGAACAGCAGCGGCCCCCGGGTCGGCTTCATCGCGTCGACGGCCGCCATCGCATTGTTGGCGACAGCAGGGGTGTGCGCCCATGCTGCCGGCGAGACGATCGGATACTCCGCGCCGTTTCTGATGGCGCAGTTCGAAGTGATCCTGCAGGACCAGACCGTGGCCACAGCCAAGGCGGCGGGGCTCAACGTGCTCGCGCCGACGAACGCCGACCAGGACTCCGGAAAACAGATCACCGACGTTCGCAACCTGATCGGCGCCGGAGCCAAAGGGCTGATCATCGTCGCAAACGACAGCAAGGCGATCATCCCGGCGCTGGACTACGCCGTATCTCAGAACGTGCCGGTCGTTTCCATCGATATCGGTCCGGACGGGGGCAAGCTCTACGCGATCGTTCGCGCCGACAATCGCGGCATGGGCCGGATCGCCTGTACCGACATGGCCAAGGCGATCGGCGACAAGGGCAAGGTGCTCTCGCTGCAGGGGGCGTTCAGCTCCATCAACGGCCGTGAGCGGAGCGAAGGCTTCCACGACTGCATCACCAAGGAGCATCCGAATATCGAGCTGATCGAGCGGCCGACGGACTGGGATGCCACGAAGCAGGCGGCGGCGCTGCAGACGGTGCTCGCGGCCAATCCGGACCTGAAGGGCATCTTCCAGCAGTCCGACTATGCGCTTTCGCCGACGCTCAACGTCTTGAAGCAGGCCGGCCGCGACGCCAAGGTGGGCGATCCCGGTCACATCTACGACATCAGCATCGACGCGAGCCCGCAGGCTCTCGAGCTGATCCGCAGCGGCGACCTCGATGCCGGTATTTCGCAGCCGCTCGACCTCTATGCGAAATACGGCGTCCAGTATCTGCTCGACGCGCTCGCCGGCAAAGAACTCCAGCTTGGCAAGACCGATCACGACAGCGAAGTCGTGGAGTTCAACGGCAACAAGATGGACCTGCTGCCGGCAGTTCTGGTGACCAAGGCGAATGTCGACGACAAGGCGCTGTGGGGGAATCAGGCGAAGTAGCGTCTTCGGCGACGATTGGCTGGTTCAGCCCACGATGGGTGCTCCGCTCGACACCAGCGTTGAGCCATTGGTCGAGACACGCGCCGTCACCAAGCGGTACGGCAAGACGCTCGCGCTCGACAATGTCTCCCTGAAGGTGTTTGCGGGGCACTCCGTCGCCCTTGCGGGCAGAAACGGCGCCGGCAAATCGACCCTCGTCCGGCTGCTGACCGGGCTCGATCGCCCGGATTCCGGCGAAGTGCGCTTCGCCGGCGGGCCCGCACCTGATGTCTCCGCCCGCGCGCAATGGCGGTCCAGGGTCGCCTGCGTCTATCAGAAGTCGACGATCATCCCCGACCTTACGGTGGGGGAAAATCTCTTCCTGAACGACCAGCCGGGCACGCGGCTCGGATCGATCAACTGGGGCGAAGTCCGCCGCCTGGGGCGGCGGGAGCTCGGTATCTGGGGCCTTGCCGTCGATGTCGACCAGCGGGCCGGCGAGCTGACCGTCGGCCAGAAGCAGCTTCTTGAGATCGCCCGCGCGCTCCGGCAGGGCAGCCGCTTCATCATTCTCGACGAGCCGACGGCGCGTCTTGAGCTCCGCGAGATCAGGCAGCTCTTCGATCACATCGGCAAGCTGAAGAGCGCCGGCGTGACGTTTCTGTTCATTTCGCACCACCTGCAGGAGATTTATGAAATCTGCGAGCGGGTGGCGGTGATGCGCGACGGCCGGTTGGTCGCCGAGGCGGCCGTGGAAGATCTCGACCACGGCGAACTGGTCGCCGCGATGGTCGGCGAGTTGTTTGTCACCACTGATGAGGACAGCCACCACGGCGCACGCGGGGCCGGTTCGAACGTGCCCGACTCCCGTCCGATCGTGCTCGATGTCGATTCCGTGTCGGTCGCGGACCTCGTCCGCGACGCGTCGATTCAAATCCGCGCCGGCGAACGGGTCGGTCTCGCCGGGCTCGCGGGATCGGGCAAGTCCGAGCTTGCGCAGGCGATCGCCGGACGCCTGTCCCCACGCAGCGGAAAGATTTCCGTCAACGGGGTGGCGCTTCGACGCGCACGCGTCGACGCGGCCCGCGACATCGGAATCGCGCACGTGCCGGAAGATCGGCACGCCAGCGGCTTCTGCGCCAATCTTTCGGTCGAAGAGAACATTGCCCTCCCCGTCCTGCAGCGGCTCAGCGGTCGGCTCGGTTTCGTCTCCGGAAATCGGCGCCGCAGCCTCGTGAATACCATGATCGCCAAGCTGCAGATCAAGGTGAGCGACCCGACGCAGAGCACGAGCGAGCTCTCCGGCGGAAACCAGCAGAAGACGGTGATGGGGCGTGCGCTTGCATCCGATCCAAGCGTGCTCGTGCTCGGCCATCCGACGGCCGGCGTCGACATCGCCTCGAAGCAGGCGCTTTTCGAGATCGTAAAAAGCACCGACTCGGCCGTTCTCCTGGTGTCGGACGAAACGGATGAACTGGCGATCTGCGATCGCGTATTGGTGATGTTCGCCGGACGCATCGTTCGCGAGTTCGCCGGCTCGTGGAACGAGCAGGAGATGGTCGCCGCAATGGAAGGCGTGGGACAATAATCGTGGATGCGCAGAAATCCGCGCCGGCGACGGCGCCGACACCGCGGTGGCGCCTGGGTCTGCGCTTCGGTGAAGAGCTGGCGCTGCTCCAGTTGATCGTCGTGGCGTTGATCGTCGGCAGCTTCCTGCATCCGGCATTTCTGACCGAGGTCAACCTCGTAAACATCCTGCAACAATCGTCCGAGCTTTCGGTCCTGGTCCTGGCCGAGGCGATCATCCTCATCGTCGGCAAGTTCGATCTTTCGCTTGAATCGATCGTCGGCGTCGCGCCGATGCTGGCGGCGTGGCTGGTGCTCGACCGCGGGCTGAACGGGTCGGGGCTGATGGTGAACCCCTACCTCGCGATCGTGGTGCTTCTTGCGGTCGGCGTCGGCATCGGCGTCTTCAATGGCCTGCTGATCGTGCGCCTCGGGTTGAACGCCTTCATCTCGACACTGGCCATGCTGATCCTGCTGCGGGGAATATCGATCGGCATGACGGACGGCCGCACCCTCTACGATCTGCCGGGACCGCTTCTCTATCTCGGCAACGCGAACTGGTTCGGGCTGCCGGCTTCGGTGTGGGTCTCGGCCGGGCTCTATGCAGTTGGAACTTTTGTGCTCGGCTATCACCGTTTCGGCCGCGCGATCTATGCGATCGGCGGGAACGCCGAGGCGGCCCGCGCTGCCGGCATTCCGGTCGACCGCTACATATGGGCCGTCTTCGCCGTCGCCGGCGGTCTCGCCGCTCTTTCCGGATTGATGCTGACCGGCCGCATGGCCTCGGTCCTGTCCGGGCAGGGTCAGAACATGATCTTCACCGTCTTCGCCGCGGCGGTGATCGGGCGTATCAGCCTGAATGGCGGAAAGGGTTCGATCCTCGGCGCGCTCTGCGGCGTGATCCTGCTTGGGATTATCTCGAACATCCTGACGCTGTCGAACATCGAGACGTTCTGGATATCCGCCACCTACGGCGCGATCATCCTTTTGTCGCTGATCGTGACGCGTCTTACGTCCGGCAAATCCTATCGAGCCGACTGATGCCGAGCAAAGCCCTCTCGATCGTTTCGCCCGTCCTTCCTGGACCGGCATGCTCGGCATGAAATACCACGAGCGTGAGCGGCGGCCTGCACGGCCGCGCTCCGAGATGACTGCCAGGAGGAGTCGAAATGGCGCGAACGCTCATAAGGAACGCCACCGTCGTCAGCATGGACCCGAAGGTCGGCGACATTCGCGGCGGAGACATCCTGATTGATGGCACGAAGATCGCAGCGGTCGGCCCTTCGCTATCCGGTGACGGCGCCGAGATCATCGACGCGACGAATAGGATCGCCGTGCCCGGGTTCATCGACACGCATCGCCACACCTGGGAGTCGCTCTTGAGAGGGGCAGGACCGGACTGGTCGCTCGGTCAGTACTTCACCGGCGTCCGCGTCGTGATGGGTGGCCTCTACACGCCTGACGACAACTACATCGCGAACCTGCTCGGGGCCTACGAAGCGATCGATTCCGGTGTCACCACGCTTTACGACTGGTCGCACAACAACAACTCGCCCGAACACTCGGACGCGGTCGTGAAGGGGCTGAAGGATTCCGGTATCCGCGCGGTCTTCGGCTACGGCAACGCCAACGCCGAATGGTTTCCGCCGAACGAGATCCCGACCGACTACGCCGACCTGAAACGCGTGCGGAAGGGAGCATTTCTCATCCGACGAAGGTCTTGTCACCATGGCGTTCGCGGCGCGCGGGCCGCAGTTCACGACGCTCGACATCACCGAGAAGGATTTCGCGACGGCGCGCGATCTCGGCATTCGCATCACCGTGCATGTCGGCGACGGCCTCTGGGGCATGAGCAAGCCCCTCGTACAGATGAATGGTCGCGGCATGCTCAAGGACGACACAACTTACGTCCACTGCAACACAATCGGCGACGAGGAGTTCAGGCTGATGGGCGACACCGGCGGGACGGCTTCGATAGCGCCGGAGCTCGAGATGCAGATGGGGCACGGCCTTCCACCTGCGCTGCGCATGCTCGCCGCGGGCGTGCGGCCGACCATCTCGAGCGACGTCGTGACGACGGTGCCCGCCGACATGTTCGGCGCCATGCGCGCGCTCCTCGCCGGCACGCGGCTCATGGTCCACATGAAGGCGCTTGAAAAGAAGCAAATGGTAGAGCCGCTGCCGCTATCGAGCCGCGAAGCTCTTTCCTTTGCCACGATCGACGGTGCGAAAGCCTGCGGCTTGGAGCAAAAGACCGGCAGTCTCACGCCCGGAAAGGAAGCCGACATCGTGCTCATCGACACCAACGCGATGAGCTTGATCCCGGTGAACAATCCGGTCAGCGCCGTGGTCGAGTTCTCGCATATCGGCAATATCGATACCGTGATCATCGCGGGCGCCGTGAAGAAGCGCGGCGGCAAGCTTGTGGGCGTCGACTTCCCGGTGTTCCGCAAGAAGGTCGACGCGGCCCGCGATGAGTTGTTCGCGCGCGCCGGAGCGCCAACCGACGGATCGTGGATCGTCAAGCCTTACCAGGAAGAAAGAGACCTGCAGTTCTAGGCAATGCCGCTGCCCGGCCGAGGCGCGGCGTGCAGCCTTTCGGCGGATTGCACCAGGAGCGGTTGATGGCAATTGCGGATTCCGAACGCATACCGATCTCGGTCGTCACTGGTTTTCTCGGAAGCGGCAAGACGACGTTGATTGCAGGGCTCTTGACGCAGCCGGCGATGGCGGGCACGGCCGTCGTCGTCAACGAGTTCGGCGCGGTTGGCATTGACGACGCTGTTTTCGCGCAATCCCTCGATGCGGAAAACGTCCTCCTTTTGGCGAACGGGTGCCTTTGCTGCACAGCCGGCGACGATCTTGCTGCGACGGTTTGGTCTCTCGCGCAGCGGCGCCAACGGCCGCGCAAGATCGTCATCGAGACGACGGGACTGGCCGATCCGGCGCCGGTCACTGCGCCGGCTGATCGGCGATCCGCGCCTCAAAACGGCGACGCGGCTCGACACCGTCGTCGTCACGATCGACGCCGTGATCGGCCTTTCGAACCTCGACCGTCATCCGGTCGCGTCGCGGCAGTGTGCGCTCGCCGACCAACGCGTCATTACGAAGTCGGACATCGCGGAGCCGGCGGTCGTCCAGGCGCTGAAGCGGCGGCTGCGCGCGCTCAACCCCGGCGCGGAGATCGCGGCTGTGGGCCACGGGAGGGTCGATGCGGAAGCGCTTCTCAGCGCCTCCCTCTACAATGCGAGGGCGTGCCCCGACGTTGATCGGTGGCTCGGAATTGCGGCGCACCGGGCTCACGCCCGCGATCACGGCGGCGATCATGATCACCTCTCGCACGCCGCAAGGACCTGGCTCCTCGAAGCGCACGCTCGCGTCGATTGGGAGGCCTTTTCGCGGCGCCTCGGCGACATCATCGGCAGGCGCGGGGAGTCTCTCCTCCGCATCAAGGGGGTCGTCCATACGACCGACGATCCGCGGCCGATCGTGATCCATGGCGTGCAGCGGATGTTCCATCAGCCGGTGCGGCTGAATCGCTGGACGACCCCGCCGGGCACCAAGATCGTTGTCATCAGCGATGCGGATGCAGACGTTGCCGTGGCGGAGATCAGGAATGCGCTCGGCGAATGCGCGGAGACACCAGCGTCGAATGTTCATCGTGGGGCCGCGTGACCGTCAGAGGCAAGAAGAGGAACGACCATGAAGATTGGATGGATTGGTGTTGGGCGGATGGGCGCGCCGATGGCCGCGCGCCTGGTCAGGGGCGGGTATGACGTCTCGGTCTGGAACCGCACCCGCGCCAAGGCGGAGACCGCGGAGCTGAAGGGCGCAAGGGCGGTCGACTCGCGTTCCGATCTCTCCGGCGTCGACGTGCTTTTCACCATGCTGAACACAGGAAAGGACGTCGCCGAGGTGTGCTTCGGCCCGCAGGGCATGTTCCGCGAAGGCATCACGCGGACGCCGCGGATTCTCGTCGACTGCTCCACAATAGGCATGGACGAGTTAGCCGTGGTTCGGAAAGGCCTCGACAAGCTCGGCGTGAAGTTCCTCGCCGCGCCGGTGAGCGGCAATCCGAAGTGCGTGCGCGCGGGGAAGTTCTGCTGCGTCGTCTCTGGCCCACGCGACGCCTACGAAGAGGTGAAGCCTCTGCTTCTCGCGATTGCGCCGAGGGGCGCGGCCTATGCGGGCGAGGGCGAGCTCGCGCGCATGTGCAAGATCGCCGTCAATCTGCACCTCGCCGTCGTCGTCGAACACATGATGGAGATCACGCTCCTCGCCCAGAAAGCCGGGATAGCGCGTCACGCCTTCCTGCAGTTCCTGAATGACAGCGTCATGGGCTCCACCTTCACCCGCTACAAGACGCCCCCGCTCGTGAACCTCGACTGGACGACGACATTCCCGATCGCCGGGCAGCGCAAGGATATGGATCTTGGGCTCGCGCTTGCCCGCCAGCACGAGGTGCCGATGCCGATCACGGCGGCGACGCGCGAGATCTTTCAGGCGCACTTCGGCGTTGCCAGGACCAAGCCCGACCCGGACGCCTATCTGGCGCAGGACTTCGCCACGCTCTTCGAGACGATGGCGCTGATGGCCGGCGTGAAGCTCAGAAGCGAAAACGTGGAAATCTCGGACGGGCTCGACCCTGAAGGCGCGGCGGCGCGGGCCTGACTCTCGTAACGAACGGCATGGAAGCGATCGGGCCAGGGAGACGGAACGGATGAAGGTGGCGGTGGCGGGTTTGGGCTGGTGGGGCAAACAGATCATAGCGTGCCTCCGCAACAGTCCGCGATTCGAGGTGGCTTACGGCGTCGACCCGACGCCGCCGGCCGGAATCGAAGAGTTCCGTGAGGCGCACGGGTTCAAGCTCGACACGACGCTCGACGCAGCTCTTGCCGATCCGACGATCCAAGGCGTGGTGCTCGCGACGCCGCATGCGCTTCATGAAGAGCAGGCGCTCCGCGTGATCGCCGCCGGCAAGAGCCTCTTCTGCGAAAAGCCGCTGACGATGACCGGCGCCGGCGCGAAGCGCGTCGTCGAAGCCAGCCGCAAGGCCGGCAAGGTGCTCGGCGTCGGTCACGAAAGGCGCTGGGAGCCGGCCTTCGAGGAGCTCAGGAAAATGGTCGATGCGGGGACGCTCGGCAAACTGCTCCTTTTCGAAAGCAACGTCAGCCACGACAATTTCCGCAGGCTCGCGAAGGACAATTGGCGGCTCAGCCCGGCGAGCGCCCCGGCTGGAATGATGACTGCTGTCGGCATCCACCACACCGACCTCTTCATCAACATCGCCGGGCCGCCCGCGGAGGTGCGCGCACGCTCAGCGAGCATGATCTTCGATCCTCCGGCGGAGGATTTCGTGACCGTCGGCATTGTCTTCAAATCCGGCGTGCGGGCGACGTTCTCGTCGTTGTCGGTCACGCCGTTTTACGGCCGCTTCACGCTCTACGGCGACAAAGGCTGGGTGGAGATCGTCAGCGAGGACAACGTCGATCAAAACAAGCCGACGATCCTGACGCATCGCGACGCGAGCGGCCGCCGAGTGGTCACTTATGAGGCGACCGACACGGTGACGCAAAACTTTGAGGCATGGGCGAACGCCGTCGAAGGCCGCGGCACCTATCGCTTCACCGACGAGGAGCTGATCGAGAACATCCGATTGTTCGAGGCAATCGTTGCGTCCACGCGAAATGGTGGAGCGGTGCAGAAGCTTTGACGGGGCGCCGCGTTCAAGACGGCGGAACGAAGAAGAACCGGCATCGAATGGGGAGAAGCCATGCGCGTGCGAGCTTATTACGAACAAAGCCCGGCAGAGTGGGCAGCGACTAAGGCCCGCCTTGATCGCGCCGGACCTCGCGACCGCATCCTCCTGAGAGGTGCCACGGTCGTTACGATCGATCCGGCGATCGGAGATTTCGACGCCGGCGACGTATTGATCCGCGGCAAGCGGATCGAGGCCGTCGGCGCGGATCTCTCCGATGTGGCGGCCGACGGTGGAGCGATCGTCGTCGAGATGGGCGGGATGATCGTCCTGCCGGGCATCATCGATGGCCATCGGCATTGCTGGCAGAATCAGTTCCGCCGCGTGATCCCCGACGCCGACCTGTCGGAATATGTGAAGACACTGCACGGCGATTTCGCGATCGAATACCGCCCGCATGACCTTTATGTCGGCAACTTCCTGACGATGCTGACGCTGCTCGACGCGGGCGTCACCTGCATTACGGATTGCTCGCACAATTTGCGCACGCGGGCACATGCCGATGCGGTTTTCAAATCCTATATCGATTCCGGCATTCGCGCCGTCCATGCCGGCGGCCCCTCCAATACCGGCGTGTGGGAGGAGCATCTGCCGCACGACCTCATCCGCGTGCGCGAGCAATATTGCTCGGCCGCTCAACTCGCTCACGACGGTTCGCATGTTCATCGACATGCGCCGCCCATGGCCGGTGCCGGCTCTCCTTGCCTTTGCCCGTGAGCACGGCTTCGGCATCACCATGGATGCGATCATGGGGCAACGCTGCGACGAGATCGTCGACCTCGGGCGTGCGGGCCTGCTCGGCAGCGACCTGACCCTGATCCACTGCAACGACATGCCGGAGGAGGGCTGGCAGCTGATCGCGGAGGCTGGAACGAAGATCACGCTCGCCACGACCTCCGAACAGCAACTCGGGCTTGGCAGCGGCGTGCCGGTCATCCAGGCGGCGCTCGATCACGGCATCCGGCCGTGTCTCAGCGGCGACGTCGAGGTGTGCCTGGCGGGCGACATGTTCACCCAGATGCGGACCACTGTGACGACGCAACGCATGTTGGCGAAGGCGCGGAAATACGCGGGCGAGAACGACGCACCGACGCTGATAAGCCACCGCGACGCGCTCGAATTCACGACACGCTATGCGGCGGAGGCCGTAGGGCTTGGCGATCAGATCGGGACGCTGTCACCCGGAAAATATGCGGACCTCATCGCGATCCGCGCAGAGGACCTCAACAATATGCCGGTCAACAACGCGGTCGGCACGATCGTGTTGTCCACCGAAAGCAGCAACATCGATATGGTCTTCGTGGCGGGGAGCTTGCGGAAATGGCAGGGGAAGCTGATCGGCCAGGACGTCGACGCGCTGCGGACGATGGTTCGCGATTTGCGCGACTACATCGCCTCGCGGGTCGGCTTCGACATCCGGCCGACGCGTGAGATCCGTCTGAGGCACGACGAGATACAGCACCGGCACGAAGGCGACTTCGATGCGATCGACGATCTTCTGACGCGGGGGACCTGACGGATCATAGGGCTGGCGCAGCGCGCCAGCCCTTCCTTCACGCCGCTCGGCAAACGTGCCCGCCCGGTACGCGGGCGGGACGAGGTCTGACGCGACTATTTCTTGTCGTCTTCCGGGATGACGTAGCCGGCTTCCTCCAGGCTGGAGGCGCCGCAATATCCCCAGAGCGTCACGAGCGGCTCCGTATCGGAGGCATTTTCCAGCCCGTGATAGACATTGCGCGGAATGAAGGCGAGCTCGCCGGCGCGGAGAGTGAACGACTCGCCACCGACGTGCTTCAGCGCCACGCCCGAGACGATGTACTCCCACTCCTCGGCATTCGGGTGCCGGTGGATGGCGTGCTTGGACTTCACGCCCGGCGGCATGATCGTGCGTCCGACGACCGTCTGCTTCGAATCCATGTTCCGGCTTGTGACGAGCCAGCGGACATCCATTTTATGCCAGCCGCGCTCCTCCTTGAGCGTGGAGTTGGGCTTCACTTCATCGGCCTTCACTTTGAAATGGCTGTCTTCGACAGTGCTCATCGAGGATTTCCCTTCGTCCAGGCTTTGCAGCGTTTCTCTTGCTGATCTCTTCGCGGAACGCCGCGAGCGTGCCGTCATGACTGCCGATCGCCCGCCACGGGCATTGCAAGACGGATACGTTCGGACGCCTCTTCTGTTTAAACCGTTTTTATATAGGGCGAGGCGGCGGGTCAATCGTGATCATCACGCATAGCCGTGTTGCGAATTGATTGTTGCTGTCGGCTCGGAACGGACTCCTTAAGAGAAGTCGCATACGCGCCAGCGATCCGCAGTTGACAAGCGCGCCGGGCTTGTTCTTAAATCGTTTTATACCTCGGCGAGGGCTGTCGCTCGTCGCGGCCGGAGAGACCGCTTCCCGCTGGAGATTGCGGGCGGCGGAGACGTTCTGCGGATTGCGGGAGCCGCGAAGAGCGAGATTCCGACAGCGATCAACAACGATCCCGCGGGGATCATGAAAATCCAAAGAGCATCGCTAGGGAGCGATTTGCAAACCAAGGAGAGGGTGAATGTCAAAAGCACTGATGGCCGCTGCGGTCGTATTGGCGCTTTCGCTGTCGGCGGGGGCGCAGGCCAAGGAACTGAAGTCCGTGGGCGTTACGCTCGGGCCGCTTGGCAATCCTTTCTATGTGGCGCTCGCGAATGGCATGCGGGCCGAGGTCAAGAAGATAGCGCCGGACGCCACGGTCAACGTCGTGTCCCATGACTACGACCTCAACAAGGAGGTCAGCGCCATCGATACGATGATCGCCGCCGGCACCGACATCATCTTCATCAACGCCGCCGACTTCGAGGCGATTGCGCCGGAGGTCAAGAAAGCGCTCGACGCCGGTATCACGGTTGTCGGCTTCGACGCAGGCGCCAAGGGGGCGCTCGTCAACATCACCGTCGACAACACCGCAGCGGGCCGCGTTTCGTGCCAGTACCTTGCCGACTATCTCAAGCACAAAGGCAACGTGGTCATCATCGACAGCGTGCCGATGGTGGCGATCCAGCAGCGTGTCGACGGCTGCAAGGAGGCCATCGCGCAGTATCCCGACATGAAGGTCATCTCCTCCGACCAGCGCGGCGACGGCTCGCGCGACTCGGGCCTCAAGGTGATGCAGACCCTGTTTACGCGCTTCCCGGACATCGAGGGTGTCTTCTCGATCAACGATCAGATGGCGATGGGCGCCGATCTTGCGGCCAAGCAACTCGGGCGCAAGGTGGCGATCACCGGCATCGACGGCTCGCCCGAGGCCGAAGCGGCTCTGAAGGATCCGACCAGCAACTTCGTCGGCTCGGCCGCCCAATCGCCGTTCGACGTCGGCGGCCAGGCCGTCAGGGTCGGCTACGATATCTTCGAGGGCAAGAAGCCGGACTCCCCCGTGATTCTGATCACCCCGACCATCGTCAATCGCGATAATATCGCCCAGTACAAGGGTTGGACTGCCAACTAGGCCGCGGGCCAGCCCTCATTCCATCTCGCGCATCGCGCGGCGGGAACGTCGCGCGATGCCGCAAATGCCAGGTGAATGGCGCGCTTCGCAATGACCGATGACCGCCGGACGATCGCAGCGGAGCGTGTGTCGGAAAGCGCCACTCCGCTTCTTGAAATGCGGCGCATCTCCAAGCATTTCGCCGGCGTTCACGCGCTGGTCGATGCGCACCTCTCGGTCGTCGCGGGCGAGGTCCACGCGGTGATGGGAGAGAACGGTGCCGGCAAGTCGACGCTGATCAAGGTTCTCGCCGGAGTGCACGCCGCCGACCAGGGCGAAATCCGCATCGATGGCGTGCCGGCGAAGATGGACACCCCCGCCGCCGCCCTCGCCATGGGCATCGCCGTCATCTACCAGGAGCTGAGCCTGAGCCCGAACCTCACGGTCGCCGAGAACATCTACCTCGGCCGCGAGATCAGAAAGGGCATCTTCGCCGACAGGAAGGCGATGGAGGCGCGCTGCCGCGGAATCCTCGAAAGCCTCGGCGCAGCCTTTTCCCCCGCCCACGTCGTATCGAGCCTTTCGCTTGCCGAGCGCCAGCTCGTCGAGATCGCCCGCGCCATCCACGCCAATGCCCGCATCCTCGTCATGGACGAGCCGACCGCGGCGCTCTCCGCGCATGAATCGGAGCGGCTGTTCGATCTCATCGTCAAGCTGCGCGAAAGCGGTCTCGCCGTCATCTATGTCAGCCATCGCATGGCGGAGGTGGCGCGCCTCGCCGACCGCGTCACGGTGCTCCGCGATGGCGCCTTGGTGGGCACGATCGCGCGCGACGCGCTGACGCCCGAAAGGATCGTCAGGATGATGGTCGGGCGCGACCTCGCCGGCTTCTACAAGAAGGAAGCGCGCAGCGAGCCGCTTGACCGCAATCCCTTTTTCGCGGTCGAGAACATCCGCGATGGCCGGCGCGTCCACGGCTGCTCGTTTGGCTTGCGCCGCGGCGAGATTCTCGGGATCGCGGGCCTTGTCGGCTCGGGCCGCACCGAGATGGCGCGGCTGATCTTCGGCGCCGATCCGAAGACCGGCGGCTGCATCACGCTCGATGGTGAGGAGCTCGCCATCGCGACGCCGCGCGATGCCATCGATGCCGGCATCGTCTACCTGACCGAGGATCGGAAGAGCCTCGGCCTGTTCCTCGACATGTCGATGCGCGACAACGTCAACACGATGGTGCTGGCGGCCGATGCGCGGCTCGCCGGAATCGTCGATTTCGCGAAATCCAACAGCCGCGCCAGGAGTGCGATCGAGTCCCTTTCCATCCGGGTGAAGAGCGCGCGCAGCCTAGTCGGGTCGCTTTCAGGAGGCAATCAGCAGAAGGTGCTTCTGTCGCGCCTCCTGCAGCCGCGGCCGCGGGTGGTGATCCTCGACGAGCCGACCCGCGGGGTCGATATCGGGGCCAAGTCGGAAATCTATCGAATCATGGACGAGCTCGCCCGCAGCGGCATGGGAATCGTCTTCATTTCCTCCGAGCTGCCCGAGATCATCGGCGTCGCCGACCGCGTGCTGGTGATGCGCGCCGGCCGTATCGTCGGCGAGCTCGACCCTGATGACGGAACGCCGCTCACCCAGGAAGCCGTGATGCAGTTGGCCACCGCCGAGGACACCGAAGCCCGGAGCGCGGGGCAATGACGATGCGCCGCGAGGAAAGCTCCGGACAGGCGGCCGCCGCGCGAGCGCCGGCGATGCACCTCGTACGCCGGGGGGTCGGCTTAGGGTTGCGGACGCTCGGCATGCTGCCGGTTCTCGTGCTGGTCTGCATCGTCTTCCAGCTTCTGAACGACCGCTTCTTCTCACTGCAGAACGTTTCGATCGTCGCCCAGCAGGCATCGATCAACGTCGTGCTCGCAGCCGGCATGACCTTCGTTATCCTCACCTCCGGCATCGATCTCTCCGTCGGCTCGATGCTTGCCGCCGCCGCCATGGTGGCACTTGTCGTCTCCAAGCTCCCCGGCTGGGAAGGCTTCGGCTGGCTCGGACTCCCGGCGGGGTTGCTGGCAGGATTGATCTGCGGCGCCATCAACGGTGGCCTCATCGCCGGCTTTCGATTGCCCCCCTTCATCGTGACCCTTGGCACGCTGACCGCGGTGCGCGGCTTCGCACGGCTTCTCGGCCAGGATAAGACCGTCATCAATACCGACCTGCCCTTTGCCTATGTCGGCAGCGGCACGCTTTTCGGCATTCCGTTCCTGGTGGTCATCGCCGCCGCCACCATCGTCGCGTCGTGGTTCATTTTGCGCCGGACGGTGCTCGGCATCTATGTCTATTCGGTCGGCGGCAATCCGAGCGGCGCCCGCCTCGCCGGCATCCGCGTCTGGGCGGTGCTGCTCTTCGTCTACAGCTTTTCCGGGCTTTGTGCCGGCCTCGGCGGCGTGATGTCCGCCGGCCGCCTCTATGCCGCCAACGGCATCCAGCTAGGCCAGTCCTACGAGCTCGACGCCATCGCCGCGGTGATCCTCGGCGGCACCAGCTTTGTCGGCGGCACCGGGTCCATCTGGGGCACGCTGATCGGGGCGCTGATCATTGCGGTGATGAGCAACGGGCTGATCCTCACTGGCGTGCCCGACGTCTGGCAATACATCGTCAAGGGCCTGGTGATCATCGGCGCCGTCACGCTCGACCGCTATCGCCAGTCGGAGGGCGTGCGCACCTGACGCGTCTTGCTGCTGCGCGGCGGTGGGCATGGGAGCCGGATCGGCATGCAAATGGCGCTGACTTGTAAATCGGGGCGCACGCAGAACCCCATTTGTACGACCGATTAAATGAGTGCGACGGCGATTGGCGTCGCGACCCATGCCGAATTCACGCCCAATGCCGTGAGCCCCGCGGGGCCTGTGTCCTCGGACACTCTTGAAAAAGCCGCACGGGCCTCGTAGGGTCCAACCGCCCGTTGACGGTTAACCGTCATCGGAAGACGAGGCGACAGGGAGGGTAGCCTGATGCATGCCTATGTTGGGAGGGTGACGGCCATATTTGGATTGGCCGTGTTCGTGGCGGTTGCTGCAACAAGTGCTCCTGCTGGAGCGGAAGACAGTGGGACCGCGGCTGGCATGGAGGCTCCGGTCTTCGCGCCTCTGGTGCCGACCGAGCCGGGAAGCGGCGCGGGCCTTACCATTGGCTATATCTCGCTGGGCGAGAGCATCGCCTATATCCATACGGTCACGCAGGGAATCCAGCAGGACGCGAAGATCGCCGGGGCGAAGCTGATCGTCTGCGATTCGAAGCTCGACGCGGCCACGGCACTGCAGTGCGCCCAGAACTTCAAGACACAGCACGTCGACGGAATTCTCAATTTCCAGGTTCACGAGGATGTCGCTCCGAAGATCTGCGCCGCGGGGCCGGATGTCCCGGTGATCGCGATCGACATCAATCAGAAGCCCTGCATGATCTCGTTCCTGGGCGTCAGCAACGTCGGCGCCGGCCTGATCACCGGCAAGGGCGGGGGCGAAGCCTACAAGGCCACGAACGGATGCAAGTACGATGCGATGTTCATCGTCGGCGAGACCGCGTCGGGGTCGATCATCGTCCAGCGCCGAGATGCGATCAAGGCGGGCTTCGCGAGCGTGTGCGGGGACCCGCATGATGTGCGTCTGTTGCTCGGAACGAACACGCCGGCGGACGCCCAGCGTCTTGTCACCGATGCACTGACGGCGGTGCCGAGTCCGAAGAAGGTGATCGTGCTCTCGACCAACGGCGACATGACGCTCGGTGCGCTGGCGGCGATCAAGTCGCAGAATCGAACCGACGACGTGAAGGTCGTGGGATTTGGTGCGGATGCGAGCAACCTCTGCGATCTGATGAAGAACCCGGACTGGCTCGGCGACTCGCTGCTGTTCCCGGAGCACTACGGGCAGGTCGCGGTCCAGAATATCATCAGCGCGATCAAGGGGCAGAAGATCCCGCCGACGCTCTATATCAAGAGCGCGTTCGGCGATCGCAGCAACATCCCCGAATTCTACCCCAAGCTCGCAGGGTGCAAGCCGAGTTGAACGAGCGTCCGCACCGTGGATGAGCTAGGCGCGTATCCCCGGTGTCGACGATCCGGCGCCCGCAGTGCTTTCGTGCGTCATGGGATCGAGGTTCGGCGCAGGCAGAGCCTCGATCCCTTTGGCCGCCGGCCCGGAGGGTCGATGTGAACGTCATAAAGCGGGACGAGAGCGCGCCTGCGGGCCTTCGCCGGATGATTCAGCCGGTGCTGGGCGCGCTCAACATTGATAGCGGCGGCGACGCGGTCGCCGCGACGGGACGTCGGCCGCTGCCGGCGACTTCCGGGTTGGCAGTTCTCGTCGTCGTCCTCGCGGCGCTGTTCACCTACTTCTCGATCGGCGCGCCGTACTTCCTGACGACCAACAACCTGATCAACATCGTCTACGCCGTCTCCGTGGCCGGCATCATCGCTGCACCCGGAACGCTTCTGCTCGTCGCCGGACAGCTCGACCTGTCGGTCGGTTCCGGGACGCTGCTGACAGGCGTGGTGATGGCGACGCTTGCCGTTCGCTACGGCATCGCCGTGGGCGTTCTGGGAGCGCTCGGGGTCGGCCTGCTCTGTGGCGCGCTGAACGCGTTCGCGGTCACGGTGCTGCGCGTCAACGCGATCATCACGACCCTTGGGACGCTGGCGATCTTTCAGGGCGCTGGGCTGTTGATCACGCAGGGCCAGTCGGCCAGCGTCAACGGTTTCGATGCGCTCGGCAATGCGCGGCCGCTCCTGACTATCCCGCTGCCGTGCTTTCTGTTCTTCGGGATCGCGATCCTGTTCGCGTTCGTGATGAAGTTCACCCGGTTCGGCAGGCAGATGTACGCGATCGGGTCCAATCGCGTCGCCGCGGATCTGGCCGGAATCCGGGGTGATCGGCTGATCGTCGTCGGTTTCCTGCTCTCAAGTCTCGCCTTCACCCTGAGCGGCCTGATCTACGTGTCACAACTCGGCGCGACAACCTCGAATACCGGAGCCGGGCTGGAGCTCTACGTGGTCACCGCGATCATCCTCGGCGGCGCGAGCCTGACCGGCGGGCGCGGCACGATCGCCGGCACGGTGCTGGGCCTTCTCATCCTCGGCGTGATCGCCAACGGGCTCGTGCTGCTGAACGTGCAGCCGGTACCTGGCAGACCGTCGTTCGCGGAGCGCTTCTGATCGGTGCGGTCGCGCTCGACCAGATTCGCCGTAGCCAGGCGCGTGCGTGATGAACATCGAGGCCGACGACACCATGACCTCGGGCGTGCATCTGCGCGGCATCGAGATGACCTTCAATGCCGTCCGGGCGCTGAAGGGCGTCGACTTCAGCGTGCGACCGGGCGAGGTCGTCGGTCTCGTCGGGGACAACGGCGCGGGAAAGTCGACGCTTGCAAAGATCATGGCGGGCGCGCTGAGCCCCGACAACGGTCGAATCGTGATCGATGGAACGGCTCGGAACTTCTCGAGCGTGCGCGATGCGCACGTCCAAGGCATCACGATGCTCTTCCAGGACCTTGCGCTCTGCGATGACCTGAACGTCGCCGACAACTTCTTCGTCGGACGTGAGCCGACGCGGTTCGGCATCGTCCGCCACCGCTGGATGCATGCCCAGACACGCCGCAATCTGGAGACTCTGGAGATACGGCTTCCCTCAACGAAGGTTCCCGTCCGTCTTCTGTCGGGCGGCCAGCGACAGTCGGTGGCGATCGCTCGGGCGGTGTCGTTCTCACCGCGTGTCCTGATACTCGACGAGCCGACCGCCGCGCTTGGAGTGCGCCAGGCGAAGGCGACGCTGGACACGATCCGGCGGTTGCGTGCGAATCGAATTGGGATCGTGCTCATCACCCACCGGATGAACGACGTGCTTTCGATCTGCGACCGCGTCACTGTCCTGTACGAAGGCCGAGTTGCGGCCGACCTCAGCACAGAAGGCCTGACGGTGGAGGAGATCGTCAGGTACATCGTGACCGACCCCGACACCGATCGGGCGATCGCCGATCAGAGCCGAACCGACAAACCGCTAACGGCCGGGCGATGACGACGTGCTAGTCGAACGGTCGAATCTGGAACGGCTGATGGCGTCTGCCGGGCTCGACGCGGTCATCGCCACCGACCCTGCGACCGTCGCTGCTCTCGCCGGCTATCGATCGTGGCTCGACGGACAGTTCCGGCAGTTCATGGTCAGTCCCTGGGGGTCGGGCGATCTGATCCGCACCTATGCCGTCTTCGTCGCCGGCGACCGCCCCGTCGCAATGATCGTCGATGCGCTCTTCGCGCGCGATGCAACCTCGGCCGGGGCCGAATGCTGGACCTACGGCGACCCCGCCCGTGCTGCCCTCGTCGATGTCGGTGCGGGCTTCAGCCGCACTCCGGAGGGGGCAATCGCACGCGCGCTGAAGGACCGAGGCGTTGCCGACGGCAACATCGGCTTCGAGGCGGACGGCCTGCTGCCGCGCTGGCGAGAGCTTCTGGCAGCAGAGTGTCCAAACGCCACCCTGCGGGACTGCACGACGTTGCTCCGCCTCGCACGAGGCATCAAGAGTGCGGCCCATATAGAGCACCTTCGCAAGGTCACCGGCACAGCGGCCAACGCGCTGGCTGCCGCACTTGAGCTCGCCTGGCCGGGAGCCCGGCTCGGAGAGCTGGCCGATGCATATGCCGAAGCGGTGGGTAGCCGCGGAGCGGCGATCGAGCACTTCGCGCTCTCGCACGGCGGGCGCGGGATCGCGACAGACCGATCCACGATGCTGACCGCCGACACGGTCACGTATCTCGACCACGGGTGCCGCACCGCGCTCGCCGTCAGCGACGCAGGAACGACACTGCGTCTCAGGGCATTGACGCGCGACGAGCGCCTTGCCTCTTCCGCACTCGAGGCGGCGCTCTCGGCGGGCTACGATCTCCTCGCGTCGCATGCGACGACTTCGGCCGTCCACAAGGCGATGACCGAGTGCGTCGGCGCATTCCCCGACGCGATCGTGCAAGGACACGGCGTGGGGATCGAAATCCGTGAATACCCACTCCTCGTGCCGCCTGTCGATGATCGCCTTCGAGATGAATGTGTCGACGTCGCGGCCGATCTCGAAATCCAGGCGGGGATGGTCGTCAATCTCGAGGCATCGCTCTTCGGCCTCGGCGACGCGTCGCTCCACATCGAGGACACCTACCTCATCACCGAAGGCGGCGCGGAGACGCTCGTTCAGAGCGAAACCCAAGCCGGGGGCGCGGCGGCCGGACTGCGAACGATCGAAAGGGCCTGAGATGACGATTTCCCACCCACCCGGCATGTTTCCGCTCAGCTACATCGTCGTGAACGCACCGCCGAGCTCCGCAGACGGTGAACTCCGGGAGATGCTCGACGTCCTGCGGAAACTTGGATATCAGGGCATCGAGTTGGACGTCGCCGGCGCATCCGGAATCGATGTCGAGCGGGTCGAGGCGTGCGCCGCAGAGCTCGACATGGCAATCCCCTCGCTATTGACGGGTGGTGCCTACGCCGAGGGTCTCTGCCTCAGCTCACCGAGCGCGTCTGTGCGCAAGAAGACGGTGACGAAGCTGATATCGTTCCTCGAAGTCGCTCGACGTCTCGACGCGATCCTGATCGTCGGTCTCCTGCAAGGCCTGCGGACCGATGAGCCCGATCCCCGGATCGCCAGCGATCGCATCGTGGAGTGCCTGCGCGAAGTGGGCACGGCAGCGCAGGAGCAAGGGGTGCAGGTGGTGCTCGAGCCCGTGAACCATCTGCAAGTCGGCTTCAACAACTCCGTCAGTGAGGTTCTCACGACGATCGAGCGCATTGCATCGCCCGCGGTCGGACCGATGATTGACACGCTCCACCTGCACATCGAGGAGCACTCACCGGTCGGATCCGTGCTCGACGTCGGGAAGAAGCTCCGGCACGTGCATCTCTGCGAGAGCAACGGCGGCCTTCTCGGAAGCGGCAACGCCGATCTTCCTGGGGTATTGCGGGCCTTGAAAAGCATGGACTACCGGCGCTTCGTGTCCGTAAAGATCTACCGGACGTCCGAGTGGCAGGAGGCGGCCCGGTCGGCGATGGAATACCTCGCCGGCCTTTCCCTCCCGGACACGACCGAGCAGAAGCGGGAGCACTAGTGGACAACGGGAGAGAGCCTGCCCTGTTCGCGCGCACGACCGTTCCGGCCAAGCTCCCGCGCAGCCTTTTTTCGGGACGCATCCTCGCCGAACTGAGGATGGCGATCATCAACGGCCACCTGCCCAAAGGGACCCGAACTCGTGGAGCACCAGCTCGCGGCGGACTTTGGCGTCAGCCGGGGACCGGTTCGGAGCGCGCTCCAGGTGCTCGAAGCCGAGGGCCTCGTAGAGACCCTCCCATCGGGGGGAATGGCCTCCGCCGGCTTTTCGCTTGACGACCTCGCGAGCCTGTTCCGCGTGCGCCACCTGCTCGAGGCGACCGCTGTCCGCTGGGGCATTGAAGCCGAATTCCCACGGCATCCGTCGAAGCGGCTCTTGAACAGCTCACCGCCGACTTGAATGAAGCCCGTTTCGTCGAGCTCGACATCGCCTTCCACCGGACGATCGTCGAGTTCGGCCAAAGTCGATTTCTCCTTCAATCATGGGCGTCGCTCGCGCCAGTCATCGAGGCTGTCGTCAGCATCGGTCACACGGCCGCCACGAACCGATTCGCCGCCGACAAGCGCACCCATATTCTCGGAGCGCACATCCCGATCGTCGAAGCGATCAAAGCCGGCCAGGCGGATCGGGCGGAGACACTGCTCGACGAACAGTTCCGCGACGCTGAGTCCGTCCTCCGCGGATACTTCAGCGCACGCCACCAGGCGGCACCCGAATAACGCGCCCTCGCCCGCCGCGTGGCGCGTAGCCGCCGCTGGGCCGATTCACACTCCCCGCCGCACTTGGAGGCGAACATTTTCACGGCAACGCCCATGTTTTGGCCGCGTGCCACGCAATGGTGCCCGACACCGGTCGGTGCGGACGGCTTGATGCCGTCCCCGGTCGCTCCGATTTTGCTTCGGAAGCCAAGCGCGTATAGTCGGAACGGATGTCCCTTGCCCCCGAAGAGATCGGTGCGTCGCTCGTCGACAAGTCGCTGCTGCAGCCCGAAGTCGGGGCTCGTGGCCGCGCTGCTGCGGCGGCCGCTCGCCGTGTTCGGAGCGGTCGTGATCATCGTGATCGCATCCCTCGCCATTGCCGCGCCGCTCGTTGCGCCATACGATCCGGCCGCTCAGCTTTTCGATGGACTGACCCTGGAAGGGTCGCCGCTTCCTCCGAATTTCCATTTCCTGCTCGGCACCGACCTCTTGGGACGGGACCTGCTCTCACGCCTTCTCTTCGGCGCGCGCACGTCACTGATCATCGGCGTCGTCGCGAACGGCATCGCAGTCGCGATCGGCGCTGTTGTCGGAATCACGGCCGGATTCTTCCGCGGCATCGCCGGAATGGCGCTGATGCGCTTTACCGATCTGATGATGGCGTTCCCCGCCTTGCTCCTTGCGATCGTGCTCGCGGCGCTTTTCCACCCGAGCCTCTGGATCGTGGCGCTGGTGATCGCGCTGGTGAACTGGGTACAGGTCGCGCGCATCATCTATACGGAGACGCGCTCGCTCGCCGAGCGGGAGTTCATCGCCGCGGAGCGCGCGATCGGCGCCGGGCGCATCCGCATCCTCATCCGACACATCCTGCCCCACCTGCTACCGACGATCATCGTCTGGGGACGCTCGGCATCTCGACCACCGTGCTTCTCGAGGCGACGCTGTCCTTCCTCGGCATCGGCGTGCAGCCGCCGACGCCCTCCTGGGGCAACATCATCTTCGAAAACCAGACCTACTTCACCTCCGCACCCTGGCTCGTCTTCGTGCCGGGCTTCTGCATCATCGTGCTTGCGCTCGCTTTCAACCTGCTTGGCGACGCGCTCCGCGAGATCCTCGACCCGACACAGAAGGGCCGCTACTGATGGCGGCCTATCTCGCCCGGCGGCTGCTCCAGTCGGCGCTGATCCTACTCGGGATCACGCTTGTCACCTTCGTGCTTCTTTACATGCTCCCCGCCGACCCGGCGCGTCAGATTGCCGGGCGCAGCGCGACGCCGGAGACGGTCGCGAACATCCGCCATCAGCTCGGCCTCGACCTTCCGATCTACCGTCAATATTGGCGCTATCTGATTTCGCTCGCGCACGGCAATCTCGGTCGCTCCTATGTGCAGAAGAGCGAGGTCAGCGAGCTGATACGCTCGCGGCTTCCGGCGACGCTGCTTCTGATGGTGGGCGCCATCCTTTGCGAGCTGACGTTCGGGCTGACACTTGGCGTCGTGGCGGCATTGAACCGAGGGCGCTTCGTCGACAAGATGCTGATGGTGCTTTCCTTCGTCGCTGTCTCGGCACCGCAGTTTGTCGTCGCGATCCTGCTTCTTTACGTCTTCGCTGTGGAGCTCGGATGGTTTCCGATCGGCGGCTACGGGACGCTCAGGCACTTGGTGCTCCCCTCCCTCACCCTCGGCCTCCTCGGCGCCGGATGGTACGCGCGCATGATGCGCTCCTCGATGCTCGACGTTCTCCGGCAGGACTATGTGCGCACGGCCCGCGCCAAGGGCCTCGCCCGCTTCAACGTCGTCGTCGGGCACGCGCTTCCGAACGCGCTGCTGCCGATCATCGCCATGATCGGGATCGACATCGGGTACTTCATGAGCGGCGTGGTTGTGGTGGAGAGCGTTTTCGGCTGGCCGGGCATCGGTCAGCTCGCCTGGCAGGCGATCCAGCGCATCGACATTCCCATCATCATGGGCGTGACTCTGGTCTCCGCTTGCGCCATCGTCCTTGGCAACCTTCTTGCAGATTTGATCGCACCGCTCATTGATCCGCGCATCAAGGTCCGCTGAACTGGCGGGAAAGGGTGCGCCACAGAGGAAAGGGGCAGGGAGATGGGGAAGCTTCTCTATGCAGGTCTCGCGCTGGTTGCGTTCGGCCTCGCCGCGCCGGCGAGCGCCGACGACATCAAGCAGGGCGGCCAGATGGTGGTCTCCTTCAAGGACGACATGGCCACGCTCGACCCGGCCATCGGCTATGACTGGCAGAACTGGTCGATCATCAAGAGCCTCTATAGCCGGCTCATGGACTACGAGCCAGGAACGACCAACATTCGCCCTGACCTCGCGGAGAGTTGTTCGACGTCTCCTCGGACGGCCTGACCTACACCTTCAAGCTGCGGCACGGCGTGAAGTTTCACAACGGGCGCGAGCTTACGGCGGACGACGTGGTTTATTCCCTCGACCGCACCGTCAATCCGAAGACGCAGAGCCCGGGTGCCGGCTTCTACGGATCGATCAAGGGATATGACGACGTCTCGGGTGGCAAGGCGGACCATCTCTCCGGCGTCACCGCCGTCGATCCTTACACGGTGAAGATCGAGCTCTCCCACCCGGACGCCACCTTCCTGCACGAGATCGGGCTGAACTTCGCGTCGGTCGTGGCCAAGGAGGACGTCGAGAAATGGGGCGCCGACTACGGGCACCATCCCGACGGCAGCGGCGCGTTCTACATGTCCGACTGGACGCTCGGACAGCAGATCGTGCTTGAACGCAACAAGGATTACTACTGGCCCGGCGTTCCGAAGCTCGACAAGATCATCTTCGAGATCGGGCAGGAGCCGCTCGTCTCGCTCCTGCGGCTGCAAAAGGGCGAGGTCGACGTGCTCGGCGACGGCATACCGCCTGCGAAGTTCAACGAGATCATGAACGACCCGGCGCAGAAGGCGAACATTTCTTCCGGCGCGCAGCTGCAGACCGTCTATATCGCGATCAACGTGCAGATGAAGCCGTTCGACGACGTGCGCGTGCGCAAGGCCGTGAACATGGCGATCAACAAGGACCGCATCATCCGGATTATCAACGGGCGGGCGATCCCGGCGAACCAGCCGCTGCCTTCACGCATCCCCGGCTACGACAAGGACTATAAGGGCTATCCGTTCGATCCCGACGGCGCGAAGAAGCTTCTTGCGGACGCCGGCCTTGCCAACGGTTTCGACACCGAGCTCTACGCCAACAACATCGATCCCAATCCGCGCATAGCGCAGGCGATCCAGCAAGACCTCGCCGCAATCGGCATCCACGCGTCGCTCAAGATTCTCGACCAGGCGAACGTGATCGCCGCCGGCGGCACACCGAACACGGCGCCGATGGTGTGGTCGGGCGGCATGGCCTGGATCGCCGACTTCCCGGACCCCTCCGACTTCTACGGACCGATCCTCGGCTGCGGCGGGGCGGTGCAAGGCGGCTGGAACTGGTCCTGGTATTGCAACAAAGACCGCGAGGCTGAGGCGCAGAAGGCCGATTCAATCATCGATCCGGCGAAGCAGACGGAGCGCTACGATATGTGGCGGCAGATCTTCATCAAGATCATGGACGACGCGCCGTGGGTCCCGGTCTTCGACGAGGTGCGCTACACCATGCACACGCCGCGGATCGGCGGCGACCCCTCCCTCTTCAACGATCCGATCCACATCCCGGTGAACTACGAATACGTCTACGCGAAAGATGCCCAGTAACAGTCCGAAGGATCGTCATACGATCCACGGGAATCACCATCACTTCGGGTGGGACAACGCGTTCCCGCCCGTCGAAAGGGTGGCTCCCGGGACCACGCTCGAGTTCGAATGCCTCGATGCCGGCGGCGGCCAGGTTCTGAAAAGCAGCACCGCCGCCGACATCCCGTCGCTCGACTTCGGCAAGGTCAATCCTGTGACCGGGCCGATCTACGTCGACGGCGCCAAGCCGGGCGACGTGCTCAAGGTTACGATCGGCACGTTCACGCCGTCCGGCTTCGGCTGGACGGCCGTCATCCCGGGCTTCGGGCTCCTTGCGGACCAGTTCACCGACCCGGCGCTGCATCTTTGGACCTACGACGCGAGCGGTGCGAAGCCGGCGCTGTTCTCGTCCGCCGCCAACGTGCCGCTGAAGCCCTTCGCCGGGACGATCGGCGTAGCGCCGGCCGAACCCGGACTGCATTCGGTCGTGCCGCCGCGCCGCGTCGGCGGAAACATGGACATCCGCGACCTTTCCGCCGGCTCGGTCCTTTATCTGCCGGTCGAGGTCGAAGGGGCGCTCTTCTCCGTCGGCGATACGCACGGCATGCAGGGTGACGGCGAGGTATGCGGCACGGCGATCGAGAGCGCGATGAACGTCGCGCTGACTTTCGAGGTCGACAAGACGCTGAAGCTGAAGACGCCCTGCTTCACCACACCCGGACCGACGACGCGCCACCTCGATGCCAAGGGCTACGAGGTCTCCACCGGCATCGCGCCTGACCTGATGGAGGCGGCGCGCGGGGCGGTGAGCCAGATGATCGATATCCTCGCAGCGCATCACGGGCTTTCCGCCGTCGACGCCTACATGCTGTGCTCGGTCTGCGGCGACCTCAGGATCAGCGAGATCGTCGATCAGCCGAATTGGGTCGTATCCTTCTATTTTCCACGCGTCGTATTTGAATGAGCCAGTTCGGCGACGCTTCTTCGCCCGCCGGGCGCGGGGGCTGCCGCGCCTGACGCGATCTTCAAGCAGGGCATTCCTTGAGCGCTCCGACTTCCGATCGTCCGCCGCAAGAGAGCGAGCCTGTCCTATCGGTTCGCGATCTCACCACCGAGGTCGCGACACCGGCGGGATCACTCGTCGTGGTCGAGAAGCTTTCGTTCGACCTTCGCGCCGGCGAGACGCTCTGCATCGCCGGCGAGTCCGGTTCGGGCAAGTCGATGACGGCGCTCTCGGTGATGCGACTTCTCCCGGAGGGCTCCGCGCGGATCGCCGCCGGCTCAGTCGTTCTCGCCGGCCGCGTGCTGACGACGCTTCCGGAAGCCGCGATGCGTCGTGTGCGCGGCGGCGACATCGCGATGATCTTCCAGGAGCCGATGACGTCGCTCAATCCGGTCCTGTCGATCGGACAGCAGCTCACCGAAGCGATCCGCGTGCATCGCGGCAAGGGATCCAAGGCGGCGCGAACGATCGCGCTTGAGGCGCTCGCCGCGGTGCGCATCCCCGAGCCGGCCGAGCGGCTCAGGCAATATCCGCACGAGCTCTCGGGCGGCATGCGCCAGCGCGTCATGATCGCGATGGCGTTGGCGGGCCGCCCCAAGGTGCTGATCGCGGACGAGCCGACCACCGCCCTCGACGTAACGGTACAGGCGCAGATCCTCGATCTCATTCGCGGCCTGCAGCAGCAGTTCGGAATGGCGGTCATGCTGATCACGCACGACATGGGCGTCGTCGCCGAGATGGCCGACCGCGTGGTTGTCATGCATCAGGGACGGATGGTCGAGACTGGGGCGGTTGAGCGCATCTTCACCGCGCCTGAGGCCGAGTACACGCGGATGCTGATCGACGCCGTGCCGCGGCTTGGCGCGATGTCCGGTAAGGCAACGCCGCTCCGCGGAGCGCTCGGCGCGGCTCCCGGCCAGCGCCTTCCCCCCGTGGTCGAGGTCAAGGACCTGACCGTGGGCTTTGACGTGAAGGGAGGCATCTTGCAGCGGAGCATCGGGCGCATCCATGCCGTCGACGGCGTCTCGTTTCGCATCGCCGCCGGCGAGACGCTGTCGCTCGTCGGCGAATCGGGCTGTGGGAAGTCGACGACCGCCAAGGCGCTCCTCGGGCTCGTCCATTGGGAGGGAGCCATCCGCATCGCCGGCGAAGAAACGCACGCGCTTGGCTCGCGCGGCATCAAGGCGATGCGGCGGAACATCCAGATGGTCTTCCAGGACCCCTATTCGTCGCTCGATCCCCGCATGCGGGTCGGCGACCTTGTCGCCGAGCCGCTCATCGTCCACCGCGTTGCGTCGGGGAGCGAGATCGAGGACCGCGTCGCCGCTCTCTTCCGCCGGGTCGGCCTCACGCCGGAACAGATGCGCCGTCACCCGCACGAATTTTCTGGCGGCCAGCGGCAGCGCATAGCGATCGCCCGCGCGCTTGCGCTGTCGCCGAAAATCATCGTCGCCGACGAAAGCGTCTCGGCGCTCGACGTTTCCGTGCAGGCGCACGTGCTCGATCTCATGCAGCAGCTGCAGGAGGAGCTCGGCATCGCCTATCTCTTCATTTCCCACGACATGGCTGTGGTCGAGGAGATCAGCCACCGCGTCGCCGTCATGTATCTCGGGGAGATCGTCGAGATCGGGACGCGTCGGCAGATTTTCGAGAACGCACGCCACGCCTATACGCGTCAGCTGCTCGATGCGGTCCCTATCGCCGATCCAAGGCGGCGCCGCGAGCGCCGGACGGTCGAGGTCCATGAACAGGCGGGCCAGCTCCGCCACAAAGGAGCATCGATAACGCGCGCTGTCCTGAACGAAGTCGAAGCGGGCCACTTCGTCGCCGTGGAGCCGGCAGGGCACGCCCCAGGACAGAGCAGCGCGCAGAATGCTACGGAGCGGTGACGCGCTTCGGTGCGGCGCTGTTTGCGAGGCGGCAACGAGCCGTAGCTATGGGACGTTGGGAATGTCTTCTTTCAGCAGTTCCCAGGTCGAATTCGGGGAAATCTCACGGGCTTCATCAGCTTGATCGCGACCGGAATTCCTGCCGGACTGCCTTTAGCGCCGTGATGATGCCTGCCTGCACCTTGGGCCTCAATCGGTTTATGGGAACGGCGACGGCGATTGCGGCCACCGGCCGTCCCGCGGCGTTGACGAGGGCGATCGCGACGGAGCCCACGCCGTCCTCGCTCTCTTCGCGATTGGTCGCGTAGCCCTGCTTTCTGATCTTGTCGAGCGCACGCTCGAGCGCCCGCCTCGAATTCAGGGAATGCCGCGTCTCAGCCGGGAGCTCCTCGCTCGGATAGAGCGCGCGCACCTGCTCGGGACTAAGCTCGGCAAGCAGCGCCTTGCCCGCCGACGTGCAGTTTGCCGGTTGGAGCTGTCCGGTGCGCGCGGTTACCCGCAGCGTCCGGTCACTCTCGACGGCATCGAGATAACGGACGAGATTACCTTCCAGCACCGTGAGATGAACCGTTTCGCCGAACTGGCCCGCAAGCGTTTCGAGAAAAGCGCGCGCCTGCTTTCGCACGTCCATCTTCTGGACGACCGCGAGACCGATCTCGGCGAGCATCGGCCCGGGGCTGTAGGCGCGCGAGGAATCCCGCCGGACAAATCCGTATTGAATGAGCATGGCGAGCAGGCGATGCGCGGTCGAGTGCGCCACGCCGAGGTAGTCGCTCGCTTCCGTCAGGCGCACGGACTGGTGCTCGCGGAAGAGCAGGAGCAGCCGTAAGGCATTCCCGACCGATGAAATAGGGTAACCGGGCGAGTCATCGGCCGTCGGACTCAATTCTCCCTGCACTCTCCGACTCGCTCCTTTTCTGCATACCGAAAATTCGTAGCGATTTAGACTGCGTTTTGTCAACGGTCAGGAAATTCACTTGACTTGGGCGGTGGCCGACTCCTAGCCTCGGAGCGTCTAGCAGAAATACGTTCTACTTTTCAGACAGACCGGAAGCGCGCTCCCGCGCCTGCCCAACGCCAACATAACCATCGACAGCACCGAAAGTGCAACCGCTGTTTGCCGCGCGATTCCTGAAGCGTGATACCACGCCGGCGTGGCTCCAGGTGCTTGCGGGCTTTCTCCGCGTCGGCGCCACGTCCTTCGGCGGCGGTGGCGCCACCATTGCTGCCATGCGCCGCCTGTCCCTCCGGCGGGGATGGCTCGACGAGCAGGCCTTCGTCGACTTGCTTGTGCTGTCGCGGCTCACCCCCGGCATCAGCATCGTGGCGCAGGTGCTTTTGATCGGCAGGGCCGCGTGCGGTCCGGCCGGGATGATCGCCGGGCTGGTCGGCTTGATGGCGCCGGCGGTCGCCATCACGGTGGTGCTTGCCTGGCTCTATGAGCGGATCAGCTTGCTGCCCGCGGCCAAGGGGCCCCTCCACGCCATCGCGGCGGTCGCCGCGGGATTTGCGCTCGCCATCGCGATCCAGTTTCTGAACGACGTGCTGCGGCGCCCGCGGTTCCCGATCAATGCCGCTCTCTTGGTCGGCTATTTTGCGGCCGCGTGCCTGATCTCCCGGCCCCTCATCGTGATGGGCCTCGCGATCGCGATCGCCGTAGCCGTCCCCTCACTCTTCGATGACGGCGAGAGACCGCAGACGAATGCGCCCGTGGAGGAGGAGGAACCCGGCGTTGGGTCTTGAGCGTCTCTTCCTCGCGGTCCTCATCGCAAGTCTCGTCGGGTTCGGCGGGCTGAGCTCGTTGCCGATCCTTCGCAGCGAGCTTCTCCACGCCGGACTTCCGGCCGACACGCTGTTGCTGCACTCGCTTGCGGTCGGCCAGATCAGTCCGGGTCCGAACGGCCTCTATCTGATCGCCGTCGGATATTTCGTGGCGGGCTTTGCCGGCGTGGGGGTAACGGTTCTCGCCATCCTTTTGCCGCCGCTGCTGGTGCTCGTGCTTGAGCGCGCGCGCTCGCGCCTCTTCCACCTGCAACGCGTCCGCGCGGCGCTCCATTCGCTCAGCCTTGCCGTGGTCGCTCTCTTGGCGGTCTCAGGCGCCAAGCTCGCGATCCACGCGGCGACGGACGCGGTCGGGGTCATCATGGTCGGCGTCGGTGTCCTGGTGCTGCTCCGCGGCATGCCGTCGCTCTACGGAATAGCCGTCGCGGTCGTGGCGGGCCTGTTCGTCCGTTGATGGGGGGCCCGCAGCGTCGGCACGGCCGGACCGTCAGGGCGCTGCCGGCACCGTCATCCGCACGAGATCGCCGATATTGCCGAGGCGTTCGAGGTCCCAGCATTTGCCGAGCAGGCCGGCGGCGGTCTCCTTGCTGAGGATCTGCGCCGCTGCATCGTTGAACTTGTCGGAGAGTTCATCGTCCCTGAGCGGAGACGCCGGCGTCCCCCGGTTGCGCGTGACCTCGGAGGCGACTGTCTCGCCGTTTCGGAGCGTGACGGTCACGCGGCATCCACGCTTGTCGATGGAATTGTCGGAGACGATCGAGACGCGGCCCCGCAATGCCGCCGTCGCTGGCGAGGCGACGGCCTCGTCGGAGAAGTCGCTCGGGCGCAGCGCGCCGGTCGTCAGCGCCACGGCGACGCAATGCGCCGTGCTGAGCCGCGCCTCCGCTCCGCTCGACGGCTGTAGGGATGCGGTGACGGCGGCCGCGAAGGGATGCATGCGCACCTCGATCGCGGAGATGCTGTCGGCTGCAAGCGGCCCCGCCGCGATCTTGGTCGACGCCTCGATAGCGGCGTGGGTCAGCGATACGGTCGGATAAAGTTTGTGGCCGTTCTCGAGCGCGAACCACTCCGAATGCAAATGCTCCACCAGCCAATCGGGGTTGGGAGCCGGGCTGATCGCGTTCAGCATGCCGCGCGGCCCCTCGATCGCCGTGTCGGTTGAGGTGAAGCCGGCCTCGGCGAGAAGCGCGGAGAGAACGCCATCCATGGCCGCCTTGCCGGGATGCAGCGGCTTGGTGTCGCTGCCGTAGACCTCGCGCACGCCCGCCGCCTGGGTGGCCGCGGTCCCGAAGGCGTGGGTTGCCGCCTCCGGCGACAGCGCCAGAACGTTGGCCGCCGCCGCAACCGAGGCAAGGTGACCCGTGGTGCCGGTGACGTGCCAATGGCTTTCGTAATGCTTCGGCCCGGCGGCGCGGGCGACCCGCGCCCCGGTTTCGAACCCTGCAACATACGCCGCGATCGCCGCTTTTCCGCTGATGTTGCGCAACTGACCGGTGGCCATCACCACGGGCCAGACGCAAGAGCCGAGATGGATGGTGGTCTCGATCGGGTTGTAGACATCATCGAAGTCGAGAAGGTGCGATGCGTAGGCATTGCAGAGCGCTGCGAAGGTGACGTTGGTGGAAAGGCTCGAGCCGACGACGGTGATCGGGCCGCGATCGTCCTGCGCTGCGATCACCCGGCGCACCTTGCCGGCAGCAGGCTCGATCGAACCCGCCAACGCCGACGCGGTCCAGTCCACCAACGCGCGCTTGGCGCGATGCACCACCTCCGTTGGCAGTTCCTTGTACGCAACCGACACGCTGAACGCGGCCAACTGGCGTGATTTCGTCAACGGAGATGGCGCATGCATTACTGAACGGCCTTCGCGAGCAGCTTAACCAGCGGAACCATCTTGTCGGAGAAGTCCGCAACCTGCTGCTTCAGGGCATC
The DNA here is from genome assembly GCA_963750115.1 of uncultured Alphaproteobacteria bacterium. GTDB lineage: Bacteria > Pseudomonadota > Alphaproteobacteria > Rhizobiales > Afifellaceae > DASWJZ01. The sequence continues at coordinate 256,806 of CAVVPM010000009.1, read as the reverse complement.
GCCGGTCGCAAGGCTCGTGGTGTCGCCTTCCGAGGCCATGTACTTCTTCCACTCGTCCGACTTCGTGACGGCGGTGAAGACCTTCACGTAGTAGGCGACGGCGTCAGGCGACATATTGGGCGGGCCGGCGATACCACGCCACTGGAGCTGATTGGGAATGCCCTGGTCCGGCACGCCATCTTCCTTCAGCGTCGGCGCATCGGGGAAGGCATCGGCCCGCTTCGCTCCGAGCACGCCGATGATCTTCAGCTTGCCGGCCTTGACCTGCTCCGAGAAATCGGTCACCGAGCCGATCATCATCTGCGCGTCGCCGCGCAGCAGGGCAGCAATGCGCGGTCCGCCGCCAGAGAAGGACAGGTACTTCCACTTCGTGCCGGTGTTCTGCTCGACCTGCAGCGCGGCGAGATAGTCGACCGACGTGATCGACCCGCCGACCTGAACGAGCTTGCCGGGGTTCTTCTTGGCGTCCGCAATGAAGTCCGCGAAAGTCTTGTACGGCGAATTCGCGGCGGCCGCGATCACCTGCTGCTCGTCGGCCAGCTCGATGATCGGCGTCAGATCCTTCAACGTCGCCTTTGCGTCCGGGCTGTGGAGGCCGCTCACCACCCATTTGGAGGTGAAGGCGGCGACGTAGTTGTCATGGCCGGACTTGAGCTTCATGAAGGCCATGGCGCCGAGGCCGCCGCCCTGCGGCTGGGACAGCACCGGCCAGTTCTCGGAGATGATCTTATCCTGCAGCGCGATCTTGACGATCTCGCGGGCGAAGATGTCGCTGCCCCCTCCCGGGCCGGTATCAACCACGAACTGAACGTCGGTCGGGTCGGCGGCGCGCGCGGCGACCGAGGCCCCGAGCATCATCGACGCGGCCGCCGCGAGCGCGAGACAGCCGTGCCGGATTGTCGTGTGTCTTGTCATTTTCTTCCCTCCTTTGATTTCATGACGTCCTCGTCCGGGCGTCGGTTCCTGCTTTCTGCGTCCCGGTCTGCCGGGACACGGGCTCTCAGGCCTCCTGTTCGCTGGTGCCGGCCGCGGCGGCCATGTCGCGGCGCGCTTCGCGCCGCTGCCGGCGTCGACCGATGATGCTGAACGTGACCATGGCGACGATCAGCACGACGATGGAGGCCGAGATCGGCCGCTCCACGAAGATCAGCGGGCTGTTTCCCGACAGGATCATGGACTGGCGAAAAGTGCTCTCGGCCTGCGGCCCGAGAACGAAGGCCATCAGCATCGGCGCTCCCGGCACCGACAGCTTGCGCATGGCGTAGCCGAGCGCGCTGAAGCCCATCAGCACCCAGACATCGAAGATCGTGCCGCGCACCGAGTAGGCGCCGACCACCGCGAGCACGAGGATGATCGGATAGAGCAGCCAATAGGGGATGCGCAGAATCTGGACCCAGAGCGGGATCAAGGGGAGATTTAGCACGAGCAGCACGATCGTACCGAGATAGAGGCTGGCAATTACCGGCCAGGCGATCTCCGGATGGCTGGTGAAGAGCAAGGGCCCGGGTTGGACGCCATAGAGGAGCAGCGCGGCGAGCATCACCGACGTGCTGGCATTCCCGGGGAGCCCGAGGCTCAGGAGTGGGATCATCGCGCCACCCGCTTCCGAATTGTTGGCCGCTTCCGGCCCGGCGACCCCCTCTATCGCGCCGCTGCCGAATTTCTCCGGATGTCCCGACGTGTTCTTGACCACCGCATAGGAGACGAAGGAAGCAAGCGTAGAGCCGCCGCCGGGAATGGCGCCGATGAAGAAGCCGAGCACCGAGCCGATGGCGATGGCGGTACGCGACTGACGAATGTCGTCCCAGTTGGGCAGGTAGTCGCGCAGCCGCTTCGGCGCGACGAACTCGGACTTTCCCGCCTTGCGTTCGGTATTGACGAGCACCTCGCCGACCGCAAAGAGGCCGAGCGTCAAAACGAGGAACTGGATGCCGTCGACGAGGTTCAGGGTCCCGAACGTGTAGCGTTCGGAGCCGGTGAAAATGTCGTCGCCCACGGTGGCGACGAGCAGGCCGAGCATCATGGAGATCAGGCCCTTCACCGGGTTCTTGCCCGCGAGGGTGACGACCAGGAGCAGGCCGAACAGCATCAGCATGGCGAATTCGGGCGGGCCGAAGCTCAGCGCCAGCTCGGCCGCGAGCGGCGCCGCGAAGGTGAGCGCCAGCACGCCGACGGTTGAGGCGATGAAGCCGGAGATGGCGGACATGCCCATCGCGGGCCCGCCGCGGCCCTGCTTGGAAAGCTCGTGTCCGTCGTAGCAGAGCACCACGGACGAGGTTTCGGTCGGGATGTTCAGGAGGATGGCGGTGGTGGCGCCGGCGAATTTGGCGCCGTGATAGATGCCGGCCATCATGATGAGGCCGGTGGTCGGCGGCAGGCGCAGCGTGAGCGGCAGAAGGACTGCGAGCGTGGCAGCGGGATTGCCGAGGCCGGGGAGGATGCCGATCAGCGTGCCCAGCACCGCGCCGATGATCATCCACGCAAAATTGTTGAGCGTCAGCGCGATGGCGAAGCCGTCATAGAGTTGGTGCAAGGCTGACATGGGCGCCCTTGGCTCGCCGCTCTCTCAAATGCCGAGGACGCCCAGTCGGAACATGCCTACCGGCAGTGAAATTCCGAGGACGTTGACGAAGAGCACGTAGGTCACAGCCGGAATGGCAATGACCGCGGCGACCGCCGAAATCGTTCGCCGGCCTTCGACGATGAACAGGAGGTAGGCGATGAGCACCATCATCGCCAGCGTGAACCCGAGCACGTAAAGCAGCGGCACCGCCGCGACGAAGCCGGCCCAGACAGCGGCCGAACGCCAGGGGCTGGGATTATCCTGCCCGCTGTCGGTGGAAAGATGCCTGCGGCGTGACTTCGACCGGCTTGACCCGACCGACAGCGCGCACTTCCGGGCCGCGCGCCCGCGTGTTCTGCCAAGCCAGGATGGCGCCGAGGAGCGTCAGCACCGACGACACCATCACAGGGAACAGGCCCGGCCCCGGAATGCCGCCGGCGAACATGCGCATGCCGAATGCGATGATGAGGGCGCCGAGCCCAAAGAGGCCGACGGCGATCCCGAACAGCAGCTCGGCACGGCGCATCCGGCATATCCTCCCACCTGACAGACATGTTTTCTTTATAGTAGAAACGACAATAAGAGCAACGGTGAATGGGTGTCAAGGGAGGCGCGGGCGCGGCGATTTTTCGTTTCCCCGCTCGCGTCGGCTGCCGTCGATCTTTTCCGCTGTCAAGAAAGCGCGACAGGACGCCGGCTATGGCCGGGAACCAATGCCCATCGAAATGCGGCCCGCCCCTTCCAATCGCGGCGCCGCGTTCCGCCGAGCAACAGCGCCGCCCGCCATCGACACGACGCGCCGCCTTCTCCATCGCGCAGCGCGATCGCTCTCGCATCCGCATTGCGTCGGCTTTCGAATCGAAAGGCGGCAGGTCGGGTGGCGAACGGGCGGTATCCTTCGCGCGGGCAAAAATAGCGTCGGGGGAACGGACAAGAGGCCCGGATTCTCCAGGATGTTGCGCGCGGGACGCACCCGCCCGTTGCCCCGCGAAGAAAATCGAAAGCTCCATTTTGGGCTGACGGAAACGACATGATAGAGACCGCCGCCATGTCGGAACGAACCTCCTCCATCTTCTGCGGTCTGGATTTCGGGACCTCCAATTCCACCGTCGGCCTGATCAACTCCGGAAGGCCCTACCTCGCGCCCCTGGAGCAGGGCCGAGTCGTCATCCCCAGCGCGATTTTCTTCAGTGCGGAAACAGGCGAGATCCAGTTCGGTCGCCGCGCCATCGGCGACTATGTCGACGGCGTCGAGGGCCGGCTGATGCGCGCGTTGAAGAGCGTCGCGGGCACGTCGCTCATGCGCGACCGGACGCAGGTCCGCGGCGGCTCGATCGCATTCGTCGACGTCCTCGGACTGTTTCTCAAGCATCTGAAGGAACACGCCGAGCGCAAGGCCGGCGGAGAGATATCGTCCGCCGTCCTCGGCCGCCCCGTGCATTTCGTCGACGGCGACGAGAGCGCCGACCGCGAGGCCGAAGGCCAACTCGCCGCCGCTGCCCGGTCCGTCGGGTTCAGCACCGTCGCGTTCCAGTTCGAGCCGATCGCCGCCGCCCTTGACTACGAGAGCGGCATCGCGCGCGAGCGCCTGGCGCTGATCGTGGATATCGGCGGCGGCACGGCGGATTTCTCGATCGTGCGCGTCTCGCCCGAACGCGCCAAGGCGGCGGATCGCAGAGACGACATCCTCGCCAATGTCGGCGTCCACATCGGCGGCACCGATTTCGACCGGCTGCTGTCGCTTGCCCGCGTGATGCCGCACTTCGGCTATCGCACGCAGACGGCCGACGGCAGGCTCTATCTGCCGTCGCACTATTATTACTACTTGGCGAGCTGGCACCTCATCAATCAGCTCTACACGTCGAAGACGATGCAGGAGCTGCGTGAGATGCGCTACCAGGCCGCACAGCCGGAGCTGGTGCAGCGGCTGATGACCCTGATCGAGCATCGGCAGGGGCATCGCCTCGCGTCGGAGGTGGAAGCGGCCAAGATCGCGCTGACGAGCGAGGCGGAGGCGACGATCGCCGTCGATCTCGATGACGAGGTCCTGTCGCTCGCGGTCACACGCGTCGATCTCGACGCGGCAATAGGCGAGGCGACGGGGCGGATAGTCGCAACAATTCGCAGCGCGCTCTCCGAAGCAGGACTCAGCTCCGGCGACATCCAGGCGCTTTTTCTCACCGGCGGGTCGACGCAGAATTCCCTTTGTGCGGACGAACATCCTCGCGATGTTCCCCGAGGCGGAGGTGGTCGAAGGCGACATGTTCGGCTCGGTCGGACTTGGGCTGGCGCTCGACGCCAACACCCGCTTCGCCTGATCTTCCGTACCTGCGCTTAAAGCGGCATCGGCGGCTTCGGCTCGACTGAAAACGATTGATCGCACGGCGCCGACGATCGCGCGGCGGCAAGAAGAAATCACCGATGCGCAAGCCCGCGGCGTCCCTTTACGGGTTCCACTTCAAGGCGATCGACGGGTGGGAAAATTGAATGTCGTTCAATTTCACGACGTGTCCGCGCCAATAAATGAATAAACAAGACTTGTCAACCCACCTTCTTGGCCAATATTTTCCGCTCATTCCCACACTTCCTCGGAAGCGACGGGGCCTTTCGAAAACTAGGAGAGAGCCTAAACCGGCAAAGAAGTCCGATCTTACTGTGCACAAAATAATAGCTTCATTGGCAAAGCGCCATTGGGGACGGGATTATTTTGTCACAGCAAAGTCAAAACCCAATATCGATAGTCAAAAACACAGGAGCGACGCATCATGTCCCGTATCGTTCATATCGCACTCAAATGCGGAGACAACAAGAGCCTCGAAGACGCCGCCAAGTTCTACGAAGAAATCTTCGGAATCTATCCGACCAAAAGCAAGCACGCCCGCGGTCATCTTTCCAAGCACATGACCGACGGCAACATCGACCTCGCTCTCATGCTCTACGACAGCGAGGACGAGAAGGAGGCCAAGCTGGCCGGCGCCGGTCCCCGCATTCACCACATCGGCATCGAGGTCGCCGACCGTCCGAGCATGATCAAGAAGATCGAGGACAACGGCGGCTCGATCTACTCCGACCGCGCCGAAGGCGCCCTGAAATACCGCTCGGCCGACGGAACGCTCGGCGAGATCGTCGCGGCGGGCCGCTACGAGAAGCACAACATGAGCAAGCTGTCGCGCATCTCGCGTGTGACGCTGCAGGTCAAGAACCTCGAAAAGGCGACGTCGTTCTACAAGAACGTCTTCGATTTCGCCGAAGTCCCCGGGTCGGCGAAGCCCGGCAAAAGCGTCGAGCTCACGGACGGCGAAACGGTGCTCGCTCTGACCGTCGGCGGCGACATGCCGGCGATCGAGTCTCTGGAGCCTCGAAGTGCCGAATGTCGGTGCCGCGACGGAGAAGGTGAAGGCGCAGGGCGCGACGCTCGTCTCTGGCGTTGCGAACGGGGGACAAAAGTTCCGCGGGCCGGACGGCAACATGGCCGAGCTGGTGCCGGCCGCGGCGTGATTGCGGTAGTCCTTTCCGAGCCCGGCAGTTGCCGGGTTCGGGCTCCCAAAGGCCCCAGCCAGTGTGAAGACGCGAGGCCAGGCGCAATCCGTCAGCGTGACGGCCGCTTAGTCCTCGAAAGCTCACCTGCTCGTCATTGATCGGACTTCGGTTGATCGCCTGGGGCGGACATCTGTGCCGGCTCTGCTGCCGGTATCCGGCTTCCGCCGGCAAGGATGCCTGGGGGCGCTTCAGGCCGTCGGCCCGAGTTGCTAGCTCTTGACGGAGCCCGCGGTCATGCCGGCGAGGAAGTAACGCTGAGCGATGAGGTAAAGGAAGAGCAGCGGCAAGGAGCCAAGCACGCTCATCGCCATCATCTCGTTCCACTCGAAGGCGTGCTGCCCCATCAGAAGGCTGATGCCGATCGGAACGGTCCTCAGATCCATCGACTTCGTCAGCGTGAGCGCGAACAGGAACTCGTTCCAAGACAGCAGGAACGTGTAGACCGCCGTCGCGACGAGCCCGGGAACAGAGATCGGTACGATCACCCGCCAAAGCGCCGTCCAGCTCGACCCGCCATCGACCAGCACGGCCTCGTCGAGCTCCTTTGGCAAGGTGTTGAGGTAGCCGGTCATGAGCAGGATTGCATAGGGCAGCGTGAAGACCATGTAGGTCAGGATCAGGGCAAAATACGTGTTGTAGATCTTAAGCGCGACGACCATGCCGAAATAGGGGATCAGCAGCGTGATCGGCGGCACCGTCTGGGTGCTAATGACGAGCAGATTGAGCGTCTTCTTGAATATGAACGAATAGCGGCTGAAGCTGTAGGCGGCGAGCGTCGCGACAACGACGGTCAGGAACGTGACGACGACGGCGACGATGTAGCTGTTGATGAAGAAGCGGATCTTGACCGGGTCGCTGAAGATCGAGTGATAGGCCTCGAACGTGAATACCTTCGGCAGGAGCGTCGGCGGCAGCGCGAAGATCTCCGTGTTCGACTTGAACGACGTGAAGAACATCCAGATGATCGGGAAATCGGCGAACACCAGGCCGAGCGCCAGGCCGACATAGATCAGCCATCGCCCCGGGCCGAATATCTCTTTCAGCCTCTTCGCCGTCATCCCACTGACTTCTGATGCTTGATGTAGAAATACGTCATGCTCATCGAGAGGACGAAGAGGACGACGGCGCTCGCTGAGGCGAGCGAGAACTGAAACCTCGAGAAGGCAAGCTTGTAGGTATAGATGCTCATCATCTCGGTCGCGTGGATCGGACCCCCCGCGGTCGTCATCCAGACCAGCGGGAAGACCTGCATCGTCCAGATGAAATCGAGGAGCGCGATGCTGACGATGATCGGCTTCAGCTGCGGGATGGTGATGTTCCATAGCCGCTGACGGGCATTGGCGCCGTCGATCGACGCCGCCTCATAGAGCTCGTCGGCGATCCCCTGAAGCCCCGCCAGAAGCGTGACCATGTAAAGCGGATAGCCCGCCCAGATATTGACGAAGGTCAGGGCGTGGATGGCGGTTGCCGGAGAAGAAAACCACTCGACGCGAAAATCGACAATCCCAAGCGACATCAGGATGCTGTTCACGATGCCGCTCGGATCGAGGATGAGCCGCCATATGATGGCGATGATCACCGCCGTGAAGAGCCACGGCAGAATGAAGAGAACCCTGAAGACGCTCATCACGGTCCGATTGACGCGCTTGGAGTTCAGCATGAGCGCGAAGGCGAGCCCCACGACGAGATGGAACGCGACGCTCACGATGGTGAAATAGAGCGTATTTCCGATCGACTGCCAGAAGACCGGATCGGCAAAGAGCGTGCTGAAATTCGCCAGCCCGACAAAGGCCGGGTGCTTTGACATGATCGGACGGTCGAGCATCGCATAGCGAAAGACCGTCACCATCGGAAAGAGCATCAAGAGAAAGAGAAGCGCGATGGCGGGCGCGACGTAGAGGTAGGGAAGCACCCTTTCTCTATAGCGGTAGAAGGCGAAGACGGATTCCGGTGCCCTGCCGGAGGCCGCAAGATGGGTCACGTCTGCCATTCTCGCCACGTCCCCGCGCTTCGGGATGCGTCCCTCGGCACCCCCTCCTCCGGCCGGCAGGACTGACGGGCGCTTTCAATTCCGCGCCCCGTCATCCCACGGCAAGGAGCGACGCGCGGATTGCGCGTCGCCCGGCTTTGAGAGTTACAGCGCTAGAACTCTTTCTTCCACTCGGCCTGTGCCTTCGCGGCGGCCTCGGCGGACGTCTCTTTGCCTTCCAGCATGCTCTGCACCTCGACGTCGAGCTGGCGCATCAGTTCCTCGGCAACCGGCAGGCCGACGAACTCGTTGGCGAGATGGCCCTTCTGGAAGATGTCGAACGCCGTGCCGAAGAGCTTGTCGGAGGCGACGAAGTCCGGCTTGGCGTTGACGTTGCCCGGGAAGGCGTTGGCGAGCGAGACCAGCTTGGCGTTCACCTCGGTGCTCATCAGGTAGGAGACGAGCTTGAAGGCCTCCGCCTTGTGCTTGCTGTTCTCGCTGACGCCGATGCCCCAGGAGGCGTAGGGCAGGCCGCGCGGCCCGTATAGCCCGCCACGGCCGGGAACCGCGCTGATGCTGAAGTTGAGGTCGGGATTGCGCTTGCGGATCAGGTTGATGTGGGCGAGCGAGTCGATCATCATGCCGACGCGGCCGTTGACGAACTCCTCGACCTTGTCCTGCTCCTTCTTGGCAAGAGTGCCGGGCGAGATCACGCCCGCATCGTTCAGCGACTTGATGTAGTCGAGCGCGCCGACCACGTCCGCATTGGTGAGGTCCGGCTCGCCGTCCTTCAGCATGCTCTTGCCCGAAGCCCAGACCCAGGACATGACGTCGTTCTGGATGCCGTTCGGCGCGTCGAGCGACAGCGGAAGCACCCAGCCGTACTGGTTCTTCGAGGCGTCGGTCATCTTCTTCGCCGCCGTCCGCGAACTCCTCGCGGGTCGACGGCATGTCCTTCGACGCCCGCCGCCTTGCATGATGTCGAGGTTGACGAACACCGGATAGACGAAGGACGCGACGGGGAACATGTAGCTCTTGCCGCCGACCTTGATGATGGTGGCCACCTGGCTCGCGTCGAAGTTCGAGGCCGCCATCAGGTCGTCGAGCGGAGCGATCGCGCCCTGCTTCGCGAGATCGTTCACCCAGGCGCCGTCGAGGCCGACGACGTCGCTCAGCGTTCCGGACGCCGCGCCGACCACGACCTGGTCATGCGTGGTCGAATAGGGGCCGCTGACCAGCGTGACCTGGATGTCGGGGTTCTGCTTCTCGAAGTCATCCATGATCCCGCGCAGCGCGCCGGCCGGAAGCTCCGGCTCCCACCACTGGATGAACTCGATGTTCGTCTTGGCTTGAACACCCGTCACGCTGAGCGCCAGTGCAACTGCGGCGGACTTCAAAAGCAACATCGATTTTCGGAGATTCATCTCTTCCTCCCGCTTAAGTCTGTCCCTCCGGTTTTCGCCGTTAGAGGTTCGAGACTTCTGTTGACCGACGCCGGAAGGCGCCGCATCCGGCACGTGCCGCACCGGACGATCAACCTGGATCGTCCAGCAAGGCGCGTGCAATCGCCATTTTTTGCGGTTTTATCAGTGATTTTGGGCAGCGTCAAGTCGCGAAGTTCCGCAAGAAGTCGCACGCGCCGGTTCGCAAGGGTCCGCAGCGGGATTGACGGGGCGACGCGCACCGGCCCGGCGCGACAGGGCTCGGCTGAGGCGAAGGGCGTGGAGAGCGGGCCGCGAGAACTCGGCGAAGGATCAGATGGCCGGCGCTCAGCCGGCGACGATCACCTCGACCTCCGCCTCGTCGAGGGCGGCCGCGAGCTCAGCCGGCGGCTGCGCGTCGGTGACGAGGAGATGGACGCGAGCGAGCGGCGCGATGTGGGCGAAATGTGTCGCCCCGAACTTCGCCGCGTCGGCGAGCACGATCACCCGGCGGGCCGAGGCCATCATCGCGGCGATCATCTTCAATTCCTCCAGCAGCGTAGTGGAGATGCCGCGCAGCGATACCCCGCCGACGCCGATGATCGCCGTATCGGCACCGATCGGCCCTGCATCCGCGAAGCCGACGGCGCCGAGCGTCACCTGCAGCTCCTGCCGCACCTGGCCGCCGAGCAGGTAGACGCTGCGGCTGGTATTCGGCGGGACGACGGCGGGAACGCCGAGGTTGTTGGTGACGATCGTCAGGTTGCGCAGCGCCCCGAGCGCGCCGACGAAGGCGCGCGTCGTCGAGCCTCCGTTCACGATCAGCGTCTCGCCGTCGACGATCAGCGCTGCCGCGGCCTTGGCGATGCGCGCCTTCTCCGCCGCCCGCGCATTGACTCGCATGGCGACCGGCGCATCGCGGTCGAGGAACCCGTCGACCGGCACGGCGCCACCGTGGGTGCGCATCAGAAGCCCGCGGCCCGACAGATAATCGAGATCGCGGCGAATGGTGTCGGCCGACACCGCGAACTCGCCAGCGACATCCGTCACGGTGATCGAGCCGCGCGTTTTTGCGACCTTCAGGAGTTCGCTTCGCCGCCGCGCGGGCAGCGAAAAGTCGCCGTCTGAGGCGACTTTGCTGTTCGGAATTGCCGACTTTCCCAGCCACGAACCCCTGCCCGGCCACTCTCAGTTTATGAAACGGGCCGCAAGTTACAGCATTTTGTGACCGGCGCCAGCTTGACCTTGCAGAGTTCGGTGTCTAGAAGCAGCCATAAAGCAGCAATTACACGCATAAATCTGCATCCAGGGAGGCTGTCGTTGCGATGGGCGCAAGGTGTTGGCGGACCGAGTTTCGTCCTGCCACGCGACGGCGCGTTTCGATGTCGTGCAACGCGGCGGCGAGCACGAGCCTTTCCGACGCGCGCTTCATTCGACCAATCGGTGAACGCATGACGCGTGAGACGTCCTGGGCAAAGCGAATACGAAGCGCTGATCGGGCGCATGCCGGAGATCGTCGAGCGGTCGCGCCTGACGATCGGCGCGTTCAGCTTGTGCCTTGACGTCTACCTGTCGCTCTCCACCGCCTACGGACCGCTGAGCGCTGCCGCGCACGGGTCGAACGAGGGTGCGGGCCTGCTTGCGGAGCTGAAGCGGCGCGCCGCGAGCGGGATCGGCGGCGAGGTCTTTCTCGACTGGCCGGATGGCGCGGCCTGGATCGATGCACACGTGACGGGACGCAAGGCGATCGGCGGCACGAGCGCCCAAGCCGCATACATGCTCGCGACACTCGGCGCCCCTGCCCTGATCGCCATCGAGAACCGCAGCGCCAGTCAGCTTTCGGTGCTTCATCCCAAGACGCTCGCCGCGAACGAGGCGGGCCTTGTCCCGGTCGCATCTCTGCGGCCGCACGGCGCCGCGCCGTCGCCGCACTACATTTTCGAGTTCACCGCCGGCGAGATGATCGACGGCACGCGCGTGCCCCGCTCGTCGCGGACGATCGTGCGCTTCGACCACAGCGCGCTGCAGCGCGACGAAGCCTTCGTCCGCGCCTCGACCGCTCGCGCCGGCGAGGCCGGCGCTGGTATCCTGTGCGGCTTCAACGAGATCCCGCCGGAGCGCGCCGCGGAGGAGCTCGACTATGCCGCCGGCGTCGCGACCGCCTGGCGCAGGAACGGACTGCCGCTCCTGCATCTGGAGCTCGGCGACTTCCCGACCCCGGCACTGCACGAGGAGACGCTCCGCCGGCTGCTGCCCTGCGTCACTTCCTTCGGGACGAGCCGCTCCGAGCTCGAGCGTCTCAGGCAGGGAGACGAGCCGCTGCACGCGACCGCGATCCGGCTCGCCGACGGCTACGGACTTGAGCGCGTCTGCATCCACGCGGACGAATGGGCATTCACCGTGACGCGGCACGATCCCGCGCGCGAGCTCCAGAGCGCTGCAGATGGGATGCCTGCTCGCCGCTACGCGCGCCGCGAACGGATATTTCGCCGTTCCGGAAAAGCTGCCCGTGGACGCTAAGCTCTCAGAGCCGCCCCTCCCCGCGATCATCCGCGAGGGCCGCTGGTCGGTCGCTTGCTGTCCGTCGCCCTATCTCGCACGGCCGGTCGCGACGATCGGGCTGGGCGACACCTTCCTTGCCGGCACGCTGCTCGTGCTCGGCGGAGACGCCGCGCCGGCGTCCGCGCCCGACGCAATTCGCGAGCCGATCCTCCATCCGCCATTGCCGGGCGCCTGAAAAGCACCACCGGCTTCTTCGATCGAACGCACACCTTCTGAGGGGAATAGAGATGTACCGCCTTGAAACGAAACTCGCCAAGATCCGCGCCGGCAAGTACGCGAAAGGCGATTTCATCATCGCCGACGCCAAGGACGGCGACATGTCCAACCCTATCCCGGGGACCGGCCCGGTGCGGGACGCCAAGGGCAACGTCGTGCGCTTCCGCACGCGCGCCGAGTTCCTGGAGATGATCATCTCGATCATCAAGCAGGACCTCCTCGACATCATGCTGGTGTCGGCCGCGAACCTGGAGCTCCTGACCGAGGCGGGCGCCTTCAAGGGGAGCGCCGTGAAGCCCGCCTTCCGCGCCAACGACACCACCGACATCTGGGGCGCGCGGCCGAACGGCTACGGCAAGCTCGGCGCCTCGCGGCCCTTCCGCACGCCGGTCCTGAAGGACATCGCCAAGGCCAAGCTCTCCGACCTCGGCCTCTACTCGGTGACCTTCGTCAACGACATCGAAGCCGACCTTCGATCGCTCGAGGCCTTCGCGGCGTTCCGCGAGGACGCGGCCGAGAACGGCATCAAATACTTCCTCGAGGTCTTCAACCCGAACGTCGACGCCGGAATTCCTCCGGAAGCGATCGGCAGCTTCGTAAACGACAACCTCGCGCGCTCGCTGTCCGGCGTCCTCAAGGCCAAGCGCCCGCAGTTTCTGAAATACCCCTACAACGGGGCGAAGGCGCTCGAGGAGCTGGTCACCTACGACCCGCAGCTCGTCGTCGGCGTGCTCGGCGGCGGCGCGGGCACCAACCGCGATACCTTCGAGCTCCTTTATCAGGCGGAGAAGTACGGCGCGCGAGTGGCGCTCTTCGGCCGCAAGATCAACCTCGCCGAAAGCCAGCTCGACATCGTCCGCTTCATGCGTGCCGTCGCCGACGGTGAGATGAAGCCGCTCGAGGCGGTCAAGGCCTATCACGGCGCCCTTCAGAAGCAGGGCATCCCCGCCGTCCGCTCGCTTGAAGACGACTGCGCTGTCACCGAGGCCGTCCTCAAGGCCGCTGCGTCCGCCTGATTGGGAAAACTGCCCACGCCTAGGGATTCCGAACCGCTTCCGCCTGCCGTTGCAGCCACCCGCGCCCTATTCGCTCTCAGCGAGAATTGGCGATGGGCGCAGAATGCCGTCTAACACTTTGGGAAAGTGGTGGGCGCGACAGGGATCGAACCTGTGACCCCTACGATGTCAACGTAGTGCTCTCCCGCTGAGCTACGCGCCCTTAGGTCCTGGGGTCGCCGTCGATGACGGCCGGGCGGGTATAGAGGCTCGAAATTGGTGGTGCAAGGCCGCCGACCGCCGGGTGGTGGCCGCCGGCTTCAGGCCGCGATCAGCCGGCCGATCTCGCCGACGAGGTCGCGGAGATGGAACGGCTTCGACAGGATCTTGGCGTCGCGCGGCGCCTGCATGTCGGGATTGAGCGCCACCGCCGCAAAGCCGGTGATGAACATAATCTTAAGCCCGGGGTCGAGCTCGCTAGCCTTCCGCGCCAGCTCGATGCCGTCCATCTCCGGCATGACGATATCGGTGAGGAGCAGATGGAACGGCTCCTCGCGCAGCCGCTCATAGGCGTCGCGGCCGTTATTGAAGGAAACCACCTGATAGCCGGCATTCTGCAGCGCGCGCGACAGAAAGCGCCGCATGTCCTCGTCGTCTTCGGCGAGCAGAATGCGAGCCATCAATTGTCCCCGGGAAGGATCGTCCACCGCCTTCATGCCCGAACACCATGCTGAACCCCAGTAAATATCGGGTAAGCGCCGGCACCGCAACGCGGACGTGACAACGCTCGCTGTGGACAGCCGCGCCGCGGCGCGGCAGATTGAGCCGACACCAGAGGGGGTCGCTTGCATGCCGGTCGGACCGAAAGGCGAAGCCGGGGGCGAAATCGCCCCCCTTGCTTGCGAGATCAACCTCCCCGCCGAGCAGACCGTCCCGTTCGTCTTCAATTCGCCGCACAGCGGACGCTACTATCCGCACGAATTTCTCTCCGAGACCTGCCTCGACAAGAGCGAGATCCGCCGCTCCGAGGACCTCCTGGTCGACCGGCTTTTCGCCCCGGTCGTGCGGCTTGGCGCGCCGCTCATGAGCGCCGTCTATCCGCGCGCCTATCTCGACGTGAACCGGGAGCCTTATGAGCTCGACCCGAAAATGTTCACCGGCCGGCTGCCGCCTTACGCCAATGTGCGCTCGCTCCGCGTCGCCGGCGGGCTCGGCACCATCCCGCGCGTCGTCAGCGACGCCGCCAACATCTACAAGGCGCCGCTGCCGGTCGAGGAAGGCCTGTCGCGAATCGAGCGCATCTATCGCCCCTATCACGACACACTGCGCCGGCTTCTCGCGCAGACCCACGTCGCCTTCGGGATCGCCATCCTGATCGACTGCCACTCGATGCCCTCCAACATCCGCGGCGGCCCGGCCCGCGTGCGGCCGGATTTCGTGCTCGGCGACCGCTTCGGCTCAAGCTGCATGGCCGAGCTGACCGACTGCGCCGCCGCGGCGCTGCAGCGCCTCGGCTACACCGTCTGCCGCAACAAGCCCTATGCCGGGGGCTTCATCACCGAGCATTACGGCCGGCCGGCGCGCGGCCTCCACGCGCTTCAGATCGAGGTCAACCGCGCGCTCTACATGGACGAGTACCGGCCTGCAGCCGCATCGCGGCTTCGAGCGGCTCTCCGCCGATCTCGCGCGGCTCGCCGAATCGCTTCTCGAGCTCGTGGTCGTGGCGACGGAAAGCGCGCGCGAGGCCGCCGAGTAGCTGTCCGTGCATCCGAAGAAAGAGAGAGCCTAAGAAAAAGGCCGCGCTTTCGCGCGGCCCAAGTCTAGGGAGGAAACGCCCAATGCGGGCTGCGATACGAGGTATCGCAGTGCACAATTTATGCTGCTCCGCACAATATGCAAGAAGAATTTCTGGGTCGAATTAACCGCCCGGAACGATTGGGCGGAAGGGGCGGCGAGAAAATCTCAGCTGCGGCCGGATACGAAGGCATCGAAGGCCACCCAGAACTGGTCGCGGAACTGGTCCTTCTCCATGAGAATTTCGTGCTTCGCGCCGGGAATCCTCAAATGCGCGGCGGTTTTCGCGTTGCGTGAGAACTCCTCAACCGTGAGGTTGCTCACCACGCTGTCCGCCCCGCCGATCATGATCAAGACGGGCATCGGCACCGACTCGGCGAAGTTCGGCTCCGCCATCCGGGCGCAGGCGCGCATCGCGGCGTTGACCCAGCCGATCGTCGCCCCGCCGACACCGATCGCCGGTTCCGCGTCGACGACGGCAAGCGTCCGCTGAAAGCGCACGGTGTCGCTGGTCAGGAGGTTGCCTTCGAAGGGCTGCGTCTGGACGAACGTGCCGCCGCCGCCCGGCGCGAACGTCTCGCCGAGACCGAAATGCATGAGGAAGCCGGTGATTTGGGCAAGCACGCGCGGCGATCCGTGGGCGAGCGCGAGGAGCGGCGCCGTCAGCACCATGCGGTCGATCTGGGTCCTGAGCCGCTCCGCCGAGAGCAGCGCCACCGCCGCGCCGGTCGAATGCGCGAGCACGTAATAAGGCGGCGGGCAGTCGGGCAGCACCACCTCCTGCATCACCACCTCGAAGTCGTTCACGTGGTCGGCAAAGTCGCGGACATGGCCTTTTCGCGGATTGCCGAGGAGACGCGTCGAGCCGCCCTGCCCGCGCAAATCGAAGGTCGCGACGGCGAAACCGCGGCGGCGCAGATCGTTGATGGTCTCGAAGTATTTCTCGATGAATTCGGTCCGGCCATGCAGGATGACGACCGTGCCGCGCACCGGCGAGCGGTTCGGTGCCCAGCGCGCATAGCGGAGCTCGACGCCGTCATCGGTTGCGACCGTGTCGACGACGGCGCCCTTCGGAATGGGATTAGTCGGTATTTCGATGAGACCGGCCAAGCGGCACCTGAGCGAAGAGGTCGCCTCCCGGCCGCTGCCCGGAGACCCTTCGCAGATAGAATGCCTGATTGAGACTGGCAAGCCGCGGCAAGGGAGATGGCCGGCGGTGTTTCGCCGCCGGCCAGGTCGGGCGCCGGAGGGGGCGTTGACGGCGCCCGATTCTCGTGTCGCCGTCCTCAGACGCGGTGGCGCGACAAAATCTCGCCGGTGCGCGCGCTGACCACGAGGACGTATTCGTCACCGTGCTTGCGGGCGCGCAGCTGATAGACCGGGCCGTGGGCGTCGTAGAAACGGACCACCCAGTAGCCGTCGCGACGCAACATCCGCTGCACTTCGTCAGGCGAGAGACGGTCTTGCCGGTAATGGGAATCGTAACCTTGCCGGTAATGGGAATCGTGACCGCCGTAGTAGCCCCAGCTCGGACCATGGCCGAACTGGAAGTTGAAGCCGGCCGCGTTCGCCGGAACGGCGGCAAGGGTGGAGACGGCGATAAGGCCGGCGGCGATTGTCTTGGTGATCATCGTGGCTCGTTCCTCTGAAGGGGCTGGCACCGAGGTCGTCTCGATGTCGATGCGAGGAACCTAGCGGCGGCCGCCTGAACCGAAGCGGAAGCGCATATTCAGATTGCGTTCACGTGCGGAGCCGGCGCCCGCCGGTTCTCCGGCCGCAGACGCCGGTCAATAGACGACGAGCGGGTTGTGCCCGTTGCCGACCGGCGATGGCGGCGGCGCAGCTGCCGCGGCGGGCGCGCTTTGCGGGACCGGCTGCGGGAGAGCGGAAGGCGCCGATCCCGGGTGGAACGCAAGGACCCGCTCCTCCGCGATCTCGCCGGTGAAGGCCGATACGACGAGCGCAACGAGGTCGCCGCGCCGATTGACCGCGTCGAGCTTGTAAAAGGCGCCGCGTGGCGCCATCGGGCTGAATTCCCGGTAGCCGGCGGCCTGGAGCGCGTCGAACACCGCCGCGGGAGAGAGTGGCGGCGCCGGCGGCGCCGATCGGTAGACGGGCATCGCATAAGCGGCCGGCGGCCGACCGTAAGTCACCGGCGGGCCGCCAACGTCGCCCCACGACTGCGCGACGCCAGGCGACGCCGCGGCAAGAGCGAGCGCGCCTCCGAGAACCGCGTCTCTCACCCAGAAAAGCAAGCCACCCCTCCGGCTCATTTCCGCTGCCGCGCCGCGGCGACGTGACCGCCCGAAAGCGTCGGATTTGCGGCGCCTAAAGGGTCTTGAACCGCGAAAAACCCTCCCCATCTTCATGGAGCGGATGCCGCAAGGGCCCGCAGGACGGCAGGTCCCGCCAATGATGGGGGACCGCGAGCCGACCACGCAATTGTCGCTTCAAGGAGGACAGAAAATGCGCACCTATGATCTCAGCCCGCTCTATCGCTCGACCGTCGGTTTCGACCGCCTCTTCGGCCTGCTCGACACGGTGACGAACGGCGAGGCCCAGCCCTATCCCCCCTATAACATCGAGCGTACCGGCGAGAACGCCTACCGCGTGACGATGGCGGTTGCCGGTTTCGGCGAAGGCGACCTCGACATCCAGGCGAAAGAGAACGTCCTGACCGTCAAGGGCGAGAAGAAGGAAGAGAAATCGGAGGACGGTCGCGAAGTGCTTTATCGCGGTATCGCGTCGCGCGCTTTCGAGCGGCGCTTCCAGCTCGCCGACCACGTCGAGGTAACCGGCGCGAGCCTCGCGAACGGCCTCCTTCATATCGACCTCGTGCGGGAAATTCCCGAGGCGATGAAGCCGCGCAAGATCGCGATCGGCGCCGTGAAGTCGAAGCAGATCGACGCCAGGGCGGCCTAGTCGACAACGCACCTGGATTCGTCAGCGCCCTGGCTCGGCCGGGGCGCTTTCGTTTCAGCCGGCGAGCGCCGTGAGGAACGCGTCGACGTCTTCCGGCCGCGTGGTAAACGCCGTCACCAGCCGAAAGATCGCCTCGTCGGCGCCAGGCCCTGGCGTCAGGCCGTGCGGCTCGGGCCACTCGTGGAACGCCGCCCCGGCCTTCGTCAGCCGCTCCGCATCGGCGCGCCGCATCACGGCAAAGACCTCGTTGCCGCGCGTCGCCCACGCTTCGCGCGCGTTCGAAGCGGCGGCGAGCCCCGTCCTCAGCCGCTCCGCCATGTCGTTGGCGTGGCGTGCGAGCCTCAGCCACAGCCCGTCGCGAAGGTAGGCGTCGAACTGCGCCGCGATGAAGCGCGACTTCGAAAAGAGATGCCCGGCGCGCTTCCTGATGAACGGCATCTCCTTCGCGAGCGCGGGATCGAAGAAGATCAGCGCTTCGGCCGCGATGCAGCCGTTCTTCGTCGCCCCGAAGGAAAGAATGTCGACGCCGGCCTTCCAGGTGATCTCCGCAGGCGACACGCCAAGCTGCGCGAGCGCATAGGCGAAGCGCGCGCCGTCCATATGGAGCGGCAGATCGCGTGCCTTGGCGATGTCCGCGAGCGCACGAATCTCCGAAGCCTGGTAGACGGTCCCAAGCTCGGTCTGCTGCGTGATCGTCACCGCCACCGGCTGCCCGGTCCTGACGGCGCCCGGCTCGAAGCGATCGAGCGCCTTCTTCAAGGCCGCCGGATCGAGCTTGCCGAGCGGCCCCTCGACCGGAATGACGCGAGCGCCGCCGGCAAGGAACTCGACCCCGCCGATCTCGTCTTCGATGACATGGCTTTCGCTGTGCGCGAAGACGGCGCCCGCCGGCCGGCTGACAGCGGCAAGCGCCAGCGCGTTCGCCGCACTCCCGGTCGCCACGAAGAAGACCGCCGCTTCGTGCTCGAAGATCTCCGCGAACCTCGCTTCGACCGCACGATCGATCGCGCTCGTCCCATAGGCGGAGCCCGAACGCGCGCCCTCGCGGGCGACCGCGTCGATCACCTCGGGCGCGGCGCCCGTCCAATTGTCGCTGGCGAATTGCATCGGGCTCTAATGCCGGCTCGCCGCCGCAAGGGCAAGGGCGGTGAGGGTGAGACGCGAGCGGGTGGTGCGGCCCGGATTGGGCGATCGATCACGCGATGCTTCTGGGGATAGTGGAACCCACCCGCCGGCATTGGGGGGCGACGGGGAGCCTAGCGGGTGGGCCACTCGGCCGGTGCCAAAGCAGGCCGGCGTCGCATCCATATGGAATGTGTCGCTCGGCAATGGAAATCAAAGCCTGGTGAGGCGGGCGAAAAGCGCGCAAGGCACGAAATTCAGGGGCGCTCCGCCGCGAACGGCCGGCCGATGCCCGGCGAAACCGCGTGGATGGACACTCCGCCGCTGCCGCTCTAAATTGTGGCGGTCGATCTCTGACGTGATCGCTTCTCCCCTCGGCTTCGCCCCGGTTCGGAAAGCCGCTCTCTTCAGACTTCGTCCCCGGGACCGCCCGGGCGTGCAGAGCTTTTGTCCGGGGTGCAAGATGCCGATCGGAACGGTAAAATGGTTCAACATCCGCAAGGGCTATGGTTTCATCGCCCCGGATGAAGGTGGCAAGGACGTTTTCGTTCATATCAGCGCCGTCGAGCGCGCCGGCATGAACGACCTTCGCGAGGGCCAGAAGGTATCCTTCGAGGAACAGACCGACGAGCGGAGCGGCAAGAAGTCCGCTGGAAATCTCAAAGCAGTCGGGGCCTGAAGGCCGCTTTCGCATCGCCTGACCAAAGGCCAGGCACTGGGCTAAGCAGACCGGGCTTGCCGTCACAGCAGAAATTTGTCATGGTCAAATGGGACAGGGATACTGTCCAATCGACCGGAACGAGCCACGCTGACGGCTCGGCCGCCCGCGACTGACATACCGGTCGGAGCGGCGGCGAAGGCGGAAAGCGGTGGCACGCCGGTTGCAAGGTGGCAGGATAGCCATCGATCGAGCCAACTTTGATGTCAGTCTCGTCTGTCGCGTTGCGTGGGAAGCGCGCAGCCGGTGGGGGCGGCGCCCCCGGACGGGAGCGGGACGGACCGCGGTTTCGAAGGTGAGGGAGCCATGAGCGAGCGGTTGACGGCGATTGCAGCGCGGCGGTTGCGGGCGGCGGCGGCGCGTGCCGCCGCGAAACGTGCGGCTTCCGCCCGGCGCGACGAGACGCATGCCGTGCTTCCTGGGCTCAATGACCCGCGCCTCCATCACGATTCCTGCGGCGTCGGCTTCGTCGCCGATCTGAAGGGCCGGCGTTCGCACGACATCATCGAAAAAGGTCTGCAGATCGTCGAGAACCTCACCCATCGCGGCGCGGTCGGTGCGGACCCGCTGGTCGGCGACGGCGCCGGGATGCTGGCGCAGATCCCGCATGAGCTCTTCGCCGCCGAAGCGACGACGCTCGGCTTCACGCTGCCCGCGCCAGGCGATTACGGCGTCGGCCATCTCTTCATGCCGCAGGACGAGGCGTCACGCGCGCATTACGAGGCGATCGTGGAGCGGGTGATCGTGGCGGAGGGTCAGACGCTGCTCGGCTGGCGCACCGTTCCGACGGACAATTCCAGCCTATCGCAGAGTGCTGCGATTCGCGCGAGCGAGCCGGTCCACCGGCAGGTCTTCATCGGCCGCGGCGCGGCGACCAAGCCCGGCGACGATTTTGAGCGGCGTCTCTTCATCCTGAGGAAGGCGATATCGAGCGTCATCCACGAGGAGACGCAGGGCGTCGACCGCGGATTTTATCCCGTGTCGATGTCGTCGCGCACGATCGTCTACAAGGGCATGTTCCTCGCCTATCAGCTCGGCGCCTATTACCGCGACCTTCGCGATCCGCGCTTCGCCTCGCAGATGGCGCTCGTGCATCAGCGCTTCTCCACCAACACCTTCCCCTCATGGAAGCTCGCGCATCCCTACCGGATGGTCGCGCATAACGGCGAGATCAACACGCTCAGGGGGAACGTGAACTGGATGGCGGCCCGGCAGGCCTCGGTCGCCTCGCCGCTCTTCGGCGACGAGATCGAGAAACTGTGGCCGATCTCCTACGAGGGTCAGTCCGACACCGCCTGCTTCGACAACGCGCTCGAGTTCCTGACCATGGGCGGGTACGAGCTCGCGCACGCCGCAATGACGCTCATTCCCGAGGCCTGGGCCGGAAATCCGCTGATGGATGAGGATCGGCGGGCCTTTTACGAATATCACGCCGCGCTGATGGAGCCGTGGGACGGCCCGGCCGCGATCGCCTTCACCGACGGCCGCCAGATCGGCGCCACCCTCGACCGGAATGGGCTCAGGCCGGCGCGCTACGTCGTCACCGACGACGGGCTCGTCATCATGGCCTCCGAGGTCGGCGTGCTTCCCGTGCCGGAAGAGAAGATCGTCACCAAGTGGCGGCTGCAGCCCGGCAAGATGCTCCTGATCGACCTTGAAGAAGGTCGCATCATCGCCGACGACGAGTTGAAGCGCCGCCTTGCCTCGGCAAACCCCTACAAGCACTGGCTGGGGCGCACGCAGATCGTCCTGGAGGACCTCCCGGCGGTTGGCGCGCGCGCGGCCGCCACCAACGCCGCTTTGCTCGATCGGCAGCAGGCGTTCGGCTACACGCAGGAGGATCTGAAGCTCCTGATGGCGCCGATGGCCACCACCGGCCAGGAAGCCATCGGCTCCATGGGCACCGACACGCCCGTCGCCGTGCTCTCCAAGAAGCCGAAGCTTCTCTACAATTACTTCAAGCAGAACTTCGCGCAGGTCACGAACCCGGCGATCGACCCGATCCGCGAAGAGGCTGTGATGAGCCTCGTCTCGTTCATCGGGCCGCGGCCGAACCTCTTCGATCTGAAGGGCGCCTCGGAGAAGAAGCGCCTGGAAGTGCGGCAGCCGATCCTCACCAACGAGGACCTGGAAAAGATCCGCATGATCGGCGACATCGCCGACAACCATTTCCAGACGCAGACGCTCGATATCACCTTTGCGATCGAGCGGAGCGCCGAGGGCATGGAGATGGCCGTCGATCGGCTCTGCGAGCGCGCCGAGCGCGCCGTGCTCGAGGGCTACAACATCATCATCCTGTCCGACCGCCTCCTCGGCGCCGGACGCGTCGCCATTCCGGCGCTGCTCGCCACCGCCGCCGTGCACAACCACCTGATCCGCAAGGGCCTTAGGACCTCAGTCGGCCTCGTCGTGGAGACCGGCGAAGCGCGTGAGGTGCACCATTTCTGCGTGCTCGCGGGCTACGGCGCGGAGGCGATCAACCCCTATCTCGCCTTCGAGACGCTGCTTGAGATGCATGCCGGCGGCGCCTTCCCCGACGTGGTCGAGGCCAGCGAGGTCATCTACCGCTACATCAAGGCGATCGGCAAAGGCGTGCTCAAGGTCATGTCCAAGATGGGCATCTCGACCTACCAGTCCTATTGCGGCGCGCAGATCTTCAATTCGATCGGGCTCAGCTCGGATTTTATCCGTCGCTTCTTCTTCGGCACCTCGAACACGATCGAGGGGATCGGCCTTGCCGAGATTGCCGAGGAAACGCTCCGCCGCCACAACGCCGCCTTCAACGAGGACCCGGTGCTGCGCCTCGCGCTCGATGTCGGCGGCGAATACGCCTATCGCCTGCGCGGCGAAGACCATATGTGGACGCCGCAGGCGGTGACGCTGCTGCAGCATGCGGCGCGCGGAAGAGGCGTCGAGGCCTACCGGCAATATGCCGACCTTCTGAACGGCGAGGTGCAGCGGAATTTTGCCATCCGCGGCCTCTTCCGCATCAGGAGCGCGGCGGAGCTCGGCCGTGAGCCGATCGACATCGACGAGGTCGAGCCGGCGGCGGAGATCGTCAAGCGCTTCGCGACCGGCGCGATGAGCTTCGGCTCGATCTCGCGCGAGGCGCACGAGACGCTGGCGATCGCCATGAACCGCATCGGCGGCAAGTCGAACACCGGCGAGGGCGGCGAGGAGGCGGAGCGCTTCCGCCGCCTGCCGAACGGCAATTCCAAGCGCTCGGCCATCAAGCAGGTGGCCTCGGGCCGTTTCGGCGTGACGACGGAATACCTCGTCAATTCCGACATGATGCAGATCAAGATCGCGCAGGGCGCCAAGCCCGGCGAGGGCGGGCAGCTTCCCGGCCACAAGGTCGATGCGACGATCGCCAAGGTGCGCCACTCGACGCCCGGCGTCGGGCTCATCTCGCCGCCGCCGCATCACGACATCTATTCGATCGAGGACATCGCGCAGCTGATCTTCGACCTGAAGAACGCCAATCCGATGGGCCTCGTGTCGGTGAAGCTCGTGGCCGAGGTCGGCGTCGGCACGGTTGCCGCCGGCGTCGCCAAGGCGCGCTCCGACCACATCACCATTGCCGGCTATGACGGCGGCACCGGCGCGAGCCCCCTCACCTCGCTGCGGCACGCCGGCACGCCCTGGGAGATGGGCCTCGCCGAGACGCAGCAAATTCTCGTCGAGCAGGGCTTGCGCTCGCGCGTGTCGCTGCAGGTCGACGGCGGCCTCAAGACCGGGCGCGACGTCATCATCGGCGCGCTTCTCGGCGCCGACGAGTTCGGCTTCGCCACCGCGCCTCTCGTCGCCATCGGCTGCATCATGATGCGCAAGTGCCACTTGAACACCTGTCCGGTCGGGATCGCGACGCAGGACCCGGTTCTGAGGAAGCGCTTCGTCGGCCAGCCCGAGCACGCCATCACCTTCCTCTTCCTTGTGGCGGAGGAGGCGCGCGAGATCATGGCCTCGATGGGCGTGAGAAAGCTCGGCGATTTGATCGGCGAGACCGACTTTCTCGACACGCAGCCGCTTCTCGATCATTGGAAGGCGCACGGCCTCGACTTCAGCCGCGTCTTCTATAAGCCCGCGGCGCCGCGCGAGGAGATGCACCGCACGCGGCCCCAGCAGCATCCGATCGACGATATCCTCGATCGCCGGCTGATCGCGGAGGCGGCGCACGCGCTCGAAAGCGGCACGCCCGTCATGATCGAATCGCCGATCCGCAACGTCGACCGAGCGACCGGCACGATGCTCTCCGGCGAGGTCGCCCGCCGTTACGGCCATGAGGGGCTCGCCGACGACACGATCACCGTAAAGCTCACCGGCACCGCCGGGCAATCCTTTGGCGCGTTCCTCGCGCAAGGGGTCACGCTCGACCTCGTCGGCGACGCCAACGACTATGTCGGCAAGGGGCTCTCGGGCGGCCGCATCGTGGTGCGCCCGCCGGCGAACGCGGGCTATGTGCCGGAAGAGAGCATGGTCGTCGGCAACACGGTGCTTTACGGCGCGATCGAGGGCGAATGCTATTTCTCAGGCATCGCCGGCGAGCGCTTCGCGGTCAGGAATTCCGGCGCCGTCGCGGTGGTCGAAGGGGTCGGCGATCACGGCTGCGAATACATGACCGGCGGCATCGCCGTCGTCATCGGCAAGACCGGGCGGAATTTCGCGGCCGGCATGTCGGGCGGCATCGCCTACGTGCTCGACGAGGACGGGCAGTTTGCCTCGCGCTGCAACCTTGCCATGGTCGAGCTTGAGCCGGTGCCGGAGGAGGACGACCTCCTGGAGCTGCTCCACCATCACGGCGGCGACATCGAGTGTCACGGGCGCGTCGACGTCTCCTCCGACATGTCGAGCAACGACGAGGAACGGCTGCTGACGCTGATCGAGAACCATATCCACTATACCGGCTCGGAGCGGGCGCGGCACATCGTGGCGAACTGGACGGAGTACCGGCCGAAATTCGTCAAGGTCATGCCGGTCGAATACCGCCGCGCGATGCGGGAGATGGAGCAGGCGCGCATGGGCGCGGCAATGGCAGCGGAGTGAAGCGCCATGGCGCACGAACGAATTTCTCAGAACCCGAAGGTCATGCTCGGAAAGCCGGTTATCCGGGGGACGCGGATCACGGTCGAGCTGATTTTGCGAATGCTGGGCCAGGGCGTCTCGGTTGAAGATTTGCTGGCGGCGTACCCTGGCATCACGCGCGAGGATATTCTCGCCGCACAATTGTATGCGGCTGACTATCTCGCGACCGAGAAGATGCTTGCGGCGGAATAGTGCGTTTCCTTGCCGACGAAAACCTTGTCGGGCATCTTGTGCGCGAGCTTCGGAGCGAGGGCTACGACGTGACCTGGATCCGCGAAATCGCGCCCGCTACTGACGACGGCGAGATTCTCGAAATCTCTTCCAGGGAATCGCGGATTCTTCTCACGCAGGACTGGGATTTTGGCGAGCTTGCAGTACGGGACCGAAAGGCGGCTGCAGGCATCGTGATCGTGGCGGCTGACACATTTCACGGCCCGCTCGACGCGGCCGCAAAGCAGGTCGCACGAAGGCTGGCCGAGCTCGGCGACAGCCTAAGCGGCCACCTCACCGTCATTGGACCAACGCGTACACGGCAGCGGCGTCTCGCCTCGCCAAATAAGCAGAGCAAGATCGAAAATGGGTAAGGTAACGGGCTTCCTGGAAATCGATCGGAACGACCGGCGCTACGAGCCGGCGTCGGACCGCATCCGCCATTTCCGCGAATTCATGATCCCGCTCGGCGAGGAAGGCACGAAGAAGCAGGCGGCGCGCTGCATGGATTGCGGCATCCCGTTCTGCCATTCCGGCTGCCCGGTGAACAACCAGATCCCCGACTGGAACGACCTCGTCTATAACGGCGACTGGCGCGGTGCGCTGCAGAACCTCCACACCACCAACAATTTTCCCGAAGTGACGGGCCGCATCTGCCCGGCGCCGTGCGAGGCCTCGTGCACGCTGAACCTGATCGAGCAGCCGGTGACGATCAAGACCATCGAGGCGGCGATTGCCGATCGCGGCTTCCAGGAGGGCTGGGTCGCGCCCGAGCCGCCGGCGATGAAGACCGGAAAGCGCGTTGCGGTGATCGGCTCGGGGCCGGCCGGCATGGCCTGCGCTCAGCAGCTCGCGCGCGCCGGCCACGACGTGCACCTTTACGAGAAGAACGCCAAGGCCGGCGGGCTCCTCCGCTACGGCATCCCCGACTTCAAGATGGAAAAGGGGATCATCGACCGGCGCGTCGCGCAGATGCAGGCGGAAGGCGTCACCTTCCACTATGGCGCCCATGTCGGCGTCGGCGTTAAGGCGAAGTCGCTCCTCGACGCGCACGACGCGATCGTCCTGACCGGCGGCGCCGAGAAGCCGCGCGATCTCCCGATCGAGGGACGCGACCTCCACGGCGTCCATTTCGCCATGGATTACCTGCCGCAGCAGAACCGCCGCGTATCCGGAGAGCCGCAGGACGGCGTCGAGCCGATCCACGCCGACGGCAAATACGTGGTGGTGATCGGCGGCGGCGACACCGGCTCCGACTGCATCGGCACCGCCTTTCGCCAGGGCGCGGTCACCGTCACGCAGCTTGAGATCATGCCGCAGCCGCCTGCGAAGGAGGACAAGCTTCTGACCTGGCCGAACTGGCCGCTGAAGCTCCGCACCTCGTCGAGCCACGAGGAAGGCGCAGCGCGCGAATTCTCCGTGCTCACGACCAGCTTCTCCGGTCGCGACGGGCGCGTGAAGCGGCTTCATTGCACGCACGCCGACGCCTCCTTCAAGCCCATCCAGGGAACCGAGTTCGAGCTCAAGGCCGATCTCGTGCTCCTCGCCATGGGCTTCGTTTCGCCGATCCACGAGGGCCTCGTCCAGGAGCTTGAGCTGGCGCTCGACGGGCGCGGCAACGTCAAGGCGACGACCGAGCCCTCGAAGACGATCGAGGCCTACCAGACCTCGAACCCGAAGGTCTTTTCCGCCGGCGACATGCGCCGCGGCCAGTCGCTCGTCGTCTGGGCGATCCGCGAGGGCCGCCAGGCCGCGCACGCCGTCGACAAATATCTAATGGGCGAGACCACCCTGCCGCGCTGAGCGGGTTCCGGCATGACAGTCGATGAGGGATGCCGTAGGTGTGGCGGCAACAGCGTGCCGCCGCCGTGCGGCGTGCGAAAAATCATCGAGGAAACGCCATGCCAAAACTCTTTCCGACCATGCTGGTCGGCTCCTATCCGCAGCCCGACTGGCTGATCGACCGCAAGAAGCTCGCCGGGCCGCTTTCCCCCGCGCGTCAGGGCGAAGGAGCTTTGGCGCGTCGCGCCGGAATTCCTGGAGGAGGCGCAGGACGACGCCACGATTCTGGCGATCCGCGACCAGGAGCGCGCCGGCCTCGACATCATCACCGACGGCGAGATGCGGCGCGAGAGCTATTCGAACCGTTTCGCGACTGCGCTTGAAGGCGTCGACCTCGACAATCCCGGCACCGCGCTCGACCGCTCCGGCCATCCGAACCCGGTGCCGCGCGTCGCCGGCAGGATCAGGCGCAAGCACGCCGTCGAGGTGCGCGACCTTGAATTTTTGAAGGCGAACACCGACCGCATGGTGAAGATGACGGTCCCCGGCCCCTTCACCATGTCGCAGCAGGCGCAGAACGATTTTTATGACAGCGAGGAGGAGCTGGCGCTCGACTATGCGGCGGCCGTGAACGAGGAGATCAAGGACCTCTTCGCCGCCGGCGCCGACATCGTGCAGATCGACGAGCCCTATATGCAGGCGCGGCCGGAGAAGGCGCGCCAATTCGGACTGAAGGCGGTGAAGCGCGCGCTCGACGGCGTGACCGGGGCGACGGCGCTTCATATCTGCTTCGGCTACGCCGCGATCATCCACGTGCGTCCGGAGGGCTATTCGTTCCTGCCCGAGCTTGCCGATGCGCCGCTCGACCAGATCTCGATCGAGACCGCGCAGTCGAAGCTCGACACCTCCGTGCTTGAGAAGCTCCCGGGCAAGACCATCGTCCTCGGCGTCATCGATCTCTCCGACATGGCCGTCGAGACGGCGCAGACGGTGGCGGAGCGCATCCGCCGCGCTTTGCCTCACGTGCCGGCGGAGAAGATCGTCGTGGCGCCGGATTGCGGGATGAAATACCTGCCGCGCGATGTCGCCTTCGGCAAGATGCGGGCGATGGTCGAAGGCGCCGCGATCGTCCGCGCCGAGGTCGGCTATCCGAGCTGAGACGGCGCGCCTATTGCGCGGCCGTGTCGGTCGCCGGGCGCGGCGGCCAGAAATACGAATCGGCGCGGCCCGCCGGCGGCAGCGCGGCGTCCTTGTTTGCAAGCCGCGCTGCGATCGCCTCGGCGACGCCGCCCCGCGCGGCATCGGCTTTGTCGGTGGAAAGCGCATCGCCGCCCGCCGCGCTCAGCGCATCGAGCGGCACCATCGGCCCGATCTGCGGCCCGTTCGGTACTTTCGGCGCGGTCGGCGCGGCACTCGCGGAGGCGGCCGGCGACGTGCCGCCGAAAATGTCGTCAAGATCCTGCTGCACGAAATAGGCGAGCTTCCGCTGTCCCGCCTTGGTGAAGTTCAGGCCGTCGCTCGCGCGCAGCTGCACCGATTGCCCGTTCACGTCCGGGCCGACGTCGACATATTTTCCGTCGCTGTCGGCGAACCCGTTCCACACATCGACGAAGGTGACGCCCTTGGCTTCGAGCTGCTCGCGCATGATGCCGTTGATGGTGCTGTAATCGCGCGACATGACGCTCGATTGGACCGGCACCAGCCCGACCCACACGAGCGGCTTTCCGGTCGCCTTGAGCGCGTCGGCGAAGGCGACGACGCGCGCCACGTAGGCCGCCCGCCAGGCGTCGCTGCCGGGCGACTGCGCTCCGGCGTCGGTCTGCAGCGTCTGCCGGTCATTGCCCCCGATCATGACCAGGATCGCGTCCGGCTTCTGCGACTCGACAAGTCCCGGAAGTTTTGCCGGCCAGTCGTAGAAGTCGTCGCGCACCAGGCCTGACGAGCCGTTGGTGGCGTCGATCACGAGGACGTTGGCGTTGTCGGAATAGGCATCGGCGAGACCCTTGGCGAGCGCGCCCGCCATGAAGTCGCCCACGACCATGGCGCGCTTCGCGTTGTCCGCCTTCTGCACCGCCGCGACCGGACTTGGGGCCTGCGACTGCGCCGGCGCGCGCACACGCCGCTGCGGGCGTGGCGTCGGAGTCTGCTCGAAGCCTGGAAAGAACGGGAAACCCTGGCCCTGGGCGGGCGGTTGCGGCTGCGGCCGCGTGTCACGGAAACCGCCGAAGAGCCGCTTGAAGAAGCCGCCCGGGCCGTTTTGCGCCAGCACGATCGGCTGCTCCGACGCGAAGCTCGGTTGCTCCGGCACGGCGGTGAGCGCGGCCGCGACGCCGAGAAATAGGCCCATAATCGCGCCGGCCCGGACCATTCAATCCTCGCAGTCTCGATCAGCCGCTCCGCAGCGTCTCCAGAAGCTGCAGCCCGGGAAAGCCGTCGGCGACAAGCCCCTGCTCGCTTTGATAGGCGCGGATCGCCTTGCGCGACTCCGGCCCGATCTTGCCGTCGATCTCGCCGTTATAATAGCCGGCCTCGGCGAGATGTCGCTGCAATTCGATCGCCTCCTCCTCGGTCAGCGGGCGCTCGGCCTGCGGCCACGGCCGCACGAAATCTCCGCCGCCCATGAGCCGGTCGGCAAGATGTCCGACGGCGAGCGCATAGGCTGTGGAATTGTTGTAGCGCTTCAGGACGTAGTGGTTCCTGAGCATCAGGAAGGCGGGGCCGTTGGAGCCGGCCGGCGTGATCAGCACCGCATTGTCGGAAAGCCGCGGGAAGGGCCCTCCGCGCGCCCTGACGACGCCGAGCCGCGTCCATTCGCTCAACGGCCGCGACTTCCCGTCCGCGGCGAGCCGGTAGTCGAATTTCGTCGGCAGCATGACCTCGTAGCCCCAGGTCTTGCCCGCCTGCCATCCGGCCTTGTGCAGATAGTTCGCGGCCGAGCCGAGCGCGTCGGCCGGCGAGTTCCAGATGTCGCGCTTTCCATCGCCGTCGAAATCGACCGCATAGGCCTGATAGGTGGTCGGAATGAACTGCGTATGCCCCATGGCGCCGGCCCACGAGCCGGTGAGGCCTTGCACCGAGATGTCGCCGTGCTGGAGAATCTTCAGCGCCGCGACGAGCTGCTGGCGTCCGAAACGGGCGTGGCTCGGATCGGCGTAAGCGAGCGTCGCGAGCGAGCGGACGACGTTCTTCACGATCTTCGGATCGTCGAGAATCTGCCCGTAATAGGATTCCATTCCCCACACCGCGACGAGCGTATAGCGATCGACGCCGTAGCGGTTCTCCACCCGGTCAAGCAGCGAGCGATAGCGCTGCAGCATGTCGAGGCCCATCTGCACGCGCTTCTCCGAGACGCGCTTTGTGACGTAGTCCCAGATCGGTGTCGCGAATTCGGGCTGATGCTGCGCCTTGTCGAGAACCTCCGGGTCGGGCGTCACGCCGCGAAACGCCGCGTCATAGATGCCGCGCGAAATCCCCGCCGCCTTTGCGGTCGGCCAGAATCCCTGCACCCACTGGTCGAATCCGGAATCGGCGCGGCCCGACCCGACAAGCGCAAAACCGGCGAATGCGACGCCGAGAAGCGCCGTGGCAATCAGACGAGCGATCGGCCGCATTCAAATCCCCTCTTCGCGTGCCGCCGGCGAGTGGCAAGGAAAGCCGGCGAATTTGGCGAGGATATGATGCGGGCTGAAAGGAAAGGGTTCGTTAACCTAGGCGGGACGCTATGCCGCCTTGCGCTTTTCCATGAGCTGGCTCTCCCAGGCAAGCGCGTGCGCGACGATCGTGTCGAGGTCGTCGTAGCGCGGCTGCCAGCCGAGCTTTTGGCGGATCTCGTCGGCGGCGGCGACCATGACCGGAACGTCGCCGGCCCGGCGCGCCCGGGCGCGAATGTCGAGCGTCACGCCGGAGACGCGCTGCACGGCATCAAGCAGCTCAAGCACGGAATAGCCGCGCCCATAGCCGCAGTTCAGGACGAGGCTCTCGCCGCCGGCGCCGAGATGGTCGAGCGCCGCTCCATGCGCGCTGACGAGATCGCTCACATGGATGTAGTCGCGGATGCCGGTCCCGTCCGGCGTGTCGTAGTCGGTGCCGAACACGGCGACATGGTCGCGTTGGCCGGTCGCCGCCTCGATCGCGACTTTGAGGATGTGCGTCGCGCCGCGCGTCGATTGACCGGTGCGCCCTTCGGGATCCGCGCCGGCGACGTTGAAATAGCGCAGCGCGACGTAGCGGAACGGATAGGCGAATGCGGCGTCGGCGAGCATGCGCTCCGTCATCGCCTTCGACGCGCCGTAAGGCGACATCGGATCGAGCGGCGCCTCTTCGCTCACGGGAACGATGGCGGGCGCGCCGTAGACCGCCGAAGTGGAGGAGAAGACGAAGCGCTCGACACCGTTCGTCACCGCCGCCGCGATAAGCTCGCGCGACTTCACCGTGTTGTTCAGATAATAGCCGAGCGGATCGGCGACCGAATCCGGCACCACGATGGAACCTGCGAAGTGCATGACGGTTTCAATCTTGCGGCTTTTCATCAGCCGGTCGAGAAGGACGCGGTCACCGACGTCGCCGATGACGAGTTCCGCATTCGGCGCGATCGCCCAGTCGAAACCGGTCGAGAGGTCATCGAGCACGACGACGCGCTCGCCGCGGTCGATCAGCTGCCACACCATGTGGCTGCCGATGAATCCGGCGCCCCCCGTGACCAGAACGCTCATGACACGCTTACCCCGCACCTCGCGACCCCTTGAGGGGTCGGTCCTTTGGCCTCTAAACGGGCCGCTGAAATTAGAGTAAGGGTTTGGAAACGATGAGCAATCGAAAGGTGGGCGTGTGGTAAACCGTCTCCGCAAAGCAGTTTTTCCCGTCGCCGGCCTCGGCACGCGCTTCCTGCCGGCCACCAAGGCGGTGCCGAAGGAGATGCTGACCGTCGTCGATCGCCCGGCCCTGCAATACGTCGTGGACGAGGCGCGCGAGGCCGGAATCGAGCACTTCGTTTTCGTCACCGGCCGCAACAAGGGCGTCATCGCCGACCATTTCGACATCGCCTACGAGCTTGAGGCGACGCTGGAGGAGCGCGGCAAGACCGAGGAGTTGAAGCGCCTCCGCCGCGATCTGCTCGAGCCCGGCGCGATCAGCTTCACGCGTCAGCAGTCGCCGCTCGGCCTGGGCCATGCGATCTGGTGCGCGCGCGACATCATCGGCCACGAGCCTTTCGCGGTGCTGTTGCCGGACATGCTGATGAGCCCCGGTTGCCTGGTGCAGATGCTCGACGCCTATCAGAAGCACGGCGGCAATGTCATCGCCGTGGAGGAGGTCGCACCCGACCAGGTGAGCCGCTACGGGATTGTCGGCGTCGGCGAAGAGGACGAGACCGGATTCAAGATCACGCAGATGGTGGAGAAGCCGAAGCGCGACGACGCGCCGTCGAACCTCTTCATCTCCGGCCGCTACATCTTGCAACCCGAGATCTTCGACCTGCTCGACGACCAGGAGCCCGGCACGGGCGGCGAAATCCAGATTACCGACGCGATGAAGCGCCTCGCCGAAAGGCAGCGCTTCACCGGCTTCCGCTATCGCGGCCGCACCCACGATACGGGGACGAAGGCGGGCTTCCTGACGGCGAATGTCGCCTATGCGCTGGCCCGCACCGATATCGGCCCGGAATTCCGCGCCGAGCTGACGCGGCTCCTCGGCGACGAGGGGTCATAGCTCGAACGTCTCGGCAAGGCGCCGCCTTCTCCCCTGGAGGGAGAAGGCGCCCTCAGGCTCCGCCAGAGTCTCCCGATCGGCTCCGCCGACAACCCTCTCCCTCGAGGGAGAGGGTTGGTCTCTTGCCCTACCGCTGCAGCCGGACGCGCACGCTGACTTCGTTCGAATCGTATTTTCCGCCGATCTCGTTGCGGTCGGTGCGCGAGTAGGTGTAGCGCGCCTCAAGCGATGCCGTGCGGCTGAAGGCATAGGAGGCGCCGGCAAAGCCGGTGAACGTCACGTCGCGCCAGTTGTCGCCGATCCGATCCTCGTAGGAGAGGCCGACGCCGGTCTCGCCCGTGATGCGCGGCGTAAAATCGTGCGAGAGCGTCAGCGTGCTCGAATAGAGTACGGTCGCCGACGTGTCGGGCGTGCTTGTCGGACTGACGTCGGTCGAGAGATCGAGCTTCACCTCCGTCAGCCGGCGCGGCGACCAGATGATCGCGGCGTTGGCGAGAAGGACGTTCAGGTCCTTGAGCCGGCTGTCTTCGATATCTTCGTGGCGATAGCCGATCGACGCCTCGCCGGAGAGCTTGTCGCCGCGGTCGATGACGAGGCCGCCGCGCAGCTCGCCCCAGATGCTCGATCGCTCGAAGCCGCTGTCGTCGTGCGCGTTATCGAACACGCGCCGCCCGACGGCGACCTCGGTGAACGGCCTGAGGCTCGCCCCCGTCGCATAGCCGGTGCGGAACCGCAGGCCGAATTCCGTGTTGTTGAGCTCCTCGCGCGAGTCGGTTCCGCCGCCGACGAGCGGCACGTCCTCGTGCATCGCGCGATCGACGAAGCCGGTCAGCTTGGCGGAGAGTCGGCCGAAGCGCTGCTCGACGCCGAGCGAGGCCTGAACCTCGTTGACGGCCGGCTGCTTCGCCGCGGCGGACGGCGTGTTCGGATCGTTGAAGCCTTCGAGGAAGCGCGAATAGTTCGCTTCCGTTTCGACCGACGTGCGGGTGCTCAGGTCGTAGCGGAGCGTCGCCCGCGCCGTCGCGGTCTGGCTGTCATATTCGCTCTTGTCGTAGGTGACGATCTCGCCGCCCGCGGCGGCATCGAACTGGTAGCGGTCGCCTTGCGAGGTGATTTCGACTTCCGGCGCCACCACGGCACCGACGGCGGCGACCTTGTCGGCGCTGCCGCCTGCATTGTCGGTGGCTGTGCCGCCGATCTCGATCGACGGGCGGATGACGAAGCTGCCGACATTGACGCCGACCGGGGCGAACGGATCGACCGCCGCCTTGCGGCGGATCTTGCGCTTCGCAAGCGGCTCGGTCGCCGGCGTCGGACCGGCGAGCGGCGGCCCGATCGCCTCGTCGCCGGTAGGGCCTGCAAGCGGCGGCCCGACCGGCGTCTCAAGCGCCGAGGGCCCCGGCTCGTTGCTCCAGTTCCAGATGTCGGCGTCGGGGCTCGTGTTGTCGATGCTCTCGGTCGGCCGAATGACGAAATCGACTGCCGGGATGTCCTGGCTCTGCGCCGTCGCGTCCTGTGCGGTCGCATCCTGCGCCGTGGCGTCCTGTGCAGGAGCGCTGCCGGTTGCGTCCTGCGCCGCGACGCCGGAAAGGACGGCGAGCGGCGCGGCGGCGAGAATGGCGGCGGCGAGGGCGCGTTTTCCGAGCATGTCCGTCCGACTGCGCGCGGTCCGGCACACTGTCCGGCCCGCTTAACGAGGGGTAAAGCGGCGTGGTTAACATCGCGTTTCCGGGTTGAGCCCCGTCTGCCGCCGCGCGGCCCTCCGAGGAGCCTCGCGCGCGCCCGAAACGCATGCTAAGCCTCAAAGAAAAAGGAGCTTCGCTTGCCTCGCACCCCCCTCGCCCCGGCCGTTTCCGCCACCGAGCCCGCGCCCGCGCTCCGCACCTTGAAAGTGGCCATGGCCGGCCTCCGCGCGCTCGAAAAGGCGCTTTCCGGCCCGATGCAGGCGCCGTTCGAGGAGGCGCTTGGACTGATCGGCGCTGCCACCGGCCGCGTCGTCGTCACCGGCATGGGGAAGAGCGGTCATATCGGCACCAAGATCGCGGCGACGCTTGCCTCGACCGGCACGCCTTCCCTCTTCGTGCACGCCGCCGAGGCGAGCCACGGCGACCTCGGCATGATCACCCGCGACGACGTGGTGCTGGCGCTCTCCTGGTCGGGCGAAACGGCGGAGCTTCGTAGCATCGTCCTTTATGCGAAGCGCTTCCGCGTGCCCTTCATCGCGGTCACGGCGGGCGCCGATTCGACGCTCGCGCGCGCCGCCGACGTGGCGCTGATCCTGCCCAAGGTCGAGGAGGCCTGTCCGCACGGCCTCGCGCCCACCACATCGACGCTGATCCAGATGGCGCTCGGCGACGCGCTGGCGATCGCGCTGCTCGAAGCGCGCGGCTTCACCGCCGACGATTTCATGCAATTTCATCCCGGCGGCTCGCTCGGAGCGAACCTCGCGCGCGTCCGCGACGTGATGCATTCCGGCGATCGGCTGCCCGTCGCGCCGCTCGGCACGAAGATGAAGGAGGCATTGCTTCTGATCAGCGGCAAGGGCTTCGGCTGTCTCGGCATCACCGATCCAAAGGGCGAGCTCGTCGGTATCATCACCGACGGTGACCTGCGCCGCCATCTCTCCGGCGACATTTTCGACAGGCCCGTCGAGCACGTGATGACGCGCGAACCGAAGACGATCCATCCCGACGCGCTCGTCGCCTCGGCGCTCGACGTTCTGAACGCCGCTTCGATCACCGCGCTTCTTGTAGTCGAAAAGCGCAAGCCGGTCGGCATTGTGCACATGCACGACCTGCTCAGAACCGGTGTCGCGTAGAGCGTGATCCCGAAGAGCGGCAAGCGGCTTTCGGATAAGCATGCAATAACGAGGCGGTAGAGGTCCTCTTCCGGTTCAATCAGAACAAGATTGGCTTTAGCGCGATTCTGCCGCGCCCCTCCCGGCGAAGCGGCGGGCAACAAGCACGGCGATCGCCGCGAGCGCCAGGAAGCCGACCACCTGCAACTGCCAAGGCCAATCGACGAGGAGCGCGCTGATGCCGATCAGGATCGCCGCGATGCCGCACCAGAGGAAATAGAAGCCGGGCAGGAGCACCTCGGCGGCGAAGAGGAAGAGGCCGAGCACCCACCAGAGCCAGCCGCCGAGCGTATCGATGACATCAAGGCTGGTCACGGCGCGTATCGCGCAAAAGATGCCGCCAAAACTCAGCCGGTCCTGCGTCGCGATTTCGCGAAGGTGTCGAAGGCGACGGCCAGCACGATGATGACTCCGATGATGATCTGCTGGATGTAGGACGAGACGTTCAGGATCACGAGGCCGTTCAACAGCACGCCGATCAGAATGGTCCCGATCACCGTGCCGAAGATCGAGCCGACGCCGCCGAAGAGACTGGTGCCGCCGATGACGACTGAGGCGATCACGGTCAGCTCGTAGCCGGTCCCCGCCACCGCCTCGGCGGAGTTCAGCCGCGCCGACAGAACGAACGCGCCGAGCCCGGCGAAGAAGCCGATGATGACGTAGACGCTGAGCGTAATGCGGCGCACGTTGAGGCCGGAGAGGCGGGCCGCCTCGGGATTGCCCCCTACCGCATAGACCTGCCGGCCGTAGCGCGTGTAGCGGAGCACCACATGCGCGATGATGGCGAAGGCCACGAAGATGATGACCGGGACCGGCACCTCCCCGATCTTGCCCTGACCCCACCAGACGAATGACGGGTCGAAGCCGCTGATCGGTCCGCCCGCCGCGAAGAGAAGCGCCGAGCCGCGGAACGCCGACATGCCCCCGAGGGTCACGACGAAGGGCGGCACCTTCAATCGCGTGATGGCGAAGCCCTGCAGAAGCCCGCCGGCCACGCCGACCGCGATCGCCGCGAGCGCCGCGATGTACCAGCCGTAGCCGAGCGCCATCGTCGCCGGCGCCGACCGTGAAGCGATTGGCGATGCCGCCCTTCGCACACCGCCGCCGCGACGAGGCCGCAGAAGGCGACGAGCGAGCCGATCGAGAGGTCGATGCCGGCGGTGAGGATCACGAAGGTCATCCCGATCGCGAGCAGTCCGTAGACCGACACCTGACGCATGACATTGAGCAGGTTGAAGCGGGGTCAGGAACGCGCGGCTGGCCGATGGCGAAGCCGACCATCAACAGAACCAGAAAGATCAACGGGGCAAAGCGGGCGAGGAGGCCGAACCAATCGGTTCCGGCCGGCGCGGTTCGTCCGGTGCTGGTCGCTTCAGCCATCGTATTCCTTGCCCCCTCCTCTCAAGCCGCCCTGATGCGGAGTGCCATCATGCTCATCAGCAGCTCCTGGTTCGCCTTGTCGCGATCGACCTCGCCGGTCACCCGGCCCTCGCGCATGACAAGGATACGATCGCTGATCGCCAGTATTTCCGGAAGCTCGGAGGATATTGCGATGATCGCAATACCGGCTTTTGCCATCTCGAAGAGAAGATTGTGCACCTCGACCTTGGCTCCGACATCGATGCCGCGAGTCGGCTCGTCGACGATGAGAACTTTCGGCCGCAGCGCCAGCCAGCGCGCCAGCACCACCTTCTGCTGGTTGCCACCGGACAGGTTGACGACGATCTGCTCCGGGCTCGCCATGCGGATGTTCAGGAGCTTCCGATACTCCTCGACCAGCGCCCGCTCGGCCTTCTCGTTTATGAACACGCGCCAGCGGCTGATGCTCTCATGCGCCGCCATGCTGAGATTGGGGCGGACCGCGAGCGCGAGAAAGAGTGCCTGCTGCTTGCGGTCCTCCGGGACGAGGCCGATGCCATGGCGGATGGCGTCCCGCGGTGAGCGGATCTGCACCTCGGCGCCGTCGACGAGAACACGCCCGGAATCGAACGGATCGGCGCCGAAGACCGCGCGTGCCAGCTCGGTGCGACCGGCCCCGACAAGGCCCGCGATGCCGAGAATTTCGCCGCGGCGCACGGAGAGCGCGATGTCGCTCAGCACCGCGGCGTGCGCATCCTGCGCATTGCCGCGGCGTGTCAGGCCCTCGACCTTGAGCGCGACGTCGCCTGGCTCGGCCGCCTCGCGATGCGCAAAGAGCGCGCTGACCTCGTGCCCGACCATCTGGCTGATGATGCCCTCGACCGTTGTGTCGGCGACGGCGCCGCTCCCGACCAGGCATCCGTCGCGGAGCACCGTGTAGCGGTCGCAGAGCTCCATCACTTCCTCGATGCGGTGGGTGACGAAGATGATGCCGAGGCCCCGCGCCTTGAGATCGCGGATGATGCGGAAGAGCTTCGCAACCTCCGTCGGGGAAAGCGCGGACGTGGGCTCGTCCATGACGATGAGCCGCGATTCCATCGACAGCGCGCGCGCGATCTCGACCATCTGCTGCTCCGCGACGGCAAGATCGCGCACGACGGATGTAGGCTTAAGCTCAAGACCCAGCCGCTGTATGATCGCCTGCGTCTCTGCCGCCATCTTGCGCCAGTTCACGAACGGCCTGCGGCCGGGCTCGCGACCGATGAAGACGTTCTCCGCGATCGACATGTTGGGCGCGAGCGAGAATTCCTGGTAGATCGTCACGATCCCGAGCTGTTGGGCGTCGTGCGGTGTCGCCGGCCGCACCGTCTCGCCGCCGAACGTGATCGTTCCGCTGTCGGGCCGCTGCGCGCCTGAGAGGATCTTCAGGAGCGTGGACTTGCCGGCGCCGTTCTCGCCGAGAAGAGCGTGAATTTCGCCGGGCCCGACCGCGAAGTCGACATTGTCGAGGGCCTGCACGCCGGGAAAGCGCTTGCTGATCCCGCTCATGCGCAACAAGGGTTCGATCATGGCCCGCAGCTTGACAGGGTGAAAGCGTGGCTGGACGAGGCGGCGAACAGCGTCGAGCAGCCTCGACACCCCTCCTCGCCCAACCGCTTTGCGGCCACCCCTCCCGAAAGAGAGAGGGGTAGCCGGGCGATGTCGGCGAGGCTACTTCACCTCGTTCAGGCGTTCGGCCTGGTTCAGGTTGTCTTTGGTGATCGCGATCGGCGTCAGCAGCGTCACCTTGTTCGCGGGCTCCGTGCCGTCACGCAAGAACGACACCAGAGTGTCCCAGGCGCCGCTGGTTTGCTGACCCGACAGCTGATCGACCGTCGCCGTGATCGCGCCGTCGCGAACCTGCGCGAGAGTTTCCGGCAGGGCGTCGAAGCCGAGAAGCGCGACCTTGCCGATGAGGTTGCGCTCCTTCAGAACCTCCAGCACGCCGAGCGCCATCTGGTCGTTGGCGCAGTTGATCACGTCGGGCGGCGTCTGCATGCCGGCAAGGGCCGATTCAACCATCGCCTGCGCCTTGGCGCGATCCCAGTGGGCGGTGTCCTCGAAGATGATCTTGTACTTGTCCTTCACCGGATCGATGACGTTGTGAAGGCCCTTGTTGCGGTCGATCGCCGGGCTCGCTCCCGGTTCGCCTTGCAGGTTCATGATCGTGGCGCCGTTCGGGAAGAGCTTCACGATGAGCTGTCCCTGCGCCTCGCCGCCGGCGACGTTGTCGGCGCCGACATGCGCGAGGATGCCCGGAACCTTGTCCACCCGGCGGTCGATGGTCACCACCGGAATCTTGGCGTCGATCGCCTCCTGAATGCCCGGCGCCAGGGCGTCGACGTCGTTCGGGCTGATCACGATGCCGTCGACGCCCTGAGTGATTGCCGCCTCGATGTCCGCCGTCTGCTTCGGCGAGCTGCCCTGGCCATCGGCCTCGACAAAATCGATGTCGCCGAGCTTCTGCGCCTCGGCCTTCGCAGAATCCATCATGTGGACGAAGAACGGCTGCGACATGTCCGGCAGCGACATCAGAATCTTCAGATGCTTGCCTGCCGCATCGGCCGGCGCGCCGATCGACAGCGCAAGGCCAACGGCGCCCGCGAGGAGCGCCACTCGTGATAGACGTTTCATGTTTTTCCTCCCTGCCCACGACGGGGCAAGTTGAGGGTGGCTGGCGGCGGCAGACATGTCAATTCTTGAGCGGCGGCCCGGTGGAACGCGCGCGGACCTGTGCTAGAATGGTCTTGTATAGAGGCTGCGCGCGGCCCCGCGTGCATGGAGAGGAAGCGCACTACCATGGCTGGCAAAAAGATTTTATGCTGACCGGCGACTTCAGCGAGGAATACGAGATCTTCGTTTTCGAGCAGGCGATGCAGGCGGTCGGCCACGAAGTCGACGTGGTCTGCCCCGACAAGAAGGCGGGCGAGAACCTCAAGACCTCGCTGCACGATTTCGAGGGCGACAAGACCTACACCGAGAAGCCCGGTCACCTCTTCCCGCTGAAGAAGAGCTTCGCCGACGTGAAGCCGGAAAACT
Source organism: uncultured Alphaproteobacteria bacterium (assembly GCA_963750115.1). GTDB lineage: Bacteria > Pseudomonadota > Alphaproteobacteria > Rhizobiales > Afifellaceae > DASWJZ01. Next base: position 216,910 of record CAVVPM010000009.1, on the reverse strand, counting down.
ACGACGCCGTCTACGTCGCCGGTGGGCGCGGCCCGGAATATATCCGCATCGACAAGCGCGTTCAGGCGATCATCCGGCACTTCCATGAGAAGGATAAGCCGATCTTCACGATCTGCCACGGCGCGCAGGTCTTGATGGCCGTGCCGGAGACGATCCGCGGCAAGGAAGTCGCCGCGCTCCAATATTGCGAGCCCGAAGTGACCGCCGTCGGCGGCATATATATCGACGTCCCGCCGGACGGTGCGCACGTCGACGGCAAGCTCGTCTCCGCCAAGGGCTGGCCGGGCCTCGCCGCCTTCATGAAATATTGCCTTGAAGTTCTCGGCACCGAAATTCGCCACGCCGAGCCGGCGCAGAAGGCGAAAGCCGCGTAGGTCCGGAGCCTCCGACCGCGGCACTCACGCGGGCGCCGCGGCCCCTCCGTTGCCGAGCCGAGGCGAGCACGCTCGCCCCGGCTTCGCTCACATCGACAGGTGAAGCTCGTTCAGGTCCTCGCCGATCGCGGCGAAGACATCCTGCAGCTCCGAATTGCTCGGCGCGTGATAATAAAGCGACTCGCCCTTGTCGACGCTGGCGCAGTTCTGCATCAGCGTTTCGGCGGTGCTTGGAATATCGCCGAACGTGATCGTGTAGAGCCGGATGCCGGCGTCTTTGACGTTCTGGCAGAGCGTGGCGGTCTTGTTGTTCAGTGCCGTCGTCGCACTCGACGCGCTCGACGCGAGGCGCGGCTGCCCGTCGACCGTGTCGCGACGTAGTTGTACCCGCTGAAGATCGACTTGTTCGAATTGCTGATCCCGGTGACGGAGTTCTCGCCGTCGCTCAACAGAACCAGCGCCTTCACGGTCTTGCTGTAGTTCTGATCGCCCGGGCCGACGCCTTCCGTAAACGGCGCGCCGTGTGAAAGCACGCGCCATCCCCACACCAGGCCGGCCGGGATGTAGGTTCCCATGGCCGGATAGGCGATCATGCTGTTGAGCTCGTTCTGCACCGCCTGCTTGTCATTGGTCAGCGGCAGAATGGGCCGCGGGCACCCGTAGTTCGGCCCGCTCTGGTAGGGGAAGGTCGTATCCTTCTTGCCCGAGCGCCACCGCACGTTCGAGGTGAGGTATTTGTCGGTGTATTTCTGCGCCGCGCTCCCCGTCTGGCTCGTGTCGTCGTAGAGGTAGTTGTTGGTGTAGGAGCCGCTGTCGGGCTCGTCGGGCCAGAAGAACGGCACGAAAAGCGTGTCCGGATTGGAGGGATCGGGCGCCGTATCGGACATGTCGTAGGGCTCGGCGCGCATCTCCACGCAGCCCGCCCACTCGACGCTCGAATCGTCGGCGTGGAGCTGGTCAAACAGCCATTTGTGGCCGACCCGCTCGGTGGTCTGCGTGCATGTGGTCGTCGGCGGGTCCTGAACCCACACCCACCCGCTGCGCCACTGGTACTCCCAGTGCCCTCCCCCCGACGTCTGCGTGCACGAGTTGTTGCTGGTGTCGACGTCGTAGTTGTTGAAGTTCACGCCGTTGTATTTGGCTTGCCCGACGTCGTTCCAATCGAGCCAGCTGTAGTCGAGGCTCGCGTTCTTGATGTTGACGGCGCCTTCGAACGGCACGACGCCCACCTTGATGTAGCCCCCGTCGATGGCCGACTGAGTCATCAGCGTGTCGACCAGCTGGTCGGCGGCGTTCTTCAGTCCGACGATGCGGCTGTCCGACGAGGGATTGTTCCAATTGTTCGTGCAGCCGCCCGACTCGGTCTCGCCGCAATTCATCGAGCCCGTATTGTCGAGGACGAGCGCGAGCTCGACCTGGCTCGAGGCATGCACCGCCTCCGCCACGATGTTCATGCCCATCGAGGTGATCGGGCCGCCGCTTCCGCCTTTGATGAAGGCGCCGAGCGGCAGGAAGATCGTGTGCATCGCTCCGTCGGCGTTGACGCGATAGCCGTCGCTCATCTTGGTGACGTCGAGGCTTGTTACCTGGAACTCGCTGTCGGTGACGTGGAACGCCGCGATGTAGTTCTGGACGAAGGTATTCGCCTGATCGTTGGTATAGTCGTCGCCCTTTCGCGCAAGAGCCAGAACCGCCGCATCGACGGCATTTGAAAGTTCGGCCTTGTAGCGGGTGAAGCGGGCGATATCGACGGCCCCGCCCATGATCAAAAGGAGCGGAATGGACGTCACCCCGAAGAGCACGAAGACATTGCCGCGCTCGTCGCGGCGGAGCCTGCGCAAAGCGCGCGAAATCACTTCCAACATCAGCACCGCTTCCGGTTTCCGTTCGGGTCGGATGCTGAATTAAGGAAAACTCACGGCAATCTGGTTGAGAAGTCTTAGCAAAGTGGCATCTAGCTGAATCAACCGTAAATGCCGCACAAGTGGACCGCCGGCCTCCCGCCTGGTTTTCTGCCCGGTTTTCCGCCTGTTTTGGAAGAGCGGCCGCCGAGCGCGCGTCGCGGGAGCGCCTCGGCCCCACGACGGGGGCGCGCGGCCGCGGGCCGATTTCGCCCTCGCCGGCCGGGCGGGGAGCGCCAGCCTGCGGGGACGATCGTTTTGCGAGCCGGGAAGCCTACGGCGCGGCGGCTGCCGCGGTGGCGGTCGCCTTCGGGCGCGCCGCCTTCATTGCCTTGGTCGGCGTCGGGATTTCGATATCGACTTCGAGCATCGATACGGATTCGCCGCGATCCATGCTGACGTGCACTTTGTCCTGGTCGACCTGGATGTGCTTCTTGATGACCGCCAGAATCTCCTCGCGAAGAATCGCGACGAGGTCGGAGCCGCCGGCGATCGTTCGCTCGTGGGCGAGCAGGATCTGCAGCCGGTCGCGCGCGACCGGTGCCGTTCCGGCCTTCCTGAATAGACTGAACAGGTTCATGCGGCCCTCCGCGTGAACAGCTTGCCGAACAAGCTCCTTCTGCCGGACGGAATGGTGAGCACGACGGTCTCGCCCGTCAGCCGGCGCGCCGCGTCCGAATAGGCGCGCGCGGCCGCTGAGAGCGGATTGGCGATGGTGATCGGCGAGCCGAGGTTGGAGGCGCGCAGCACCTCCTCGCTTTCCGGAATGATGCCGAGCAGCGGAATGGAGAGGATTTCGAGCACATCCTCCGTCTTCAGCATCTCGCCGCGGGCAGCGCGGGCCGGGTCGTAGCGGGTCAGGAGCAGATGCTTTTCCATGCGCTCGCCCTTCTCCGCTTTTTCGGTCTTCGAATCGAGCAGCCCGATGATGCGGTCGGAATCGCGCACCGAGGAGACTTCCGGATTGGTGACCACGACCGCGATGTCGGCATGGCGCATGGCAAGCGTCGCGCCGCGCTCGATTCCAGCCGGGCTGTCGCAGATCACCCAGTCGAATTTCGCGCGCAGCTCACCCATCACGCGCGTGACGCCGAGCTCGGTCAGCGCGTCCTTGTCGCGCGTCTGCGATGCCGGCAGCAGCGACAGCGTGTCGATGCGCTTGTCGCGGATCAGCGCCTGCGGCAGCTTTGCGTCGCCCTGCACGACGTTGATGAGGTCGTAGACGACGCGGCGCTCCGCGCCCATCACCAGGTCGAGGTTCCTGAGGCCAACGTCGAAATCGACGACGACGACGTTCTTCCCCGTCTGCGCGAGCGCCGCGCCGAGCGCCGCTGTGGAGGTCGTCTTGCCGACGCCGCCTTTGCCTGACGTTACAACCAGAACCTTGGCCATCGCCCCATCCTCCTCAAAAATCTCAACTCAACGCCGCGAGCGACATCGTCTCGCCCTCAAGCCACGCCTGTGCGGGCCGCGAGCGGTATTGCGGATCCATCTCGTCCGCCGTGCAGTAGAGCCCGTCGATCGCGATCAGCTCCGCCTCCATCTTGTTGCAGAAGATGCGCGCCGTCGGATTGCCGGAGATGCCGGCGATCGCGCGTCCGCGCAGCGTGCCGTAGATGTGGATCGAGCCGCCGGCGACCACCTCGGAGCCCGATGCGACGGATCCGAGCACCGTCAGATCGCCTTCCGGGAAGAGCACCGACTGGCCCGAGCGGACCGGCCGATCGTGCACCATCGAAGCGGGTCGCAGCGGCGCGGGCAGCGCTGGCGCAGGCTCCGGCGCCGTCGCCGCTTTCACCGTCTCCGTTCCGATGTCGCCGGCGGGCGGCGTCGCGGTCAAATCGGCAAGGTCGCTCAGCCCCGCGGCACGGCTGCCACTGACGAGCGGCGGCATGCCAAGGCCAACGAGCGAGGCCTTGGTGCCTTCGATCCCCATGATGCGGATGTCACGCTCGGCGAGATCGGCGATGAGCTTGGTCAGCCCTTCCTTGTCGAGCGCCAGCGCGGCGACGTCGAGGATGACCGGCCGGCCGACGAAATAGCCGGGGGATTTCTTCGACCATTCGTCGAGTTCGGCGAACCATTCTTCGAGCGGCGGCTCCGGCGAAAAGAGCAATGCCATGAAGGAGCGGCCACGAAAGCGGAGCGATTTGCGGGGTTGGATGGCGGCGTTCACCGGACGGCCTCGTTAACTGCTTCGTTACGATTTGAGGCCGTGCTGGTTAAGCATGGGTTAACGCTCGCATGCTCCGAGCGGCAATTTCCGCGCCGTGCGCACTGGCTGCGCCGGCGTGTCCGCGACGGCCCTTTTTAAAGCCAGCCGCGGAGCTCGCGGAGCACCATCGCCGTGATCACGTGCATGCCGCGCGGCAAATCGTTCAGGCAGGGCACGTGCGAGAAATGCTCGCCGCCGTGGTGGAGAAAGAGCTCGCGGTTCTGCACCGCGATTTCCTCCAGCGTCTCCAGGCAATCGGAGACGAAACCCGGATTGACGATCGCGAGCCGCTTCACGCCCTCCGACGCGAGCCGCTCGACCGTCTTGTCGGTATAGGGGGCGAGCCACTCTTCCGGCCCGAAGCGCGATTGGAAGGCTGTCAACAGACGGCCTTGGCGCCAGCCGAGCCGTTCGGCGAGGAGCCGCGACGTCTTCTGGCAATGGCAATGATAGGGGTCGCCCTTGTCGAAATAGGATTTCGGCAGCCCGTGATAGGAGGCGATCAGCACCTCCGGCTCGAAGTCGAGCGCCGCAAAGTGGCTCTCGATCAATTCGGCGAGCGCGTCGATGTAGACGGGCTCGTCGTGATAGGGCGGCACGGTGCGGAGCGCGGGCTGCCGGCGCATCGTCCGCAAGGCGTCGAAGACCTTGTCGTTCACGCTCGCCGTCGTCGAAGCGCTGTATTGCGGGTAGAGGGGGAAGATGAGGACCCGCTCGCACCCGGCCTCCGTCAGTGCATCGAGCCGCTCCGAAATCGCAGGCTTGCCGTAGCGCATCGCCCAGTCGACGACGACAGCGCTCTCGCCTGCGAGCTCGGCCGAAAGCCTTTCAGCTTGCGCGCGCGTGAAGGTGCGGAGCGGCGATTCGTTCCGCTCGCGGTTCCAGATTGCCGCGTAGAGCGCGCCGCTCTTCTGCGGCCGCACTGAAAGTATGATCCCTTGCAGGATCGGCTGCCACAAGAGCGGCGGCCGTTCGATCACGCGGCGGTCGGAGAGGAACTCGGAGAGATAGCGCCGCACCGACCAGTAGTCGGTGCCCTCCGGCGTGCCGAGATTGACGAGGAGCACGCCGATCTTACCGGCGGCGACCGGCGGATGCTCCGGCGGCAGGCGGATTTCCCGCATCGCCTCGCGGCGATCCGCAGCACTTGCCTGGCTCGGCGTCGGCTTCGGCATCGCTACTGGTCTTGTTCCGGCACCAGGAAGGCGGCATCGGGCGGGCTCGCGTGATCGCGGAACCATTCGGCAAGCTCCGCCTCGGAGAATTCCCCCGCGGCGAGGCGAAGAAAGACAACGGCGGCCTCGGCCTGCTCGGCAAAAAGCTGCTGGCCGTTCATGCGCAGGAAGAGCACCGAAGCCACGAAGGCGGTCCGCTTGTTGCCGTCGACGAAGGGATGGTTGCGCGCGATCCCGAAGGCGTAGGTTGCGGCGAGTTCGAATACTGTCGGCTCTCCGTAGGCGTCGAGATTCTGCGGCCGCCCCAGCGCGAACTCAAGCAGCCCCTCGTCTCGCATTCCGTGCCCCCCTCCGTGCCGCTGTATCTGTCGCTGATGGATGGAGACGACGATGCGGGGCGTGAGCCAGCGCCACGTCATTTCGCAAGTTCGCGCAGCGTGTCGCGGTAGCGGTCCATGATGTCTTCCGCCATCCGCATCTGCTCCTCGAACTCCGGATCGAACGGTGAAAGCTCGATGCCGTTGCTGGTCTCCGAAAGGCTCAGTTGCTGCCCGCGCACGATTCCGAGCCGCTCGACGACCTCCTTCGGCAGGACGACACCGAGCGAATTCCCGATTTGCGTGACCTTGACCTGATGCATGTCTTGCCTCGCCCGCGTGATGGATGATGCTGGCGACCGTTATAACATTCGTTATAACACTGCAAGACACGGCTTTCCCCTCGGCGCGCCGCGGATCGCCGCTATTCCGCCGCCTCGGCAAGGTCAGCGCGCTGCGGCTCAAGGAAGGTCTGCATGAGCCGATCGCGCTCGGCGAGCGCAAGCCGCGCCTGCGCCTCCTTCACATGGCCGAAGCCGCGAATCTTTTGCGGATAGCCGGCGAGCGCCGCTGCCATCTCCGCATTCTCCGCCGAAAGCTTCGCCTCGATCGTATCGAGCACCGCTTCGTAATCGGCGAGGAGCTGCTGCTCCCATTTGCGCTCGCGGCGTCCTCGCGAACGGGTCGAGGAACGTGCCGCGCAGGAAGCGGAGGCGCGCAAGCGACCTCAGCACCCGCATCATCCATGCTCCGTAGCGGCGTTTGACGAGATGGCCTCGCGCGTCGCGACGCGCCGTCAGCGGCGGTGCAAGGTGGAACTCAAGCCGCTCCCAGCCGTCAAACTCCTCACGAAGCTGCGCCTTGAACGAGGCGTCGGTGAAGAGCCGCGCCACCTCGTATTCGTCCTTGATCGCCATCAGCTTGAAAAGCGAATGCGCGACCGCCGTCGAAAGTGCCGTCGCCCCCGGCGACACCCGCGTCTCCGTAGCGGCGATCTTTTCCACGTGTCTTCGATAGCGCGCCGCATAGCGGCGGCTTTGATAGCCAGTCAGGAAGGCGACGCGCCGCGTGACGATATCGTCGAGTGTCGGTGTGCGTTCTTCGTGTGCGATGCCGGCCGCTTCTTCGGTCGCCGCGCGATCGTGCGCCGCGCGCCGTCCCCATTCGAACGCGGCGATGTTCATCTCCGCTTCGACGCCATTCAGCCGGATCGCCTCGATCAACGATTCTCGGCTGATCGGCAGTCCGCCCATCTGCCAGGCGAAGCCGACCATCAGCATGTTGGTGGCGATAGCGTCGCCGACGAGACGGCGGGCGAGCCGCTCCGCCTCGACGAAGGACACGTGGTCCTCGCCCGCGCGCGCCTCGATGCCGCGCCGCAGCCGCATCGTCGGCAGCGAGAAATCGGCGTCGCGCGTAAAATCGCCCGGATAGGTCTCGTGAAGATTGACGAAGACCTGCGTCTCCCCCGGCTTGATCGCGGCGAGCGCCTTCTTCGACCCCGCCACCACGATATCGCAGGCGAGCACCACGTCGGCTTCCTCCGCCGCGATGCGGATTGCGTGGATCGCCTCGGGGCTCGGCCCGATGCGCATGTGGATCGCGACGGCCCCGCCCTTCTGCGCAAGCCCCGCCATGTCGATGACGCCGATGCCGAGTCCATCGAGATGCGCGGCCATGCCGATGATCTGCCCGACCGTGACGATGCCCGTTCCGCCGACGCCGGTGATGAGGATCGCCCGTGTCGCGTCGGGCGCGGCGATCGACGGCTCCGGCACCGGTGGAAGCCGCGTTGAAGAAACCGCCCGCCCCGCCTTCAGCTTCGCGCCATGCACCGTCACGAAGGACGGGCAGAAGCCCTCGAGGCACGAATAGTCCTTGTTGCAGCTCGACTGGTCGATCCGCCGCTTGCGGCCGAATTCCGTTTCGAGCGGCTGGATCGAGACGCAGTTCGACTTCACGCCGCAATCGCCGCACCCCTCGCAGACGAGGCTGTTGATGACGACGCGCTGGTCAGGATCGGGCGCGAGCCCGCGTTTCCGCCGCCGCCTCTTCTCCGCCGCGCAGGTCTGGTCGTAGATGAGGACGGAGAGGCCCTTCACCTCCCGCAACTCTTCCTGCACCTCGGCAAGCGCGGAGCGGTGGTGGATGGTCGCGCCCGCGGGCCAGGTGGCGCTCGCCGGATATTTGTGCGGGTCGTCGGTCACGATCGCGATCCGCTTGGCGCCTTCGGCGGCGACCTGCCGCGCCACCCGGTCGACGCTGAGGTTGCCTTCGACCGGCTGGCCGCCGGTCATGGCGACGGCGTCGTTGTAGAGAATCTTGTAGGTGATGTTGACGCCCGCCGCCGCCGTCGCGCGCATCGCAAGCGTCCCGGAATGACCCCAGGTGCCGTCGCCGATATTCTGGAAGACGTGGTCGCGCGTCGAGAACGGCGCCTCGCCGATCCAGTTCGCGCCCTCGCCGCCCATCTGCGTAAAGCCCTCGGTGCGGCGGTCCATCCATAGCGCCATGTAGTGGCAGCCGATGCCGGCATAGGCGCGGCTCCCCTCCGGCACCTGGGTGGAGATGTTGTGCGGACAGCCGGAGCAGAAATGCGGCACGCGCACGCCGATGTCCTCGCTCGCGGCGACGACGGCCTGCGCATGCTCGAGCCCTTTCAGCCGCGCGGCGATCTCCGAAATCATCGGCATATTCGAGGATGCGGCGCCCGATGATGACCGCGATCTGACTGGCGTCGAGCGCGCCCCAGGCCGGCAGGAGCACGCGGTCCTCTTCATCCTTCTTGCCGATGACGACCGGCGCGTCGGCACGCCCGTAAAGCTGCTCCTTCACCTGCGTCTCGACCAGCGAGCGCTTCTCCTCGACGATGAGGATCGTCCGCAGTCCCTCGGCGAGGCGGTTGACGCCTTCGGGATCGAGCGGCCAGGGCGCGGCGACCTTGTAGAGTCTGAGGCCGAGATCGGCCGCACGCTTCTCGTCGATGCCGAGAAGGTCGAGCGCGCCGAGCGTGTCGAGCCAGCTTTTCCCGAGCGACACGATGCCGAGGCGGGGCTGCGGGCCGCCGCGCATCATGATCCGGTCGAGCCCGTTTGCCCGGATGAAGGCGAGCGCCGCCGGCTTCTTGAAGCGATGGAGAAGCTCCTCCTTCTCCAGGGCATGCCGACCCGGCCGGATGTTGAGGCCGCCCGGCGGCATGGCGAATTCCGGGATGACGGGCCAAACGCGGTCGAGCGAGCCGTCGATGACGGCGGTCGATTCGACCCCGTCCTTCACGCACTTGATGCCGACCCAGACGCCGGCGAAGCGCGAGAGCGCCCAGCCGAAGAGCCCGTAATCGACGATCTCCTGAACGCCGGCCGGGTTCAGGATCGGCATCATCGCGTCGACGAAGGCGAACTCCGACTGGTGCGCCGTAGTCGAGCTTTCGCAGGTATGGTCGTCGCCCATCAGCGCGATCACGCCGCCTTTCGGCGAGGTGCCGTCGAAATTCGCGTGGCGGAGCGCGTCGCCGCTGCGGTCGACGCCGGGGCCCTTGCCGTACCAGATGGAGAAGACGCCGTCGTAGCGTCCTTCGCCGCGCATCTCCGGCTGCTGCGAGCCCCAGACGGCGGTCGCCGCGAGGTCTTCGTTGAGCCCCGGCTGGAAGACGATGTCGTTTGCCTTGAGATGCTCGCCGGCGCGCCAGAACTGCTGGTCGAGTCCGCCGAGCGGCGAGCCGCGGTAGCCGCTGACGAAGCCCGCGGTGTTGAGGCCGGCGTGGCGGTCAAGCGCCTTCTGCATCAGCGCGAGGCGGACGATCGCCTGCGTGCCGGAGACGAACACGCGGTCCTTCGCCAGATCGTATTTGTCATCGAGCGTGACGCCGCGACGCGCCATCAAGCCTCCGAAGCCCCGGGACGCATAGGGGACACATATAGGCGTGTCCCCGTCCCCGCGCCGAATCTGACGCCCCACGCAGCTGAATTCTACCTCGATTTCCGTTCATGGTGGAAGGAAAGCGCCGCTGGGCCGGAAAGAGTGGTCCTCCGCGCCGCATCCTTTTGTCCCCGGAGCGGCCGCTACCCGCCGCGATCTTGCTTAATTCCGACAACCATCGCACGCTCGCTTTCGATCGGCCGAACAAGGCCGGCGCGACCTCAGAATTTGGCGACCGGGCGGGAAACCGAATGAGAGCAGCTCTTCAGATAAGCCGCGCCATAGACAAAGGCACGGCGCTCATCGGCCAATGGGTCACCTGGCTGATACTGGCGGCGATCCTGGTGAGCGCGGCGAATGCCACCTCGCGCAAGCTCTTCTCAATCTCGTCGAACGCCTATCTCGAGCTGCAATGGTACCTCTTCGGCGCCGCCTACCTCCTTGCGGCCGCCTACACGCTGCAGCGCAACGAACACGTCCGCATCGATATCGTTTCGAATCTGCTCCCCAAGGCGGTTCGCAACTGGATCGACCTCCTCGGGCATCTCTTCGTCCTGCTGCCGTTCACCGTCATCATGGTCCGCGAGACGTGGCCGGCTATGGCCAGGTCCTACGCGCTCGGCGAGACCTCCAGCAACTATGGCGGCCTGATTGTCTGGCCCGCAAAGGCGTTCATTCTGCTCGGTTTCGTCCTGCTGATGATCCAGGCTGTCTCGGAGATCATCAAGCGCCTCGCCTTGATGCGCGGCCTGGTCCCGGAACCGACTGAAGACCGGTCATCCCATCTGCCGGTCGAGTAGGCGGGGCGTTGGATGACCGCCTGGATCATAACGAACATGGCGCCGCTCATGTTCGCTTCCCTCGTGGTGATATTGCTGCTCGGTTATCCGGTTGCGTTCTCACTTGCTTTCGTCGGGCTGGGCTGGGGCGTTATCGGCATGCGGCTCGGGCTCTTCCAGCCGACCCTCTTCCAGGTCCTGCCGGATCGCGTTTTCGGTGTGATGAGCAACGACACGCTGCTCGCCATACCCTTCTTCACCTTCATGGGCCTCGTTCTGGAGCGCTCCGGAATGGCGGAGGAGCTGCTCGACACGATCGGACAGCTCTTCGGGCCGGTGCGCGGCGGCCTCGCCTTCGCAGTGATCGTCGTCGGCGCGCTGCTCGCGGCGACCACCGGCGTCGTCGCCGCCTCGGTTATCGCCATGGGGCTGATCTCGCTGCCGATCATGCTGCGCTACGGCTACGATCGGCGGCTCGCGACCGGCGTGATCGCCGCCTCCGGCACGCTCGCCCAAATCATTCCGCCGAGCCTCGTCCTGATCGTCATGGCCGACCAGCTCGGCCGTTCGGTTGGCGACATGTACCAGGGCGCCATCGTTCCCGGCCTCGTGCTCTCGGGCTTCTATCTCGGCTATGTGGTGCTCGTGACGGTCTTCTATCCGAAGGCCTCTCCGGCCCTGCCCAAGGAGTTCCGCTCGATCCACGGCATTCAACTCGCAATCCGCGTGATCGTCGCTCTCATTCCGCCTCTCGTGCTGATCTTCCTGGTGCTCGGCACCATCTTCATCGGCCTTGCCACGCCGACCGAGGGCGGAGCCATGGGCGCGGTCGGCGCGCTGGCGCTTGCCGCGATCAAGGGCCGCCTCAACTGGACGGTGATACGTCAGGCGCTCGAACTCGACCACCAAGCTGTCGTCCTTCGTCCTCTTCATCTTGATCGGCTCGCGCGTCTTCAGCCTCACCTTCTTCGGCGTCAACGGTCACATCTGGGTGGAAAACCTTTTGACGGGACTGCCCGGCGGACAGGTCGGATTCCTGATCGTCGTCAACCTCCTCGTTTTCTTCCTCGCCTTCTTCCTGGATTTCTTCGAGCTCGCCTTCATCGTCGTGCCGCTGGTCGGGCCGGTCGCCGATCACCTCGGTATCGATCTGATCTGGTTCGGCGTGCTTTTGGGCATCAACATGCAGACCGCCTTCATGCACCCGCCCTTCGGCTTCTCGCTCTTCTATCTGCGCTCGGTCGCCGCGCGCGAACCTTATGTCGACCGCGTCACCGGAGAAACGATGGCGCCCATCACCACCGGACAAATCTACTGGGGCGCGGCGCCTTTCGTCCTCATCCAGGTGATCATGATCGGGCTGACCATCGCCTTCCCCGGCATGGTCATGCGCTACAAGGCCGGCGAGGTTCACCTCTCGCCGTCGCAAATCAGGATCGAGGCGCCGAGTTCTGGCTCGGGCGCCGGCCCGAATTTCGGCGTCGCACCCGATTTCGGTAGCGAGAAGGGCGGAGCCTCAGGCAGTCCGGACTTCGGCGGCGGGACTGGCGGCGCTCCCGCCACGCCAAGGCCGAATTTCGGGACGGGAGGAAATGCCGCCCCGGCCGCTCCCAATTTCGGCACCGGCCAATGAAAAGGGCCCCAGGGGAAACCCTGAGGCCCTTCGAAGACATCGCGCGTGAGCGGTCTAGGACTTGACCTCCAGCTTCCCTGCGCGCTGCTGGCCGAACATGAAGTTGTCGTAGGTGCCGTCGGCGATCTGGAACCAGAGGTTCTCTTCGTTGCGGAACGCCTTCAGTGAATCGATCAGCCCCTTGAAGTCGGCGTTCTTGGCGCTGATCTCGGCGTAGGTCTGCTCCGCGGCGTCGAAGCATGCAGACAGGATTTCCGGCGAGAAAGCCCGAAGCTGTGCGCCGCCGGAGACGAGCCGCCGAAGCGCCGCCGGGTTCAGCGCATCGTATTGCGCCTGCATGTCGACGTTGACCGCCGCGGCAGCCGCCTTGACGACCGACTGATAGGCCGGTGGCAGCCCGCCCCAGAGCTCGTTGTTGACGAAGAGGTGGAGAGTCGTGGCGCCCTCCCACCAGCCGGGGTAGTAATAGTACTTGGCGACCTTGTTGAGCCCGAGCTTCTCGTCGTCATAGGGGCCGACCCATTCCGACGCATCGATCGTCCCCTTCTCGAGCGAAGTGTAGATGTCCGAGGCGGGAATGTTCTGCGGCACCACGCCGAGCTTGGAGAGCACGGCTCCGCCGAACCCGCCGACGCGGAACTTGACACCCTTCAGGTCGTCGAGAGAGTTGATCTCCTTGCGCCACCAGCCGCCCATCTGGCAGCCGGTGTTGCCGCACGGAAGACCGTAGATGTTGAACTTCGCATAGAACTTGTTCAGCAGATCCATGGCGCCGCCGTAATACCACCAGGCATTCTCGGCGCGGCTGTTCAGACCGAACGGCACGCAGGAGCCGAAGGCGAAGGTCGGATCCTTGCCGAAATAGTAGTAGCTGGCTGTATGCGCCATCTCGACCGTCTTGTTCTGAACGGCATCGACAAGGCCGGCAAACGGAACGATCTCACCGACGGAGAACGCCTGAATCTGAAATTTGCCGTCGGTCATCTCGCCGACGATCTTGGCAAAGCGCTCGGCACCGCCGTAAAGCGTGTCGAGCGAATTCGGAAAGGCTGACGTGAGGCGCCACTTGAGTTCGGGCATCGACTGCGCAATGGCAGGTGCGGCGAGCGTCGCCGCGCCGGCGACGGCGCCACCGGCGACAACGCCAGCCTTCTTGATGAATGAACGACGATCCATAATTGTTTTCCTCCACCATGGTATTGCTTGCGAAGAAACGTGACATGCTGCGAACACGATTGTCCAGGCCTCCGGGCGGCGACCGGGAGACGCGGGCGGCCCAGTCGCGCTATGATTAGAAATGCTCAAATATTCAGCAGACTGAACGGCAGGACTATCCGCGCATGACACCCCTGATCCTTGTCTCGACCGAGATCCGCCCCTCCGATGGCTATGTGTGGCATGCGGCGATCGACACCTACCTGAAGGCCGTCGTCATGGTCGACGCGGCGCCGATTCTGCTGCCGAGCCTCGGCGATGCGCTCGACCTGACCGCTATTCTCTCGCGTGTCGACGGGGTCCTCCTCACCGGCTCGCGCTCGAACGTGCATCCCGAGCGCTACGGCGAGGCGCCGTCGGAGCGCCACGAGCCTTACGACCTCGGCCGCGACGCGACGACGCTGAAGCTGATCCCGCGCGCCATTGAGCTCGGCGTGCCGCTCTTTGCGATCTGCCGCGGCTTCCAGGAGCTGAATGTCGCCCTCGGCGGCACGCTCGTCACCGAGGCGCAGGAGCGGCCCGGAAGCCTCGACCATCGCGCGCCGCTCGGCCTGCCGAATGACGAGCGCTTCCAGTTCGCTCACGACGTGAGCTTCGAGGCGGATAGCAGGCTCGCCGCACTTCTTGGCGCGCGCTGCATCAAGGTGAACTCCGTGCATCGGCAGGTAGTCGGCGAACTGAGCCCGAGGCTCGCTGTCGAGGCGCGCGCGCCTGACGGCACGATTGAAGCAGTGCGGGTGAAGGACGCCCGCGCCTTTGCCTATGGCGTCCAGTGGCACCCGGAATATTGGGCGGCGACCGATCCGGCCTCCGGCGCGCTCTTCCGCGCCTTCGCCGAATCGGCGCGCGAAAGACAAGTGCGTTCGCTGCCGCTCGCGGCGGAGTGAGCGATGCCGGATCACGATCACGATCACGGTCATCCCCACGCGCACGAGGGGTCGCATCTCGACGAGATCGAGCTGCGCGTGCGCGCGCTCGAGACGCTTCTTGCTGAGAAGGGCCTCGTCGATCCCGCCGCGCTCGACGTCTTCGTCGAGACCTACGAGACCAAGGTCGGGCCGAGAAACGGCGCCAAGGTCGTGGCGAAAGCGTGGGCCGACCCCGCTTATCGAAACCGGCTCCTCGATGACGCCACGGCGGCGATCGCGGAGCTCGAATTCACCGGGCGTCAGGGCGAGTACATGGTGGCGGTCGAGAATACGCCGGACACCCACAACATGGTCGTCTGCACGCTTTGCTCCTGCTACCCGTGGACGGTGCTCGGCCTGCCGCCCGTCTGGTACAAGTCGCCGCCCTATCGCTCGCGCGCGGTGATCGATCCGCGCGGCGTGCTCGCCGAATTCGGCGTGACGCTGCCGCAGGCGACAAAAATCCGCGTGTGGGATTCGACCGCCGAGATCCGCTACCTCGTCGTTCCGATGCGGCCTCAGGGCACCGAAGGCTTGAGCGAGGAGAAGCTCGCCGACCTCGTCACGCGCGATTCGATGATCGGGACGGGCCTCGCGCTTCGTCCTGGATCCCGCGCATGAACGGCCCGCACGACCTCGGCGGCGCGCATGGCTTCGGTCCCGTCCGCGCGGAGCCGAACGAGCCCTCATTCCACGCAAACTGGGAACGCCGCACCTTCGCGCTCACCCTTGCGATGGGAGCGACGGGCGCGTGGAACCTCGACATGTCGCGACACGCCCGCGAGCGCATTCCTCCGGCGGACTATCTCGGCTCGACCTACTACGAAATCTGGCTGAAGGCGCTTGAGCGCCTCGTTGCGGAGAAGGGCATCGCGACGGCGGAGGAGATGCGCTCAGGGCGAAGCGCGAACCCGCCGCGCGGAGCGCTGAAGCGCGTCGACGCCGCTGACGTGCCTGCCGCGCTCGCCAAGGGATCGCCGACCGCGCGAACGCCACGCGCGCCGGCGCTCTTCAAGACGGGCGACGCCGTGCGCGCCAGGCTGATGAACCCCGTCGGCCATACGCGGCTGCCGCGCTATGTCCGCGGCCGCGCCGGAACGATCGCCATGGTGCATGGCGTGCATGTCTTCCCCGATGCGCACGCCGCCGGGCGCGGCGAGGACCCGCAATGGCTCTATTCGGTCGCCTTTGACGCGCGCGCGCTCTGGGGAGCGGAGGCGCACGCCGGCGACGAAATCCGGCTCGATCTCTGGGAGCCCTATCTTGAGCGCGCCTGACGCGACGGCCGCGATTGCGGCGGTCGCGTCGATCCCACGCGACGCCGACGGCCCGGTCTTCCCCGCGCCCTGGGCGGCGCGCGCTTTCGCGCTTGCCGTGGCGCTGAATGCGCGCGGCGTCTTCACGTGGAGCGAATGGTCGGCGGCGCTCGGCCCGAAGGTTGCCGCCGAGGCCGCATCGAACCCCGCCGACGCGGAGGCCTATTGGCGCGCCTGGCTCGCGACGCTCGAAGAGCTTCTCGGTCGGAAAGAGGTGGCCGGCCGCACCGACCTTCTCGACCTGAAGGAGGCTTGGCGCAGAGCCGCGGAGCGGACGCCGCACGGCAAGCCGATCGAGCTTTCCGACCGCTAGATGTTCGGCGCCGCACCGCCGTAGATCGTCGCCACGAAGAGCACCGCGCCGACGACGGTGATGAGGACCGCGGCGGCGAGCTCAAGCCCGAGCATCACCTGACTGCCGCGCCGGTCGCTGCCGCGCGCGAGCCAGCGGGCGACGTCCTTGGCGCCGACCGCGAGCGCCGCGAGCGCTGCCACCGTCATCGCCGTGCCGAGCGCCATCACAAAGGTCGAGGCAACGCCGGCCCAGAAGATGCCCTGCGACAGCGCGAAGACGAGCACGATGAGCGCGCCGGAGCACGGCCGCATGCCGACCGAGATCACGGCCGCCGCGGCGCCGGGAAGTCCCGGCTTCGCAAGCGCCGCTTCGGAAGGAAGGTGACTGTGGGCGCAGGCGGCGTCCGCGTCGTGGCCATGCGCATGAGCGTGATCGTGGTGGTGATCGCCGGCACCATGGTCATGATGGTGGTGATGATGATGGGCGTGGGGGTCGCCGCCCTTCACCACCGCCCACGCCGCGCGACCCTTCTGCGCCAGGAGATAGAGGCCGAGCCCGGCGACGAGCGCGAAGCTTCCCGCCTCGAACGTCTTGGCGGTCGCGGTGATCGCCATTGAGGTCATGTTCAGGATCACCGCCATCAGCCCGATGATCCCGACCGCGACGACCGCCTGCACGAAGGCCGCGATGAAGGCGATCACGACGCCGCGACGGACGCGCGCCTCGTTGGCGACGAGGTAGGTCGAGATCACCACCTTGCCGTGTCCCGGTCCGGCCGCGTGGACGATGCCGTAGAGGAAGCAGACGCCGCCGAGCCACCAGAATCCGCCGCCGGACTTGAGTCCCTTCAGGCCGGCGGTCAGCTCGCGGTTGAACGCCGTCTGGAGCGCCACGATCCGCGCCATGAAGACGCGGAAGATGCTTGGCCCCTGCGGCAGCGGCAGCGCCTCCAGGGCCGGTCCCGCCGAAGCCACGACCGTCGGCGCCGTCGCCGGCGGGGTAGCGGGCGGCGTGCTTTGCGCCGCGCTTTGGCCGCCGCCGAGGGATGCGACCGCGGCCGCCTCGGCCGCGGCACTCTGCTGCGCGGGCGCCCCGGCGCCGCTTTCCGTCGCCGTCGATTCCGCCGAGACGGTCGTCGAGGCGCGCGGCAGCGCGGTCAGGTCGCCGCTTCCGCCTCCCGCCACCGCCGAGATCGCGGCACCGACATTTGCGGGCGCGGGCGCGGCGCCACCGCAATTCACGTCGGCGCTATTGGCGATGCCGTCGGTGAGCGACTTCATGCCCGGCGGCAGCGCGCGCACATCCGCGCCGATGGCCGCCAGCGCAGCCGCCGCGGCGGCGTCGGGCTTTTTGCCCGGATGCACCGCGATCTTGCAGGCCGCCGGCGCATTGACGAGACGCACGGCATTCTCGTTCGGCAGCGTGAAAGCGACGTAGTAGTCGGGATCGTAGACTTCGAGATGGGTCGTGCCGTCGGTCAAGAGCGGCATCGCGAGCGGCAGCGTGAAATGCAGCATCAGGCGGCCGTTCAGGAGCTCGAGATAGTAGTTCGTGGGCGCTCCGAAGCCAGCCTGGTAGTCGCCGACCGAAAGGAAGGTGAAATAGTCGAAATCCTTGAGCAACTCGACGTTCTCCTTGGCGAGCGGCTTCAACTCGGCGGCGGAATATTTTCCGTCGCGGTTGGTATCGAGTCCTTGCAGCGCGTAGGCGGAAAACTCTTCGTCGAAAAGCCAGTGATGCCGGATCGCGGTCAGCCGGCCCTTCGCGTCGTAGATCATTTCCGAGGCGGAATCGACCCAGACATGCGGATGCGCCGCCGCGAGGCTCGGCAGGATCACAAAGAGGGCTGCGAAAAATAGCTCGCGAAGACGCAAGAAGCGCTCCCCCATCTTTGGCGATTCGCCCGGTCACCGCCGGGCGCTCTCTGCATCGAGGAACTTCTCGGCGATTTCGTGATCGCGCCGTCAGGCAGGTTGCAGCCGTTCCCCCGCCGCGGCCTCCTCCAGCGCACGTTTCTCCTTGTCGATCCTGAGGTGGCGATCGTGGAAATCGACCACCTCCCGCCGATGCGCGATGGAGACGATCGCCGTGCCCTTGAGACGCTCTTTGAGGAGCCCGTAGACCTTGGCCTCCATCACCGGGTCCATAGCCGACGTGCCCTCGTCGATGAATATCCAGTCGGGCTTCAGAAGCAGCGCACGCGCGAAGGCAAGCCGCTGCTGCTCGCCGACCGAGAGCGCCAGCGACCAGTTCCCCGATTTGTCGAGGCGTCCGGAGAGGTCGCCGAGGAAGCAGTCCTCCAACGCCTTGCGACAGGTCTCGTCGTCGAACGCGCTGGACGGTTGCGGGTAGCAGAGCGCGACCCTGAGCGTGCCGATCGGGAGATAAGGCCGCTGCGGCAGGAACAGCGCGTTCCAGTCCTTCGGCGTCCCGATCTTGCCTTCGCCGAACGGCCATAGCCCCGCGAGCGCGCGAAACAGCGTCGTTTTGCCGCTCCCCGATGGCCCGCTTACGGAGACCGTCTCGCCGGGATGCACGACGAAGCTCGCTTTGTCGATGAGGAGGGCACCGTCCGGCAGCCGCACGTCGACGCCGTCGAGCGCCAGCGCCGTGGATGCGGCCGGCGTGACCCTGATCCCGGCTTTCTCCGCGCTCGCCTCCTTCGCCCGCTCCATGGCCTCGCCGAACGAGGTCAAACGGTCGATGACCGCCATCCAGGCGGCGACGGTCGGATACGCGCTGACGAACCACGAGAGCGAGCCTTGCACCTGCCCGAAGGCGCCCGCCGTCTGCGTCAGCACGCCGAGCGGCACCACGCCGGCGAAATAGCGCGGCGAAGCGACGATGATCGGGAAGATCGAGGCGACCTGCCCGTAGAAGGAGGTGAGCCAGTTCAGCCGCTTGTTGAATTTCATGAACTGCCACCAGGTCGATAGACTCTGGCGAAGCTGCCGCTGAGCCCGCGCTCCTCGTCAGGCTCGCCGTGATAGAGCGCGACCGGCTCGGCGTTTTCGCGGATGCGCGTCATCCGGTAACGGAAATCTGCGTTGTAGCGCTGCAGATTGAAATTGATGCGCACCAGCGGCCGGCCGATCCGATACGTCAGCCAGGAGCCGACGACCGCATAGAGGATGGCGGCCCAGAACATGTAGCCGGGTATCGTGATCCCGCCCAGGATCGGAACGACGATGCTGCCCGAAAGCCCCCAAAGGATCGCGGTGAAGGCGATGAGCGTCATGACTTGCGACAGGAGGTCCATCGTGATGCCGAGCGTCTGGTCGGCGAAGGACGCGCAGTCCTGCTCGATGCGCTGCTCCGGGTTGTCGGTGCCGTCGCCGACGAGTTCCATGCGGTAGTAGGTGAGATCGCTCAGCCAATCGTGGAAGTAGATCTCCGTCAGCCAGCGCCGCCAGCGGATGGTGAGGAACTGCTGGAACCACTGCGCATAGACGGCGACGAAGATGAAGATCGCCACGAGCACGATCCAATACTCGACCTCGTAACGGAAAGCCGCGGCGTCCTTCTGCTGGATCGCGTCGAAGAAGCGACGGTTCCAGTCGTTCAGGAGCTTCGCCATGTAGACCATCAGGATGTTGAGGACGAAGATCAGGACGAGCATCCCGCGGCCGATCCAGCCCTCCCTCATGCCGAAGGAAAAGCCGAGGAAGCGGAACGTCCACCCGGTCCTTGGCGAACCAGTAGGGCTTGGCGAGCGCCCACAGCTTGGTGATGAAGCTGTGGGCGACGGCGAGCCGTAGAAGAAATCGATCGATCATTGAGGCTTCCCGGGCAGAGGTGGCGCATTGTCGACGGTTCCCAGGGCCGGCGCCAATGAATCTTGCGTTAGAAACAACAACCGGCCGGAGCGCCGGTCCCGGTCAGGCTTTGGCCGCCTTGAGCGCCAACTCGACGAGCGCGCGGTCCGAGCCGCGCGGGCCGATCAGCGAGAGACCGAGCGGACAGCCGTCGAGGCTTGCGAGCGGCATCGAAATCTGCGGCAGCCCGGAAAGGCCGGCAATGCAGAGGATGGAGAGCGCCCGCTCGCGATAGGCTTGCAGCGCATCGCCGGAGAGATCGCGCATCGGCGCGATCGACGGCACCGTCGGCAGCATCAGCACGCCGTCGTCGCCCAAAAGCTTCGCCATGCGCGTTCGCTGGCGTTTGCGATTTTCTTTCGCCTCGCGCACTTCGGCCCCGCTGACGGTCTTTCCGAACTCGAAGCGCTCACGCACGCCCGGCGTCATGTCGGGATCGTGCGCTTCGATCCAGGCCCCATGCGCCTCCCAGGCTTCCACCGCCTGCAGACGGCGAAAGGTCCAGTACCAATGTTCAAGACCTTCCGGCGCCACTGTCGCATTGACCGCGTCGCCGAGAAGATCGGTCACCATGCCTTCGGCCGGCTCGAGCGCGTCGCCTTCGCCGTCGGAAAGGAGCAGCACGAAGGCGTCCTCCGCTTTCATCAACCTTTCAAGTGTGAAGACCCTCGCGTCTCCGCCGAGGAAGATCGGCGCGACGCGCCCGAAGATTTCCGCGTCGTCGGCGAAATAGCCGACCGTGTCGAAGGAGGGCGCGAGCGGCATGCCGCGCGAATTGTCGACGCGACCGTGCGTCGGCCGTATCCCCCAAAGCCCGCAATAGCTCGCCGGCGCGCGCACCGACCCGCCGGTGTCGGAGCCGATGGCGAAATCGCAAAGATGCGCGGCGACCGCCGCCGCCGACCCCGACGACGAGCCGCCGGTGATGCGGCCCTCGGCGCGCACGTTGATCGGTTCGGGAAAGTGCTTGTTCTGGCCGTTCATCGAGAACGTCAGCTCGTCCGTCTGGGTCTTGCCGACAAAGCCTGCACCGGCATCGAGCATCGCCTGCACGACGGGCGCGCTCGTCTTCTGCACCGGGCTTTCGGCGCGCTTGATCGGACTGCCGCAGCCAGTCGGGTAGCCGGCGACGTCGAAAATGTCCTTCACCGCGAAAGTGAGGTCCTTGAGCGGCCCCTCCTCGGCGGACGGAACCTCGACCTCGCCGTAGTCGAGGAACGCGTTGACGTCGTCGCTGCGAATGATCATTCGGTCCTCCCCGGACACATTGGGACATCCGCGGAGACAAAGCGCAACATGCCGAAACCGGACGGAACGCCGCGCGTCTTCCGCTTTGCGCCGACCCCGAACGGCTATCTGCATCGCGGCCATGCCTATTCCGCGCTTCTGAACTTTCGCGCCGCCGCGGCGACCGCCGGGCGCTTTCTTCTCAGGATCGAGGACTTCGACCTGACCCGCGCACGCGCGGCGTTCGAGGCTGCGATCTTCGCCGACCTCGCCTGGCTCGGTCTCGCCTGGGAGGAACCTGTGCTGCGACAGCGCGACCGTTTCGCCGCCTATGAAGCGGCAATCGCCGAGCTTGACCGGCTCGGCCTCCTCTATCCGGCGTTCATGAGCCGCGGCGAGATCGCCGCTGCGGCAGCCGATCGCGGCCCGGGATGGCCGAGCGATCCCGACGGCGCGCCGCTCTATCCCGGCTCCGAGCGCGACTGGCCGGCGGCACGGCGCAAAGCGGAAATCGCGAGCGGCCGGCCCTACGCGCTCCGCCTCGACATGCGCCGCGCGCTTGAAGGCCTGCCGTCGCTTGCGTGGCAGGAGGTCGATCCCTTCGGCATCGAGGCGCCGGTGTCACGCCGCGCCGATCCTTCGCACTGGGGGGACGTGGTGCTGGCGCGCAAGGAGGTTTTGGGAAGCTACCACCTCGCCGTCGTCGTCGACGATGCGTTCCAAAGCGTGAGCGATGTCGTGCGCGGCCTAGACCTCGCGCCTTCGACGTCCGTGCACCGCCTGCTGCAGACGCTCCTCGGTCTTCCCGAGCCGCGCTACTTCCATCACGCTCTCGTCCTCGATGAAGATGGCGCGAAGCTTTCCAAATCGCGTGGCTCGGAGACGATCCGCGCACGCCGTGCGGCAGGCGAAAGCCCGGCAGCGCTGATTGCCGGGCTTTCCGTTTCGGGCTTGCCGCTGCTAAGCGCCGCTACGCCGCCAGCGCGAGCATGAGGCCGACCTTTTCGAGCGCCGCGTCGACCGCCTTCGTCGCTGCTTCCGGACCGAAATTCGTGCCCTCGACCGCGATCACCTCGACGTCGGTCATGCCGAGGAAGCCGAGCATGTGGCGCAGATACGGCTCCTGGAAATCGAACGGCTTGTAGGCGTCCTGCGAATAGATGCCACCGCGCGATTCAACCAGGTAGACCTTCTTGCCGGTAACGAGGCCCTTCGGCCCCGCTTCGCTGTAGCTGAACGTTCTTCCGGCACGCGCCACGTGGTCGAGCCAGCTCTTCAAGGTGGAGGTCGGAGCGAAGTTGATCATCGCGGAGGCGATCACCACAATATCGGCGGCGAGAAGCTCGTCGACCAGTTGGTCGGAGCGCGCCACTTCGGCGCGCTGCGTGGCGTCGCGCGCGTCGTCGGCGGTAAAGATCCCGGCGACGAAATCTTCGCCGATATGGGGAAGCGGCTCGGCGGCAAGGTCGCGGACGGTGACGACGGAGTCCGGCGAATCCGTCTTCAGCCGCTCGACAAGAGCCCTTGCAACGCGCGTCGAATGCGAGGCCTCGCCGCGCGGACTGGAGAGGACGAGGAGAATATTCTTCATGGCTAACACCTTGAAAAGCTTGAGAGGATCGAGGCCCGTTTTGTTTCCGCCGAGCGCCGCGCGACGGGACGTGAGAGGTCGTTCGCGCACGCCTCTCATGGCGGCGCGGGTTGATTGACACGCGGCGATCTGACGGTCACAATTCGTAACCAGAGATAAATTTATTACCGTCTACGCAATGCGCAAGGAGGCACTTTCATGAGCCCCAGTCACACCCATGATCCTGAGACCTGCCACGCGCTGAACGACCTCCTCGCGCGCGTCGGGGACAAGTGGACTGTGCTTGTGGTCGGGGCGCTCTGCGGCGGCCCCAAGCGCTTCAACGAGCTGAAGCGGACGGTCGACGGCGTTTCGCAGCGGATGCTGACGCTGACGCTTCGCGGCCTCGAGCGCGACGGTCTGGTGACGCGGACGGTGTTTCCGACCATCCCGCCGCGCGTCGACTACGCCCTGACGGAGCGCGGGCGCACGTTGAAGGAGCCGCTCAACGCGCTTGCCGAGTGGGCGCGATCGAACAAGGAAGTGGTCGCCCGCTCGCGCGAGGCGTTCGACCGCAAGCTTGCGAAAAAGACGGCGCCCGCGAGCGACCGCGCCGACCGTGTCGGCGGTGCGTCTACTGGAGCCCCTGCATCGCGCTCACCCACATCGTGACCGTGGCGACGCCCGCAGCCGTCGAGATGAGCAGCGTGTTGGAGGCAAGCGCCTG
The DNA here is from genome assembly GCA_963750115.1 of uncultured Alphaproteobacteria bacterium. Taxonomy (GTDB): domain Bacteria; phylum Pseudomonadota; class Alphaproteobacteria; order Rhizobiales; family Afifellaceae; genus DASWJZ01. Next base: position 193,525 of record CAVVPM010000009.1, on the reverse strand, counting down.
ACCGGTGCCGAGGCGGCTCGCGACCAGGAAGGCGTTGACGCCGGTCGGACAGGCGGCGGCGAGCGTCAAGGCGACGATGCCGGTCGACGAAAGGCCGATCGCCTGCGAAGCGGCGAAGACGAGCGCCGGCAGCAGGAAAAGTTTGAGGGCCGATATCGCGATGGCCGGGCGGACCTGGCGGGCAATGCCATAGTTCATCAGTGCCATGCCCGAAGCAAAGAGCGCGAGCGCTCCGGCCGACTGGGCGAGCGGGTCGATCACCTTGGCGACGACGAGCGGAATGCCGAAGCCCGTCGCCCGCCAAAGGAGGCCGGCGGCGATGCCGATCAGGATTGGATGCAGCGCGAGAGAAATGCCGAGATGGCGGAGCGTATCGCGAAGCGAGGCGGTGCCGGCTGACTTTCCCTCCTTGGCGAGCACCAACTCGTTGAGGACCATGCTCGCGAGCATCATCACCGGCAGGTGTATCGCGACGACGACGATGAGGAAGACGGTGCCGCTCGGGCCGAGCGCCGTCTGCAGGAGCGGCAACCCGATCAGCACGGCGTTCGCGTAGGCCGCCGATCCCCCCGCGACGATGCCCGCGCGCGCGTCGCGCCCGAAGAGGTGGCGGATCATGAGATGCGAGATCGTCCACACGATCCCGAACGGAACGAAATAAGCCGCCCAGATCCGCCACGGCGAAACGCCGTGGAAGTCCGCCTTCGCCAGCGTGTTGAAGATCAGGAGCGGGATCGCGCAGCGTGAACACGAACTCCGTCAGCCGCTCGCCGACGGCGACGGAAAGCAGGCGCGTCCGCGCCGCGAGGTAGCCGAGCCCGATCAGCCCGAAGATCGAAACGACGATGGACATCGTCTCGGACATTCCGCTTGCTTCCCGGCTCCTCGGCGTCCGCGACGCGGGCTTTCGGCCGCATCGGTTCTGCCATAGAGGTCCGAAAGGCGAAAGCCGCAGACGCGCGCAGCCGCCCGTGAAAGGCATGCCAGGATCGATCCTCATCACCGGCTGCTCGACCGGCATCGGAAACGCCGCGGCGATCGACATGCGGGCGCGCGGCTGGCGCGTCTTCGCGACGGCGCGAAAGCCGCAGGACATCGACCGGCTCGCCGCCGCCGGCACGACCGCGCTCTATCTCGACTATGCCGAGCCGGAATCGATCGAGCGGGCGGTCGAAGCGGTCTTCGCGGCGACCGGCGGAACGCTCGACGCGCTGTTCAACAACGGCGCCTACGCGCAGCCCGGCGCGCTGGAGGACGTGTCGACGGAGGTGCTGCGCGCCCAGTTCGAGGCGAATTTCTTCGGCTGGCACGAGCTGACGCGCCGCGTGATCCCGGCGATGCGGCGAGAGGGGCAGGGACGCATCGTCATGTGCTCATCCATCCTCGGCATTGTCGCCATGGGCTTTCGCGGACTCCTACAGCACGACGAAATTCGCGCTCGAAGCCTATTCGCGACACGCTGCGGATCGAGCTTGCGGGATCGGGTATCCATGTCTCGGTGATCGAGCCGGGACCGATCCGCACCAACTTCACGCAGAACGGCGGTCACGCATGCGCGCAAGAACATCGACCTCGAAGGCTCCGTCCACGCCGACTTCTATCGCCGCCGGCTCGCCGCCATGGAGAGGGGCGGCAACACGGTCGGCGAGCTTGGGCCGGAGGCCGTCGCTGAAGGCGCTCGTCCGCGCCTTGGAGGACCGCAACCCGCAGCCGCAATATTGCGTGACGCATCCGACCCGCGCCATCAGCCTTCTGAAGCGGATCGCCACGAAGCGTCAGCTCGACGCATTCCTGGCCTGGGCCACGGCAAGGGATAGAATGCGCGATGCCGCGTTGACTCCTCGGATCGGACATCGTGGCTAGCCGCCGAGCCGCCACCGGAACCCGCTGATGCATGCCTTTGTCAATCTACTGGTCCCCGTCGCGATCGCCGTCGTCTTCGTGATCCTCTTGCCGGGCTCTGGAACATGATGCGGGGCGGCTCGCCGAACCGCTCGCAGAAGCTGATGCGCGCCCGCATCCTCGCCCAGTTCGCCGCGATCGTCGTGGCGATGGCGGCGCTCTGGCTGATGCGGCGCTGAAGCGTTGCCGCCAATGTCACAGCCGCGCGCAAGATCGCGCCGGACCGCCCTCGCCGCCCGCGCCGCCGATCCGTTAGCATGCCGCCCGGGCGGCGCCTCCGCCTCCGAGGGGGTGCGACATTGCGTATAATTTTGGGGTTGCGCGCTCGGGCTGGCATTCGGCGGGCCTTTTCGCCGCGGCGCCCGGCGGTGGCGCAGGAATTCACCGGCTTCGCAATCTCCGATGCCGGCGCGCTTTTCGGCATTTTCGACGAGGTGCGGCATCGGCACGCTCTTCTCCGTCCAGCCGAACGACCATTCTGGCGTGATCCTGAGCGGCCAGCTCTACTTCAGCCACTTCGGCCCGCCGCGCAGAACTACTTGGCCAACACGCTTCTGAGCCCGCGCATCCATGTCGGCGGCAATCTCGCCACCGCCAACGACGGCGTCGACCAGGTCTATGCCGGGTCTCACCTGGGACTTTCCGGTCTACAAGAGCTTCTTCCTCGAGGCGAGCTTTGGCGGCACCATCCATGACGGCCCGCTCGAAAGCCCCGGCAACGGGCTCGACCTCGGCTGCCACCTGCTCTTCCATGAGAGCATCGGCGCCGGCGTCGATCTCGGCCAGCACTGGCGGGTGCTCGGTGAGGCGGACCATTCCTCGCACGCCAACCTTTGCGACGGCGGCAACAGCGGCATTACCCATGCCGGCGTCTATGTGGGTTATCGCTTCTGAGGCCGGCCGCGCCGCGTGACGGAGCCGTTGGGGGCCGGTAAACTTCCCCGCATGGTGATCCTGAACAAGATTTATACCAAGACCGGCGACGACGGCACGACCGCGCTCGGCGGCGGCGAGAGGCGACGCAAGGACGATCGAAGGATCGAGGCCTACGGGACCGTCGACGAGGCGAACGCCGCGATCGGCCTCGTGCGGACCGAGCTTTCGGCGGAATTTGCCGACCTCGACCAGGTGCTCGCCGCAATCCAGAACGACCTCTTCGATCTCGGTGCCGAGCTGGCGACGCCGCCCGCTGCGGCGAAAGCCGGCGCGACGCCGAAATCGGTCGAGCCGCTCCGCGTCGTAAGCGCGCAGGTGGAGCGTCTCGAGCATGAGATCGACCGCCTGAACAAGGACCTGAAGCCGCTTCGCTCCTTCGTGCTCCCGGCGGGGAGCCGCGCGGCTGCCGCGCTCCATCTCGCCCGCACCATCGCGCGCCGCGCCGAGCGGTTGATGGTGGCGCTCGCGGCGGAGGAGCCAGGCACCGTCGGCCGCCCGGCGCTCGTCTATATGAACCGCCTCTCCGACTTCCTCTTCGTGGCGAGCCGCTTCGTCAACGACCGCGGCGACGGCGACGTGCTCTGGGTGCCGGGCAAAGGCCGGTGAGTTCCGGGTGAGCCTCCCGGCTCGCGCTGCCGCCCGCGAGACTTGGCCAAATTCGCGAAAATGCGGCATCGATCGTCGCAGCCCGGCTTGATCGGCCGGGCGGCGGCGTCTAGTCCGGGCCGCGGCAGGCTGAAGGGAAGGATGGATAGGAACGTCATGAAAGTGCTGGTGCCCGTGAAGCGCGTGATCGACGCAAACGTGAAGCCGCGCGTGAAGCCGGACGGCTCCGGCGTCGACCTCACCAACACCAAGATGGCGATGAATCCATTCGACGAGATCGCGGTCGAAGAGGCCTTGCGTCTCAAGGAAGCGGGGAAGGCCGAGGAGGTCGTGGTCGTTTCGATCGGGCCGGCGCAGGCGCAGGATACGCTTCGGAGCGGCCTCGCGATGGGCGCCGACCGCGGAATTCTGATCCAGGCTGAGGGCATCGTCGAGCCGCTCGCCGTGGCGAAGCTCCTGAAGGCGGTGGTCGAGGCCGAGAAGCCCGGCCTCGTCATCCTCGGCAAGCAGGCGATCGACGACGATTCGAGCCAGACCGGCCAGATGCTGGCGGCACTTCTCGGCTGGTCGCAGGGCACCTTCGCCTCCAAGCTCGAGCTTGCCGACGGCGCCTTGCCCGAAACGGTGAAGGTGACGCGCGAGGTCGACGGCGGCCTGCAGACGGTGACGCTGAAGATGCCGGCGATCGTCACCACCGACCTCAGGCTGAACCAGCCGCGCTACGCTTCGCTGCCGAACATCATGAAGGCGAAGAAGAAGCCGCTGGAGACGAAGAGCGCCGCCGACCTCGGCGTCGACACGACGCCGCGGCTGGAGATCGTGGAAACGCGCGAGCCGCCGAAGCGGCAGGCCGGCGTGAAGGTCGCGTCGGTCGTCGAGCTTCTCGACAAGCTCAGAAACGAGGCGGGCGTGCTCCAATGACGACATTGGTTCTTGCAGAACACGACAATCAGCATCTGAACGAGGCGACGGCGAAGACCGTGTCCGCCGCCGCGAAGCTCGGCGGTGACGTGCACGTCCTCGTCGCCGGCAAGGCCGCGGGCGCGGTGGCGGCCGAGGCGGCGAAGCTCGCCGGCGTCGCGAAGGTGCTCCTCGCCGAATCCGACGCGCTGCAACACGGCCTTGCAGAGCCGCTCGCCGCCCTGATCGTCGGCCTCGCCGATCCCTATGACGCCTTCGTCGCGCCGACCACGACGAGCGGCAAGAACGTGATGCCGCGCGTCGCCGCGCTGCTCGACGTGATGCAGGTCTCCGATGCGATCGACATTCTGGCGCCCGACACCTTCCGCCGCCCGACCTATGCGGGAAACGCCATCCAGACGGTGAAGTCGAAGGACGCCAAGAGGGTCGTCACCGTGCGCACCGCGTCTTTCCAGGCGGCGGAGGCGGGCGCCTCCGCGGCGCCCGTCGAGAGCGTGTCGGCGGCGTCCGATCCGGGGCTTTCGACATTCGTCGAGGAGAGCGTGGCGAAGACCGAGCGGCCGGAGCTTGCCGCTGCGAAGATCATCATCTCCGGCGGGCGCGCGCTCGGATCGAAGGAGAAGTTCCTCGAAGTGATCCTGCCTGTTGCGGACAAGCTTGGTGCAGCAGTCGGTGCAAGCCGTGCGGCAGTAGACGCCGGCTACGCGCCGAACGACTGGCAGGTCGGCCAGACCGGCAAGATCGTCGCCCCGGACCTTTATATCGCCTGCGGCATTTCCGGCGCCATTCAGCACCTCGCCGGCATGAAGGATTCGAAGGTGATCGTCGCCATCAACAAGGACCCCGAAGCGCCGATATTCCAGGTCGCCGACTACGGCCTCGTCGCCGATCTCTTTCAGGTGTTGCCGGAGCTGGAGGCCGAACTCGAGAAGAGCGCCGCATCGGCCGGCTGAGACGCGGCAGGCCGCAGAGCGAGGACGTTTCGCCGCTTTCGCTTTCCGCCCGCTTGCGGAATACTCGGTCCGGGTGGCAATGAGGACTTTATGGCAGCGACGATGACGAAGATCGGAGTGGTAGGCGCCGGCCAGATGGGCAACGGCATCGCCCACGTCTGCGCGCTCGCCGGCTACTCCGTCCTGCTCTACGACGTGACCGAGGAGCGCGTGCGGGCGGGCCTCGCGACGATCGACGGCAACCTCGCGCGACAGGTCGGCTCCGGACGCGTTGCCGATGCGGATCGAAAACGCGCGATGTCGCGCATCGAGCCCGCGCTGACGCTGGACGCGCTCGCCGATGTCGACCTCGCGATCGAGTCCGTCACCGAGAACGAAGGCGTGAAGCGCAAGGTCTTCGCCGACCTCTGCCCGGCGCTCCGCCCCAATGCCTTCCTCGCCACCAACACCTCCTCGATTTCGATTACCCGCCTCGCCGCCGCGACCGACCGGCCGGAGCGCTTCATCGGCATGCACTTCATGAACCCGGTCCCGGTGATGGAGCTCGTCGAGCTGGTGCGCGGCATCGCGACCGACGACGAGACCTTCGAAGCGGCGAAAACGTTCAGCGCCAAAATCGGCAAGAAGATTGCCGTGGCGGAGGATTTTCCCGCCTTCATCGTGAACCGCATCCTCTTGCCGATGATCAACGAGGCGATCTACACGCTCTACGAGGGCGTCGGCACGGTCGAGGCGATCGACACGGCGATGCGGCTTGGCGCGCACCATCCGATGGGACCGCTGCAGCTTGCCGACTTCATCGGCCTCGACACCTGTCTTTCCATCATGCAGGTGCTGCACGACGGCCTGGCGGACTTCGAAATACCGCCCCTGCCCGCTTCTCGTTAAATACGTCGAGGCCGGCTGGCTCGGCCGCAAGACCGGCCGCGGCTTCTACGACTATCGTGGCGAGGAGCCGGTTCCGACGCGCTGATGGGCGGGTCGGTAGCGTCGGCAATCAATTGAATTTTCGCCATTGCGGTAACTTCGGTTGCAGCAACTCGACGGTAGAGTGCCCTCGGAGCAGGGCACTTACCGATGATCCTCGACATCCCCACCTTGATGCTGGCCGACGCCTTTGTCTGCTCGCTTTGCGGGGTATCCCTGATTTCCGTCTGGTGGCAACACAGAAAGATCTCGATAATCTTCTGGGCTGCGGGATTTGCGGCGAACGGTGCCGCCGTGGCCTTGCTCGCATTCGGCATGACCGCACAACGGATGCCTCTCTTCTCTCTGGGTCTGACTCTGCTCCTCGCCGCGCCGATGCTTATCTGGTGCGGTCTGCGCTTTTTCTTTCGTGAGCCGCTGCGCGCATGGCCCGTTGTGGCCGGATTTGCGCTGTGGTTCGCCGCTCTTCTGCTGGCACCCATGGATCATCTCGCGTGGGTGCCACCGGTCGTCAATACCCTGGTCCTGGTCGCTTTCTACTGTGCTGCGTTCTGGGAACTGCTGCGCCACAAAGCCGAGCGCTTGCGGACGCGTGTACCCCTCGCTTTGCTCACCGTTCCCTACATATTCATCTACCTGATGGCCATTCCAGCCGCGCTCGACGGACAGCTCAAAGGCTCCGCGCCGCCGCCCCTCGCGAGCATGTTCGGAATGGTTCATTTCTACACGCTCATCTATGCCATCGGCGCGACCGTTCTCCTGGTAGCAATGAAGAAGGAGCGGGTCGAACAGCGGCTCTTGCATGAGGCTCAGACCGACTCTTTGACCGGCCTTGCCAACCGGCGCGCCTTTCTTGAGATTGCCGAGCGCGCCGCCGAGCGCTGCCGTCGCAAAGGCGAGGCCCTGGCGGTCATTGTCTTCGATCTCGACCGCTTCAAAAGCGTCAACGATACGTTCGGCCATGCCATTGGCGATACCGTCCTGCGCACATTCGCCGCGACAGCGCGCGAGATGCTGAGACCGGGCGACATCATCAGCCGCGTCGGCGGCGAGGAGTTCTTCGCGCTCCTCCCCGGCGCCGGCCTGAAGGACGGCTGCGCCACCGCCGAGCGCGTGCGCAACGCCTTTTCGGAGGCGGCGGCGTCTGTCGACGGCCGCGGCGTGCACGCTACCGTCAGCGCCGGTGTTATGGCTTCCGAGGACTCGACCGATCCCCTGGCCACCCTTCTCGAGAGGGCCGACGCCGCCCTCTACCGGGCCAAGCTTCGCGGCCGGGACTGCGTCGAGTGCGGCGAGAGGCAGGCGGAGGCCGCCTACCCGCGCCTCGTCCGCGTCGCCTGAAATCTCACCTCGGGCCGGCGCTCATCGAGCTTCATTTAACCATTACGTCAAATGAATAGACCCGATCCTCGGTCAAGAGATGTCCGAGCTAGCTGTTTGCCGTCTCCTTGAGCGCCGCCTCGATCAGCCGCTTTCCGTCCGTGCTGTCCCATTCCGCCGGGCCGTTGATGTGGCCGAGCTGGCAGCCGTTCCGGTCGAGAAGCACGGTCACCGGAAGCCCGATCGCGAGCCCGCGCGACTTCAGGCTCTCGAATATCTTGGTCGTGCGGTCTGTGTAGAGCGGCAGGTTCTTCACCCCGATCTTCTCCAGGAAGGCCGCCGGCCGCGCCGGGTCGCCGATGTCGATCGAGACCGGCACGACGGCGAAATCGGCGCCGCCGAGCGCCGCCTGCAGCCGGTCGAGCGCCGGCATCTCCTCCCGGCAAGGGTTGCACCAGGTCGCCCATAGATTGACGAGCGCCACCTTCCCCTTGAAGGCGGCAAGCGTCATCGGCCTGCCGTCCGCCCCGGTGAAAGCGAGGTCGGAGAGCTCGTCCGGCTGGCTCGCGACCTGGAAGGCGGCGACCTCGCCCGCCGACGAGCGGGTCGAGCGAGGCTGCGAGCGGCTTCGCCGCCTTGCAGGCCGCCGAAGCCACGCCGTTGCTTTGTCCCTCAAGCGTCACGTATATCCCGGCGCAGAGAACGGCCGCGACGGCTATCGCCACGGCGAGGAGCCGCCCATTCCGAATTGTGCGTCTTTGCCTTTCGGCCATCGACGGCGCCTCCTGACGAGGGACCATGAAGAACAAGATGTGGGGCGGCCGGTTCACGCAGGCGCCGGACGCCGTCATCGAAGCGATCAACGCCTCGATCGATTTCGACAAGGCGCTCGCCCCGCACGACATAGCGGGTTCGCGGGCGCATGCGCAAATGCTCGCCGATCAAGGCATCATTTCGGCCCGGGATGCGCAGCGAGATCGTCGCGGGACTGGACAAGATCGCGTCAGAGATCGCCGCCGGGCGCTTCACTTTTTCGCGCGCGCTTGAAGACATCCACATGAATGTCGAGGCGCGGCTGAAGGACATGATCGGCGAGCCGGCCGGCCGCCTCCACACCGCGCGCTCGCGCAACGACCAGGTGGCGACCGATTTCCGCCTCTGGGTGCGCGACGCGATCGACGACATCGACGGCCTTCTCCACGCGCTGCAGGCGGCGCTCGCCGCCAAGGCGGAGAGCTATGCCGACGCGGTGATGCCGGGCTTCACGCATCTTCAGAGCGCGCAGCCCGTCACCTTCGGCCATCACCTCCTCGCCTATGTCGAGATGTTTGCGCGCGACCGCGGCCGCTTTGCCGACTGCCGCCGGCGGCTGAACGAATTGCCGCTCGGCGCGGCGGCGCTTGCCGGCACCGCGTTCCCGATCGACCGAAAGGCGACCGCGAAGGCGCTCGGCTTCGACCGGCCGGCGGCGAACTCGCTCGACGCCGTCTCCGATCGCGACTTCGCGCTCGAGGCGCTCGCCGCGGCGTCGATCGCATCGGTGCATCTCTCGCGCTTCGCCGAGGAGATCGTGCTCTGGTGCTCGGCCGAGTTCGGCTTCGTCGGCCTTTCCGACCGCTTCACCACCGGCTCCTCGATCATGCCGCAGAAGAAGCAACCCCGACGCGGCCGAGCTGGTGCGCGCCAAGCCGGCCGGATCGTCGGCGCCCTCGTCGCGCTCCTTGTCGTCATGAAGGGGCTGCCGCTCGCCTATTCGAAGGACATGCAGGAGGACAAGGAGCAGGTCTTCGACGCGCTCCCGAGCCTCGCTCTATCGCTTGCGGCGATGACCGGCATGGTCGGCGACATGCAGCCGGACCGTGCGGCGATGCGGCTGGCAGCCGGCGCCGGCTACGCGACGGCGACCGATCTCGCCGACTGGCTGGTGCGCGAGGCGGGCCTTCCCTTCCGCGAGGCGCATCACGTGACCGGGCGCGCCGTTGCCGATGCGCTGAAGCGCAAGCTCGCGCTTGAGGCGATGCCGCTCGCCGCGCTTAAGGCGATCCACCCGGCGATCACCGACGCGGTCTACGACGTGCTCTCGGTCGACGCCTCGGTCAAAAGCCGCACCAGCGAAGGCGGCACGGCGCCGAAGAATGTCACGAAGGCCGCGCGCGCGTGGAAGCGGCGCCTGGCCGCCGAGGCAGCCGGACGCGGCACGAGAAACGGGATGCGCGGCGGGCGGCGTCCGCTATAGTCTCGCCGCAACGGGGAAGTCATGCCGATCCGCACGCTCATCGTTATCGTTCTTGCCGTCGCCGCGCTTTCCGGCTGCGGACGGCGTGGCACGCTGGAGGAGCCGACGAAGGTCGAGACGAACGCCGTCCCCACCGCCGCGTCGGCGCCGCCGCCCTCGGCTGACTACTCGCCACTCGACCCCGGCACTTCGAGAACCCCCGCTCCCGCGAGCCCGCCGAAGCCCGCTGCGAAAAAGGGCTTCTTCCTCGACTTCCTGCTCTAGGTCCGACGTGCACCATTTCGCCTACCAGGGTGGCGTGCTTCACGCCGAGGACGTGCCGCTGCCGAAGATCGCAGCCGAGGTCGGCACGCCTTTCTATTGCTATTCGACGGCGACGCTCACGCGCCACTATCGCGTCTTCGACGAGGCATTCGCCGGCCTCGACCATCTGATCTGCTATTCGCTGAAGGCGAACTCCAACCAGGCCGTCATCGCCACGCTCGGCCGCCTCGGCGCCGGTGCCGACGTCGTTTCGGAGGGCGAGCTTCGCCGCGCGCTTGCGGCAGGCATCGCGCCGCAGAAGATTGTCTTTTCCGGCGTCGGCAAGACCGCGCGCGAGCTCGTTCTCGGTCTCGAAACCGGCATTCATTCCTTCAATGTCGAATCGGAGGGCGAGCTTCGGATGCTCTCCGAGCTTGCCAAGGCACGCGGGATTGAGGCGCGCGTCAGCCTGCGCATCAATCCCGACGTCGACGCAAGGACGCACGAGAAGATCGCGACCGGGCGCAAGGAGAACAAGTTCGGCATTCCCTTTTCCCGCGCCCGCGCGATCTACGCCGAAGCCGCGGCGCTTCCCGCGCTCCAGGTCATCGGCATCGACACGCATATCGGCAGCCAGCTGACCGAGCTTCAGCCCTTCGACAACGCCTTCGGGCTGATCTCCGAGCTCGTCGTCGAGCTTCGCGCCGACGGACACGCGATCGAGCAGGTCGATCTCGGCGGAGGGCTCGGCATTCCCTATCGCGACGACGTGGCGGCCCCACCGCTCCCGAGCGCCTATGCCGAGATCGTCAAGAAGCACATGAACAAGATCGGCTGCCGCGTGATCTTCGAGCCGGGGCGGCTGATCGTCGGCAATGCCGGTATCCTCGTCGCCGAGGTCATCTACGTGAAGGAGGGCGAGGACCGCACCTTCGTCATCGTCGACGCGGCGATGAACGACCTCGTCCGGCCGACGCTCTACGACGCCTATCATCGCATCGGCCCGGTGCGCGAGACGCAACGCCGAGGCGATCGTCTGCGACATCGTCGGCCCGATATGCGAGACGGGCGACTTCTTCGCCCGCCGGCGCGCGCTGCCGCGGCCGCAGCCCGGCGATCTCCTCGCGATCTATTCCGCCGGCGCCTATGGCGCCGTGCAGGCCGGCACCTATAATTCGCGGCTTCTCGTGCCGGAGGTGCTGGTCACCGGCGATAAATTCGCCGTCGTCCGTCCACGGCCGAGCTACGACGAGCTGATCGGCCTCGACCGGCTGCCGGATTGGCTCGCCTGAGCCAGCGCTTCCGGTTTTCCGCCCTTCACACGCCTTTGTGTGGCCATCGTGCTGGCGCGTGCTACGCGGCGGGAACAGGTGTATGATCCGACCATGCTGCTGAACGCCGGGCGCAACCCCGACCGCAAGCTCCACCGCCTCGAACGCGCCATCCGGCGCGCGCGTTCTGGCACTCGCCGTGGAGCGCCTCTGGCCGCGCCTCGTTCCGGTCCTTTCCGTCATCGGCGCCTTCGTCGCCCTCTCCTGGCTCGGCTATTGGCGCCTCGGCGGCGACTGGCTGCGGCTCGGCAGTCTCGCCGTGCTCGCGCTGGCGCTTCTCGCCAGCATCATCCGCCTTGTCCGCGTCGCACTCCCCGGCCGCGACGAGGCGATGCGCCGCGTCGAGCTTGCCTCCGACCTGCCGCACCGGCCGGTGCGCGGGCTCGCCGACACGCTCTCCCCGGTCGCAGACGGCGCCGACGGCGCAGGCGCTGTGGGCGGCCGAGCAGGCGCGCCGCTATGCATCGCTGACGACGCTTCGCGCCGGTCAGCCGCAGCCCGAAATGGCCGCCCGCGATCCGAACGCTTTTCGCTTCGCCGTGCCGGTCCTTCTCGTCCTCGCCTTTGCCGTTTCCTGGGGCGAGTGGACGGCGCGCCTCGACGAAGCCTTCGCGCCGCTTGCGGTGCCGCGCGCGCCGGTCGCCGCGCGGATCGACGCGTGGATCGACCCGCCCGCCTATACGCACCAGGCGCCGGTGTTCCTGACGCGCCGCACCGATGCTCCAAGCGGTCCGATCAGCGTGCCGGAGGGTAGCAAGCTTTCGGTCAGGATCGTCTCGCACGACGCGGCCCAGGTGACGCTTGCAACGAAGGTCGGAACGGCGTCGCGCTGACCCCGACCGACGAGAGCCGCCCGAGCGAATCGGATGAGGTCATCCGCGGCTACGAGGCGGCGCTCAATCGCGACGCGACGGTGACGATCGCCAACGCCGAAGGCTCCGCCTCCTATCAGATCGCCGTGATCGAGGATCATCCCCCGACGATCACGCGCGGCCCGCTCACGGTGAACCGCAGCGGCTCGTTCACGCTCGCCTTTCATGTCACCGACGATTACGGCGTGACCGAGGGGAAAGTGACCTTCCACGCCGACCGCGCCGCAGGCGCCGGGCGCGCATCCGCTCTACCAGCCGCCCGAAATCCCGCTCCGCGTCGATCGCAGCCAGGCGCGCGACGGCACCGCGCGCGCCGACGGGCGGCTCGAATCGCATCCCTATGCCGGGCTGCAGGTGGCGGCCGACGCCGTCGTGAAGGATGCCGCCGGGCAGGAGGCGCGTCCGTCCGATCCCGGCATCATGACGCTGCCGGCGCGGCCCTTCTACAATCCGCTCGCGCGTGCGCTGATCGAGCAGCGGCAGATTCTCGCGCTTGACGCCAACAAGCGGCAAGAGGTGGCGAACGCGCTCGACGCGCTCACCATCGCGCCGGACGAGATCAACAATTCCGGCGTCTATCTCGGCCTCCGCTTCGGCTACCGCAGCCTCGTCGACGCGCGCAGCGACGACGACCTCCGCGAAGGTGGTCGACTATCTCTGGTCGATGGCGCGCGCCATCGAGGACGGCGACATGTCCGACGCCGAGCAGCGCCTGAGCGCCGCCCGCCAGGCGCTCGAACAGGCGCTCGCCAACGGCGCCTCGCAGGAAGAGATTTCGCGGCTGATGGACGAGCTCCGCCAGGCGATGAATGACTTCCTGCAGAGCTATGCGGCGGAGATGGCGAAGCGCGGCTTGCAGAACATGCAGCCGATGCCGCCAAATCAGAACGTGCAGACGCTGTCCGACCAGGACCTGCAGAACATGCTCAACCGCATCGAGAACCTGGCGAAGCTCGGCGACCGCGACGCGGCGCGCGAGCTCTTGAGCCAGCTGCAGCAGATGCTCGACAATCTGCAGACGGCGCAGCAGGGGCAGCCGTCGCCGATGGACCAGGAGACGATGCGCCAGATGGACGAGCTTGCGCAGATGATGCGCGAGCAGCAGCGGCTGATGGACAACACCTTCCAGCTCGACCAGGGCCGCCGCCCCGGCGAGCGCCCGGAAGCAGCAGGGTCAACAGGGCGACCAGGGCCCGATGACGCCAGCAGGAGTTGGAAGCGCTGATGAAGCAGCTTCAGCAGGGCCAGGGCCAGCTCGCCGACCGGCTGAAGAAGCTGATGCAGGATTTGCAGGGGCAGGCGGGCCAACAGGGCCAGGGCCAACAAGGTCAGCAGGGCGACACGGCCCAGAACGGCCAGGGCAGCCAGCCGGGCGAGGAGCTCGGCCGCTCGCTCGGCCGCGCCGGCCGCGCCATGCAGGATGCCCTGCGCTCGCTCGGCCAGGGCGTGACCGGCGACGCCTACGCGAGCCAGGGCCAGGCGCTCGACGCGCTGCGCGAGGGCCTGCAGGGCATGATGCAGCAGATGTATGCGCAGCAGCCGGGCTCGCAGGGCCAGCAGATCGGCGGCCGCAACACGGGGAACCGCGACCCGCTCGGCCGCCCGCAGCGGACCGAGGGCCCCGACCTCGGCCAGAGCGTCAAGGTTCCCGACGAAATCGACGCGGAGCGCGCGCGCCAGATCCTCGACGCGATCCGCCAGCGCCTCGGCGAGCGCTTCCGCCCGCGCTACGAGCTCGACTACCTGGAAAGGCTGCTCCAGACGAATTAGGGCATGATCCCGAAGCGCCGGGGACCGGTTTTCAGAACACGAAGCTCAAATAAGAGCTCGAAGCGGGCTACGCCGCCTTTTCGGATTCCCGCCGCTTCTCTTCGGCCGCCGCATCGCTCACTGCTTCGCGGATCTGCTGCAGCGTGAACGGCTTCGTCACCACGTCGCGGATGACGTTGGCGAGATCCTGCGCGCGCTCGCGCTGGTCGGCGAAGCCCGTCATCAGCAGAATCGGCAGACCCGGCCATTTGCCGGACGCCTCATGCGCGAGCGCGATGCCGTCCATGATCGGCATCTTCACGTCGGTGACGAGAAGGTCGAAGCCGCCGTCGCTTTCCGTCCAGGCGCTCCATCGCCTCCACGCCGTGGCAGGCGGTCTCGACCTCGTGCCCGTCGAGCTCGAGCGCGCGGCTCACGAAGGCCCTGACCGAATCGTCGTCTTCCGTCAGCAGGATACGCATGACCTTCTCTCTCAGCCGGCTCGCACGCGGCGTGCGTCGACGACGCCGACATACGGCAGTTCGCGCCACGCATGGGCGGCGTCCATGCCGTAACCGACGACAAAGTAATTCGGACAGGTAAACCCAACGTAATCGGCCTCGATTTCGGCCCGTCGCCCCTCCGGCTTGTCGATCATGGCGGCGATCGCGACGCGCCGAGCGCCGCGCGCCTGCATGAGATCGCGGGCAAATTTCAAGGTCAGGCCCGAATCGAGCACGTCGTCGACGATGAGAACGTCGCGGCCCGACACCTCCACCTCGATGTCGCGCACGACGCGCACTTCGCCGGAGGTCTTTCGCCCCGAACCGTAGCTCGACAGCGAGATGAACTCGATCTCGAGATGCACGCCTTCCAGCGCCAGCGCGCGCACCAGGTCGGCGCCGAAGACGAAGCCGCCTTTCAGGACGATGACGACGAGGAGCCGCTTCGGTTCGCTCGCCGCGATCTGCGCGCGCCAGCGCCGTGACGCGCGCGCCGATCTCCTCCGCGCGAGTAGAGCGGCGTGACGCCTTCGGCGGAAGCGCCGCTCATCCCGACGTCGAGCTGCAGCTTGCCGCCGCTCGGGAGCGTCTCGCCCGTGCCGCAGGAAGCGCAGCTCCACCTGCGACGGCCTCTGTCGGGCACCGCGTCGAGGTCGACGACGATCGGCGTCGATTGGCCGGCGCCAAGCGTTTTCGCCGGTGGATTCGAACATGATTCGCCGAGCGAGCCGGATCGCTCCGTCGCAGCACCGCGACGAGCGGCGGAATCGGACGCGCGCCGTCGCCCGAGATTGCGGATCGTCGCTCGGACGCTGACGCGCCCGCCGGCAAAATCGTGCGTCCGCTCGGCCTTCACGCCCTTGATCGCGAGCCGTTCGAGATTGACCGGCAGGCCGATTGCCGCATAGAGGCCGGCAAGGTCGGGAAGCGCCGCGACCGCCGCCTCGCGCGCGCCGAAGAAGGCGGCGAGGAAGAAGACCGATGCGACCGCCGCCGCCGTCATGGGCAGCCGCCGTTGCCGCGGCGGCTCCGGCCAGTGGTCGCCCTCGATCTTCGCCTGCCAGGCATTGTCGTTGGTGTGGAGTAGGTGACGAGCGGCCGCCGCTCCGCCACGATGACGGCGCTGCTCGGTTTCCGCCTGCGGCGGGCTTTGGCGCGATGCCGCGCGCCGCACCCGCTCGGCGGGCCATGTCTCGCCACATTCGCGGCAAACGATGACGCCGCTGATCGGCAAGCGTCGCGGCTTCCGCCGAATCGCACGCGCCGCAAGCCGGGCATTGGACGACGACGTGGTTCGGAAATGGCGCGTTCGGAGGCGGTCACTGGGTCGCTCGGAGCATTATTTGGCGCCCGATTCATCGATTGCTAACGTTAACGTCGTCTTAATGGCGGGGTGCTTGGCCAGCAGGCGGACGAAGAGTGAGGCTGGGCTGGTGATTCGGTTTGAAAATGTCGGCCTCAGATACGGGCTTGGGCCGGAAGTGCTGCGCGACGTGAGCTTCCTCATCGCGCCGGGCTCCTTCCAGTTCGTGACCGGCCCGTCGGGCGCCGGCAAGACGTCGCTCCTGAGGCTGCTTTTCCTGTCGCTCAGGCCGACCCGCGGCAGCGTCCGCATCTTCAACAAGGACGCGGCGACGGTGCCGCGCAGCGTCATTCCGGCGACTCCGCCGCCGCATCGGGATCGTATTCCAGGATTTCCGTCTGCTTGAGCATCTGACCACGTTCGAGAACGTCGCGCTGCCGCTCCGCGTCGCCGGCGCCGACGCGTCGACCTATCGCAACGACGTGACCGAGCTGCTCGAATGGGTCGGGCTCGGCGACAAGATGTGGGTCTTTCCGCAGGTCCTATCGGGCGGCGAGAAGCAGCGCGCCGCGATCGCCCGCGCGCTCATCACGCGGCCGGAGATCCTGCTCGCCGACGAGCCGACCGGCAACGTCGACCCGCCGCTTGCGCGCCGGCTTCTGCGCCTCTTCGTCGAGCTGAACCGGCTCGGCACGTCGGTCGTCATCGCCACCCACGACCTCGCCTTGATGGACCAGTACGACGCGCGCCGCCTCGTGCTGAACGCCGGCCACGTCGAGATCTATGACTGAACCCGTCGCCAGCTCCGACGAGCGCCCGCACGGCCCGGGACGTTCCGCGCGCGCGCGCCGCGTGCGGCGCAAGGCGGCCGCCGCGAAGATGCCGGCGACCGCGCTCGTCGGGCAAATATCGAGCGGCGCCGGCCGCCCGGCGCCGCCGCGCACGCCGAACCCCATCGTCCCGCCGCGCACCGTGGCGCGCCGCGCGCTCCTGACGCTCGTCGCCATCATGGCCTTTCTCTCCTGCCTCTCCGTCGCCGCGGTCGCCATGATCGCCGACCGCGCCGAGGGCTGGCAGCGGCAGATCGCCGACGAGGTGACGATCCAGATCAAGCCGACCGACGGCCTCGACCTCGACAAGGCCGCGGCGCGCGCCGCCGAGATTGCCATGCAGGTGCCGCGGCATCCTTTCCGCAACCGTCCTCGACCAGAAGCAGTCGACCGCGCTTTTGAAGCCCTGGCTCGGTTCGGACTTGGATATCTCCGACCTGCCGATCCCGCGGCTCATCGCCGTGCGCGTCGCCGAGAATGCCGACCTTCCCACGCTTTCCCGGCGCCTCAAGCAGGAGATCCCTGCGGCGAGCGTCGACGACCACGGCGAATGGCTGAAACGGCTTTCGGCGATGGCGCGCGTGCTCACGCTCGTCGGAATGGTCGTGCTCGGGCTGGTCTTCGCCGCGACGGCGCTTTGCGTCGTCTTCGCGACACGCGGCGCAATGGCCGGAAACCGCACGGTCATCGAGGTCCTGCATTTCGTCGGGGCGGAGGACAGCTACATCGCCCGCCAATTTCAGCGGCATTTCCTGCTTCTCGGCCTGAAAGGCGCGAGCTTCGGCGGGGCCATCGCCATCGGCCTCTTCCTTGCCGTGAGCTATCTCGGGCGGCTTGAGGGCCCGACGCCGGAGGAGGCGCAGCTCCGCAGCCTCTTCGGCGGCATTTCGCTCGGCATGAACGCCTATGTCGGCGCCGTCATCACCGTGCTCGCACTCGCCGTCATCATCGCAATGACCGCCCGCATGACGGTGCGCCGCACGCTGAGGGAGCTTGATTGAGGGCCGAGGTCGCCTGACATGCCCGCTTCAGGCTCCCGCAAGGCGTCCGGCTCCGACGCGGCCATAGCCGGGAAGTCCGGGAACCGGTGACGTGCTTTTGCGCTCCGTCCTCTTCAACGTCGCGGCCTACCTGAACTTCCTTGTCCAGGCGATCGTCTTTTCGCCGGTGCTTCTCCTGCCGGAGCGCTATTTCTGGCCGGTCGGCCGCTTCTGGGTGCGCTCCACCCTCTTCCTCTACCGGACGATCACCGGCAGCGACGACGACATCCGTGGGGTCGAGAACATTCCCTCCGGCGGCTTCATCGTCGCCGGAAAGCACCAGTCGGCCTGGGAGACGCTGAAATTCGTCGAGCTGCTGCCACGTCCGAGCTACGTCCTGAAACGCCAGCTTCTCTGGGTCCCGCTCTTCGGCTGGTACATGCGGAAAGCCCACGCGATCCCGGTCGACCGCGGCAAGGGATCGGCCGCGATCGCAGGCATGGCGGCACATGCGCGCCGCGCGATCGCCGAGGGCCGCCAGATCATCATCTTTCCGGAGGGAACCCGGCGGCCGCCCGGCGCACCCGCCCACTACCGCCGCGGCGTCGTGGAGCTCTACCGCGCTCTCGGCGTCCCCTGCCTGCCCGTTGCCCTGAATTCCGGCCTCTACTGGCCGCGCCACGCGCTTCGCCACCGGCGCGGCACCATCGCGCTGCAATGCCTGAAGCCGATTCCCCCCGGACTTGAGCCCGACGCCTTCGCCGAGATCCTCAAGGAGACGATCGAATCGGCGACCGATGCGTTGATCGCCGAGGCGCTCGCGAGAGACCCGACGCTCCGCCCTTAGAGCCGCGTCGATCCTCGTCGAGACAGTCGCCGGACACAATATTCAGTGGGAAACATCATTTCTTCACCAATATGTCGTATTCTGTAGGAAGAAAACAGGAACATCTTGACGGGCTTACTTGGGCGCAGTAGAACACATCGTTCTCTTTATGTTCATGCAGGTCGATCGAATGTTGCAAACACCGCAAGTGTCGCCCGTCGCGCTCGCAGCGGGTCTCCCCGCCCGCTACCTCTATTGGTTCGGGCACTCCGGCCAGCGTTACCTCTTTACCTGCACGAGCGGGTCGGCGATCGGCGATTTCGAGGCGGGCGTTGCGATGGCGGTCGCAAGCGGCCAGATCGTCTGGGTTGGCGAGGTCGGCAGCGCTGGCGCGGATGCCGCGGGATGCATCGCCGCGCCGCGCCGCGATCTACGTGCACCTCCTCGCCGCGACCCGCGACGAGCGCCGCGCCGTCATCGACGACCTTCAGCCCGAGGCGGTGGGCCGTCTTCGGCTCGCCGCCTGACGCACTCCCGTCAGTCCGCCCTTGCCATGAGCCGCGCCGCGAGCCGCGAAGCCGCGCGTCGGGCATGCCGAGCTCGGCAAGATGCGCCGCGGTGTTGATCACATAGTCGCGGTTCGCGCCCGACTCGCCCGCGCGCCTCGGCGACGAGGCGGAATTGCGTCTCCTCGTCGAGCTTTCCGGCATATTGCCGTGCGCGCGGTCGACGAGATAGGCGAGCGCCTCGGCTCTTCCGCCGTCGGCGAAGCGGATCGGCCGCATCCGCTCAAGATAGACGGACGTCACCTGCTCGCGCGCGCGCAGATAGGCGACGACGCCGTCCCAATCCTCCGGCGCGATGCGGAAGGCGATGCCGCGACAAGCTGCCGCCACGGTCGAGACCGAGCACGAGGCCGGGCCCCTCGCTGCGTACCCCGATGCACCCACGAATAGACGCAAAGCGCGCGATGCGCGCCAATCAGTCGCGCGATCCTGCTCTCGACATAGGGAAAACCCGGCCGCCACATCAGCGATCCGTAGCCGAATACCCACAAATCGGTCATGGATGCATCCTTGATAGGGCTGGGGAGGAGCCGGGTCGCCTGGCAGGGCGAATCCCGGACCGCAACGCTAGCAACGGTAGAAGAGGAGAGCGATGCGCCGTCTCGTCGCCGCCCTCATCATTCTTGTCATCGTCGTCGCCGCCTGGGTTGGTGGGTGGTTCTGGCTCGCAGGCTGGGTGAGCCGCAAGGCCGACCCGACCTTGCAGGAAATCGCCCGGCGCGGCATCGAGGTCGAATGCCCTAAGCGCACGATCGTCGGCTTCCCCTTCGCGCTTCGCGTTACCTGCGGCGAGACGACCGTCGCCGAACGTTCGACCGGAACCGAGGCGAACATCGCCGGCGCGACGGGCGGCGCTTCGCTCTTCGCCCCAATGACCGCACGGATCGCGCTGAAATCGCCCGTGCGCGTCAATTCGCCGCGCCTGCAAGGGCCGCTCGAATTGCGCTGGAAGGACGCAGCGGTCAGTCTCCACATGGGGATCGGCGGACCGCGCAATGTCTCTTTCGAGACCGCGGACTTCCTCGGCGCCTTCTCCGTTCCCGGCCTTCCGGAGGAGACCGTGGCCGCCGCCGGCGCCAACGGCGCGCCTTGCGCCCTCAGCAAATGGCGGCACCGACCTCGCCGCCAGCTTCACCGATCTCGCGCTCACCACCGGCTCCACGCGTTTTCCGCCGGTTTCCGGCAGCGCTTCCGTCGAGCTTTCGCTGCCGCCCCATGCGCTCGCCACGCGTGCGTGACATGCGGGAGCCGCTCGAGGCCCGCAACATCCTTGTCTCGCTGGAGAGCGGCGGCGCACGCTTCGGCGTTGAGGGCGACATGTCGCATCGCGCCGGGAGGCATTCTCGACGGCACGATCACCTTGCGTGTCGCCGGCGCCGAAGCGCTGCCGCAGTTCATCGCGAGCCTGCCGCGGCGACTTCCAGAAGATCGGCAACGCGGTCGCCGCCGGGCTCTACGCCTTCGGCCGGCCGACCACGCTCGACGGCAAGCCGGCGAGCGAGGTGACGGTCACGGTCGCCGGCAATCGCGCGCAGATCGGGCCGATCGAGGTCGATCTCCCGCGGCTGCCGCTCTAGCTCTTTTCGGTGCTGTGCGGGCGACCGAAATCGGGCGCCGCCGTTTCCTGCCCCGCCTCGATGATGTTGCGCCGGATGGCGCGGGTGCGGGTGAACAGGTCGAACAGCGCCTGGCCATCGCCGAAGCGGATCGCGCGCTGCAGCGCCGACAGATCCTCGGTGAAGCGGCCGAGCATCTCCAGGATCGCCTCGCGATTGTGCAGGCAGACATCGCGCCACATGGTCGGATCGGAGGCGGCGAGCGGGTGAAATCGCGGAAGCCGGAGGCGGAGTATTTGATCACCTCCGTCTCGCTCACCGCTTCAAGGTGCTCGGCCGTTCCGACGATGTTGTAGGCGATGAGATGCGGCAGGTGCGACGACGATGGCGAGCACCAGATCGTGGTGGCTCGGGTCCATCTGCTCAACATACGAGCCGCAGGCTTGCCAGAAGCGCGTGAGCTTCTCGACTGCCTGGCGGTCGGTTTCCGGTGGCGGCGTCAGGATGCACCAGCGGCTCGACAAAGAGCGTGGCAAAGCCGGCATCCGGTCCGGAATGCTCGGTGCCGGCAATCGGATGGCCGGGCACGAAATGCACGTGCGGCGGGATGTGCGGCTGCATCTGCGCGATCACCGACGCCTTGGTGGAGCCCACATCGGTGACGATGGCGCCAGGTTTGAGCGAGCCGGCGATCGCCTTCGCCACCGCGCCCGATGCGCCGACCGGCACCGACACAATGACGAGATCGGCGTCGCGCACGGCTTCTGCGGCCGAATTGGTGTAGCTGTCGCCGAGCCCGAGCTCCTCGGCGCGCTTCAGTGTCGCCTCGCTGCGTGTCGCGATCGCGATCGTATCGGCGAGATGCTCGGCGCGGATGACGCGGGCGAGCGAGGAGCCGATCAGCCCGATGCCGACAAGCGCGACCTTGTTGAAGTGCGCCTCGCTCATGGCCTGGCGGCGAGAAAATCCGTCAGCGCCGCGATGAAGGCGCGGTTCGCCTCCTCCGAGCCGACCGTCATCCGGAGCGCGTTCGGGAAGCCGTAGCCGGCGACGCGGCGAAGCACGAGCCCGCGCGCGCGCAGGAACTGATCCGCTTCCGGCGCGCCGCTGCCCTTCGCGTCGGAGAAATGGATCAGCAGGAAATTGCCGACGCTCGGCGTGACGCGAAGGCCGAGCGCCGTCACCTCTTCGCGTCAGCCATTTCAGCCACACGGAATTGTGCGCGACGGAAAGCTCAAGATGCGCGCGATCCGAGAGCGCCGCCGCCCCCGCCGCGAGCGCCGGCCCGTTGACGTTGAAGGGCCCGCGCGTGCGGTTCAGCGCGTCGATCACCGAAGCCGGTCCGTAGGCCCATCCGATCCTGAGATTGGCAAGCCCGAATATCTTCGAGAAGGTCCGCGTCATGACGACGTTCTCGGCTTCCGCTGCAAGCTCCACCCCGCTCGCCGTAATCGTTGCGGCGGATATATTCGGCATAGGCCGCGTCGAGGACGAGGAGCACGTTCCCCGGAAGGCCGGCGTGCAGCCGCTTCACTTCGTCGTAGGTGATGTAGGTTCCCGTCGGGTTGTTCGGATTGGCGAGATAGACGATGCGCGTCCGCGGCGTCACGCAGGCAAGGATCGCGTCGACCTGACGCCGTCTCGTCGGTCTCCGGCGCAACGACCGGCGTTCCGCCGGAGGCGAGGATCGCGATCTTGTAGACGAGGAAGCCGTGCGCGGAGTAGATCGCCTCGTCGCCGGGCGAGAGGTAGTTCTGCGCGAGCGAGCGTCAGCAGCTCGTCGGAGCCGTTGCCGCAGACGATGCGCTCCGGATTGAGCCCGAACGCCGTCGCCGATCGCTTCGCGCAGGATGCGCGCCGAGCCGTCCGGATAGACGTGCAGCCGGTCGGCGTTGGCGCGATAGGCCTCGACCGCGAGCGGGCTCGGGCCGAGCGGCGTTTCGTTCGAGGAGAGCTTGAAGACGCGCGCCGCGCTCGCTCTGTCGTCGCCCGGAACATAGGCCGAGATGTCGAGCCGACGCCGGGACGCGGTTGCGGGCCGGGCAGTCGCCCATCGGGATTTGGCGGCGCTCACGCGACGCGCTCCGCCATGAAGCGATCGGCTGGAAGAAGCCGCCGACTTCGCGTGCCGCTCGCGGCGACAGGCCGGCCGCCGCGGCAAGCTCGTCGATGCCCGCGGCGACCGGCAGCTCCACGAGCGCTTCGTCATCCGCGCGGGCGGCGACGGCGCCGCCAAGCGACGCGGCCGCCTTCTTCAGGCGGCGGCGTGTTCCGGACGGCGAAGAGGCGGATGTCGGGAGTGAAGTTCTGCCTGAGCGGCGGGCCGATGACGTAGGCGGCAAGGTCGGCGGGGCGGTCGGGAATTTCGATGAACGGCAACTTGGCAAAGACCTTCGGCGCGTTGGCGCCGGCAAGACCGTCGCCACCATCGGTCCTTCGCCGCCGCCGCGATGACGGCAACGGCCTTGCGTGAGCGCGCAACGCTCAAGATCGCGCCGCCGTTGGTGCGCGCCTGTTCGACCGGGATCGGAAAAGCCGAAATAGAAGCGCACGAGGTCGCGCATCGCGAGCGGATCGCGCGCCGGCCCGGCGGTGACGCCAAACGGCGCCTGCATCGCCGTGAAGGTGGTGATGATCTCCCGCCAGATATGCTCGACCGTGGCAAGCGGCAGGTCGCCGGCGTGACGCATGGCGATCCGGCGCATCATGTCGGCCTCGCGGTCGGGCCGGAAAGCCGCGCCGGGCTTGCTCGTTCCCTTGATGCGGATCAGCTCCGCGATCACGCTCGAACGATCGATCAGAAGCCGATGCATGGCCTCGTCGATCGCATCGATGCGGTTGCGGATCGCCATCAGCGGATCGGGCGCCGCCCTGTCCATTTCTGCCTCATCCGGGTCGCGTATCGACGCCCGCGTCATTAGCCGCCGCTCCTGCCGAACGCAAAGAAAACATTGACACTTCGGGGGCGGCGTTGTCGGCGGCGGCCGGCTCCGCCCGCCGGCGATCTTCCGCGCCATTGACGCCAAGCGGCGGAGAGGGATAACGAGCAGCCCTCCCGTGGTGAATTTGAGCCGGCCGGCTTGCAGCCACGTTAAATAAACTTGCTAAAAGGCCGGAGGTGGAACCCCCGGTCTTGTGCTTTTGACAAAGCGCGGCCGGGTTTTTTGTTGGAAGGTTCCGCCATGTCGCGCATCGACACGCATCTCGCCGAGATGGAGGAGGTCGCCCGCTCGCAGGCGGAGCGGCCGGCGAGCCACGGTCGCGCATTTCGGCGCGGACGAGCCGCTGCCGCTCGACGCCGGCGTGTCGCTCTCGCCCTTCCAGGTCGCCTACCAGACCTATGGCGAGCTGAACGCCGACGAAGTCGAACGCCGTGCTCGTCTGCCACGCGCTGACCGGCGACCAGCATGTCGCGAACGTCAATCCCGGTGACCGGCAAGCCGGGCTGGTGGTCGCTGATGGTCGGGCCCGGCCTGCCGATCGACACCGACCGCTATTTCGTCATCTGCGCCAACGTGCTCGGCGGCTGCATGGGGACGACCGGCCCGGCCTCGATCGATCCGAAGACCGGCAAGTCCTACGGGCTCGACCTTCCCGTCATCACCATCCGCGACATGGTGCGCGCGCAGGCGATGCTGATCGACCGCCTCGGCATCGACAGCTTCTTTGCGTGATCGGCGGCTCGATGGGCGGCATGCAGGTGCTGCAATGGGCGGCGAGCTTTCCCGAGCGCGTCTTCGCCGCCGTGCCGATCGCCTGCGCCGCGCGCCACTCCTCGCAGAACATCGCCTTCCACGAGGTCGGCCGGCAGGCGGTGATGGCCGACCCCGACTGGTGCGGCGGCAAATATCGCCGAGTTCGGCAAGAGCCCGCGCAAGGGCCTCGCCGTGGCGCGCATGGCCGCGCACATCACCTACCTGTCCGACGAGGCGCTGCACCGAAAGTTCGGCCGCCAGCTGCAGGACCGCACCAAGCTCGCCTTCGGCTTCGACGCCGACTTCCAGGTGGAATCCTATCTGCGCCACCAGGGCATGACCTTCGTCGACCGCTTCGACGCCAACTCCTATCTCTACATGACGCGGGCGATGGACTATTTCGACCTCGCGGACGACTATGGCGGCGTGCTCGCCAACGCCTTCCGCGGGACGAAGACGCGCTTCTGCGTCGTCTCCTTCACCTCCGACTGGCTGTTTCCGACCGCCGGAGAACCGCACCATCGTGCATGCGCTGAACGCCGCCGCGGCGAACGTCTCCTTCGTCGAGATCGAGACCGACGGCGGCCACGATTCCTTCCTGCTCGACGAGCCGGAGCTTTTCGCGCACGGTCTCCGGCTTCCTCTCCGCCGCCGCCCGCCGCCGGGGCGTCAAATGACGACGACGATGCAGCGTCGCACCCAGCGCGGCGCATCCCGAGCGCGCCGACCTCAGGATCATCACCGGCTTCGTGACGCCCGGCGCGCGCGTGCTCGACGTCGGCTGCGGCGACGGCGCGCTGCTTGAGCGGCTGGAGAACGAGAAGCAGGCGGACGGGCGCGGCATCGAGCTTTCGCAGAAGGGCGTGAACGAGGCGGTGGCGCGCGGGCTCTCCGTCGTGCAGGGCGACGCCGACCACGACCTTGCCACCTATCCCGACGACGCCTTCGATTTCGTCATCCTGAGCCAGACGCTGCAGGCGACCTACAATCCCCGCATGGTGCTGGAGCAGCTCCTGAGGATCGGCCGCAAGGTCGTGGTCTCCTTCCCGAATTTCGGCAACTGGCGCATCCGCCGCCAGTTCCTCCTGAAGGGCCGCATGCCGATCACCGACGACCTTCCCTATAGCTGGTACGACACGCCGAACATCCACTTCTGCACGGTGCGCGATTTCGTGACGCTTGCCGAGGAGATCGACGCGCAGGATCGAGAAGGCGGTGGCGCTCTACGGCAACGACCGCGTCCTGAACCGCTCGATCCGCCTGCCCTTGTGGAATTTCCTCGCCGACCAGGCGATCTTCCTGCTCTGCGTAGCGACCCGTCGGTGGGTACCGGCTTGCCGCGCCGATCGCGCCGGCGGGCGGCCCGAGCGCCGGGCGGAGCGCCGGGGCAAGCCTGAGGCCGCGCCCGGACCGTTACGCCCTGCACGGTCCGCTTCACCGCCGCGACGACGATGACGCCGGCGAAGGCCGGCCACACGACGCGCCCGATCCGGTCGAAGGCGCGCGCCGCGCCGAGCAGCGGGCGCCACGACGCCGGCGGCATGTGCAGCCCGCTCGTCCACGTCTCCGCCTCGAAGCCCGCCTGCGCGAAGAGGCTCCTGATCTGCCCGCGCGAATAGGGCTGGCCGAAGCCGAAGGGCGAGAGATCGGTGCGCGCCCACGGGCCCTGCCGGTTGGGCACCACGACGACGAGCCGCCCGCCGGTCGTCAGCACGCGCCGGAGCTCCGCCATCAGCGCTTTGCGGCCGCTCCGACATCTCGAGCGCGTGGACGAGCATGAGCGAGATCGATGGAGGAATCGGGGAGCGGCAGCGAATCCTCCTCCACCAGCGCCGTCGCCGAGGCGCTCCCCGCCGGCCAGTCGATCACCCCCTGCCCCGCCGGCATGAAGGCGATGACCCGCTCCGCCCCCTCCATGCCGCCGAGATAGGGCGTGGCGAAGCCGAAGCCGAGCACGCGCGTCGCCGGCGTCGGCGCGCATCAGCGACGCGACGACCGGCGCGAGCTGCCGCGCCACCATCTGCCCGACAGGCGAGGCGTAGAAGTCGCGGAGGTCGACGACGTCGAGGTGCATGGCGCCTATTATTCCACCCGCACGGGCCCGGTCGAGCGATCGGCACTGACGGGTTCACCATGGCGCAGAAGCGGCTAATATTGCGTGGACGGCTTGATTCCGGAGTCTCCTGCATGCCGACTCTCGACATCGCTCAATTCATGGCCCGCTCCGACAATTTCGCCGTGCTCCTGCACGAACCGGAGAGCGGCAAGACGGTGGCGATCGACGCGCCCGACGCCGACCCGATCATCGCCCACCTGAAGGATTCGCGGCTGGACGCTCAGCCACATCTTCGTCACCCACAAGCATTTCGACCACATCGAGGGCATCCCGCGCCTTGCAGGCGGCCTACGAATGCGAGGTGATCGGGCCGGAGGCGAGCGCGGCGGAAACCGGAATGTACGACCGCACGGTCGCCGACGGCGACAGCTTCGAATGGGCCGGCATGACAGTCGAGGTCATCGAGACGCCCGGCCATACGCTCGACCACGTGTCCTTCCACATGCCGCAGGAGAAGCTGGTCTTCGTCGGCGACACCATCTTCTCGCTCGGCTGCGGCCGCGTCATCGAGGGCGACCATGCGATGATGTGGGATTCGCTGAAGACGCTCCGCGCGCTCCCCGACGACACGAGCCTCTATTGCGGCCACGAATACACGCTCGCGAACGGCAAGTTCGCGATCACCGTCGACCCGGACAACGCGGCGCTGAAGACGCGCTTCGCCGAGGTGGAGAAGCTCAGCGCCGCGGACAAGCCGACGCTGCCGACGACGATCGCCCAGGAGAAGGCGACGAACCCGTTCCTGCGCGCCGACGATCCGGCGCTGATGAAGCGGCTCGGCATGGCCGGCGCGAAGCCGGCGGACGTTTTCGCCGAAATCCGCACGCGCAAGGACAAGTTCTGAGCGCCGCAAGACTCTCGGCGGAGGAGGTCATCGGCCTGCCTCGATCTTGCGCCGCATCCCGAAGGCGGACATTTCCGCGAGACGTTCCGCGACGTGGCCGGCTCCGAGCGAGCCGAAGACGGCGGCCGCGCCCGTTCGACCGCCATCTACTTCCTGCTGAAGGCCGGCGAGCGCTCGCATTGGCATCGCGTCGACGCGGCCGAGATCTGGCACTTCTACGCCGGCGCGCCGCTGGCGCTTGCGGATCGCGGCGCCGGAGACGGCGCGTCGCGACGATCACGCTCGGCGCGGATCTCGCCAACGGCGAGCGGCCGCAGGCGATCGTCCCGGCGCATGCCTGGCAGTCGGCGGAAAGCCTGCGGCGCGTGGACGCTGGTCGGCTGCACCGTCGCGCCGGGCTTCTTTTCGAGGGCTTCGAGTTGGCGCCGCCCGGCTGGGCGCCGGATTAGGACAGCCGCTCCTTCCTTGTGGCAGAGCGGGTCGCCGCGAAAGTCGGCGATCGAGCGGTTGAGCTCCGCGCCGTAGAGAAAGATCAGCGCCTGGATGTAGAGAAAGAACATCAGGATCACGATGCCGGCGAGACCCGCATAGGTCGCGCTGTAGTTGGCGATCCGGCCGATATAGAAGCCGAAAAACCTGGCCGGCGAGCCACCATCCGACAAGCGTGAAGAAGACGCCGCCGACCACGCTCGCGAGCTGCCGCCGCCGCGCCGGCAGGAAGAGATGGAAGGCGAGAAGCATGGCGAGCGTCACCAGCGCCAGCACCGCCTGCCGCACGTCTCGATCCAGCCGAAGCTGAACGCCGCTCGGGACGTAGCGGCTCAGAATATCGAGCCCGATCGGCAGCGCCACCCCGAGGGCCGCGATGACCAGCAGGAAGGCCATCCCGAAGAAGACGAAGAGAAGGCTCGAGACATAGCGGCGGAGCGACGTGCCTGTCCTCGGCGCAGCCGTAGGCGCGGTTCAGGCCGTCGCGGATCGCCTCGACCGCGCCGGTGATGCGAGCACGAGCGTGACGCAGAAGGCCGAAGGTGAGCGGCCGCGCGCGGTTCGCCACCGCGAAGATGCGGTTCAGCTCCGGCTCGAGCGTCTTGATGACGTTCTCCGGCAAGACGGCGAGCGCCTCGTGGCTGATATAGGCGGAGAGCTCCGCGCCCGCCGAAAGTCGCGCCGAGCGCCACGAGGAAGATCGCGAAGGGAAAGAGCGCGAACATCAGCGAATAGGAGATGGCGCTCGCCACCATCACGCCGTCATGGCGGAAGAGGCCGCCGGTCGCGTCATGAAGCACCGTCCAGGCGGGCCGCAGCCGGCCGAAGGGGCCGGCGCCGCCCGGACGCGCGCCCGCCGCTCGTCTCGCCGCGTCTCAGCTCGATATCGGACATGTCACCCGAATCAACGTCTGCGACCGGCTAAGTATCCCGACGCGGCGCGAACGGCAAAGGTTGCAGCGGTGCGGCGCGCTGTCCACGCGGCGTCAGCCGTTCGCCATGTATTGCCCGCCATTGATCGTGAAGGACCGCGCCGGTCATGAACGCCGCGTCGTCGGAGGCGAGATAGGCGACGAGCGCGCCGATCTCCTCCGCCTTGCCGAGCCGGCCGACCGGAATCTGCGCGATGATCCCCTCCAGCACCTTCTCAGTCACGCGCGGCACCATGTCGGTGTCGATATAGCCCGGGCAGACGCAGTTCACGGTGATCCCCTTGCGCGCGTTCTCCAGCGCCAGCGCCTTGGTGAAGCCGATCATGCCGGCCTTCGCGGTCGAATAGTTGACCTGCGCCATCTGGCCCTTCTGGCCGTTGATCGAGGAGATGTTGATGATGCGGCCGAAATTCCGCGCTCGCGCATGCCCTCGATCACCGGCCGCGTCATGTTGAACATCGAATCGAGATTGGTGCGCAGCACCGCCGACCAGGTGGCGTGATCCATCTTGTGGAACCAGCTGTCGCGCGTGATGCCGGCATTGTTGACCAGGATGTCGACCGGGCCGAGCTCCGCCTCGACCTCTTCACGCCGGCGGCGCAGGCGGCCTCGTCGCCGACGTCCCATTGGTGGACGGCAATGCCCGTCTCCTTCCGGAAAGCCTCGGCCTTCTCCTTGTTGCCGGCATAGGTCGCGCCGACCTTGTGCCCGGCGGCCGAAAGCGCCTTGGCGATGGCCGCGCCGATCCCGCGCGTGCCGCCTGTCACCAGCGCGACCCTGCTCATGACTTCCTCCCTGTTCGGCCGGCTTTCGCGGCCGTTCTTTCTGTTGCCGGTCGGCAACCGCCGCATTGCGGCGCGTCAATCGCGCTCGACGCACATGGCGATGCCCATGCCGCCGCCGATGCACAGCGTCGCAAGCCCCTTCTTGGCGTCGCGCCGCTTCATCTCGAAGAGCAGCGTGTTGAGGATGCGCGCGCCCGACGCGCCGACCGGGTGGCCGATGGCGATCGCGCCGCCGTTGACGTTGACGATCTCGGTGTTCCAGCCGAGGTCCTTGTTGACGGCGCAGGCCTGCGCGGCAAAGGCCTCGTTCGCCTCGACGAGATCGAGGTCGTCCTTCGTCCAGCCGGCCTTCTCCAGCGCCTTGCGCGAGGCCGGAATCGGCCCGGTCCCCATGATCGCCGGATCGACGCCGGCGGTCGCCCACGAGACGATGCGCGCGAGCGGCTCGATGCCGCGCTTCTTCGCGTTCGCCGCCGACATCACCACCACCGCCGCCGCGCCGTCATTGATGCCGGAGGCGTTGGCGGCGGTGACCGTCCCCTCCTTGTCGAAGGCGGGCCGGAGCTTTGCCACGCTGTCGAGCGTCACGCCGGCGCGGATATATTCGTCCTGGTCGACGACGACGTCGCCCTTGCGCGTCTTCACCGTAACCGGCACGATCTCGTCCTTGAAACGTCCGGCCTTCTGCGCGGCCTCGGCCTTGTTCTGCGAGGCGACGGCGAATTCGTCCTGCTGGCTGCGCGTGATCTGGTACTGCTTGGCGACGTTCTCCGCCGTGATCCCCATGTGATAGCCGTTGAAGACGTCGATCAGCGCGTCCTTCAGCATGGTGTCGACCATCGCGTAGTCGCCCATCTTCACGCCCTGGCGAAGATGCGCGGCGTGCGGCGCCATCGACATCGATTCCTGCCCGCCGGCGACGATGATGTCGGCGTCCCCCGTCGCGATCTGCTGCATGCCGATGCGCCACCGCGCGTAGCCCCGAGCCGCAGAGCTGGTTCAGCGCCCAGGCCGTCGCCTCCTTCGGCACGCCGGCAGCCATCGCCGCCTGCCGCGCCGGGTTCTGACCTTCCGCGGCGGTCAGGATCTGGCCCATGATGACCTCGGTCACCTCCTCCGGCTCGACGCCGGCGCGGTCGAGCGCGCCCTTGATAGCGACGGCGCCGAGCGCGTGCGCCGGAATTGTGGCGAATGCGCCGTTGAACGAGCCGACGGCGGTGCGGGCGGCGCTGGCGATCACGATGTCTGTCACGGGAGGTCTCCTCTGGTCCTCTGGCCAGCGCAAATGCGGGGCAAGCGCTTTCCGAAGGTTAAGTAGCTAACATGAAGGTCGTCAACGCTGCGCGGTCCCGGCTCGCTTACCGCGTTTGCGAAATCGCTGGACCGGGACGCCGCTTCCTTCCTATCCTCATATCGGGTCCGTGGGAGGAACGGGCAAGAGGTGCCGTATGGCAGGCGAAAAGCCGACCATCATCAAGAAATATGCCAATCGCCGGCTCTACCACACCGGCACGTCGACCTATGTGACGCTCGAAGACCTCGCGCGCATGGTGAAGAACGGCGAGGATTTTGTGGTCACCGACGCCAAGACCGGCGAGGACATCACCCGCTCCGTGCTCGGCCAGATCATCTTCGAGCAGGAAGGGCGCGGCGATCAACCGCTGCTGCCGATCACGTTTCTGCGCCAGCTGATCCGCTTCTACGGCGACCAGGTGCAGACGCTTCTCCCGACCTATCTCGAAATCCTCGATCGCCGCCTTCACCCACAACCAGGACAAGCTGCGCGAACAGATGGCGCGCGCCTTTTCCGGCGACCCGCTCGGCATGATCGAAGGGCAGACGCGGCGCAACATGGAGATGTTCACCGAGGCGATGCGCATGTGGATGCCCTTCGCCGGCGCGAACTCCGGCGCCGCCGGCGCGAGCGGCCGCAATTCCGACGGCGCGGCCGGCACCGGTCAACCCGAGGCGAGCGAAAAGGAGATCGAATTCCCTCCGCCGCCAGCTTTCCGAGATGCAGAAGACGCTCGACACCATCGCCGGGCGCAAATAGCCGCCCTACTCGCTGATGCTCACGTCGCGGGAGGCGGTGCGGATCGATACCGAGAAGCCGCAGACGAGGTCGATCAGCGCGATCGCGGTCAGCACCAGAAAGGTGCTCGTCGCCGCCTGCCGCACCAGCACGAACTCAAGCAGGAACGCCACGAAGAGAGCCGTCGCCGCCACGTGGTCGAAGATCGACCCGGCGCCGATGCGCGCTGCCTTCACCACCTCGATCGCAAGCAGGAGCAGAGCGAACAGGATGACGGTCGCGCCGACGGAAAGCGTAAAGGTCGCGCCCGACGCCATCGTCAGGCTCAACATGCTCTCCGCGCCGAAATCCGCGCCGGCGTCCGCGAAGATCAGGAAGGCGAAGACGTTGTAGAGGAGGAAGGGGACGACGAGCAGCGGGACATAACGCATCGATCACAGGCTCCGCGCGGACAGGGAGCCAGCTAAGCAGCCGGCCCGCGTGCGGCGCAAGGTGAAACGACAAGGCCGGCGCCCGGGCCGGCCTCGATCGCTGCGTCACGCGACCGCAGCATCATTCCTTCGGCGCAAGCACCTCGCGGCCGCGATATTTGCCGCTCTTCAGGTCGACGTGATGCGGGCGCCTGAGCTCGCCGGAATCCTTGTCTTCCACATAGGTCGGCTGCTCCAGCGCATCGTGGGAGCGGCGGAATCCGCGCTTCATGCGCGAGGTTTTTCGCTTTGGGACGGGCATTCTATTCTCCAACGGGAACAGAGCCTGCGGCGGGTCGCGCGGATCGTCTCACCCACTTCGCCGCGGGCTCTTTGCGGCGGCGTATAGAGCCTTCTGGCCGATTTGGCCAGCCGGTCGCGCCTACTTCAGCACGCAGGCGGCATTGGGTCCGAGACGGACGGCCCGGCTGGCGATCAAGCCGCGCGATCCGCGCCAGGCCCGGGTCCGGCTTGGCGGGGTCCCGAGTGCCGGGCGACGGCAGCGTCACCGCCAGGAGCGACGCCTGGCGCATGCTGAGCCGCGACGGCGGTACACCGAAATAATGCTGCGACGCCGCGGCGACGCCGTAGACGCCGGAATCCCACTCGGCGACATTCAGGTAGATCTCCAATATCCGCGGCTTGGAGAGCACGAAATCCGTATAGAGCGCGAGCGGCACTTCGAGGCCCTTCCTGATCCAGTTCCGCCCGTTGAAGAAGAAAAGGTTCCGCGCCGCCTGCATGGTAATGGTGCTCGCCCCGCGCATCGGGCCATTATCGTCCACGAGCGCGTTGTGCATCTCCACCCAATCGACCCCGTGATGCGAGCAGAAGCGCGCGTCTTCCGCCGCGAGCACGGCACGTATGAGGTTCGGCGAGACCTGATCGAGGTCGACCCATTTCTTGTCGATGCCGGCGTGCCGCGTGACGGCGTATTGAAGCATCACCGCGCTGACCGGCGGATCGACCACGGCGTAGAGCGGCACGACAAGATAAGGCAGGAGCACGAGGACGAGCACGACGACGGCAAGCCGCCGCAACCACATGCGCAGGCGAGATCGCCCTCCGCTTTGCGCCCGCTTTGCCGTCCGTGCGCTGGTCTGCACGCCCGCCTCGGCCACCGGGCGGGCTAGTCCATGACCGGCGCGCGCCCGCCATGCTCGTCGTCGATATGCGCGCGCACGATCGCCTCAAAGCTTGCGTCCGCGCTGAAGCCAAGCGCGCGCGAGCGTTTCGCTTCGAAGCGCGTCGGCCAGCCGGCGACAATGCGCTCGATGACGGGGTCGGGCTCGCGACGAATGAGCTTCGCCGCCTTGTCGCCCGCGATCTTACGCAGCGCCGCGATCTCATCGCCGACCGTTGCCGCGACGCCCGGCATGGTGAGGCAACGGCGCGGCCCGACCGGGTCGAGGTCCATCTCGGCGGCATGCAGGAAGAAGCCGACAGCGGCGCGCGGGCTCGCGTGCCAATGCATGACGCTGTCGGCAACCGGCAGCGTCGCCGCCTCGCCCTTCAGCGGTTCGCGGATGATGCCGGAGAAGAAGCCCGACGCCGCCTTGTTGGGCTTGCCGGGCCGGACGCAGATGGTCGGAAGCCTGAGCCCGATCCCGTCGAAAAAGCCGCGCCGCGTGTAGTCGTTCAGCAGAAACTCGCCGACCGCCTTCTGGGTGCCGTAGCTTGTCAGCGGGGTCAGATGGAATTCATCGGGAATCGGATCGGGAAACGGCGCGCCGAAGACCGCGATCGAGGAGGCATAGACGACGCGCGGGCGGTTGTTCGCGAGTCTGATCGCGTCGAAGAGATGCCGCGTCCCGTCGAAATTGACTGCATAGCCCTTGCCGAAATCGGTTTCCGCCTCGCCTGAGACGATCGCCGCAAGGTGCATGACGATGTCGGGCTTCTCGGCAACGAGCCGCTCGACCACATGCGGGTCGGAAATGTCGCCGACGATCGGGCGTATCGAGGTGTTTTCGGTCGGCTCAGCCGGCGGCGCCACGATGTCGTGGAGCGTGAGCTTGGTGATTTCGCGCCTGCCGATCCGTCCGTCGGCGAGGAGGCGCTCGGTGATCTTCCGGCCGATCATGCCGGCCGCGCCCGTAATAAGGATGTGCATTGTCAGTCCCGGTCATGGCGTCGCTGGTAAAGCGCTCTCAGCCATAGCACGCCAAAGAAGGCGAGGATAAAGGCAATGGCGACCGCCATCCCCACGAACGGGCCGCCGCCGCTTACCATGAGCATGATCCGCGGCATCGCAAACCAGCCTGCCATGACCACGACAAGGATCACGGCCGAGGCGATGAGCGGACCCGCCCGCGTGCCCGAACCTTGCGTCAAAGCGAGAACCCGCCGTCCGGCGAGATGGTGATGCCGGTCGTGAAGTCGCTTTCGTCGGAAGCGAGATAGACGGCGACGGCCGCCATCTCCTCCGCCGTGCCGAGCCGCCCCATCGGCTGCCGCGCGACGAACATCTCCATCGCCTTGTCGTGCCCGCCGACCTCCTTGCCGAGCGTCTCGATGCGCTGTTCGAGCGACGGCGAAAGCACGGTGCCGGGGCAGACGGCGTTGCAGCGCAGCCCCTTGCGGATGAAGTCGGCGGCCACCGCCTTGGTGAGCCCGATCACCGCCGCCTTGGTCGCGCCATAGACGTAACGGTTCGGAATGCCGCGGATCGAAGAGGCGCCGGACGCGACATTGACGATCGAGCTCGACTTTCCCCGCTCCGCCGCCCGCTCCAGCATCCCCGGCAGGAAGGCGCTGATGGTGCGGTGCATCGACTTGACGTTCAGGTCGAACGAAAAATCCCAGTCAGCCTCCGAGCAATCGAGCACCGTGCCGTGGTGGACGTAGCCGGCACAGTTGAACAAGACATCGATCTTGCCGACCGACGCGGCGAGCACGTTGACGGCGTTGGTGTCGCGGACGTCGAGCGCCTCAAGCCGTGCCGCCCCGAGCTTGTCGAGCCCGTCGAGCTTCGCCCGGTCAAGGTCGGTGGCGATCACCTCCGCCCCTTCGCGCACGAACGCCTCCGCCGTAGCACGGCCAATGCCCTGGCCGGCGGCGGTCAAAAACGCGCGCTTGCCGTCAAGCCTTCCCATCCCGTCTCCTTCCCGCTGTCACGTGTCGTACTTCGTCTGGGCAGCCGGGCCCGCTCTCCACCTCGATCGTCGCGTGGTGGATGCCGTGCTCTTCGCCGAGCCGTCTCTTGATCGATGCGATGCTGCGTTCGGCATCGGCGTTCGCCGCAAGCCGCGCGTGGAGCGTCGCGAGCTTCTGCTGTCCGTCGAGCGTCCACAGATGCATGTGGTGGACGTTGAGGACGCCGTCCGCGTGCGCCGCGATATCGTCGGCGATCCTGTCGCGGTCGACATCGAGCGGCGCCGCCTCAAGCAGGATCAACCCGGTCTCGCGAACGAGGCGCCAGGCGCTCCGCACCAGGAGCAGCGCCACGAGGCAGGAAAGCAGCGGATCGGCCGGCGTCCAGCCGGTGGTGAGAATGATGGCGCCGGCGAGCATCGCCGCCACCGAGCCGAGCAGGTCGCCGACCACGTGCAGAATGGCGGCCCGGAGGTTCAGCGATTCCCGCTCGCCGCCGTGCAGCACGAAGAAGACGCAGACATTCACCAGAAGTCCGATCGCGGCGATCGTCAGCATGGCGCCGCCGAGGACCTCGGACGGCGAGCGAACGCGATGCAAAGCCTCCGCCACGATCCATATGGCGATGCCGAGCACTGTCAGGCCGTTCGTATAGGCGACGAGCACCTTCAGACGATCGAAGCCGTAGGTCATCTGGCTCGTTCCCGGCCGCGCGCTCATCCGGTAGGCGACATAGGCGAGCACGAGCGACACGGAATCGGTCAGCATATGGCCGGCGTCGGCGAGAAGCGCGAGCGAACCGGTGAAGATGCCGCCGAGCGCCTCCGCAACCATGAAGCCGCATGTGAAGAACGCGGCCACGAGGACGCGCCGCCGGTTCCCCGCTTCCACGGCCGGAGCGTGGGAATGCGCATGGCCGTGATGCGGATGATCGTGGCCGCGCGCGTGGGCGTGGTCGGCTGCGCTCATGCCGGAGCGGCTATCATGTCCTTGAGCGACTGTCTCTGCTTTCCGTCGCCGTCAAAATTGCCCGGGTCGAGCCAGCGCTCCATCCCCGCCCTGATGCGCGGCCAGTCCTGGTCGATGATCGCGAACCAGGCGGTGTCGCGGTTCTTGCCCTTGACCACCATGTGCTCGCGGAAAATCCCCTCGAAGCTGAAGCCGAAGCGGAGCGCCGCGCGTCGCGACGGCGCGTTCAAGGCGTCGCATTTCCATTCGAAGCGGCGATAGCCGAGCTCGTCGAAGGAATGGCGGGCGAAAAGATAGAGCGCTTCGGTTGCGATCCGCGTCCGCGCAACCTTCGGCCCCCAGAGGATGCTGCCGATCTCGATGACGCCGTGCTCCGGCGTGATGCGCATCAGCGCCTGCCGGCCCCCCGCTTTCCCCGTCGCCTGATCGACGACCGCGTAGAAGCGCGGGTCCTCCGAGCCGCTTGCCTTTTGGAGCCATGCGTCGAAATCGGCGCGTTCAACGCGGCGGCGGCTCGAAAAGATAGCGGAAGCGGTCTTCCACTCCCGCCGCGATTGCCGCTTCGTAGAGCCCATCGCCATGGCGCGCGGGATCGAGCCGCTCAAGCCGGCACCAGCGGCCTTCGAGCGTCGCCGCGCTCGGGCGCGGGCGCGGCGTCCAACCGGACAGGTCGCGCTCAGTCATTGTCGCTCTCGTCGTCGCGCGGCGCGGCGAACGCACCGTTCAAGGTGCTTGATGCCGCCGCGCCGTCGAAGACGATCCGGCGGTCGGCGAGCCCCTGCGCCGCCTTGAGGAACGCGCCGAGCGCCACCTTGGCAAGACCAGAGCCGATCGAGACCCGCTTCACGCCAAGCCGTTCGAGCGCCTTCACGTCGTTGGAGACGCCGCCGAGGCCGCCAAGCACGTTCACCGGGACCTTCGCCGCTTCGACGATGGTGCGAACCTCCGCTTCCGTCGTCACCCCGGGCGCATAGACGACGTCGGCGCCAGCCGCCTCGTAGGCCCCAAGCCGCCGCACCGCCTCGCCGAGCGGGTCGGGGTATTTGTGGAAGAAGACCTCCGTGCGCCCCGTGAGCACGAAATCGCCGCCGGACTTCAGCACCGCTTCCTTCGCCGCGGAGAAACGCCGGAGCGCCTCGTCGAGCGGGTGGAGCTTCCCCCCGCTTTGGTCCTGATCTTCGATCGAGCAGCCCGCAACGCCGGCACCGATCGCGCGGCGGATCGTCTCGGCGACCTCCGCCGGCGTCTCACCATAGCCACTCTCGAAATCGCCGTTGACAGGCAGCCCGCTCGCGTCCGCGAGAACGCGCGCATGCGCAATTGCGACGTCGCGCGTGACGGCGCCGGTCGCGTCCGCTTTTGCGAGCGTCCAGGCGAGCGCAGCTGACGAAGTGGCGACCGCCTCGAAGCCGAGATCGGCGAGAAGCCGCGCCGTCCCCGCGTCCCACGGATTGGGCATGACGAAGAGGCCGGCGCGCGCATGCAACGCGCGAAAACGCCGCGCGGCTTCCGACATGACAGGACTCCCGATCGATCGCCGCCTAATGGTTGTCGCGCGGATATTCGTGATGCGCGACGTCGTGGTATTTGACCGCCGGCTTCAGCACCATGCCGTGGTCGAACTGGTCGACGATGCTGCGCTGGATCTCCTGCCACGGCGTCTGGCTATGCGGCACGTAGCTCAGGCCTCCGTTGCCGAGCTTCTCGCGCACGACCTTGAGGCGGCTTTCGAGCTCTTCGTCAGAGATGAGAATATTTGCCGTCCGCTTGTTCAAGTCGACGCGGATGCGGTCTCCGGTTCTGACCAGCGCCAGCCCGCCGCCCGCCGCCGCCTCCGGCGAGGCATTCAGGATCGAAGGCGAGCCCGAAGTTCCGGATTGCCGCCCGTCGCCGATTGTCGGCAATTCGTTGATGCCGCGCTTCAGGAGCGCATCGGGCGGCTGCATGTTCACCACTTCCGCGCCGCCCGGATACCCGATCGGACCGGTGCCGCGGATGACGAGGATCGTGTTCTCGTCGATGTCGAGCGCGGGATCGTTGATGCGCGCGTGATAGTCCTCCCGCCCGTCAAAGACGACGGCACGGCCCTCGAACGCTTCCGGGTCCTTGGGGTTCGAGAGATAGCGGTCGCGGAACTCCTTGGAGATCACGCTGGTCTTCATTATGGCGCTGTCGAAGAGGTTGCCCTTGAGATTGAGGAAGCCCGCCTCCTTCACGATCGGCGTGTCGAAGGCGCGGATCACCTCGCGGTCCCAGCTCCGCTTGCCGCTTGCAGTTTTCGCCCATCGTCTTGCCGTTGACGGTGAGCGCCTGCGGATGCGGCAGCAGGCCCGCCTCCAAGAGCTCCGCCACGACGGCCGGCACGCCGCCGGCGCGGTGATAGTCCTCGCCGAGGAAGCGCCCGGCCGGCTGCAGGTCGAGGAGCAGCGGGATCGCATGACCGATCCGCTCCCAGTCGTCGTTGGTGAGCGCGATGCCGAGATGCGCGGCGATGGCGTTCAGATGGATCGGCGCATTGGTCGAGCCGCCGATCGCCGAGTTCACGACGATGGCGTTCTCGAACGCCTCGCGCGTCATGATCTCCGACGGCTTCAGATCCTCCTTCACCATCTCCACGATGCGCCGGCCGGTCAGGTAGGCGATCTGGCCGCGCTCCTTGTGCGGCGCGGGGATCGCCGCGCAGCCGGGCAGCATCATGCCGAGCGCCTCGGCGAGCGAATTCATCGTGGTCGCCGTGCCCATCGTGTTGCAGAAGCCGGGCGACGGCGCGGAGGAAGCGACCAGCTCGAAATATTCCGGCCATGTCGATCTCGCCGGCCGCTATCAGCTTCTTCGCGCAGCCACTTGATCGTGCCCGAGCCGGTGCGCTGGCCCTTGTGCCAGCCGTTCAGCATCGGCCCGACCGAAAGCGCGATGGCCGGGATGTTGACGGTCGCCGCCGCCATCAGCTGCGACGGCGTGGTCTTGTCGCAGCCGGTGGTCAGCACCACACCGTCGATCGGATAGCCGAACAGGATCTCCACCAGCCCGAGATAGGCGAGGTTGCGGTCGAGCGCGGCGGTCGGGCGCTTGCCCGTCTCCTGGATCGGGTGCACGGGGAACTCGAACGCGATGCCGCCCGCCTCGCGGATGCCCTCGCGCACGCGCTGCGCCAGCACGATGTGGTGGCGGTTGCAGGGCGAGAGGTCGGAGCCCGACTGCGCGATGCCGATGATCGGCTTGCCCGATTGCAGCTCCTCGCGGGTCAAGCCCCAGTTCATGTAGCGCTCGATATAGAGCGCGGTCATGTCCGGATCGTCGGGATTGTCGAACCAGATCTGCGACCTGAAGCTTCACCTTGCGTGCCGTGCTTGGCGTCGAACGACATGGAGGATCCTCCCGTTCTTGGGCCGGAGATTCGCCCGCCGGAAGCGCCGGAAATCAACGGCAATCGCGCTGCGACGCGACAAAAGTATGATTTTTATCGAGACGCGCCGCCGCGCTATGCAACGGCGAGGCGAGGACTGTAGATAGGCGGAAAAATCGCAACCGACCTGGCCACGGGGAAGCGCCCTCAATGACCCTCAGGACCATCGACGCCTTCGACCGTATCGGCGAGGAGAACGCCTTCGCCGTTCTCGCCCGCGCCAACCAGCTCGCGAGCGAGGGCCGCGACATCATCAATCTCGGCATCGGCCAGCCCGACTTCCGCACGCCGGAGCATATCGTCGAGGCCGCCGTGAAGGCGCTCCGCGACGGCCACCATGGCTATACCGCCGCGGTCGGCATCCCGGCGCTGCGCGAGGCGGTCGCCCGCCGGACGCTTGCAGACGACCGGGATCGAGGTCTCGCCGGAGCAGGTGCTGATCGTGCCGGGCGGCAAGGTGACGATGTTCGCCGCGATCCTGATGTTCGGCGAGCCCGGGCGTCGATATCCTCTATCCCGACCCGGGCTTCCCGATCTACCGCTCGATGATCGAGTTCACCGGCGCGCGACCCGTCCCCGTCCCGATCCGCGAGGAGAATGGCTTCGCCTTTTCGGCCGACGAGACGCTGACGCTGATCACGCGTGAAACGCGGCTGCTCATCCTGAACTCGCCCGCCAACCCGACCGGCGGCGTGACCCCGCGCCGCGAGATCGAGAAGCTGGTCGAGGGACTTGCCGCGCATCCGGACGTCGCCGTCCTTTCCGACGAGATTTACGACTGCATGACCTATGACGGCGAGGAGCATGTTTCGCTGCTGACTTTCCCGGAGATCCGCGACCGGCTGATCCTCCTGAACGGCTTCTCCAAGACCTGGGCGATGACCGGCTGGCGGCTCGGCTGGTCGATCTGGCCCGACGCCGCTCTTCGACAAGGTCAGGAAGCTCGCGGTGAACTGCTGGTCCTGTGTCAACGCGCCGACGCAATATGCCGGCATCGCCGCGATCGACGGCCCGCAGGACGAGGTGACAGAGATGGTGGCCGCCTTCGACCGCCGGCGCAAAGTCGTGACCGAGCTCCTGAATACCCTGCCCGGCGTCTCCTGCGTCACGCCGAAGGGCGCCTTCTACGCCTTCCCCAATGTCGTCCAAGACCGGCTGGGCGGCGAAGCAGCTTGCCAACGCGCTTCTGGACGATGCCGGCGTGGCGCTGATCGGCGGGCCGGATTTCGGCGTCCACGGCGAGGGCTACATCCGCCTCTCCTACGCCAATTCGGAGGAGAACATCCGCAAGGCGATCGAGCGGGTCGGCGATTTCCTGACGCGCCGCAATGCTGCCGGGGAGGAGCGGCTGGCGCGGACGTCTGCCGGCTGAGGAGAGCCTAGGCGCGCTGAGGCGAGCCGCGGAGCGCTGCCCGGACGCGGCGTCCATGCCGAATTTTTGACCATGTAGACAAAACTCATCGCCTGCCCCTAAGCTTGCCGAAGGCATGGGGAGCAAGGGCGGCCATCGTCTCCCGGCCGCGCTTTTTTCAGGAGGGGCAGATGTCGTTTTCCAAGCGTCACACCGCCGGCGCGCGCGCCGGTTTCAGCATCGATCGCCGCACGCTTCTGAAGTTCGCCGGCGCCTTGAGCCTCGGCTTTGCGTCGGGCCAGGCTGCGGCCGCCGACAAGATGAAGATCGCCGCGGTCTTCTCCACGCCGATCGAGGAGCCGTGGGACAATCAGATCCACGAGGCGATGCTGAAGGCGAAGGACACGTTCGGCCTCGACTACAAATGGGCTGAGAACGTGCAGTCCTCCGATTATGCGCGCGTGCTGCGCGAGTTCGCGCGCGGCGGCTACAAGTTCATCACCGGCGACGCCTTCGAGGCGGAAGACATCGCGCGGCGCGTGGCCAAGGAGTTCCCCGACGTCGCCTTCGTCTTTGGCTCCGGCCAGGGGCCGGCCGAGCCGAACTTCTCCGTCTTCGATAACTGGATCCATGAGCCCGCCTACATATCCGGGATGATCGCCGGCAAGCTCACCAAGACGAATACCGTCGGCTCGGTGGCGGCCATGGACATTCCGGAGGTGGCGCGCCTCGTGAACGCGTTCTGCGCCGGCGCCAAGGAGGTCAACCCGGCGGTGAAGTGCAAGGTGACCTTCATCGGTTCCTTCTTCGACCCGCCGAAGGCCAAGGAGGCGGCGCTCGCGCAGATCGCAGCCGGCGTCGACGCGATCTATGCCGAGCGCTTCGGCGTCATCGAAGCGGCGGCTGAGAAGGGCATCGTCGCCTTCTCCAACATGTCGGACCAATCGTCGATCGCGCCCGGCACCGTCGTCACCGGCCCGGTCTGGGACATGTGGCCGACCATCCAGGCCGCGATCAAGGAGGTGCAGGCCGGCGTCTACACGGCGCAGGATTTCGGCACCTTCTCCACCATGGCCAAGGGCGGCGCCACGCTCGCGCCCTTCCACGACTGGGAAACGAAGCTGCCGCCGGACGTCATGAAGATGGTGACGGACCGCGAGGCCGCCATCATGAACGGCGACTTCCGCGTGCCGGTCGACGAGTTGACGCCGGTTTCGGAGTAGCGCAGTGCCTCCCTCCCCCTCGGGGGAGGGGCAGGGAGAGGGGAAAGGCGAAGGCCGCGGCGGTGTCCTTCCCCCCTCTCCGCCTCTCCCCCGCAAGGGGGGAGAGAGCCGGCGCCCCCCTCCCCTCGTTTCGATGCGCGGCATCGCCAAGCGCTTCGGCCAGGTCCGGGCCGCGGCGGACGTCGATTTGACGCTCAACGCCGGCGACATCCTCGGCCTCCTCGGCGAGAACGGCGCCGGCAAGACCACCTTGATGAACATCCTCTTCGGCACTTACGCGGCCGACGCGGGAACGATCGAGGTCGAAGGCAGCCCCGTCGCCATCCGCAATTCCGCCGATGCGCTCAATCACGGCATCGGCATGGTGCATCAGCATTTCGAGCTCGTCGCGCGCCACACGGTGCTCGAAAATCTCCTGGTCGGAAAAGCCGGGCCCGACGGCCGTCTCTCCCGCGCCAAGGCGCTCGATCGGCTCGCCAAGATCGGCAGCGACTACCACCTCGCGCTCGACCCAGACCGGCTTGTCGGCGATCTCTCGGTCGGCGAGCAGCAACGCGTCGAGATCGCGAAGTCGCTCGTCCGCGGCGCCCGCATCCTTGTCCTCGACGAGCCGACGGCGACGCTGACCCCGCACGAGACGGATGGCCTCTTCCGGGCCTTGCGGTCCATGGTCGCAAAGGGCATGGGCGTGATCTTCATCTCCCACAAGCTTGGCGAAGTGATCGAGATCACCAACCGCATCACCGTGATGCGGCACGGAAAGGTGGTCGCCGATCGGCAGAACGACGGGAACCTCTCAAAACCCGAGCTCGCGCGCCTGATGTGCGGCCGCGATCTCGTGCCGCCGGACAAGGAGGCGGTCGCCGCGGGCGCTCCCCTCCTCGTCCTCGACCATGTGTCGACCGTTGCCGGCCGCGCCGCGCTCAGCGATGTCTCCCTCACGCTCCGCGCCGGCGAGATCGTCGGCATCGCCGGCGTGTCGGGAAATGGCCAGCGCGATCTTGCCGACCTCGTCGCCGGCGTGCTCCCCCCGGAGCGCGGCACGATCAGCGTCGCCGGCGCGGTGGTCGCGCATCCATCGCCGAAGGCGATGCAGGCGCTGAGGATCGGCCGCGTGCCGGAGGACCGGCTGACGACCGGCATGATTGCCGCACTGCCGCTTTCCCAATCGATGGCGCTTCCCTTCGTGGACACGCCGCCCTTCAGCCGCCATGGGCTCCTGAACCGCACCGCGATCCGCCGCTTCGCCGCCGATCAGATCGCCCGCTTCGACATCCGCACCTCCGGCCCCGAGGCACGGACCGGAACGCTTTCCGGCGGCAATCTGCAAAAGGCGCTGATCGCCCGCGAGATGGCGCGCGAACCGAGGATTCTGCTTGCCGCGCAGCCGACCCGCGGCATCGACGTCGGCGCCACCGAATTCATCCACGGTCAGTTCCTGAAACTCCGGGCGAGCGGCGGCGCCGTGCTCTTGATCAGCGAGGACCTTGAAGAGCTCTTCGCCCTCTCCGACCGCATCGCCGTGATGTACCGCGGGCGGATCATGGCCGATCTCCCGGTCGCCGAGGCGACGGTCGAGCGCGTCGGCCTCCTGATGGCCGGCGAGGCGGAGAAGGCGGCATGAGCGGCGATGGGTCCCGCGGCGCGGAGTCTCGGGGAGGGTGTCAGCCGGCAAGCGAAGCACACCGGATGACGGGAGGGGTTGTCTGAGCCGAGTGCTACGTCCGGCAAACCCACCC
Organism: uncultured Alphaproteobacteria bacterium; assembly: GCA_963750115.1. Taxonomy (GTDB): domain Bacteria; phylum Pseudomonadota; class Alphaproteobacteria; order Rhizobiales; family Afifellaceae; genus DASWJZ01. The sequence goes on along the minus strand of CAVVPM010000009.1, from coordinate 149,821 downwards.
GGCCCTCGCTTCGCTCAGGCCACCCTCCCCGCAAGGGGGAGGGACAATCACAGCGCCCCCCGCGCAATCCCTTCGGGGCATGCCCGATGATCCGCGTGCGCCTCGAGCGGCGGCAGGAGACGCCGCTCTATCTGCAGATTTCGATTCCGATTGCCGCGGTGATCGTCACGCTCATCATCTGCAGCGGTCTTGTCGCGCTCTCCGGCACAGGCGTCGCCGAGTCCTACCGCCTGCTTCTCCTCTCCGCCTTCCAATCGCATTACGACGTCGAGGACACGCTGGTGAAGGCGGCGCCGCTGCTCTTCACCGGGCTCGCGGTGCTCGTCGCCTTCCGCGCGAAATTCTGGAACATCGGCGCCGAGGGTCAGCTCATGGCCGGCGCCATCGCCGCCTGCTTCATCGGCGAGCGCGAATGGATTCCGGCCTTCGCGCTGGTGCCGCTGATGATCGTCGGCGCGGCGATTTTCGGCGCGCTTTGGGCGCTCCTTCCCGCGCTTCTCAAGGTGCGGCTCAAGGTCGACGACGTGGTGACGACGCTGCTCCTGAACTTCATCATGCTATACGGGGTCACGGCGCTGCTCGAAGGCCCGTGGCGCGATCCGAAGAGCGGCTATCCGAACGCCCCCTCGGTCCGCGACGCGGCGGAGTTCCCGATCCTTCCCTGGATCAACGTCCATCTCGGCGTGCTTCTGGCGCTGCTTGCCGCGATCGCCATCTGGTGGATGATGAGCCGCACGACGCTCGGCTTCCGTATCCGCGCCGTCGGCGAGAATCCCGCCGCGGCCGAATATGCCGGCATGAAGGTTGGGCGGGTGATCCTCGTCGCGGCGCTCGTTTCAGGTGCGCTCGCCGGTCTTGCCGGCGCCGGCGAGGTTGGCGGCGTGCGCTACCAGGTCACCTCCGACCTCTCGTCGGGCTACGGCTATGCCGGCATCGTCATCGCCACGCTCGCCGAGCTGAACCCGCTCGGCGCGATTCCCGCCGCGATCTTCTTCGCCGTCATCTTCAACGGCGCCGGCACGATGGCGCGGGCGACCGGCGTGCCGATCTATCTCGCCGACGTCATCCAGGGCGTGGCCCTCGTGTCGATGGTCGCCGGAAGGCTCTTCGCGGCCTATCGGCTGAGGGTGATGCGCCCCGCCACGGCGGAGGGGATCGTCTGATGGATTCTTTCCTCACCGTCTTCGATGTCGGCTTCTTCGCCGCGCTGATCCGCATTGCGACACCGCTCATCCTTGCCACCACCGGCGAGCTCTATTCGGAGCGCTCCGGCGTGCTCAATCTCGGCATCGAGGGGATCATGCTCCTCGGCTCGATGATCGGATTCACCGCCGCCTATTACAGCGGCAGCCTCTGGCTCGGGGTTCTCGCCGCGCTCGCGACGGGAGTGCTCGCCGGCCTCCTGATGACGTTTCTCGCAGTCGTGCTCGGGGTCAGCCAGCACGTCTCCGGTATCGGCACGACGCTGCTTGCGACCGGGCTTGCCTTCTTTCTCTACCGCCTGGTTTTCGGAGAGCCTGCATCGCCGCCGAGCGTCGAGCCGTTCCAGCGCGCTGCCGATCCCAGTCCTATCCGGCATCCCCTTCCTCGGCCCCGTTCTCTTCGACCAGTCGCCACTCACCTACCTTGCGCTGCTCGCCGTGCCGGCAACCGCCTTTCTGCTCTTCCGCACGCCCTGGGGCCTCGACCTCCGGACCGTGGGCGAGAATCCGCGCGCCGCGGACGCGGCCGGCGTCAGCGTCTGGGGCATGCGCTGCCAGGCGCTCGTGATCGGCGGCGCGCTGATGGGAATGGCCGGCGCCTATCTCACCATCTCGCAGTTCAACGCCTTCACCTTCGGCGTCGTCTCCGGCCGCGGCTGGGTGGCGATTGCGCTCGTCGTCTTCGGCCAATGGAGCCCGTGGCGCTGCGCCGGCGGCGCGCTGCTCTTCGCCGCGCTCGAAGCCTTGCAGCTCCGCCTTCAGGCGCACAATGTGCTGAACCTTCCCTACCAGGTCTTCTTGATGCTTCCCTTCGTCATGACCATCGTCGCGATGGCGCTCGTCTCGCGCAACGCGCGTGCGCCGGCGGCGCTGCTCATGCCGTTCAGCAAGGAGGAGCGGTGATTGCCGGTGCCTTGGATCAACCTTGCTGCGTGCTTCGAGGCTCCGCTTCGCGGAGCACCTCAGCATGAGCGATGTTGGTTGACGCCATCCGCCTACCCTCCTCATCCTGAGGTGCACGGTCCTGAGCTTGTCGAAGGGCCGGGCCTCGAAGGAGGCAACACGCTCGTGCAGGCTTTCCCATGACCTTCGATCTGCTCGTCAAGAGCGCCACGCTTCCCGACGGCCGGAGCGGCATCGATATTGCCTGCGCCGGCGGCAGGATCGTCGCGATCGAGCCGAACATTGCGGCCGAGGCAGGGCGCGTCATCGACGCGACCGGCCGCCTCGTCTCGCCGCCTTTCGTCGACTGCCACTTCCACATGGACGCAACGCTGTCGCTCGGCCTGCCGCGTATGAACCAGTCGGGCACGCTGCTCGAAGGGATCGCGCTCTGGGGTGAGCTGAAGCCGCTTCTGACGTCCGAAGCGGTGAAGGAGCGCGCGCTCCGCTATTGCGACCTCGCCGTCTCCAAGGGCCTGCTCGCGATCCGCACGCATGTCGACATCTGCGACGACCGGCTGACGGCGGTCGACGCGCTGCTCGACGTGAAGCGCGCGATCGCGCCCTATATCGATCTCCAGCTCGTCGCTTTCCCGCAGGACGGCTATTTCCGCTCGCCGACCGCCGCGGCGAACCTGAAGCGCGCACTCGACAAGGGCGTCGACGTGGTCGGTGGCATCCCGCATTTCGAACGCACGATGGCGGACGGCACGGAAAGCGTGAAAGCGCTCTGCGAGATCGCCGAGAAACGCGGCCTCTTGGTCGACATGCATTGCGACGAGACCGACGATCCGCTCTCCCGCCACATCGAAGCGCTTTCCTACGAGACGCAGCGCCTCGGGCTGCAAGGGCGCGTCGCCGGCTCGCACCTGACCTCCATGCATTCGATGGACAACTACTATGTCTCCAAGCTCCTGCCGCTGATGGCCGAGGCACGCATCCACGCGATCCCGAACCCGCTCATCAACATCACGCTGCAAGGCCGCCACGACACCTATCCGAAGCGCCGCGGCATGACGCGCGTGCCGGAGATGCGCGCGCAGGGAATCAACGTCGCCTTCGGCCAGGACTGCTGCATGGACCCGTGGTACTCGCTCGGCGGCGCCGACATGCTCGACGTTGCCCACATGGGTCTGCACGTGGCGCAGATGACGAGCCGCGAAGCGATGCGCTGGTGCTTCGAGGCGGTGACGACCAATCCTGCCAAGGTCATGCAGCTCGACGGCTACGGCCTCGCCGTCGGCTGCAACGCCGACATGGTCGTGCTGCAGGCCCATGACACGATCGAGGCGATCCGGCTCCGCGCCCGCCGCCTCTTCGTCGTCCGGCGCGGCAAGGTGATTTCAGAGACGCAGCCGGAGATCGCGTCGCTCAGCCTCGCGGCGACGCCCGCCGAAGCTCGACCCGGCCAGCTACTATCCGCGCACCTCAACTCACGCCATGGCGAGGGCCGGCACATCGACACGGCAGGATTCCCGCAACGATGAAATGCGGGCGCCCGCGCATTCGTGATAGAGATGCCGCCGGTCCGCTTCATCCGACGGTGCCTCAGAATGCGTAGACTGATCCTCTCCGTCGCCGCTCTTCTCCTCGCGATGACATCCGTCTATGCGCGCAAGGCCCTCGACCGTCACGATGACCTGCGCCTTGGCGGAAGCGACAGTCGCGCGTGAAGGCGCAATCGTGCTCACCACCGGCGCCAACACCTATGCGCGCTTCGTCGCCCACAACGGCCTCTGCTTGCCCGGCCAGGACACGAAGCCGGCCGTCGCGCCGACGCTCGACAACCCGAACTGCCCGGTCGGCTACACCTGCGCCGAAAGAGAGAGCAAGCACTAGCCCAGGCATGATCCCGAAAGGCGGGTACGTCTTTCAGATAGAACCGTTTGCAACAAGAAGATAGGGCCGGCCTTCCGCTTCGCTCGAGGTCGCGAACGATCGAGCTCCGGCGGCGACGGACTTGCCCGCGGAGAGGTCTTTCACCCGCTATCCCCGCATTTCACACAGGACGATATTCCGGCCCTCGACGGGGCAATCTTTTTCGGTGATCGTCGCGTCCGTGAGAGGGCGGACGGTCCGGCAGAGGCAAGTCGGGCAACACGTTCGGATCTCTTGCCCGCGCCGGCCCCTCTGGGCGCCGGAATGCCTCGCGGGTCATCGGTTGGCTTGCAGGATGCAGCGATGCGTCAGGCGGTTCCCGGTGAGCCGGTGCTCCATGAACGGCGGCCAATCCGTTCGATGGCCCGTCCGATACGCGGTCGGACAGGAGCCTGGGACTTCAGCGCTGAGGCGCTCAGGTTCAGACCCAGGCGGTGCGGCGGCGTGCCTGCAGGCATGGAGCCACATGACCAGGGCTGATAGGGAGGCGTCGGTTGGCTCGTCCAAACGGCGCCTTTCCTATTTTCTCGCGCATTCTCGGCCGGATTGACCGCCGCGCCTCACTCCATCGCCGCGGCCGGCGCCCCTGCGGGCTTGGCACCGCTCTTGCTCAGAAGCAGCAGCATCGGAAAGCACGCCAGCGTAATCAGCGCCATGGTCTTGAAGTCATCGAGATAAGCGATCATCTGCGCCTGGCCGGTGATGACCTGGTTCAGATAGGCAAGCACTTCGGTGGGGGTGAGCTTTCCGAGACTGAACGGCAGATCCTGCAGGTAGGCACCGAACGTCGGATTGTAGGACGAGATGCGCGCCGCCAGCTCCGCATGGTTGATCTGGGTGTTCTGCGCCAGCATCGTCGACATGACCGAAACGCCGATGCTCGAGCCGAGGTTGCGGATGAGCGAGAAGAGGCTCGTCGCCTCGGTGCGGTACTCCGCCTTGAGCGTGGCAAAGGCGAGCGTGGAGAGCGGCACGAAGATGAGCCCGAGGCCGAGCCCCTGCGTGACGCCGGTACGGACGACCGGCCCCGCCCCCATCTCCGGGCTGAAGCCGGTCATCTCCCACAGCGACAAAGCGGTAAGCACGAGGCCGGCCGCGATCAGGTAGCGGACATCGACGCGGCGCACGAGTCTCCCGACGAGAATCATCGAGATCATCGTTCCGACCCCGCGCGGCGCGAGAACCAGGCCGCTGGTGACGACGGGAAAGTCGAGGATGTTCTGCAGCATTGGCGGCAATAGTGCCATCGTGGCAAGCAGGATGATTTCGATGACGAAGATGAAGATTACGCCGACCGCGAAGTTGCGGTCCTTCAGCATGGGGAGCTCGATGAATGGGGCCGGCGCGGTCAGGATGTGGACGAGAAACATCCAGAAGCCGGCGAGCATGATCGCTGTCTCAATGAGGATCTCCGAAGAGGAGAACCAGTCCTGCTGCTGGCCGCGGTCGAGCATCAGCTGCAGCGCACCGATCGCTACCGACAGCAGCGCGAAGCCGAACAGGTCGAAGCGGCGGTTGCGCAGCTTCGTCTCGCCCATGAAGATCAGCACCCCGAGAAAGGCGAGGAAGCCGACCGGCACATTGACGTAGAAGCACCAGCGCCAGTTGAAGGAATCCGTGAGCCAACCGCCCAGCGTCGGACCGATGATCGGCCCTACCATGATGCCGGCGCCCCAGATCGCCATGGCCTGGCCGTGCCGCTCGCGCGGATTGATGTCGAGGAGCACCGCCTGGGAGAGCGGCACCAGGCCGGCACCGAAGGCCCCCTGCAGGATGCGGAAGGCCACCATCTCGTCGAGGCTGGTGGAGGTGCCGCACAGCATCGAGGCCAGCGTGAAGCCGGCGATGCAGGTGAGGAACAGGCGCTTGCGTCCGATGCGGTCGCTGATCCAGCCGGTCAGCGGCGTCGCAATCGCCGCGGCTACGATATACGAGGTGAGCACCCAGGTGATCGTGTCTTGGGCGGCGTTCAGGCTGCCCTGCATGTCGGGCAGCGCCACGTTGGCGATCGTGGTGTCGAGCACCTGCATGACCGTCGCGAGCATGATCGCAACGGTGATGAGACCACGATACGGCACCACATCCGTGGCGCTCACTTCGCTCATGGCCGCGCCATCGCCTCAGGAATGGGATGCACGGCATCCTTGGCGCCGAAGAGGAAGGCGAGCGTCGGCCGCATGTATTTGGTATCGACCGAGACCGACACGCTGAGCCCGGTCTTGAGCGGCAGGTCGGTGGTCTTCTGGTTGAATTCGATCCTGACCGGAACGCGCTGCACGACCTTCACCCAGTTGCCGGTGGCGTTCTGCGCCGGAAGCAGCGAGAACTCCGACCCGGTTCCCGCACCGATCGAGGCGACATGGCCGGTCAGCTTCAGGTCCGGATAGGCGTCAACCGACACCGTCGCTTCGTCGCCGGGCCTCATGTGCGTGAGGTCGGTCTCCTTGAAATTCGCCTCGATCCAGCTGTGCCGGGCCTCGACGATGGCGAAGACCGCCGTTCCGACGGCGACGTATTGGCCTTCCGTCAGCTTGCTGGTCTGACTGACGATGCCGTCCACCGGCGCCCGCACCTCCGCGTGCTTCAGGTCGAGAGCCGCCTTGTCGCGCTCGGCGAGCGCCTGCTTCACCAGCGGGTGGTCGTCGGTGGCGATATCGGGGTTGCCGTCAAGCGCTGCCTTCGCGCCCTCCACCGCCTCCTCGTCCCGCGCCAGCGTCTGGTTGGCGGCCCTGACGTCGTTCTGCGCCGAATTGAACTGGGCACGCGATGACGTGCCCGTCTGCACCAGCTTCTGATAACGGTCGAAGACCGTCTGCTTGTATTCCTGGTCGTCGCGCGCCTGCTTCAGCTCCGCCGTCGCCTGATTGTAGGCGGAGCGCAGCTGCTCGACCTGCAGCCGCGCGGCGGAGACGCCGGCATTCGCCTGCTCAAGCGCAATCTGGTAGGCCTGCGGATCGATGCGGAACAGGAGGTCGCCGGCTTTGACGTGGTCGTTCTCTGCAACCGCGACATCGGTGATGCGGCCGGCGTCCTCAGCCACGATCGACACCATGTCCTGCTGCACATAGGCATTGTCGGTCGAGGCGTAGCGCCCCGCCATCAGCCAGAAATAGCCTCCCACGACGAGAAGCAGGATCGGCACGCCGAACATCGCAGTTCGCCGATTGAGAAGCCGCCGCCAGAGCCTCGCCCTTCGCGGCGAGGCCGCTTCACCTGAATTACTCATTGAACATTCCGTTTCGGGACATTGATTTCCACATCCACCGGCAGCGTCTCGCTGCCGCGTTCGGAGAGCGCATCGCGTACGTGCTGGAGCCCCTCGCGCATCGCCTGCACCTGCTCGGGGGTGAGCCCGGCGGTTACCTCGTCGATGAGGCAGCGTCCAACGATGCGCATGCGGTTCAGCACCGTGCTCGCCTGTTCCGAAAGAACGAGGAGGCGCACGCGCTTGTCGTTCGGATCGGCGCGGCGGAGTACCCAACCCGCCTGCTCCAGCTTGTCGAGGTGCCGGCTCAGCGTGATCGGCTCGATGTCGAGGATGTCCGCGAGGCCCACCTGGTTTATCCCCTCGTTCTTCGCCAGATAGGCGAGGACCTGCCATTGCGCGCGCGTAAGCCCGAGCTCTCTCGCCCGGTGATCGAAGCGCTTGCGCAGCAGTCTGGCGGTGTCGGAGATAAGGAACCCGAGACTGTCGGACTTGCCCAATTTCGATTCTTGCATGACGGCGATATAGTGAGGAAGCTTATGATAAGCTAGCTCATTCTCGCATGGTTGGTATGCGAATTCTTGCAGCGCCCGGTGGCCGCGGAGAAGGAGAGATTGGCGGTTTGGCTCCGATACCCGGTACGCCGGTTATGGCGATCGCCGGCGGGCTTGAGCGCGACTCCTCACCGGCTTAACGGAACACCGGAACCCAGGAGCAGACAATGGCCGCCGAGAGTGGCGCGATCGTCAAGGCCGGCATCCGTGTCACCCATCCGGATCGCGTGGTCTTTTCCGGCCAGGGTGTGACCAAGGGCGACCTCGTCGACTACTACGAGGCGGTCGCGGACCTGATGCTTCCGCACCTCGCGAAACGCCCCCTGAGCCTCGTCCGCTGCCCTTCCGGAAGTCGCAAATGCTTCTTCCAGAAGCACGACACGGGCGGCTTCCCCGGTGCCATGGCGCGCGTTCCGATCACCGAGGCGACGGGCGAGAAGGCAAGCTATTTCTACGTGAGCAACCTCGCCGGAATCGTCGCCGGCGTGCAGATGGGTGTGCTTGAGTTTCATGTCTGGGGCGCGCGCATCGACAAGGTCGAGCGGCCCGACCGCCTCGTCTTCGATCTCGACCCCGACGTCGGCCTTGGCTTTGAAAATGTCCGCCGCGCCGCCTTCGACGTGCGCGACCGGCTGAGCGCGCTCGGCCTGCAATCGTTCGCGCTCTTGACCGGCGGCAAGGGCATCCACGTGGTCGCGCCGCTTGATCGCCGCGCGGACTGGCCGGTGGCAAAAGCCTTCGCCAAGGGCTTCGCCACCAGACTTGCCGCCGATTCCGGCGACCGCTATGTCGCCAACATGGCAAAGGCCAAGCGCAAGGGCCTGATCTTCGTCGATTACCTCAGGAACGAGCGCGGCTCGACGGCGATCGCGCCCTATTCGACGCGCGCGCGCGAAAATGCGCCGGTCGCTGCGCCGCTCGGATGGGACGAGGCGGCGTCCATCGGCGCAGCAAACGTCTTCACGGTGAAATCGATGCCGGAACGCGCGCGGCGAACAGGCGACCCCTGGGCGGGCTATTTCGACATCCGACAGTCGATCACCCAAAAAATGCTCGAAGCGGTGAATGCCGCATGAACAGCGACGCCGCGCCGCCGCCGCTCGATCCGGATCGGCACGCGCTCTACCTCGATTTCGATGGCACGCTCGTCGATTTCGCCCCCGAGCCCGACGCGATTTCGCTGCGCCCGGGGACGGTCGCGCTCCTCGAGAAGGTGAGCCGCAAGCTGTCGGGCGCGCTTGCCCTCGTCTCGGGACGGCGGATCGCCGACCTCGATCGCTATCTCGCGCCGCTCAAGCTTCCGGTCTCCGGCGTCCACGGCCAGGAATTCCGCCCCGCGCCGGGCGAGGAACTCGCGCATCGCGCTGTCGCCTGAGATCGATCTGGCCCGCCGTCGTCTCGCCGCCTCGATCGGTCGGGGCGATGCGCTGCTCCTTGAGGACAAAGGCGGCGCACTCGTCGTGCATTTTCGCAAGCATCCGGAGCTGCGTGAAAGAGCCGAGCACATCGCGAGCGAAGCGGCTCGCGGCCTCGCCGCGCTTCACGTCGTTCCCGGCCACGGAATATTCGAGATTGTCGAGCGCGGCGTCACCAAGGCCCGTGCGCTCGCGCTGTTTTCCGCGCGCCCGCCCTTCGCCGGTCGGATGCCGGTCTATGTCGGCGACGACACCACCGACGAGGATGCGATCCGCGCCGCGAACGAAGCCGGCGGATTCGGCGTAAAGGTCGGACCGGGAGGCACAAACGCCGCCTATCGCCTGCCCGACGTCGACGCCGTGCATCGATGGCTTGCGGCCTCCGCGCCTTGACTCTGAAGCGGGAACAAGGCAACTCGCCCGTGCGTTAATATCCTCGGAGATCAATTCCGGCATCGAGGCAAAATCAGAGCGGGGAGCGGCATGAACCGCCTTGTCGTCATTTCCAATCGCGTCGGCCCTTTGAACGACGAAGGAAAGGCAGGCGGCCTCGCGGTAGGCCTGGCAGATGCCTTGCGCCAACGCGGCGGCGTCTGGTTCGGATGGTCCGGCAAGACCAGCGCGGAAGGCACCTTCGGACCGTTGCAGGTCAAGACCGAGGGCGCGGTGCAGCTCGCGACCGTCGATATGACGCCCGTCGACCTGGAGGATTTCTACAACGGCTTCGCCAACCAGGCGCTGTGGCCGGTGCTTCACTACCGCATCGATCTTGCCGGCTTCGACCGGCGCTTCGCGGAGGCGTTCTGGCGCATCAACGAGCGCTTCGGGAGCCGCCTCGCCCCACTCCTGAAGCCTGGCGATCTCGTCTGGGTGCACGATTATCATTTCATTCCCCTCGGCGATCAGATCCGGGCTTCGGGCTTTTCCGGCGCCATCGGATATTTCCTCCATGTCCCCTTCCCGCCGCCGGAGGTTCTTGCGGCGCTGCCCGACGCGCATCGGCTCGTGCGCTCCATGCTCGCCTATGACGTGGTGGGCTTCCAGACCTCCACCGACCGGGACAATTTCGCGCGCTTCCTGGTCAGCGAGTTCGGCGGCAAGGAGCTGAATGACGGTTGGATCGAGGCCGCCGGCCGGCGCGTCCGCGCCGACGTCTTTCCGATCGGCATAGACGCGGAGCGCTTTGCGAGCTTCGCCACGACGGCGGAAGCCAAGCGCCGCTACGCGCAGCTTCGATCCGAGCTCCACGACCGCAAGCAGATCATCGGCGTCGATCGCCTCGACTATACCAAGGGCATCCCCGAACGCCTGATGGCCTTCGAGCAGCTGCTCAAGGACTATCCGGAAAACCGCGACAAGGTGAGCTTCCTGCAGGTGGCGCCGCTGTCGCGCGAAAACGTCAAGGCCTATGCGCGGCTCCGGCGCGAGCTGGAGGAGCTCGCCGGCCACATCAACGGCGCTTATGGGCTGCTCGATTGGACTCCGGTCCGGATCATGACGCGCGGATTTTCGCGCAAAGGGCTCGCCGGGCTCTATCGCGCCAGCGACGTTGCCCTGATCACGCCGCTTCGCGACGGCATGAACCTTGTCGCCAAGGAATACATCGCCGCGCAGAATCCCGAAGATCCTGGGCGTCTTGATCCTGTCGCGGTTTGCCGGGGCGGCCCGCGAGCTCGGCGAGGCGCTGATCGTCAATCCCTTCGATCGCGCCGAGATGGTCGAAGCGCTGCAGCGGGCGCTGAGGATGCCGCTCGCGGAACGCATCGAGCGCTGGCGGACGCTGAACGAAAAAGTGCGAGAGGGCAGCGCGCGGCACTGGTGCGCGCTGTTCCTTGACGCGCTCGAGGCGACGCATGCGCAGGCGCGCCTGAAATTCCTTGACGAATCCGACGGCGGGCCGAGCGGACAATCGGAGCTCGCACGGCTTCGCCGCGCCGGCGTCCCTCCGTGGGGCGACCTGAAGCCCCATCGCGGCCGCCACGCGCGGCTATAGGGCAATCCCAGGAAAAGCGGGAACCGGTTTTCCGTCCGGAATTGCGACGAGAGAATGAGACAGAGCGGACCCTCGATTCCATGAAGCGATGATCCGCGCCAGCCAGGAGGGGGCTGCGTGGCACCGCCCGGGCTGTTAGCTTTCCGCTGGGAGCGAGCGCGTCATGCGGAAGGCGAACGGCGGTGGATTGAGACTGCGAGTGGTGCTTCGCCACGGCGCCGCGCTCGGGCCCGGTAAAGTCGATCTGCTCGAGGCGATCGCGGAGACCGGCTCGATCCGCGCGGCAGGCAGCCGCTTCAAGATGAGCTATCGCCGCGCCTGGGGGCTCGTCGCCGAATTGAACGGCATGTTCCGCACACCCCTCGTCGTCGCCGAGACCGGCGGGCGCGGCGGCGGCGGCGCGACGCTGACCCCGCTTGGCCGCCAGGTGGTGAAGCGCTTCCGCGCCATGGAAGAAGGTTCGTGGTCGGCCGTCGAGCGCGATTTTCGCTGGCTTTCAGGCGAATTGGCGAAGAAGGCTTCGAACGACTCTTGACATATCGTTATTTCTGATCGGGAATAACGGTATTGCCTGGGAGTTGTTCCATGTCGAAGCGAATAGCGGTCTTTTTCCTGGCCCTCGCGGCGCTTCTGCCCGCCGCCCTGTTCTCGAACGCGCGGGCGGACGAGCCGACGCTCGTCTTCGCCGCCGCAAGCCTCAAGAACGCGCTCGACGACATCGTCGCAGACTATTCCACGGCGACCGGCAAAACGGTCACCGTGAGCTATGCCGGAAGCTCCGCGCTCGCGAAGCAGATCGAGGCGGGCGCGCCGGCCGACATTTTCTTCTCCGCCGACCTCGACTGGATGAACAACGTCGAGAGCAAGAAGCTGATCGACTCGCAGTCGCGCGTGACGCTCCTCGGCAACGACATCGTGCTCGTCACGCCGCTCGACAGCAATGTGACGGTGACGATCGCGCCGAACTTTCCGCTCGCCGACATCCTCGGCGACGGCAAGCTTGCGATGGCGCTGACGGATTTGGTGCCGGCCGGAAAATACGGCAAGGCATCGCTGCAGTCGCTCGGCGTCTGGGACAGCGTGAAGCCGAAGGTGGCGGAAGCGGAAAATGTTCGGGCCGCGCTGGCGCTCGTCTCGCGCGGCGAGGCGCCGCTCGGTATCGTCTATTCGACCGACGCCAAGGCGGACCCGGGTGTGAAGGTCGTCGGCGTCTTCCCGGCCGATTCGCATCCGCCGATCCTCTATCCGATCGCGCTCACCGCTTCCGCCAAGCCCGACGCGAAAGCATTCCTCGGCTACGTCTTGTCGGCAAAGGCGAAGCCACGGTTCGAGGCGCAGGGCTTCCGCGTCGTCGCGCCGGGTTCGTGATCGCATGGGCTTCACGCCGGCCGATCTCGTCGCGATCGAGCTCAGCCTGCGCGTTGCCGTAACGGCGACGCTGATAAGCCTGCCGTTCGGCTTGGCGGTCGCGATGCTGCTTGCGCGCGGCCGCTTCCCCGGCAAAACCTTCGTCGAAGGTGTGGTCTATCTTCCGCTCGTGCTTCCCCCCGTCGTCACCGGCTACCTTCTGCTGCTCGGCTTCGGCCGGCGCGGACCGATCGGCGCCTTCCTCGATCAGACTTTCGGCCTCGTTTTCGCCTTTCGCTGGACCGGCGCGGCGCTTGCTTCCGCGGTGATGGGATTTCCGCTCCTCGTGCGCGCCGTCAGGCTTTCGATCGAGTCGGTCGATCGCCGGCTTGAGGATGCAGCGGCAAGCCTTGGCGCGCGGCGCATCGTAGTCTTCGCTACGATCACCCTGCCGCTGGTCCTTCCCGGCGTGCTCGCCGGCGCGGTGCTTGCCTTTGCACGGGCGATCGGCGAATTCGGCGCCACCATCACCTTCGTTTCGAATATCCCTGGAGAGACCCAGACGATTCCCTCCGCGATCTATACGGCACTGCAGATTCCAGGATCCGAGACGACGGCGATCCGGCTCAGCCTTGTGGCTGTCGCGATTTCGTTCTCCGCCCTTATTCTCTCCGAAGTGCTGGCGCAGCGGATGCGCCGGAGGCGCGTCACGCCTTGAGCCTTGTCGTCGACGTGAAGGACCGGCGCGGCGATTTTCGGCTCGACGTCGCGTTCGAGGTCGGGGCGGGCGTCACCGCGCTCTTCGGCCGCTCCGGCGCGGGAAAGACCACCATCGTCACCATGGTCGCCGGCCTCGCCCGCCCGCGCCAAGGCCGCGTCGTGCTGAACGGCCGCGTCCTTTTCGATTCCGCCGCCCGCATCAGCGTTCCGACCCCGCTCCGCAAGGTCGGCATGGTCTTCCAGGAGGCGCGGCTCTTCCCGCACCTCTCGGTCAAGGCGAACCTTCTCTACGGTCGATGGGCCGGGCGGCGGCGATCGGATGAGCGGCTCGAAACCGTGCTCGCGCTGCTCGGCCTGGAAGGCTTCTTGGCGCGCCGGCCGTATTCGCTCTCCGGCGGCGAGGCGCAGCGCGTCGCGATCGGGCGCGCGCTGATGGCCGCCCCGGAAATCCTCCTGATGGACGAGCCGCTCTCCAACCTCGACGGCGCGCGCCGCGCCGAGATCCTGCCCTTCCTGGAAAAGCTCGCGCATGAAGGCGGCGTGCCGATCCTCTATGTCAGTCACGCGGTCGACGAGGTGGCGCGGCTTGCCGATTCGATCGTCGTTCTCGCGGAGGGGAAGGTCGTCGCCGCCGGACCGATCGAGGATGTCTTCGGGCGCTACGATCTCGGGCCCGCGACCGGCCGCCATGAGGCCGGCGCCATGCTCGTCGCCGAGGTCGTCGGCGAGGACAGCGATTTTGCGCTGACGCGGCTGAAGCTCGGCGCGGCCGAACTCTTCGTGCCGGATCTCGCGCGCCCGGCGGGCGCGAAGGTCAGGCTTCGCATCCGCTCGCAGGACGTCGCGCTCGCGCTCGCCCCGCCGGAAAACCTTTCGATCCGTAACGTGCTGCCGGCCGAGATCGTGACCGTTGAAACGGACGGCGGCGCCTCTGCCGAGGTGCTGCTCGTCGCCGCCGGACAGCACCTCCGCTCCCGCATCACGCGGAAATCCGCCGTCGAGCTTGGCCTCAAGCCTGGCCTTCGCGTCTTCGCTCTCATCAAGAGCATCGCGGTGGAGGCCGACCGGCCCGAGCGCTAGTTCGTCACGTCCTGGCTCCCCTTGCGGATGAGACGGCCGTCTCATAGCCTGCCGAAAGCCCGCGCGAAAGACGCGAGGCGAGGAGGGAGGCGTCCGTGAAGATCGGATTTTGCATGCTTCTGTGGACGACGCACGTCACCGAAAAGCACAAGGGGATTTTGGCGGCGCTGAAAGCAACGGGCTATGACGGCGTCGAAATTCCGGTGTTCGAAGGAACCCCCGATCACTTCGCCGCAATCGGCCGCATGCTTGACGATCTCGGCCTCGGCCGCACCGCCATCACCGTCGTTCCGAGCGAGGACAAGAACCCGATCGGCAAGGACGCGGCGCAGCGCAAGGCGGCGCTCGATTATCTGCGATACTGTGTCGATTGCACGGCCGCGCTCGGCGCCAGCTGCATCGGCGGACCGCTTACGCAGACGCTCGGCCATTTTTCCGGCAAGGGCCCGACCGACGCCGAGCGTTCGCGCGCGCGAAGCGTGCACAGGAAGGTCGGCGACTACGCGGCGAAGAATGGCGTCAGGATCGCGATCGAGGCGGTGAACCGCTTCGAGACCTATTTCGTCAACACCATGCACGACCTCGCCGCCTATCTCGACTTCGTCGACCACCCGGCGATCCAGGGAATGTACGACACCTTCCACGCCAATCTCGAAGAGGCCGATCCGATCGCGGCGATCGGAGAAATCCGGCCGCACATGATCCACGTGCACATCTCGGAGAACGATCGCGGCGTGCCCGGTCGCGGCCATGTGCCGTGGGCGGCGACCTTCAAGGCGCTGAAGAAATCCGGCTACGACGGCTGGCTGACGATCGAGGCCTTCGGCCGCGGCCTGCCCGAGCTTGCCGCGGCAACGCGCGTCTGGCGCGATTTTTCCGAAGGGCCGGAGGCCGTCTACCGGGAGGGATTCAAGACGATCAGGAACGGCTGGAGGAAGGCGTAGGGCCGTTCAGAGCCTTTATAGTCTTGTCGTCATTGCCGGGCTTGACGCGGCAGTCCATTCCGTAGCTGGTGAGATGACTACGAGTTCCGGAATGGATGCCCGGATCAAGTCCGGGCATGACGACAGTCCTGGAGCCGCTCGCCTCACCAATATCGTCCGGTCCCGCCGATTACGATCGTGATGATCCCGAGCGCGAGGTTGATGGTGACAGTCATGCGGATGCGGTCGAGCGTCTTCGCCGCCTCTGGAAACGCGTCGCCGTCGACGGCTTTGCGGAACCGCGGCCAGAGCGCGAAATAGAGGTGCCCGAAGAGCAGCATCATGACGATACCGATCGTCATCATCAGGCTGACATAGAGCGCCGCCGCGGCGAAACCGCCGAAGTCGATGACGACCATCCAGATGCCGCTGACGAGAAGCAGGATCACCGCGATCCCGACCCACGGGAAGAACCGCTCGAACACCCGCCGCCAGAGCGGCAGCCGCACTGCCGGCTCGAGCACGCCCGCCGCAGGGCGCAGCACGGAATGCGCGAACGCCATGCCGCCGACCCAGAACGTGGCGGAGAGGATGTGCACGGCGAGGAGAAAGACGAGCATCTAGTCCAGTCTATAGACCCTTGCCGCCGTGTCGTGAAGGATCGCGCGCTGCTCCGCCTCGGAGAAACCGGCGACGGCGCTCCGAAAGGCGTCGATCAGCGGGCGATATTCGGTCCAAATCTTCTCGACCGGAAAGTTCGAACCGAAAAGACACCGCGTCGGCCCGAAGAGCGCCACCGTGTCGCCCACGATTTTGGCGATATGCTTGGGATCGTTCCGGTGGATGAACGTCCCGAGCCCGGAGAGTTTTGCGACGACGTTCGACTGCGCTGCGAGGAGCTTCATGCCGGTGTGCCACTTCGCCCGCCCCGCCTCGGAAAGATCTTCGAGCATGCCGGCGTGCTGCAGGATGAACGTCGTTTCGGGGAAATCGGCGGCGAGCCGGGCCGCGCCCGCCATCTGGCCGGCAAAGACCTGCAGGTCGAACGAGAGCCCGTAGTCGGCGAGCGCGGAAAAATTCCGGCGGAATTTGGCATCGTCGGCAAGGTCCGGCCGCGCGGCGTAGCGGTATTCTTCATTCGCATGCCAATGAAGCTGCATGCGGATGCCGCGGACCAGCGGATATTGCTTGAGGCGATCGAGCGCCGGCCGGACGTCCTCGGCCATCAAATCGGCGTAGCCGACGATCGCATGGGGGAAACCCGCTTCCTCCGCCGACTTTTGCACCCAAGCGACCTCGTCCTCGGCTTGGGTCGGGGGCCAGTTCGCCTGCACGTAGACGGATTTCTCGACGCCGGTTCCGGCGATGTCGGCGAGGTATTCACCGATCAGATAGTCGCGGCGAATCGGCTCGTAGGGCCCGAAAATGCGCGGCACCATCGGACCCTTGAGCCAGAGGAGGTCATCCTTGCGCCAGATATGATGATGCGCGTCGATGGCGGGGATCATGGGTGCGCTCACTCCCTCAACCCTTTGTCATCTCGGATGAGCGGAACGCGCAGTCCGGGACCCATGGCCGCCGACGTCACGTCAGTTCGCACCCAACCGCCCCGCTCGAGGCACTTCAGGGCTCAGATAGCGTCCGTAATCCGTCGTCCGGCCTTACTTTCAGTTCGTCCCAATTACCGTTCCAAGTCATTATCACGACGCACGACTTGAGTGCCCCATCTGTCAGGACGCCGACTTCTAATCGGTAGTCGGTGCGTCACCCTTGAACGCATCCGCAAGTCGATTAGGCCATGCGCCCGCCGGCCTAATCTCTTGTTCTCCCTCGACCGCGTAAAGGATATCGATATATCGCCTCGACTTGGCTCCGATATTAATTGGAAGCTGGCTACGGAATGCCCACGGCAGGTCTACAGTGTCAAAGAATTCGATTGAGACCCAGTTCGATGCAGGCCCCGCGCGATGAACGTTGAGCAGCAATGCTTCACATTGGTTCGCGGCTAAACGTCCTGAATTTGTCGCCAGAACCCGCAGATAGACCGCCTCACATTGCCTCACGATCCTTCCGTTCTCATAGAAATCCATCCGCGTTCTGCTGATCGATCCGGCGTCGACCCCAAGCGTGATCGATGGCTCGGTTTGCCGCGTCAGCTCGTACGTGGGCCTCGATCATAGTCCAGAGCAAGATTGCGAGGCCCAGGATCAGACCGATCGCCCATACGGGCACTCCCAATATCGTATGACCATCAGCAACGGCCCAGGTTTGGATTGTCAAGACCACGCAAACCCCAAGCAGATGACAGCCAAGGCGAACAGGAGTCCTTCCCTACGCATCTGTTGCGCCGCGCGAATCCTGTCCTTAAGCCAGTTCGCCCCCATTTCCATCAGCTCCGCGCCGACTCCTAAATATCCCAGGGAGGACATATTCGCGTCCTTGCCCTTGTTCATCCTTCGTTCCTAACGCATCATGGTTGCATGATCCAGCGCCATCGCCGCCGTCCCGAGCTTTTCCCCATCGAGCGCGATGCCTTGCTCGAGGCCCTCCGCCTCTGCCGCAGCGCCGTGATCGAGAGCCACCGGTTGCTGCATCCCTGGAGCCCGACCTATCGCGCGGGCGCGCCGGTCATCGAGGCCATCGACGATCTCGCCGGGCAGCTGACGGGGGACCGGAAAATCTTCCACGCGGGGAGCTCGACGAGATGACGGCCCACTTCTTGTTTGACCGTCGGCGCTCACCTATCGTGCTTCCCTCTGAGTTTTCATTGGTCACTACGATGACGCCCCAATCCGCCGCCGAACTGCTGTCCAGCTTCAATGAAGGCGCAGTCCCAGCTTGTTATCCAGACCGCTGACTTGCCCTTAGGAACGCTGGCCGACATGGTGGATAGTCAAGCCATCGACCTTGAACCTGCGTTTCAACGTCGCGAGCGATGGAGCGTTGAACGCCAATCGGCACTAATAGAATCCTTCCTGCTCAACGTTCCAGTGCCGCCTGTGTATCTCGCCGAAGAACAGTCTGGAAAATACACCGCCATCGATGGAAAACAACGGCTTCGTGCAATCTCTGACTTTATAAAAGATCGCTATCCGTTGAAGGCGCTTGATCGACTTCGGGGAGCAGATGGCTATCGGTTCAGTGATTTTCCCGAGGAGATTCAGAACCCGCTGCGATTGAGACCTTATTTACGTGTTGTAACTTTGCTCAAGCAGTCTCATCATGGGTTGAAATATGAGGTGTTCCTGCGTCTAAACCGCGGCGGGGGAGTCTCTCAACCCTCAGGAGATCAGGAACGTAGCCTTTAGAGGGCACTTAAATAATGCCATATACGCGCTCGCCGAATCTTCGGTTCTTACGACAACAATTGAAGATTACAGACGAGCGTTCGTCTGCTTATCGGAACATGGATGACGCCGAATATGTATTGCGGTTCATGGCGCTGTCAGAAGGAGACTTCAAAGGCAGCCTCATCCGCGCGATGGACGAATTCATGGACTCCCACCGAGACGCTCCACAAGCATTTATTCAGGCGAAGATAGATAGGTTCTCTTCTGCCGCCGCTTATTGTGAACGGATCTGGGGCGAACTAGCGTTTAAGCGTCCATCGAAAGATGGCTGGAGGGACCAGTTGCTCGCTGGAATGTTTGACGCGCAGATGTTGGCTGTTGACCAAGTCGACTATGAAGATTTGGACATCGTGGCCGACAATTATGAGAAGGCGATCGAGGGCACCCGTGCCCTTTTCGAGGATGCGACGTTTGAGGAGGCTGTCCGAACAGGGACTAACACGCCAACCCGCATTCAGTATCGAGTTTCAAAAATTCGCGATTTGCTGACGGGTATCGCAGATGAGTCTCGCGCGAGATAGCTTCTACTATCTTGTCGCTCAGATACGAACGCTTTCGCAGAAGCCTGAGCTATCGGATAACTTGCTCCTTCAGTCCGCGCAAAATGATCAAGCGCGGATACTACGAAACGGGCTTGTGCTGTCTGTGTTCTCTGCGCTGGAATCGTTCCATACGGAGAGCATCTTCGAGGAGGTCATGGCTAACCTCAAATAGCTCCCCCCTAGCCTATCCTTCCTTCGGTGAGGCTCTGCGATATTTCCTCACAAACGATGCGGTGCAGGGGTTGGCCACCAAGTTGGCTTTTCTTGATCGGGCTGACCGTATTGCATACGCCGAGGCGCACCTTCCCCGTTTGGCAGGCACGTTGGCCACACCTCCGACTTACACACGGCTTCGGCTTCAGTCCAAGAGGGTCAAACGTCGGAGAGAAAAGGATATCCCTTCGTTGTTAAAGGCTTTCGGAGTGGAAGGAGGATGGGCGTTGCTTGGCAGCGCATGTCAAAGCATTGGCGTGTCTCGGCTAAGCTTCATCGACGATTTCCGCAATCTTTTGAAGGCGCGGAATCGGGTAGCACACGACGCAAAGGTCAACATCCCATCAGTCGACGTAACGACGCATATAGACACCGCCCTCCTAGTGGGCATGTCGGTTGATCTGCTCCTGACTCACATCCTCGGCGCTTACGAGAAAAGCATGACCCAAAAGGATGCGATGAGGCGGGCGGGAGATTATAAGCCGAACCTGAGATTTATTGATGAACTGCCAAAGGCCCGCTGGGGGGAAAGGGCGACCATCAATGGCCGCGTCGTGAAGGCTTACGAAGACTTAGCCGTGGGGATTATTATGGCGAAGCAACGAGCTGCATCTCCCCTAGTCGTGGTAAGAGACGCGCGACGAATTCCTTTGCGATTGGCCTAGCCCGAGAGTGCCCTCTGTCTCTGTACATGTCCAGTGGCTCCCAGGACAGCTCTGAGCGTCAGCAGGAGGGATCCGGCTTCCGCCGCGTCGCGAGAAGATAACGCCCGCCCTCACAAGACTTTCAGTAGCCTCGCCAGTAGCCTCGGCTGCCCCCTTCTCTCCCAGAGGCCCGGTTCTCCGGCCTCTTTAGATGAACACCTTCTCCTCGGCCATGAAGTGGAAACGCGTCGAGCAGTGCGAGGCGGCGTCGGCGCCGGCGGCCTTGCCCTCGTCTGTGCCGAAGCCCTTCAGCCGCGCCTCGTCGGAATCCCACCACATCTCGCTGATCGCGTCATAGGGCGAATCGGGGTTCTCGCTGACCGGCACGTTCATGCGATAGCCCTTCATGCCGGGGATCTTCTCGGCGAGCTTCGGATGCTCGTTCTTCGCCCAGTTCCTGAACTCCGAAAAACTCATGCCTTCCTTGCGCTTCATCAGCGACAGAACCTTCAGCATCGGATCAAATCCCTTTCTGGCAAAGGCAGTAAGGCGATAAGGCAGTAAGGCAATGTGGGCTTCCCCACTGGCCTATTGCCCCAATCCCTTACTCCCCTGCTCGTTCTCCAATATTCCCCGCAGCACCTTCTCCGGCGTGATCGGCAACGAATCGACGCGCACGCCGACGGCGTCGAAGATGGCATTGGCGATCGCCGGGATCGGCGAGTTCGCGGTCATCTCGCCCACGCCCTTCGCGCCGAACGGGCCGTCGTCCGACGGCCGCTCCAGCAGCGCCGCCTCGAACGCTGGGATGTCGCCCGGCCCCGGCATCAGATATTCGTTGAAGTCGACCGGCCCATGCGCGCGGTCGGGATAGTAGGGCTCGGTCGTCTCGTAGAGCGCGTGGCTCATTCCCATCCAGGCGCCGCCGACAATCTGCTGCTCGACCATTTTCGGATTGAGCGCCCGCCCGATCTCGTAGGCGCTCTTCAAGGAGAGCACGGCCACCTCGCCGGTCTCCGTGTCGACCTCGACCTCGGCAATCGTGCAGGCATGCGCGTAGCAGGTGGAGGGGCGCATGTGGCCGGTCTCCGGCACCGGATAGGAGCGCTCGACCATGAACATGCCGCGCCCCGAGACGGTCTTCCCGTGCTTGAAGTGGGCCGCAAGCGCGGCCTGGAACACCGGCATCGAACGCGCCGGCGCCCCCTTCACCTGAATGTTGCCCTTGCCGTCCGTCTCAAGGTCGGAGGCGTCGGCCTCAAGCTCCTCCGCCGCGACATCGAGAAGCACCTGGCGCGCCTCCTTCGCCGCCATGATGATGGCGTTGCCGATCCGGTGCGTGCCGCGGCTCGCGAAGGTGCCCATGCAATGCGGGCCGGTATCGGTGTCGGCGGTGTCGACGATGATCGTGTCGACCGGCACGCCGATCGTCTCGGCGCAGATCTGCGCCATCACCGTCTTCAGCCCCTGCCCGAGATCGACGCATGACAGCGTGACGACGAAATTCCCCGTCGTCGTCGCATGCACCAGCGCCTGGCTCGGGTCGCCGCCGAGATTCATGCCGGTCGGATAGTTCACCGCGGCGACGCCGCGCCCGCGCGTCTCTGCCTTGCTCATGATGCGCGCTCCGTCGAGGACGCGCTTGCATCGCCGCCGTCCGAGAGCGGCCAGCCGGCGAGCTTCGCCGCCGCCTGCATCGTCTCGATCAGCGCCGCGCCGTGCGTCGCCTCGCCATGCGCCTTCATGTCGCCGTCGCGATAGGCGTTCTTCATGCGGAACTCGATCGGATCCATCCCGACGAGCTGTGCCAGCCTGTCCATCTGCACTTCGAGCGCGAAGTCGCCGATCGTGACGCCGAAGCCGCGCATCGCCGAGGACGGCGTGCGGTTCGTATAGACGCAATGCGCGTCGACGTGGACGTTCGGGATCGTATAGGGCCCCGGCATGTGCGCCGCCGCCTTGGTGGTGCCGTAGGGGCTGTGGCGCGAATAGGCGCCGGCATCGACGTAAAGCGTGACCTTGCGCGCGACGATCCGCCCGTCCTTCATCACGCCGTCCTTGACGATGATGCGCTCCGCCGCGCGCGGCGAAGAGACCTGCATCTCCTCCTCGCGGCTATAGGCATATTTCACCGGCCGGTTGGTGAGCATCGACGCGAGGAAGGCGATCGGCTCGACGATCACGTCGACCTTGCCGCCGAAGCCGCCGCCGACCGTCCCGCCGATCAGCCTGAGCTTCTGGAACGGCGTCGCCAATGATCAGCCCGGTATTGTCGAGCGTGAAGAAGAGCGCCTGCGTATTCGGAATAGCAGACGTAGCGGCCGTTCGGATCGGGAACGACGATGCAGCCGGTCGTCTCCGTCGGCGCGTGCTCGATCGGCGAGGACTGGTAGCGCTCCTCGACGACGTGATCGGCTTCGGCGAAGCCCTTCTCGACATCGCCGTAGCGCACGCGCCGGCAGTGATGGCCCTCGTATTTGAAGAAGTTCTGGCCGTGATATTCGTTGACGAGCGGCGCGCCGGGTTTGAGCGCCTCCTCCACGTCGAAGACCGCCGGCAGCTCCTCGTATTCGACCTTCACCTTCGCCGCCGCCTCGCGCGCCGCCGTCAGGCTTTCCGCGATCACCGCGACGACCTGCTCGCCCTTGTAGCGCACCTTGTCGACGGCAAGGCACGGCTCGTCGTCGGGCTCGACCTGGATCAGGCAGAGGATCGTGTAGACGTTCTTCGGCACGTCCTTGTGCGTCAGCACGCGGACGACGCCCGGCATCTTCTCCGCCTCGCTGCGTGTCGACGGAAAGGATCTTCGCGTGATGGTGCGGGCTCCTCACCATCGCGAGATGGAGCATGCCGGGGAAGGTGCGGTCGGCGTAGTATTGCGTGCGCCCGGTGACGTGGCCGTCAATGTCGGTGCGCTTGCTGCTGACGCCGACGGCCTGATGGCCCTCGGCGCGCTCCTTGGCGAAGAATTCCTTCACGTGTTCCATCAGAGGTCTCCTCGCCGCGACCGAACTGTTGTCATCCCGAAGGCGCGGAACGACGCCTGTCCGGGACCCATGAACACAGCGATCAACGAGTTCGCCTGGCCGTCCTCCGTCCCTTTGCATGCCGGGGTAGTCATGGGTCCCGGTCTCGTCGCGCCGCGACAAACCGGGATGACGGACAGAGAGGAAAGCGCCTCGCATCATCACGCCGCCTTCTCCCCACGCATTTCCTCCGCGGCGGCGAGGATCGCGTTGATGATCGATTCGTAGCCGGTGCAGCGGCAGATGTTGCCGGAGATTGCGTCGACCACGTCAGCGCGGCTCGGATCGGGATTGCGGTCGAGCAGCCACTTCGCGGCGAGGATCATGCCGGAGGTGCAGAAGCCGCACTGGACCGCGAAGCCCTCCGCGAAGGCGCGCTGCAGCGGATGCATGGCGCCGCCCTCGGTCGAGGCCCTCGAGCGTCTCCACCGATCGGCCTTCGACGCGCTCGGCCGGGATCAGGCAGGAGAGCTGAGCTCGCCGTCGACCATCACCGTGCAGGCGCCGCAGGTGCCCTGCCCGCAGCCGTTCTTGGTCGCCGTCAGCCCGAGCTTGTCGCGGAGGACGATCGACGAGCAGCGCGCCGGGCTCGATGAACTCCGCCTGCTTCGGCGCCGTTGACCGTGAATTGGAGAGGGATGCGCGCCATGCTCTTCGTCCCTTTTGGCGATCAGCGTTCAAGAGACGGGCGAGATGCACCGGCAGCACGTTCGACCGGTACCAGGCGCTGGCGAAAGCATCGGTCGGCGGCTCGGTGCCCTCCGTCGCGACCTTGGCGGCATCGTCGATCGTCGCGGCGTCGAGCTCCTTCCCTTCGCAGCGCCTTCTTCGACGGCGTGCGCCCGGATCGCGGTCGGCGCCATCGCGCCATAGGCGACGCGCGCGCCCTTCTCACCCTGCCCCGCGCGATCGGCAGAAGCGCGGCGATCGAAAGCACCGACGCGCCGTGCGGATGCCGCCGCGTAACCTTGGCGAAGCGGAACGCGCCCTCCGCGCGGCAGCGCGAACGACGACGCTCTTCACGATGCGGCCTCTCCGGCCGCGCGGTCCTTCAGGAAAGCTTCGAGGTCGACCGTCCCGCTCTTCGTCGGCATCCTCGCACCGCGACCTCCGCATCGAGCGCGAGAAGCGCCACCGCGAAATCGCCATAGGGCGAGCGGGCGAAGAGATTGCCGCCGACCGTCGCCATGGCGCGCACGGCGGGACCGCCGATCTCGCGCGCCACGTCGTGCAGGAAAGCGAGCTTCGGCTGCGCGAGAATGTCGGCCATCGTCGACCGCGGCGCCGATCTTCGCGCGCGCCGCGCTCCACGGCCATCCCGATCGAAGCCTCAAGCCGTCGGAGAGGACCAGGCGTGTCGATCGAGAGGTCGCCGGAATTGCGGGCGCGGACGAGGAGCGTGCCGCCGCCAAGCAGAAATCGCGCGCCACCGTCAGCGGCAAGCGCCGCTGCGGCCGCCTTGACGGAATCCGGGCGCACGACCGCAAGCGGCATTTCACTTCCCCGGTGCTTTGTCTCTTCGTTGACCGCGATGTTCGATTATCGATTATCGAGTGTCAATCCTTATGTGCTGATGATCCGAGATGCAAGCGTAGGGCCCGAAGGCGGCGTAGTGCCGGCGCCATGGGAGAGCAGGATTTGGAGCTTTCAATCGTCGACGCGATGACGAAGCGCGGCTGCTTGGCGCATGAGCCGATCGGCGCGCGCATTCGCAACGTGCTCCTGAGGCGCATCATCGAGGGCGAATACGCGCCGGGCGACGCGGCTCGTCGAGCTGCAGCTCGCGCGCGAGTTCGGCTCAAGCCAGGCGCCGGTGCGCGAGGCCCTGCGCGAGCTGGAGACGGCGGGACTCGTCACGATCCGTCCGCGCCGCGGCTCCTTCGTTAACGACTATCATGCGCGGCGCGCAGCACGAGATCTACGAGGTGCGCGGCGCGCTCGAGGAGGCGGCGATGCGGCTCGCCCTGCCGCGGCTCAAGCGCGATACGCAGGCCCTCGCGGCGCATCTTGAAGGCATGCGCGAGGCGGCGCGCGACCACGACTTCGAGGCGATGATCCATCACAGCGTCGGTTCCACCGCACCATCCTGCGCGCCGCGGAGAACGAGCTGCTGCTCAAGATGTGGGAATCGCTGCACGTCGAGATCCATTCGCGCAAGACGCTGCTGCAGCCGAACATCGACATGTTCGCGGTGGCCGAAAGCCACGCGCCGATCTTCGCAGCCGTCGAGGCCGGCGACGCCGAAACCGCCTGCCGGCTATCGCGCGAGCATCAGGAGTATTTCGAACGAAGGGCGTGAGCGGGTTCAGCCGCGCCTCCATCTCCGCTAAGAATAGGGAGCTAAGCGAGCGGGCCACGCCCTTTGTGCCCGTGCTCCCGAGAGGAAAGCCCGGAATTGATGCTCGGCCCTGAACGGCCGCCACAAGCGGCGCGGTGGCGATTCGCACCCAAACTGCATGGCGCGACCGAAGCCTATCTCCTCCTCACCTTCACCACCGCGTGCTGGGGCGGGAACGCCGTCGCGAGCCGCCTATTGGTCGGCGAAGCGTCGCCGATGATCGTCACCTCGCTCCGCTGGGGGATCGTGTCCCTCATCCTCGCCGGCCTCGCGCCGGGGAGCCTCGTTACCGCCTGGCCCGAGCTTCGCCGCAACTCGCTCGCTGATCGTCGTGATGGCCGTCTGCGGCTTCTCCTTCTTCAATGCTCTCTTCTATCTCGCCGCCCACTACACGACGGCGGTGAACATCGCGATCCTGCAAGGGGCGATTCCGGTCCTCGTGGTTCTCGGCGCCGTCGCCTTGCACGGCACAAGGCTGCGCGCCCCGCAGATCGCTCGGCATCGCCGCCACCCTGATCGGCGTCGTCGTCGTTGCGACGGCGGTCATGTGGCAACGATGACGGCGCTCGGCTTCAACCGCGGCGACGCGCTGATGCTCGTGGCCTGCGCGCTTTACGCCGGCTATACGCTTGCGCTCCGCGACCGCCCCGCGATTCCAGCGCTGGCCTTCTTCTCGGCGCTGGCGGCGATTGCCTTCCTGACTTCGCTCCCGCTCGTCGCCTACGAATTGGTGCGCGGAACGGCTGAATGGCCGACGCCGAAGGGCTGGCTCGTCATCGCCTTCATCGCCCTCTTCCCGTCATTTCTGGCGCAGCTATCCTTCATGCGCGGGGTGCGCCTGATCGGGCCCGGACGCGCCGGGCTCTTTGTCAACCTCGCCCCGATCTTCGGAGCGCTCTTCGCCGTGGCGATCCTCTCCGAGCCTTTCGGCGTCTATCACCTCATCGCGCTGTCCTGGTCAGCGGCGGCATCCTCGTCGCGGAAACCGCCGGGCGAAGGCAGCGAAGGCCGCCGAGGCGTCGGCGGAGCGCCGCTGACACAACGTCGCCTCGGCTGCTCACTTCGGGCCGTTCAGGCGGCGCGGCCGGTTCAATTGTCGAGGCCCGGATAGTAGCGATCGGTGTAGATTTTGCGCGCCTTCTCGCCGGCAAGGCAGTCGGCCGGAGTGTCCGCGCTCGCCGGCACGATTTGGCCAGGTGGGTAGCCGGAGACTTCCAGCACCAGCTTCCGTCGGATCGCCTCTGCAAATCCTTCGACGCTTCGAACCGGCAGCGCGAACGCGCCCGCGCCTCCGATCACGCAATCGGTGTAGTAGCGTAAAATGTCGGGGACGATCGGAGACGGTCGGATCAGGATCGGCAGGCCGTTGATGACGATCCCCTCTCCGACCGCCGCGTCGCGCGCCTCAGTGACGGGTGGACCGTAATTGTTCGGACCGTCGCCGGAGACATCGATGACTGCGGCGCGCGCCGTCGTAGCCGTCCGTTCGCAGGAGTTCGGCGCCGAAATTGATCGCCATCGATATCGAAGTGCCGCGTTCGATGTTGAGCGGCGCACGCTCAAGCGTCGCTGCGAACGCGTCCGCCGCCGCTGCCCCGTCGATCACCCGCCAGGGCACGATGATCTTCTGATAGAGACTTCCCGACCACTCGACATAAATGAGCGCGATCCGCCCGCTGGTGCCGGTCGTGATCTCCCGAACGAATTCCGGGCTGCGGATCGCCGCCGCGTAGCCGTCACGCTGCAAGAGGAACTCTTGCGCGTCCATCGACGCGGAGACATCGACGGCGATGACGAGTTCCAGATCGACGGCGATCGGCTTGCCGGCCTCCTGCCCGTGCGCGGTCTGCCCGGCGGAAAGCAAGAGAATGAGAACAAGCGCCAGTCGACCCACTCCCCTCCTCCCGATCGGCGAGACGAATTGCGGCCGTCGGGCATTCTATCAGGCTTTCCCGACCCGGCGGAGAGTGCGGCGAGGCGGAGGGCGCGGTCGCGGCGTCGGCAAGCCGTCTGGCTCAGGCGCGGGGTATTACGACGCTCCGTGATCGCGCCGGCGGGATTACGGCCAAATGGCGAGAATTGCACCCATGATCGCAAGCGCGAGCGCTTGATATCCGTTGTTGATCACGAAAAGCCGAAACGGCCGTTTTTCGTATGCGACGAGGGCGAAATGGGTGACTGCGATGAAGCCGAGCCAATTCAACAATCCGACGGCCGCGCCCGTGAGCCAGGTCTGTGCGCCGGCATAGTGAACGGCGTGCACCAGGATGAACGCCATGATCAGGCTGCCGACAAGGTCCGAAACGATGGCGCGTGGCAGACGCGCTTTCATTTCTTCAGGCGAGCAGCCGGTCAACCGCATGAAGGCGGGCCCGAATGTCGGCGGCGCATACCACAGCATCCCGACGAACCATTCGGACCAAAGCGGCGACCAGAACCGCTGGAAAGTTGATAGGGAATTCCTGCATTCGTTCCTCCCAAACGCTGGAAACCGGTCTTCAACCAATATACATACCAATCGGTATCTAAGTCTTAATCAAGGGAGCAGCCGTTGAAGAGGAGCGAGGCGGATGCGGCCAACACGCGAAAGGCTCTGCTCGCGGCTGCCTTTGAGGAAATCTACAAATTCGGATTCCAGGCCGCGAGCGTCGCCAACATCGCGAAGCGGGCCAAGCTGACGAAGGGCGCCTTCTTTCATCATTTTCCCGATAAGAAGAGCCTCGGATACGCCGTCGTCGATGAAGTCATCGCCGGGATGATCCGACAGCAATGGGTGACGCCGCTGCTTACGAGCGACGATCCTCTGGCCACCATCGCCGATGCATTCGAAAAGGGCGTTGCCGTTCTCGCAGAGGCGCCGGTGAACCTCGGATGCCCGCTCAACAATCTCGCGCAGGAGATGTCGCCGGTCGACGAAGGATTTCGCCGCCGCACGGCCGACGTATTCGCGCTCTGGGTCGACGCCTATGCCAAAGCGCTCTCACGCGGAAAGAAACTCGGAATCGTCGCGCGATCGGTCCGGCCGAAAGAGACCGGCTTGTTCCTGGTAGCGCAGGTCGAAGGGATTTCAGCATGGCCAAGACGACCAGGAACCCCGGCGTCATGCGCTCAGGTGCGGCGAGCCTGCGTGCATTCCTTGAGTCCTTGAGAGCGTAAGCGGACCCGGTCTGATCATCAGTTCTTGTTGCATCGCAACATAACCCCGCTAATCTGCCGCCGAACGGGCTATGGGGTGGTCATTGCCGGAGATCCGCAAAATTCTCGTCGCAAACCGCTCGGAAATCGCCATCCGGGTCTTTCGCGCCGCAAATGAGCTGGGGCTTGGCACGGTCGGCGTGTTCTCGGAGGAGGACAAGCTCGCCCTGCATCGTTTCAAGGCCGATGAGGCCTATCTGATCGGCCGCGGGCCGCATCTCGAAAAGCCGCTCGGGCCGATCGAGGCCTATCTCTCCATCCCCGAAATCCTCCGCGCCGCCGAGCGTTCCGGCGCCGACGCCATCCATCCGGGTTACGGGCTCCTGTCGGAAAGCCCGGAATTCGCCGAGGCCTGCGCTGCGGCTGGAATCACCTTCATCGGCCCTTCGGCCGACACGATGCGGCGACTCGGCAACAAGGTGGCGGCGCGCCACCTCGCCGCCTCCGCCGGCGTGCCGGTGATGCCGGCGACCGATCCGCTCCCCGACGATCCGGCAACCTGGAAACGGCTCGCCGAAGAGATCGGCTATCCGGTGATGCTGAAGGCGTCGTGGGGCGGCGGCGGCCGCGGCATGCGCGTCATCCGCGAGGAGGCGGCGCTCGTCCGCGACGTGACGGAGGCGAAGCGCGAAGCGAAGGCCGCTTTCGGCAAGGACGAGGTCTATCTGGAAAAGCTCGTCGAGCGCGCCCGCCATATCGAGGTGCAGATTCTCGGCGACACTTTCGGCAACCGCGTGCACCTCTTCGAGCGCGACTGCTCGATTCAGCGCCGGCACCAGAAGGTGGTGGAGCGCGCGCCCGCGCCCTACCTCTCGCCAGGACCAGCGCGACGAGCTTTGCGGCTACGCGCTGAACATTGCCGAGGCCGCCGACTACGTCTGCGCCGGCACGGTGGAGTTCCTGCAGGACGCCACGACCGGACGAATTCTATTTCATCGAGGTCAACCCGCGCATCCAGGTCGAGCACACCGTCACCGAGGAGGTGACCGGCATCGACATCGTCAAGGCGCAGATCCACGTGATCGAAGGGAAGCGCATCGGCGAGCCCGATTCCGGCGTGCCGCCGCAGGAGGAGATCCGGCTGAACGGCCACGCTCTCCAGTGCCGCATCACGACCGAGGACCCGGAGCAGAATTTCATCCCCGACTACGGCCGCATCACCGCCTATCGCGGCGCGACCGGCTTCGGCATCCGGCTCGACGGCGGCACCGCCTATTCCGGCGCGGTCATCACCCGCTTCTACGACCCGTTGCTTGAGAAGGTGACCGCCTGGGCGCCGTCACCCGACGAGGCGATCGCGCGCATGGACCGGGCGCTGCGGGAATTCCGCATCCGCGGCGTCGCCACCAACCTCGCCTTCCTCGAAAACGTCATCGGTCACCCGCATTTCCGCGACGCGAGCTATACGACGCGCTTCATCGACGAGACGCCGGAGCTGATCGCCTCGGTCAGGCGCAGAGATCGCGCGACAAAGCTCCTGAACTACATCGCCGACGTGACCGTGAACGGCCATCCGGAGACGCGCGGCCGCGCGCGCCCCGATCCGCAGGCGCCTGAAGCCGGTCGCGCCGCCTGCCCGCACGGCGAGCCGAAGGAGGGCACAAAAAACCTCCTCGACCGCGACGGGCCGGAGAAATTCGCCGCGCTGGATGCGCGAAGAAGGCCGCGCGCTCATCACCGACACGACCATGCGCGACGCGCACCAGTCGCTGCTCGCGACGCGCATGCGCACGCACGACATCTGGCATCGCGCCGGCCTATGCGGTCGCGCTGCCGGAGCTTTTCTCGCTCGAATGCTGGGGCGGCGCGACCTTCGACGTCGCCATGCGCTTCCTGACCGAGGACCCGTGGGAGCGGCTCGCGGGCATCCGCGAGCGCGTGCCGAACATCCTCCTGCAGATGCTGCTGCGCGGCGCGAACGGCGTCGGCTACACCAACTATCCCGACAACGTCGTGCGCTTCTTCGTGAAGCGAGGCGGCGCAGGCCGGCATCGACCTCTTCCGCGTCTTCGACTGCCTGAACTGGGTCGAGAACATGCGCGTCGCCATGGACGCGGTGCTGGAATCGGGCAAGCTCTGCGAGGCGGCGATCTGCTACACCGGCGACGTGCTCGATCCGGCGCGCCGCAAATACGATCTCGCCTACTACGTCGGCCTCGCGCGCGAGCTGGAGAAGGCCGGCGCCCACATCATCGCGATGAAGGACATGGCGGGCGTGATGAAGCCGGCGGCGGCGCGCGTCCTCTTCACGGCGCTGCGCGAAGAAGTCGGCGCGCCGCTTCATTTCCATACGCACGACACGTCGGGGCTCGCCGCGGCGACGGTGCTCGCTGCCGTCGAGGCCGGCGCCGACGCCGTCGACGCGGCGATGGATTCGCTTTCCGGCCTGACCTCGCAGCCCTGCCTCGGTTCCCTGGTTGCCGCGCTCGACCAGACGGACCGCGCCACCGGCCTCGACCTCGACGCGATCCGCCGCATCTCGCTCTATTGGGAGGCGGTGCGCTTCCAGTATCGCCGCCTTCGAAAGCGACCTCCGCTCCGGCGCCTCGGAAGTCTATCTCCACGAGATGCCGGGCGGGCAGTTCACCAATCTGAAGGAGCAGGCGCGCTCGCTCGGGCTCGAGAGCCGCTGGCATGAAGTCGCGCGCGCCTATCACGACGCGAACCTGATGTTCGGCGACATCGTCAAGGTGACGCCGTCCTCGAAGGTGGTCGGCGACATGGCGCTGATGATGGTGACGCAGGACCTGTCCGCCGCCGACGTCCTCGATCCGGCGCGCGACATCGCCTTCCCCGATTCCGTCGTGCAGATGATGAAGGGCGAGCTCGGTCAGCCGCCAGGCGGCTGGCCGGAGGCAATCCAGGCGAAGGTGCTGAAAGGCGCCGACGCCGATCACGGTGCGGCCGGGCTCGCTCTTCCGCCCGCCGACCTCGACGCGGAGCGCGAGGACGCGGCCGCGAAGATCGGCGAGGCGCCGCCGAGCGACCGCGCGCTTGCCTCCTACCTCATGTATCCGAAAGTCTTCGCGGATTTCGCCGCGGCGCAGGAGAGCTACGGCCCGACCGAGGTGCTCCCGACGCCGACCTATTTCTACGGCCTTCCCGCCGGCGAAGAGATCGCGGTCGAGCTTGAGCGCGGCAAGACGCTCGTCGTGCGCTGCCAGGCGATCGGCGAGACCGGACGATGAGGGCCAGGTCCGCGTCTTCTTCGAGCTGAACGGCCAGCCGCGCATCGCCAAGGTGCCCGACCGCGCGCATGGCGCCGGCGCCCGACGCGCGCCGCCCGAAGGCCGAGCCCGGCAACGCGGCGCATGTCGCCGCACCCATGCCCGGCGTCATTTCCGGCGTCGTCGGTTTCGGCCGGCCAGGAGATCAGCGCCGGCGACGTGCTTCTCTCGATCGAGGCGATGAAGATGGAGACCGCGCTCCACGCCGACCGCGACGGCATGTCGCCGAGGTGCTGGTCAAGACCGGCGACCAGATCGACGCGAAGGATTTGCT
Organism: uncultured Alphaproteobacteria bacterium; assembly: GCA_963750115.1. GTDB lineage: Bacteria > Pseudomonadota > Alphaproteobacteria > Rhizobiales > Afifellaceae > DASWJZ01. Next base: position 117,753 of record CAVVPM010000009.1, on the reverse strand, counting down.
GCTGAGGTTCGAATGAAGGCGAGGCCGGCTCTTTGCTGATCAAGCTGCGAATAGCGCTTCCAGCTTGTCGAGGCATCCGCCCCAGCCTTGCAGGTGCATATCGCGCACCGCCTCTTCCGCGAACCGCTCGTGCGTCAACACCAGCTCTGTTCCCTCGGCGTGGGGCAGAAATCTCACGCGCACCAGCGTCGGCTCATGCGGCAGGATGCTGACCGTCCACGTGTAGACCAGCTCTTCGGGCGCACGCACACGCTCGAAGCGTCCCGATATCCATGTGATCGATCCGTCGGCTTCGAGATTGGCAAGCCGATAGGCTCCCCCCTCGCGGAGATCGACATGCGCTTCCGGGCAGGACACCGGTCCAGGCCCCCACCACTTCTTCAACAGCTCGGGATCCGTCCAAGCGGCGAAAACCGCTTCACGCGGAGCGCGGATCACTCGGCTGAGCTTCATCTCGGTCGCCTGCATGCTCAGTCCTTCGGCTTTTCCACGAACGCCGCCAGACGGTCGAGCCGCTGTTCCCAGAAGCGGCGGTAGGCTTTGATCCACTCGTCGGCCGTGGCGAGCGGCGCGGCATCGAGCACGCACGACTGGACGTGGCCGCTGCGGGTCCGGCGTATCAGTCCCGCCCGCTCCAGCACGAAGAGGTGCTTGGAGATGGCGTTGACGGACATCCGATGCGGCTCCGCAAGCTCAGTGACGCGTGCCGGACCGACCGCGAGGCTATTGAGCAGTTCCCGCCGCGTCCGGTTCGCGAGGGCGTGAAAAACGGCATCGAGGCAATCGTCTTCGGCCAGTTGTCGCATCTATTCTCAACCAAACGGTTGACGGCTCCGTAGCCGTCGTCTAAGGAATTCGATCAACCAGATGGTTGACATGAATAAGAGCCTGGCCGGCCGGTGTCAAACGGGAGGAGCGCGTGAAAATCCAACAGGAACTGACGATCGAGGCGAGCCCCGCCGCGGTCTACGGCGTCCTCACGACGTCCGACGATTTCGCCCGCATGACCGGCGGGCGCGCCGCCGACATTTCTAAGGAGGTTGGCGGCCGGGTCAGCCTCTTCGGCGGCGACATCGAGGCGCTGAACATCGAGCTGAAGCCCGGCAAGCGCGTCGTGCAGGCCTGGCGATCCAAGGCCTGGCCCGACGGTGTCTACTCGGTCGTGAAGTTCGAGCTCGTGCCGGCCGGCAAGGGAACGAAACTGATCTTCGACCAGTCGGGTCACCCGGAGGATGCGCAGGCGATGCTCGAAGGCGGCTGGCGGAAAATGTACTGGGAGCCGATGCAGGCGATGCTCGCCGGCAAATAGAGGTCCGCGTCAGCCTTTCGTACGCGGCGCGAAGCGCTCGACGAGTTCCGCCATCGCCTCGGCGCCTTCCTCTCCCGTCGCGTGCAGCCCCGCGATCACGCCCGCGCGGTCGGCCTCCGGCCGGTTCTGGCTCACCTTCCACTTCCCTTCGATCGCGCTGATCGCGATCTCGATCCCGATGATACCTTTGATCTGCGCTTCGACGAAGGCGGCAGGCGCATCCGTGACCGCCCACCTTTCCGCGCGGCCGCGCTCGCTCTCCGCCGTCAGCGCCGCAATCTGCATCGCAAGCCAGGCGCGGTCCTCGATCGCGCGCATGGTCCCACGCGCCTGCACGGTCGCGTAGTTCCACGTGGGCACGACTTTCCCGTGCTCGCGCTTCGCCGTGTACCAGGAGGGCGTGATGTAGTGTCTCCACGCCCTGGAACACGACCAGCGCGTCAACCGAGGGATCGAAGTCGCGCCACTGCGGATTTGCCCGCGCAACGTGGCCTTTCAGCGTACCCTTCGGCGACGCCGCCGCATCCAGAATGAAGGGGATGAGGTTCGCGAAGAGCCCGCCCGCGCCATAGGTGATGAGGAGCCCGAGCGGATGCGCGCGGATCAGCGCGTGCTGGACCTCGAGGCGATCCTCGCGATGGTGTGGCGGTTGATACATCGAACCTCTTGGGAGCCGCCTGGCTTCCGGCCAGATTAGTTTGCAGCAAAACTACGTTGCGGCACCTGCGGTTTCATTGCATCTTCGCGATCGGGCGGTCCAGCCGCTTCGCCGCGTTTCAAGGCGCGCGGAAGGAGCGCTCCGTTCTTGCGAACCTGCCGGGGACCCGATGGACCGACGTTCCGACCCGGACGAAGCGGAAGCCGAAAGGCGGAGCGCACCGCTTGCAATGCCGGCGGAAATCCGGCTCGGCGTGCTCGGCGACTATATCGGCTTCCATCTGAGGCAGGCGCAGAACGTCTCCTTCAGGGCGTTCAAGCGGCAGACCGGCGACTCCGATCTCCGCCCCGGCTGGTTCGCGGTCCTGACGCTGATCGACGCCAATCCCGGCATCACGCCGATTTTCCTGAGCCGCGCGAGCGGACGCGACAAGTCGACGCTCACGCCGGTGATACGCGACCTGACGTACCGGGAGTTCATCCGCCGCATGCCCGTTCCCGGCGACAAACGGAGCTACGGGCTTGCTCTCACGGCCGCCGGCAAGAAGAAGCTGAAGGCGCTCGCCCATCATGCCGCCGTGCACGACACGAAGCTCGACGAGATCGCCGGGGCGAAGAAGACGGAACTGATCGCGCTCCTCCGCTTCGCCGCGCTCCTCGACTTCAGCGCGCTCCTCGACTCAGCGCCGAACCCGCGACGACGCGCAGCGACGGCATGGCGAGGCCGCCTCCTCCCGACGAGCATGCGGACGGAAGTTGCGATCGTCGGCGCCGGCCCAGCGGGGCTGCTCCTCTCCCGGCTTCTTCATCGCGCCGGCGTCGACAATCTCGTGCTCGAACGGCGGAGCGCGGACTACGTGCTCGAGCCGCATCCGCGCCGGCGTGCTCGAACAGGGCACCGTCGCGCTGCTCGACGAGGCGGGCGTCGGCGAGCGCTGCAGCGCGCGAAGGCCTGGTCCATGATGGCATCGGCATCGCCTTCGAGGGCGCCCGCCACCGCATCGACTTCGCGGCGCTGACCGGCGGAAGCGGCGTCATGGTCTACGGCCAGACCGAGGTGACGCGCGATCTGATGGACGCGCTTGCCGCCGACGGCGTGCCGCCGGACTACGAGGCGGAGGTCATCGGCGCATCGAGGGCTTCGACGGCGACGCGCCGACCGTCCGCTATCGCGAGGACGGCGAGGCGAAATCGCTTACTGCGACTTCATCGCCGGCTGCGACGGCTTTCACGGCGTCAGCCGCGCCGCGCGTCCCGAAGCGCGCGATCCAGACCTTCGAGCGCGTCTATCCGTTCGGCTGGCTCGGCGTGCTTTCCGAAACGCCGCCGGTCTCCGACGAGCTGATCTACGCCAACCACGAGCGCGGCTTCGCGCTCTGCTCGATGCGCACGCACCATCTCGCAGCCGCTACTACGTGCAGTGCCCGCTCGCACGACCACGTCGAGGACTGGCCCGACGACGCGCTTCTGGGACGAGCTTGCGCCGGCGGATCGACCCGCCGGCCGCCGAGCGCTGGTGACCGGCCCGTCGATCGAGAAGTGCATCGCGCCGCTGCGCAGCTTCGTCGCCGAGCCGATGCGCTTCGGCCGGCTGTTCCTTGCCGGCGACGCCGCGCACATCGTGCCGCCGACCGGCGCCAAGGGCCTGAACCTCGCCGCCTCCGACGTGCGCTATCTCGCGCATGCGCTGATCGAGCATTTCAGGAGAAGTCCTCCGCCGGCGGCTCGACGCCTATTCGGCAGACCTGCCTCGCGCGCGTCTGGAAGGCGGAGCGCTTCTCCTGGTGGATGACGTCGCTCCTGCACCTCTTTCCCGAGACCGGCGCCTTCGGCCGCAAGATCCAGCTCGCCGAGCTCGACTATCTCGTCGGCTCGCGCGCCGCCGCAACGGCGCTCGCAGAGAATTATGTCGGGCTGAAATTCGAGTAGGCTCTCGCTCGCTTCGGCGAGACGGCCCGACATTGTGGTCGATCGCCGTGTCCCGGCAAATCGATTCCGACGCGGCCATGGTCGCAAGAGCCGTCACCGAATGGATGCCCGGATCAAGTGCGGGCACCAAACCTTCCTGTGGGCGGCGCTCCCTTCACGCGCGCCAAGCTCGCCGCATCTGCGGTGAGTTCGCACCAAAACTACCTGGACAGGCGCAACCCCTTACCGCAAGATCGGCGATAAGAGCACGCGGTCGCGCGAGCCGTCTCGCGCGGCGTCGAAGTGTCGGGCCAACATAGAGAAAACCGGAGGTACGCCATGCTCTCGCGAAGGAAATTCCTCACTTCCGCAGGTGCGGTCGTCGCCGCGCCGGCCGTCCTGCGCAGCGCCTGGGCCGCGAACCCTGAATTCACCCTGAAGCTCCACCATCTGCTCGGGCCGAAATCGCCGGCGCAGGTCATGATGCTGCAGCCCTTCGCGGACCGCATCCTGAAGGATTCCGACGGCCGCGTGAAGATCGACATCTATCCGTCGATGTCGCTCGGCGGCGCCCCGCCGCAGCTCTTCCGCCAGGCCGTCGACGGCGTCGTCGACATCGTCTGGACGGTGAACGGCTATACGCCGGGCCTTTTCCCGCGCTCCGAGGTGTTCGAGCTGCCGACGATCTTCAACGAACAACGTCGCGGCGACCAACCTCGCCATGCACGACATGTTCGACGAATACCTCGCCGAGGAGTACAAGGACGTGCACGTGCTGTGGCTGCATGTGCATGCCGGCCAGGCCATCCAGATGGTCGACAAGCTGGTGCGCAAGCCCGAGGACTTCAAGGGCCTGAAGATTCGCGTGCCGGGCCCAACCGGCACCGACGTCATCAAGACCCTCGGCGCCACGCCGGTCGACATGCCGGTTCCCGATCTGCCGCAGGCACTGACCACGCACGTGGTCGACGGCGCGCTGATCCCGTGGGAGATCGCCCCCGCGCTCAAGCTGCAGGACGTCACCAAATACGACATCGAGGGCAAGAACAAGTGGCGCCTCGGCACCACCACCTTCCAGGTCTCGATGAACCAGGGCACCTGGAACAAGCTGCCTGACGACCTCAAGGACGTGTTCAACAAGGCCACCGACGCGGACGTGGTGGAAGCAGGTCGGCGACATCTGGCGCGAGGACGACGACAACGCGCTGAAAGTGCTCGTCGGTGCGGGCAACGAGCTACGTCGAGCTTACGCAGGAAGAGACCGACGCCTTCGAGAAGGCGCTTGCGCCGGTGGTCGATCACTGGGTCGCACAGCGCTCCGGCGAGATCGACGCCAAGGGACTGGTTGACGCTGCCAAGGCTGCCATCGCAAAACATAGCGCATGAGCTTCGCCTATCAGGAAGACGAGGGCGGGGCCTCCGGGCCCCGCCCTTCGTTCGAACGGCAACCGAGATGGCTTCGGCTTGCTGCGCACCATCATCCGCACCTGGGCCCTGATCGGCGGCCTCATCCTGGTCGCGCTGATGCTGATGATGGCGGCGAGCGCCGCCTCGAACCTGATCTTCGACAAGCCGTTCGAGGGCGACTACGAGATGATGAAGCACTTCATCGCCATCGCCATCTTCTGCTTCCTGCCCTATTGCCAGCTGACCGGCGCCAACGTCACGGTCGACATCTTCACCGAGAGCATGAGCGAGCGCGCGAAATCGGCGATGCTCGCCTTCTCGTCGCTGTTCGCGATCGTCTTCGCCGCCGTGCTGTTGCGCAGATGTCCTCGGCTTGGTCGGCTACATCCGCTACCCCGAGACGACGGCGGCACTCCACATACCTGCTGTGGACCGCGTTTCCTGCCGCCCTTGTCTCGCTCGCGCTTCTCCTCGTCGCCGCCGTGATCACCCTGATCGAGGGCGTCCGCGGCATGCGCCGGCCGCACGTCCCGCCGCCCTCGCCTGTCGAATAGAGACGGCACGGCGAATGGAGGCGAGCTTTCTGATCGGTTTGATCGGCCTCCTCGCGCTGCTCGCGCTGATCGCCGTTCGCGTTCCGATCGCCTACACGATGATCCTGGTCGGCGCGATCGGCACGAGCCTTGAATCCGGGCCGACGGTCGTCCTCTACCAGTTGAAGGACCTCGCCTACTCGCAATTCTCCAACTACGACCTTTCGGTGCTGCCGATGTTCATCCTGATGGGCAGCCTCGCCTCGCGCTGCGGGCTCAGCCAGGACATGTTTCGCGGCGCCGACGCCTGGCTCGGGCGCTTCCGCGGCGGCGTCGCGATGGCTGCGATCGCCGCCTGCGGCGGCTTCGGCGCGGTGTGCGGCTCCTCGACCGCAACCGCCTCGACCATGGGCATCGTCGCGCTGCCGGAGCTCAGGCGCTACAAATACTCGCCGTCGCTCGCGACCGGCACCATCGCCGCCGGCGGCACCCTCGGCATCCTGATCCCGCCCTCGGTGGTTCTGATCGTCTACGCGATCATCGTTGAGACCAACATCGTCACGCTGTTCGAGGCGTCGCTGCTGCCGGGTATCCTCGCCGTCTTCATGTTCCTGGTCACGGTCGCGATCTACGTGCGGCTCGTCCCCGACGCCGGGCCGAAGGGGACGCGCGTCTCGCGTCGCGAGTTCTCGTCGGCGACCGTCGCGGTGATCCCGATCGCGCTCATCTTCGCGGTCGTGATCGGCGGCATCTACGGCGGGCTCTATAACCCGACGCCGGCCGGTGCGATCGGCGTCTTCCTCGTCGCGCTCTACGGCCTCGCCCGGCGCCGGCTGTCGCTCCACGCGATCGTCGACGCGCTGCTCGAGACGGCGCGCACGAGCGGCATGATCTACCTGATCCTTTTCGGCGCGGCGCTCCTTTCGATCTTCATGGCGCGCGCCGGCGTGCCGCAGGCGGCCGCCGCGCTGCTTGAGAACAGTGGCCTGCCGCCGCTCGGCATCCTGACGCTGATCATCCTGATCTTCATCGTGCTCGGCTGCCTGATGGACAGCTTGTCGATGATCATCCTGGCGATCCCGTTCTTCTGGCCGATGGTCTCGAGCCTCGATTTCGGCCTGCCGCAGGACGACCTCAAGATCTGGTTCGGCATCATCGCCCTTGTCGTGGTCGAGCTCGGCCTGATCACCCCGCCGGTCGGCCTCAACGTCTTCATCATCAATGCGCAGGCGCCGGATGTGCCGATGCGCGAGACCTTCAAGGGCGTGATACCGTTCTTCCTATCGGAGATCGTGCGCATCACGCTTCTGGTCGCCTTCCCCGCGCTCTCGCTCTTCCTGCCGCACCTCCTCGCGCGCCCCTGATCGCCGGGCGAAGGGCGACTTCCGCGTCGTCAGGGAACGACGAGCACCGGGCTGGCTCGAGAGGCTGACGAGCTTCTGCGTTATGCTGCCGAGGAGCAGGGCCTGCACGCCGCCGGCACCGTGCTTGCCGACGACGATTGCGTCGACATTCTTGTCCTTGGCGATGTCGGTGATCGTCTTGATCACCTCGCCGCTGCGCGATTCAATTTCCACATTGGTCACGCCAAGCTCCCGCGCGCGGTCTCTCGCCTTTGCCAGCAACTCGGCGGAGTTCGCCTCCAAGAGCTCGTCGAGCCAGGCGCTCTCCGAGCGGGTGAAGCGCCGAAAAATCTCGCCCGGCAGGCCATAGCCGCCGATCACGTTCACGATGAGAAGATCGGCGCCGAACCCCTTCGCAAGCTCGGCGGCATAGTCGACCGCCCGGCCGGCGCCGTCGGACCCGTCGGTGGCAACCAGGATTCGCTTCATCCTCTCCCCTCCCGTGAACGGATCACCGGGCGCCTGGCGCATGCCGCGCCAGCCCGGTCTCCACGCGGGCCAAGTGCGCCGCCTGCTGCCGGACACGATGCGTGAACAGCCGGTAGACGCCGAGCTTTATGCCGCTTGCGATCAGGAAGGATACAAGCGAATAGCCCCAGACCATCAGCGCGAGAGGCCAGCCGGTCGCCGCAGTGAAAAAGCCGTAGACCACGACGATCGTGCCGATGAGCTGCGTCGTCTCGCAGGGGACGATGAGCTTCCAGCTCGGCAGCGGCCTCTCCCAGATGGGTCCCGCGTTGCGCGTCAGGTAGATGGTCATGTGGCCGGAGACGAGCAGCTTCAGGAAGATCAGCGCCTGAACGACGGGCTCGGAGAGCCCCATGTGGTCGCGCACGATCCAGTAAAGGCCGAAGCTCTCCAGCACTCCGTAGCTGCCCAGCACGGAGGCAATCGTGAGCACCCGTGTCATGTCCCAGCGGACCGGCCGCTCCGCGACCAGCGCGTTGTCGTAGGCGATCATCATGATCGGCAGGTCGTTCAGAAGCGCCAAAAGCACGATCATGACCGCCGTGACGGGATAGAAGTTGAAGACGAGAATCGACAGCGTCATGAAGAGCAGCACACGGATCGTCTCGGAAATGCGATAGATCGCATATCCGGTCATGCGCTCGAAAATGCGCCGCGCCTCCTCGATGCCCGTGGTGATGACCGAAAGGCCGGACGCCGTCAGCACGACGTCGGCGGCCGCGCGTGCCGCGTCGGTCGCGCCGCTGACGGCGATCCCGACGTCGGCCTGCTTCAGCGCAGGCGCGTCGTTCACGCCGTCGCCGGTCATGCCGACGATGTGGTTGCGCGCCTGCAGTGCCTGGACGATCGCATATTTATGCTCGGGGAAGACGCGCGCATAGCCGTCGGCCGCTTCGACAGCGCTCGAATCCAACGTCTTGCCGTCCTTGCCGAACGCCCGGTCGGCGGGAAGGATGTCGTTCCCGAGACCGAGCGCGCCGGCGATTTCGCGGGCGATCGCCTCGTGGTCGCCGGTCACCATCTTGATCTCGACGCCCATCGCCGCGGCTCTCTCGATCGTCGCCTTGGCGTCTTCGCGCGGCGGATCGAAAAGCGGCAGGAGACCGAGGAAGCGCCAGCCTCCGTTCGTCCCTTCGCGGCGGGCGACGCCCAACGTGCGATAGCCCTTGGCCCCGAACGCGCCGACGGCAGCCTGGACACGCGACGCAAGGTCCTGCGACGGCGCGGCGAGGTCGAGAATGACCTGCGGCGCGCCCTTGCTCACCCGAAAACTCTTGCCGTCGGAGGTGATCGTCGCCTCGATGCGCTTGCGCACCGGGTCGAAGGGCTTGAATTCCGTGACCCTGTAGCCGGAGAGCCGGCCCGGATCCTTGAGCCCGGCGAGCACGGCCTCGTCGATCGCGTCGCCGCCGTCCTGTCGCGACGCAAGCGCTGCCGCGAGGAGCAGCGCGTCGACGTCTTCTGCCTCGAAGACTTCCGGGTCGCCGAGCGTCAGCTTGTTCTGAGTAAGCGTGCCGGTCTTGTCGCAGCACAGAACGTCGATGCCCGCCATCTCCTCGATCGCGACGAGCCGCGAGACGATCGCCTTCAGCTTCGCGAGCCGCTCCGCGCCGACCGCCATCGTCACCGAAAGCACTGCCGGCAAGGCGACCGGAATGGCGGCGACGGTGAGGATCAGCGCAAAAAGGATCGTCTCGACCAGCGGGTCGCCGCGGAAGAGCGCGACGACCAGGATCACCGCGACAAGGCCGACGGTGCACAGGATCAGGAAGTTGCCGATCCTGAGAACCGCGCGCTGGAAGTGCGAGACCGCGCCGGCACTTTGCACCAGCCGCGCGGTTTTGCCGAAATAGCTGTTCATGCCGGTGGCGGTCACCACCGCCTGCATTTCGCCGAGCTTGGCTGCCGACCCCGAATAGATCGTGTCGCCCACCTTCTTGTCGACGGGCAGCGACTCGCCGGTCAGCGCCGACTGGTCGACGCTCAGATATTCTCCGCTCGTGAGACGCGCGTCGGCGGGCACCACATTGCCGAGCCGGACCGAAATCACGTCGCCGGGCACGATGACGCGCGCCGGCAGCTCGCGCCACTTGCCGTCGCGCAGCACCCGCGCCTTCAGCGCCAGCCGCTGCTTCAGCGCGGCGATCGCGCTGTCGGCCTTGAATTCTTGCCAGAATCCGACGCCGGCATTCAGCACCAGCATGACGACGATGATGCCGAAATCCTCCCAGTGCCGCACGACGCCGGAGAGCACCGCCGCGACCTCGATCATCCAGGGAATCGGGCCCCAGAAGTAGGACATCAGCTTGGCGAGCGCGCTGACATGCTCCTCGACGAGCGCGTTCTCGCCATATTGCGCGAGCCGCCGGCTCGCCTCCGCTTCGCTGAGGCCCGCAGCATCGCCGCTCGCGGCGGAAGCCTCCGCGCTCTCGGGAACCGCCTCGGCGGCTTGCTGTTCTTGCGTCATCGCCAACTCCGACCGCCGTTAGAGGGCGCTCTCCGCTTTAGATGTTATGACCCACATCAATTCAAATTGCGGCACCTTGTCGGAGATACATTGGGCGGCATCCCGCATATGCGTCATGCGCGGCGCTTAGCCCGCGCCTTGAGGTGAAAGCGTCGAGCGAGGTCGAAGGCGGCGACAATGGCGAGGAAAGCGCGGCGAGCGGCGGCCGATCGGCACCATTGGTATCACGCGGTTCTCGCGAGCTGCGAGGGTCTGCCGCCGGTGCCGACCGCGGTCGCCCATCCCTGCGACGCACTGTCGCTCGGCGCGGCGATCGAGGCAGCGGCGCTCGGCCTGATCGAGCCGATCCTGGTTGGGCCCCCGGCCAAGATAAAGGCGGCCGCCAGGTCGGCGAAGGTCGAAATCGCCCGCTTTCGCGTCGAGCCGGCGGCGCATAGCCATGCGGCGGCCGCACAGGCGGTTGCGCTCGTCCGCAGCGGCGAGGCGAACCTCCTCATGAAGGGCTCGCTTCACACCGACGAGATCATGCACGAGGTGGTGGCGCACGAGACGGGGCTGACGACGGAGCGGCGGATCAGCCACGTCTACCTGATGGACCTCCCCGACCATGCGCGCCCGCTCCTCGTCACCGACGCGGCGATCAACATCGCGCCGACGCTGGAGGACAAACGCGACATCGTGCAGAACGCCATCGACCTTGCTCATGTGATGAAGATCGGACGCCCGAAGGTCGCGATTCTCTCCGCCGTTGAGACGATCAATCCGAAGCTGCAATCGACCTTGGATGCCGCGGCGCTCTGCAAGATGGCCGACCGGCGCCAGATTGTCGGCGGCATCCTCGACGGTCCGCTCGCCTTCGACAACGCGATCAGCGCCGCGGCGGCGCGGGAAAAGGAGATCGTCTCCCCCGTCGCAGGCCACGCCGACATCCTGGTCGTGCCGGACCTCGTGTCCGGCAACATATTGGCCAAGATGCTGACCTTCATCGCCGGCGCCGACGCCGCCGGCGTCGTGCTCGGCGCGCGCGTCCCGATCATCCTGACGAGCCGCGCCGACGCGGAGCGCACGCGCATCGCCTCCTGCGCCGTGGCGGTCCTGATGTCGCGGCGGGAGATGCTCGCCGTGAAGCCCGGCGCTTCATGACCGACGCCATCCTGACGCTGAACGCCGGGTCGTCGAGCATCAAGTTCAGCCTGTTCGAGCTTGCCGGCGACGATCTCACGCGTCTGGCGACCGGCGAGATCGAGGAGATCGGCATCGCACCGCACTTCGTCGCCCGCGTCGACGGCAAGATCGCGGCCGAGCGCCGCTGGCCGGAGGGAGCGGCCCTCACCCACGAGGTCTTCCTCGGCGAGCTTCTCGATTGGGCCGAGGCGCATCTCGGCGGCGATCGGTTGAAAGCGGTCGGACACAGGATCGCGCATGGCGGCAGCCTCTTCGCAGGCCCGGTGGTGATCGATGACGAGGCCGTTGCAAAGATGGAGACGCTCTCGCCCCTCGTGCCTTTGCACCAGCCCCACAACATCGCCGCGGTCAGGGCGGTGATGAAGACAGCGCCGGACGTGCTGCAGGTCGCATGCTTCGACACGACGTTCCACCGCGGGCACGCGCCCGAAGTCGACCGCTTCGGGCTCCCGCGCGAATGGGAGGCGCGCGGCGTCAGGCGCTATGGATTCCACGGGCTCTCCTACGAGTTCATCGTGGGCCGCATGCGCGCCCTCGATCCGGCGCTCGCCGCCGGCCGCATGATCGTCGCGCATCTCGGCAACGGCGCGAGCCTCTGCGCCATCCGCGACGGAAAGAGCGTCGACACGACGATGAGCTTCACGGCGCTTGACGGGCTCGTCATGGGAACCCGCTGCGGCGCGCTCGACCCGGGCGTCATCCTCTATCTTCAGGACGCGCACGGCCTCAGCGCCGCCGCCATCGAGGACATGCTCTATCGGCGCTCCGGTCTTCTCGGCGTATCGGGAATATCGAGCGACATGCGCGCGCTCCTGGCGAGCCCCGATCCGAAGGCGAAGGACGCGGTCGACCTCTTCGTCTTCCGCGCCGCGCGCGAGGTCGGCGCGCTGACCGCTTCGCTCGGCGGGCTCGACGGTCTCGTCTTCACTGCCGGCATCGGCGAGCACGCGCCGGAAATCCGCCGCCGCATTTCAGAACGCCTTTCCTGGCTGGGCGTGGCGGTCGATCCTGCGGCGAACGAAGGCGGCGCGCTCTGCATCAACCGCAGCGACAGCCGCGTCTCGGTCTGGGCCGTTCCGACCGACGAGGAACACACGATCGCCGTCCACACGCGCGCGCTGCTCGACGGGTGGAGCGGCGGCGACGCTTAACCTCCCCCTTGAGGGGGAGGTTAGACGGCTGCGTCCCGAGAGCTAATTCTCCGCCAGAAAGCGGGCGATCGGCGGCCAGTTCTCGGCAAGCACCTTGTGGCCCATGAAGAGGCCGATATGTCCGCCTTTCGCGAGCGCCTTCTTCACCTCGCGCGAGCCGAGAAGCTTTTCGGCGTTGAACACCTGTTCCTTCGGCGTGATGTCGTCGCTCTCGCCGGCGAGGAGATAGGCCGGGCAGGTGACGTCCTTCAGGTTCAGGCGTTTGCCGAGGCCGACGAATTCGCCCTTGGCGAAGCGGTTCCCTTTGAAGAGCTCGTGGATCACCTGCAGGTACCAGGTGCCGGGCAAGTCGAGCGTGCACTCGTACCAGCGCTCGAAGTTCTCGAAGCGATCGACGTAGCTCGGGTCCTCGACGTGCTCGTAGAGATCGACGAATTTCTCGGCGTACTGCTCGGCCGGATGCATGTTCTTGAAACCTTCGAGCATGTAGGCGCCCTTCAAGAGTCCGCCGCCGGTCCGGACCAGGTCCTCGTAGAAGCGCATCGGCAGCCTGTGCGCGGCCTCCTTGATCGGGCCGTCGCCGGCATTGGTGTCGATCGGCGCGCCGGCAAGCACAAGACGGCGGACTTTCATCGGATAGCGTGCCGCGTAGATGGCCGCGCACCAGCCGCCCTGGCAAAGCCCGACAAGCGCCACCGAACCGCCGAGCTCGTCGACGACGACGTTGATCTCCGCAAGATAGTTGTCGATGTCGTAGAAGCGCATCTCAGGCTTGGCGCTGCGCCAATCGGTGGCGAAGACTTTCGGACAGCCATTGTCGAGCAGGGTCGCGATCAGGCTCTGCCCGGCATGAAAATCGGCGATGACCGAGGTGTGGCCGGCATAGGGCGGCAGCACCAGCACCGGCGGCCCATCGCCGCGCGAGAAATCGCGAAGCGTCAGCGTGTGAAGGTCGAGGCTCGCGTGGTTCGCAGTCGCCCATTCCGGCCGCTTCCGCTCGAACTGGGTCTTCTCGACTTCGGTCAGGTAGTCGAGGTTCCGTTTCGTCAGGTCGAGCGCCGCCTCTTCCGCCTGCAGCGCGAGGCCGAACGGCCAGAACATGGGAACCCCGACCTCGGGGTAATGGTGCGCTTCGCGGATATGCTTGGTCATCGGGGTTCCATGCGGGGTTGATCCGGCCGATCGCGCAGCGGCCGTCGGAGCCAAAAGCTCCTATCGGGCGTCCGCGCCGCGAAGGCTATGCCGCTTTCCGTCGCGTATTCCGCGAGGCATCGGCGCGGAGGCGGCGCCGCGATTGTGACAGCACCGCGGTCGGCGTGTCGTTACGCAGATTGCGGTGGCGTCAGATGCCGCATCAGCGCCTGCGCGGCGGCGCTCACATGGCGGTCGCGATGGCGGACGAGCGCAAAGTCGCGCGGCGGGAGGTCGATCGGGATCGCCTTCAGTCGGCCCGCCGCGACGGCCGAAGCCACCACGTGCTCGGAGATGATGGTGGCTCCGGCTCCCGCCTCCACCGCTTCGCGCACGGCGTCGTTCGCGGGGAGCACCAGAAAGACTCTGAGGTCGTCAAGCGTCAGTCCCTCCTGCGCGGCGAGGTCCTCCAGCCCCGCGCGCGTACCGGAGCCGGCCTCGCGCACGACCCACGAGACCGAACGAAGATCGGGCCGACCCGGCGCGGTCTCCGGCGGAAGCGAATGACCTTTCGCCACGACGAGGACGAGGCGGTCGTGGTCGACCTGCCGGCGCATCAGCGCGTCGCTCTCCGTCCGCCCCTCGACCAGCCCGATGTCGCACTTTCCTTCCAGCACCGCCGCCTCGACCTGCCGCGTGTTGCCGATCGTGACGTCGAGACGCACCCCCGGAAACTGGGTGTGATAGGCGGTAAGCCGTCGCGGCAGCCAGTAGCTTGCAATCGTCTGGCTCGCCGCGATCGAAACGGTGCCCGTCGCCGGATCGGAGAGGTCCGCAAGCACCGACCGCGCCGCGGTGATCTTCTCAAGCACGGCGCGCGCTTCCGGCAGGAAGCGACGGCCGATATCGCTGAGCTCGATGCCGCGGCCGACACGGTCGAAGAGCCGCGCGCCGTAACGCCGCTCAAGCGCCGCGATCGCGGCGGAGGCCGCGGACTGTGTCATGCCGAGCGCCGCCGCCGCCTTCGTCACGTGCCGCCGTTCGGCGACGGCAACGAAGATGCGAAGCTGGTCGGGCGTCATTCGAAGACGCATCAAGCATTTCTATTGATTTGACAAGAACAAATCATTGGATCGATCGGACGCAACGCGGCAGAACGGTGGCGCAGGGGTTTTCGCCAATGAACCGAAGGGGTTCGCCGCAGGTCCCGAGGGGACTCTTCGCGCGATTGATCCGCGCCGTCACCCTCACCGTCCGGCGCATGAAGCGCCGTCGCTCGCGTTACCGGCCGGAGAAGCACTACATGCGCGGCCGTGGCCCGAAATCGAAACGGATTGCATCGGCGGGCCGCGAGGGCACGCCGAATGCCACATGAAGCCGCGAACTCCGGCCGGGGCTAATACCGCCCCGACGCAGCTTCCGCTCGCCGATACGCGCGCGCCTGCGGAGCGTGACGGGGTCGAGACCTCGCCCGTCGTCTCCGACGAGATTCGCCAGACGACGTGCTACATGTGCGCCTGCCGCTGCGGCATCGACGTCCATATCGCCGACGGCAAGGTCCGCTACATCCAGGGGAACCGGCGCCACCCGGTCAATCGCGGCGTGCTCTGCGGCAAGGGCAGCGCCGGGATCATGCAGCACTATAGCCCGGCGCGGCTGAGGAAGCCGCTCTTGCGCGTGGGCGAGCGCGGCGCCGGCGATTTTCGCGAGATCGAATGGGAGGAGGCGCTTTCAATCGCCGCCGAGCGGCTGGCGCGCATCCGCTCGACCGATCCGAAGCGCCTCGCCTTCTTCACCGGCCGCGACCAGTCGCAGTCGCTGACCGGCTGGTGGGCGCAGCAATTCGGCACCCCGAACTATGCCGCCCATGGCGGCTTCTGCTCCGTCAACATGGCGGCCGGCGGGCTCTATACGATCGGCGGCTCGTTCTGGGAGTTCGGCGAGCCGGACTGGGATCTCGCCGAATATTTCATGCTCTTCGGCGTTGCCGAAGATCACGATTCCAATCCGATCAAGATCGGCCTCGGCAAGCTCAAGGCGCGCGGCGCGAAGATCGTCTCCATCAATCCCTGCCGCACCGGCTATAACGCGATCGCCGACGACTGGATCGGCATTCGCCCGGGGACGGACGGTCTCTTCGTGCTCGCGCTCGTGCACGAGCTCCTCAAAGCGGGAAAGGTCGATCTCGACTATCTCGTCCGCTACACGAATGCACATTGCCTGGTGATCGATGCGCCCGGCATGGCGGATGACGGGCTCTTCCTGCGTGATACGGAGGGCCGGCTGCTCGCCTGGGACGCGAAGGACCGGCGCCTGACCGACGCGCTTGCCGCCGGCTTGACGCCGACGCTGACGGGAAGGTTCACCGCCGCGGGGCGGAAGGTCGTGCCGGTCTTCCAGCTTCTCGCCGAGCGCTATCTCGACCAATCCTATTCGCCCGACGCCGTCGCCGGGCAGTGCGGCGTGTCGGCGGCAACGATCAGGCGGATCGCCGCCGAGCTCGCGCATGTCGCGTTTGAGAAGGCGATCGAGCTGCCGGTGGCGTGGACGGATTGGGCCGGCCGCCGCCACGAGACGATGCGCGGACGCCCGATCGCGATGCACGCGATGCGCGGCATCTCCGCCCATTCGAACGGCTTCCACACCTGCCGCGCTCTGCACCTTCTGCAGGTGCTGCTCGGAACCGTGGACGTTCCCGGCGGATTCCGCTTCAAGCCGCCCTATCCGAAGCCGATCCCGCCGGGCGCGAAGCCGGCCGGCCGGGACGGCGGCAAGCCCGACACCCCGCTTTCCGGTTCGCCGCTCGGCTTCGTCACCGCGCCGGACGACCTGTTGCTCGATCCCGACGGCCGGCCGGTGCGCATCGACAAGGCCTATTCGTGGGAAGCGCCGATCGCCGCGCATGGGATGATGCACATGGTGATCGCCAATGCTTGGGCGGGCGATCCCTATCCGATCGACACGCTCTTCATGTACATGGCCAACATGGCCTGGAACTCGTCGATGAACACGACGGGCACGATGGCGATGCTGACCGACAAGAATTCGGACGGCGCCTACAAGATCCCCTTCATCATCTATTCCGACGCCTATTTCTCCGAGACGGTCGCTTACGCCGATCTGGTGCTTCCCGACACGACCTATCTCGAGCGCCACGACTGCATCAGCCTGCTCGATCGGCCGATCTCCGATGCCGACGGGCCGGCGGACGCAATCCGCCATCCGGTCGTTTTGCCCGACCGCGACGTCAGGCCGTTCCAGTCCGTGCTGCTTGACCTTGGCGCGCGGCTGAAGCTCCCCGGCATGGTCGACGGGAGTGGCGCGCCGAAATACCGCGACTACGCCGACTATATCGTCCGCCACGAGCGGAGACCTGGAATCGGTCCGCTCGCCGGATGGCGCGGCGCGGACGGAGCCCGATCGGGACACGGCGCGCCCAATCCCGAGCAGCTTCAGCGCTACGTCGAGAACGGCGGCTTTTGGCGCCACGAGCTTGCCGACGACCAGCGCTATTACAAGATGGCGAACCGCGCCTATCTCGACTTCGCCGTCGAGATGAGGTTTTTGGCGAAGCCCGAGCCTATCGTCTTTCAGCTTTATTCGGAGCCGCTGCAGCGCTTCCGTCTCGCCGCCCGCGGCCACGGTTCCGTTCTGCCGCCTAAGCGCGACCGCCAACGCATCGAGACCTATTTCGACCCGCTCCCGATCTGGTATCCGCCGCTCGAAGAGGCGACGCCCGGCGACGGCGCGTTCGAGCTTCATGCGCTGACGCAGCGGCCGATGCACATGTACCATTCCTGGGGCTCGCAGAACGCATGGCTCAGACAGATCACCAGCCAGAACCGCCTCTTCATGCATCGCGAGACGGCGGCGCGGCTCGGCATCAAGGACGACGACTGGGTCTGGGTGGAGAGCCGGCAAGGCCGCGTGAAGGGTCAGGTGCGGCTCGTCGAGGGCGTGAACCCTGAGACCGTGTGGACATGGAACGCCATCGGCAAACGTCGCGGCGCCTGGATGCTGAAGGACGACGCGGGCGAGGCGGACAAGAGCTTCCTGCTCAACCACGCGATAGCCGAGTTTCTGCCGGCCGACGCGAGCGGTGCGCGTCATTCGAATTCCGACCCGGTGACCGGCCAGGCGGCATGGTTCGATCTTCGCGTCAACGTGCGGAAATGCGCGCCGGCGGAGATCGCAATCGCCGAGCCTCAGTTCGCACCGCTCAAGCCGCCGCCCGGCATCCCTCCGGCGCCGCAGGTGCTCGAATTCGGCGCGGCCTTCCGCCGCTGGCGTGAGGCGCGGCGATGACCGGTCTCCCGGCCCGAACCGAGATGAAGCTCGGCCTCGTCATCGATCTTGATTCCTGCGTCGGCTGCCAGGCCTGCGTCACGAGCTGCAAGGAATGGAACACCGGCGGACAGATGGCGCCGCTGACCGATGTGAATCCCTATGGCGGCGGCGTCGACGGCGTCTGGTTCAATCGCGTCCACACCTACGAGGCGGTGGCGCACGGCGAAAGCCGCACGATGCATTTCCCGCGCTCCTGCCTGCACTGTGAGAACGCCGCCTGCGTGACCGTCTGCCCGACCGGCGCCTCCTACAAGCGCACATCCGACGGAATCGTGCTCGTCGACGAGGACAAGTGCATCGGCTGCAAGCTGTGCAGCTGGGCCTGCCCCTACGGCGCGCGCGAGTTCGACACCGAGATCGGCGTCATGAAGAAATGCACCTTGTGCATCGACCGCATCTACAACCAGAACCTCGACGAGGCCGACCGCGTGCCGGCCTGCGTCGCGGCCTGCCCTACGAGCGCGCGCCACTTCGGTGACCTCGGCGATCCGCATTCGGCCGTGTCGAAACTCGTCGAAGAGCGCGGCGGCGTCGATCTCATGCCGGAGCTAGGCTACCGGCCGACGAACAAATACCTGCCGCCGCGGGCGAAACGCAGCGCTGCGGAAAGTCCGGCGCTTGCGCCGGTTGCGGCAGACGGTGGGTTCCTCGGCTGGGTCGACAGAATGCTGTCGCGGTGAAAATGGGACGGCGCGGCGCACAGGCGCGGCCCCTCCCCCATCATGTCCGATGGGGGAGGAACCGGGCGCTCGACACGGACAGGTAAGAGATGCATCCGGCCCGCTCCGTCATCTTCTTCACTACCGCGTCCGGCGCCGGTTACGGGCTGCTCGCGCTTCTCGGGATATTCATGCCGCTCGGCATGATCGCGCCGGGCCGATGGTTCGGCCTTGTCGGGCTCGGGCTGGCGCTCGCTTTGATCACGGCAGGGCTTCTCTCGTCCGCCCTCCACCTCGGCCACCCGGAGCGGGCGTGGCGCGCGCTCTCGCAATGGCGCTCCTCGTGGCTTTCGCGCGAAGGCGTGATGAGCGTCCTGACCTACGTGCCGGCCGCAATCTTCGGCATCGACTGGGTGATCCTCGGCAAGACCGGCGCGCTGATGTCGGCGGCGGGGCTCATCGCGGCGCTCGGCGCGCTCCTCACCGTCGTCACCACCGGCATGATCTACGCGTCGCTGAAGCCGATTGCCGAGTGGCACAGCCGCTTCACAGTTCCCGGCTATCTGATCTTTTCCCTGATGACAGGCGTGGTGCTCCTTCATGCGATCCTCCGCCTCTTCGGCGACGGCGCGCGTGATGCTGGGCTTCTCACGCTCGTCGCGATTGTCGTCGGATGGACGTGGAAATTCGCGACCTGGCGCCACAACGATGCTCTCGGCCCGGCGGCGAGGGTCGACAGCGCGATCGGGCTGAAGGACGCGACCGTCCGCTCCGTCGAATGGCCGCACACGGAAGAGAATTACGTCCTGAAGGAGATGGGCTACCGGATCGCCCGCAAGCACGCGGCGCGGCTTCGCCTCTTGGTGCATTCCCTTGCTTTCGCCGTGCCGCTCGCGGCGACCGCGGTCGCGCTTCTGGCCGGCGGCGCGCTCGGGATCGTCGCCGCAATCCTTGCCGTCATCGCGCAGGCGCCCGGCATGCTGGTCGAGCGCTGGCTCTTTTTCGCCGAGGCGAAGCACACGGTCACGCTCTATTACGGCCGCTGAGCGGGCACCTGCGGCTCCTCAGGCGGCGCTTCTCCCCGCCGCCGCCTCACGTCGAAGCGACGGCAGCTCCTCGGCGGTAACCGTTTCCTTCTCCAGCAGCAGCTTGACGCCTGCCTCCAGATCCTCGCGTCGCCTGCGCAGGATGTCCAAGGCGCGCTTATAGGCCTCGTCGACGAGGTTCCGAGCCGCGACGTCGACCTCGCGCTCCGTCGCCTCGGAAATCTCCTTGCGCTCGATCGGCGCGTTGCCGAGAAAGACCTGCCGCGCCGCCGCGTAGGTCCGCTGCCCGAGCGTCTCGTCCATGCCGTAGCGCGTGACCATCTCCAGCGCGATCTCGGTCGCGCGCTGCAGATCGTCCGCGGCACCGGTGGAAATCTCGCCGAAGATCAGGGCCTCCGAGGCGCGCCCGCCCATCAGCACCGCGATGCGGTTCTTGAGTTCGCTGGTGCCGAGCAGGAAGCGATCCTCCGTCGGGCGCTGGATCGTATAGCCGAGCGCGCCGACGCCGCGCGGAATGATCGAGACCTTGAGCACCGGGTCGACGCCCTTGAGGCTCGCCGCGACGAGCGCATGACCCATCTCGTGATAGGCGACGCGGCGGCGCTCGTCGGCGTTCAAGACCCTGCCCTTCTTCTCAAGCCCGGCGACGATACGCTCGATCGCGGCGGTGAAATCGTCGAGCGTCACTTGATCCGCCTTGCGGCGGGTCGCGAGCAGCGCCGCCTCGTTGACGAGATTGGCGAGATCGGCGCCGGTGAATCCGGTCGTGAGGCCCGCGACCGTGTCGAGATCGACGCCCGGGGCAAGCTTGATCTTGCCGATATGCACCTTGAGGATGGCGATCCGACCGCCGCGATCCGGCCGGTCGACCAACACCTGGCGATCGAAGCGCCCGGCGCGGAGCAGCGCAGGGTCGAGAATTTCGGGACGGTTCGTCGCGGCGAGCAGGATGACGCCGGAGCTCGGGTCGAAACCGTCGAGCTCGGAAAGAAGCTGGTTCAGCGTCTGCTCCTTTTCGTCATAGCCACCGACCCCGCCGCCGGCGCTGCGGCTGCGGCCGAGCGCGTCGAGCTCGTCGATGAAGATGATGCAGGGCGCGGCCTTGCGCGCCTGCTCGAAGAGGTCGCGGACGCGCGCGGCGCCGACGCCGACGAACATCTCGACGAATTCCGAGCCGGAGATGGAGAAGAACGGCACGCCCGCCTCGCCGGCGACGGCGCGCGCGAGCAGCGTCTTGCCGGTGCCCGGCGGCCCGACCAGGAGAATGCCCTTCGGCGCGCGCGCGCCGAGCCGGCCGTAGCTCTTCGGATCGCGGAGAAACGCGACCACCTCTTCAAGCTCCGCCTTCGCCTCGTCGACACCGGCAACGTCGGCGAAGGTGACCTTCACCTCCTTCTCGACATAGACCTTGGCGCGCGACTTGCCGATCGACATCAGTCCGCCAAAACCCTGCCGGTTGGCAAACCGGCGTATCGCGAAAGCCCAGATCAGGTAGAAGAGGCCGATCGGGATCACCCAGGAGAGAATCGCCGCCAGGAAACTGTTCGAGGCGACCCCGCGGTAGGTGACGTCCTTGGCGCCAAGCTTTTCGGCGAGCGCCGGATCGACCCGCGTCGTCGTGAAATGCGTGACCCCCTTAGCGTTGGCTTCTTTGAGGGTTCCCTGCAGCGTCGTGTCGCTTACCGTGACCTCGGCGATCTTGTTGCCCGCGAGGAGCTTCTCGAACTCGCTATAGGGGATGTTCTCCACATTGGTGGAGTAGGCCGACCACCAGACCTCGAAGGCGACCAGGATCAGGAGCGCAGCGGCGACGTACCAAGTGTGAATCTGCCGCTTCTTGTCTTCAGGCTGCATGTTTCATCTCATTTGTCGCGCGCCCGAGGCCGCACGGCCGGGGCCGATCCGTTTGCCTTGATGCGCCATAGTAGCCGAACGAAGCCGGCGAAAAGGCGTTCCCGTAGACGATCCGCAAGGAACGGAGATTGATCCAGTTCAAGGTTGCCGACGTTGCCGGCCTGCATGGATAACCGATACCGAACTCACTGAGGCTCAAGAAACAATCTGAAGGGCCACCTCATGATCAAGGAAGACCCGGCGCCGGTCGAAATCAATATCAGTCCGGAAAAGGTCTGCTATCTCATCGTCAAGGCGCGCGAGTTCGACGCCAAGGTCGAGCCGGTCGAGCCCGACCCCGGCTCCAACCCCTCCGATGACGGCGGCCTTGCGATACTCGAAGACTTTGCCGGCGACCCGACCTTCCGGGAGCTCCGCGAAGCCATCGTCGATTTGAACGACGACGAGGTGGTCGACCTGATCGCGATCGCGTGGGTCGGCCGCGGCGACTTTGACCGCGATTCCTTCGAGGATGCGAGGAGCCTTGCCCAGGAGCGACACCGGCGCAACTCCGCCCCCTATCTGACCGGCATGCCGACGCTCGGCGACTTCTTGGAAGAAGGTCTGGCGGAGCTCGGCTACTCCTGCGACGACACCGAGGCTGCGCATCTCTAGAGGCAATTCCGGGAAAAGTAGGAGCCGGTTTTCCGTCCGGAATTGCGACGAGAAATGCGGTAGAGCAGACCGTAGATCCCCTGATTGCGATAATCCGCGCCGGCCGCCGGCGGGTTTCAGTTCGCCGGCGTGCCGGTCGGGCTGCGGTCGGCCGGAAAGCGCGCAAGGATCGCGGTCACCGCCGCGTCGGAGACCTGGCTGAAATCGGAGTAGTAGGCGCCGATCGCCCCGAAGAATTCGTACTCTTCCAGGCACACGATCTCGTCCGCCTCGTCGCGCAACTCGCGGAGCGTGTCAGTCGGCGCGACGGGAACCGCCAGGATGAGCCGTTTCGGATTTTGATGGCGGACGGCGCGGAGCGCCGCGCGCGTGGTCGCCCCCGTCGCGACCCCGTCGTCGATCACGATCGCGACCCGCCCCTCGATATCGGGATGCGAGCGACCGCCGAGATAGACGTCGCGACGCCGCTTGATCTCGGCCAGCTCGTGATCGCGGATGGCGGAAAATTCAGCTTGCGAAACGCCGGCCATCCGGATGACGTCCTCGTTTCGCACCGTCAGCGGGTTCGGCCCGTCCACGACCGATCCCATCGCAAGCTCCGGCTGGAACGGAACGCCGATCTTGCGCACCAGAACAAGGTCAAGAGGCGCATGGAGGACATTGGCGACTTCCGCCGCGACCGGCACGCCGCCGCGCGGCAGCGCCAGCACCACCGGGCGCTCATCCGCATGTCCGGCGAGTGCATGGGCAAGCCGGAGCCCCGCATCCGTGCGGTCGAGAAATGGCATGCGGCACCTCCCTATCGCTTTTTCGTCCGGCGCGCCCGCCCGCATGTTGACATGGGTCAAGGCCGAAACGCCGTTCGGGCTATTCTATCAAACACGGCTCTGGCGTGCGCCTCGTCGTTCGGTGGCGGCTTTTCGCGGCAAACGAAGGAGGGCGGAGACCGCCGCCGGCCCGGTCTCTGGCGGCGGCGATTTATCCGCTTGCGCGGCGGACGGGTCGTTTGCCAGCATTGCGTAACGGGCGAACCGGTCGGTTGGAGCGGATAGGATGCGGCAACTCCCGGCGATTGGCACCAAGGCGGTGATCGCGGCTGACGCTCTCCAGGCGCTCGTCGATGCGCTTGCCGCGGAGGGCTACAAGGTCGTCGGCCCGACCGTCCGGGACGGCGCGATCATCTATGACGCGATCGCGAAGATCGCCGATCTTCCGGTCGGCTGGACCGACCGGCAGGAGCCGGGGCGCTACCGTCTTCAGCGGCGCGACGATGACGCGCTTTTCGGCTTTGTCGTCGGTCCCCAGTCATGGAAGCGCTTTCTGCACCCGCCCGTCGAAACGCTCTGGAGGGCTGAGAAGGGCGAGGACGGAATGACGGTGACGCGGGAGGACGAGCCCGCGCAGAAATTCGCCTTCATCGGCGTGCGCGCCTGCGAAATTCACGCCATCGCCGTCCAGGATCGTGTCTTCTGCGAGGGCCCCTACCCTGACGTCGCTTACACCGCGCGCCGCCGCGACGCCTTCGTGGTCGCGGTCAATTGCGGCGAGGCCGGCGGAACCTGCTTCTGCGTTTCCATGCAGACCGGCCCGAAGGCGGAGTCGGGCTTCGACCTTTCGCTGACGGAGCTTCTCGAAGAAGGCCGTCATGACTTCCTGATCGAGGTCGGGAGCGCGGCCGGCGCGGCACTGATCGAGGCGCTGCCGCATCGCTTGGCGACGAACGCCGATGTCGCGGCCGCGGACGAAGCCGTCGCGCATGCCGCGGGCCAGATGGGCCGGAGCCTCGAGACCGACGGCATCAAGGAGTTGCTGCAGGGCAACCTTGAACATCCCCGATGGGACAAGGTCGCGGAGCGCTGCCTGACCTGCGGGAACTGCACCATGGTCTGCCCGACCTGCTTCTGCACGACGGTCGAGGATCACAGCGACCTGACCGGGACCTCGGCCGAGCGTGTGCGCAAGTGGGATTCCTGCTTCACGATGGACTTCTCCTACATTCACGGCGGCAGCGTTCGGCAGACGACGCGGTCGCGCTACCGGCAATGGATGACCCACAAGCTGGCCAACTGGATCGACCAGTTCGGCACCTCCGGATGCGTCGGCTGCGGCCGCTGCATCACCTGGTGCCCCGTGGGCATCGACATCACCGAGGAAGCAGCCGCTATCCGGGCGACTCCCGGTGCAAGGAGAAAGGCATGAAGGGAATCGACGAAATCCTGGCGGAGCATCCCTTCTTCTCCGGCTTCACCAAGGACGAGAGCGAGCTTGTGGCGGGCTGCGCCCGCAACCATCGCTTCGATGCGGGCGACTACCTGTTTCACGAGGGCGACCCGGCGGACGAGTTCTTCCTGATCCGCCACGGCCGGGTGGCACTCGAGATCACCGCGCCCGGCCAGGCGCCGATCGTCTTCTCGACCCTCGGCGAGGGCGAGATCGTCGGCGCCTCGTGGCTGGTGCCGCCCTACCGCTCCATGTTCGACGCGCGCGCGATGGAGTTGACGCGCGCGATCGGCATCGACGCGGCGTGCCTGCGCGGCAAATTCGAAGCCGATCACGACCTCGGCTATGACATGATGAAGCGGTTCCTGCCGATTCTCGTGAAGCGGCTTCACGCCACGCGGCTGCAGATACTCGATGTCTATGGGAAGCGTTGAGATGGCCGGGAGGGAGGGCGATGAGGCCTCGACGGCCCCGGATCCGTTCGTCCCGGAGCTCTACCGCGTCGGCCGCGTGCGCCGCGAATTGCCCGATACCGTGACGCTCGAGTTGAAGCCGCTGTCGGGGCCGCGCCCGGCCTTCGCGCCCGGCCAGTTCAACATGCTCTACGTCTTCGGCGTCGGCGAGGTCGCGATCTCGATGAGCGGCGACTGCGCCGAATCTGACGTCTGCGTGCACACGGTCCGCGACGTCGGCGCGGTGAGCGGCGCGATCGCGAGACTTGAGCCCGGCGCGACGGTCGGCGTGCGCGGCCCTTTCGGCACGAGCTGGCCGGTCGCGACTGCCGAGGGCTCCGACGTCATCGTCATCGCCGGCGGGCTCGGCCTCGCGCCGCTCCGCCCGGCGATCTATCACATTCTGGCCAACCGCACGCGCTACGGTCGCGTCACCATCCTTTTTGGAAGCCGCAGCCCGACGGACATGCTCTTTCGTCACGAACTTGAGGAATGGCGCCGGCAGCTCGATCTGGAAATCGAGGTGACGGTCGACCACGCGGACGCGGACTGGCACGGCAATGTCGGAGTCGTTCCCGGGCTGATCCCGCGCGCCGCTTTCGATCCCGGCGAGACCGTCGCCTTCGTGTGCGGGCCGGAGGTGATGATGCGCTTCACGGTAATGGCCCTGCACGAGGCCGGCGTCAGCGCCGATCGCATCTACGTATCGATGGAGCGGAACATGAAATGCGCGATCGGCCTTTGCGGCCACTGCCAATTCGGTCCCGACTTCGTCTGCAAGGACGGACCGGTGATGCGGTTCGACAAGATTGCCGGCATCTTCGCGGTCCGGGAGGTGTGACGTGAGCGAACGTAAACGCCCGCGGCTCGCGGTCTGGAAATTCGCTTCCTGCGACGGCTGCCAGCTCTCTTTGCTCGACTGCGAGGACGAGATTCTGGCGCTTGCGGAGATGGTGGAGATCGCCAACTTTCCCGAGGCGTCGCGCGCCGTATCGGACGGCCCCTACGACCTTTCCCTGGTGGAGGGGTCGATCACCACCGCGCATGACGCCGAACGCATAAAGAAGGTCCGCGCGCAATCGCAGTTCCTGGTCACCATCGGCGCCTGCGCCACGGCCGGCGGCATCCAGGCGCTCAAGAATTTCGCCGACGTGAACGACTTCATCGCCGCTGTCTATGCCTCGCCGCAATACATCTCGACGCTCGCCACCTCGACGCCGATTTCGGCCCACGTCCCGGTCGACTACGAGCTCCGCGGCTGCCCGATCAACAAGATGCAGCTGATCGAGGTGATCTCCGCCTTCCTCGCCGGCCGCAAGCCCGCGGTCGCCGCGAACAGCGTCTGCATCGAATGCAAGGAACGCGGGACGGTCTGCGTCATGGTGCAGGGGACGCCGTGCCTCGGACCGGTGACGCATGCCGGCTGCGGCGCCATCTGCCCCTCCTTCCGGCGCGGCTGCTATGGCTGCTACGGCCCGATGGAAACGCCGAACACCGCGGCGCTCGCGCGCGAATGGCAGCTCCTCGGGCGACTCCGCGCGACATCAAGCGCGCCTTCAGCACCTTCAATGCTGCGGCCGAGCCGTTCCTGAAGGAGGCCGAAGCGCATGGCGAGTAAGACGATCCTGGTCGACTATCTCGCCCGCGTCGAAGGCGAAGGCGCGCTGAATCTTGAGATCGAGAACGGCGAGGTCACATCGGCCGAGCTCAGGATTTTCGAGCCGCCGCGCTTCTTCGAAGCGTTCCTGCGCGGCCGCTCCTATGTCGAGACGCCGGACCTCGTGGCGCGCATCTGCGGCATCTGCCCGATCGCCTATCAGATGAGCTCCGTCCATGCGATCGAGAACGCCTTTGGCGCGAAGGTCGAGGGCGAGCTTCGGGCGTTGCGGCGGCTCATCTATTGCGGCGAGTGGATCGAAAGCCATGCGCTGCATGTGGTGATGCTGCACGCGCCGGACTTCCTCGGATTCCCCGACGGGATCAGCATGGCGAGCGAGCATGGCGAGATCGTCAAGAGCGGCCTCGCCCTGAAGAAGACCGGCAACGAGCTGTTGCGGGTCCTCGGCGGGCGCGAGATCCATCCGGTGAGTGTCAGGGCCGGCGGGTTCTACCGCGTGCCGACGCGCGCAGAGCTTCAGCCTATCGCCGAGGATCTGAAGCGCGCCCGCGACCGTGCCGTCGATCTCGTGCGCTGGGTCGCGACCTTCCCCTTCCCCGACTTTGAGCAGAACTACGAGTTCGTCGCGCTGCGGCACCCGGACGAGTATCCGTTCAACGAGGGCAGGCTCGTCTCGAGCCGCGGCCTCGACATCGACATTGCCGACTATGATGCCGAGTTCGAGGAGCGGCACGTCGCACACTCGACGGCGCTCCATTCGTTGCTGAAGCGGCGCGGCGCCTATCTGGTCGGACCGCTCGCGCGCTACGCGTTGAACTTCGACCGCCTGCCCGGGTCGGTGAAGGCGCTCGCCCAGGAGGCCGGGCTCGGGCCGGTGTGCCGCAATCCGTTCAAGAGCATCGTGGTGCGGGCCCTGGAGATCGTCTTCGCCTGCGAGGAAGCGCTCCGCGTGATCGGAGCCTACGACCCGCCGCCCGCCGCTTTCGTGCCGATCGAGCCGCGCGCCGGCGTCGGCTTCGGCTGCACCGAGGCGCCGCGTGGCATCTGCTGGCATCGCTACGAATTTGAGGCCGACGGCACGATCAAGACGGCGCGCATCGTGCCTCCCACCTCGCAGAACCAGCCGAGCATCGAGGCCGACTTGAAGGGCGTCGCCACGACGCTGCTCGATCAACCCGACGACGTCATCCGTGACCGCTGCGAGCAGACGATCCGCAACTACGATCCCTGCATTTCCTGCTCGACGCATTTCCTCAAGTTGACGGTGCGCCGCTCGTGAACGCGGTGGTCAGCGCCGCCGCGGGAACGCGGAAGGTTCTGATCGCCTGCCTTGGCAACCCCGACCGCGGCGACGACGGCGTCGGCGCGATCGTCGCGGAACGACTGGCCGGACGGCTGCCGCGCGATGTCGTGGTTCTCGCCCGGAGCGGCGACATGCTCTCGCTGATCGAGGATTGGGCGCGCGCCGACGTGCTGATCTGTGTCGACGCGGCGGCGCCGATGGGAGCGCCTGGCCGCATCCACCGTGTCGACCTCGCGACCTACTCGCTCCCACGCGACCTCTCGTTCACGTCGAGCCACGCCTTCGGTGTCGCCGAGGCGATCGAGCTTGCCCGCGCGCTCCATCTCGCGCCGAGGGATATCGTCGTCTATGCCGTCGAAGGCTGCACTTTCGACGGCGGTGCTGAGATGACGCCGCAAGTCGCCGCCGCGGCAGCCAAGGCGGCGGAGCTGGTCGCCGCCGAGGTCGTGCGACTGGCGGGGGCCTCGCCGTTTCCGGACTAATGCGGCGGGGCGGCCGGCTCGAGGAACGCGCCGTAGCGCGACCGCTTCAAGATGTCCTCGGTCGTGTCGAGGAGCGCCACCATGTTGTTGCGCGCGGCGCCTGGATTGCCGTCGCACACTGCCTCGAACACGGCCAGGTGCTTCTCGACCGCGACCGGGCCGCCGACATCGGGATGCGCGCTGACGGCGATCGACGCGCGGAGCGCCTGCTCGATGCAGGCGCCGAGGCCGGAGAGGAGCGCGTTCCCGCTCGCCGCGAGGAGCAGTCGATGGAATGTGACATCCGCCTCGACGATCGCCTCGCTCCAGCCGCCCTTCAACCGCGCCATGTCGAGCACCGCGATCTGCATCTTGGCGAGCATTGCCGGCGTCGCGTTGACGGCGGAGAGCGCGGCGGTCTCCGGCTCCACCATGCGCCGCACGGCAAAAAGCTCGCGCAGCACCACCGGCTTCGGCACGACGCCCTGGCGCAGTCGAAGCACGTCGGCGTCGAGAAAGTTCCAGTCATGCGGCTCGCGCACGGTCGTGCCGACCTTCGGACGCGAGCGCACCAATCCCTTCGCGCTCAAGAGCCGCAGCGCCTCGCGCAGGCAGGCGCGGCTGACGCCGAACTCGTTGAGCAGCGCCATCTCGTTCGGCAGCGGCTCGGCCGGCAGATATTCGCCACCGAGGATACGCAGCGTCAGGGCCTCCGCGACCGCGCTTTTCCCGTGTGCAGCGCGTCCGTTCACGTGCGGCATGCTTTGGCCCTCCCTATTCAAATAATCATACTATTTGCGGGTGACGAGCGCCACGTGAAATCGGGGCGCGAAGTCGCATACCGAGGAAGAGCTGGCGGGATTCCGGTCGTTTTGAGGCGTTCGATCGCATGAGAAGCGCGCGGCCTGCGGGGCGCCGCTCGGGCTGCCGGCACCCACGCGCATCAGCGGCAGAAATGAAAGATCGTTGCGGTGCTGTTCAAACGTATTCGGGCGGCGACGGAACATTGGCGTCGGTGCCGCTGGCGTATTTCGGAGCGGCGATCGACGCGCGCTCGATCAGCGGGCATTCGAGCTTGGTGACGGAATATTTCTCCCGCCTGTTGGCGAGGAAGGCGAGCCCGCGCTCCACCGCCCAGCGCCCCATCTCGCGGTGCGGCAGCACCAGCGTGGTGAGCTGCGGGGAGAGGTGGCGCGCCACCTCCTCGTCGTCATAGCCGATGACCGAGACGTCGCCCGGTATCGCAAGCCGGCGCTCCTTCAATGCCTCGTAGCAGCCGACCGCCATGCGGTCGTTAGAGCAGAAGATCGCGGTCGGCGGACGCGGCAGTTCCATCAGCGCGTTGGTTTGATCGTAGCCGGCGCTCGGCTGCCAATTGCCCTCGCGAACGAGCGCCGGATCGTACGGAA
Source organism: uncultured Alphaproteobacteria bacterium (assembly GCA_963750115.1). GTDB lineage: Bacteria > Pseudomonadota > Alphaproteobacteria > Rhizobiales > Afifellaceae > DASWJZ01. Next base: position 88,111 of record CAVVPM010000009.1, on the reverse strand, counting down.
TGTCCGCCGTCGCAAGCGCCTGCCGGTAGCCTTTCAACCGGTCGCGGGCGGCGTCCATCCAAAGCTCGCCGGTGATGATGGCGATCCGCTGATGCCCGGCTTCGATCAGCACCTCGGTCGCCCGATGCCCTCCCGCCACCTCGCCCGGTACGACGCTCGGGAAGGCATGGTCGTCGCAGTAGCAGTTGAGGAGCACCACGGGTGGCTTCGCCGCATAGAGCCGCCGCGGAACGTCGACCTTTCGCGTCATGATCGTCGCATAGACGAGGAGGTCGGTCTCCGCGTGCATGACCGCGTCGAGCGCGCGCCGCTCCATCTCGCGGTTGTCGAGCGTTTCGCAGATGGTGACGACGTGCCCCGTCGCCCAGGCGCTTTCGCGGATGCCGTCGATCGAGACGACCGCTTCCGGGCTGGTGGCGATACGGTCAAAGATGACCGCCACCTGGAGGGGCCGTTCGCCCGGCACGGTGGCGCTGCGCGCGATCTCGTATTTGAGCTGGCGTGCGGCGGCGAAGACGCGCTCACGCGTCGACGCAGAGATATGGATGCCGGGGGTGTTGTTGAGGACGACGGAAACGGTCGACTGCGAACAGTCGGCGAGACGCGCGACATCCGTCATCGTGACCCGCCGGCGGATTGCCCGCTCGTTCGCAGCCTCACCCTTCGCGCCGCCCTTCTGCGTCGCTGCGGACGGCTCCTTGCCGCGCCTGCGCTTTGCGCCCGCCATTGATCTCGTCGCACCCGCCCTCTCGTCGGGCGAACTCATAACAGCTAATATCTGCCGCCAAAAGAGCCAAGCCCCGGCGACCGCCCTCGTCGACCGGCTGTTCGGGCGCGGAACGGCGCCGCGGCGCGCGCCGGTTGCACCCACGGACGGCCCGCGACGCGCGTTAGCGCGCGGCAGTAGGTCGATCGAGGCAGCCAAAAGCTGTGCCGCGCTACGCCAGTAGCTTGCGCGGTATGACGCCGGCTCCCTGAATTGTCGTTGATAAACTAATAGAAATTAGCTATTCGTCTTCTCAGCCATCAAGAGGTCGGGAGCGGCCCGGATGGATAAAACCATAGCTCGCAAGGGGAGGAGCATCATGAAAGTGATTTGTCGATTGGGTTTGGCACTGGCCGTGTCGCTGGCCGCAGGCGGGCTCGCCCGGGCTGCCGACAAGCCGGAGCTCGTCTTTGTCGTCAACGGCGCGTCGGACTTCTGGAAGATCGCCGAAGCCGGCGTGAAGAAGGCGCAGGAAGAAAACCCCGACACGGTGATGGAGCTCAAATATCCGGAACAGGCCGCCGCCGCCATCCAGGAACGTCTGATGGATGATCTCGTCGCCGCCGGCGCCAAAGCCATCATGGTGAGTTCCGTCGACCCGAAGACCCAGACCGACGCGCTGAACCGCATTGCCAGCCAGGTGCTGCTCTTCACCACCGACAGCGACGCGCCGCAATCCAATCGCGTCGCCTATATCGGCTCCTCGAACGTCGAGCTCGGCAAGAATGCCGGCGAGCTGATGAAGCAGGCGCTGCCGAACGGCGGCAAGTGCGTCGGCTTCGTCGGCCTTCCCGGCGCCGACAATGCGCGCGAGCGCATTGAGGGCATCAAGGATGCGATCAAGGGCTCGGGCGTCGAGCTCACCGACGTGCGCGGCGACGACATCGACCAGACGCGCGCCAAGCGCAATGTCGAGGACGTGCTCGCGGCGAACCCGAACATCGACTGCCTTGTCGGCATCTATTCCTACAACACCCCGCGCATTTATGAGGTGCTGAAAGAGACGGGCCAGCTCGGCAAGATCAAGGTGATCGGCTTTGACGAAGATCCGATCACGCTCGGCGGCGTGCGCGAAGGCACGATCGTCGGCACCGTGGTGCAGAACCCCTATGAATGGGGCCACGAGGGCATGACGCTCATGGCGAAATACCTGAAGGGCGACAAGTCCGGCATCCCCGCGGACGGTCTCATCATCGTCCCCGGCCAGGTGATCACCAAGGACAACGTCGACGCCTTCGAGACACAGCTGAAGGCGCGGATCGGCGGCTGATCCCGCTTCCGCTCCAAGGAGCCGGCACGGATTTCCTCCCCGTTGCCGGCTCCTGTTGCGCCGACCGCGCGTCTCTGTTGCAATCCGCCCCGGCAGTTTGAAAAAGCGCGGTCCCGTCGATGTCCGAACCGTTCCTCGAACTCGTCAGGATCACGAAGACCTATCCCGGCGTGGTCGCGCTGCATGACGTGAGCCTCTCCATCGCGAAGGGCGAGGTGATCGGCCTGGTCGGAGAAAACGGCGCCGGCAAGTCGACGCTCATGAAGATTCTCGGCGGCATCGCCGCGCCGAGCGCCGGAACGATCCGTGTCGACGGGAAGGAGCGATCGTCGCTGAGCGTGGCGGCGGCGATCACGGCGGGCATCGCCTTCGTGCATCAGGAGCTCAACCTCTTCGACAATCTCGACGTCGCGGCCAATGTCTTCATCGGCCGCGAGCCGCATTTCGGCGGGCCGCTGAGGCTCATCGACGCCAAGGCGCTGAAGGCACGCGTGCAGCCGCTGCTCGACCGGCTCGGCGTCGACTTCAAGCCCGACACGCCGGTCGCGCAATTGTCGCTTGCGCAGATGCAGCTGCTCGAGATCGTCAAGGCGCTTTCGCTAAAAGCCCGCCTCGTCATCATGGACGAGCCGACTTCGAGCCTGACCCTTTCCGAGACCGAGCGACTGATGAACGTCATCCGCGAGCTCAAGGCGGAGGGAGTGAGCGTCATCTTCATCTCGCATCGGCTGCACGAAGTGGAGACCTGTGCCGACCGCGTCGTCGTGCTTCGCGACGGCCGCCTGGCCGGCGCGCTTGCAAGGGAGGAGATCGCCCACGAGCGCATGATCCGGCTGATGATCGGCCGCGACCTGAAGGCGCTCTACCTCCCGCCCGCCGCGGCGCCGGGCGACAACGTCCTCGAAGTCCTCGAAATGCGCACGCGGACCTACCCGGACCGCGCCGTCAGCCTGGCGGTCCGAAGCGGCGAGATTCTCGGTCTCGCCGGGCTCGTCGGATCGGGACGCACCGAGCTGGCGCGCGCCATCTTCGGCATCGATACGCATCTTGGCGGCAGCGTGCGGCTGCGCGGCGAACCGATCGTCATTCACACCCCGCGCGAGGCGATCGACCGCGGCATCTACCTTGTGCCGGAGGATCGCAAGCGCGCGAGCCTCCTCCTCGACGTCTCGATCGCCGAGAACATCTCGCTTCCCGACCTTCGCTCCTACGCGAAGAGCACGATCGTCATGGCGCGGCCGGAGACGGAGAACGCCGAGCGGCAGAAGCGGCGGCTGAACATCCGCGCGCCGAGCACGGCGACCCACGTCGGCGCGCTCTCCGGCGGCAACCAGCAGAAGGTCGTGCTCGCGCGCTGGCTTTCGATGAAGCCTTCGGTCATCATCTTCGACGAGCCGACGCGCGGGATCGACGTCGGCGCCAAGCATGAGATTTATGAGCTGATGCGAAATCTGGCCGACAGCGGGGTCGCCATCCTGATGATCTCGAGCGACATGGAGGAAGTGATCGGGGTCAGCGACCGGATAGCGGTCATGCACGAGGGAGCGATCAACGGCTTCATCGCGCGCTCCGATTTCAGCGAGCACAACGTGCTTCAACTCGCCGTAGGCCGTCCGGGCTGAGGGCGGAATGTTCAAGAAAGACCTCGGGCTCCTCGTCCTGATCCTTGTCGTTGGCGCCGCCGTCGCGTTCATCAATCCGCGCTTCCTGTCGCCCATCAACCTTTCCAACACCAGCAACCTGATCGGCCTCTTCGGCCTGTTCTCGATCGCCGAGGCCTTCGTCATCATCACCGGCGGCATCGAGCTTTCGGTCGGCTCCGTCATCGCGCTGCTCGGCGTCATCTTCGTCGACCTGATAAGCAATCGCGGCGTGCCGTGGGGATGGGCGGTCGTGATCGTGGTCGGCGTCGGCGTGATGATGGGCGCCGTCCACGGCCTCCTCGTCACCAAGATGCGGATGCAGCCCTTCGTGGTCACGCTGTGCGGGCTCTTGATCTATCGCGGCGTGGCGCGCTTCTATACGGCGGACGCGACCGCCGGCTTTGCTTTCGGGCAGAACTTCCCGGCGCTCGAATGGCTGACCGCCGGCCGCAGCGGCGGCGTTCCGCACAGCCTGATCGCCTTCGTGATCGTCGGCGTCGTCATGGGCATCGTCCTGCACAAGACCGTGTTCGGGCGCTATCTTTTCGCCGTCGGCAAGAACGAGGAGGCGGCGCGCTATTCCGGCATTCCGACCGAGCGCGTGATCATCGCCGCCTATGTCATCTGCATCGCGCTGACGGCGGTCGCGGCGATTTTCATCGCCATGTACACGCGCTCCATCTCGCCGGCATCGCACGGCAATTTCTACGAGCTCTATGCCATCGCGGCAGCCGTGCTCGGCGGCTGCTCGCTGCGCGGCGGCGAGGGATCGATGCTCGGCGTCGTGCTCGGCACGATCCTGCTGCAGGTGCTGCAGAACCTGGTCAACCTGCTCGGCATTCCAAGCTCGCTGAACTTCGCCGTGATCGGCGGCGTCATCCTGATCGGCGTGCTCGCCGACCAGCAATTCGTGCGCTACCGCCAGCGCCGCGCCGGCGAGCGCGCCCGCATCGCGGCCGCGACACCCGCCGAAGCGGCGGAATAGAAGCCGTTGGCGCCGCGCCGGCCGTCCGACCGCAGCTTTCCGCGACACTCGATCGCATAACGACGGAAAACTCGCTGAGCGGGCGCGCCGAATCCGCTTCGCCCGCCAGGTGCGGCGCTCCCCGGACGGCCGCAACACCCTTCGCCATTCATCAAAAGGACATCGCACACTGCTACCGGCCGGCTGTTCCCCTCCACTTGGCGCACCCGGATTTCTCTGCGGGAGCCCTATCACAAAGAGGAATCTAGGATGGCTCGACCTTTCCATCATGCCGCGCTCGCCGGCTGCAGCGCGCTGGCTCTTGCCTATGCGGCCCAGGCCGCCAACGCCGCCGACGCGGCCACGCCGACCCCGATCAAGCATCTGGTGGTCATCTTCCAGGAAAACGTCTCGTTCGACCATTATTTCGCGACCTACCCGAACGCGACCAATCCGGCCGGCGAGCCGGCGTTCACCGCCGCGGCCAATACGCCGAGCGATATCGACACCCTTCAGGCGGCCGGCCTTTTGACCGACAACCCGAACAAGACCAACACCGCGAACGGCGCCGATGCCGCCGATCCGTTCCGTCTCGACCGCACGCAGGCCGGCACCGCCGATCAGAACCACGGCTACACCGCCGAGCAGGCCGCCTATGACGCCTTCAAGATGGACCTCTTCCCCAAATTCACGGGCAAGGGCACCAAGGGCGGCGCCGGCACCTTCGGCTCCAACGGATTGGTGATGGGCTACTATGACGGCAACACCGTCACCGCGCTGTGGAACTACGCCCAGCACTTCGCCATGAGCGATAATTCCTTTTCGACGACCTTCGGCCCCTCGACGCCAGGCGCGGTCAACCTCGTCTCCGGGCAGACCAACGGCATGACGCTGCCCGACGGCTACACGCTCGAGAAGGACGGCACCTATGACGGCGGTCGCGTCGTTCCGGACGGCAATGGCAACTGGACGATGATCAGCGATCTCGATCCGACCGGCGACGTCTGCTCGAACCCGAAATACCCGACGGCGCTGATGGCCGGCAAGAACATCGGCGACCTGCTCAATGCCAAGAGCATTTCTTGGGGCTTCTTCGAGGGCGGCTTCGACCTCACCGCAACCAACGCCGACGGGTCGACGGGCTGCGCACGCTCGACCACCTCCTCGCTCATCAATGTCAAGAGCGCCGACTACATCCCGCATCATCAGCCGTTCCAGTACTATCCCTCGACGGCCAACCCGAAGCACGTCCGTCCAAGCTCGGCCGACGCGATCGGCACCAGCAATGATGGCGGCGCAAACCACCAGTACGACATGAGCGACTTCTGGGATGCCCTGAAGGCGGGCAACTTCCCGGCCGTGAGCTTCCTCAAGGCCGCCGCCTACCAGGACGGCCACGCCGGCTACTCCGACCCGCTCGACGAGCAGGAGTTCGTTGCCGACGCCGTCAACAGGATCGAGCAGAGCCCCGAGTGGAAGTCGACCGCGATCGTCATCCTCTATGACGACTCGGACGGCTGGTATGACCACGCCCACGCCATCGTGAATCCGTCGGCGATCCCGGTGAAGGGTTACGACGTGCTGAGTGGCGACGCCTGCTCCAACGGCACCCCGCTCGCCGGCCTCGACGGCAAGCCGGCCGAGGGCCGCTGCGGCTATGGCACCCGTCAGCCGCTGCTCGTCGTGTCGCCTTACGCCAAGGCCAACTATGTCGACCACACATTGACCGACCAGAGCTCGGTGACCCGCTTCATCGAGGACAACTGGCTCGGCGGCGAGCGCATCGGCCAGGGCTCGTTCGACGCCATCGCCGGCACGCTCGACCACATGTTCGACTGGAAAGCGTCCAACGCGGCGCTGATGCTCGACCCGAAGACCGGCGAGGCCACCGAGTAGCGAGACGAAAGCCGATGATGACGCGTCTTGGCGTCCTCCTCGGCAGCGTTGCGCTGGCGGGCACTCTGCTCGCCAGCGCGCCACAGGTCCGCGCCGATGGCGATGCGTCCGGCGGCCGCTGGCGGCGAGGACGTAAGCGCGCTCAGCGCCGTGGCGCGGCTCGGCAGGCAGCTCTTCTACGACACCTCGCTGTCGGCCTCGGGGCAGCAGTCCTGCGCGTCCTGCCACGACCCCAAGACGGCCTATGCGCCGAGCAACGACCGCGCCGTCCAGCTCGGCGGGCCGCATTTGGATCGGCCCGGAATCCGCACGGTGCCGAGCCTCACCTATAAGCTTCTGACGCCCCCGTTCGAGATCGGCCCTGAAACCCCGGCGACCGAGATGAACGAGGCTTCGCCCATGGCCGAGGTCGCGGCCGTCGCCGAAGGCAACGGCGCCGATGCCACGGCGCTGCTCACCGCCGCCGCCCACAACCTCGCGCCCAAGGCCGGCAACGGCAACGACATCGTGCCGGAGGGCGGCATGTTCTGGGACGGCCGTGCCGGCACGCTGCAGGAGCAGGTGCTCGGGCCCCTCTACTCGCCGTTCGAGATGGCGACGAACCAGCATGCGCTCTATGAAAAGCTCAAGGCCCGTTACGCAAGCGCGCTCGGCAAGCTGTTCGGCGAGACGCTGCTGACCGACGAAGCAGCCACCGTGGAGGAATCCGGCTTCGCCCTTGCGCGCTTTGAGACGGAAGATGCCGCGTTCCATCCCTTCACCAGCAAATACGACCGCTACCTGAAGGGCGAGGCTCGAGCTGACGCCGGCTGAGGCGCGCGGCTTGAAGCTCTTCGACGACGAGAAGAAGGGCAATTGCGCCGCCTGCCATCTCGACACGATGGGCAGCGACGGGCAGATGCCGGTCTTCACCGACTACGAGTACGAGGCGTTGGGCGTGCCGCGCAATGCGGCGATCCCGGCGAACGCCGACCCGCACTATTTCGACCTCGGCATCTGCGGACCGCTGCGCGACGACATCTATGCCAAGCAGGCGGCAAATTGCGGGCTCTTCAAGACGCCGACGCTTCGGAACGTCGCGACGCGCCATGTCTTCTTCCACAATGGCGTCTACGACAATCTCCGCGACGCCGTCCGCTTCTACGTGCTTCGCGACACCGAGCCGGAAAAGATCTATCCGCGTCGAGCCGACGGGACGGTCGACGACTTTCGACGATCTGCCGGCGGAATACCGCAAGAACATCGACGTGATCGACGCGCCCCTCGACCGGAAGCTCGGCGACAAGCCGGCGCTCGACGATGCGGAGATCGACGACATCGTGGCCTTTCTCGGCACCCTCACCGACGGCTACAAGCCCTGACCGTCGCTGACACGCGCATCCGCGCGGAGTTCAACGAACTGCCCTACCGGCTGACAGCGTTGCGCCCGACGAAGATTTCTAGCCCCCGGCTGAAAGCTCAAGCAGCGCGTCGAGCCCGACGGGAGCTCCGCCAAACTCCTGCATCGCATCGCACACGCATCCCCAGGCGAAGCCCGCCGAAGCGCTGTCGCCCAACAGGTGGTAGCCGGGCACGCCACCGCAATCCGACCGGATGACGATGCAATTGCTGCGCGCGACCGAGGTCTGGGCGATCGCGTGCTCGGCGAAGGATTTCGGCCTGAGGTCGACGCCGCAAAGCTTGGCGAACATGGCCGCGGACGCCTCGCCCGTCACCGCGAACCAGAACGACGCGTCGCGACGCGGCACCGGCCACACGCCGGCGCAATCGTAGCTCCAGGCCCGATCGAGACGCGGCGACCGGCTCTTCCGCGCCGTCGAGGCCGGCGAGAATGAGAGCCTCGCCCGGTGCAAGACGCGCGGCAAGAAGGGTGCCTGCGGGATAGGCGAGGTTCGACTGCTCGCCGAGAACGACACCGTTCGCCGCGAGCCACGCCGCGATGTTCCGGCCCTTGAAGCCGGTGCGCGGGAGCGGCGAGAGATCGGCGATGGCAAGCCGGCGCGCCGTCGCCGCCTCGTCCGCGCCGCGATAGTCGGCGGCCACCATGCCGTCGTTCAAAGTCCGGAAACGGGCGCCGGCCGCGACGAGGTCGCGATAGTGGAAGCTCCGCCGCATCGCATCCTGCGGCATCGGCCCCGGCGTTTCCTGATCGCTCATCGGCTCAAAGCTCCTGGCGCGCGCCGTCGGGGTCGTAGAACGGCAGCTTCACCACCCTCCCTTGGATGATCCGTCCGCCTGCCACCTTGATGTCGAAGGCGGCGCCGATATCGGCCTGGTCCGGCGCGACATAGGCAAGCCCGATCGTCTGGCCGAGCGTGTCGGAACGGGCCGCCGAGGTCACGCGGCCGGCGATCTCCCCCGCGCGCAGCGTCAGGTGGCACTCCTCGGGAACCGGGGCACCGCCGTCATCGATGACGAAGCCGACAAGCTTGCGCGTCAGGCCGTTCTTGTCCTGGATTGAAATCGCGCGCCCGCCGACGAAATAGGGCTTCCGCCGCGAAATCGCCCAGGCCATGTCCGCCTCGCTCGGCGTGGTCAGCCCGTCGGTGTCCTGGCTGACGATGATGTGGCCCTTTTCGAGCCGCAACAGCCGCTGCGCCTCGACCCCGAACGGGCGGATGCCCTGCGGCCTCCCCGCCTCCATCAAGGCGTCCCACAGCGCCTCGCCCTGGCTTGCGGGAACATGGATCTCAAAGCCGAGCTCGCCGACGAAGCCGACGCGCATCAGCCGTGCCGGGATATCGGCGACGGCGCCGCTCCTCACGCCGAGATAGGGAAACGCCGCAGGCGACAGGTCGAGATCGGTGACTCGCGCCAGTACCTCGCGCGAGCGCGGCCCCGCGATATTCACGCCGGCGAAGGCGGCGGTGACATTGGTGACGCACGACATCGAGCCGCCACTGCGCGTTCCGCCACAGCATGGCGCGATAGACATTGTCGCGCCGCTCGTCGTCGCGGTCACGTAGAAATGCTGCTCGTGCATGCGGCAGGCAACGCCATCGTCGATGATGACTCCCGTCTCATCCGTCATCAGCACATAGCGCGAGCGGCCGACGGCCTGCTTCTTGTAGGCGAAGGTGTACATGCGCTCCATGAACTCGGCCGCGTCCGGGCCGCAGACCTCGATCCCGCCGAGCGTCGAGACGTCGATCAGCCCGACGTTGGTGCGCACCGCCAGCGCCTCTTCGCGGATCAACCGCTCGCGCTCCGCCTTCGGTCCGTAATAAGCGGGCCGCATCCAAACGCCCGCCGGCATCATGCGTGCGCCAAGCTCGATATGCCGGTGGTGCATCGCGGTCAGGCGGGCCGGCTCGAAGCCGCGGCCGGCAAGCACGCCCATCTTCTCCGCCGCAAACGGCGGACGCGCGGTCGTATGCCCGACCTCCTGCGGGTCCTGTCCGGTCGCCTCGGCCGTAAGCCGCGCGGCGTTCAGCGCCGAATGCCGCCCCTGCGAAGGCCCCATGCCGACGGTCGAGTAGCGCTTCACCAGCTCGATATGGTCGTAGCCCTCGCGGACGGCATTGCGGATGTCCGCGACCTGCAAGTCCTCGTCGAAGTCGACAAAATCCTTGCCTTTCGGGTGTGGAAAGATCGGCCAGTGATGCGCCTGGCCGAGGTCGCCGCGGTCGTTCGGCACGGCCGGAGCGGAACCGGCATCGAGCTTCAGCGCTTCGGCCGCCGCCCAACCCGCTTTCTCGCCCTCGGCCATCACGGCGTCGAGCGCATAGGCGCCGGCAAGCGAGCCCGCCACGCCGATCCCCTTCGGCACCTCGCTGCACCGCAAACATGGCGGTCGCCGGATCGTAGCGGACCTTGCCGCCGGCGTGCGAGAGAAGCTGATACGTCGGCGTGAAGCCGACCGCCATCAGCAGGAGATCGCAATCGAGGGAGATCGACCTTCCGTTGATGCGTCCGCGGCCGGCGATCTCCGCTGCAATGACGCCGCGCAGATGCCGGTTGCCACGCTCGGCGACCGCTTCCCAGGCCGTGAAGCCCTGAAGCACGCGGACGCCGTGATCGCGCACCGCGTCGGATAGGGCACAGCGCGGCGCGGCAGGGCGGAGGTCCACGATCGCCGCCACCTCGATTCCGGCCGAGACAAGGTCGAGCGCGGCCGCATAGCCGTCGCCGTTTGCCGTCGCGATCACCGCGCGCCGTCCCGGCCGCACGCCAAACCGGCGGATGAGCCGCTGCGCGGCCGAGGCCTGCATGATGCCCGGGAGGTCGTTGTTGCGGAAGACGAGCGGCTGCTCGATCGAGCCGGTGGCGAGCACCACGTGCTTCGCCCGGATCTTGTGGAGACGGTCGCCCTTGACGACGGCGAGCCAGTTGTCATCGAAGAGGCCGGTCGCGACCGCCTCCGTCATCACCGCGATGTTTGGCTCCGCCGCCACCTGATCGCCGAGCGCTGCAAGGGTTGCCGCGCCGCGCGAGCCGTCCGCATCGAAGCGGGCATAGCCAAGGCTGCCGCCGAGAACGCGGTTCTCGTCGATGAGCAGCACCTCGGCGCCGGCGCGCGCCGCGCGAAGCGCCGCCGCGATGCCCGCCGGCCCGCCGCCCACCACCGCCACGTCGCACCAGCCGTAGGTCTTGTCGTAATAGCCGTGGTGGGCCGTCTCGTTCACCCGCCCGAGCCCCGCGCGGCGGCGGATGATCGGCTCCCAGAACGCCCATGCGCCCTTCGGCCGGAAGAAGCTCTTGTAGTAGAAGCCGACGGGCAGGAATTTTCCGAATGCGCCGATGATGGCGCCGCGGTCATTCTCCAGGCTGCCGTCGACGTTCTGCGCTTCGACTTTGAGCCCCTCGCCGATCGGATAGAGGTCGGCCTGCACGTTCGGCTCATCGGGAAGCTGCACCAGGGTGTTGGCGTCCTGGCCGGCCATGGTGAGCACGCCGCGCGGGCGGCGGTATTTGAAGGAGCGCGACAGGATCCACTCGCCGTTCGCGGCGAGCGCGCTTGCGACCGTGTCGCCGGCGAGGCCGGTGAAGGGCTTGCCTTCGAAGCTGAAGGTGACCGGCTGCGAACGGTCGATCCATTCGCCCGATGCCGGTGGCAGCCGGTTCGCCTCCGCGCTCACGCTTCGCCCTTTTCAGGTTCAGGAGCCGCGTAGTCGCGTCGCGACGTGAAAACCTCGGAGGCAGGATAGGTGCGCAGAATTTCGTCGGTGAGCGTATCGCGCTCGGCGATGAACCAATAGGCGGTCGGCGCATGCAGCCACCATTCCCGCACCACGCCCGGCTGGTTGTCGTGCAGGAAGACATACGCGGCCCAGTCGATGTCGGGCTGCGGCCCGGATCGGGCTCCTCCAGCACCTCGCCGCCCCAGACGAATTCGGAGATGTTGCGCGGGCCGTTCAGCGGACAATGCATGATCTTCATGACATGCTCCCGAGAACTGAAGCGTCGAGGCAGGCATACTCTCTGTCGTCACTGCTGGACTTGATCCGGCAATCCATCCGGTTGTCTTGCCGCCGCCGCGGAATGGATACCCGGGTCAAGCCCGGGCATGACGACAACTGGACGGCCGGAGATGCGCTCATCGTCATCAATGCCCGACCGACGCGGCGCCCTTCTCGCCGACCTGCCGAAAATCGTCGAACCGCGACAGCCGGAACGGATGGATCAAGTCCGGCACCTTGCCGGTCGCCAGCATCTCCGCGTTGCGCTTGCCGCAGACCGGCGTCGCCTTGAAGCCCCAGGTTCCCCAGCCGGCGTCGACGTAATAGTTCTCGACCGGCGTCTCTCCCATCACCGGCGAAAAGTCCGGCGTCATGTCGGCGAGCCCCGCCCATTGCCGCAGAATCCTGACCGGCGCGAGGAAGGGGAAAAGCTCCAGCATATGCGGCATCAGCCCTTCCTTGAAATCGAGCGTCGAGCGGGTGCGGTAGAGGCCATAGGGGTCGGTCGAGGCGCCCATGACGAGCTCGCCGCGCGCGCTCTGCGAGACATAGACGTGCAAGCTCCCCGACACGATGATCGGATCGAGGAACGGCTTAAGCGGCTGGGTCACGCAGGCCTGCAGGGGAATCGTGCGGATCGGTAGCCGGATGCCGGCCATGCCGGCAACGACGGAGCTCATGCCCGCGACGCACTGAATGATCTTGCCGGCCTTGACCGCGCCGCGCGTCGTCTCGACCCCCACCGCCCGTCCGTTCGCGCGGGTGATCCCCGTGACCTCGGTCCCCTGGTGCAGTTCCGCGCCGCGCTGCGTCGCGCCGCGCGCATAGCCCCAGGCGACCGCGTCATGCCGCGCGATCGCGCCGGGCGGATGGTAGAGGGCGCCGAGGATCGGGTAGCGCACCTTTTCCGACATGTTGAGCTGCGGGCAGAGGCGGGCGATTTCGTCGGTGAAGACGAGCTCGGAATTGACGCCGAGGTGCTTGTTCACCTCCGCCCGCCAGCGCGAAGTGCGGATCGCCGCGTCGGTGTGCGCAAGGGTGAAATGCCCGCGCTCCGAATACATGATGTTCATGTCGAAGTCGCCGGCGAGATCCTTCCAGAGCGTCAGCGACTTGTCGTAGAATTTCACGCCTTCCGGCGTCAGATAGTTGGAACGGATGATGGCGGTGTTGCGCGCCGTGTTGCCGCCGCCGAGATAGCCCCTTTCGATGATGGCGACGTTGGTGATGCCGTAGTCGCGTGCAAGATAGTAGGCGGTCGCCACGCCGTGCCCGCCGCCCCCGATGATCACCACGTCGTAGGAGGGTTTCAGGTCTCCCTGGACGGGGAACTGGCGCTCGAATTTCCCCAGGCCGAGCCCAAATCTCAAAAGCGCGAAAACCACGACCCGCTCCGCTCCCCCGGTGCCTCTACCGGCCCACACTCAAGCTTTCAGGCACGGCCACGGACCATTTTGCCCAAATGGTTTCCAGCGGTCGCGATTGGTTCGCCGATTTATAACGGAATGACTTCACCTTTTCAAAAATCTTTCATATCATTCAAAATTGATGCTTGGGGAGCTCGGCCATGCACCGGGGGGTGTGTAGAGCGTCGCCAATTGCCGCAGCGATATCGAAATCGCGAGCGGTATCCACCGACCGCGACAACCGCTCAGCCGGTAGCTCGGCGCGCAGCCGATCCACGGCCCGCGACCAATCGTTTGGCAGAAATCGAACAGGCTCAGCGTCGAAAGCGCACGGATTCCGCCGCTTTTTCGGGACGGAAACGTTTGTCAGTCGGGCGTAGGAAATCACGGGGGACGCAAGGATGGATAAGGATATTGGAGGGTTACAGGTCATCTTCACCGAGACCTACTACTGGATCACCATCGTCATGATGTTCCTGATCCACGTAGGTTTTTGCACCTACGAGGTCGGCGTCTCGCGCCGCAAGAATCACCTGACCACGCTGATGAAGAACGCCATGGTGATTCCCGTGGTGGGCGTCAGCTTCTACCTCTTCGGATGGTGGTTCTATTCCTCCATGACCAACGGGCCGGGCATCACCGGCGGGCTCGTCACCGCGCATTTCGCTGAGCCGTGGAGCGAGTTGATGGCGGCGCATATGGGCGGCAAGCCGGTTCAGGGCAACCTGACCGCCGCCGACACCGCGACCTGGGCGCGCCTCAACGGCGTCTTCTGGGGCGCCTTCCTGCTGTTCTCCTGGACCACGGCCTCGATCGTCTCCGGCTCCATCATCGAAAGGATGAAGTCGGGCGCATTCTGGATCATCGCCGTGCTGCTCGGCTCGGTCACCTGGATCATCGACGCCGCCTGGGGCTGGCACCCGGCCGGCTGGATGGTGAAGGTCCTCGGCTATCATGACGCCTATGCGTCGGGCGTCGTGCATGCGATCGCCGGCGGCACCTGCTTGGCCGTGCTCATGAACCTCGGGCCGCGCATCGGCAAGTTCCGGCCCGACGGCACGCCGCGCAACATCCCGCCGCAGAACGTCTGGCTCGTCTGCATCGGGCTGTTCCTGATCTATACCGGCTTCTGGGGCTTCTACGCCGCCTGCAACATTCCTCTCTACGATGTGCAGCCGGGCGACGGCGTGTTCTGGTCGGCAACCAACATCTACCTGCAGCCGACGACGCTTTCGGCCATCACGTTCAACTTCATCATGTCGCTCTGCGGCGGGCTGATGGCCGGCTACCTGGTCTCCAAGGCCGACCCCTACTGGACCTTCTCCGGCGGGCTCGCCGGCGTCATCGGGTGCTCCGCCGGGAACGACCTCTATCACCCGATCCAGGCGCTGATCCTCGCCGCGGTCATCGTGGTGATCATCTACAAGATGCACTACTGGGTCGAGAGGCGGTTCAAGATCGACGACGCAGTGGGCGCCGTAGCCGTTCACGGCTATTCCGGCTTCCTCGGCGTTTTTGCCGCGGGCTTCCTGCTTTGGGGCTATCCATCGTCCCCCGATGCTCTGCTCGGTCACACGGAGCCCTGGGCCCACATAACGCCGTGGGGCCAGTTCATCGGCGCAGTCATCATGTTCGGCGTGCTCGGCTTCATTCCCGGCTACATCGTCGCCTGGATTTTGAAGCAGCTCGACCTGCTTCGGATTCCGCGGGAAGTCGAGCTAGCGGGTCTCGATCACGCGATCGAGGCGGCAACCGAGCGCGACGATAACGAGCTTCGTGGCGCGCTTGCGCAAGAAGCGCGCCTCGGCGGCATGTCTCGCGGACCCGGCTCGCGCGCACCGCAGCCGGCCGAATAGTCCAGAATCGGAGAAGCATCATGACAACGGGAAATTTCACCGACTGGAACGGCAACATGTTCGACCTCGGTCCGATCTACCCCTTCGTGGGGTGGGAGGTTCCGATGGTCATCGTCGCCGTCATCTTCTGGGTCGGCTGGCACTATCTCCAAATCCGCATGGAGAACCGCCAGCTGGAGGACGAGGCGCGCGCCTTGCGCCAGGGCGACAATCTGCAGAAAGCCCTGGAGGCGGAGCGCCCGCCCGACTAAGAACCGGCAGTCTCAGGCGGACCGATCTGAGGCCGGCGGCAAACGCCGGCCTCGCGCGCTGAAGGTATGTTGACGCGAATGTCCGCCGACGCTCTACGCGACCATTTCCTCGGCTGGCAGTGCCGCATCCGGCAGATCGCCATGCGTCAGGATGGCGGCCGGCCCTCGCCGGGCATGCGCCCGGGCGTCCGCACGCGCGACGGCCGCGTGCTGTCACCGGCGGTCACCGTGCTGCTGTTGCCGGCCGAACCGCGCGAAAGCACCGCCTTTTTCAAGTTCCAGGTGCAGCGTTCGAACGACGCGCGCGAAGTCTACGATCGCGCCCTGGCTTTCCTGCAAGCGGACTTCTTCCAGGAGCCGCACACCTTCAGCGACCGCCTCTACGCCGTTTTTCCCGAGGAGTTCGGCCCTCGCCGCCGCCCTCATCGAGGGCGGAGACACGGTTCTGGCGTTCGATCAGTTCCGCCAGCGCTACGAGCTGCCCTGCCGCGTGCGTGCGCTCGGTCCAAGCGACGCCGCGCGCGAGGCCGCCATCTGGCACAACCGGCTCTTCAATCCTTCCCTGCCGGAGACGGCTCATGTGCTCGCCTTCGAGCCGGAATGGGAAGCTGCGGCCGCGGCGCCGCCGCCTCGATCCCTCCCCCGACAGGGAGGGAAATAGCGCCTCAGAATTTTCGATACGCCTCGTTCAACTCCGCCAGAGGATGGTTGGGCGAGGTCTGGAACCGGACCAGGAGCTCGCGCGCCAGCATGTCGCGATCCTGCTGATTGTCGGGGAGCTTCACCGTGCCGGGGATGCGCACCCAGCCGTTGATGTTGCGGTCGAAGACGGCGGGCAGGCCGTCCTCGTAGCCCATGTGGACGTCCTCCAGCCAGTTCAGGTCGTCCCAGCCCATGAATTCCATATAGGCCTTGAGATACGGCGTAAGCCGCCCGTAGTCGGGAAGCAGGTTGACGTCGTAGCGATAGCCGATGTGCTGCCCGATCTCCTGCTCGCGGCTTGAGTCGAGCCCGGCGGAATCCTCGATGAACTGGTCGACCGACTTGATGTCGGAGCCCTTGTAGCTCGTGCCTGCCATTGCTCGCGTCCCCGGCTCAGCTGATGTCGTGATAGTTATCGACGCCGACGGTGTAGTCGGTGCCGGCAAGCGGCACCTGCGCCATGGCCGATGCCTCCATCGTCAGAGCCGCGAGGTCCTCCGGCTCGAGCGAATGGACGTTGGTCTTGCCGCAGGCGCGGGCAAGCATCTGCGCCTCCATGGTGAGGGTATGGAGGAAATTGTAGACGCGCTCGGCGGCCTCTTCCGGATCGAGACGCTTCCTCAATTCCGGGTCCTGCGTGGTCACGCCGACCGGGCAGCGCCCTGTGTGGCAATGGTAGCAATAGCCGGCCGGCACGCCGATCTCGTTCTCATAGTCGGTGACGCCCTCGATATGCCGGTTGCAGTTCAGCGCCATCAGCACCGAATGGCCGATGGCGACGGCGTCGGCCCCAAGCGCCAGCGCCTTCGCCACATCGCCGCCGTTCCGAATGCCGCCGGCATAGACGAGCGTGACCTCGCCGCGCTTGCCGAGTTCGTCGATGGCACGGCGCGCCTGTCGGATGGCGGGGATGCCCGGAATGCCGGTTTCCTCCGCGGCGATATGCGGGCCGGCGCCGGTGCCGCCTTCCATACCGTCAATATAGATGGAATCGGGCCCGCACTTCACCGCCATGCGAACGTCATCGTAGACGCGGGCGGCGCCGAGCTTCAGCTGGATCGGTATTTCCCAATTGGTGGCCTCGCGGATCTCCTCTATCTTCAAGGCGAGGTCGTCCGGACCGAGCCAGTCCGGATGCCGCGCCGGCGAGCGCTGGTCGATGCCGGCCGGAAGCGAGCGCATCTCGGCGACCTGGTCGGTCACCTTCTGCCCCATGAGATGCCCGCCGAGCCCGACCTTGCAGCCCTGCCCGATGAAGAACTCGCAGGCGTCGGCGAGCCGCAGATGGTGCGGGTTGAAGCCGTAGCGCGACTGGATGCACTGGTAGAACCATTTGACCGAATAGCGCCGCTCGTCGGGGATCATGCCGCCCTCGCCGGAGCAGGTGGCGGAGCCGGCCATGGTCGCGCCGCGTGCAAGCGCGATTTTCGCCTCGTAGGAAAGCGCGCCGAAGCTCATGCCGGTGACGTAGACGGGAATGTCGATCTCGAACGGCCGCTTTGCTTTCGGACCGATGATCGTCTTCGTCTCGCATTTCTCGCGATAGCCCTCGATGACGAAGCGGGTAAGCGTCCCCGGCAGGAAGGTGAGATCGTCCCAATGCGGTATCTTCTTGAACAGCGAGAAGCCGCGCATCCGGTAGCGGCCGAGATCGGACTTGATGTGAATGTCGTTGATGACCTCGGGCGTGAAAATCTTGCTGTGGCCGAGGATGTAGCGGCTGCTCTCAGCCGGCACTTTCTTCGCCCCGTTTCCGCTGGCCTTCTTCGCCATCGATTATCCTCGTGTGTTCAAAGGTCCGCCGAACGGTCTCAAAGGACCAGCTTCTTCTCGCTCGGCTCCAGATTGTCGTAGTTCCACAGCTGCTTGCCGGCCACGATCTTGCGGAAATGGTCGATACCGTCGGCGGGAAGCATCTCGTACATGCCGAGCTTGCGTGCGAGCCATTCACGGTCGAGCCCGGTCATCTCGCCCCATACCGCGTCGACGCCGAGGCTCTCTGGCTCGCCGCCGATATAGATCGTGCCGTCGTACATGGAATCGCCGAGGTTCTTGCCGGCGTCGCCGCAGATCACCATGCGTCCCCGCTGCATCATGAATCCGGTGAACGCGCCGGTATTGCCGCCGACGATGATCGTCCCGCCCTTCATGTCGATGCCCGTGCGCGAGCCGACGTCGCCGCGACAGACGAGGTCGCCGCCGCGGATCGCTGCGCCGAACTGCGAGCCGGCATTCTTCTCGATCAGAATCGTGCCGCTCATCATGTTCTCCGCGCACGACCAGCCGACGCGACCGGCGATCCGCACGTTCGGCCCGTCGATCAGGCCGCAGCCGAAATAGCCGAGCGAGCCGTCAATGATGAGATTGAGGCGGTTCAAGATGCCGACGGCGATCGAGTGCTTGGCGCCGGGATTCTTGATGACGATGCTGCCGTAGCCTTCCTGCATCAGCTCGCGGATGCGCAGATTGACCGCCTTCTCCGGCATGTCGGAAGCGTCGATCTCCGCGCGCTTGTTGTAGTCGACGTCGAAGGCGTTCGGCAGCGAGAAGCCGGCGTGCTCCTCCTTCAGGTCGATATCGAAGAAATTCTCTTGCGAGCGCCCGCGGAGCTGCTCGGTGTGCATCCCCATCTCATGGGAGACGCTCACCGGTTTTGAAGCGTTTGGGGTAGCGGCGCGTCTCATCTCTGCCATACGCGGACCTCTTCGTCGTAGGGATCGGAGGTGTCGATCTCGTGCGGAATCAAGGTGCGGATCGCCACTTCTTCCGACGCCAGCGCCACGAGATTGTCGCTCTCGTAGAGCACCATCGGCTTCGCCGCCATGGTGTCCTTGGCAAGGCCCAATTCCTTGTCGGTCGCCACGAGATAGGTGAACACGCCGTCGATCTCCTTGATCGACGCCTTGAGCAAATCTTCCAGCGTTGCGCCCTGCTCCAGATTGTCGGCCGTGTAGACGGCGAGGAGCTCGGAGTCGCAGTTCGACATGAAGCGGTGGCCGCGCCGCTCCATCTCGCGCCGCATGATCCAGTAATTGGTGAGCTGGCCGTTATGCACGACGGCGATGTCGTTATAGGGGTAAGCCCAATAAGGGTGCGCGGAGCGGATATCGACATCCGATTCCGTTGCCATGCGGGTATGTCCGATGCCGTGCGTCCCGCGGAATTTACCGAGCTCGTATTGCGTCGACACCTCGTCGGCGTCGCCAAGGTCCTTGATCAGCTCCAGCGCGCTGCCGAAGGAGAGCACTTCGGCGCCCTCGATCCGTTCGATCTGCTTCGCAAGCTTGCGCGTGTCGCCGGCATAGCTGAGGCGATAGCGAAAGGCGTATTCGGTCGGCTCCGACACATCGAGCACGGCTGCGCCGAGTTCTGCGAGGTGCCGGTCGACCTCCGCCTGGCGCTCCCTGATCTTCTCGTGGATGCGCGGGTCGGCCTCGATATCCTCCTTCTCCGCGAGCTTCAGCCGCATGACGTATTCGTTGGCGCTCGAAATCCCGTAGACCGCGAATCCCGTCGAAGTCGGGGCCGCGATGCCTGAGGCTTTGCAGCATCGCGGTCATTTCCTTGCCGACGGTCGCCGCACCGTCGCGATGGATGAGCCCGGCTATTCCACACATTGTTTGTCACTCCATTTCTGCGGCAGTCGGATGTCGGCAATCGGCAGTCGGATAGCGCGGGCAGCATGTATTCTTCCCGACTGCCGACTGCCGATCTGCCGATCGCCGCTCCTCACGGCAGGCAATCCAGATACATCTTCAAATCCCACTCCGTTGTGGTGTGGAGGAAGCGCTCCCATTCGTCGCGCTTGTACTCGTCGTAGAGCCGATACATCTCGCCGGGCATGGCGGACTTGATGACCTCGTCCTTGGCGAGCGCCGCAAGCGCGTCGCCGAGCGTCATCGGCAGCTTCCTCACCTGCTTTCCGGCTTCCATGGCCTGGTAGATGTTGCGCTCTTCCGGCCGACCCGGATCGAGCTTGTGCTTGAGGCCGTCATCCATCGCCTTGAGCAGCGCCGCCGCCATCAGATGCGGGTTCACCATGGCGTCGACCGCGCGGTACTCGAAGCGGCCGGGCGCGGAGACGCGCAGGCCCGTCGTGCGGTTCTGAAAGCCCCAGTCGGCAAAGACCGGCGCCCAGAAACCGGTGTCCCAGAGCCGCCGATAGGAATTCACCGTCGAGCAGCCGATCGCGGTGAGGCCGCCCAGATGCTTCACGATCCCGCCGATCGCGTTGAGCCCGATCTTGCCGGGAAGCTGGATATCGTCGGTGTCCGGCATGAAGGTGTTCTCGCCGCCGGTGCGATAGATGTAGTTCTGCTTCATGCCGGGGAGGCTCTTCGGGTCGTTGCCGAGCGTCTTCACGTCGTCCTTGCCGCCCTTCCACAGCGAGATGTTGTGGTGGCATCCGTTCGCCGAGACGCTCATGAAGGGCTTGCACATGAAGCAGGCGATGATGCCGAACTCGCGCGCCACCTGGGCGCAGATCTGGCGATAGGTCGCCAGCCGGTCGGCGGTCCGGAGGCAATCGTCGAAGGTGAAGTTCAGCTCCAGCTGGCCGGGCGAATCCTCATGGTCGCCCTGGATCATGTCGAGGCCCATCTTGCGGCAATATTCGATGACCCGCATGTAGACGGGCCTCAGGCTCTCGAACTGATCGATGTGGTAGCAATAGGGGTTGGAATAGCCGCCGGCCGGGTGGCCGCCTTCGTCCTTCTTCAGCCACATCATCTCCGGCTCGGTGCCGTGGCGGAGTTCGAGGCCGTGCTCCTTCTTGAACGTGTCGTGGATACGGCGGAGGTTGCCGCGCGCGTCGGCCGTGAGGAAGGCGCCGGGCTCCGCCCGCTCCTCGCGGTTCCTGAAGAGCGTGCACCACATGCGCGCCACCCGCTTGTCCCAGGGAAGCTGCATGAACGTTTCGGGCTCGGGAATGCCGACGAGCTCGGCCGCTTCGGGCCCGTAACCGAGATATTCGCCGTGGCGGTTGAGGAAGAGGTTCATCGTGGCGCCGTAGACGAGCTGGAAGCCCTTCTCCGCCACCAATTCCCAGTGATCGGCGGGAATTCCCTTCCCCATGATGCGGCCGGTCACCGAGACGAACTGCAGATAGAGATATTCGACGCCGAGCGTGTCGATCTTCTTGCGAACCTCGCTGACGAGGGCCTTGCGTCCTCGCGCCTCGACGAACTTTTCGATATCCGTAGCCATTGAACGACTGCCCCCTGACCCTAGCGACGCCCACCGGCCGTCGCCCCGCTCCCCTCTCGTCCCGCCTGCGCGAAGAGAAACACCTGCACCGCCGCGACGCCTCGCATCACACCCTCAGCTCCACGGAAACGGGCTGTGCGACGTCGGATGCAGCGCGCCCCGCTCGAAGCGCGAGAATCGGAACGGCTCCAACAGCGCGCTCCTCTCGCCCATCAGCTCCTCGGCGACCAGCTTGCCGACCCCGATCATCTTATAGCCGTGATTGGAATCGGCGATCACGGTGACGTTCTCGCGAAACGTATCGAAGACTGGAAAATTGTCGGGGGTGAAGCAACCGAGCCCGCCGGATTTCTCCTGCTTCTTGTATTGGCTGATCTTCCCCTCGAAGCGCTTCTGGCAATGCGCGAGCGCCGAGCACCACATCTCGACGAAATTCTCGCCGACGATGAAATCCGGCGATTCCGGCCCGTAGGGATCGACCGCCACGCGGTCGGGTTCCTGCTCGACCTTGTAGGGAGCCGCGCCGCCCTGAATGCCGCCGAAGTTGAAGTCGGGCTTGTAATAGATGCCCCAGAGCGCGTCGGTGATGAGCCGGCCGTCGATATCGGAATGAAGCGGCGCGTCGGTGTCGACGTGCAGCACCGGCGGAAAGCCGCCGTCGTTCATCCGGTGCATGTTCGGATCGACGCCGAGGGTGCCCTCCTCCAGGCACCAGTATTTCCACATCGGCACGCCCTCGTGCAGCGTGCCGTCGCCGCCTCTGACGGCGATCGCCTTTGGCAGCTCCAAATAGTTCCAGATGCGGTTCACCCAAGGTCCGGCGCCGACCACGACGTGTTCGCAGGCGATGTTGCCCTGGTTGGTTAGCAGGCCGGTCACGGCATTGCTGTTTGAGCCGAACTGAAAGCCGAGCACCTCGACGCCGGCGAGAATGCGCACGCCTTCCCGCTCCGCCTTGGCGGCAAGCCCGCGCATCGACGCCTGGTTGTTGGCGTAGCCGCCCTTCTTCTCGTGCAGCACGGAGGTGATTCCCTCCGCCTGCCAGTCGTCGAAGAGGCCCTTCATGTAGCGCCGCGACGCCTCGGCCCCATCGATGAACACCGACTCGTAGCCGATCGCCTTCTGCTGTTCGTAGATCGAGCCGACATCCTCCCGCATGCATTCCGGGCTGATCTGCATATAGCCGACGGGGTGATAGCTGTAGGCTTCCGGGTCGCTCTCCCATACGGCGACGGAATGCGCCATCAGCTCGCGCATCGCCGGTTGGAAATAGTTGTTGCGAACGACCCCGCAGGCTATGCCGGACGCGCCCGCCGCAATAGAGGTCTTGTCGAGGACAAGGATATCGCCGCCGGAACCGCGACCGCGCGCCTTCAGCATTTCGGCCAGATGGAAAGCCGTGCTCAAGCCATGGATACCCGCGCCGATCACCGCATATTTTGTGCTTTCGGGCAGTGCCATGCGCCATTACCTTTAGTTGAACGCGTGGTTCAAATCGATGATCTGCGGTGGCGATCAGGGGGCTTCCCTGCAGACGAAATCCTGTCGCTTCCACCCCGATATCAGGGCATAGTCACGGACCGATTGTAAACCAATTTCTTCCACTGCGGGCGAATTGGACGCCCAATTTGGCAAAAGGCCGACAAGCGCTGATATGCCAGGACTGTAAGGGACGGAGCGAACGATGCGAGGAGAAGTCGATTTGGAGGGGCTGATCAGGCAGGGTCGCGGGGTCGGCGCCATCTCGGCGCACCTGCGGAACGCCATCGAGGCGGGCACCTACAGCGACGGCGACCAGCTTCCACCCGAGCGCGAGCTGGCGGTGACGTTCCGTGCCGCCCGCAGCACCGTGCGTCGCGCCCTCGACCAGCTTGAACGCGCCGGACTGGTCTCGCGCAAGCTCGGCAGCGGCACTTTCGTCACCGCCTCGGGCCTCGGGAGCCCGGCGGCAGGCGATGTGATCGATGTTATCAGCCCGTTGCAGCTCATCGACGCGCGCTCCGCCGTGGAGCCGGTCACGACGCGGCTCGCCGTGCTCAACGCCACGCGCCGCGATCTGACCGACATGGATGCGGTGCTCACCCGCGCGGAGGCCTGCGGCAACGACAAGGATGAGTTCTCCAAATGGGACGCGGAGTTCCATCTCCTCATCGCCCGCGCCTCACGCAACCCGCTGCTTCTCATCTTCTACAAGCAGATCAACATCGTGCGCCTGCACGCCCAGTGGGACGCGATGAAGGAGAAGATCCTGACGCCGGATGTAATCGCCGACTATCACGTCCAGCACCGCGGCATCTATCAGGCGGTCGATCAGCGTGACGCGCAACTGGCGGAGGCGCTGATCACCGTGCATCTCGGCAAGGCGCGCGACGACCTCTTGCAGGCGAACAGCCGCTAACCCGCGCGGCCCCTTGGGCGGGCTGCGTTCCCAGGCCCTGCCGCTAGGCCGCCCGCCCGGCCGGGCCCAATACCGCCGATTCCACCGAGAAGGTCCGATCGTGCGTCAGCGCCGGGATGCGCCGTCGGGCGTCCAAGACCGCCTGCGGATCGATGTCGGCGACGATGATGCCCTCGTCGTCTCCGCCGTCGGCGAGCACTTCGCCCCACGGGCCGACGATCAGCGAGTGGCCAAAGCATTCGCCGCCGCCCTCCATCACGCCGTTCTGGCATGGCGCAATCACGTAGGCGCCGTTCTCGATCGCCCGCGCCCGGGCGAGCACGTGCCAGTGCGCCGTGCCCGTCAGCCGGGTGAACCCCGCCGGCACGGCGAGCATCGTGGCGCCGGCTTTCGCGAGCGCGCGGTAGAGCTGCGGAAACCTGAGATCGTAGCAGACCGAAAGGCCGAGGCCGCCCCAAGGCGTCTCGGCGACGACCGCGACGGAGCCGGGCGCGATCGTTTCCGATTCGCGATAGCGCTTGCCCGGCGCGAGATCGACGTCGAAGAGGTGGATCTTGTCGTAGCGCGCGCTTACCCGGCCCGCGGGGTCGATCAGGTAGAGGCGGTTGGCAATCCGCCCGTCGGACTGCGTCACGGCGAGCGAACCGAGCAGCATGAAGGCGCCGAGCTCGCGTGCCGCGTCCCTGAACGCCGGGATGGCGGGATGCTCCGCCTCGCGAAACGCCGTCGGCACGAGGCGGTGACCTTGCGTCGCGATGCCGGAAAAGTATTCCGGCAGCGCAATGAGCTTTGCGCCGCGGGCCGCAGCTTCGCGTGAAAGCCGCAGGGCCTTCTCGATATTGGGCTCGATCTCCCGCCGCGCCGAGAACTGAACGCAGGCGGCCCTGAACGTCTCGGTCATCTTCGACCTCCATCTCCTCGCTCGGCCGCAGGCGCAGGGCCCGCCAGGACCTTTGGTCCCGATTGGGCTTGACCGGTCCGCCGGATGTCCGCCAAGATTTCGCCTCCCCCGAGGAGGAGTCAATGATCGGCGACGCGGTTGAAGCTCCTCTTCTGGAAGTTCGCAACCTGTCGCGCCGCTTCGGCGGTCTGAGCGCCGTCGACGATCTGAGCTTCAAGGTCTACCGCGGCCGCATCCACGGGCTGATCGGGCCGAACGGCGCCGGCAAGACCACGACCTTCAACCTGATCAGCGGCTTCTACGCGCCGACCGGCGGCCGCATCTTCTACGAAGGCCGCGACATCACCGCCACCCGCACCAGCGTGCTCGCGCAGTCGGGGCTCGTCCGCACCTTCCAGGGAACGACGCTGTTCCAGGAATTCAGCGTGTTCGACAATGTGCGGGTCGGCTGTCACCGGAGCGCGCAAGCCGGGTTCCTCGCCCGCGTGCTCGGCACCGATGCCGAGCGCGAGCGCGCCGCCGACGAGAAAGCGCGCGACGTGCTTTCCTTCTTCGACCTCGCCGATCTTGCCGATGAACCGACGTCGAGCCTGCCGCATGGACATCAGCGTGCCCTCGGCATGGCCGTGGCGCTCGCCGCCGAGCCGAAGGTGCTGCTCCTCGACGAACCGTTCACCGGCATGAACCCGGAGGAGACGAAGCGGATGATGGGGCACGTGCGGCAGCTTCGCGACGAGCGCGGCGTCACCATCATGCTGGTCGAGCACGACATGCAGGCCGTCATGGGCCTTTGCGACACGATCACCGTCATGAATTTCGGCAGCGCCCTTGCCGAGGGCACGCCGCAGGAGGTCCGCAACGATCCGCGCGTGATCGAAGCCTATCTCGGCCGTCCCAGCCATCAATCGAGCCATGCTGCTTGAGATCGCCGACCTCCAGGTCCACTACCACAAGGTAGCCGCGCTGAAAGGCGTGAGCATCGCGGTTCCGGAGGGCGGCGTCGTCACCATCATCGGTGCGAACGGCGCCGGGAAGAGCACCATGCTGCGCGCGATTTCCGGCCTGGTGCGCCCCTCGGCCGGCGAAATCCGCTTCGCCGGCGAGCGGATCGATGCGCTGGCGCCCGAGAAGATCGTGGCGCGCGGCATCGCGCACGTGCCGGAAGGCCGCCGCGTGTTTCCGGGATTGACGGTGGAGGAGAATCTTCGCACCGGCGCGTTCCTGCGCAAGGACCAGGCGGCGGTGGAGTCGGATCTCGATCAGGTCTACGGGCATTTCCCGCGCCTCCGCGAGCGCCGCGGACAATGGGCGCGGACGCTCTCCGGCGGCGAGCAGCAGATGCTTGCGATCGGTCGCGCGCTCATGTCCCGCCCGCGGCTGCTCCTTCTCGACGAGCCGTCGATGGGCCTCTCGCCCCTGCTGGTGCAGGAGATCGGCCGCATCGTCATGGAGATCGTGGAGCGCGGCGTACCGGTGGTGCTGGTCGAGCAGAACGCCGAGCTCGCGCTCCGCCTCGCCCGCTATGCCTATGTCTTCGAGACGGGCAGCGTAGCGCTGCACGGTATCGCCTCCGAATTGCATGACAATGAGCACGTCCGCCGGGCCTATCTCGGTGCCTGAGCCGTGGAGCATGACCGAGCTCCTCGCGGCCGGCTGGACGAAGGAGGACCTCGACTGGGAGGCGGCGGCCGAGACCGCCATGGAATGCCTTGCGCAAGGCGACAACGAGCGGGCTCGGGCCGAAATCGCTCTTGGCGTCCGCATCGCGACCGCGCATTTCCGCAACGACGATCCGCGGTTTGGCGCAAGCCTCGCCAATCACGGCGCCGCCCTCATCGCCGCCGGGAAGGGTGCGTTGAGCGGCCCCACTGTCGGCGAAGCAACCAATGTCTGGAAGCGCTGCGACGGCTGGGTCGCCAACATGACGGCGCCGCGGGTTGCGCGCTCTTCGCTCTTCCACATGCGCATGGAGCAGCGGCATCGGGCGACCTACGAGGCGCGCTGGCGGGTGAAATGGGCGGAGCTCGTCGAAGAGGCGCGCGGCCGCGTCAACGGACCCGGCGAGCTGCGGCTTGCCTCGGCAGCCGAGGCGGGCGAGCGGCTCGCCCGCTGGCGGCGCGAGAAGCCGGCCATGCTCAACGACACGCGCAAGCTGATGGCGGCGGTGATCCTCATCGCCTGCCGGCGCGACGCATAGCCGGCGTGAAAGGCAAACCGCTCAGCCGTCGCCCTCGGTGACGCCGTCCCCAACGAGAGGCTGAGCAGGCTCGCGTGCCGCGGCGCGGTTCTCCCGCCCGGTCGGCCGCTCGACGTAGCGAATGACGAGGCTCTCCAGTCCCTGCGGCAGGAACAGAATCGTCACGATCAGGATCACGCCGTAAAGGAACGGCCGGATCTGGTCGGCGCCGATTGCCCTAAGCACGACCTCGTCGATGACCGTCAGCACGACCACGCCGAGGATCGGCCCGTAGAGCCGCGTCGTTCCGCCGACGATCGTCCAGATCACCACGTAGACCATCTCCTCCACGTCGAACTGGTTGGGGTTCACGGTCGAAAGGTAATGCGCGTAGAAGGCGCCGCCGAGCCCGGCGAAGACGGAGGCGATCACGAAGGCGAGCATGCGATAGCGGAACGACTCGATGCCGACCGATTGCGCAAGCTTGTCCTGCCAATGGATGGCGTGAAAGGTGAGCCCGATGCGCGACCGCTCGACGAGGTGGAGGATATAGACCGACACCGCCACGACGATGAGCATCAGGTAGTAGTAGGCGACCGGCGAGAAGAAATCGACGTGCGCGAATCCGAGGTCGAGGCTGGGCAGCCCGGGAATGCGCTTGAGGCCGGTCGCCCCGCCGAACGGATAGGTGAACCGCTTCCAGATGAGGCGGATCACCTCGCCGGCGGCGAATGAGCCGATGAGGAAGTAGAATCCCTTCATGCGAAACAGCGGGAAGCTCAGGAGGAAGGCGGCGACCCCCGCCGTTGCCGCACCGAGCAGAATGGAGAGCGGCACCGGCACGCCGAATGACTTTGCATAGAGCGCGCTCGCATAGCCGCCGACGCCCATCAGCACGACATGCGCGAGCGACCATTCGCCGGTCAGCGTGAGCAGGCGGTAGCTCGTCACGATCAGCACGTTGATGACGAGAAAGACGAGCAGCTCCTGCTGCGAGAAGCTCAGAAGATGCGGCAGGACGATCAACAGGCCGACAAGGACAAGGACGCCGAGAAGGCGCGCGAAGCGAGCGAGCGTCCGGCTTCTTTCAGGCACGCTCTCTCGCCCCGAAGAGGCCGTTCGGCAAGACGATCAGGACGACCAGCATCAACAGGAGCCCGACGATGTTGGCGATGACGCCGTCAAGCAGCGTCGTGACGATGGTGTCGACGAACGCGTAGAGGATCGCGGCGATCACCGCTCCTTCGAGGCTGCCGATGCCGCCGACGATGATGATGATGAAAGCCGTGACGATGACGGAGTGGCCGATATAGGGCGTCGGCGCGACGAGCGGCGCCGTCAGCGCGCCGGCGACGCCGGCAAGGCCGCCGCCGATGAACATGGCGTAGCGCGCCGTCTGGTTGATGGAGATGCCCTGCAGCGCCGCCGCCTCGCGGTCCTGTGCGCACGCGCGCAACGCCCAGCCGAACTTCGAGCGCCTGAGGAAGGTCCACAAAAGGCCGAGGAGCACCACGGTCGTCACGATCACGATGAGGCGCCCGTAGGTCAGCACCGCGCCGCCGACTTCAATGCCTCCGCGCGTCACCAGAGGAATGTTCTGCATTCTGAGGCCGAATTTCGTGACCGCCAGGCTTTGCAGGATGAGCAGGAAGCCGATCGAGGCGATGAGGCCGCCGAGCGGATTGTCGCGGAGCGGCCGAAACAAGGCCCATTCCATGAAGAGGCCGAGGCAGCCGACGAAGACGAGCGCCGCCGCCACCGTGATGACGAAGGGAACGCCGTGACCGGCGAAGAGATAGACCACCGTATAGGCGCCCATCATGTAGAGCTCGCCATGGGCGAAATTGATGACGCCCATGACGCCGAAAATCAGCACCAGCCCGACGGCGATCAACGCCATGTAGCTTGCGGCGTAAAGCGAGTTGAAGATGGTCTGGATGACAAGATCGGCCATGCGGGAGAGTCTAGCGCGCTCCTGTTCCCGTCGTCATTGCCGCACTTGATCCGGCAATCCATTCCGTAACCGTGGCTGAGGCGCGATCACGGGGCGGATGCCCGGGTCGAGCCCGGGCATGACCAAAGATCGTATTTCTTCCAGCGCCCAAGCCCGATGCGCCGGAGACCTTTAAGTCCGCTGGTTCCACATCTGGCCGAGCGCGGTCATGTGCTTGATCAGCAGATCTTCGTGCTTGTCCATCCAGGCCGGGATCGAGCGGAACTCCGCGATTTGCGCCTTGCCGTCACGGATGACGACGACCGGCCAGTTGCCGACCAGCGCGTTGTCGATGCCGAACAGCTTCTCACCCCACCATTTGGCCTTGCCGTAGATATGGTTGCCGTAGCCGTCGTCCTTCATGGCGGCGAGCACCTTGTCCGGGTCGGCGCTGCCGGCCTTCTCGGCGGCATCCTTCCACAGCACCATGATGGAGGAATATTCCCAGGAGACCGCCGACCATTCGTTGGCGCCGAAGCGCTTCACGAACTCGGCGTAGAAATCGTTCGGCTTGGGGAAGTTGATGTTCGGATCGTTGAGCTTCGGGTCGTCGAAATCGGGGAACTGGAAGACGACGCCCTCCATGAATTCCTTCGACGTCCGCTCGATGATGCGTTTGTAGTAGTCGACCGTGCAGGAGATGATCTGGCCCTTGTAGCCCTGCTGGTAGGCCTGCTCGCAGAGCGGCTGCACGTAGTCGGCGTAGCAGGTGTCGAGGCAGAGGATGTCGGGGTTGTTCGACAGAAGCTGCGTCATCACCGGCGCGAAGTCGGTGGTTGCCGGGTCGAAGAAGAGCGGGTCGCCCAGTACCTTGATGCCGGCCGCCTCGAAGGCCGCGAGGTAGGTGGCGACCGAAGGCTTGCCGAGGGAATCGTCCTGCGCGCAGATCACCGCCGTCTTCAGATCCGGCTTGTTCTCCGCCAGCCATTCGACGCCCGTCACATTATAGATCGGGTGCACCTCGCACGGCGCGACCAGCGTTTTCGTCTCCGGCGTGAGGTCGCTCGGCAATAGCGTGGAGACCAGCATGCCGGTGCGCGCGGCGATGTCCTCCACGCCCGGCCACGGATCGCCGCCGAGCATCATGATGAACTTGACGCCGTCTTCCTCGATGAGCTTGGTCGCGCCGGTGCGCGCCTTGCCGGCATCGTATTCCTCGTCATAGGGGAGGAACTCGACCTTGTAGGCCTCGCCGCCGATATTGATGCCGCCGGCGGCGTTGGTCCAATCCTGCCAGATTTCGCAACCCTCGAGCCCCGGCTTGCCCCAGGCCGCAACCGGCCCGGTGAGGGGAGCGAGGAACCCGATCTTCACCACCTTGTCTTGCGCGAAGGCGATGCGCGGCACGGCGGTGTTGGCGATGAGCGCGGCCCCGGCGACGCCGGTCAGGAACTTTCTGCGGTCAAGTCTGGAGTTGATCTTGAGGGTCATCGGAACTCTCCCCTTGTGGCCAGCGCAACCTCCGAACCAGGCGACGGACGGTTCGTCGTCGGCCTTCCCCGAGGAAATCTAAGACGGGCAGGCGCGCCAGAGCAACACCAATTTGGACCGTACCGTCCGAATTGGTCTCGTGCCGGACCCGCAGTGCGCAGAAATTGGTCACATCCGCGCAAACCCGCACACGCAACAGGCGGGACGTCGCCGTCAGCTCCGGACGCGAAGCTTTTCGGGATCGTAGTGCGGAAAGCGGACAACGTGGGCGGGCAGACGCTTCTGTTGGCCGTCGAGCTTGCCGACCTCGACTTTCGTGCCGATCTCCGCTGCGCTCACGTCAAGCCGGGCGAGCGCGATGTTCTTCTTCAGAAGCGGCGAGCGGGTGCCGCTCGTCACCACGCCGATTTGCGCGCGGCCGACATGCACGCAGTCGCCATGACCGACGGCGTCGTTGGCGTCGATCTCCAGCCCGACCAATGTCCGCTGCGGATTGGTCTTGCGACGGATCAGCGCGTCGCGGCCGACGAAGTCGTCATCCTTCGTCTTCAGCGCCACGGTGAAGCCGATGCCCGCCTCGAACGGATCGGTCTCGTCCGAGAATTCGTAGTTGGCGAAGATGAGCCCCGCCTCGACGCGCAGCATGTCGAGCGCCTGCAGGCCGAGCGGCTCCAGTCCGTGCGGCCGGCCCGCCTCCCATATCGCGTCGAAGACCGCGCCGGCATCCTTCGGGTGGCAGAAGACCTCATAACCGAGCTCGCCGGTATAGCCGGTGCGCGAGACCACGACGGCCGGGCCGTCGAAGGCGCCGATCCGACCGACCGTGAAGCGGAACCATTGAAGCTCCGCCAGCGCCGGCTGGGCGGGCGGCGTCCAGATGACGTCCTTCAGGATGTCGCGGCTAAACGGGCCCTGCACGGCGATGTTGTGGAGCTGGTCGGAGGAGGCGCGCACCCAGGCGGAAAATCCCTTCTTCTCCACCAGTTCCCGCAGCCACACGCCGTCATATTCGTCACCGCCGATCCAGCGGAAATTGTCGCGCCCGAGCCGGAAGAGCGTACCGTCGTCGAGCATGCCGCCGTGCTCGTAGCACATGGCCGAATAGACGACCTGGCCGACGCCGAGCTTTCGCACGTTGCGCGTCAGCGCGTACTGCATCAGCGCTTCGGCGTCCGGGCCGGTCACCTCGAATTTTCTAAGCGGCGAAAGGTCCATCACGACGGCCCGCTCGCGCGCCGCCCAGTATTCCTCGATCGGGCCGCCCGCGTTGAATTTCTGCGCCAGCCAATAGCCGCGGTAGTCGACGAAATCGCGGGTATGGGCGGCGAAGCGCGAATGGAACGCGGTCTCGCGCGTCAGCTTGGGCTCGGCGTCGGGCGTCATGCGATGGGCCACCGCTCGTGAGAAGCGCTCCTTGTCGGAATAGGTGCGCACATGGATATCGGTCGGGTTCCAGGCGTTCGCCGCATCGATGTCGTCGGGGCAGGCGGAGGAGACGCAGACGAGATCGGTCAGCGCGCGCATCAGCACATAGTCGCCGGGACGCGACCACGGCTCGTCGAAGAAGATCGCGTTACTGGAGTCGATCCCGGTATTGTAGAAGAAGTTGATCGCCATCCAGCCCTTGCGCGCCGCAATGCCGTAGGGATCGAGCGCACCGTTGAAATTGTCGGTGCAGTTGGCGTGGCCGGGATAACCCATGTCCTCGTAGAACTTGGCGTAGCAGGCGAGCGCGAAGGCGTCGTGGCGGCCGACCGTGTCCCGGATGATCTCGACCAGCGGCTCCATGTCCTGGTCGAAGCACTTGGCCGGCAGCCCCGGGGCGGGATAGCCGAGGCCGGTCAGGCTGCGCGTCGTCGTCGCGTCGAGCGGGAGCGCGCGGCCCTTGTCGAGCTTGCGGGCGGAAAAGCACTGGAAATCGGAGCATTGCCGGCCGGCGACGTCGATGACCTGGATATATTCGCCGGCGCTGACGAGATAGGCCTCCGCCGTCGCGCGATTGACGCGGATATCCTGCAACGGATCGGCGAGCGGATCGGGCAATTGCGGGGCCTCGCCGGGCAGGCGGGGCGTCGCCCGCGTAACCCTGACCTCGATCGGCGTCGCCGTGTCCTGGTCGCCCGGCTGCATCGCCGCGCCCGGCACCGAGACGATGAGAGAGCCCTTCCGCTCGGCGCGGAAGTTCGCCGTGTTCTGCGGCGGCGAAGCGCTGTCGAAGACGCATATCGGCCGAGCGCCGGCAACCGCGATGCCGCGGCGCGCAAGTCGAGCGGCGAGCGCCCCATCGTCGCCGGTGAGCGCAAGCGGAGCGATCGGGCTTGCCGCGGCCTTCGCGCCGATGACCGACGGATCCGCTCGACCGTCGGCGCCGAACGCGATCAGCTCGCAAACCTGGCCGCCCTCCACGTCGGTGACAAGAATGCCGTCGCCCGCTTCGATATCGACGACGATCGTGGTGCCGCCCTCGATGCGATAGCGCTCGACACCGGGCGGAAGCGCCCGCATGCCGGGACGCAGGATCGTGCTGCGCGCCGGCGGCACGAGCGGTGCGATCGATGGTTGGGGCCGATCCAGCATTTCGGAACCTGGCGTCTCCTCCCGACGGTAGGGGCCGCAATTCCTCAGATCAATGCGCGGCGGAGGCCCTCGCCTTCGGCGCCGCCAAACCTAGGCTCGGCTTGCAAGAAAGCTCTTCATGGAATCGTCCAGGGCCTCGAACCACGGCGTATGGTGAAGCGGCGCCACGGTGCCGTTGACCGCCGAGTGGAAGGCGTTGTTGCGGTAGCCGAGGATCGAATGCTCCTTGTCGTGCTCCCACTTCTTGAACATCTCGGCGCAGTCGTCGAAGTCGAGCTTCGGGTAGTCGGTATCCTTGGCAAGGTCCTTCATGTAGTCGGTCTGGAAGTCGATCTGCTCGGTCGGGTTTTTGAGCTTCTCCTCGCGCGCCACCCACTTGGCGGTCTCCTTCTCCATCTTCGCCCTTGACGGCAGCTTGATGCGGCCGAGCATGAAGTCGCGCGCGACCCAGGCCTGCAGGTCGAACATGGAGAAGGTGTAGAACTGGTCCTGCATGCCGATATACATGAGCTTCGGGTTCTTCTCCCAGAAGATGCCCTTGTAGAGCCCCGGCGGGTTCAACCGGTTGCGAGTCTTCAGCCGCAGCTTCTCCTCCAGGAATGGGAAGTGGTGCTGGTAACCGGTGCACAGGATGATGGCATCGACTTCCTGGCTTGATCCGTCCTTGAAATGCGCCGTCTTGCCATCGAGCTTGATCAGAAGCGGCCGCTCGTCCATGCCCTCCGGCCAGTGGAAGCCCATCGGCTTCGTCCGCCAGCACATGGTGACGTGCGCGGCGCCGTATTTGTGGCACTGGAGCGCGATGTCCTCAGCCGAGTAGCTGGCGCCGACGACGAGCAGGCGCCTGCCGGCAAACTCCTGCGCGTCGCGGAAGTCGTGCGCGTGCATGACGCGGCCGGGAAACTTCTCGATGCCTTCGAAGTGCGGGACGTTCGGCACCGAGAAATGCCCGCTCGCCACGACCACATAGTCGAAATTCTCGGTGTGCGTGCTGCGGTCCTTCAAATTCTCGTAGGTGACCGCGAACTTCCCGGTCTTGCTCGAATATTCCACGAAGCGGACCGGCGTGGAGAACCGGATGTGCTTGCGGACGCCGCGCTTCTTCACCCGTCCGAGGATGTAGTCGATAGAGCACCTCGCGTGGCGGGAAGGACGGAATGGGCTGCTTGAAGTGGCGGTCGAACGTGTAGTCGGCGAACTCCAGGCATTCCTTCGGACCGTTCGACCAGAGGTACCGGTACATGCTGCCGTGCACAGGCTCGCCATATTCGTCGAGCCCGGTGCGCCACGTGTAGTTCCACAGGCCGCCCCAATCGCTCTGCTTCTCGAAAACCACGAGCTCGGGGATCCGAGCGCCCTTCTTGCGCGCCGCCTCGAATGCGACAAGTTGCGAAAGCCCCGATGGCCCCGTTCCGATGATGGCAACGCGCGCCGGCATCTTTTCTTCTCCCCCTCTAGCGACGTCCGACCACTCCGCTCGTCGGAGGCTTTAGCCTAAGGCGACCAATATCGCCGAAGCAAGATGGAATGGTGCGAAGCGGTCTCCTTTTGGGCCCGCCCCGATGGGTTGGCCGCCCTTTGTGCGGCGCACCCGCCCGGCGGCTCAGCCTTCGTCGCGCACGTAGGAGATCACCGACAGGAACCGGATCGGCCGCTTCCGCATCTCCTCCGGGCCGTGCGGAGCATCCGCGTCGAAGAACAGGCTGTCGCCCGGGAGGAGCGGATAGAGCCGGTCGGCGTGCCGGTAAACCACCTCCCCTTCCAGCATGTAGATGAACTCGAGCCCCGAGTGCTGGAAGAGCGGGAACACGTCGGACTCGTCGGTCAGCGTGATCATATAGGGCTCCACCACCACGCGACCGGTGACGCCGCCGGTGTGGCCGAGAAGTTGGTACTGGTGCCCGGCTCGGGTGCCGCGACGCTCGATCACGAGGCCCTGTCCCGCCGACACGAACACCGCGTCGCGGCGCTCCTCGTAGCGGCGAAAGAAGGCGGTGACCGGCACGCCAAGCGCAGCGGAGAGGGTCTGCAGCGTGTTTAAGGAGGGCGAAGTCAGCCCGTTCTCGATTTTCGACAGCATGCCGGGCGAAAGCTTCGCCGCAACCGCGAGATCGGCCACGGTGATGCCGAGCTTCGTGCGGAAGGAGCGGACCTCGCGGCCGATCGAGACTTCCAGCGTATTGTCGCGCGCGCCCCCGAGCTGGTGGGGATTCTGGCCGCCCTCGCCTTTCAGCATGCGCGCGCGATTCGTCGGGCTCGCCTGCCCTTTGAGGGCCCCGCCTTGGGAAGCACGCGATCTTCCGGAGCGCGGCATGCCCATATCCTCTTGTTTCATGTAGGGAAACTTTTATTCTTTCCGATTGAGCCCGCGCTCGCCAGCTGTTATTTCTCGAAGCGCCGCGGCGGTTCATAGCGTGCGGCGCGGTGGAAAGCGATCATGTGCGGTATCGTCGGCTTGTTTCTGAAGGACGCGGCCCTTGAGCCAAAGCTCGGCGCGATGCTCGCCGACATGCTTGCCAAGCTCGGCGACCGCGGGCCGGACAGCGCGGGCTTCGCCATCTACAGCGACGCCGATGACGGCATCGGCAAGATCACCGTCCAATCGTCGGAGCCGGCGAAGGATTTTGCCGGCCTTGCCGAAAAGCTCTCGCAGGCGATCGGGGCGAAGGTCGCGATCAAGCTGAAGGACACCCATGCCGTCCTGAGCCTTCCGATCGCGCAAGCTCGAGGAGGCGCAGGCCGCGCTCCGCGATCTCAACCCGCGTCTCCGTATCATGGGCGCCGGCGACGCCATCGAGATTTACAAGGAGGTCGGCTACCCGACCGACGTCGTCGCGCCGCTTCGACCTTGCGCATATGCACGGGCACGCATGGCATCGGGCACACGCGCATGGCGACGGAATTGGCGGTGACGACGCTCGGCGCGCACCCCTTCTCCACCGGGCCGGACGAATGCCTCGTCCACAACGGCTCGCTGTCGAACCACAACAATCTTCGCCGCGAGCTGATGCACGACGGCATGACGCTTCGAGACCGAGAACGACACCGAGGTCGCCGCCGCCTATCTCACCTGGCGCATGAACCAGGGGCTCGAACCTTGGCGAGGCGCTGGAGAAGGGCCTCGCCGATCTCGACGGCTTCTACACCTTCGTGGTCGGCACCAAGACCGGCTTCGGCGTGCTGCGCGATCCGATCGCCTGCAAGCCGGCGGTGCTCGCCGAGACCGGCGATATGTCGCCTTCGGCTCCGAATACCGCGCGCTGGTCGACCTTCCCGGCATCGATGAAGCGAAGAGTCTGGGAGCCCGAGCCCGCGACCGTCTATTTCTGGGAGCGCTGATGCCCACGGTCGATCTTGCCGAGACCTCGCTTCGCGACTTCAACCAGACTCTGCATGCCTGAAGCGAAGGGACCAACGAGCGCGACTGGCTCGTCCTCAACCCGAAGGGCCGGCACGCCGTCGCGGTCGGCATCGACGCGCCGATCCGCGTCGAGATCAAGGGAAGCGTCGGCTATTACTGCGCCGGCATGAACAAGGCGGCGACGATCGTCGTCGACGGCAGCGCCGGGCCGGGCGTGGCGGAGAACATGATGTCGGGCACGGTGGTCGTGAAGGGCGACGCCAGCCAATATGCCGGCGCCACCGGCCGCGGCGGCCTTCTCGGTTATCGAGGGCAATGCCTCCTCGCGCTGCGGCATCTCGATGAAGGGGATCGACATCGTGGTGAAGGGCAATATCGGCCACATGTCGGCCTTCATGGCGCAGTCCGGCAACCTGGTCGTGCTCGGCGACGCCGGCGACTCGCTCGGCGATTCCATCTACGAGGCGCGGCTTTTCGTGCGCGGCAGCGTGAAGAGCCTCGGCGCCGACTGCATCGAGAAGAAGATGCGACCGGAGCACGACCGAAATCGTCGAGCGCCTGCTCGCCGAGGCCGGCATCGAGGCGCAAGGCCGCCGACTTCAGGCGCTACGGCTCGGCGCGAAAACTCTACAACTTCGATATCGACAATGCCGATGCGTATTGAAATGCAGCCATGACCTACCAGAACCCGCCGACCACGCCGCGGCCCTCCGCCACCTTCGACGACTACACGCTGTCGGAGATCCGCCGCGCGGCGATCACCGGCATCTACGACATCCGCGGCGGCGGCGCGAAGCGCAAGCTGCCGAACTTCGACGATCTGCTGTTCCTCGGCGCCTCGATCTCGCGCTATCCGCTCGAAGGCTACCGCGAGCGTTGCGGCACGGACGTCGTCCTCGGCACGCGCTTCGCGAAGAAGCCGATCGAACTGAAAATCCCGATCACCATCGCCGGGATGAGCTTCGGATCGCTCTCCGCCCAGGCAAAGGAGGCGCTCGGACGCGGCGCCACGATCGCCGGCACTTCGACCACCACCGGCGACGGCGGCATGACCGAGGAGGAGCGCGGGCACTCGAAAATCCTCGTCTATCAGTATCTTCCGTCGCGCTACGGCATGAACCCGGACGACCTGCGGCAGCCGACGCGATCGAGATCGTCGTCGGGCAAGGCGCCAAGCCCGGCGGCGGCGGCATGCTCCTCGGCCAGAAAATCTCCGACCGGGTGGCGGAGATGCGCACGCTGCCGAAGGGCATCGACCAGCGCTCCGCCTGTCGCCATCCCGACTGGACCGGCCCGGACGACATGGAGATCAAGATCCAGGAGCTGAGAGAGATCACCGACTGGGAGAAGCCGATCTACGTGAAGGTCGGCGGCGCCCGGCCCTATTACGACGTGGCGCTCGCGGTGAAGTCGGGCGCCGACGTGGTGGTCGTCGACGGCATGCAAGGCGGCACCGCGGCGACGCAGGAAGTGTTCATCGAGCATGTCGGCCAGCCGACGCTCGCCTGTGTGCGACCTGCCGTGAGGCGCTGCAGGAACTCGGCATGCATCGCAAGGTGCAGCTCGTGATTTCCGGCGGCATCCGTTCCGGCGCCGACGTGGCGAAGGCGCTTGCGCTCGGCGCCGACGCGGTGTCGATCGGCACGGCGGCGCTCGTCGCGCTCGGCGACAACGACCCGGCGCTTCAAGCGGAATACGAGAAGCTCGGCACCCGCGCCGGCTGCTACGACGACTGGCACGAGGGCCGCGACCCGGCCGGCATCACCACGCAGGACCCCGACCTCGCCGCCCGCCTCGACCCGGTCCACGCCGGTCGGCGGCTTGCCAATTTCCTGAAGGTCATGACGCTGGAGGCGCAGACGGTCGCGCGCGCCTGCGGCAAGAGCCACGTGCACAATCTCGAGCCGGAGGATCTTTGCGCGCTGACGATCGAGGCGGCGGCGATGGCGCGCGTGCCGCTGGCGGGGACGAACTGGATACCGGGACAGAGGGGCTTCTAGTGGCGTTCGATCGAGCGTTCCGGCGTGTAACCTCCCCCTTGCGGGGAGGTTATTTGCGCTACGCGTTCGGCGAGGGCTCATCGACTGAGGAGGGGGAAAAATTCCATGGCAGGTGATCTCGCCAAAATCGCCAAAGATCGCGGCATCCGCTACTTCATGATCTCCTTCACCGATCTCTTTCGGCGGACAGCGGGCGAAGCTGGTGCCGGCCGCGGCGATCGGCGACATGCAGAAGGAAGGCGCCGGCTTCGCCGGCTTCGCGACCTGGCTCGACATGACGCCGGCGCACCCCGACCTCTTCGCCATGCCGGACGCCGACTTCCGTCATCCAGCTTCCCTGGAAGAACGGAGGTCGCCTGGGTCGCGGCCGACTGGCGTCGATGGATGGCAAGCCGGTGGAGCAGGCGCCGCGCTTCGTGCTGAAGAAGCCGTCGCCGGCAGCCGCCGCCAAGGGGCTCGGATGCAGCTCCGGCGTGGAGGCGGAGTTCTTCCTGATCACCAAGGACGGCGCAGGCGATCTCCGACGAATACGACACCGCGTCAAAGCCCTGCTACGACCAGCAGGCGCTGATGCGCCGCTACGACGTGATCGCCGAGATCTGCGACCACATGCTGGCGCTCGGCTGGGGCCCCTACCAGAACGACCACGAGGACGCCAACGGCCAGTTCGAGATGAACTGGGACTTCGCCGACGCGCTCGTCACCGCCGACCGCCACTCCTTCTTCAAGTTCATGGTGAAGTCGGTCGCCGAGAAGCACGGGCTTCGCGCCACCTTCATGCCCAAGCCCTTTGCCCGGCTGACCGGCTCGGGCTGCCACGTGCACCTTTCCATCTGGGACAAGGCCGGCAAGAAGAACACCTTTGCCGACGACAAGGACGCGATGGGCCTGTCGGCGCAGGGCTACCACTTCCTCGGCGGCATCATGAGCCATGCGACCGGCATGGCCGCGATCACCAACCCGACGGTCAACAGCTACAAGCGGATCAACGCGCC
Organism: uncultured Alphaproteobacteria bacterium; assembly: GCA_963750115.1. Lineage (GTDB taxonomy): Bacteria > Pseudomonadota > Alphaproteobacteria > Rhizobiales > Afifellaceae > DASWJZ01. The sequence goes on along the minus strand of CAVVPM010000009.1, from coordinate 48,921 downwards.
GCGCACGGTCTCGGGCGCCACCTGGTCGCCCAACACCATCACCTGGGCCGGCAACAACCGCACCCACATGGTGCGCGTGCCCGGCCCCGGCCGCTTCGAGCTCCGCCTCGCCGACGGAGCCGCCAATCCCTACCTCCTGCAGGCGGCGGTGCTTGCGGCCGGCATGGACGGCGTCGCCACCGATGCCGATCCGGGCAAGCGCTACGACATCGACATGTATGCCGAGGGACACAAGGTGAAGGGCGCGCCGAAGCTGCCGCTCAATCTCCTCGACGCGCTGCGCGCCTTCGACAAGGACAAGGGGCTGAAGCGCGCGCTCGGCGAGGAATTCGCCGATTCCTATCTGAAGCTCAAGCACCAGGAGTGGAATGCCTACGCGGCGCATTTCACGCAGTGGGAACGCGACCACACTTTGGACGTTTGAGGGGCGAGCGCGCCGATGCGGCTCCTCGTCTTCCAGCATATCGACTGCGAGCACCCGGGCGTGCTGCGCCGCTTCCTCGCCGAGGACGGCGTCGAGTGGGACGCCGTCGAGCTCGATCGGGGCGAGCCGATCCCGCCCTTCGAGCGCTACGACGCGCTTTGGGTGATGGGCGGGCCCATGGACGTGTGGGACGTCGAGGAGCACCCGTGGCTCGTTGCGGAGAAGCGCGCCATCCGAGCCTGGGTGCGCGATCTCGGCAGGCCCTTTCTCGGCCTCTGCCTCGGGCATCAGCTTCTCGCCGACGCGCTCGGCGGCACCTGCGGTCCGCAACGGCCGCCCGAAATCGGGATGCTCGAGATTGAGCTGACCGCCGACCGGCGTTGCCGATCCGATTTTTGCCGGCATGCCGACCACGCAGAAATGCCTGCAATGGCATTCCGTGCGCGTGGCAGAGCCCCCCGAAGACGCCGTCGTGCTCGCCACATCCAACGCCTGCTCCGTTCAGGCCATGCGGGTCGGGCGGCATGCGTGGTCAATGCAGTACCACGTCGAGATCGAGCCGGAGACGGTCGACAATTGGGGCGCGGTCCCCGCTTATCGGCAGGCGCTTGAGAGCACGCTCGGACAAGGGGCGCTGGCTGAGCTCAAGGCCGACGCCGATGCCGCAATGCCGGAGCTCACCGACAACGCGAGGCGACTTTACGGCAATTTCCGGCGCTTGATCTCCTGAAGCCGGAGGCGCTCGACAAGCGGAGGACGTCGCCGGCAGGCCTCCCAATCGGCGACCAGCCGCTTCGGCTACCGGCGCGACGGGATAGCGCGCGACGTGGGAAGCGGGATCGCGCTGCGGCTCAAGATTGCGCTCCGACGGAGCGGCGACCATCAGAAATCCGGCCGTCGAGCCGGGCTTCCATGACGATCGTGCCTGGGTCCCCATTGTCGGCCCCCACGCGACGGCCCGGTTGGGCCGTCTAGAACGATCTGACCATATTTGACAAATGGAAATCTTGTGCCACTGTCTCGCCAAAGCGCCGCGAACGTCATGCCGGCCTGAGGGAGGATCATGGTCTATTCGGTGAAGGGCGCGGGCAAGGTCCGTCGCCTGCGCTACGGGATGGTCGGCGGCGGTCGCGCCGCTTTCATCGGCGCCGTTCACCGTTTCGCGGCGCGCCTCGACGACGAATACGTGCTCGAAGCCGGCGCGCTTTCCGCGCACCCCGAGAACGCCCGTCTCTCCGGACAGGACCTCGGCCTCGACCCCGAGCGCTCCTACGACGACTACAACGAGATGGCGCGGCGCGAAGCGGCGCGTCCCGACGGCATCGAGGTCGTCGTCATCGTCACCCCGAACCATCTTCACTTTCCGGTCGCGCGCGCGTTCCTCTCCGTCGGCATCGACGTCATCTGCGACAAGCCGCTGACGACGACGATGGCCGAGGCCACCGAGCTTGTCGCGCTTGCGCGCCAAAAAGGTCTCGTCTTCGCCGTGACGCTCAACAACACCGGCTACGCCATGGTGCGCCAGGCGCGCGAGATGGTCGCGGCCGGCGACCTCGGCACGTTGCGTCTCGTCCATGCGACCTACATTCAGGATTGGCTGACCCTGCCGATCGATGCGGAGGGTCAGAAGCAGGCGGCGTGGCGGACGGACCCGGCGCAGGCGGGCGCCTCAGCGTGTCTCGCCGACATTGGCGTCCACGCGCACAATCTCGCCGCCTACGTCACCGGGCTTGAGCTTGACGAGGTCGCCGCCGAACTCACGACCTTCGTGCCGGGCCGGCGCCTCGACGACAATGCGCACGTGATGCTGCGCTATGCCGGCGGCGCGAAGGGCGTTCTCCTCGCGAGCCAGGTCGCGCCGGGGAACTACAACAATCTGACGCTCAAGGTTTACGGCTCGAAGGCCGGCATCGAATGGCGCGGTGAGAATCCGGAAATTCTGCATTTTGCGCCTTTCGGGGAGCCGGCGCGCACCATCGTCCGCGGCGGGCCGGCGAATACCGCCGCCGCACAGCGCGTCTCGCGCATGCCCGCCGCGCATCCGGAAGGCTACATCGAGGGCTTCGCCAACCTCTATCGCGATGCGGCGCATCTCGTGCGCGCGCGCCGCGCCGGGGAGGCGCCCGATCCTCTGATCGCGGCGGCGGTTCCGACCGTCGAGGACGGCGCAAGGGGCATCAGGTTCATCGAGGCCGCCGTGCAATCGAGCCACGCGGGCAGCCGTTGGACATCGGCACGGATGGCGTCTTGATGGAGAGCGCCGGCATGACTCGAAGCGTGCTCAACGCGTCGATGCTCGGCCGCCTGCCGCGCGCCGTCGCGGGGCCCCGCTACGACCGTGCGCAGCTTTCGGTCGGCATGGCGCATGTCGGCGTCGGCGCCTTCCACCGCTGCCATCAGGCGGACTTCACCGACGACCTTTTGAACGAGCGCTTCGACCGTTGGGGCGTGGTGGGCATCAACATCCGTGCGCCCAGCCTTGCCGACACGCTCGGCCGTCAGGACGGGCTCTATACCCGCCTGTTGCGGGAGGACGAGCGGATCGACGCGCGCGTCATCGGCTGCATCGTGTCGACGGTCGACGCCGAGGTCGATGTCACGCGAGCGCTTGCTATTCTCGCCGCTCCGGAGATCGACGTGGTCACATTGACGGTCACGGAGAAGGGCTATTGCCACAAGCCGGCAACCGGCTCGCTGAACGAGGCCCTTCCGGATGTCGCGCACGACCTTGAGGCGCCGGCCGAGCCCCGCACGCTCCCCGGCATTCTCGCCCGCGCCATGGCGCTCAGGATGGAATCGCACGGCCGGCCGCTGACGGTGGTGAGCTGCGACAACATCCCCTCGAACGGAGCGATCCTCGAAAACGTCGTCGGCGCCATGGCGGCGGAGCGCGGATCGGCGCTGTCGGCATGGATCGCCGCGAATGTCGCGTTCCCGTCCACCATGGTGGATCGCATCGTGCCGGCGACATCGAAGGCCGACCTTGATCTGCTGGAGCGGCGCTTCGGCTACCGCGACCGCGCCGCGGTGGTCGGCGAGCCGTTTCGCCAATGGGTCATCGAGGATCGCTTCGCGGGCCGCAAGCCGGGATGGGACCTCGTCGGGGCGAGCTTCGTCGCCGACGTTGCGCCCTATGAGCTCATCAAGATGCGGCTCTTGAATGCCGCGCAGTCGGCGCTCGCCTATCTCGGGCTTTTCGCCGGGTACGAGCATAGCGGCGATGCCGTGCTCGACCCTCTGCTCGCCGAGTTCGTTCGCCGCATGCTTCTCGGCGAGAGCGCGCCGACCCTTCCGCCGGTGCCGGGGATTTCGCCTGAGCGCTATATTGAAGAAGTGTTCCGCAGGCTCGGGAACACCGCCATCCGGCATCGCAATCACCAGATCGCCAGCGACGGGTCGCAGAAGCTCGTGCAAAGGTTCCTGAATCCGATCCGCGAGCGCATGCGGAACGGCGGGAGCGTGGAGCTCCTTTCAGTCGTCGTCGCGGCGTGGATCGTCTATCTCGCCAGCGCCTCGCATCGCTTCGGGCGGCGATGGACGGTCGAGGATCCTTTGGCGGAGAGCGTGGCGCAGGCGGCCGAGCGCGCCGGAAGGGACGGAGCGGCGCTCACGGCCGAGATTGTGGCGAACGACGCTCTCTTCGACCGGGCACTCTCAGAGTGTGCGTCGTTCCGCGCCACCCTCGCCCGCCACATCGATGGGCTCCTGTCGGAGCGTCCGATCGGATATGTCGCCACCTTGCTGCAGGCGTTTCCACCGTCCGGGCGCGAGAGGACCTGCGGCGCATGCGAGACAAAGCTAGGAGGAAGACGTGAAGCTCGGACTCTTGACCGCGCCGTTTGCGGACACGCCGCTGATCGAAGTTGCAGAATGGGCGGGTTCGGTCGGCTTCGAGGCATTGGAGATCGCCTGCTGGCCGAAATCCTCCGGCCCGACCCGACGCTATGCGGGCACGACCCACATCGATGTCGCCGACCTCTCGGCGTCGAAAGCCGGTGAGATCGTGTCAGAGCTCGCGGAGAAGGGGATCGCGATCTCCGCCCTCGGCTATTATCCAAATCCGCTGCATCCCGACCCGGAGCATCGCCGCACCGTCATCGACCATTTGAAGAAGGTCCTCGTCGCCGCGAGCCGCCTCGGCGTTCCCGTCGTCAACACTTTCTGCGGCGGCGACGCCGCCAAGCCCGTCGATCAGAACTGGCAGGATGCGCTGAAGCTCTGGCCGGACGTAATCGCGCATGCGCGCGACAACGGCGTCAAGCTGGCGTTCGAGAACTGCCCGATGATCTTCAGCTATGACGAATGGCCGGGCGGCCACAACATCGCGTATTCGCCGCGTATCTGGCGCCGCATCCTCGAGGCGTGGAGCGGCGACGTCGGCATGAACTACGACCCGTCGCACCTCGTCTGGCAGATGATCGATCAGGGACGCTTCATTCGCGAGTTCGGCGCGCACATGTTGCATGTCCACGGCAAAGACGTGATGATCGACCGCGACGGTCTCTACGAGCGCGGCACGTTCTCATCCGGCATCGGATGGCAGATCCCGCGCATGCCGGGCCTCGGCGACGTCGATTGGAATGTCATTTTCTCCGGGCTCTATCGCGCCGGTTACGACGGGCCGGTCATCATCGAGCATGAGGACCGGACGTTCGAGGGCACTGACGAGCTTGTGAAGCGAGGCTTCCTGCTGGCCCGCGATATGCTGCGACCCTACGTCAAGTGAGGGGTCGCGGACGCGCCAGCCGGATGCACGATCGGTCGACGGAGACGTCCGGGCAAGCCGATGCGTGACGGTCGACCAGAGACGAAACAAGAGTGTGAGGAGAGGAGAGTTCTGATGAAACGGGCAAAATATTTGACAATGCTGCCGTACGCGGCGGCCGTAGCGCTTGCCATTTCAGGCGCCGGGCCGGCCATGGCCAAGCAATATACGATCGGCGTGTCGAACACCGTGCAGGGCAACGGCTGGCGCGAGGAGATGATCTGCGCGATCAAGGCTCAGGCGCTCGCATCGGGCGAGGTGTCGTCGCTCAACATCGCCCACCGCAACACCGACGCCGCCGGTCAGCTTGAGGATATGCGCAACCTGATCAGCGCCGGCGTCAATGCCATCGTCGTCAACCCGGCCGACCCGAACGGGATCAACGCCGCGGTCAAGGAGGCGACGGACGCCGGCATCGTGGTCGTCTCCGTCGACCAGGCGGTCACCGAGCCTTCCGCCTACGTCATTTCCAACGACCAGGAGGAATACGCCTATCTCGGCGCCAAATGGCTGTTCGACAAGCTCGGCGGCAAGGGCGACGTCGTCTATATGCGCGGCGCCGCGGGCGCACCGGCGGACGACGACCGCGACAAGGGCTTCAAGCGTGCGCTCGCCGAGAACCCGGGCATCAAGGTCGTCAACGAGGTGTTCACCGGCTGGCAGCAGGATCAGGCCAAGCAGCAGATCCTGAACTTCATCGCGACCGGCGCGAAATTCGACGGCGTCTGGACATCGGGAATCGACAACGTGATCGTTGACGCCTTGCAGGAATCCGATGTGCCGTTGGTGCCGATCGTCGGCGCCGACAATGCCGGCTTCGTCGGACAGCTCCTCTCCGTCAAAGGCCTGGTCGGCGCGGCGGTCACCAATCCGGGCTCGATCGGTGGCGCCGGCGTGACGCTTGCCTTGCAGATCCTCGACGGCAAGAAGCCGGACAGCAAGGTCGTGCACGTCAAGCCCGAAATCTGGGCGAACGATACGCCCGAGGGTCAGGCGAAGCTGAAGGCGGCCGCCGATCCCTCGCTCAGCCCCGAATGGCCGGTGAGCATCATGATCCCTGACTGGACGACCTATACGAAGGATCAGATCGTCGCCTGCAAGGGACCGGGCGAATAGCTCTGCTCTGACAAGCCGCGAGGGCGCGCGGTCTCCGCGCCGCGCGCCCTCGCCACCATTTCAATTGCAACGTGACGGCGCCGAACCGTGACAGCCCAACTGCTTCTGCAGGCGAGCGGCATCGCCAAGAGCTACGGCGCGGTGGCGGCGCTCCGCAACGCGTCGCTTTCGCTGCGTCCGGGCGAGGTTCACGCTTTGATGGGCGCGAACGGCGCCGGCAAGTCGACGCTCGTGAAGATTCTGACCGGCGCATTGCGGCCGGATGCGGGACGCATCCTGATCCGCGGCGAAAGCCGCGACCTGCAGTCGCCGGCGAAAGCCCGCTTGGCGGGGCTCGCCTCCGTCTATCAGGAGCCGGCGCTCATCCCCGATCTCGACGTCGCCGCCAACCTGCATCTGACCAGGACGCCGGTGGAGCCGTTCCGGGCATGGGTGAGCGAGCTCGGCGTCCCCGACCTCGACATGCGCGAGACCGCCCGGAACATACCGCTTGCCGTGCTGCGGGTGCTCGACCTTGCCCGCGCGCTCGCGCTCGAGCCCGACGTGCTTCTGCTCGACGAGATGACGGCGGCGCTGCCGGCGAACCTTTCGGAGCGCGTTCTGGATGTCGTCCGGCGCCGAAGCGCGACCGGCCACTCGATTATCTTCATATCCCACCGGCTGACGGAGATTTCGGCGCTCTGCGATCGCGCCACGGTTCTGCGCGACGGCGAGACGATGGGCGTGGTCGACATAGGGCCGGGCGCCGAGGAGCGGATCGTCGAGCTGATGCTCGGCTCGCCGCTCGAGAAGGGTCAGGTCGCCGCCGCGCATGGCAACGCCGGTGCGGCGCAAGGAACCGCGGACGCCGTCCCGCATGTGCGCATCCGCGACCTTTCCGTCGGGACCAAGCTTCAGGATGTCTCGTTCGACGTCCTTCCCGGCGAAGTCCTCGGCATCGTCGCACTCGAGGGGCAAGGACAGGACGAACTCTTCGGCGCCCTCTCCGGGTCGGTTCGGCCGTCCGACGGCAGCATCGAGGTCGACGGCAATAAAGTTCAGTTCACCCATCCTGCCGACGCCATCCGCGCCGGCCTCGTCTTCGTTCCCGGCGACCGCGCCGATGCCCTCCTCATGCAGCGCTCGGTGCGCGAGAACATCGCGCTTCCCTTCAGCGCGCGCTTCCGCTCCTGGGGACCGATCGATACGGCGGCGGAGCAGCGCAAGGTCGACGACGCGATCGGGCGGCTTCAGATCGACACGCGCGCGCAGGGCGAAGTGCAGCGGCTTTCCGGCGGCAACCAGCAGAAGGTGACGATCGCCCGCTGGATCGCCACCGGCGTGCGCACCTTGCTTTGCTTCGACCCGACGCGGGGTATCGATATCGGCACGAAGCGGGAGATCTATCAGCTTCTGCGCGAGCTCGCGGCGCAGGGGGCATCGGTGCTGCTCTACACGTCCGAGCTGGCCGAGGTCGGGCTCGTCTGCGACCGCGCGATCGTCATCTTCGCGGGACGCGTCGTCGACACGCTCTCCGCCGCGAACGTCGATGAGGCGACGCTGATGCGCGCCGCCCATGGCCTCTCGCACGATGTGGGGCGGGACGGAGGTGATGCGCGGCCGGGCGTGGCGTCGGGCGTTGGCGGCTGAGGATGCTTGCCGGCATGATCGGAACCCTCCGTCGAAGCGCCTGGGTTGTCGGGCTGTTCGTCCTGCTCGCGCTGATGTTCGTCATCACCAGGCTCATCCAGCCCGACTACGGCACTCTCGGGGTGGCATCCCTTGCCGGCGCCGCCCTGCCCTTCGCTTTTGCGACGGCAGGGCAGACCGTCGTCGTCATTGCCGGGGGCATCGACCTCTCGATCGCCTCCATGATGGCCTTTCTGAGCGTGACGGCGGCGCGCTCGATGCAGGGCGGCAGCGGAGAGTTTGCGGTCCTCGTGGTCGTCTTCGTGCTGCTGCTCGGGCTCCTGATCGGCGCCGTCAATGGCGTGCTGATCGTGCTGACGCGCGTGCCCGACATCGTGGTGACGCTCGCCATGCTCTTCGTCTGGGAGGGCGCCGCGCTCCTGGTGCTGAATGCACCGGGGGGTGCCGCGGCCGGATGGCTCAAGGCGCTTATCGTCGGCACCGTAGGATTGCCGGGCGTGCCGAGCGCCATCACGGACTGGTTGCCGAAGTCGCTGATATTGCTGATCGTCTGCGTCGGCATTGTCTGGATCCCGCTGCGCCGTTCGCGTCTCGGGCTGTCGATCTACGCAATCGGCAGCAACAGTCTCGCGGCGTTCAGGAGCGGCGTTGCGGTCAACTGGACCAAGATCGTCGCCTACGCCTTTGCCGGGCTGTTCGCGGCCATGGGCGGCCTGGCCCTCACTATGGGGACGGGCATCGGCGCGCCGATCCCCGGGCCCTATTTGCTGGCGAGCGTCGCGGCGGTCGTGCTCGGCGGCGTGACCCTCGGCGGCGGGCGCGGCGGTCTTCTCGGGCCGATTGTGGCGGTCTTCATCCTCCGCCTCGTGCGCAGCGACCTGACATTCCTCGCTGTCGATCCCAATGTCGCAACCATCGTCGAGGGCACGATCATGGTCGTCGTCCTGATGCTCGGCGCGCTCGTCGCGATGCGGGGGCGCGCCTGATGTCCGAAGCGATGCCGCAGCCCGTGTCGGTGCCGCTTGGCCGGCGCCTTCGGCGCCTGATGAGCGATCAGCCGCTCATCCCTCTGATCGTTCTCCTGATCGCGCTCGTCATCGCGCTGGAACTGCTGCGCCCCGGCATCGTCAATTCGCGCTGGGTCGCGAACACGATCAAGTTCTCCGTCCCCCTCGCCATCCTCGCCGCATGCCAGACACTGACCATGCTGACCGGCGGGATCGATCTTTCGGTCAGCACCGTCGCGACGATGAGCGCGTTCATCATGGCAACGCAGGTGACGCACCAGGACCCGGCGATCGCGTTCCTGATCGCGCTCGCGCCGGCCGTCCTGATCGGGCTTGCGAACGGCATAGGCGTCGGGGTCTTCAGGGTCCACCCTTTGATCATGACTTTGGGAACCAGCCTGATCGGCACCGGAATCCTGCAGGTCTATCAGCGCACGGTGATCGCGACGGGATCGGCCATTCCCGCATTCCTCGTATGGCTCGGGACAGGGCGGACCTATGGCATCCCGAACGCGCTCGCGCTTTTCGTGCCGCTCACGATCCTCATCATCTTCGCATTGAAGAGGACGGGGTTCGGCCGGCTGCTCTATGCCATCGGCGACAACGAGAAGGCGGCGCGGCTCGCCGGCGTCCGCTACTGGCAGGTCATCGTCGCCCTCTATGTTCTCTCCGGCGTGCTCGCGGGTATCGCCGGTCTTCTCTATATCGGGCTGATCAAGACGCCGTCGCTGTCGCTCGCGGTGCCGCTTCTCTTGCCCTCCGTCGCCGCCGCGGCGATCGGCGGGACCTCGATATTCGGCGGTCGCGGAGGCTATGCCGGCACGATCGTCGGCGCGCTCATCCTGACGGTCCTGACGACGCTTCTCACCATCCTGCAGGTCCCCGAGGGCGCACGGCGCGTTCTCTTCGGCCTCATCGTCCTCGCGGTCACCGCGACCTACGCGCGGATCACCAAGGAGTCGTAAGTCGCGGCCGGCCCGACGACGGGCGGATGGGTATGCAGGTCGTTCAAGGGGCGCCGGGATCGGCGCGTTGCGGAGCAAGATGCGCAGCAAACGGCAGAAGCCATTATCCCCGAAACCGGCGAGCGGCGCGCCAAGGAGCGGAGCCCGGGGGGAAAGCGGCCATCGCAGAAAGGCGGCGCTCGGCTACGCCCGGCCGCGCACCTACGAGGAGCTTCGCGCCGTCCTCTCGTCCGGCACGATCCGCTTTCCGAAGCGCCTCCGCCAGGTCGCGATCTTCGCCTGGCAGCATCCGAGCGAGGTCGCGCTTGGAACGATCAGCAGCGTCGCGGCCCAGGCGGGGGTGCAGCCCTCGACGCTCGTGCGCTTCGCCCAGACGCTCGGCTATGCCGGCTTCTCGGAATTCCAGGAGGTCTTCAAGGAATACCTGAAGGGCTCGCGCCCGCATCGGCCCGAACGGAGCGGACACATCCAGCACGAATTGGGCGAGGCGGCCGTCGGCGTCCGCTTCGTCAACGGGCTTGTCGAGGCGTCGCAGGCGTCGCTCGCGCGGATCGGAGACGGCTTCGATGTCAAAAGCTACGAGCGGATCGTCGACATCCTGGCGGCGGCGGAGCTCATCTACGTCGTCGGCAGCAAGCGTGCCTTCCCCGTCACGACCTATCTGTCGCTGACGCTTTCCCAGCAGGGGATCAAGAACGTTCTGGTCGACAATGTCGGCTCGGCGGCCTTCGACCAGATCGGCTGCCTGACGCCGAGCGACGCCGTGCTGGCGGTGAGTTTCAGCCCCTATAACTCCATCACACCCGAGCTCGCGGCGGCCGCGGCCGAACGGGAAGCCCGCGTCGTGTCGATCACCGACAGCGCGCTGAGCCCGCTGGTCAAGCTGTCCGATGCCTGGATCGAGGTGATCGAGTCGGAGTTCGCGGGGTTCCGCTCGCTCGCGGCGACTCTTGCGGTGGGCATGGGGCTGGTGCTCGGCGTCGTGAGCCGTCGCGGCGAAGCCGACCGCTGACAGCCAAAGCGAAGCCGTCAACCCTGCGCGGCTGAAAGGCTGCGCACGCTTCCGGGCACCACGGGCACGCCGCGCCGCGCCGACGCGATGGCCGCGAAGACGAGCGCCAGCGCATCGAGATTGCCGCGCGCGTCGTTCGGCGGCGGCGTGCCATCCTCGACCGCCTTCAGGAGCGCGCCCATCGCGCCGCGAAAGCCGTCGTTGAACCACGTGCCTTCAAGCTTCGGGCGGGCGAGGCCGCTGGCGTTGGTGAGCGTCACCGCCTGCGTGCCGAGGTCCGGTCCGCGGCTCGTCAGCGTTCCGGCGGAGCCGGTCACGATCGTCGCGTCCTCAGCCCCGAAGCGCGTGGCGCCGTCGAATTGCAGCGATGCCTGGCCGCCGTCGAAGCCGACCAGCGCCTGTGCGAGGAGCGGCGGACGCACGCTTTGGCCTTTGCCGATCGTGGTCGTCGCGAAGACGGTGGTCGCGCGGTTGCCGATCAGGCTGGACAGGAAATCGAACCAGTGGATGGCGAAGTCGTAGAAGATCAAATCGTCGAGAACTCAAACGGCGTGCCGGCGATCCAGCCGTGGTCCCAATGGATGCCGATCTGGCAGGATTGAAGGTCGCCGACCAGCCCGGCGCGCACCGCCTCGCGCATGAAGGCGAGGTGCGGCGCCCAGCGGCCGTTCTGGTTGACGGCAAGCGTGACGCCCTTTCGCTCGGCGAGATCGGCGAGGCGCAGACCGGCGTCGAGATCGAGGACGAAAGGCTTCTGCGAAAGCACGTGCTTGCCGGCGGCAAGCGCCGTCTCGATCAGCGCCAGGCGCTCGGCCGGGTGCGGCGTCAGGTCGATGACGGCGATGTCGTCACGGATGAGCGTGCCGGCGACGTCATCCGTCGCCTCGGCGGCGGGAAAGTACGCGTCGCGCCGCGCCTCCGCCTTGGCGAGCGTCCGGCTGGCAATAACTGCGACGTCGAAGCCTGCGGCGCGATAGGCGTCGAGATGCGCGGCGGAGATGCCGCCGGCGCCGACAAGCGCAATGCGCGGCCGGTAGGCGCGCGGCATCGGCGGCCGATAGGGAAGCTCCGGCGCCGCGACCTCCGCTGCGACCGCCGCCTTCAGGCTGTAGCTGTCGAGGTCCGGCTCGCTGCTCATGCGACGAGCGCGACCGTGCGCTTCGTCGCCGCCGAAAGCACGGCGCTGTCCACGATCCTCTGCGCGAGGAGAGAGAGCGCCGGGTCGAGCGGACCCGTGATCGGCCCACCGTCGTCGATGCGCGCGAGCATGTATTCGATCGGCGCGCGCCCTCCGGGCGGAAGCTTTACCACCGGGACTTCGTTCAGCGCCGGCCTGTCGCGCGTCTGCACGGTGACGAAATCGTCGTAGTCGTAGCTTGAGACGGTGCCGTGGCTGCCGACCAGCACGAAGCCGCATTTCGGCTGCGGCTGCTGCGTCCATGGGTCGGAGAGCGTGCCCCAGCGTGTCTCGAACTTCGACAGCCCGCGCGCATAGCGGCAGACCGTGACCGAATGCTGGTCCACCTCGATCCCCGGGGTCTCGTCGACGACGCACGTCACCTCGATCGGCTCGGCGCCGTCCATGAACCAGGTGCCGAGCGTCACGCCGTAGCCGAGATAGTCGAGCAGGCTGCCGCCGCCGGACGCCTTCTTGTACCACCACGAGTTCGGCTTCTGTGCCTCGACCTCCTCGGGCGACACGACCACCTTGTCGGCAAGATGATAGAGCGGGCCGCGATTGCCGTCGTAATAATGCACCTCGATCAGCTCGCCGATCGTGCCGTCGGCGACGAGGCCCTTCGCCGTCACGTGGCTCGGATACCAGGCGAGCGGCCAGTTGATCGCGAGGCGGCGGCCGCTCTTCTCCATCGCCGCAATCATCCGCCGCGCATCGGCGACGCTCGCTGCGAAGGGCTTTTCGACCAAGACGTGAAGCCGATGCGGCGCGATCGCCTCGACGTAATAAGCGTGCTCCGCAGTCGCCGCGCAGACGATCGCGAGATCGGCGCCGGCCGTCGAAAGGCACGTCTCAAGGTCGGTGAAGACGCGCTCCTGCGGAATTCCGAAATTCTTGATCGCGGTCTCCATCCGCGCGCGGCTCGGATCGAAGATGCCGGCGATTTCCGCGTCGGGATGGTTGAACACCTCGCGCAGGAGATCGCCCATGTGCATGTGATCGAAATTGATTCCGAGCACGCGGTGTTTTGCAGCCATTTGACGTTTCGCTCCACGCCTCTTCTAGAAGACCGTTCGCCTTTGGGTTTCGGCGTCGCCGAGCATGCGCTCAGTCGATCGCGATGAGAACCCTGCCGGCGTCGAGCTTCACCGGGTAGGTCCTGAGGTTCACGCAGACCGGTGCCCCCTTCGCCTCGCCGGTCTTGTAGTTGAAGCGCCCGTTATGCTTCGGGCATTCGATGATGTCGTCCATGACCAGGCCGTCGGCGAGATGCGTCTTCTCGTGCGTGCAATTTCCGTCGGTCGCGAAATACCGATCGTCCGGGCTCCGGTAGATCGCGAAGGTTCGGCCACCGTGGTCGAAGCGGATCACGTCTTCCGGCTCGATGTCGGCGGCGGCACAGGCGTCGACCCAGTTGCTCATGCGTGGCTCCCGCTCCGTTTCCGGGTCCGATGTCTCAAGACGCGAAAAAGCTGCCGCGGAACGGCACGCGCTGAAGCGCGCGCCCCTCGCCGCGAATCTCGATTGCATCGCCGTCCCGGCGGATCTCCGCCACCGGCTCGCCCGAAGGCCAGTCGATCGCGCCGATGACATGGTGCACCTCGGCGGTGCCGTATGCGTTGAGCGTCAGCGCGCCGGGGCCGGAGAGATCGGCCTCGCTCGACACTCCGAGCATGTGTTCCGCCGCGCCTTCCTCAACCCCGAGGCAGCCGAAATGCCGGCCCGACCAGGGCGCGTAATCGCGTCCGCCGTTCGAGTGCCACAGCATCGTCATCGGAAGCTGTCGCGGGTCGCGAAGCGAGAGATAGAGGTCCTTCTCCTTGGGTCGCGTCACCGCCGTCCATCCGAGCGCGTGGCCGCGCGCCTCGATGCCCACCACGAAATCCTCGTGCCGCGGGTTCCAGGGATAGCGGGTCAGGTCGACGGGGCCGTCCCTGCCGGGAAACTGCCGCGGGTCTTTGGATTGCGCCGCAGAAATCAGCGCGGACCGGCCGCGCGCCGGGTCGCTCTCCTGCGGACTCTTCGGCGTCTCCCAGACCGACTTCAGCGACGTGCGGATCAGCGCCCCGTTCGGCACGGAGACGTTCGCGTGGTTGGCGACGCTGATTCGGCCGCGCCCTCCGATGAAGACATGCCGCTGGTAGACGAAGGGATGGCCGTCTTCGACCGAAAGCTCCTTCACCAGCGTGGCGCCCCGCACCGGCCTTTCGAGCACCGCCCGGATCAGCCCGCGCTCCTGCGCGACGACCGTCCAGCGGGAATTGGGGGGCCAGCCGTGGAAGGGCGAGCCGTCCTCTTGGGTAGCGAAAGGGGCGCAGAAGAAGTCGCCGCCGAGCTTCGCCATGAGCGGCGGGGCGTCGGCGGGCATCGCCTCGCTTGTCCCGACCCAGGGGGCGCGATGCAGAGGCGCGATCTTGCGCCCTCGATCGCTGACCGCAAAGCCGTCGAGAAGGCCGGTGCTCGGATCGAAGCCGAATTCGATTGAGGCGGCGCGTAGCTCGATCATGCGGCGAGCTGTTCACCGGTGATGATGTCCTCGACGTCCTGTATCGAGGAGGTGCGTGGACTGAGATCGTCGGCGACGACGGAGCCGTGCCGCATCACCACCATCCGGTCCACCACCTGGAAGACGTGGTGGATGTTGTGGGCGATGAAGACGCAGGAATGGCCGGTGTCGCGCGCGTTGCGCACGAAGCGCAGCACGCCCTGCGTCTCGGCCACGCCGAGATTGTTGGTCGGCTCGTCGAGAATGATGAGGTCGCTGTCGAAATACATCGCCCGCGCGATCGCCACCGCCTGCCGCTCGCCGCCCGATAGCGCGCCGATCGGCGTGGTCGGCGGGATGTTCTTCGAGATGCCGACGCGCCTCAGGAGATCGGCGGCGACGACGTTCATCTGGTCTTGATCCAGCCGGTCGAGGAAGCGCGGGCCCTTCCGCAGCTCGCGTCCGAGGAAGAGATTGCGCGCGATCGAGAGATGCGAGACGAGCGCGGAGTCCTGGTAGATCGTCTCGATGCCGCAGTCGATCGCGTCGTTGGTGGTGCGGAGCCGCACCTCGCGCCCCTTGATGATGATCTCGCCCGACGTGAAGGGCACCGCGCCTGAGAGCACCTTGATCAGCGTCGACTTCCCGGCGCCGTTGTCGCCGAGGAGGCCGACGATCTCGCCCCTGCGGATTGTCAGGTTCACGTCGCGCAGCGCATGGACGCTGCCGTAGAACTTCTGGATGTGCCGCATCTCGGCAAGGGGGGCTTCATCGCTCGCCATCTTACGTCCCCCGATTGTGCCGCCGCTCGAGGCCGGCGTGGAGCGCCATCATTCCGAGGATGATCGCGCCGATGAAGATGTTGTAGGCGAGGCCGGGCACGCCGATCAGCACGATGCCGTTGCGCATCAGCCTGAGGATCAGCACGCCGAGCACGGTGCCGATGATGGTGCCGCGTCCGCCGGTCAAGACCGTGCCGCCGATCACCACCATGGCGATGACCTCGAGCTCGTAGCCCATGCCCGAATTGGGATTGGCGGCCGACACGCGGATCGACGAGATGATCCCGGCGAACGCCGACATGAAGGCCGAAAGCATGAAGAGGATCACCTTGACCCGCCGGATCGGAACGCCGCGATTGCGCGCCGCGCCCGGGTTGCCGCCGGTCGCTTGGATCCAGTTGCCGAAGCGGGTTCTGGTGAGGACGTAGTGGAACGCGATCGCGAGCAGCACGAACCAGATCAGGCTCATGTAGACGCGCAGCTCTCCGATGTAGAAGTCGCCGACCAGCACCACGGCCAGCCAATGGTGCCCGGCATCCCAGGTGCGCTGCGGGAACCCGTTGGTCACCCAGAGCGCGCTGCCGCGCACGACGAGGAGCATCCCGAGCGTCACCAGGAAGGACGGGATGTTGAGGCGCGTGACGAAGAGGCCGTTCGCCAGTCCGATCCCAAGCGAGACGACAAGCGCGACCAGGAAGGCGAGCGGCAACGTCAACGTGCCGGAATTGAAGAGAGCCCACATCACCACGGGCGCGAATCCGAAGACCGAGCCGACCGACAGGTCGAACTCGCCCGCCGTCATCAAGAGCGTCATGGCGAGCGCGATCAGGCCGAGCTCCACGGTGAAGGTCAGCGCGTTGCCGATGTTGAACAACGACAGGAAGGCCGGGTTGAACGCCGTGAACACGATCAGCATCACGACAAGAAGCACGAGCGGCCCGAATTCGGGCATCGCGATGAAGGCGCGCACGAGGCTCGGCCTGGCGGGTCGCGTCGCGGTCAATAAGTCGGTGCTTTGCTCGGTCATGACTCGATCAGCTTGGCAAGAAGGGCTCTCGACAGACGGCCGCCCGCGGCCCCGGAGGGACCGCGGACGCCGCACCAGGGAAGTCTACTTGCCGCCCATGATCTTGTCGTAGACGGGCGCCTTGTCCTTCTCGTAGAGCGCGCCGGTGATGATGTTGAAGCCGATCGGGATGCCGTCATTCACCATCTGCAGGGCCGAAAGGCACATGTAGGACGTCGCCTGCGGGTCCTGCCACATGGCGGCGTTCACGTAGCCGTCCATCACCTCCTGCGTTGTGTCGAGCGAGTTGCCCCAGCCCACGACCGGAATCTCGCCCGGCTTGATGCCGGCCTGGTCCCAGACGCGCTTCACCGAGCCGGTGACCATGTCGCCGAGACCGATCATCGCCTTGATCTTCGACCGGTTGGCGGTGACATAGTCGGTCATGCGCGAGATCACCTCGGCCTGGTCGAGCGTCGTGTCCGTGACCTCGTAGGTGATCCCGAGCGGCTCGAACACCTCCTTGATCGCCTTCTCTTCCTCAACGCCGTAGGAGGCGCCGGGGACCTCGACCGGCATCCAGACGAAGTCACCCTTCTTCACCAGGTTGTGGTTGACCAGGTACTCCGCCCAGGTCTTGCCGACGTAGTGCAGGTCGCCGCCGACATAGGCGTTCCAGTTCGGCTTGTCGTCCGGAGTGTTGAAGTTGATGATCGGGATGCCGGCGTCGCGAGCCTCCTTCACCACGTCGACCATCGAGCCCGGATCGGGGCTGGTCGAGCAGATCCCGTCGGCCTTGGCGGCGATGGCAGCGCGAACGGCCTCCTGCTGGCTCGGCACATCGCCCGAGTAGAACGAGGTGTTGACGGTGTTGCCGGTCGTCTTCGCCCATTGCTGGGCGCCCTGCAGGAAGTAGGTCCAGACCGGATCAGCCGGGCCGCCGTGCGATATCCAGTAATAGGTCTTCGCAGCGGCGGTCTGGGTGAATGCCACGCCCGAACTCAGGGCGAGCGCCGCGACCGCGCCCAGGAATGTACGTCTCAACATCTTGGTTTCCTCCAGTTGCACCGAAATCATGGTTCGTCAGAGGTAGGCGCGAGGGCGTCCCGCCCCTCCCCGGTCATGCCCGACCGATCCCGTCGAGGAACTTGTCGAGCTCGACCGGTGGCATGCGCACGAGATGTCGTTCCTCGGGATAGGCGCCGCTTTCGACGTCCGCGACGTATTCGCTGAAGGCCGCGATCCGCTCCTCCTGCAACCTCGCGAACTCCGCGCGGAAGTCGCGATAGACCTTGGCATGACGCGGGACGTGCCCGTCCGTGTAGCCGAGCATGTCGTTGGCGAAGAGATATTGCGCGTCGCAACCGGGGCCCGCGCCCATCGACCACAGAAGGATGTTGACCCGCTTGCTGATCTCGCTCGCGACCTCCACCGGCACCACCTCGATCTCGACCGCGAAGGCGCCGGCGTTCTCGTAGGCCTTGATTTCCCGAAACAGCCGCAGCGCGTCGTCGGCGGTCTTGGCGACGGCGCGAAAGCCGCCCGTCCATGTGGCGCGCGCGGGGACGAGCCCGACATGGCCGACCACCGGGATGTACTCGCGGGCGAGGTACTCGACGGTGCTGAGCGAGCCAGAGCAGTAGAGCGCGTCCGCGCCGCGGTTCAACGCGTCACCCGACCAGCGCAGATAATCCTGCGGCGTTCCCGCCTCGAGATGCGTCATGCCGGTCATCGAGAACACCGACGGCGCGACGGCGCGATAGCGAGGGTGGAGCACCACCTCGGCCGGGACCGAGGCGATGTCGATGCCGGCGGCCTCGGCGGCCGCGGCCTCCTCGAGGCTGAAATAGCGGAGCATGGTGAGCTGCCGCTTGCCCTTCAGCGCGCGAAGGTCGGCGACCGTCGGCCTCTTCCTCGCCGGGCCGGTGCCCTGAGACTTGCTGACCGGCGCCGGATTGCCCGCGACCACGGAGGGTGCGTTCACGCCTGCGCCCTTTCCGGGATGGTCGTGTGAAGGTCCTCGCGGTAGGGGCGGGCCGTGGGGGGCAGCTCGCGCCGATCGTAGTAGGTGGGATCGTGGCGCTGGTGCATGACCGCGCGGAACATCCTGCGGTAAGCGGCCCAGATCGACACGTCCGGCGCCGGCAGATCGTGTTTGATCACCTCGTGCAGCTTCGGCAGCGCGTAGTAGGGCACCATCGGGAACATGTGGTGCTCGACGTGGTAGTTCATGTTCCAGTAGAGCCAGCGGGTCACCGGGTTCATGTAGACGGTGCGCGAATTGAGCCGGTGGTCGAGGACGTCCTCGGCGAGCCCGCCGTGCTGCAAGAGTCCGGTCATCACCATGTGCCAGCAGCCGTAGACGCGCGGGGCCCCGATCAGGAGGATCGGGATCAGCGCCTTCCAGCCCATGCCGGCGAGGAGCATTCCGACGACGACGAGTGCGGTCACGCCGTAAAGCGCCATGTGGATGCGCGCCCAGAAGATAGCCTTCGGCCATTCGGACTCAGGGATGTAATCCTTCTCGTCGGGCGAGAGCCGGCCGGCGGCGTTGCGGGCGAGCGTCTTCAGCGACTGCCACGCCTCGATCAGGCCGACATAGGCGAGCGCCTTCAGGCCGAGCTTGATCGGATGCATCCAGGCGATCTCCGCGTCGCGGCCGACGATGATGGTGTCGGTATGGTGGCGCGCGTGGCTCCAGCGCCAGTTCACCGGGTTCCGCATCACCTGGAAGGAAGCGATATTGTAGACGACGTCGTTCATCCAGCGCGTGCGGAAGGCGGTGCCGTGCCCGCATTCGTGCCAGCGCGAGTCGCAGGCGGAGCCGTAAAGCACACCGTAGGCAAGCCAGAACGGAACCGCCCACCACGAGCCCCAGAACCAGATGCCGCCCGCCGCGAACGCCACATGCAGCACGATCCAGAGGATCGTGTCCCGCATCGCGACGGCGTCGCTTCGCTGCATCAGCCCTTTCATCACCTTGCGCGGCACATCGGTGTGGTACCACTCGGCGGCGACGAGCCCCGCCTCGATTGCATGCCGGGCCAACTCGCCGGTCAGCGAATAGTCGCGCGCGCGGTGAGATACCGGCGCCTCGGCAGAATTGGCGTAGAGAGTAGCGCTCATCGGATCGCAACCGGGTTCGAATGCGCCGCACGAGCGGCTGGTCGCAGATATTGCAACAAGATCGGCAAGAACTTTCGTGCGCCCGGCATGACCCGTCGAGGCCGGCCGACGCGGCGCCTCGCTTGTCGGCACGCCGCCATGTTGTCCCTCCCGGCGCGCAAACCCCGCTCCATGCCGACCGGGCCGGTCGGGTGAAATCCCGATCTCGTGCCTGTCGCGGACATTTGACGCGCTCGACCGCAATCATTCGGGATCGGGCGGCTCCGGGCAACACGAAATCCCATCAGATCGCATCAGTCTCCGAGGGGCAAAGCGTCTTCGGGATTTGCGACCTTCGCGGGTTTGCTGCACTGCGGCGGGCGTGGTCCAGGCCCGCTGCAGGCGATGTCATTACATCAACCGGCGGCCTGCTGTAGGCTGCCCGGAACGACCGGGAGGACCTGGGGCTCCGATGCGCAGGGCGACGATCTTCGATATCGCGCGGAAGGCGGGCGTTTCGACGGCGACCGTCGACAGGGCGCTGAACGGCCGCGGCGGAGTGAGCGCCCCAAACCGCCAGCGCGTGCTCAAGGCAGCCAAGGAGCTCGGCTATCTCCCGCTTGAGGGAATGGTTCCGATGCCGTCGCGGCCAGCGCATCTCGAATTCTTCATCCCGTTCGGCACCAACATGTTCATGCACGACCTTGGGCGAAGCATCGCGGGATTCGCGGCGTCCCTGCCGCCGGTCGCCTCCTGCAATATCACCGCGCTCGACGGGATCGGGCCGGATGCCATCGTGCCGGCGCTGGAGCGCGTTTCCCTGCAGACGAACGGGGTCGGGCTGATCACCATCGATCATCCGAAGACCCGCCACGCGATCTCGCGCCTGTGTGAATCCGGCGTGCGGGTGGTGACGATCGCGTCCGACGTGCTTTCCACGCCGCGCTCCGCCTATGTCGGCATCGACAACTTCGTCGCCGGCCGCACGGCGGCTCTGATCATGGGGATGATGGCCGGCGCTTCGAAGGGGTCTGTCGGTCTCTTCCTCGGGTCGCGCACCTTCCACGGACACCAGCAGCGGGAATCCGGTTTCAGAACGCTGCTCGAAGAGCAGTTTCCGGGCCTCGCGATCCTGCCGGCCGTCGAGACCGGCGAGGACAGCGAAAGATCGCGTCCGGCAACGGCGAGCCTGCTGCGCGGCAGGCGCGATCTCGTCGGGATCTACTGCCTGGGCGCCGGCCGCACCGGCATCGCCGACGCGCTTCGGGACGCAGCGATGAGCCCACGCCCCTTCGTGATCATGCACGACCTGACGGAGGGCACGCGCGCCTGGCTGGCGGAGGACCTGATCGACGTGGTGATCGACCAGAATACGCGCCTGATCGGCGAGCAGGCGGTCATCCGGCTGCTCGGATCGATCGCCGCAAGCACGCCCCTGCCGTCGCTGAAGAACATCGAGCCGCGCATCATCTTTCGCGAGAACATCCCGGTCCTCTAGTCGCCTGCCGGCGGCCCCGCGCGAGGCTTCAGCCGCCGAAGCGCGAGCCCGGCGATCCTTTCACGCCGACCTCGACGGCAAGCAATGCGCCCTCGGTTGGATTTGCCGCGACCGCCTCGCGCGTCATGCCGAAGCGGGACGAGGTGACGTAGAGCGTCGTCAGCTCCCGCCCGCCGAACGCGCAGCTCGTCGGATTCGTGAGCGGGAGCGGCACGGTGCGATCGATCCTGCCGTCGGGCGCATAGCGAATAAGCGCGCTGCCGCCGACACGGGCGTTCCACAGATAGCCCTCCGAATCGAGGCACGATCCGTCCGGCATTCCGGGCGTTTCGGTGCGGGCGAAAACGCGGCGATTGCCGATCGTGCCCGCGCCGGGCGCGTAGTCGAAGGCATAGATCGTCCGGGCGAGCGTATCGCCGAAGAGAAACGTGCCGTCGTCGCGCCAGGCCATGGTGTTGGAAATGCCGTAGTCGTTCGGATCGGCCTGGGCGGCGCTGCCGTCGATGTCGATCCGGAACAGCCTGCCGGTGTCGGCGTCCATCTCCTTGGGCGATCCGTCCTCGGCGATGTTGTTCTGCATCGATCCGACCCAGAACCGGCCTTGCGGATCGCACACGCCCTCGTTCAGCCGATTGCCGGGACGGTCGGGCTCCGGCACGCACAGGGTTTCGAGCCGGTCCGAGAAGTCGAAGAGACAGACGCGATTGCCGACGGCGAGGATCGCGCCGCCCTTTTTGCGCAGCGCGATTGCCTCCGGAAAGCCGCGGACCGGCCAGCGGTCGTGCTTCTTTGTCAGGGGCTCGAAGCGCTCGACCGCCCGGCCCGTGATGTCGACCCAGTAAAGAGCCTGCTCTTCCGCCGACCAATGGGGGCTCTCACCGACGCCATTGGCGACGGCAAGGGCAATCTGCACGCGTTCCGAAGTCATGCCGTCCTCATCGCTCCGCGCCGTGCGCCGCCAGACGGTCGACCTATATCACAGACATCCGCCATATTGACCAAATCTCACCGCGATCTGTATGATAGGTTGTCCAGAAGGTGTCTGATGACGGCGGTCGATCAACCAGCGGCGGAACTCCGTCCGGCAGGTGGGCAGAGCGGGCTGGTCGAGCGCGCGATGCAGGCGATCAAGGACCACATCCGCGATCACGGACTGGTCGCCGGCGACCCGCTCCCGAGCGAGAACGGGTTTGCCGCGGCGCTGAACGTCTCGCGTCCGGTCGTGCGCGAGGCATTCCGCTCGCTCGCGTCGCTTAAATTGATCGACGTCGGCAACGGACGGCGGGCGCGCGTCTCGCATATCGATGCGAGCGTCCTCGGCCTCGTCCTCGATCACGCCGTCCACACCGATCAGATCAGCATCCAGCAGATCTATGACGTCCGCCGCACGATCGAGATGCGCACGGTCGCGCTTGCTGCGGTTCGCCGGACTCCGCGTGAAGCGGAGGCGATCGCAGCGCATGCCGACGCGATGCGTGCGAACTTTTCCGAGCCGTCGAACGTGATGGTTCACGACATCGCCTTTCACGAGGCGATTGCACAGGCCTCGCGCAATCCGCTCTTTGCGCTGATCGTGTCGTCGTTCTCCGTCGTGACGCGCCAGACCTGGTCGATCAGCTGGGTCAGCCGCCCGACCGACGCGGTACGGATGGAAAGCATCGCCACCCACGAGGTGATCGCGCGTGCGATCCAGGCGGGCGACCCGCGCGCCGCCACCGATGCCATGGCCGAGCACTTCGACCAGTCGGTGCGGGCCCTGATCATCGCCGGCATCAATTAGGGTTCGGAAGGCGACATGAAGATCGTCAAACTGGAAACGCTCAGAATCGAGGAGTTCCCGAATTTGCTGTGGCTCCATGTCCATAGCGATGAGGGGCTGGTCGGCCTCGGCGAGACGTTCCTGATGCCGGGCCCGGTCGAGACCTACATTCACGAGGACCTGGCGCCAAAAGTGCTTGGCCGCGACCCGCTGGCGATCGATCGCATTGCAAAGGATCTGGTCGGCTATATCGGATTCCGCTCCGCCGGCGCGGAAGTGCGCGGCAATTCGGCATTGGACATCGCGCTCTGGGACCTGTTCGGAAAAGTCACGGGGCAGCCGCTCGCGCAGCTTCTCGGCGGGTTCAGCCGCGACAGCATCCGCACCTACAATACCTGCGCCGGGACCCGCTACATCCGCGATGCGGGCGGCCAGCAGGTCGCGAATTGGGGGCTTGCGGGGAAGCCGCATCGCTACGACGATCTCGATGCATTTCTGAACCGCGCCGACGAGCTCGCCTCCGACCTGCTCGAGGAGGGCATCACGGCCATGAAGATCTGGCCGTTCGATCGGGCGGCCGAGAGTAGCGACGGCCAGTACATCTCGCGCCCCGATCTGAGGGGCGCGCTCGCGCCGTTCGAGAAGATCCGTCGCGCCGTCGGCGATCGGATGGACATCATGGTCGAGTTCCACTCGCTGTGGCAGCTCGCGCCGGCGATGACGATCGCCAAGGCCTTGGCGCCGTTCGACACGTTCTGGCACGAAGATCCGATCAAGATGGACAGTCTTGCAAGCCTGAAGCGCTACGCGGCGGCGAGCCCGGCGCCGATCTGTGCCTCGGAAACGCTATCCTCGCGCTGGGCGTTTCGCGACCTGCTTGAGACCGACGCCGCCGGCTTCATCATGCCCGACATCGCCTGGTGCGGCGGCATCTCGGAAGCCCGCAAGATCGCCTCCATGGCCGAGGCCTGGCACCTGCAAATCGTGCCGCATGACTGCACCGGGCCCGTTGTCCTCGCCGCTTCGACGCATCTTTCGCTGAACGCGCCGAATGCCGTTGTGCAGGAAAGCGTCCGCGCCTTCTATCGCACCTGGTATCGCGATCTCGTCGACGGGTTGCCCGAGGTCAAGGACGGGATGATCAGCGTCGACCGGCGTCCCGGCCACGGCGTCTCCATCCACCCGGATCTCGACAAGCGATTCAGTGTGAGGGCTCGTACCACGACGCTTGGAGATATCTAGAATCGTTCACGCGTGTCTAAACAAGGGAGGAAAGTAGCCATGAATGCAAATAAGTCGAAACTCGCCACGCTCGCCGGCGGTGTCTGCGCGCTTGCGCTGATGCTGGCGCTAAGCGGCCCGGCCTCGGCCGCCGATCCGCTGACCATCGTCTACACGCACCATTCATCCGCCACCAATCCGTTCTGGCAGGCGGTGAAGAAGGGCTTTGACGACGCCTGCGCCAAGCTGCAGGCGCAGTGCCAGATGATCTTCACGCAGGACGAGGGATCGGTGCCTCAGGAAGTCGCCAATCAGCAGGCGGCGATCGCCCGCAAGCCCGATGCATTGATCACGACGCTCGTCGACAACAACGCCTTCGTCGCCAATCTCAAGGAGGCGAAGGACAAGGGGATCATCGTGATCGCCTCGAACGTCGACGCCACCGAAGGTCCCGAGCTCGCGCTGCGCCAGGCTTTCGTCGGGCAGAACTTCATCCCGGCCGGCCGCACGCTCGCGCTGCGCCTTGCGGATTTGTTTCCCAAGGACGGTCCGATCCGCGTCGTCGTGGGCGTCAGCGCACCGGGCCAGAACTGGTCGGAAAGCCGCGCCAAGGGCATCATGAACGGGCTCGACGAATACAAGGCTGCCAATCCTAATCGACAGATCGTCGTTGACCGGCTCGACACCGGAACCGATGGCGCCGTCGTCGCGGATCGCGTTGGCGCCTATATCAGCGCGCATCCCGACACGACGGCCTATTTCGATACCGGGCTGTGGCATTCGAACGTCGCCCAGGTTCTGAAGGACCGCAACATAGCGCCTGGCAAGATCCTGATGGGTGGCTTCGATCTGGTGCCGCAGGTGCTGCAGATGATGAAGGCCGGCTACATCCAGGTTGAGATCGACCAGCAGCCGTACGAGCAGGGCTTCCTGCCGGTGATGCAGGTCTACCTGGAGAAGAACATCGGGCTCTATCCGGCCGACATCGATACAGGTGAGGCGGTGATCACGCCCGACCAGGTCGATTCGATCATGGCGCTGTCGAAGCAAGGGCTGCGTTAAGCCGATCGGCTACGCTCACAAAGCCAGCGGGACGCCGCGGCGTTCCGTTGGCCTCCGCAACATTATCGAGGAGAGCGCCGTGAGGAATCTGATCCGCATCTACATGGATCGGCCTGAACTGGCGGGCATCGCGCTGCTCGTTCTGCTCGTGGCGTTCTTCGAATTTCGCTCGGGGGGCGTGTTCCTCTCTCGCGATAACCTGCGCGGAATTCTCGGTCTGCTGCCGGAAGTCGGGCTGGTCGCGATCGGCGTGACCGTGCTGATGATCTGCGGCGAGTTCGATCTTTCGGTCGGCTCGATGTTTGCGCTGATGCCGATGTCGGTCTCGTTGATGATCATCGCCGGCGTTCCAATGGTATTGGCGATCCTGCTCGGTCTGTTGATTGGCGCGGCGGTCGGCTTCATCAACGGCTTCATCACCCTGACCTTCGCCATCCCGAGCTTCATCACGACGCTCGGCATGCTGTTCATCGTGCGCTCGCTGACGGTGGTGATCTCCGGCGGATTTCCGCCCTTGCTGCCGGAGGACTTGAACACCAGCGTGTTCACGCAGTTCCTCGGGCCGGGCGGCCTTTTCCGCGCGTCGTTCATCTGGTTTCTCGCGATCGCGCTCGCCGCCGCCGCGATGATGGGAAGCTCCAATCTCGGAAACTGGATTAGGGCGACCGGCGGCCATCTCGATGCGGCTCAGGCAATGGGTGTGCCGGCACGCCGCGTGAAAATGTTCTGCTTCATCCTTTGCTCGATGCTGGCCGGCTTCGGCGGGATCATCCAGGTCTTCCGTCTGCAGTCCCCCCTGCCCTCGATCGGCGACGGGCTCGAGCTTCAGGCGGTCGCCGCCGCGGTGATCGGCGGCACCGCGCTGACCGGCGGCGTCGGGACGGTGCTCGGCGGCGTGGTCGGCGCGCTTCTGATCCGCGTCATCGACAACGGCCTGGTGATGACCCAGGTCGATGCCAACTGGTTCAAGTTCGCCGTCGGCGGACTGACGATCTTTGCGGTGGTCGCGAATTCGTGGCTGCGCAAGACCGCCCGCCGCATCCGCGGTGGAGGAGGTGTCGTGACCCCTCCCGCGATCTCGGTGCGCGACCTGCACAAATGGTATTCGGCGGTGCACGCGCTGAAGGGGGTCGACCTCGATGTCCAACCGGCAAGCGTGGTCGGACTCGTCGGAGACAACGGCGCCGGAAAGTCGACTCTGATCAAGATCCTTTCCGGCGTGCATCGCCCCGACAAAGGCACGATCTCGATCGATGGCATTGAAGTGCGGATCGGCTCTCCCAAGGCCGCCATGCGGCTCGGCCTCGAAACGATCTATCAGGACGCATCCATGGTCCCGACCATGTCGATCGCCCGCAACCTCTTCGTCGGGCGCGAACCTCTGCGTTTCGGCATCGGCGGCATCGGCATCATCAATCACGATCGGATGCGGCGCGAGTTGATCAAGGCGATTTCAGACGTGGACCTGCATCTGAGATCCCCTGACGCGCTGCTCGCCGAGCTGTCGGGCGGCCAAAGGCAGGGTGTGGCGATCGCCCGCGCCATGCACTTCAAGTCGAAGGTGCTGATCCTCGACGAGCCGACCAACCACCTCTCGGTCAAGGAGACCGCGAAAGTGCTCGGCTTCGTGCGCGGGCTTCCGGCGCAGGGGCTGACCGGCATCCTGATCAGCCACAATCTGCATCACGTCTTCCAGTGCTGCGACCGCATCGTCGCCATGGCGCGCGGCGAGATCGTCCTGGACAGGCCGGTTTCCGAGACATCGGTCGATGCGGTGTCGGACGTCTTGTAGGGAGGGCGGCATTGAGACTTGACGGGAAGACGGTACTCCTGACCGGCGCGCTGGGTTCGCTCGGCCGCGCCCAGGCCCTTAAGCTTGCTGCCGCAGGTGCCCGCCTTTTCCTGCTCGACCGGCCGGACCACGCCAACGCCGAGACATTCACCGCCGAGGTGAGCGCGGCCGGCGACAGCGCCGCGACCTATGTCGGACAGGACCTTGGCGACCTCGAAGACGCGAAGCGCACGGTGGAGCGGCTCGCCCAGCGCCATCAGGGCATCGACGTCCTGATCAACAATGCGGCGCTCATCATCAATCGGCCGTTCATGGAGTTCTCGATCGGCGAGTATGAGGAGCAGTTGCGCGTCAATGCCGCGGCCGGCTTTGCGCTCGCCCAGGCCGCGGCGCCGGGCATGATCGCCAAGGGCTACGGCAAGATCGTCAACTTCTGCTCCGTCACGCTGAACGGGGTGGTGGAGGGCTATGTGCCCTACGTGGCATCGAAGGGCGCGCTCTACGGCCTGACCAAGACGCTCGCCCGCGAGCTCGGCCGCCACGGCATCCGCGTCAACGCCGTGAGCCCGGGTGCCGTCCGCTCGGAGGCTGAAGACCGCGTCTTCGCCGGCCGCCTGCAGGAATATAACGACTGGGTTCTCGACCGGCAGTCGGTCAAGGTCCGCATCTTTCCCGAGCACGTCGCCGACCTGGTGCTGTTCCTCTGCGCCAAGGAGTCCGACATGATCACCGGACAGAACATTCTGATCGATGGCGGCTGGTAGGCTTGACACGCTGCGACTGGCATCCGGTCCGCTCTCGGCGGAAATCGTTCCGTCGCTCGGCGGAGGCGTCGCCCGCTTCGACGTCGCCGGCACGAGCGGCGCGATCAATGTCTTCCGGCCGTGGCCGCAAGGCGGCAGCGCCGACCCGAACGCACTCGGCCTCTACGTCCTTGCGCCATGGTCGAACCGAATTTCGCGCGGCGGCTTCGCGTTTGCGGGATCGTTCCATCCTCTGACGCCGAACTTTGCCGGCGAGCCGTTCCCGCTGCATGGAGACGCCTGGCAGAAGGCTTGGGCGGTCGCCGAGCACGACGCGCATCGCGCACGCCTGGTGCTCGACGATGGGCGCGTCGGCCCGTTCCGCTATAGCGCGCAGCTCGACTATGATCTTTCTTCGACCGAATTGTCTGTCGGAATGGCGATCAAAAATATCGGCGATCGCGCTCTGCCGTTCGGGGCGGGCTTTCATCCCTGGCTCCCGCGCACGCCGGGAACGCGGCTCGAGGCGCCGGCGAAATCCGTGTGGCTTGAAGACGCGCAGCATCTGCCGACCAGGAAGGAACCCGTCGGAAGTCATCCCGACTGGGACTTTTCCGCACCGCGCGCATTGCCGGACGGATGGATCAACAACGCATTCGCCGGGTGGAATTGGCACGCGACTATTGCGTGGCACGATCGCGGATTGGCGCTCGATATCAGCGCCCGCCCGCCGCTCGATTTCTACATCGTCTATTCGCCGTCGGCCGATGCTTCGTTCTTCTGCTTCGAGCCGGTGACCCACGCCGTCGACGCGCACAACCTTGCGCCCGAAGCCCATGGGCTTGTCGTGCTTCAGCCCGGCGCGACGATGGTCGTCGGTTGCTCGTTCGCCGTCCGCGCGATATCGAAGTCCGGCACCATGCATTGACGCGAGCGGTCGCCGCTTGAGCATCGGACCCAAAAGTGAAGACCGGTTTTGGGAAGGTCCGATGCTTAGCCAAATGCCCAGAGCGGCGGGGAAAGTGGTTGCGGGGAGAGGATTTGAACCTCTCGACCTTCAGGTTATGAGTTCGCTTTGGGCCCGTTTCGCCGCAATATCCGAGGCCCCGCCACCGCGCGAAATTGCCCTATAACTACCTGTTTTAATTGACGTTTGCCGGGTGGCGTATTACGCTTCCATTCGATAGTAAACGCTCCAATTTCCTCCCAAATGATTCCGATTTGATTCCGGAATTTCGGCGTTCGCGAGGTTCCCATGACTAAAATCACGAAGCGTTCCGTCGATGCCGCGGCGCCCGGAGACAAGGAATTTTTCGTCTGGGATGACGAGCTGAAAGGCTTCGGCGTCCGCATCTACCCGTCGGGCCGGAAGATGTATTTGGCTCAGTTCAGAGCGGGCGGCCGCCTGCGCCGCGTCAACATCGGTCTTCATGGCGCCCTCACCCCAGACTTGGCGCGCACCGAAGCGATGAAGTACCTGTCGCAGGTGCGCCTAGGGGGCAATCCGGCAAACGATCGGGACATCCGGAAGGCTTCGCCAACAATGAAAGAGTTCGGCAAGCAATTCCTCGCCGAGCACGTCGCTCTTCACTGTAAGCCCTCGACGTACAGCGAGTACACGCGGTCCGTCGAGCTGTTCATTAATCCCCAGCTGGGATCGCATCGCATCATCGACGTTAACCGCGCAGATGTAGTCGGCCTTCATCAGTCCATGAAGAATGTCCCTTACCAGGCAAACCGTACTCTCGGTGTCCTCTCGATTATGTTTACGGTCGCCCACGACTGGGGCGTGCGCACCGACGGGCTGAATCCGTGCTGGAAGGTGAAGCGCTATAAAGAGACCAAGCGCGAACGGTATCTCAAGCCGGACGAGCTCGCGCGCCTTGGCAAAGTGCTGCGCGAGGCAGACGCAGAACCCGAGGCCGCAAACTGTATTCGCCTTCTCCTTCTTACAGGTTGCCGGCTCGGCGAAATCCAGACCCTTAAGTGGGCCTATGTCGACGTTGAGGCCAGTGTCCTTCGGCTGCCCGATTCCAAGACGGGCGCAAAGCTAGTTCCGATAGGAAGGGCCGTCATCGACGCCCTGGAGTTCATCCCAAAGGTGGCCGCCCAGATCGAGCGCCTCGACAAAAGCCTCGATCACATGGACGGGGTTATCGTCCTCAATCCAGTCGTCCAGGCATTCGGGTAGAAACGTCGCTTGGGAGCGGTCGGCACCTTCAATAAATCGACCCATCCGATCCCCCGCCTGCCCGACGAGAGGACGCTATCTGACTCGCCCGTTTTCACACAGCCAGGGTCATCTTTTGAAGTCGCGCACACCAACCCGGAGTTGCTCTGGTTCCAGACACTAGCACGTCACCGAACGCAGGCGGGACACTTGTTCTCTCTTCAGGGAGAAACCGTAGGGAGAAAACCGAACATTTCGATCAAGCCGACGCCGGGAGCACCGCGAGTCACAAACACATCTGGGCCATCCGTACGCGCCTGCAGATCGCCGGCCGGAAGCGTGACTTGGCGCTCTTCAACGTCTCGATCGACAGCAAACTGCGTGGCTGTGACGTCGTCAGCCTCAGGGTTGAGGACGTGGCGCCGCACGGTTACGCCATCGACCGGGCCACGATCCGGAGACTAGACGACCGGTCAAGTTCGAGCTCACCGAATAGACCCGACAGGCCATCGACGTCCTGCTAGCGGCATCACGACCGGCCCCAACCGACTACCTCTTCCAGGGGCATCCCTGCGGTCGCCATCTGACAACTCGCCAATATTCGCGGCTACTTGCCAATTGGCTGTCGATGATCGGCCTTGATGCGTCGCTGTTCTCCGCCACCAATGTTAGCCTGCATCTCGATCTCGCGCGGCCGGACGCGTCGCGGATCCTGGTCGGCGTCATCCTGGAACTCGTGATCGGCAAGCCATTCGGCATCTCATTGGCCTCGCTGATCGCCATAAAATCCCGCCTCGCTCTCGGACCGGCCGACGTGACGCTACGGAATTTCATCGGCGCGGCGTTCCTGTGTGGTGTCGGCGACACGGTAGCGCTGCTCGCTGACTAGGCGTTTCAGGAGGCGAACCACGCGACCGTCGCGAAGACAGGGGTACTCGCGGGGTCCATCCTCGCGGCGACTTTGGGTGCGTCCATCATAGCGAACAGCTCCCAAAGGCCCGCTCGGGCCGAAGTATTGTGAGACGAAACGTCGGCCCAAGTGCTGACACGGCGCTGACAGAGAAGCGGTCGGCCTTTTTAGCGAACGTTGTTGCTCGACATTATTTTGCTTTATTAGATAGTTATGATGCACCCGACAGGATTCGAACCTGTGACCTCTGCCTTCGGAGGGCATCCAGTTACTTTCTCTAGACCGCGAAATACTACGCTATGGCATCACATCCTATTGAACGAATAGGTTCTTTTATTCTCTACCGAAATGAGTTCGCGGCGGTTCGCCGTGACTTTCCTCCTGCTGCTTCCGCCACGCTTCCGCGGAAGCAGGCCAGACAACGGGAACCCGGTGTCGTGCCGAGGCTGACAAAGCGCTGCGTGGACGCGGCTGCACCGCGAGCATCCGAGTACTTCCTCTGGGACGACGAGCTCCCCGGATTCGGGCTGCGCGTCTTCAACTCCGGCAAACGCAGCTACCTCGTTCAGTACCGCGCCGATGGCCGAACGCGCCGCGTGACCATCGGCGTGCACGGTGTGTGGACCCCAGAGGAAGCGAGGCGGGAGGCGATGCGCGTCGTTCCGGCGACGACCAAGAGGCCGAACAGCCCAAGGGCGAGCGCGCCCCAATTCAGGGCGTCGCCGTAGCCAATGGCCACGACCAGAATCGCGCCCACGTCATCGAAGATGGCGAGCGAGAGGAGAAACAAGCGCAGGCTCGGTGGGATACGACGGCCGAAGAGAGCGAGGCACCCGATGACAAAAGCTGTATCGGTGGCCATCACGCTGCCCCAGCCATGCATTACCGGCTGGCCGTTCATCAGCGCGAGATCGAGGACCGCGGGGACTATCATCCCCCCGAGCGCGCCTGCGAATGATAGCGCCGCCATCCGCAAGGTTCGCAACTCGCCCAGCACAAGCTCTCGCTTCAGCTCCAAGGCGAGCACGAAGAAGAAGAGGGTCATCAACCCGTCATTGATCCATTCTCGCAACGGACGGGTGAAATCCAGCGACCCGAAATGGAGGCCGATCGGGGTCTCCCAGAAAGCCAGAAAAGGCGTGGACCAAGCCGAGTTCGATAAGGCCAGGGCTGCTAGTGTCGCGACCAGCAAAACAACGCCCGCAGCGGCCTCGATCATCCTGAGGAACCGTGCGAAGATCCCGTAATGCGATCGGCCATCTTGGGGGGAAGAGCCGCACTATCCCGATGCATCGCCTCAGCGGTTTCCTTCGTTCGGGCCAATTTGCGGAGCCTTACGTGCCTCATTCGGGTCTTTGGGGCGTATCTCCGGTCTAGCCGGCAGAAAGGGGACCTATGGCTCCTTCGAACGCGCTAGATGTCTGCGGGGGCCGGGGCGTGTCCCCATGAGCCGTAGTGGCCATCCGACGCGTCGCTATTTTCGCTTTGGGGCTTTCCCGACATCGCAGGCACGACCGGGAAGGGCGGCCAAGCGCCAGAGGTCGACGCCCTATCGAGCGGATGCGGTTTGGCTGCCCCGCAGTCGCCCCACCGCCTCGGAAAGCTGATCGAGGGCATCGCGCTTGTCGCCTTGGCTCGCCCGGTCCAGGTCGATGCGGATCGATACGCCGTCACGCTCGCATTGGATGAGTCTGTCCCGTTTGGCCTCATCGAGGAAGCGCCGTAGCGCGAACGGTCGAATCTCGCGCCGGATCCCTTTTGCTTCGATCGAGGACAGCTCCTCAGCCTCGACCATGTCGCGCACCAGCGCATAAGTTTCATTTGACAGGAGAATGCCACCCGGATCGGCCCGGTTCTCGAGCCGGGCGGCCAAGTTCACCTCGCCACCGATGATCGTGTAGTCCATCCGCGCTTCGCTGCCGAAATTCCCGACATTGCAGAAGCCGGTGTTGATGCCGATGCGCATCCGGAACGGATGCTTATGTCCCCTGGCGCGCCAGATCGCCTCTAGCTCCGCCATCCGGCGCTGCATCGCTATCGACATTCTGACACACGCCTTGGCGTCCTCCTCGACGCCTTTGGTTTTGGGATCGCCGAAAAACATCAGCATGGCGTCGCCGATGAACTTGTCGATGGTCGCTCCGTGTTCGGTGGCGATCTGCGACATCTCGGTGAAGTACTCGTTTAGAAGGCTCGCTAGGTCCTCGGCCTCGAGGTCGTCGGTGATCTGCGTGAAGTCCTTGATGTCGCTGAAAAAGACGGTGATCTTCTTGCGTTTCGTCTCGAGCGAGGCAGCCTGTTCGCTCGAAAAGATCGACTGGAATATCTGCGGCGCGAGGTATTTTGACAGCTTGAGCGACAGGCTTTCGAGCTTGCCGTTCTTCTCGTCGACCAGCGCCTTCTGCTCATCGAGCTCGCCGATTGTCTTCTGGTAGAGAACGTCGAAACGGTCCTTGGCATTCTCCAGCGCGACCCGGCTTTGCTCGGACCGGGCCACCTTCTTTTCGAGGACGCGCACTTGCCGCTGCAGGGCGGCGATTTGAGACTCGAGGTCGGCAGTCTGGTCAACATCGGTCATAGACGGACCCCTCTCTCATCGGACATCCGGAAATCGGAAATGCCGTGGCCTGACGTTCCCACGTCAGGTGCCCAGGATGAGCGACACGAACGTCTCGTTGTGGAATTTCGATGCGGGGTCTTTTGTGTCGAGCGGCCCGATCTCACCGTAGCCGTAGAAGCCGCAGACGGGCACTTGCGAGCCGATCACGGACTGCACGATGTCGATCTCTTCGCCCGTATGGGTCCCGAGCAGAAGCTTCCGCGCCGCGCACGAGAAGATCAATGCCGCCGCTGGCGTCTTGCCGTGCGGATAGTCGGTAAAGGCTTTGCTGATCAATTCCCTAGCGCCCTCAAGAATGGCATCACGGTCGGCAACGGTGATCTGAACCATCGCGCCTTCGCCGACATCGCCGAGATAGTTGATCGCGCCGCTCTCGCGGACCCCTGGCTCCGCCGTGGCGCGCAGGCACGCGACCGCGCCCGTTTCGTCCAGGATCGCCAGCGGGTTTTCCGGTCCTGGAACGGCCTGCGCCCCAGGCGCTGCCGGTAAAAGTCGATGGCCGGGCAGCCGTCGATCTCATGCACCAGCGTCACGTCGGAGCGCGTGACCAGCCCGGCTCTCCCATCGGCTTCCAGCCGCTCGCCACGGCCACCGAATAGATGAGCGGCCCGGAGAACAAGAGAACCGGAACGGAGTCGGAGCAAACCTCGCGGCCGCAAAACTGACGCGTGCCGGTGAGCTTGAAGGCATCGCCCGCCGTGCCGCCGAGCACGGGCACTCCCGCGCCAAGGGTCCGTCGCAGCGTCTCGACGATCTGCTGCGCACTGGTCGTCAGGCTCTCCGGCAGCGCGATGCAGAGGGCGGGGGATTTCGTGATATTCGCATTAGCCATTGCGACCGCCTGGGCACAGGCGGCTGCGATGTCCTTGCTGACGTCGCGACCCAGACCGGCAGTCATCTCGATGCTATCAGACCCAAGTAGCATGAGCACCGTCGAGTCATCACGATAGCCGAGCCGCGAAGAAAACTCGCCATCGGTCGTGCAGCCGATCAGCGCGATGCCGGGCCAGGCGTCGTCGATCCCCTGGACGAGCTCGTCATGCTCTAGGTCGATGGTGCAAAACAAAATGCCGGCCTGCGGAACGCGATCGTCGAGGTCTTCGCGGCACTGCCGCAAAAGCTCATCGAGTGCGCCCTGCGCGTCGATGTCTTCGCTATGTCCGGCCACCGCGAAAAACATGGCTAGTAGTCCATGCCACCCATGCCGCCCATACCTCCGGCAGGCATGGCCGGCCCATCCTTCTTGGGCAACTCCGCGACCATGGCCTCGGTCGTCACCAGCAGACCGGCCACTGAAGCGGCGTCCTGCAGTGCGACGCGGACGACCTTGGCCGGATCGATGATGCCGGCCTCGACGAGATCCTTGTATTCCTCGGTCTGCGCGTCGAAGCCGAAGGTCTTCGACTTGTTGTCGAGTACCTTGCCGACGACGATCGACCCGTCCACGCCGGCGTTCTGGGCGATCTGCCGGATCGGCGCCTCCAGCGCCTTGATCACGATCTTGATGCCGGCCTGGACGTCGGGATTGTCGGAGGACAGATCCTTTAATGGCCCGCTTGGCGCGGAGCAGGGCAACGCCGCCGCCCGGCACAATGCCTTCCTCGACGGCCGCGCGGGTCGCATGGAGGGCATCGTCGACGCGGTCCTTCCTCTCCTTCACCTCGATCTCGCTGCCGCCGCCCACGCGCAGGATGGCGACACCGCCGGACAGTTTCGCCAGGCGCTCCTGCAGCTTCTCCTTGTCGTAGTCGGAGGTGGTCTCCTCGATCTGCGCCTTGATCTGAGCAACCCGGCCCTCGATGTCCTGCTTCTTGCCGGCGCCGTCGACCAGGGTCGTGTCGTCCTTGGTGATCGACACCTTCTTCGCCCGGCCGAGCATGTCGAGCGTCACGTTCTCAAGCTTGATGCCGAGGTCTTCGGAGATGAGCTGACCACCGGTCAGCACGGCGATATCCTGCAGCATGGCCTTGCGGCGATCGCCGAAGCCGGGCGCCTTGACGGCCGCGACCTTCAAGCCGCCGCGCAGCTTGTTGACGACAAGCGTTGCAAGAGTCTCGCCTTCGACGTCCTCCGCAACGATGAGCAGCGGACGCCCGGATTGCACGATGGCTTCCAGCAGCGGCAGCATGGCCTGCAGATTGGGGAGCTTCTTCTCGTGCAGGAGGATGTAGGGGTCTTCCAGCTCCGCGACCATCTTCTCAGCATTGGTGATGAAATATGGAGAGATGTAGCCACGGTCGAACTGCATGCCCTCGACGACCTCAAGCTCCGTTTCGAAGGATTTCGCCTCCTCGACGGTAATGACGCCCTCGTTGCCGACCTTTTCCATCGCCTCGGCGATCATTCGGCCGATCTCGGTCTCGCCATTGGCGGCGACGGCGCCGACCTGGGCAATCTCCTCGGAGGACTTCACCTTCTTGGCCTGGCTCGCGATGCTCTTTACGACTTCGGTCACCGCGAGATCGATGCCGCGCCTTAGATCCATCGGGTTCAGGCCGGCGGCCACCATCTTGGCGCCCTCCTTGACGATGGCCTGTGCGAGAACCGTGGCAGTGGTCGTGCCGTCGCCGGCAACGGTGCTGGTGTTGGACGCGACCTCGCGCACCATCTGCGCGCCCATGTTCTCGAACTTGTCCTCAAGCTCGATCTCCTTGGCGACCGTCACGCCGTCCTTGGTGATGCGGGGCGCGCCATAGCTCTTGTCGATCACGACGTTGCGGCCCTTCGGGCCGAGCGTCACCTTGACGGTGTTGGCGAGAATATCGACCCCGCGCAGCATCCTGTCGCGCGCATCGGTGGAAAATCTGACGTCCTTCGCTGACATTATCGTTCTCCTCAAATCGGTTCGATGAAATTCCTGCCGCGGCTACGCGGCCTTGCGGCTGGCCTGGACCTTCTCGATCACGCCCATGACGTCGAACTCCTTCATGATGAGGAGTTCCTCGCCATCGATCTTGACCTCGGTTCCGGACCACTTGCCGAACAGCACGCGGTCGCCTGCTCGCAGATCGACTGGGACGAGCTTGCCGGCTTCGTCCCGCGCGCCGGGGCCGACGGCGACGACTTCGCCTTCCTGCGGCTTCTCCTTGGCGGTGTCGGGAATGATGATGCCGCCCTTGGTCTTGTCTTCGCCTTCGATGCGACGGATGACGATACGGTCGTGCAGCGGACGGAATTTCATTGGGACGTTCCTCTCGGGCGGCGCTCGAGGCGAGCGCTCTGGCACTCGCGATGACAGAGCGCCAATCCCTGAAATGGGGTGTTGCTGCAAGAAAAACAAGGCGTTTTAATTAGCCAACGCCGAAATTAAATACATGCTTTTCGGAGATAATTCTTGGGTCTGTAAGCTGTTTTGGAGCCGAAAACAGCCTTCGACTTGTAATATTCCTTTCTAGTTGAATAACACGGGTCGACGCTTATATCCGAAGCGACATGACGAGGAGGCTGCCGTGACTTCAGCAGGAATCAGCGGTCGGGCAATAGCGAGGAATGAGCTCGCCGGATCGCTTGCCGGATGGGACAATGAGGGTGGCTCAGTGCAGTCCCAAGCCAATGCGCAGACGGTGCTTGACGAGGTGGAAGAGAGAATTCTGCGATGCCTCGGAGCAGCCGTAATCGTGCAATGGAATGAGCTTCCGACGGAAATCCAACGAGGACTCTTCCAGCATGCGGCCACAATGGGCGAACCCCGGTACGCCGTCCGGCTGAAGGAGGAGATCGCGCGCTTCCTTCATGACCACAAGGATGACGAGGTGGCAGAGGCGTCCGTTACGCCCTAACCGTGCCGCCAACCAAATCGGACGCGGCCATCAAATAGGTGGACGTTGAACGATATGGCGATCACTTTTCCCAATCAAAGTCGCAGCTACGATCCTCGCCAGCATGGCGTTCGCTTCTGGCGACACGATGATGCATGTGAGGTGTCGTTATCTCGTCGAGGACGACGCTCTCAGCCAGATCGATCAGGCGACGCCCCAGACTGAAGATGGATTTCTCGGGGCGTTCGACGGTAGCCGCGCGCGCATCATTGCGGCAGCACGGAAGGCGTACTCCCGGCGAGGCAGCGGCTTTTACATATTGGCGGCCTCAAGCTTCTGAATAGGGCCGGCCGGCCAAGTCTTCGATCGAGTACGCGCACCAGAGCGTGACTCGCTAAAAGATAGTTATTGGCGCATGCTTCTCAGATCATCGGTCATTGCCCTCAGGCGCCGATGGCTGAGAGTGGCTTGAGCTCTCGCTTGCGAGAATGAGGTAGGGTTATGCTCGCCTGGTTTGTTCCCCCGATTGTGGTTCCCATCTTCTTGGCCGTTCTGATTGGAGCAGT
This sequence comes from uncultured Alphaproteobacteria bacterium, assembly GCA_963750115.1. Lineage (GTDB taxonomy): Bacteria > Pseudomonadota > Alphaproteobacteria > Rhizobiales > Afifellaceae > DASWJZ01. The sequence goes on along the minus strand of CAVVPM010000009.1, from coordinate 11,349 downwards.
CGCGCTGTATCAGGCCATGTCCTAGCAAACTGCAATTTGAGTTAAAGGCCGCCTTCGTTGTATGGGGCAATTCGAGTCGATGCATTGGGAGATATCCCCGACCCCTTGCAACTGACGGCGTCACATGCCGGCGATTCTCTCAGTTGTCTGCTTCCTCGAGCAGGTGCTCAAAATCGGCGAGAAGATTAGCGATCAGGGTCTTGCGCCTCGGATCCTGGGCTTCCAAGGTGGCGGCGAAGAGCGAGAGCAGATAGCGTGCCTTTTCAGCGGCCTCGAGCCAGTTCGCGGCCGGCGCGGCGATCAGAAACTTCTCGAGCTCGTCCTGGCGTTCCTTCAGCTTTGCCCGGTCCGCGGCAACCTCGCTCACCAATCGGCGAAGTTCGGTCGCCTTCTGCGCCGCCATGCCTCGGTGCTTGTCAAGATCGACAGCGCGATCCGTCATCACTCAGCCCCTGAAAAGGCCAGACGCGTTGAGTGCTTCGATAGCGCCGCTCCGCATGGCCAAGAAGCCCAACCCGAAAATGACCAGGAGCATCATCGCATGGGGGACCCAAGAGCGAGGGGCATCGACATCTACGCGGGGGCGATTATGCGGCATCAGTCGCGTCTCTCCATGTATTGAAGCGGCTTCCGTTCACGGTCGTCGGCCTTGCGCAATGCGTCGCGGACCAGGGCCGAATTTATGCGCACGTATTGATAAGAATTTACGCCGCCGCCAGGAAGGGGAAGCACAATCGAGGTCGAGACGACCCGGTAGGCAAGAAATGAGAGCCCTTCGATCAGCTCTTCGACGATCTCGACCTTATAGGTGCCTGCCGGTTGCTCGCTGCCGAGTTCCTCAACAAAGAAGGGCGTTGCAAACGTGACGGTTTCCCGAGCGACACGCTCGCTCATGCGCGGCGGGACTCGAGCCCAGTGTGATTTAGGAGGGCGTTGTCGCTCCCCTCGGGAGCGTGGGGAACGCAGGAGAGGTCCTTCAAGGCGGCGATCGGGTCGCGCACCTTGCCTAGGCCATCGTAGTCAGAGGCTGTCAAACCGTCCCGCTTCGCCAGCGCATCGTGCAGGCCGTTCGTCACGATATTGAGCCCGCCGGTCCCTTGAGTGAGTCCACTGGTTCCCATCGGATATTCCTAGTTCCTGGATGGACCGATTTGTCTGGCGAGGGCCGCGAGCGGCCCCCGCCTGTTCCGGAAGTCCCGATTGTCTGGCCTAATCACCGCCGGGTCGCGGCCATCAGCCGCGCTGGCAAGCATCCGATCTCAGTCAGCGGACGCTAGGTGAGCTGCAGAATGACGTTTCCTTCCGACACTTTCGGCGCGGCGGCCCCGACGCTGGGCGCATTCTTACCGATCCAGTCCTTGGCTTTTTGCCCGCTCTCATTGATGCCCGCCTTGTCGTGGCAGACCGTGACGGACGTTCCGCCATCGCTGGTCCGGATAAGCGAATAGCTCAAGAATCCCTTCACCGAACGCATCAGGTTCTCGACATCCTTCTTGTGCTTCTCCAGCACATCAAAGAGCTCGGTTGCGCCAGTTCCAGAATAAGTTCTGATCACTGCGTCCATGGTATTATTTCCTCCGTCTTGGTTCAAAAACACGCCATCCTGGCGTCTTCGTCGAGCGAAAAACGGGAAGAACAAGCAATCGATAAACGGGATGTGGTACTAGGGGTGCAGAAAAGCAAATTGTTAAAATATTCCGACCGCTGGAAATTCGACAAAGTGACGGGCCCGATCAATTGGAAAAACTCGACGCCTCAGAGCATAGCGAAGGATCAAATCCATCAGCGCCTTTCCGCCCAACGTTCACCCGAGATAGGCGCCAGCGCTGATTGGACCGCTTAACGCAGCGCGCTCCTGCCTTCATCCGGCTCGGCACGCTTCGGACGAACCTCCAATGGCGTCGGAAAAAGGTGAGGCAGTCGATGCCTCGTCTCAGTAGCGCCACTCGGAAGCGTGCGGCAGGTGCCGCGGCCTTTCCACAATTGTCGGGAATGGCGCTCCCTCCGCACGACCTAAATCCGTCATCGCATCCTCGGGCGTTCGGGAACCGCCTGAAGCGTCCGCCTCAGCCCGCGTGCGACCTGGGGGGAGCCCCTTTGGCGCGTGCGAGCGCGTGACGCGTCGACCGCGAATTGTTCCATCATGTGCTTTGCGGATGACGTCGCCGTCTCGAAGGTTTCACATCCTGGCCTAGGCGATCCAGTCGCGGCGGCGGAAGCCTCGGAAACTACTCAGACCGACGGCGCGGAAAATCCTCTTTGCCCTTCGACCCGATCGCAAGGCGCCGCCTCCGAACCGACACCTGCGTTATCAAAGAAACCGGGCGAGGCGGCGCGGTAAGCCTCACGCCGCAAATCCATCCGCGCTCGATGGACGAATGAGTAGTTTCCGAGTCTGCCGGCGCGGTGCGGCGCCACCTGTCTTCGATCGTTGACCGCGCAAGCGATCCAGGTTGGCGCTCGGGTCAATATTCAACAGGGAGATAAAATCCCTGAGATGCCCCACCCTAGCCGCCTCGGCGGCAGCATGTTTTCGCGTCGACCGTACCGCGCCCGTGCTCGCCACGCAGATTCCCGTGGTGGGCGCCGAGACTCCGGCAGTGGGCGCCAGACATTTGAGTGGAGAGGTTCACTCAGACTGCTCTTCGATGCGCTCAACAATTCGTTTCACCTCTTGATCGTAGGCTTTGTCGACGACGAGAACTGCCTCTGGTGTTGCAATGACGATCACATCCTTCATCCCGATGGTGGCGACGACAGGACCTTCACTTCGCAAATAGGAGCTTGAGGTCGTCTCCGCGAGTACCGTCCCAACCATGACATTGCCGGCGGCATCCTTCGGCGCGATCTCCCAAATCGCTGACCAGCTGCCAATGTCCGCCCACTTCATTTCCACTTGCACCACGACGGCGCGATCGGTCTTTTCGAAGATCGCGCGATCGATCGAAATAGCGGGCGCCGCGGCGAACGCCGTGGGATCGAGCCGGAGGAAATCCTCGTCGGGGACGGCTCTTTCCATCGCTTCCCGGGCAGCAGCGTACACCTTTGGCTGGAGTCTCTCCATCTCACGCAGAAAGCCTCCAGCGGGAAGCAGAAATATTCCACTGTTCCACACGAAATTCCCCGCGGCGAGATAGAGTTCGGCGGTCGATCGCGGCGGCTTCTCAACGAACCGCCTGACGCGTTGAACACGCCCTGCTGCGTCGCGTTTCGCCCCGACTTCGATGTAGCCGTAGCCAGTCGCGGCACGATCCGGACGGGCGCCGAACAGGACGAATTCCCCCTCGCTCGCGCATTCCGTACCAGCGTCGATTGCGTCGATGAAGGCGGCGGTGTCGCCGATCACATGGTCCGCCGGCATGAGAAGCAAAAGAGCGTCAGGGTAGAGTTGGATCGCAAGCAGCGCCGCGACCGCGGCAGCGGCGGCCGTGTTCCGCCCGACCGGCTCCAGGGCGATCCTATGCGGCTCGATACCGAGTTCCCGCAGCTGCTCGGCAACCAGGAAGCGATGATCGTTGTTGGCAATGACGATCGTCGGCCCGAACGCCGGTCGACCGCCGGTCCTCAATGCCGTGGCCTGGAAGAGAGTTCGAGATTCCGTCAGCCGTAGAAATTGCTTAGGGCAAGCGAACTGCGACAACGGCCATAGCCGCTTGCCGGAGCCCCCGGACAGAATGACGGGAACAATAGGCGTATTCGAGCGCATCTGAAGCCATCCCGCCTTGAACCGACGAAGAGGGCGGCCGATACCGCCCAACTCGCCCGATGATACATGTCAGCCTGAAAGCGACTCGACGAGCTCTGCGATCTTGATCGTCGCGAATGTGGAGAAGGTGTCGGACACCGCGTAGGGGAGGACGATGTGATCGCCGCTGCGAAGCGCGCCGCAGCTATACACGACATTGGGCACATAGCCCTCGCGTTCGGTGGATTCAGGATAGACCAAGGGCTCGGTTGACCGAGCGAGGACTTTCGAGGGATTCTTCTTGTCGAGAAGAACCGCTCCGATCGAGTATCTTCGTACCGGTCCGACACCGTGCGTCAGCAAAAGCCAGCAATCATCCAGTTCGATGGGCGACCCGCAATTGCCGATCTGCACGAACTCCCACGGATGCTCCGGCCCGAGGATTGGTAGACCTTCGTCCCAAGTGTAGAGGTCATCGGAAAGGATCAGATAGAGGTTCTCGTTGTCCTGCCGCGCGATCATCGCGTAGCGGCCGTCGATCTTGCGGGGAAAGAGGGCCATGCCCTTGTTGCGGGCGGCAGGTCCGCCGAGCGGCGTCATCTTGAATGACGTGAAATCCGTGGTTTCGAGCAGCTCAGAGCGGATCGCCCTGCCATCATAGGCGGTATAGGTCGCGATGTATCGCGTTTGGCCGCCGTTCGCGAACTCCACGAAGCGGGCATCTTCAATGCCATTCGATTGCGCTGCGGTGACCGGGAAGATCACGCGTTCGCTGAGCTCATTGCCCTGGTCGAAGACCACTTCGATCCCTTGGCCATGTGCCGCGGCCGCCAGGTTCTGAATCTTAGGGATCGATGCGAGACGCGCAGTCGGATCGACTACGATGCTGCCGTCCGGCGCGACGCTGCCCGAGCGGAAAGTCAACGACGATATATGGCCCTCGCCGACCGCGCGAAGGCTCAGAATGAACCGACAGCCATCTTCTGGTGCGCCAGTCTGATCCGGGTGGCGCACGATGCTCGGATTGAACAGCGCCGACGCCTCGAACGAATACTCGTTCAGAAAATAGGCTCCGATCAGCCGACGCTGCGTTTGGCTCAATGCGGCGTGCGGATCTAAGACCTCTTCCATCTCTGCGGCGCGAGCCTCGAAAATGCCGATCAGGTTTCTGTGGCGGCCCTCGAAGTTTTCGAGGACGTCCGCAATCTGGAGCGACGCGGCCTCAGGCTCCAGCCGAAGCACTCTGTTGACGATATGGTTCGCCTTCGATCTGTCGACAGGGTTAAGGTCGCGCGGCTCAACGGCCGGTCTGAAGGGGCGCACGACGACCCGTGTCGGGTCCGGCCGCAGATGCAAGGCTTGGCGATTGAGAAACTGGTGCTGGGACAAGGGTGCCTTTCGGAGTCAATCTCGCCGCGACGGCTCGATGCGTGATGGCTCGTGTCAGCGTTGGTGCACGCTTGGCGCGATCCTCAGCGACAGCGCGCTCGAACTGCCGTATTTCGACGAGACTGAGTAGGTACGACAGCACGGATTCGGCTCCGCTGTTCGCGTTCGGCCGGTCCGGATGAAGTCCGTCCGAACATCTGCCCATATCGGAGTCGATCAGCGTTGTCTTCAGGTCATTCTCGCCAAGGAACCAGGCGAAGGCGCGCTTGGCGCCGGCCGGCCACTCGGCACTGTCATCAGCCCGCGCAGCCGCAAGGCAGGCGGAAATCGCCGCCCATGCCTCGACGGGCTGCTGGTCGAACGCCTTCGGAACTTGCCGCAGCTTGCCGAAGCTTTCAGTGCCGACTGGTCTGAAGCAACCCGACGGTGCCGTCTGCAGCGACATCAGCCACCGCAGCGATCGGAGGCCTGCTTCAACATAGGCGGGCGTTCGGGTCGCCAAGCCTGTGTGGATCATCGCCTGTGGTAGACGCGGATTGTCGTAGGCGAGCCCGTCTTCGAACCAGCACCAGCTGCCTGACTCCGCCGAGGAGAGCATCGATAGCAATCGATCGGCCAATCTTGTGCGCAAATCCTTCGCGAAAGTGTCCCCCACAAGCTGCGCGCAATAGGCATTCAAGCCGAGGAGCGAGAAGGCCCATGCTCGAGGAGACGTGAATTTCTCGACGGCGGGAAGAGCCGCTCTGAACAAGGAAGTAGCCCATCGGCCGTGGGCCGGATCGACATCGGCGCTCGCATAGTCGGCCAGCGCCCAAAGCGTTCTGGCGTGGCTATCCTCCGAGCCCAGCGGCTCCAGCCAGCGGCGGTCGTAACTCATGAAGTTACGGAAGCGGCCGGTGTCCGGATTCCAGGCGTGCTGAATGAACGCCGCAAAGCGTGCCGTAATCGCCTCGGGTAGCCGCGTCTCGCCACTCCGTAGCAGCGCCGTGGAGAACAACAGAGCGCGTGCGTTGTCGTCGACGCAATAGCCGTGGGAGCGGTCCGCCATCGAAAATACGGAGTGTTGCAGCACGCCTGTGTCATCACAGAGCGTGAGGAAATGCCCGATCTGAATTTCTGGCAGCGGGCGTCCCGCAGGCAAGGCCACAATTGATCCCGCCCGCGGTGATGCTTCGGCATTAGCGCCTTCGTGCGCAGCCTCGAAAACGGCGAGGTAGCTTTCCGCCGCTCGAGCCCACGTCATCGATCGGCTCTCCGCGTAGGCACGCTCGCGCATTGCATTGCGACGGGCGTCGTCCGCGAGAAGCCCCGCGATCTCCCTTCCGATGATTGTTGAATCTCCAAAGGGGACGAGAACGCCGCGGCCATCACTCAAAAGCTCCGCGGCATGCCAATAGGGCGTCGACACGACGGCCTTTCCGAGCCCGAAGCTGTAGGCGAGCGTGCCCGAGGTCATTTGCGCTTCGTTCAGGTAGGGCGTCACATAGACGTCGCACATCGAAACGTAGTCCAGCAGCGTCGCCAGCTCGACGAACTGGTTGAAAAAGATGACGCGGTCATCGACACTCAGCTCGCGCGCCCGTCGCATCAGATGCTCGCGATAGGCTTCGCCCTGGTCTCTCAGAAGGTTCGGATGCGTCGCCCCGAGCACCACGTAGACGGCGTTGGGGCAAGAATTGAGGATCGCCGGCATAGCGTCGATCACGGTCTCGATGCCTTTGTTCGGGGAGAGCAGACCAAAGGTCAGAATGACTGTTTTTCCGTCAAACCCGAACTTCGTCTTCGCGGTGTACGTCCCGATGAAAGGACGATCGGGTATTCCGTGTGCGATGACCTCAATCTTGTCGGCTACCTCGGGGTGCACAGACAGCAGAACCTTGCGCCCCTTCTCCGACATGACGACGACTTTTGCGGAAGCACGAATGATTTGCCGTGTCACGTGGTGCTGTCCGGACGTCGGCTTGGTGAGTACCCGTGTGAAGTGTCGTGACAATCGGCATGTCGAGGCGCGAGAGGAGCCGGACGATATCGCCTCCGGCCTCGCCGCCGAAGATTCCGTATTCGTGCTGAAGGTTGACCACATCGACGCGCGTGGCATTCAGGAATTCTGCGGCACGAACATAGTCACCGACGCGCTCTTCGCGGATCTGGAGGTGGACGCTTGGCGGATAGGCGTAGGTGCGGTCCGGGTCCGTCATCGCGACGATCGAAGTCCCCAAATCAGGACGAGCCGCTGAGACGGCGTGATGCAGATCATGTGTGAAAGTCGCAATGCCGCAACGTCGCGGAAGGTAATTGCCGATGAAGGCAATCTTCTCAAATCCGGTCATGCAGTCGTCTCCATGCGGCCGTCGGCGTGGCGCGACGCGGTGCCACCATGATCACGTCAATCAAGAGCCTAGGTTCAGTGGCGCCACTCGGAAGCCGCGGGCAGGTCACCGGTGACGTCCACATGGGCCGCCTCGCTCGCGGACCGTAACCGCTTCTCGGAGAACTGAAGCCTGAGCCGTCGGCCGTCGTCAGTCAGCAATTGAAGGCCCTTACGGCCGAACGCTTCCTCCAACGCCTTCGGCGAGGTGCGGATCTCGCCGCAGCCGCTCACTTGACCAGGCTTTATCAGATAACCGTCGATGTCATAGTCGGCGCGCCCGACTGTCTCTTCCCCGAATTTCAGAACGCCGGCGCCGGAAATGCCGCCAAGATAGTGCATCATGGTTCCTTTCCTTCGAGGCTATGCGAGTGCATCCGCCTGAAGAGACCCGAGTGTCGTCCACGCCGGAGATTCAGAAGCCTTTTGCCAGCCAATACACGGAAGTCGCTGCCACACGGAAAATATGCCTTGCGGGTGCGATTGGTGTCGAAGGCGGCCAGGAACCACGCCTTTGGTCTGCGGCATCGTCCTATCTATATGGGGAACAGCGTTCTCTTCGACAAGGAACGACACATGGCGCGACTCGTCGTGCCCCCAGAAGCGGACACCGTGGCGTTGGTTGGTAAAATCGATGAGCATGTCTGAATCCGTATCCCGTTGGGACGCGATGTCTGGCTTCCTTGTAAAGGCGAAGCCCGAACAGCGGGCCTTCCGCTCTTTACTCGTCGATGAGATATCACGACGCCTATCCCTCTGAACGTTCTATCCGGATCGATACGAGAGTAGGGAGCCGGCCGCGAGCGCACTGGCAAGCCGAATGTATGGCTCGCCGGCAAACCCCGTCAGGTTCGGAAAATACCTAGATTGCCCGTTCACCCGCACTGACGCGACGGATTGGGTGACCGGGCGATGCGAGCTACGGCAATTGCCGGTCTACGTGCCAGCCGTTGACACCGCTCTCGTCTTCGTGCGCTTCCTTTGGGTGAGGAAAATCGGCAGGACATTCAATCAACAGCCCGCCACGTCGCTCTGCGCAGCCCCTGTGCCCCTAAACAGGCCTGTCTCTTTCAGATCGGCGGCATTACCCCCGCGGGGCAGCGTTGCGGGCACGTCGAGACGCGCCACGCCAATCCGATTGTCCGCCATGCCGTAGTAAACATCGAAGCGATCGGGCGTGCCAAGATCGTCACGGCGATCGATGCCCGTGGGAAACACGACGTCGTCGACCGTTCCGTGGCTCTCCAGCGGACCTTCGGGAACAGGTACCGGGTCCGGCGAGCGATAGATAGCTTTATTCGGATGCTCTTTCGACAGCACCATGACGCCAGCCGAATAGCACATCTTGCGTCCACCGCCATCCGGGTGAGGAATGTCGTGTACGCCGTGATACATAACAAGCCATCCGTGGCGACACATGACGGGCGGCGTGCCGCCGCCGATCTTAAGGCGCTCCCAGTCAGCATCAGGACAGGCCAATTTGTGATGCACGACGAACTCGCCAAGACGACGCACTTCGCCTTCCGCCAAGAGGCGACAATACGAGATCCACATGCATTCCCGATCGGCATCAACGACCCGGGCTGCCGATTGGCGCACCTTTTCTTCCGGACGTGTTCCTGGGAAGAGCGGTCGGTGGATGAGTGCAACGGCGGGTCGCCCCAAGGGATCAGGAATCAGCGTAGGAAACACGCTGGCATCCTTGTCGTCCACACCATCAAGGGCAATTCCATGATAGGGATGGAAGGTCGCGAGCCCGACCCGGTGCCAATGCAGCAAATCATCGGACACGGCGATTGCGATCCGTGGACCGAAGAGCGAAAGAGCGGTGTATGTCATCACGTAGTGCCGCAGCGGCACGACGTAAGATATGCGCGGGTCCTCGCACCCTCCGCCGTACTCGGTCAGCTCGTAGTCGGCCTCCGGCTCCAGAGCCATACCTATGCGCTCGACGCCAATCGGGTCGCCGACGCCGTTGAACAACACGCGAGCAATCCCGATGCGCGAATAATTTTCGCGAGCCACGAGACGCGGGAAGAGGTAAAGCTCTCCATCGCGAGCCCGAATTGCGGCCGGATTGAGGACACCCTCGACCTCATTCGCATCGCCCGGCCTCGGCTCCATAATCATTCCGATCCGCTTCAGCCTGAAGTCAGTCACCGACTTTCCCCGCACTCAGGCACGCTATGGTGGCTTCAATGACGCGTTTGGTCTCGTGCGGGTCCCGCACTTCGATCGACACCACGCCCGCTTGCTTCGCCGGATAGTCATTCCCGCCCGGAAAAACCGCATCGCCAACGAAAATCATGCGTTCGATGGCGATACCCAATGTCTCGTGGAGCTTTCTGACGCCGTAGCCCTTATCAATGCCGGGTCTCGTAACGTCGATAGACGTCGAACCGCCCAATTGAATTGAGAACGCGGGAATTAAAGGCGCGAGAATTTTCTTGATCTTTTCGCGTTTCTTGAAATCGGGATCCCATTTCGTCTTTTCCTTCAGAGGCGCCTCCTGGCCCAGAGCGGAGAACGTAATCTGGCTGTCGCGATCCTCGATCAAGTCCCCCCAATGCTTTCCGGCTCTGAATCCGGATTGGTCGATCGCATCGTTCAAAGCACTGAAGATCTTCTTCTTCTCATCGACGCTGAAATCCTCCGAATAAAGCTTTGTCCATGCTTCGTCGTAGCGATAGAATTTTGTCCCGCAGGTCGGCAGAAGCGAGAGGTCCTTCAGGCGTTCGTCTGTACGGCAAATAAGAAAGCACCTGCGTTTCAAACTGTGGCCATGCGCCGCCGGAGATGACCGCAACGCTGGCGACTTCAAGAAGTCGGGCCAGAAGCGTCGCCATTTCGGCATCGAGAGGCAATTTGCTTTCTGCGAGCGTGCCGTCGAGATCGAATATGATGAGCCTCTTCATGAACGGTCCGGCACGGCGATATCCAACAGCGTGACTTGACCTTCTGGCCGAAAGCGGCATGTGCCCACTCCGCCGGCAGCAATATCACCTCACCCTTCTCCATCGCGAACTCGGCACCGTTGTGTTCGATATTTCCGGTGCCCCCAAGACAGACCAGGATTTGCGGCTCATCGACGGCGCCAACAGCAAACGGCAACGCACTTTGGAGCCGCCACAGACGGAAATACGGACTGTCAAAAAGCCGCTCGCACAAAGCAGGAGCCTTTGTTGCGACCATTGGCGCGACCGGGCGGACCGGGCCTTGCTTCGGATCGATGCACGCGAGCGCCTTTTCAACTTGCAGCGCACGCGGACAGCCCGTCTTCGGATCGACGCGGTCCCAGTCGTAGAGCCGAAAGGTAACGTCGCTGTTCTCTTGGACCTCGAACACCACGACGCCACCGCCGAGGGAATGAACGGTACCGGCCTCAATAAAGAGGCCCTGGCCAGGCTGGGGTGCGAAGCTGGCCAAACAGTTGTCCGCAGTGCGCTTCGATAGGGTGCGCAAACCCGCCAAGGTCGCGCCCGGCTTTAGGCCGGCGTAAATGCGGCTCGCGGGCTCCGCTTCCAGGACGATCCACGCCTCCGTTTTCCCGGTCTCACCCTGAGGGATCAGATCGGCCCTGTCGTCTGGGGGATGCACCTGCACGGACAGCATCTCGCGCGCGTCGAGGAATTTCAGCAGCAGCGGGAATCGCCGGAATCGTTGCGCCAACTTACCGAGGATGGCTTCCGGCGACTGCTCCATCAATTGAGCGATCGTGCTTCCCATGAGCGGACCATCGGCGACGCGGCTCGGTTGCTCGTCGCGATCGCTTAACAGCCAAGCTTCGCCAATCGGCCCATCGCCCTGCATCGGCGCCGTGAGCCAATGCGCCAAGCGCCGTCCTCCCCAAAGCCGGTACCGGTAGATCGGCGCAAAGCGCAGCGGATAGAGCGCCTGCCGGGTCATT
>CAVVPM010000008.1:0-37704 GCA_963750115.1 uncultured Alphaproteobacteria bacterium | reverse complement strand
TGCGGTCAGGCAGGATAAGCCTGATTCGCGTTTGGACAATCTCTAGTTGCCGACATTGCGCTGCCGGGATGCAGATTGCAAGTGCTCGTCCGACTGAGATGAAGAGGTCCCAAGGTGTTGGGCTAGGTTAGGCGTCGCTCTTTCGAGGCGTCACGCCGCCTCGACGAACGAATCGACCACGCGCTTCTGTCCGGCCTTGTCGAAATCGACGGTGAGCTTGTTGCCGTCGACGGCGGCGACGGTTCCGGGTCCGAATTTCTGGTGGAAGACACGGTCGCCGCGGGAATAGCGCGCCTCGCCGCCGACCACGCTCCGCGCGATCAGGTCGCCTTCGATCGTCACCGGCTCACGCTCGACGCGCTTCCTCGGATCGGCGGCCCCATCTTTTCCGGATTGGCGGTTCGCTTGCGCGCGCTGCCAGCCGGGCGTGCGATAGGCGGAGTTGAAGGGCTCCATCTGGTCGAAGCGCGAGGCGCCGTAGCCGCCCATCCCGCCGTGACCGCTCATGCCGCCATAGCCGCCATAGCTTGCGGGCTCCGCCACCTCGATATGCGCCTCGGGCAGGTCGTCGAGAAAGCGCGACGGCACTGTCGATTGCCAGAGCCCGTGGGTGCGGCGGTTTGAGACGAACCAGACCTTGGCGTGCTTCCTGGCACGCGTCAGCCCGACATAGGCGAGCCGCCGCTCCTCCTCCAGCCCGGCCTTGCCGTTCTCGTCGACCGTGCGCTGCGAAGGGAAAAGCCCTTCCTCCCAGCCGGGAAGATAGACGACGTCGAATTCAAGCCCCTTCGCCGAATGCAGCGTCATGATGGAGACGGCCTCTTCCGCCGCGCCGCCCTCGGCATCCATCACCAGCGAGACATGCTCGAGGAAGCCTCCGAGCGACTCGTATTCGCCCATGTTGTTGATGAGCTCTTTCAGGTTCTCCAGCCGCCCCGGTGCCTCCGCCGAGCGGTCCATCTGCCACATCTCGGTGTAGCCGGATTCCTCCAGGATCATCTCGGCGAGATCGACGTGCCGCGTCGCTTCCACCAGGCTCGACCAGCGCTGAAAGCTTTTCAGGAGGTCGCTGAGCGTCTGGCGCTGCCTGGGCTTGATTTCCTCCGTCAGCACCAGCTCTCCGGCCGCCGCCATCAGGGGGAGGCCACGCGCGCGGGCGTGGCTGTGGAGGAGCTGGACGGTCGAGGTGCCGAGCCCGCGCTTCGGCACATTGACGATCCGCTCAAACGCAAGGTCGTCGGCCGGATTGACCGTCGCACGGAGATAGGCGAGCGCGTCCCTGATCTCCATGCGCTCGTAGAAGCGCGGGCCGCCGATCACGCGGTAGTTCAGGCCGAGGGTCACGAAGCGGTCCTCGAACTCGCGCATCTGGAAGGAGGCGCGGACCAGGATTGCCATCTCGTTCAGCGAATAGCCCTGGCGCTGCATCTGTTCGATGTCGTCGCCGATCTGCCGCGCTTCCTCAGACGAATCCCAGGCGGAGGTGACGGCGACCTGCGCGCCCATCTCTGCGGTATCGGTGAAAAGCGTCTTGCCGAGACGTCCTTCGTTGTTGGCGATCAGCCCGGAGGCGGCAGCGAGGATGTGGCCGGTCGAGCGGTAATTGCGCTCAAGCCGGATCACCGTCGCCCCGGGGAAATCGCGCTCGAAGCGCAGGATGTTGTCGACCTCCGCCCCGCGCCAGCCATAGATCGACTGATCGTCGTCGCCGACGCAGCAGATGTTCTTGTTCTCCTGCGCCAAGAGCCGCAGCCACAGATACTGCGCGACGTTGGTGTCCTGGTATTCGTCGACCAGCATGTAGCGGAAGCGCCGCTGATATTCGGCAAGCACGTCCGGCCGCTCGCGGAAGAGCCTGAGACACTCAAGCAGCAGATCGCCGAAGTCGGTGGCGTTCAGCACCTTCAGCCTGAGCCTGGTAGGCGGCATAAAGCTCGCGGCCCTTGCCGTTCGCATAGGCATAGGCCTCGCCGTCGGGAATCTTGTCAGGGGTCAGCCCGCGGTTCTTCCAGCCGTCGATCGCCGCGGCGAGCTGGCGCGCCGGCCAACGCTTCTCGTCGATGTTGGCGGCGGTGATGACCTGCTTCAAGAGCCTGATCTGGTCGTCGGTGTCGAGGATCGTGAAGTCGGAGCGCAAGCCCCACCATCTCGGCATGACGGCGGAGGATTTTCGACCCCGATCGAGTGGAACGTGCCGAGCCAGGGCATCCCCTCGGCGCGCTCCTCGCCGATCAGGCCCGCGACGCGGCTCTTCATCTCGCGCGCCGCCTTGTTGGTGAAGGTGACGGCGAGAATCTGCGACGGCCAGGCAAAGCCGGACGCCAGGATATGGGCGATGCGGGAGGTCAGCACCCGCGTCTTGCCGGTGCCGGCGCCGGCGAGCACCAGGAGCGGCCCCTCGGTATGCTCGACCGCCTGCAGCTGCTCCGGATTGAGGCTTGTCGAGCCACGGCTGCGCACGGCCGGCGAGCGCCCGCGCGGCAATGCCGCCCGGCCGCGGGGCGGGGAGGTCGGGGCCTTCTGGGTTGCGAGCAGTCTCGGTCATTGCGACGGTATATGGGGCGCCAATCGTCGGAGGCCGCCGATTCGACGGCTCTGCCGTGAACAATAGGGCAACGAAGCCGTTGATGCGAGGTGGGCGCGAGGCTCGCTCGTGCCCGACTTTTGCCATCATGGAGGAGCCGCCGCAATGGGCGTTCGCGACAACACTGGGAACCGACAGAGGCCCGGCCGCCGAGCAGTTCGTTTTCAAGCCCGACGGCGACATTCCCAACAGTGCGCTGCCGCTTCTGCTCTACCGCCGGCGACTTTCGCCGGAGCTGCGCTCGCAAGCGGCTGCCAGGCGCTTTTCCGCGAGAACGACTGGGGCGGGAACTGGGTCGACGGCGTCTTCGACTACTGGCATTTCCACGTGACCGGGCACGAGGTGCTCGGCTGCGTCGAAGGCGAGGCGGAGATCGGCTTCGGCGGCGACCGCGGCGTCAGGTCACCGTCCGGGCCGGCGACGTGGTGGCCATCCCGGCCGGCGTCGGCCACAAGCGGCTCTCCGAGAAGCGCGGCGGCTTCACCGTGGTCGGCGGCTATCCGCCCGGCCAGAGCGGCACCATCACGCGCCCGGGCGAATATCCGCTCGCCGAGGCGGAGAGGCTGATCGCCGCGCTCGCTCTTGCCGAAAGGCGACCCGCTTTTCGGCGACGACGGGCCGCTGATCGCGGCCTGGAAGGTCCGCTAGCCGCGCGGCGGCCGTCCCTAGACGCCGGCGCGACCATCTGTCCGTTACCCGAAGGCCACGAAGCTGGAAGATAGCGCCGCGCGGGCTTGACGCGACGGTCGGCTGCGACGTGCAGGAGCAGGCTGCCGGCGCCGCAGCCCGCGAGATCGTTCTCCCCGCCCGACCCGGTATCTCGACCCGATTCTCGGCGTTTGCGCAGCTGGAGGGGATTCTTTCGTGACGGACATTTCGGCCCAACCGGACCAACTCACGGGTGGGCCTGGCCCGTCCGATCTCGACGCCAGCGCAGGAACGAACGCTTCAGCCTACCCGCGCTTTGCGTGCTCGCCTTCCTGATCGGCGTCGTCGCGGCGCTCGGCGCCGTGGTCTTTCGCGCCATGATCGCGCATGTCCACAATCTCTTCTTCCTCGGAACCTTCGCCCTCACCAGCGACGCCAATCATTTCGATCCGGCAAGCCCCTGGGGACCGTTCATCATCCTGGCGCCGGTGATCGGCGGCCTCATCGTGGTGTGGCTGGTGCAGACCTTCGCGCCGGAGGCGAAGGGCCACGGCGTGCCGGAGGTGATGTACGCCGTCTATCACAACAAGGGCGACGTGCGCGGCGTCGTGGCGGTGGTGAAGTCGATCGCCTCGGCGATCTCGATCGGCAGCGGCGCCTCGGTCGGGCGCGAGGGGCCGATCATCCAGATCGGCGCGTCGTTCGGTTCGACGCTCGCGCGCGCAGCTGCGGCTGCCGAGCTGGCAGAAGATCACGCTGCTTTCCGCCGGCGCCGGCGCCGGCATCGCCGCGACCTTCAATACGCCGCTCGGCGGCGTGCTGTTCGCGGTCGAGCTTCTCCTTCCGGAGGTCAGCAACCGGACCTTCCTGCCGGTCGTCGTGGCGACGGCGACGGCGACCTCGATCGCGCGTGTGGTCTTCGGCCTCGACCCGGCCTTCTATGTTCCCGACGCGGCGCTGCCGCCGGCGCCGCCCCTCAATCCAATCCAGCTCGCCGGCTTCGTCGCCCTCGGCGTCGCCGCCGGCCTCACCTCGTGGGCGTTCATCCGGGTACTCGCCTATTGCGAGGATCTGTTCCCGACGCTGCCCGGCAATGCCTACACGCAGAACATCATCGGCATGCTGCTGATCGGCCTTCTCGCCTACGGGTTCCATCTCACCACCGGCCATCACCAGACCGCGGGCGTCGGCTACGCCACCATCCAGGCGATCCTCGACGGCACGCCGGCGACGGTCGCGCTTCTTGCGGCGCTTTTCATCGGCAAGCTGCTAGCGACCACGATCAGCCTTGGCTCCGGCGCCTCCGGCGGCGTCTTTTCGCCCTCGCTCTTCATCGGCGCGACGCTCGGGGCGGGCCTCGGCGCGCTCGGCCATATCATCTTTCCGAACGCGACCTTCTCGGTCATCGAATACGCCGTCGTCGGCATGGGCGCGCTCGTCGGCGGCGCGACCGGCGCGTCGATGACCGCGATCGTGATGATCTTCGAGATGACGCGCGACTATAACGTCATCGTGCCGCTGGTGCTGACGGTCGCGCTCGCCGTCGGCATCCGGCGCGCGCTGATCAGCGAGAACATCTACACCATCAAGCTCCGGAACCGCGGACGGCCGATCCCGACCATCCGCCACACCAACATGTACCTGGTGCAGCAGGCGGCCGACCTGATGAGCCGCAACTTCCTCGTCCTGCCCATCGAAACGCCGGTCGCCGAGGCGCTGAACGCGGTGGCGGGGAAGCCCGGCACGCACATCGTCGTCGCCGAAGAGCGGCGCATTGCCGGCTTCGTCCGCTTCGCCACGGTGCCTTACACGCCGGCCACGGAACGGGCTGCAGACGTTGCGCGCCATCATGTCCGACGACTTCGTGATCGCGCCGGAGACGAGCATCCTGAACACCATCATCTCGCGCATGAGCCGGCGTAGCCGGAGCTTCGCGATCGTGGTGAAGCCGGGCGGCGCCGTGCCGCGGCCGGACGACGTTGTCGGCGTGATCGATTCGCCGGAAATCGCAGCCTCGGTGGTCCGCAACCACTATGCCTGAGGGCTCCCGCCGGTTGCCGTCAGTCGCGGCCCGCTTTCGAGGGGGCAAGTCCGCTTCGGTCGCGGTTTTGTGAACTCAAATCGGGACTGGCGCTTCGGCGGCATCGGGGTGATGTTGCCGCCGGCGGCGACCGATGAGAGGGAGTCTGGTTCGATGCGGCGGTGGCGCCGGTGCGGCGCAACGAGAATGGGATCGGGATCGCGGTTTCCATCCTGAAGCAGGCCTTCGGCGAGCGCCTGAGCGAGGCCCGTTCGGTGCGCGAGCAGCACGGGCACACCACGACCTGGCTTCGGAACCAGCCGCCCGACGCCGTCGTCTTTGCCGAATCGGCGAACGAGGTGCGCGAGGTCGTTCGTGTCTGCGCCGAGCATCGCGTGCCGGTCATTCCGTTCGGCGTCGGATCATCGCTCGAGGGGCATCTGAACGCGCCCTTCGGCGGCGTCTCGGTCGACCTCTCACGCATGAACCGTATCGTCGCCGTTCACGCGGAGGACCTCGACTGCGTGGTCGAGCCGGGCGTCACGCGCAAGCAGCTCAATGCGCATCTCCGCGACCAGGGCCTGTTCTTCCCGATCGATCCCGGCGCCGATGCGAGCCTCGGCGGCATGGCGTCGACGCGCGCGTCGGGCACCAACGCCGTGCGTTACGGCACGATGAAGGACAACGTGCTTGAACCTGACCGCCGTGATGCCCGACGGCTCGATAATCAAGACTGCCAACCGCGCGAAGAAGACGGCGGCGGGCTATGACCTGACCCGGCTCCTGATCGGCGCTGAGGGAACGCTCGGAATCATCACCGAGCTGACGCTCCGGCTGCAGGGCATCCCGCAGGCGATCTCGGCGGCCGTGTGCAGCTTCCCGAGCGTCGAGGCGGCCTGCAAGACGGTGATCACGACGATCCAGTACGGCATCCCGATGGCGCGGATCGAGCTTCTCGATGAGTTGCAGGTCAGGGCCTGCAACGCCCATTCGCATCTCGATCTGCCCGACAGCCCGGCGCTCTTCCTGGAGTTCCACGGAACGCCGGCCGGCGTCGAAGAGCAGGCGGAGGAATTCGGCGCGATCGCCGCCGAATTCGGCGGCGACCGCTTCCAGTGGGAAACGCGCGAGGAAGACCGGCAGCGGCTTTGGCAGGCGCGCCACGACGCCTACTTCGCAGTGAAGGATTTGCGGCCCGGGGTCAGCCTCTTCGCAACCGATGTCTGCGTGCCGATCTCGCGGCTTGCCGACTGCGTCATGGAGACCCAGGCGGACCTTGCGCGGCTCAAGCTCATCGCGCCGATCGTCGGCCATGCCGGCGACGGCAATTTCCATTTGAGCGTGCTCGTCGATACCAACGACCCGGCCGAGATGAATGCGTCGGAAGAGCTCGTCGAACGGCTTGCCGCGCGCGCGATCGCGATGGACGGAACCTGCACGGGCGAGCATGGGATCGGGCAGGGGAAGATCGATTTCCTCGAGAACGAGGTCGGCTCGGCGCTCGACGTGATGCGGGCCATCAAGCGGGCGATCGACCCCTTGAACATCATGAACCCGGGCAAGATCGTTCGCATGACGCCTTAGGGCGGGATGCCGAGAATTGGGAAGCGGTTTCGGATAGGATCATGCTCCGACAAAGCGATATGGCCACCATTCTGAACCAATTGGAGCGGAGAGGGCCGTATCGACCAGGGAGATCCGAGCTGAGCAAGTTCTTCATCGGCGCCGGCTGTCTCATTATCGTGATTCTGTTCACGGCTCTGATCGGGCCGTATTTCGTCGACTGGACCTCCTATCGCGAGACCTTCGAGCGGGAGGCGTCGACCTATGTCGGGCCGGCCGGTCACCGTCGCGGGAAAGGTGAGCGTCCGGATACTTCCGACGCCCGTGGTGAGCTTCACGGACGTCGCATGTCGGCGATCCGGCGGCGCCCGAGGTGAGGATGGAGCGCTTCCGCGCCGAGGTGGAGCTCGCGCCGCTCCTGCGCGGCGAGATCCGCATCATCCACATGACTTTCGAGCGGCCGGCCTTTCGCCTCGACCTTGCCGATCTCGCCAAGGGGGGCGGCGCACTTTTCAGCGCGCTCCACCTCGATCCCGACCGCATTGCGCTCGAGCGGCTGCAGGTGGTGGAGGGAAGCGCGTCGGTCACGGACAGCGGGACAGGGCGCCGTTGGCAGGCGGCGCATATCAATGCCGTGGTCGAGGCGCAGACGCTGCTTGGGCCCGGAAAGGTCGACGTGAACCTGGCGCTCGACGGAAGACCTGTCGCGGTGACGGCTGACTTCGGCCGCATCGCTCCAGGCGGCGATTCGGTCACCACCAAGCTCGCGTTCCGCTCGCCCGACTATCCGGTCCTTCTGACGACCGACGGAACGTTCGCGTTTCGGCGGCAAGGATCCGCCGAAATACGAAGGTAGCGCCACGGTCGTCGGCGTCGAACCGAAGGACCCCGCCGCGCCGCGTTCGCCCTGGGCCGACTTTCGCGCCAGCGGAAAATTCCAGCTCGTCGCCGATGCCCTCAGCGTGGACCAGATGCAGGTCTCCTACGGCGCGACGGAACGGCCGCTGATCTTCGAGGCTTCGGGCAAGCTCGACCTCGGCAAGGCGGCGCGCTTCGACGTCGCGCTTGCCGCGCGGCAGATCGACCTCGACCACACGCTCGCGAGCGGGGCGGAGCAGCAGGTGGCGATCGGGGCTGCGGTCTCGACGCTCGTCGGCAAGGTCGCGGGCATAGGGATGCCGCCGATCCCGGGCAAACTGCACCTTGAGGCGCAAGGGGTGGTGGTCGGCGGCGACGTCATCCAGGCGGTCGCGGCGGATCTCTCGACCGGCAAAGGCGATTGGCGGGTCGATGACTTCTCGGCGACGCTGCCGGGCGAGACGGCGGTCGATCTCGCCGGCTCGCTCACGCTTTCGCCTGAACCGGCCTTCCACGGCCACGCCAGCGTCGCGTCGCGACGGCCGACCGGTTTTGCCGCGTGGTGGCGCGGGTCGGCGGGCTCGGCGGGAAGCATCGGCCGTTTCTCGCTCGCCGCGGACCTCGATCTCAAGGCTGACGACGCGCAGATCAGCAAGCTCGTCGTCGACACCGCAAACGGCGCCCTCGACGGGTCGGCCGACATCAAGCGCTTCCCGCAGTCGGGCGGCTATTTCGTCACCGTCGACCTCGCCGCCGACCGCGCCGACCTGGTCGAGACGCGGGCGCTCGCCGAGCTTCTGGTCGGGCAGGGCGGGGCGGGGAAGATCGAGCAGATGGCGCTTTCCCTCAGCGCCGGCGTGCTGACCGCCGGCGGCGTCGAAGCGCATTCCGTCACTCTGGAAGGCGGGTTCGAAGACGGCGCGTTCGATCTGCGCCGCCTTTCGGTCGCCGACCTTGCGGGTGCGAGCATCGAGGCGCTCGGCAGCATCCGCGATCCGTTCACGAAGAACCGTTCGGGCAGCATCGAGGCGTCGATCAAGGCGCAGGATTTTGCCGGTGCGGCCGAATTTCTGGCGAGCCTTGCGCCGGAGAGCCGCATCGCACGGCATCTCCGTGACGTGGCGCCGATCCTTTCGCCCGTTTCCGTCGACGTTTCGGTCGATGCCGGTGCGGCGGGGGCGAAGCTGTCGGTGGCTTTGAACGGGAGCCTCGGCGCGACGCATCTCTCGCTCGACGCCGAGGGCAAGGGATCGCTCGGCGATCCGGCGAGCCTCTCCGGAACGTTGAAATTGCATGCCGACGGGGAGGACAGCGCGACGGTTCTCAGGCAGATCGGGCTCACCCCCCTTCCGATCCGCTCGACGCCGATGAAGCTCGACGCAACCTTCGACGGCGCGCTCGCGAAGGGCGGCAAGCTCAAGCTCGCCGGCACGGTCGCCGGCGTCGACCTTTCCTATGACGGCGAGACATCGATCCGCGACGGAGAGCCCGCGATCGCCGGCGCGTTCAAGGCGGAGAGCGTCGACATCGATCCGGCGTTGCTCCTCGCCGGGGTCGCCGTCCCGGGCATCGGAATTGGCCACGGCGCGTCGGCTTCAGGGCGGCTCGAATATTCCGGCAGCACCGCCGATATCGAGATCGACGAAGGCGCCTTCAACGGGAAGGCGATGTCCGGCGCACTTGAGGCGGCATTTGCGCCGGACAAGACGCTCTCCGGTGAGATCAACCTCGCGGGTCTTTCGGCGCCGGCGCTCGTGAGCTTCGCGGTCGGCACGGTGCCGGGCGTCGCGGAAGGCGGCGGCTGGAGCGACGCGCCCTTCGCAGCCGCATTGCCGCAAGGCATTGCGCTCGATCTCAAGGTGAACGCCGATAAGCTCGATATCGGCGCGCCGATCGCGGCAACCGAACGCGAAGCTCAACTTTCAGCTCTCCGGCGGAAAGCTCACGCTCGATGTCGCCTCGGCGAGCTTTGCCGGCGGCACGCTGAAGGGCACGCTGATCGCCACCGTGCATGAGGGCGAGGCCGATCTCTCCCTTGTGGGCGGGCTGCAAGGCGCGGCCCTTGCCGGGCTCGTCTGGGAGGGTGACGGGCTGCCGGTCGCGTCCGGCGCGCTCGACGCTTCGTTCGACGTGGTCGGCCGCGGACGCAGCACCGCAGGCATTGTCGCGGCGCTTTCGGGCAGCGGCTCGTTCTCCGTCGGCGACGGCCGGATCAACGGGTTGAATCCGGCGGCGCTCGCCGCCGTCATGGCCGCCGCGGAGGGGGATACCCAGCCCGACGAGGACAAGGCGCGCGAGACCTTCGCGCAGCTCTTCGGCTCCGGCGCCCTCGACATGGGGCGCGCCGCCGCGTCGTTTTCGATCACGGACGGGGTGATGAGCATACCGACGGTCTCGCTCAGCGCCGGCGCGACGGCGATCCTTGCCGATGCGACCTTCGACCTGAACCGCTTCACGCTCGCGAGCCATTGGGTGGTGCGCACCGGGGAGGGGAGCGCGGAGGAGGGGCAGCCCTTCGTGCAGGTCAACTTCTCCGGCGACATCGCTCGATCCCGACCGCCGGATCGATCTCGATCCGCTCCTCAACCTGTTGCGCAATCGCTATCTGCAGCGCCAGCTTCAGGAGCTGGAGGCGCTGCAGGCGGAGCGCCGGCGCGCCGAGGCGGAAGCGAAGGCGGCGGCCGAGCGTCAGGCGGAAGCGGCAGGTCCGCCTGTCGCGGTGCAGCCCACCCCGAGCGACGTGCCGGCCACGAGCGCTACGCCCGCTCCAAGTGGCGCACCGCCCGCGAGCGCCCCGACGACGGAGACGACCACCGCCCCCGCGGCTGAAGCGTCACCGACGCCGACGGAGCCCGCTACCGATACGCAGCCGATGCAGCTTGTCCCGCGCGCCCGTACCCCGGGCATCGCGGCGACCGTCGACGAATTCGACGCCGACGCCGGCGCCGACGCTCACGCCGCCGCCCGAGTACCGGATGTTGCCGAACGGCACCATCGTCAAGATTCGATAGAGCGCGGGCGGATTCAGCCGCGTTCTGCCTTCAGATCGGCAAGCACCGCAAGCCGCAGCGCGGAGGAGAGGTTGTCCGTCTGTCGCGCCGCGTCGATCCGTTCGATCAGCGCGGCAAGCGAAATTCCAAGCGTGTCGGCCATGCGTTTCAGCTCGGCCCAATAGGCATCCTCAAGCGAGACGCTGGTGGCGTGGCCTTTGAGGGTGACGGAGCGCTTGCGGATCATCGCGCGAGCTGCCCCGCCTCAGCGGTCGTCGTCGCGGTCGTCGCGGCGATGCGCTTCGAGGCGCTTGGCTTCGAGCTCGCTCTGCCGCTTCGTCTTCGCCTTTTCCGCCTTCGGCGCGCCATGCGAGCGGCGGCTCTCGGCGGCGGTGCTCTCCTTCTCGGCGCGGCGCCGGCGCTTTCGGGCCTGGCGGAGATTGACGATCTCGCCCATGCGTCTCAGTGCGGCCCGACCATGTTTTCGGGGCGGACGATCCGGTCGAACTCTTCCGCCGTGACGAAGCCGAGCCCGACCGCCTCTTCCTTCAGCGTCGTGCCGTTCCTGTGGGCCGCCTTCGCCACCTTGGTCGCGTTGTCGTAGCCGATCTTCGGCGCAAGCGCGGTCACCAGCATCAGGGAGCGCTGCATCAATTCGGCGATGTGTTCCTCGTTGGCCTTGATGCCGGCCACGCAATTGTCGGCGAAGGAATTGCAGGCGTCGGCGAGGAGCCGGATCGATTGCAGCATGTTGTAGGCCATCACCGGCTTATAGACGTTCAGCTCGAAATGCCCCTGGCTGCCGGCGATGGTGATCGTGGTGTGGTTGCCCATCACCTGCGCGCAGACCATCGTCATTGCTTCCGACTGCGTCGGGTTGACCTTGCCGGGCATGATCGACGAGCCGGCCTCGTTCTCCGGCAGGCTCAGTTCGCCGAGCCCGGAACGTGGCCCGCTGCCGAGGAGGCGGATGTCGTTGGCGATCTTGAAGAGCGAGACGGCGAGCGAATTGAGGCTGCCGTGCGCGAAAACATAGGCGTCGTGGGCGGCGAGCGCCTCGAACTTGTTCGGCGCGGTGCGGAAAGGAAGGCCGGTGATCTCCGCCACGCGCTCGGCGAAACGCTCGGCAAAGCCCGGCGGTGCATTGAGCCCGGTCCCGACCGCGGTCCCGCCCTGCGCCAGCTCGAAGAGATACTCGCTTCCTTCCTTGATTCGCCGCGTTCCGTATTCGAGCTGCGCGACGTAGCCGGAGAATTCCTGGCCGAGCGTCAGCGGCGTCGCGTCCTGCGTATGGGTGCGGCCGATCTTGATGATGTGGGCGAACTGCTCGGCCTTCGCGTCGAGCGCGTTCTTCAGTTTTTCGACGCCGGGCAGGAGGCGCTGCACGATCGTCTCCGCCGCGGCAATGTGCATCGCGGTCGGAAACGAATCGTTCGACGACTGGCTCATGTTGACGTGGTCGTTCGGGTGGACCGGCTCTTTCGAGCCGAGCCTGCCGCCGAGCATCTCGATCGCGCGGTTCGCGATCACCTCGTTGGCGTTCATGTTGGTCTGGGTGCCGGAACCGGTCTGCCAGACAACGAGCGGAAAGTTGTCGTCGAGCTTGCCGTCCATCACCTCCTCGGCCGCCGCAGCGATGGCGTCGGCGAGGCGCGGATCGAGCTTCCCGAGGTCCTTGTTGGTGAGCGCCGCCGCCCGCTTGATGACGCCGAGGGCGCGGATCAGCGGGACCGGCATCGTTTCCGTGCCGATGCGGAAATTCATCAGCGAGCGGGCTGTCTGCGCGCCCCAATATTTGTCCATCGGAACTTCGAGGGGGCCGAACGAATTGGTCTCCGTACGCGTCTTCGTCATCCGTTGCGCCTAAAACTCCAGCTTCTCGCCGCTATCTCTCACCGACGTGTGCGCGACGCAAGGCAAAGTGATGCAAGGACGGAACCGGCCGCGGCGGATGGTCAGCCGTTCTTCTTGCGGAAGGCGTCGAGCGAGACCACGGCCGCCTTGCCGGGGTCGGACGGCTTCTCCGCCGGTTCGCCTTCGGCCGGGATGGCGACCGCCTCTTCGCTCTCGGCCGCCGCCATCGAGGCCTCGTCGGTCGCCGCGTCGAACTTCACCCGAAACCCGGCATGCGGATCGACGAAGCTTGTGACGGCGTGGAACGGCACGTGCAGCGTCTCCGGCACGCCCTTGAACGACAGGCCGACCCCGAAGGCCGTATCGGTCACCGACAGGTCCCAGAACTGGTGCTGCAGGACCACCGTCATCTCGGTCGGGTATTCGGCGAGAAGCCGCGGTGAGATGCGGACGCCCGGATAGTGCGTGGCGAAGGTGACGAAGAAATGATGCTCGCCCGGAAGGCCGGCCGCCGCCACCTCCGTCAGCACCTTCTTCACAACGCCGCGGAGCGCCTCCTGGACGAGCACGTCGTAGCGGATCAAATCTTCGGCCATCGCGGCGAACCTAGTCGGCCGTCCGCACGGTTGCAACAAGCGTGGAGCAAGCGGCGGGCCCCTCGGCACGAGGAACTGGGGACGACTGCGACCAGGGGAGAAGTGGAGGCTTCTGTTGCCAGGTGCCTCCGAACCCCGCCTGAAAGTGCTACCCCTCAGGGCTTGAATTCCGATACCCAGACCGCATTACGCGGCGAGGGCCACCGGAGCATAGTTGTCATTCGCAACTATATGTTTGGCCCGATAACGGCGGGTACCATACCGAGCGAAAAAGCGACCTTTACGCCCTCGTCGATCCTGTTTCGCCCCCAACATCAGCCCTGCTTCGCCCAAAGGCCTATGTAGGGTTCATGGTGGAGGCGCCGGGTACTGCCCCCGGGTCCGATAGGTTTATTACGTCACCCGTTTATCGCCGTAGCCGGGTTGCCCCGGCAGGAGGAATATAGGGATTTTGGGGCGCGGGGAAAAGCGCTCTCGTCTGGGCTGGTTTCCCCAAGCTTCCCGCGCCCCCACAGCGCCCAGCATAGGCGCGCGGGCGGAATCGCACTACATTCGCGCCATGCAGCAATATCTCGACCTTCTCGCCCGTGTGCTCGACGAGGGCGCCAAAAAATCCGACCGGACGGGAACCGGCACGCTTTCCGTCTTCGGCCATCAGATGCGCTTCGACCTGGCGCAAGGCTTCCCGCTCCTCACCACCAAGAAGCTGCACATGAAGTCGATCGTGCACGAGCTTCTGTGGTTTCTCGCCGGCGACACCAACGTCCGCTACCTCCACGAGAACGGCGTCAAGATCTGGGATGAGTGGGCGGATGAGAACGGCGACCTCGGCCCGATCTATGGGAAGCAGTGGCGGTCCTGGGCAGCGCCGGACGGACGCGTCATCGACCAGATTTCAGACGTGGTTACGGCGATCAAAACGAACCCCGACTCGCGCCGTCTGATCGTGACGGCCTGGAACCCGGCCGACACCGACAGGATGGCGCTCGCGCCATGCCATTGCCTGTTCCAGTTCTATGTCGCGAACGGCAGGCTCTCCTGCCAGCTCTACCAGCGCTCCGGCGACACCTTTCTGGGCGTGCCGTTCAATATCGCCTCCTATGCGCTGCTGACACTGATGGTCGCACAGGTGACGGGGCTCAAGCCGGGCGAATTCGTGCACACCCTCGGCGACGCGCATCTCTACCTGAACCATCTCGACCAGGCGCGCGAGCAGCTTGCGCGCGCGCCGCGGCCGCTGCCGCAGATGCGGATCAACCCGGACGTCCACCGCATCTTCGATTTCGTCCATGCGGATTTCGAGCTGCGGAACTACGACCCGCATCCGCATATCAGGGCCGAGGTGGCGGTTTGACGTGAGCTGCGATCACGCGCTTCCACGGCCAAGCGGATGAGCGCGGCCATCGCCCTCGTCGTCGCGGTCGCGGAGAACGGCGTGATCGGCCGCGACGGCGGCCTTCCCTGGCGGGTCAAGGCGGACATGCGGAAATTCCGCGCGATCACGATGGGAAAGCCGCTCGTCATGGGCCGCAAGACATTCGAGTCGATCGGGCGCGCGCTCGATGGCCGCGACACGATCGTGGTGACGCGGCAACCGGATTTCCACGCCGAAGGGGCTCTCGTCGCGGCGAGCCTTGCGGCGGCGCTCGGCGTTGCCGAGGAGCGCGCTCGCGCGCGCCGTGTCGACGAGATCTGCGTCGTCGGCGGCGGCGAGGTCTTACCGGGAAGCCCTGCCGCAGGCGGAGCGCCTCTACGTGACGCGTGTCAGCGGCGAAGCCGGAGGGCGACGCGTGTTTCCCGCAGATCTCGCCCGACGATTGGGAGGAAGCCGAACGCGAAGCGTTGCCGGCGAGCGAAGGCGACACCGCGACGGCGGTGCACGTCGTCTATCGGAAGCGCCGTTAAGCCTCCCTGAGCTTTGCGAAATCCCGCGGCCCCCGTGGCGTTGCCAGGCCTCGCCCGCGTCCCTATAACCCCGGCCAACGCCGCGCAGGCCGCGGACGAGAAGGAGCGTTGATGCCCTGGAGCAATAATTCCGGCGGAGGTGGCTGGAAGGGGGGAGGCGGGGGACCGTGGGGGAACGGTCCGCAACAGCGGGGACCGCAGCCGCCGGACCTCGAAGAGATATTGAAGCGCAGCCAGGACCGCTTGCGCAACGTGCTCCCGGGCGGCGGCCGCAGCAACCTCGCCGTGGTCGTGGTCATCATCGCGGTGCTTTTCGCGATCTGGGCCTATAACAGCTTCTACATGGTGCAGCCCGACGAGCTCGGGCAGGAACTCGTCTTCGGCAAGCCGAAGACGAGCGTGGCGACCCAAGGCCTGCACTTCATCTTCTGGCCGGTCGAGACGGTGGAGAAGGTCTCCACCCGCGTGCAACGGGATTTTCTCGGTTCCGACGCCGCGCGGCGCAACAGCACCAATACCAGTCTGATGCTGTCGGGCGATCAGAACATCGTCGACATCAATTTCTCCGTGCTTTGGCGGGTGAGCGACCCGAAGAAGTATCTCTTCGACGTCGATCAGCCGGGCGCCTTCCTCGACCGCGTGGCGGAGAGCGCCATGCGCGAGCTTGTCGGCCGCTCGACCGCCGAAGAGGTCAGGACCGAGCGGCGCGCCGAAGTGGAAGAGGGCGTGCGTGCGCTGCTCCAGACCACGCTCGACACCTACGGCGCCGGCATCAACATCGTCGGCGTGCAGCTTGAGCGCGCCGATCCGCCGGCCGAAGTCGCCGACGCCTTCGAGGAGGTGCAGCGCGCGCAGCAGGACCTCGACCGCTTCCAACGTGAAGCCGAGCAATACGCCAACCGGCGGCTTGGCGACGCGCGCGGCGAGGCGGCGCAGGTGACGGAGACCGCGCAAGGCTACAAGCAGCAGGTCGTCGCCGAGGCGCAGGGCGAATTGCAGCGCTTCCTTTCGGTGCTCGGTGAGTACGAGAAGGCGAAGAGCGTGACCCGCGCGCGTCTTTATCTGGAGACCATGGAGAAGGTGCTGCACGATTCCAACAAGATCATCATGCAGGGAGTCGGGCGTGGTACCCTATCTGCCGCTCGACCAGCTGATGCAGAACCGGCCGCCGTCTCTAAGCACTTCGTCGAGCTCCTCGCCCTCCACCAGCAGCCCGTCATCGAGCAGCACCCCGCAAGGGCAAACGAGCGGCTCGCAGGGGACGAGCGCCACGCAGGGGGCCGCCCAATGAGACGCGCCTCCGTCATCCTCATCGCGATCCTCGTCGTCGCCTTCCTTGCCTATTCGTCGGTCTTCATCGTCAACCCGCGCGAACAGGCGCTGGTGCTGAGGTTCGGCGAAATCACCCGCGTCATCCAGAAGCCGGGGATCTACTTCAAGCTCCCGACTCGTTTTGTGGATACGGTGCAGATCATCGACGCGCGGCTGTTGAGCTTCGATCTTGAGGACATCCGCGTACAGGTGCGCGACGGGCGGCGCTATATCGTCGACGCCTTCGTGGCCTTCAAGATCACCGACCCGAGGAAGTTTCGCGAGAACGTGTCGGGCAGCGTCGACATCGCGGAAGAGAACATGCGCACGCGGCTCGACGCGGCGCTCCGGCGTGTCTACGGCCAGCGCACCTTCGAGGCCGCGCTCTCCGAGCAGCGTGGCGAGATGATGCTCGACGTCCGCGATCAGCTGCGTCCGCTGACCGCTGAGGTCGGCATCGACATCGTCGACGTGCGCATCAAGCGCACGGACTTGCTGCCGGAGGTTTCGCAGCAGACGTTTGAGCGCATGCGCGCCGAGCGTCTGGCCGAGGCGGCCCAGCTTCGCGCCCGCGGCACCGAACTTGCCGCGCGCATCCGGGCGGAAGCCGATCGCCAGGCCGTGGTGATCGTCGCCCAGGCGCAGCGTGAGGCCGACATCCTGCGCGGCCAGGGCGACGCGGAGAGGAGCCGCATCTTCGCCGACGCCTACCAGAGAGACCCGTCCTTCTTCGAGTTCTACCGGTCAATGCAGGCCTACGAGCAGGCGCTTCCGCCGAGCGACACCACCTACGTCCTTTCGCCGGATTCGGAATTCCTCCGCTTCCTCAAGGACCCCTCTGGCGGGCCCGGCGGCGACACGGCGGGGGCCGCCCCGACGGCCACGGGCGCCGCGACGGCGACGGCCGCGCCGAGCACGCCGCCGAATGCTGCCGTCGCGCCTCCCGGCGATAGTGGCGGAGCGGCGGGCGCGCCGCAGCCTGCCGGCGGCTCGGGGGGCGACAGTGCGGGCGCGCAGGACACGGCACCGCAGCCCGGGTCGGCGCCGGAGGTCGCGCCAGCTGCTCCCGCCCCGGCGCAATGAGCGACATCGCCACGGCGATCGGCCTTGTTCTTGCTTTGGAAGGGGCGTTCTATGCGCTCTTTCCCGACCTCATGAAGCGGGTCGCCCAGCAAGTCACGCATTCGCCTGGAGACACGCTCAGGGTCGCGGGAGTAGTATCGGCCGCAATCGGAGTCGGGCTTGTCTGGCTCGTGCGCGGTTGAACCAAATGTGAAGCGGCGGGCCGTGCAATCGCCCGGATTTGGGTCAATAGCCCGTCACCTTCCGGCGGAGAGATTCGAATGCATTCTGGCTTGATGTTGCGGGGGGCGACGGCCGTCGCGCTGGTGCTGGCGGCTGTACCGGCATGGGCGATTCCCGGCCAATCCCTTCCGACCGCGCGGCTCCTGCTTGCGCATGCGCTCTTCGTCCAGGCCGATTCAGCGACCTCGGCGCCTTCCGCCTCGCCGACGCCCTCCGCCTCGCCGGGACCCTCCGCACCGCCTGGGCCTTCCGCCTCGCCTGACGCATCGCCGCCGCCGATGCTGCCGGCTCCGCATGTGCCGGGCGACAATCCCGTGGTGACGCTTCCGCCGCGCGACGATTCGAATGCCGCGGCGAGCGCGCCGGCCACGCAGAACGTGCCGGGGATTCCGATTACGCCGAACGGGACGGTGTTCTCCTTCGCCGACCTTGCCGCCCAGGTTCTCGACACGGTCGTCTACATTTCAAGCTCCGAGCGCGTCTCCGTTTCGCGCAACACGCCGACGCCGAATTCGCAGGATTCGCCGCCGAGCGAGGATTTCTTCAACAACTTCTTCAATGGCAACGGCAACGACCAGGCCGAGGCCATCCAGTCGCTCGGCACGGGGTTCGTGATCGACCCGTCGGGCCTGATCGTGACCAATAATCACGTCATCGCCGACGCTGACGTGATCACGGCGAACTTCTCCGACGGCGAAAAATACGAGGCCAAGGTCGTCGGCATCGACGACAAGACGGATCTCGCGCTTCTCAAGGTCGACGCTCCGAAGCCGCTGAAGGCGGCGAAATTCGGCCGCTCGGAGAATTTGCGCGTCGGCGACTGGGTGCTTGCCATCGGCAATCCCTTCGGTTTCGGCGGCTCCGTCACCGCGGGGATCGTCTCGGCGCTCGACCGCGACATCAACTCCGGCCCCTACGATCACTACATTCAGACCGACGCCGCCATCAATCGCGGCAATTCCGGCGGGCCGCTCTTCAACGTCAGAGGCGAAGTTGTCGGCATCAACACGGCGATCATGTCGCCGACCGGCGGCTCGATAGGCATCGGCTTTTCGGTGCCCTCGGAGATCGCGGTCCCGGTCATCGAGCAGCTCCGCCGCTTCGGGAAGGTCCAGCGCGGCTGGATCGGCGTGCGCATCCAGGACGTGACCGATCAGGTGGCGCAGGGACTCGGCATGGACCATGCAACGGGCGCGTTCATTGCCGGGATGACGGCGGACGGGCCGGCCGCGAAAGCCGGCATCAAGGATGGCGACGTCGTCGTCGAATTCAACGGCAAGACGGTCAAGAACATGCGGGCGCTGCCACGCCTCGTCGCCGACACGCCGCCGGGTGACACCGTCGACCTGACGGTGATCCGCGGCGGGAAATCGGTGACGCTCTCGATTGCGGTCGGGCTGCTCAAGGACGAGCCGGTCAAGGCGAGCACGGGCGGTCCGGACAGCAGCACGCCGGACAACAGCCCGCCAGACAACAGCACTCCGGGTGACAACAGCACTCCAGGTGACAACGGCACTTCGGGCGACAACAACAATTCCGGGGGCAACAATGCGGTGCCGCCTGAGGATCTGGCGCAGATGTTCGGCTTGTCGCTCGCCCCGATCACCGACCAAACGCGCAAGGAGTTTTCCATCGACGCCGGCATTGCGGGCGTCCTCGTCACCGACGTCGCGCCGGGAAGCGAAGCAGCGGACAAGAGCCTGAAGCCCGGCGACGTGATCGTGCAGGTCAGCCAGACGGATGTGGCGAAGCCGGAGGACGTGACCACGCGCATCGAGGAGCTGAAGTCGCAGGGCCGCCGCTCCGTGATGCTCCTCGTATCGGGCCAGGATCAGAAGATGCGCTTCGTGTCGCTGCTCTTCCAGGACGGTCCGTAGGCCGCTAGAGCGGATCATCGTTTCGCGGAATCGACGCTTATTGTTTCGTCGCAATTCCGGGCGGAAAAGCGGTTGCCACTTTTCCCGGAATTGCTCTACGGGCGCGGCAGTACCGGAGACTGGACGAACTCGTCGCGCCGGTAGCCTTGCAGGAAGAGGAGCGCGCTCAGGTCGGCGTGATCGATCGCGGCGTCGGCGATCGCTTTTAGCGCCGGCTTCGCGTGGTACGCGACGCCGAGCCCGGCGCGGCGGACCATTCCCGCATCGTTCGCGCCGTCGCCGACGGCAAGCGATTCCTCCGGCCGGACGCCGAGCCTTGCGCCGATTTCCTGGAGCGCCGCCTCCTTGGCGTCGGCGCCGAGGATGGGCTCAGCGACACGACCGGTGAAGCGGCCGGATTGCGAAAGAAGCAGGTTCGCGCGCGATTCATCGAAGCCGACGCGGCGCGCGATCGGCTCGACGAAGGCGGTGAAGCCGCCCGAGACGAGCATGGCATAGGCGCCCGATGCGCGCATTGTGGCGACGAGCACGCCGGCGCCGGGCGTGATCGCAATACGCGTCGCGAGAACCTTTTCGACGACCTCCGTCGGCAGGCCTTGCAGCAGCGCCACGCGCTCGCGCAAAGCCGGCGCGAACGCTATCTCGCCATGCATCGCGCGCGCGGTGATCGCCGCCACCTTTTCGCGCAGGCCGACTTCCGCGGCGAGCTCGTCGATGCATTCCTGCCCGATCACGGTTGAGTCCATGTCTGCCAGGAAGAGCCGCTTGCGGCGCGACTGCGCGGCGACGGCGTTGATGTCGAACGGCCTTCCTTGAAGCGCCGCGCGGGCGGATTCGCGCACCTTCTCCGCGTCGCCCTCGAAAGGAACGTCGCAGGCTGCACCGGCCGCCAGCCAGTCGGGCGCGCCGGAGCTTCCGCCGGCGGCGTCGATTGCGCGGCGCGCGGCTTCGACGTCGGTCGCCCGTAGCGGCGCCTTCGCTTCCGCGGCGATCAGCGATAGGACATGGCTCATGGAAATTTCACTTGGCGCCGTCGGATCGGCGCGCGTGGTGCTGATAGCCGGACCGACGGCGAGCGGCAAGTCGGCGGTGGCACTTGCACTCGCCGACGAGGCCCGGCGCCACGGCCGCGCGGCGTGGATCGTCAATGCCGACGCGATGCAGGTCTACGACGCGCTTCGCGTCGTGACCGCGCGGCCAGGAGGTGCGGAGGAAGCGCGCGCGCTGCATTTTCTCTACGGGCATGTGCCGGCGGCAATCCGCTATTCGGTCGGGGCGTGGCTCGCGGATGTCGAGCCCGTGCTGCACGAGGCCGAACGCGCCGCCGCGCTTGCGATCGTGGTCGGGGGAACCGGGCTTTACTTCAAGGCCCTGACGGAGGGCATTGCCGCGATACCGGCGATTCCGAAGGAAATCCGGGCGCATTGGGCGGAGCGGCTCAGGGAGGAAGGCGCGGATCGTCTGCATGCCGTGCTTGCCGCGCGCGACAGCGCTTCCGCCGCGGCGATCCGGCCAAGCGATCCGCAGCGCATCCTGCGGGCGCTCGAAGTGCTCGACGCGACCGGACGGTCGCTCGACGGGTGGCGGAAGGAGCCGCCGACGGGGCGGCTCGCGCCCTTCGACGCGACCGCGCGGTTCGTGCTTGAGACGGAGCGTCCAGAGCTCCACCGCCGCATCGCGGAGCGCTTCGACCGCATGGTCGGAGCGGGCGCGCTCAAGGAAGTCGAAGCGCTTCTCGCTCAACGGCTCGACCCGGAGCTGCCGGCGATGAAAGCGATCGGCGTGCGTTCTTTCGCGGCTCACCTTCGTGGCGAGGTTTCCCTTGAGGCGGCCGTCGCGACCGCCAAGACGGAGACGCGGCGATACGCCAAGCGGCAGATGACCTGGTTCCGCAACCAGATGCCCGACTGGCCGCGCCTGACCTCGTCCTGAGGTGCGACGCCGACTCGGCCGGCGTCGCTTCGGAAGCGTCGATCAGCTCGCCCGCGCCTGCCGCCGCACTTCGACGACTGGCGGCTCGATCTTCGTCGCCATCACGGCCGCCGCGCCGGAGACGGGCTTCTGGGCATAGACAAGGTGGCGGATGTCGGCGAGCGGAACGGGGCGACCGAAGAGGTAGCCCTGCGCCTGCGCGCAGGCCTCATCGTTCAGGAAGGTGCGCTGCTCTTCGCTCTCCACGCCTTCGGCAAGGACCGGGATGTCGAGGCTGCGGCCAAGGCCGAGCACCGCGGTCACGATGACGGTTGCCTGCTGGCGCGAGCCGATCTTGTCGACGAAGCTCTTGTCGATCTTCAGCTTGTCGAACGGGAAGGCCTGCAGCGTCGACAGCGACGAATAGCCGGTGCCGAAATCGTCCATGGCGATGGCGACGCCGAGCGCCTTGATCCGGCGCAGCATATCGAGCGTTCGCTGCAGGTCCTCGATCAGAGCGCTCTCGGTGATTTCGAGCTCGAGCCGGTGCGGCGGCATGCCGGTCTCCAGGAGTATCTCGTGCACCAGCTCCGGCAGGTTGGTGAGCTTGAACTGAATCGGCGAGAGGTTGACGGCAACCGTATAGGGCTGCGTCCAGTTCGCCGCCTCCTTGCAGACCTTGCGCAGGACCCATTCGCCGAGATGCAGGATCAGATCGGTTTCCTCGGCGATCGGAATGAATTGCGACGGCGCGATGTAGCCGTGCGTCGGATGGTTCCAGCGCGCCAGCGCCTCGAATCCGATGATCTCGCCGGTCGCGATCGACGCCTGCGCCTGGTAGTGGACTTCCAGCTCGTCGTTCTCGATCGCCTGAGTGAGCTGCTGGGCAAGGACGCGGCGCTCACGCACGGTCTCGTCCATGTCGGGCGTGAAGAAGCAGGCGCGCGCGCGGCCGTGCTCCTTGGCGCGGTAGAGCGCGAGATCGGCGTTGGCGAGAAGCTTGCGGGTGTCGTCGCCGTCGCGCGGGTAGACGGCAACGCCGATCGTCAGGCCGACATGGAAGGGCTGTCCGGAGAGAAGCACCGGCTTGGTGAAGACCTCCAGAAGCTTGTCGGCAAGCCGTGCGGCCGAGGCCGGCTGATCGCGGCCGGTCTGCACGATGACGAACTCGTCGCCGCCGAGGCGCGCGGCAAACTCGTTGTGCGAGAGGAGTGCGGTGATGCGCGCCGCAGTCGCCTTCAGGAGCTCGTCGCCGGCCGCGTGGCCGTGGACGTCGTTGATCTCCTTGAAGCGGTCGAGATCGACGATCATCAGGGCGAGCTCGCCGTTCCGAGCCTTCATGGAGGCGATATCGTTTTCCAGCCGGTCCTGGAAAGAGGCGCGATTGGGCAGCCCGGTCAGCGTGTCGAAATGGGCGAGGAAAAGAATGCGCTGCTCGGCGGCGCGGCGCTCGCGGAGGTCGCGGATCGCGAAGATGCGACGAATGGCGCCGTCCGCCTCGGAGTTGCGCGAGATGACTTCGACCGGGATCGGCCCGTGGTCGGACCGGAGTTGCGCCTCGAACCGATCGGCGTCGCGGTCGCCGTTATAGTCGAGGCTCTCCCAGACCGGCGTGTTCAGTAGCTTGGCTGCCTGCTGCGGACCGATCAGGCTGCGGATGCTCTCGTTGAAATCGAGCACGGTCAGGCCGTTGGTGAGGATCAGCCCTTCGACCGAGGCGTCGGCAATGTTCTTGAGCTGCGTCTGCGCCTCTTTGCGGGCGCCGCGCGCGATCATGGTGGTGGCGACGCCGGTGCCGATCAGGAGCATGACCATGGCAGCCACGAAATAGCCGAGGATGGTCGGATCGATCGTCTGCGGCGGGATCGGGATCGTCGTCGAGGGCGTGATGGTGATCGCAGCCATCCCGACGAAATGCATGACGCAGAGACCGGCCGCGAGAAGAAGCGGCGCGATGATCTGCACGTTGCGGCCCTCGGTGCGGGCGCGCCCGACGGCAAGCGTCGTGCAGGCGACGCAGAGAACGGCGCCCATGAAGAGGAGCGTCGGATTGTAGCTGATCTTGCCGGCGATATGCAGGCTCGCCATGGCGGTGAAGTGCATGGCGACGGCCGAGAGGCCGACAACACCACCGCCGACCAGGCCCGACGGGCCCGGCCCGTAGGCGGCGATCACCATGCCGATTGTCGAAAGCAGGACGGCGACGAAGAACGCGCCGCCGGTCAGCGCCGGGTCATAGCCGACACTGATGTCGGGCTGAAACGCGAGGAGCGCCACGAAATGCGTGGTCCACATGACGGCGCCGGCGGAGAAACCGGCAAGGAACAGCCAGCCGCCGCGTCCTTGCCCGTGCATCTCGCGCGCCTGCGCGAAAAGGAAGAGCGTGATGAAGCTTCCAAGGGCGCAGATCGCAGTCGCGAGGAGCACAAGCTTCGGGTCGTGACTTTGCAGGATTTCGCTGCCGGCCAGGAACACGGGAGTCCCCCTGAAAAAAAGCGATAAGTTTTCTGTTCCACTAGACGCGAAAGCTGTGAAGACGAGGTTAGACGGGAGGCTTAACGAGACGTTTCGCCGCCAAAGGAAACGCGGCGTGGCCGACGTGAAGCGGTGCCGTGTCAGGCCACTGCCCGCACCAGGGAGACGCGGTCGGCGAGCAGCCGTTCGATCTCGGCCGCCGGCCGCGGCGGGCTGAAGAAAAAGCCTTGCACCTCGGTGCAGCCTTCGGTCTTCACGCGCTCCAACTGGTCCTGCGTCTCCACGCCCTCGGCCGTCGTCGCCATGCCGAGGCTTTTGCCGAGCGCGGCGACCGCGCGGACGATGGCGATGCTGTCATCGTGCTTTGACATGTCGCGAATGAAGGAGCGGTCGATCTTGATCTTGTCGAAGGGAAATTTGCGCAGATAGCTGAGCGACGAATAGCCGGTGCCGAAATCGTCCATCGAGATGCGCGTGCCGAGGTCGCGGAGCTGATGCAGCGTAGCGAGTGTCGCTTCGCTGTCCTGCAAAAGGACCGTCTCGGTGATTTCCAATTCGAGCCGGTGCGGCGAGAGCCCGGACGCGTTCAGCGCCGCGACGATCGTCGGCACGAGGTTCGCGCTCTTCAGCTGCACCGGCGAAAGGTTGACCGCGACCTTCACCGGGTCGGGCCAGCAGGCCGCGTCGGCGCAGGCCTGGCGGATCACCCATTCGCCGAGCGGCACGATCAGGCCGGTCTCCTCGGCGATCGGGATGAAATCGGCCGGCGGGACGAGACCGCGGGCGCCGTGCTGCCAGCGCAGCAGCGCCTCGAATCCCTCGATGCGGCCGGTCGCCAGATTGACGATCGACTGATAGTGGAGGACGAATTCTTCTTTCGCGATCGCCGTGCGGAGGTCGGCCTCAAGCGCGCGGCGCGCCTGCATGCGCGCATCCATGCCAGGCTCGAAGAAGCGGAACGTCGCGCGGCCGTCCGCCTTGGCCCGATAGAGCGCCAAGTCGGCATTCTTCATAAGCCGGTCCGTGCTCGTTGCCATCGCCCGGCGCGATGGCAATGCCGACGCTTGCGCCGACCACGACGTGATGGCCGTCAAGATCGCACGGCGCCGCGACTTTCTCCACGATGCGGCGGGCAAGGGCGGTCGCCTCGGCGGGTTGTCCGGCGTTGAGCTGCACGATCGCGAACTCGTCGCCGCTCAGACGCGCCACCATGTCGGATTCGCGAATGCTGCTTCGCAGACGGGTCGCCACTTCAGTGAGCAGCAGGTCGCCGACATGATGGCCGAGCGTGTCGTTGACGCCTTTGAAGCGGTCGAGGTCGAGGCAGAGGATGGCGAGGCTTTCGCCGTCGCCGAGGCGAGCCAGTGAACGTTCCAGCAGGTCGCGGAACGCCAAGCGGTTGGGCAGGCCCGTCAAGGCGTCGTGGCGGACCAGGTGGGCGATTTTCGCCTCCGCGGCCCGTCGGTCGGTGATGTCCTGGTGGGTCGCCACCCAGCCGCCGTCGTCGAGCGGCACGTAGCCGAGAAGGAATACGCGGCCATCTTCCTGTTCGACGGTGGTTTCCGCCGGCTCGCCGCGCTCGGCGATCTCCTGCAGCCGCGCGCGGTATGAGGCTTCGCCCATCGACGGAACGTTGCCGGCAGAAATGCGGCTCGCCAAGATCTCCGTCAGGCTCATGCCCGTGCGCACTTCCTCGCGCGGAACGCGGTAAAGGTCCGCATAGCGCGTGTTGGCGATGATCAGCTTGCGGTCCGGGCCGAACATGCAGAGGCCCTGCGACATGTTGTCGACCGCCACTCGGAGGCGGGCGATCTGCGCGGCGCAATCGGCCTGCGTCGCGAGGGTGGTCTTCTCGGCGACGGCGAGGTCCTGGTGCGCGCGTGCGAGTTTTGCTGCGAGAAGGCAGGCTGTGGCGACAGTCGCGAGCGCGAGCAGCCAGCAAACGGTGATTGCGACGGCATCAAGGGCGGCCGACGGTGTGGCCACCAAAAAGGCCGCGGCCGCCGCGACCATGGCGACGGCTCCGATCAGAAACCCGGTAACGGGGGCTCGACCAAGATACCTCGGACTTTCGACCGGACCCGGGTCAAGCATCTCTGGTCCCCGCCTCGTTCAAAACCGACATATTGCGTCACATTGCGCAGAAACGGATAAGAACGCGGTGAAGCCGGCCGTGAAAATGCGCACCTAAGACGAGAGGATTTGTTGTGCTTGACGTTCGGTTTCGAACGTGGCCCGGTGGGCGGAACCCGCCGCTCGCTCGGTGCTTGACCGCCCGGGGCGGCCCCCGCTAAAAGACTTTCATGCCGAAGCGTCCGCTTATCGTATGGTTGCGCACCGCCGGGGCGGCCTCCTAGAGCCGCCGCGAACGGTGGTGCGCGCGTCAGGGGTCCCGCAGGGCCCCTTTTTTATTGGCTTTCGATTTGTCCGAGGCGAACGAGCCCAAACCGGAGTGAGGGAGATGCCTGAGCAGATGACAGGCGCGGAGATGGTCCTGAGGGCGCTTGCCGATCAGGGCGTCGAGCATATTTTCGGCTATCCCGGGGGCGCCGTCCTTCCGATCTACGACGCCATCATTCAGCAGGACGCGGTGCGGCATATCCTCGTCCGCCACGAGCAGGGCGCCGGGCACGCGGCTGAAGGCTATGCGCGCTCGACCGGCAAGCCCGGCGTCGTGCTGGTCACCTCCGGCCCGGGCGCCACGAACATGGTGACGGCACTGACCGACGCGATGATGGATTCCATCCCGCTCGTCTGCCTCACCGGGCAGGTTCCGACGCATCTGATCGGCAACGACGCCTTCCAGGAATGCGACACCGTGGGGATCACGCGTCCTTGCACCAAGCATAACTGGCTGGTTCGGAGCATCGACGATCTTTCCCGTATCCTGCACGAGGCTTTCTATGTGGCGACGACCGGGCGGCCGGGGCCCGTCGTGGTCGACATCCCGAAGGACGTGCAATTTGCGACCGGCACCTATTACGGTCCGAAGGAGGCGCGCCGCGGCCACACCGGCTATCGCCCCGCCGGCA
Source organism: uncultured Alphaproteobacteria bacterium (assembly GCA_963750115.1). Lineage (GTDB taxonomy): Bacteria > Pseudomonadota > Alphaproteobacteria > Rhizobiales > Afifellaceae > DASWJZ01. Next base: position 10,775 of record CAVVPM010000008.1, on the reverse strand, counting down.
AGGGCTCGGCGGAAGCGATACGGCGCGCGGTCGCGCTGATGGCCCGTGCCGAGCGCCCGGTCTTCTATACCGGCGGTGGCGTCATCAATTCCGGGCCAGGGGCGAGCCAGGCGCTGCGCGAGCTGGTGGCGGCGACCGGCTTTCCGATCACCTCGACGCTGCTCGGTCTTGGCGCCTATCCGGCATCGGGCAAGAGCTGGCTCGGCATGCTCGGGATGCACGGCACCTACGAAGCCAACATGGCGATGCACGATTGCGACCTGATGGTGTGCATCGGGGCACGCTTCGACGACCGCATCACCGGCCGGATCGACGCCTTCTCGCCGGGTTCGCGCAAGATCCATGTCGACATCGACGCGTCGTCGATCAACAAGAACATCCGCGTCGACGTGCCGATCATCGGCGACGCCGGCCAGGTGATCGAGGACATGCTCGTCGTCTGGCGGAAGGAGGTCGGCAAGCCGAAGAACGCGGCCCTCCACGCCTGGTGGGATCAGATCGAGCGTTGGCGCGCGCGAAAGTCGCTGGCCTACCGGCCGGCGGAGCGCGTGATCATGCCGCAATACGCGATCGAGCGGCTCTACGCGGCGACCAAGGAGCGCGACGTCTACATCACGACCGAGGTCGGCCAGCATCAGATGTGGGCGGCGCAGTTTTTCGGCTTCGAGGCGCCGAACCGCTGGATGACCTCAGGCGGTCTCGGTACCATGGGCTACGGCCTTCCGGCCGCGGTCGGCGTGCAGGTGGCGCATCCGAAGAGCCTCGTCATCGACATTGCCGGCGACGCCTCGGTACTGATGACGATGCAGGAGATGTCGACGGCCGTGCAGCACGACCTGCCGATCAAGATCTTCATCCTGAACAACCAGTATATGGGCATGGTCAGGCAGTGGCAGCAGCTCCTGCACGGCAACCGCATATCGCATTCCTACGTCGAATCGCTGCCGGACTTCGTGAAGCTTGCGGAGGCCTATGGGTGCGTCGGCCTGCGCGCCGAGCATCCGGCGGAGCTCGACGATGCGATTGACGAGATGATCCGCGTCAGGAAGCCGGTCATCTTCGATTGCCGGGTGGCCAATCTGGAGAATTGCTTTCCGATGATTCCCTCCGGGAAGGCCCATAACGAGATGATCCTCCCTGCCGAGGCGACGGAAGAGGGCGTTGCCGGCGCGGTCAGCGCGGAAGGAAGGGTGCTCGTGTGAGCGGCGCGGAAAAGGAAGGTGGCGGTGTGAGCAAGCGAGCGAACGCGGCGCCGAAGGCGCCTGCCGGAAAGTCGGTCGAGGCGAGAGCCGCCCGGTCGAGCCGCCGGCCTCAGCCTATTTCATCGAGGAGCGCCACGACCCGGAGGAGACGCATACGCTCTCCGTGCTCGTCGACAACGAGCCGGGCGTGCTCGCGCGCGTCATCGGGCTCTTTTCCGGACGCGGCTACAACATCGAGAGCCTCACCGTTTCGGAGACGCAGCACGATGAGCATCTCTCGCGCATAACCATCGTCACGACCGGTACGCGCGCGGTGCTCGAGCAGATCAAGAGCCAGCTCGACCGCCTCGTCTCCGCGCATCGCGTGACCGACCTGACGGCGCTTGCGCAAGGCCGCAACGAGGAGAAGCCGCTTGAGCGCGAGCTGGCGCTCGTCAAGGTCGCCGGCACCGGCCAGAACCGGATCGAGGCGCTCAGGCTCGCCGACGCCTTCAAGGCCGAGGTCGCCGACGCCACGACCGAGCACTTCATCTTCGAGCTGACCGGCCGTACCTCGAAGATCGAGCAGTTCATCGCCATCATGAAGCCGCTCGGGCTGGTCGAGGTCTGCCGCACCGGCGTCGCCGCTCTGGGCCGCGGCGCGAAGGCAATGTAGGGGCGGGCCGCCCAAATGTTCCTATTGTGTTCTCGCCGTCTAGATGCTATATGCTAATCGTCTAGACGGAGAGTGCCATGGCCTTCCACATCCGCGATCCTAGGACCGACGCCGTTGTGCGCGAGCTCGCCAAGCGAAAAGGTGTCGGGATTACGAAGGCGGTGCTCGAAGCGGCCGAGCACGAGCTGGAGCGGGAAGAGAAGAGGCTATCGCTGTGGGAGCGCACGGCCGACCTCAGGGCAGAAGTTGCTTCCTGGCCCGACACTGGCAAGACGGCGGACAAGGCTTTCTTCGATGAGATGTGGGGGCAGGGAGACGAGTGATGTTCATCGACGCCTCTGCGCTTGCCGCCATTCTGCTTGGCGAGCCTGACGGCGAGGACATTGCGGAAGTGATCGATGGTGTTTCTCGCGCCGGGCTGCCTGACATCGCCGATTGCGGTCTTTGAGGCCTCGCTCGCCGTGAACAGGGCTGAAGCGAAGGGGATAGAACGGGCGGAAGATGTGGTGTTGACGCTGTTGCGACGTTCCGACATCGCAATTCTCCCAATCGATGAAACGACCGGCGCTATGGCCATCGCGGCGCACGCCCGCTACGGCAAGGGCTCCGGCCATCCTGCGCGTCTCAATCTCGGCGACTGCTTCGCTTATGCGATGGCGAAGCAGCATGGCGTGCCTCTTCTCTATAAGGGCGACGACTTCGCGCAGACTGATCTCGGCTGAGCGGGCGAGGGGCGCGCTTGGACCTCTCCCCGCAGCAGGATGATGCGCTTCTTGCCGTTTCGCGCTGGGTGAAGATCGCCGGCGAGCCAGGTATTTCGCCTCTTCGGCTACGCCGGCACCGGCAAGACGACGCTTGCGCAAGAAGATCGCCGAGGACGTTGGCGGCGAGGTGCTCTTCGCCGCCTTCACCGGCAAGGCCGCGCAGGTAATGCGGAGCCGCGGCTGTGCCAATGCGCGCACCATCCATTCGCTCATCTACCGGCCGCGCGGCGAGAAGACGGAGGAGGAGACCGGCGAATTGCAGCCGGCCTTCGCGCTCAACCGCTCAAGTGAGTCCGACGCGCCAAGCTCGTCATTATCGACGAATGCTCCATGGTCGACGAGAAGCTCGGCCGCGACCTTCTCTCCTTCGGCACCAAGGTGCTCGTCCTCGGCGATCCCGGCCAGCTTCCGCCGGTCAAATCGGGGGAGGGCGGCGGCGGCTTCTTCACCGAGCAGGCGCCCGACGTCATGCTGACGGAAATCCACCGGCAGGCGCGCGAGAACCCGATCATTGCGCTCGCCGAGACGGTGCGCGAGGGCGGGCGGCCCGACTATGGCCGCTACGGCGAAAGCCGCGTCATCGGGCGCGACGACATCGAGGCGGAGGACGTGCTCGCCGCCGATCAGGTGCTCGTCGGGCTGAACCGCACCCGCCAAAACTACAACCGCGCATCCGCGCGCTGAAGGATTTTGACGGCCTGCTTCCCGCCGCCGGCGACAAGCTCGTCTGCCTTCGAAACAGCGCGGAGAAGGGGCTTCTTGAACGGCGGGCTCTGGCGCGTCACCTCGGTCGGAGGGGCAAAGGGGCCGGCGCTCAACATGCTGGTCAAGGCGGAGGACGAGGGCCCGTTCGGAGCCTCTGCCAAATACGGGTCTTGAAGCCGATGTTCGAGGCGGGGCCGGAATCCGTCGCCCTTCGACCGCCGCCGGCGCACCGACGAGTTCGACTACGGCTACGCGCTGACGGTCCACAAGGCTCAAGGTCGCAATGGGACAACGTCGTCCTTTTCGACGAAAGCTTCGCCTTCCGCGACACCCGCGAGCGCTGGCTTTATACGGCGATCACCCGGGCGGCGGAGACGATCACGATCGTTAGGTGACGCGCCGCTCCTCAAGGGGGCCTTGCTCAGCCGCTGCTACCCGACACAAATCCTTCGTCACATCGCCGACGGCGCGGGCGCCGTCTTCGATAGTGTTGATCCGCCAGGTCCTCGAGCGAGGCCCGATTTATACCAGTCCTGCATCGCAGCCAGCCGCCGAGCCGCTCGACATAGGCCGATGACGCCGGCCAGTCGCCAAGCTTCAGCCCGTAGGTCTGCACGCGGGAACGCGACCGGCAGAAGAAGCGTCCGACGTTCGCAGAGGTCGTTGCTGCCGGCGAGGAACGGCCGCCGAAGCGCTTGAGCCCGTCCGCCCAGAGCGCGCCGAGCGCGCGAGGAGTCGCCCTCGAAGCGCCGGCGGTATCTCGCTCAGCCTTACCCGGAGACCGCAGTCATGGCGCAGGTTTCGCGAGCGTCGAGAATGCCGAATGCATCTCCGCCGAGGCCGAGCGCGCCCATGCCCGCGCCTTCGTGTTCCGCGGGCCAGACGCTCCTGTGCCGCTCGCCGGAGAGATTCGGCGATCGCGGACGATCCCAGACCGTCCGTCTCGCCGTCGACGAGGCAGGGTACCTTGCCGCTCGGCGAGAAGGACTTCCGAACATTCTGTGCGCCCGGGCCCGGAGGGTGGGAAGCGTCAGCCGCTCCGTTGAAGGAATGCCGAGCGCCGTCATCAGCACCCAGGGCCTGAGCGACCAGGACGAATAGTTCTTGTTGGCGATGTTTAGCTTGTTCTGCGGCCCCCTTCTCCCTGAGCGGCGAAGATAGCCGACCCGTGCGCGTTTGCGAAGGGGCGGCCGATGGCCGCGCATCGGCCCGGCGCCTTGCGTCCGGCGATCGACGCCCCAATTGACCCCAAATCGAATATCGGCGAGGGCGGCCGCGGGGCAACTTTCCGAACAGCAGCGAAGGAGGCGAACGATGGCGACACCAGATGCAGCGAAATCCGGCACCTTCAAGATCGGTGGCGATATTGAGATCAACCGCCTCGGCTTTGGCGCGATGCGGGTGACGGGCAGGGCGTCTGGGGCGAGCCGGAGGACCGCGCGGAGGCGATACGCACGCTGAAGCGGCTTCCGGCGCTCAACGTGAATTTATCGACACCGCCGATTCCTACGGGCCCAGCGTCTCCGAGGAGCTGATCCGCGAGGCGCTGCATCCCTTCACAGGCATCCTCGTTGCGACCAAGGGCGGCGACGCGAACCGGCCCCGGGTCAGTGATCCCGTTCGGCCGGCCCGATATCTGATCCAGCAGGCGCATCTCAGCCGCCGCCGGCTCGGTGTCGAGCAGATCGGCCTTTGGCAGCTGCACCGCATCGACCCGAAGGTGCCGCGCGACGAGCAGTTCGGCGCCGTCAAGACGCTTCTCGAAGATTGGCGTCATCCGCCACTTTCGAGAAGCGTCTTGACGGCGCCGAACTGCTCGTCGCGCGGCACCTTCGGGTCGATGCGGTGCAGCTGCCAAAGGCCGATCTGCTCGACACCGAGCCGGCGGCGGCTCAAATGCGCCTGCTGGATCAGATACTCGGGCCGACCGACCGGGATCCACTGCCCGGGGCCGGTTCGCGTCAGCCCGCCCTTGGTCGCGATGAGCAGGCCTTGATAAGGATGCAGCGCCTCGCGGATCAGCTCTTCGGAGACGGCCGGCCCGGGAATCGGCCGTGTCGATAAAGTTCACGTGGAGCGCGGGAAGCCGCTTCAGCGTGCGCATCGCCTCGGCGCGGTCGGCCGGCTCGCCCCACACGCCGCTTCCTGTGACGCGCATCGCGCCGAAGCCGAGGCGGTTGATCTCGATATCGCCGCCGAGCTTGAAGGTGCCGGACTTCGCTGCATTGGGATTCGCCATCGTTCGTCTCTTTCGCTGCTGTTCGGAAAAGTCGCCCCGCGGCCGCCCTCGCCGATATTCGATTTGGGGTCAATTGGGGCGTCGATCGCCGGACGCAAGGCGCCGGGCCGATGCGCGGCCATTGGCCGCCCCTTCGCTAACGCGCCCGAGGTCGGCTATCTTCGCCGGTCAGGGAGAAAGGGGCCGCCATGTACGAGCTCAACATCGCCAACAAGAACTATTCGTCCTGGTCGCTCAGACCCTGGGTGCTGATGACGGCGCTCGCGATCCCCTTCACGGAGCGGCTGACGCCGTTCCCACCCTCCGGGCCCGGCCGCACAGTGTTCAAGTCCTTCTCGCCGAGCGGCAAGGTCCCCTGCCTCGTCGACGGCGAGACGGTCGTGTGGGAGTCGTCCGCGATCGCCGAATATCTCGGCGAGCGGCACAGGAGCGTTTGGCCCGCGGACTCAAAGGCGCGGGCATGGGCGCGCTCCGCCACGGCGGAGATGCATTCGGGATTTTCGACGCTCCGCGAAACCTGCGCCATGAACTGCGGGATCAGGGTGAAGCTGAAAGAGCTACCGCCGCGCTCGAGGAAGACCTCGCGCGCATCGGCGCGCTCTGGGCGGACGGGCTCAAGCGCTTCGGCGGGCCCTTCCTCGCCGGCAAGGATTTTTCCAACGTCGACGCCTTCTTCTGCCCGGTCGCGTTCCGCGTGCAGACCTACGGCCTGAAGCTTGGCGATGCGGCGCACGCCTATGTCGAGCGGCTCTTGGCGCTGCCTGCGATGCAGGACTGGTATAAATCGGGCCTCGCCGAGACCTGGCGGATCAAGCACTACGAAGACGGCGCCCGCGCCGTCGGCGATGTGACGAAGGATTTGCGTGTCGGGTAGCAGCGGCGGAGCACAGGTTCTCTTGAGTTGTCGTGTCACCTGACGATCGTGATCGTCTCCGCCGCGCGGGTGATCGCCGTATAGAGCCAGCGCTCGCGCGTGTCGCGGAACGCGAAGCTCTCGTCGAAGAGGACGATATTGTCCCATTGCGACCCTTGCGCCTTGTGGACGGTCAGCGCGTAGCCGTAGTCGAACTCGTCGGTCCGGCGGCGGCGGTCGAAGGGACCGGCCTCCGGCCCCTCCTCGAACATCGCCTTCAGGACGCGGATCTTGGCCGAGGCGCCGAGCGGCCCCTCGTCCTCCGACTTGACCAGCATGTTGATCGCCGGCCGGCGCCGCTGCCGACGGAGGAGACGCGCCAGAGCCCGCCGTTCAGAAGCCCCTTCTCCGAGGAATTCCTGAGGCAGACGAGCTTGTCGCCGGAAGCCGGCAGCGGGCCGTCAAATCCCTTCAGCGTGCGGATGCGGCGGTTGAAGTTCTGGCGCGTGCGGTTGCGGCCGACCAGCACCTGGTCGGCGGCGAGCACGTGCTCGGAGTCGATGTCGTCGCGATGGATGACGCGGCTTTCGCCGTAGCGGCCGTAATCGGGCCGCCCGCCCTGGCGCACCGTCTCGGCCAGCTCGATGATCGGGTTCTCGCGCGCCTGGCGGTGGATCTCCGTCAGCATGAAGTCGGGCTCCTGCTCGGTGAAGAAGCCGCCACCGCCCTCCCCGACTTCACCGGCGGAAGCTGGCCCGGATCGCCAAGCACCAGCACCTTGGTGCCGAAGGACAGAAGATCGCGGCCGAGCTTCTCGTCGACCATGGAGCATTCGTCGACGATGATGAGCTTGCGCGCCTCGGACGCTCGCTCGCGCGGTTAATCGCGAAGGCCGGCTGCATCTCGCCCGTCTCCTTCTCCGGCTTCTCGCCGCGCGGACGGTAGATCAGCGAATGCAGCGTCCGCGCATTGGCGCAGCCGCGGTTGCGCATGACCTGCGCCGCCTTGCCGGTGAAGGCCGCGAAGAGCACCTCGCCTTCGCGTCGTCGGCAATCCGCTTCGCGAGCATCGTCTTTCCGGTGCCGGCATAACCGAAGAGGCGAAAGACCTGGCTGCGGCGGTCTTCAGCCAGCGCGAGACGGCGAGAAGCGCGGCGTCCTGCCGCGGGGAGAGGTTCATCTCGTCTCCGTCAGGCCGAATCGGTCTGGGCGAAGTCGTCGCCCTTGTAGAGGAGCGGCACGCCATCTGCTTCGCCATCGCATAGGCGAAGCAGTCGCCGAGATTGAGGCGCGCCGGGTGGCCGGAGCCTTTGCCGTAGCGGGCATGCGCGTCGATAGCGAAGCAAACCCGGCTTCGTCGATCGGGCAGACGGTGACCTGCGCCCGCTCGAAGAGCAGAAGCACCGCACGTCCAGCACTGGTCACCGGCAGCGCTTTTGCTGTTCAAGGCTCATCACCGCCTCGACGATGGCGAGCGGCGAGGTCATCGCGTGACAGACGCCAGTCAATCGTTCGCGCAGAGACCTCGCCATCGGTTTCGTCCACAGGATCGCAACGATGGCCGAGGCGTCGATGAACATCAGTCGTCCCCCTGGCCCCAAAGGTCGTCGAAGAAAGCCTTGTCCGCCTTCTGACCGGTGTCGGGGTAGGTTGCGATCCGCGCGCGGATGTCAGCCGTTCGCTCCCAAAGCGATAGCCTCTTCTCCTCCCGCTCGAGCTCGTGCTCGGCCGCCTCGCGCACGGCCTTCGGTAATGCCGACCCCCTTGCGCGCAGCGAGCTTGCGCACCACCGCGTCGGTCTTCGGATCGCGAATGTGGAAGGCCATGGCACTGCTCCGTCTAGACGAAAGCCATATAGCATCTAGACGAAAAGAACACAAGCAGGAACAATCAGGCGGCCCGCCCCTACATCGCCTCCGCGCCGCGGCTCAGCGCGGCGACGCCGGTGCGGCAGACCTCGACCAGGCCAAGCGGCTTCATGATGGCGATGAACTGCTCGATCTTCGAGGTGCGGCCGGTCAGCTGGAAGATGAAGTGCCCGGTCGTCGCGTCGACGACCTCGGCCTTGAAGGCGTCGGCGAGCCGCAGCGCCTCGATCCGCTCTGGCCCGTCCCTGCGACCTTGACCAGCGCCAGCTCGCGCTCCAGCGGCTTCTCCTCGTTGCGGCCTGCGCGAGCGCCGTCAGGTCGGTCACCCTGTGCACGGAGACCAGGCGGTCGAGCTGGTTCTTGATCTGCTCGAGCACCGCCGCGTTCCGGTGGTGACGATGGTGATGCGCGAAAGATGCTGCTCGTGCTGCGTCTCCGAGACGGTGAGGCTTTCGATGTTGTAGCCGCGCCCGGAGAAGAGCCCGATCACGCGGGCGAGCACGCCCGGCTCGTTGTCGACGAGCACGGAGAGCGTGTGCGTCTCCTCCGGATCGTGGCGATCCTCCATGAAATAGGCGGAGGCCGGCGGCGTGACGGCTGGACGGTCTCGCGCCTTGCGGTGTCAGAAGTCATCTTGTTCATCTCCCCGCTCCTTCCTACACCATCACGCGGCCCGGTCCTTCACGCGACGGCGCCGGCGACATCCTCCTCCGTCGCCTCGGCCGGCAAGAGCATCTCGTTATGCGCCTTGCCCGACGGGATCATCGGGAAGCAGTTCTCCAGGTTGGCGACGCGGCAGTCGAAGATGACCGGCTTCTTCACCTTGATCATCTCGTCGATCGCGCCGTCGAGATCCGCCGGGTGCTCGGCGCGCAGGCCGACGCAGCCATAGGCCTCGGCGAGCTTCACGAAATCCGGCAGCGATTCCGACTAGGAATGCGACAGGCGGTTGCCGTGCAGGAGCTGCTGCCACTGCCTGACCATGCCCATATACTGGTTGTTCAGGATGAAGATCTTGATCGGCAGCTCGTGCTGAACGGCGGTCGACATCTCCTGCATCGTCATCAGCACCGAGGCATCGCCGGCGATGTCGATGACGAGGCTCTCCGGATGCGCCACCTGCACGCCGATCGCCGCCGGCAGGCCGTAGCCCATCGTCCCGAGCCCGCCCGACGTCATCCAGCGGTTCGGCTCCTCGAAGCCGAAGAACTGCGCCGCCCACATCTGATGCTGGCCGACCTCGGTGGTGATGTAGACGTCGCGGTCCTTGGTCGCCTGCTAGAGCCGCTCGATCGCATATTGCGGCATGATCACGCGTTCGGCCGGGCGGTAGGCGAGCGAATTGCGCGCGCGCCAGCGCCCGATCTGCTCCCACCATTTGCGCGATCGCGGCGTTGCTCGGCTTGCCGACCTCCTTCTTCCAGACGATCAGCATGTCCTCCATCACCTGCGCCGGCGTCGCCGACGATCGGCACGTCGACGCGGATGTTCTTGTTGATGGAGGAGGCGTCGATATCGACGTGGATCTTGCGCGAGCCGGGCGAGAAGGCGTCGGTGCGCCCGGTGATGCGGTCGTCGAAGCGCGCGCCGATGCAGATCATCAGGTCGCAATCGTGCATCGCCATGTTGGCCTCGTAGGTGCCGTGCATGCCGAGCATGCCGAGCCAGTTCTTGCCCGAGGCCGGATAGGCGCCGAGCCCCATCAGCGTCGAGGTGATCGGAAAGCCGGTCGCCGCCACCAGCTCGCGCAGGAGCTGGCTCGCCTGCGGCCCGGCATTGATGACGCCGCCGCCGGTGTAGAAGACCGGGCGCTCGGCGCGCGCCATCAGCGCCACGGCATGGCGGATCGCCTCGGCCGAGCCCTTGCCCGGCGGGCGATAGCCGGTGTGCGCGCGGCGCACCTCGCTTCGGCCCGTAATAAGTGCCCTTGGCGAACTGCACGTCCTTCGGGATGTCGACCACGACCGGGCCCGGCCGGCCGGTGGTCGCCACGTAGAACGCCTCGTGCAGGACGCGCGCAAGATCGTTCACGTCGCGCACCAGCCAATTGTGCTTGGTGCAGGCCGCGTGATGCCGACCGTGTCGCATTCCTGGAAGGCGTCGTTGCCGATCAGATGCGTCGGCACCTGCCCGGTGATGCACACGAGCGGGATCGAATCCATCAGCGCATCGGTCAGGGCCGTCACCATGTTGGTGGCGCCCGGCCCCGAGGTGACCAGCACCACGCCCGGCTTGCCGGTCGAGCGCGCATAGCCCTCGGCGGCGTGGCCGGCGCCCTGCTCGTGCCGCACCAGGATGTGCTTGACCTCGTCCTGCTGGAACAGCTCGTCATAGATCGGAAGCACCGCGCCGCCCGGATAGCCGAAGATGTGCTCGACGCCCTGATCGATCAGCGCCCGCACGACCATCTCCGCGCCGGTCATCTGCTCTGGCATCTCTCTCACTCCCGTTTGGGCTCGTTCCCTGTGGGACATTTAGCCAATAAAAAAG
>CAVVPM010000007.1:0-20360 GCA_963750115.1 uncultured Alphaproteobacteria bacterium | reverse complement strand
CCCCCGCTTCCGTAAACGCGAACTTAACTCTCGGAAGACATTTGCGCCGATATTAATCGTTCCAACTCCGCGCGCCGCCTAAATACCAGGCAAAGAACACGTTCGGGGAATAAGGGTGCGGCGTCTTCTCGATCTTTGGTGCGACGAGCGTGGCAATGCGGCGCTCATCTTCGGGCTTGCCATTGTGCCCCTTCTGGCGCTCGGCGGAGGAGCCGTCGATGTCGCCCATCGCGCACGGCTCCGCGGCGAAATCCAAAGCGCCGCCGACACCGCAGCGCTTGCTGCCGCGCGCACGGTCGAGACCGGCGAGCTGCAGCGCGCCTCGGACTGGCCGGCGCTCCAGGCGAGCGCGGTCACGATGGCGGACAAGTTCGTTACCGCGTCACTTGCGAAATTCGGCACGGACGCGCCGCAGGTGAATGTCGACGTGACGCAGCAGGCCGTCACCATCACGGCGAGCTACGACGTGAAGACGTCCTTCCTCGGCGTGATCGGGATCAACACTCTGCCGATCTCGACGCTTTCGGAGGTGCACGTGCCGCCGCCGATCCTGGTCGAGATCACGCTCGTCCTCGACTATTCGCTGTCGATGACCCAGAACAACAAATACAGCCGCATGACTTCGGCGGCGCAGGACTTCATTTCGAAAGTCGCCGCGAGCCGCGGCGACCGCACCAAGATCGGTATCGTGCCATTTTCCGAGTTCGTCTATGCGGACGTCGCCGACACGGACGTGCGCACGCCGGAGACCGGCGGCGGCAACGAGTGGGACACCAGCCCGACCTACGACGGCAGCGGCAGTTGGGGGAGCGGTTCGGCTTCCGGCGGTCCGACGACGCTCAGCGCAAAATGCCTCTTGAACCGCGACTACCCCTATTCGACGACGAGCGACACGCCGACCGGTGCGACCGCAAGCAAGTGGCAGCAGGCCGACCCGAACAGCGCCCGCTGTCAGGCTTATAAGTCGGGCGGGCTCAAGGCCCGCGACCTCACCAACGATTTCACCGGATTGATCAACGCGCTTGCCGGCATGCATCCGGTCGGCTGGACCAACATCGCGCTCGCGACCGAGATGGGCTGGCACATGCTGTCGCCGAACGAGCCGTTCACGGCCGCGCTTCCGTACTCCGATCCCTACGTCAAGAAGATCCTGATCCTCCTGACCGACGGCGTGCAGACGATCGAGGCGATGGGACCGACGGGCGATGTATCGATCGACGGGGCGAACCGCACGACCGCCGAGGTCTGCGACAACATCAAGGCGGACAACATCGCGCTCTATACGATCGCCTATGACGTCGATAATCCGGACGTATACGACCTCCTCTCCGGCTGCGCGTCGGGCGCCTCCAACTATTTCGAGGTGGACGATTCCTCCGGCATCGGGGCCGTCTTCAATGCGATCTTCGATCAGATCGCCGAAAGCTCCTGGCTGAGCCGCTGATCGCGACGCTGCACCAGCTTAGCGGGCGATCCCGAAAGGCGGCGTGACCGTCGCGGTCACGGTCGTGATCGACGACTTCGCGCGTCGGCTGTAACGGCGCGGGAGCGGCCTCGCCGAACGAGACGCAGGCATCCCCAAAGACGACTTCGGTCGCCGTCGCGAGTTTCCTAAAAGACGCAGGCTCGCGGGCCAGAAGGTCAGCAGCCGTTCGCCGGCGAGGCGGAGCGGCCGCGGTCTTCCTGCCATGCGGTCCGATGGAGGTTATCCATAAAACAAGGGGAGAATCACCATGATCGATGGGGGAAAGTCGCCTCCGAGGATGTCGCGCGCCTGCGCGGCCGTTCTTGGCGTGTGCGCGTTTGCGCTCACTCAGATATCGCCGACCTACGCGGCCGATCCGACGCCCGCGGAACAGGCGCAGGCCCTGGCGAACGTGCCGAAGGCCGCGGCGAAATACTATTCGGGCTACTGGTACTCGACGGACATTGTCAGCGATCCGCTGCATGACTGGAAGCCGCATCCGCCGCCGTGGCAGGTCTGCCACAACGATTCGTATCTCGGGAATGCCTGGCGAGCGAATCTTGTGGCAGAGCTGAAGGCGCTCGTTTCGCAGCTCGCGAAGCAGGGGCTCGCCAAGGACAATCTGATCGTCACCAATTCCAACGGCGACATCAATCTCGAGCTGTCGCAGCTCAAGGCGGAGGTGACACAGGGCTGCGACCTCATCACGGTCTATCCGGGCTCGGCGACCGGGCTGTGCTCGGGCATCAAGGACGCATTCGACAAGGGAGTCCTGATCGTCACGATCGATGCGCCGGTCACCTGCCCCGGCGCGCTCAACGTCGCGCGGAACCCGTACCTCTACGCGAAGTACCAGGCTGACTGGATCATCGGTCAGCTCGGCGGCAAGGGGAATGTCGTGATGATGAACGGACAACCCGGCACATCGGACACCGTGGCGGAGCGCGAGGCTTTCCTCGAGGCGGCGAAGGCGCATCCCGACATCAAGGTGACGGGTGACCTTTACGGCATGTGGACGGCATCGGTCGCGAAGTCCGAGATGATCAAGTTCCTCGCCACGCATCCGCAGCCGGTGGACGCGATCTGGTCGACCGGCAATATGGGGGTTGGCGTCGGGCAGGCGCTCGAGCAGTCGGGACGCAAGATCCCGATCGTCACCGACGTGACGAACAACTGCGGTTTCCTTGCCTTCTGGAAGGAGCAGAAGCTGAACAGCAACACGCTCGTCCAGGACGGCGGTCCGACCGGCTATGAGGCCTTCGTGGCCGGGCTCCACGCGATGGTCGGCCAGAAGCCGAAGGTCAACACGATCTTCTTTCCGTTGCCGATCATCACCAACGAGAACATCGACGACTACTACGAGCCGTCAATGACGGTGCAGAGCACCTGCTTCGCCAACGGCAAGGACCTACATCTCGTCGCCGATTTATTCTTCGACCAATTCTTCACAGGCGACCAGAAGCTACCGAACGTCACGCCGGTTCCGACCGACTAGGCGGGAAGCAGCCGATCAAGCGAACGCCCCGCTGTTACGTTCGACCGCGGGGCGCGTTTTGTCATCTTTGACAGGCTGGCGTGCCTTGCAGCCCTCCTCTGCGCCGCACGCCGGCTCGCCCGGTCGGACGCTGACGCCCGCTAGCCGAGCTTCACGCGGCTGAGCCGCAGCGCGTTGGTGATGACGCTGACGGAGGAGAGCGCCATCGCGGCCGCGCCGACGACCGGCGAAAGCAGCACCCCGAATACCGGGTAGAGCACGCCCGCCGCGATCGGCACGCCGGCGGCGTTGTAGATAAAGGCGAAGAGGAGGTTCTGGCGAATATTCCCCATCGTCGCCTCCGACAGGCGCCGCGCCCGCAAGATGCCTGCAAGGTCGCCTTTGACGAGCGTGACGCCCGCCGCCTCGATGGCGATGTCGCTCCCCGTCCCCATGGCGATGCCGATGTCGGCGGCGGCAAGCGCCGGCGCGTCGTTGACGCCGTCGCCGGCCATCGCGACGACGTGCCCCGCCTCGCGCATGCGGCGTACGACCTCGCTCTTGCGGTCCGGTAGAACCCCCGCCTCCACCTCGTCGATGCCGAGCCGCGCGGCGATCGCCTTGGCCGTCGTCGGATTGTCGCCCGTCACCATCACGACGCGCATGCCCTCGCGTTTCAAGGCGGCGATCACCGCGCCGCTCGTCGGCTTGACCGGATCGGCGATGCCGATGGCGCCGGCAAGCCGCTCGTCGAGTGCGACGAAGATTGCCGTCGCGCCGTCTTTGCGCAGCGCTTCGGCCGCGGCGTCGAGCGGCGCCGTGTCGATGCCGTTCTCCGCCAAGAAGGCGGCATTGCCGACATGGACGCTTTTTCCCTCAACCGTGGCGACGGCCCCCTTCCCGGTCGGCGCGTTGAAGTCGCACGCGTCAAGAAGCGTCAACCCGCGCTCCGCCGCCGCTCTCACCACGGCCTCCGCGAGCGGGTGCTCGCTCAATCGCTCGACGCTTGCGGCGAAGCGAAGGACCGCGCTCTCCTCGAAGCCGTCGGCAGGACGGATCGCCGCGACCGCCGGTCGGCCCTCGGTGAGCGTGCCGGTCTTGTCGACGACGAGCGTATCGACGCGCTCCATCCGCTCAAGCGCCTCCGCATCGCGGATCAGCACGCCGGCGCGTGCGCCGCGGCCGACGCCGACCATGATCGACATCGGCGTCGCGAGGCCGAGGGCGCAGGGGCAGGCGATGATCAGGACCGCGACGGCCGCGATGAGCCCGTAGGCAAAACGCGGCTCCGGCCCGAAGATCGACCAGGCGAGAAACGCGAGCGCGGCGACGGCGATGACGGTCGGCACGAAAATGCCGGCAACCTGGTCGGCGAGGCGCTGGATCGGCGCGCGGCTCCGCTGTGCGTCGGCGACGAGCTGGACGATGCGCTGGAGCAATGTGTCGCGCCCCACCTTCTCGGCGCGCATCACCATGCTCCCGGTCTGATTGAGAGTGCCGCCGAGAACGTTGTCGCCCGCCGCCTTGGCGACCGGCAGCGATTCCCCCGTCACCATGGATTTGTCGACCGCGCTCTCGCCTTCGACGACGACGCCGTCGACCGGCACGCTGTCGCCCGGCCTGACGCGAAGGCGGTCACCGACCGTGACATTTTCGAGCGGTATCTCTTCTTCGCTCCCATCGTCGCGGAGCCGCCGCGCCATTTTCGGTGCGAGGTCGAGCAACGCGCGGACGGCTCCGCTCGTGGTCTCCCGCGCGCGAAGCTCGAGCACCTGCCCAAGGAGCACGAGCACGGTGATCATCGCCGCCGCCTCGAAATAGACGGCGACGGTCCCCGCGCTCCCGCGAAACGCCGATGGAAAGATTCCCGGCGCAAGCGTCGCGATCAAGCTGTAGAGCCAGGCAACCCCCGTTCCCATGGCGATCAGCGTGAACATGTTCAGGTTCCGCGTGACGAGCGAACGCCAGCCGCGTGCGAAGAACGGCGCGCCGGCCCACACGACGACCGGCGTCGCGAAAACGAGCTGAATCCAATTCGAGACCGTCGGATCGACGAGCCAGCCGTGGCCGAGGAGATGCCCTCCCATCTCGATCCCGACGACCGGGACCGTGAGCGCCAGCCCGATCCAGAACCGACGCCTCATGTTGATCAGCTCTTCGTTCGGCCCGCCTCCGCCGTCACCGTGAGCGGTTCGAGCGCCATGCCGCAGATCGGGCAAGGGCCCGGTCCGATCTGGCGCACCTCCGGATGCATCGGGCAGGTATAGACGGCGTCGGCCGAAGCCGCCGCGCGCACGGCTCCTCCATGCCCATGCGCTTCATGCCCATGGGCTTCATGCCCGCGATGCGCCGTATGATCATGCGACGCCGCGTCGCGCGGCTTAAAATAGCGGCCGGGGTCCGCCACGAACTTTTCACGACATCCGGCGCAGCAAAAATAATATGTTTCACCGTCGTGCTCTGCCGAATGCGTGGCGGTCGCGGGATCGACGCCCATCCCGCATACGGGATCCTCGCTCGCGCCATTCTCCGCGACGCGTGATTTGACGTTCACCTGTTGCATCGACGATCTCATGGTCTCGGTTGCGATGTGGGGCTTCCAGCAACTGGAAGGTCAAGGCCGGCCACGGGATCGCTCCAAAGAGGTCATCAAAGCGACCCCTTCCTTTGTCTTGATGTTTTGACGAGGAGTTGACGACGATGAACCAGACGCTGCTAGCCCTTCTTTGCGCGCTCTCAATCTATGGGCTGTCGAATTTTGTGCTGCCGCGCACCGGCTGGGACGCCGCCGACGACCCGCACGACATCGCCACCTCCGACGAGGTGCCGGACGCGATGCGCACGCCGGACGCCGAGAACGACGAGCGCGGCACGTAAGGGGCCGCCGCGTCCGGCGCGTTCCGGCTTAGGGGGTCCACGCGGGAGCCCTCGCCGGCGGCGTTAACCCCGCCATGTCGAGCCTGCATCGCTGCATTGCGGCGGCAAGTCTTGTGCGGCGCAGCATGAGGCCTATGTCGGTTGCGGAAGGTCGATCGCACGAATCGGCCAAAGCAAACTGGTGCTCGCGATGGCCTATGTTTCCACTTCGAATGCCCCGGTCGGGCGAATTTTCACGCGGCGTGGCGGTTTCCGCCTTCTCAACGGTGTCCGGAACTTCTTCGCGATGGTCGGCGCTTCGACGCGGGTGGCGCAAGCCGTGGAGGCGCGCGCTCGGCCCGACGCCCGGGATCTGAAGACGCTTGGGCTCGATGCGGCGCAGTTCAATCTGCTGGAGCCGCGATAGCTGCGCGGCGAGCGCCGCATCTCAGACGTGCCGGACGCGGACGTCGTCGTCCTCGAGATAGGGCCGCGGCGCCTGTGTCGATTTCGAGCGCGGAGCGAAGCTGCAGCTGCGCGTCCCTGATCTGCTGCATGTGAATTATCTCGGGCGGCGAAACCCGCTCGCGGGCGCGCCTATAGCCGAGCGCAAGGATCGAGAGCGCGCCGATCGCCAGCGCGACGCCGGCGGCGAAGATCGACCAGTCGACGAGCGGAATCGGACTGCGTAGCGGCAGCCCCGCGAACCGGAAGGCGGCGGCTGCGAGCCCGGCCACGGGCATCGCGCCGATGATCGCCGCCGCGGCGGCGCCGGCGCGCCAAGTCGGGTCCTGGAATTTCTCCGCCCGCGCGAAGACGAGCACAACCACGGACGCGAAAGCGACGGCGCCGCAGAAGGCGAAGAGCGCGCCCGTGCCGCGTTCGCCGGAGCTGCGGATGACCAGGAGCGCCAGTCCGCCGCCGGTCAGGACGACGAAGCCGACGAGACTGGACAAAAACGCCAGAACGGCGATCACCCCCTTCAAGCCTGCCTCCCTGCGCGGCAACATCGCTCCTTTGCAATGCCCATTACAACAACGTGCTGCTGAGTTGGGTAGCCTTCCCGCGCCCAACCGTTTAGAACATCAGTCAAGAAGGGCCCTCCCGCTGAGCAAGATCGGCCGCACCGAAATGCTCGCGGGTCATGGCTCAATGAAGACGACAAGAGACGGAGGAACACTGATGAAACGATCCCTTGCATTGTTGGCGTTCGCCGCTGGCGTGACGCTTGCCGGGTCGGCCTTCGCAGCCGATCTCGCATTTCCGGTCGACCAGAACTCGCGGTTCGATTGGAAAAGCTACCACGACTTTGCCGATAAGTATGACTTGAAGGGCCAGACGCTCAGCATTTTCGGCCCCTGGCTCACCGCCGACAAGGTCGGCTTCGAGAAAGTGCTCGCCTATTTCGAGGCGGCGACCGGCGCCACGATCGAGAATTCCGGCTCCGACTCCTTCGAGCAGCAGATCGTCATCGACACCCAGGCCGGCAGCCCCGCCAACATATCGATCTTCCCGCAGCCGGGCCTTGCCGCCGACGTCGCCTCGAAGGGCTATTTGAGCCCGCTCGGAGACGACACCAAGCAGTGGCTGCTCGACAACTATGCCGCCGGCCAATCCTGGGTCGATCTCTCGACCTATAAGGACAAGGACGGCAAGCCTCAGCTCTTCGCGCTTCCGTGGAAGGTCGATCTGAAGAGCCTCGTTTGGTACGTGCCGGACAACTTCACCGAGGCCGGCTACCAGATTCCGAAGACGATGGAGGATCTGAAGGCGCTGACCGAGCAGATCGTCAAGGACGGCGGCACGCCGTGGTGCATCGGGCTCGGCTCGGGTGCGGCGACCGGCTGGCCGGCGACCGACTGGGTCGAGGACTTCATGCTGCGCCTCTACAAGCCGGACGTCTATGACGGTTGGGTCAACAACACGGTGAAGTTCGACGATCCGCGCGTGATAAAGGCGATCGACGAATTCGGCTGGTTCGCCAAGAACGACAAATTCGTCGATGGCGGCGCTGCGGCGGTTTCTTCGACCGACTTCCGCGACAGCCCGAAGGGCCTCTTCACCTCACCGCCGAAATGCTACCTGCATCGGCAGGCGTCGTTCATTCCGGCCTTCTTTCCTGAGGGTACGAAGCTCGGCACGGACGCCAACTTCTTCTACTTTCCGCCCTACGCGTCCGAACCGGATCTGGGCAGGCCGGTGCTCGGCGCTGGGACCCTTGTCGCCATCACCAAGGATTCGCCCGCCGCGCGTGCCTTCATCGAGTTCCTGAAGACGCCGCTCGCCTCCGAGATCGCCATGGCGGAATGGAACTTCTTCACGCCGCTGAAGAGCGTCAACCTCGACGTCTATCCGAACGATACGTTGAAGGGCGAGGACAAGATCATCCTCGACGCCACGACATTCCGCTTCGACGGCTCGGACCAGATGCCCGGCAAGATTGGTGCTGGATCATTCTGGACCGGGATGGTTGACTACGTCGGCGGCAAGTCGGCCCAGGACGTGGCCGCCGAGATTCAGAAATCCTGGGATGCGATTAAGTAGGATTGTGAGGTTTCGGTGAACGCCGATCCCGGACCGCAGGGCCCGGGATCGATCAGACGAACAGCCCGGCAATAAGCGGGCGAATAGCGGCGTCGCGTAGCGGAAAAAGCTGCAGGATCACCGGCAAAGGTGGTCGGCGCCAGAGGGGGAAGACGCATGTGGCAGCTGCTCAGTGCGGTGTTCACGGTCTTGGTGGGCGTGGCCGCAGCAGCGCTCTATTTCTACTTCGCCAACAAGGCCTTGGACCTCGTCCTGCCGCCGCGCGGACGCGCCGCGGAAGCAGCGCGCAACCAGAAGATCGCAGCGACGATCCGGCCCTGGCTGTTTCTCGGGCCGGCGATCCTGTTTCTCGGGCTCTATCTCGTCTATCCGGTCGTCGATTCGCTGCGGCTCAGCTTCTACGGCCGTGACGGCATCCACTTCGTCGGCCTTTCCAACTACGTCTGGGCGGCCGGCGACACGCAGTTCCGCGAATCGATCTTCAACAACATTCTGTGGCTCGTCGTCGTGCCGGCGGCGAGCACCTTCTGCGGCCTGGTCATCGCCTACCTCACCGACCGCATCTGGTGGGGCAACATCGCCAAGAGTCTGGTCTTCATGCCGATGGCGATCTCCTTCATCGGCGCCAGCGTGATCTGGAAGTTCATCTATGATTTTCGTGGCGAGGGCGCGCCCCAGATCGGCCTCTTGAACGCGATCGTCCAGTTGTTCGGCGGCACGCCGGAAGCGTGGATCACGATCCCCTTCTGGAACAACTTCTTCCTGATGGTGATCCTGGTTTGGATCCAGACCGGCTTTGCCATGGTCATCCTCTCAGCCGCGCTGCGCGGCGTTCCGGAGGAGACCATCGAGGCGGCGGTGATCGACGGCGCCAAGGGCTGGCACATCTTTTTCTACATCATGGTTCCGCAGATCTGGAGCACGATTGCCGTGGTGTGGACGACGATCACGATCACGGTCCTCAAGGTGTTCGACATCGTGCTCGCGATGACCAACGGCCAGTGGAACACCGAGGTGCTCGCCAATCTGATGTATGACTGGATGTTCCGCGGCGGCGGCGACTTCGGCCGCGGCGCCACCATTGCCGTCGTCATCATGCTCGCGGTCGTGCCGATCATGATCTGGAACATCCGGCGTCTCAACGCCGAAACTGCGAGGCGCTGACATGGCCAGAGTCCGCCGCCGCAAAGGCAACATGGGAAAGTATCTGGTCCACCTTTCCGTGCTGCTGATTGTAATCGTCTGGACGGTGCCGACATTCGGTATCCTCGTCTCCTCGTTCCGCAGCAAGGACGAAATCTCCGTTTCGGGGTGGTGGACGGCGCTGACGACCAGCGCGCACAACATCATCGATCGGGTGGCACCGCCATCGAGCCAGACCCAGGCGGACGGCAAATACGTCCTCTCCGGCAACGTCTTGGAGGGCAAGGCCGGGCAGGTCACGCTTTTCGGCGTGCGCATCCAGAATCCGACCGAGTTCAAGGCCGGCGAGACAGCCGACCTCCCCGGTGGAGAGGGCACGCTGACCATCAACAGCGACGGCAGTTACAAGCTCGTCTCCGACAAGCCGTTCGAAGGCAGTGCCGGCCGGCGCATCTACTATACGGCGTCGCTGCCGCCGTCGTTCACGCTTAACAACTACCAGAAGGTTCTGACCTCCGAGGGCATCGGCCAATCGTTCATCAACTCGTTGACGGTGACCATTCCCTCCACGGTGATCCCGATACTGATCGCCGCCTACGCAGCCTATGCGCTCGCCTGGATGAAGTTTCCCGGACGGGCGCTGCTTCTCTCGGTGATCGTTGGCCTGCTCGTCGTGCCGCTGCAGATGTCTCTGATCCCGCTGCTCCGCCTCTACAACGACGTCGGCAATATCTTTGGCGTGCCGGCCAAGACCTATCTCGGGATATGGCTGGCCCACACCGGATTCGGCTTGCCGCTCGCCATCTACCTGCTCCGGAACTATATCGCCGGCCTGCCCAACGAGATCATGGAATCGGCGCGCGTCGACGGTGCCACCGATTTCGAGATCTTCGTGCGCATCGTGTTGCCGCTGTCGGTGCCGGCGCTGGCCTCCTTCGCGATTTTCCAGTTTTTGTGGGTGTGGAACGACCTTCTCGTCGCCATCGTCTTCTTGGGCAACACCGAGCAACAGTTGGTGCTGACCGGGCGCCTGCGCGAGCTGCTCGGTTCGCGCGGCGGCGACTGGGAGATTCTGACGACCTCCGCCTTCGTGTCGATCATGGTGCCGCTCGCCGTCTTCTTCTCATTGCAGCGCTATCTCGTGCGCGGCCTTCTCGCCGGCTCGGTCAAGGGGGGATGAGCGCGGTGGACGAACAAGGGAACAACCAGGATGGGTGAGCTACGTCTGCACGACATCAAGAAGTCGTTCGGTGCGATCGATGTGATCAAGGGCGTCGACTTGGAAATCAAATCGGGCGAGTTCGTCGTCTTCGTCGGCCCGTCCGGTTGCGGCAAGTCCACGCTTTTGCGGCTGATCGCCGGCCTCGAAGAGATCACCTCCGGCACGCTCGAGTTCGACGGCGAGGAAGTCAACGAGCTGCCGCCGGCGCTGCGCGGCATTGCCATGGTGTTCCAGTCCTACGCGCTCTACCCGCACATGACCGTCTACAACAACATGGCCTTCGGCATGAAGCTGGCGAAGGTGAACAAGGCGGAGATCGACAAAAGCGTCCGCCAGGCCGCCGAGGTGCTTCAGCTCACGCCCTATCTCGATCGCCTGCCGAAGCAGCTCTCCGGCGGTCAGCGCCAGCGCGTCGCCATCGGCCGTGCCATTGTGCGCAACCCGAAAGTCTTCCTCTTCGACGAGCCGCTCTCCAATCTCGACGCGGCGCTGCGTGTCTCCATGCGCATCGAGATCGCCAAGCTGCACGAGCGCATGTCCGACGTCACCATGGTCTACGTCACTCACGACCAGGTCGAGGCGATGACGCTTGCCGACCGCATCGTCGTCCTGCGCGCCGGCCTGATCGAACAGGTCGGCTCGCCGATGCAGCTTTACGAGCGGCCCGACAATCTCTTCGTCGCCGGCTTCATCGGCTCGCCGGCCATGAACATGGTGCCCTGCATCGTCGAGGCGGGCGCCGGCGACGCGCGCGTGCGGCCGGAAAAGCACGGTTCGGTCGGCGTCAAGGCCAAGATCCCGGCGAGCGCCGTCGGGCAGAAGGGCACCCTCGGCGTCAGGCCGGAGAATCTTGTCATTGGCAAACGGCGCTCAGCCGATCTTCAAGGGCAGGCTGGATATCCTCGAGCACCTTGGGGAGCTGACGCTCCTCTATGTCGATTGCGGCTACGCGGAGCCAATCATCGCCAAGATCGAGGGCAACGTGCAGATTAAGCGGGACTCCGAAGTCGCGCTCACCGCGCCGGCGAGCGTCCTCCATGTCTTCGACGAAAAGGGCAAGGCGTTCGAGCGCATCACCTGACGCGCGCCTGCGCACCTGTCACCGCCCGCTTTCGCTCGGACCGTCAACGACGAGCGCCAGCGCGAACCCGTCATGGCCTTTTGTCCCGACGGTCTGGATCGCCGTCGCGCTCACCCGCTTCTCGCGCGCGATGATCTCCATGAACGAGCGCACGCCCTTGACGCTCGGGTCGCGGCCTCGATCGTCGGCGACGGCGCCCCACCGCACCACGTTGTCGGCGACGACGACGCTTCCCTTGCGTGAGAGCTTCAACGCCCACGCGAAATAGGCCGGATTATTGGGCTTGTCGGCGTCGATGAAGATCAGGTCGAACGGCCCCGCCCCCGCATCGGCGAGCTTCGGCAGCGTATCGAGGGCGGGTCCGAGCCGCACATCGACGATCTCGCCGAAACCCGCTTTCGCGATGTTCTTCCGCGCGATCTCGGCGTGCTTCTTGTCGGCCTCGAGCGTGATGAGCCTGCCGTCCTTCGGAAGCGCGCGCGCGAGCCAGATGGTCGAATAGCCGCCGAGCGTGCCGATTTCGAGAATCCGCTTTGCGCCGACCATTCTCGCCAGAAGCATCAGGAGCTTGCCCTGGCCCGGCGAGACCTCGATCGCCGGCAGGCCGGCTCTCTGGCTCGCGGCAAGAGCGGCGTCGAGCGCCGGATCGGGACGCGCGAAGAGGTCGGCAATCAGGTCGTCGACCGCGGTCCAGCTCTTTTCCGCCATGGGACGCTCAGCGCCGCGCGGTCTGGCGCTCGCCCGCGTAAGCCATGCAATCAAGCTCGACCTGGGCGCCGAGCGCGAGCCCGTTGGCGCCGAAGGCCGAGCGGGCAGGCAAACGATCGGGATTGAAGTAGCTGGCATAGACCTTGTTGAAGTCGGCCCATCTCGACATGTCGGCGAGCATGACGACGCATTTGAAGACGGCGTCGAACGAAAGGCCGTTCTCGTTCAGGACGGCGCCGAGATTCTCCATGCTCTGCCGCGCCTCGGCCTCCATGCCGCCGGGCGCGAGCTCCAACCTCCCCGGAAGGTTGCCGAGCACGCCTGAGAGATAGAGGATATCGCCGACGCGCACCGCCTGGCTGAACGGGAGCTTCAGGGCCTTGGCCGCCGGCGTGTTGATGAACTGCATGGCGCCCTCCTCCTTTCTCGTCCGCGTCCGGCGCGGCGCGCCTACGGCTTGAGCGCGGCGCGGCCTTGGTATTTCGCCACCGGCCCGAGCTCCTCCTCGATGCGCATGAGCTCGATTGTATTTTGCAATCCGGTCGGAACGCGACATCGAGCCGGTCTTGATCTGACCGCAGTTGGTGGCGACCGCGAGGTCGGCGATCGTTGAATCCTCCGTCTCGCCCGAGCGGTGCGACATCACCGCCGTGTAGCCGGCCTTGTGCGCCATCTCGACCGCGTCGAGCGTCTCGGAGAGCGTGCCGATCTGGTTGACCTTGATCAGGATCGAGTTGGCGACCCCGCGTTCGATGCCTTCCGCGAGCCGCTTTGTGCTCGTGACGAAGATATCGTCGCCGACAAGCTGAATCTTCTTGCCGAGCTTGTCTGTCGCGAGCTTCCAGCCCTCCCAGTCGTCCTCCGCGAGGCCATCCTCGATGGAGATGATCGGGTATTTGCCGATCAGCTCGCCGAGATAGGCGACCTGCTCGGCCGCATCGCGCGCTTTGCCGCCTTCGCCGGCATAGACGTATTTCCCGCCCTTGAAGAACTCGCTCGCCGCCGGGTCGAGCGCGAGCGAGACGTCCTCGCCCGGTCTGTAGCCGGCGCCCTCGATCGCCTTGACGATGAAATCGAGCGCGTCGGTCGCGGTCTGGAGATTGGGAGCGAATCCGCCCTCGTCGCCGACATTGGTGTTGTGGCCGGCGTCGTGGAGCGCCTTCTTCAGCGTGTGAAACACCTCGGCGCCCATGCGCACCGCGTCCGCAAAGGTCGCCGCCCCGACCGGCACGATCATGAATTCCTGGAAGTCGATCGGGTTGTCGGCATGCACGCCGCCGTTCACGACGTTCATCATCGGCGTCGGCAGCAGCGTGGCGTTGGTCCCGCCCACGTAGCGGTAGAGCGGCAGGCCGTTCGCATCCGCCGCGGCCTTGGCGACCGCGAGCGACACCCCGAGGATGGCGTTGGCGCCGAGGCGGCCCTTGTTCTCCGTTCCGTCGAGGTTGACCATCGTCTGGTCGATGTGGACCTGATTCTCCGCGTCCATCCCGCCGATCGCGTCGAAGATTTCGCCGTTTACGGATTCGACCGCTTTCAGGACGCCCTTGCCGAGATAGCGGGTCTTGTCGCCGTCGCGCAGCTCCACCGCTTCATGCACGCCGGTGGAGGCGCCGGAGGGCACGGCCGCGCGCCCGAAGGAGCCGTCCTCGAGCGTGACATCGACTTCGACGGTAGGATTGCCGCGGCTGTCGAGAATTTCGGCGGCCGGTGATATCGATGATGGCGGTCATCTTGCGCTCCGCAGGGGTTCCGCCGGCTTCCTAGGCGAAGTTGACGCGGAGCGAAAGGCGCGCCGGCGCGATTTTCGTCGCAGCCGGCGCGCGCTGGCGCGGTTGCGGGTCGACGTCCGGATTTCGACCCGCAACCGCCGCCGATCAAGCGTCGATCAAGCGCCGATCAAGCAACGTGCTTGACGGCCGTCACGATCATGGTCGTCCCGCTGGTCTTGTAGGTGACGCGCACTTTCTCGCCGGGCTTGAACGCCTTCAGCGTCCAGCTCGAAGGAATTGAGAAGACCTTGCCGTCGGCAAGCGTGAGCTGGTGCGCCTTGGCGTCGATCGTCTTGATCGCCGCCGTATCCGACATGGACGTCGCCATGGGTGCGGTCGATGCGGCGAACCCGCTGCCGGTAAGCAGGCCGAGCGCCAGAATTGACGCGGAAATAGTAGAGACCTTCATGTTCGGCTCCTAGCCAGCTGGCGGCCAGGGCACTGTGCCCGGCAACGTCGCCAGCGTGCGCAACTCTACGTCTGCACCGCTTCGACCCGTAGTTAAAGTTATGTAATCTTCGCAGCTTTTATTCTGCCACAATGTCCGTCGATGTAGTGTGCCAGTCAGCGAGCTTCCAAAGCTATGGAGTGCTGGGCACAGTCTTGCCGCCGACTTGGATAAGACTTGCAGACAAGCGGATCCTGCCGCCGCATCGGAGCGGAAGGGCGCGTCGCGCTTCGGGGAAACTCGACTTGCCCGGCCGCTTGCTTTAGGCGCACGGCATGAAGACGAAGTATCTCGGGCAGCCCGCCGCCCTTCCCCGCTCTCCCGACGAAGCCGAGCTCGACCGCGTGCCGAACCCGCATCCGGATAATGCCTTCGTCGCCCGCTTCACCTGCCCTGAGTTCACCTCGCTCTGCCCGGTCACCGGACAGCCCGATTTCGGCATTTTCGTCATCGACTATGTGCCCAACCGCTGGCTGCTCGAAATCGAAGTCGCTAAAGCTCTTCTTGCAGTCGTTCCGCAACCATGGCGCCTTCCACGAGGACTGTACGCTCGTTGTCGGGAAGCGAATCGTGGCCGCGATCAAGCCGCGCTTTCTCCGCATCGCGGGCTACTGGAATCCGCGCGGCGGCATCCCGATCGACGTCTTCTGGCAGACGGGACGGATACCCACCGGCGTGACGCTGCCCGAAACCGGCATCGGGCTCTATCGCGGACGGCTCTGAGAGACCGGGACGGAAACGCCACTAGCCTGTATGCGTGCCACTAGCTCGCGTGGGTAATGGAGCTCGCCACCATCTTGCCGTTCTGAATCTCGTAGCTGACCGTCACCTGGTCGCCGATCTTGAACCCGGTCGGTTTCCAGGCGGCCGGGAACGTGAACACCTTGCCGTCGGCAAGGGTGACCGTGTGCTTGCTCGTGCTGATATGCTTGATGGCTGCGGTATCGGTGGCCGTTGCGGCGAGCGCCGCGCTGGAGAGGAAAGAAGCGGCGACCGCCGCGATCACAAGGGATTTGCGCATTGGAGCGCCTCCTCTTGCTCCCGGCTGGCGACCAGGGCGTTTCGTCCGGGCCTGAATGACCAGCGGCCGGACGCTAAGTATCGATACTTTCCCGCTCAAGTGAACAAAAGATAATGTTCCCCTCCTCTTGCCAAGCCGCAAAGCATTGATCTCGTCGGTTTCTGCCGTTCGCGCGCCGCGCCTTGGACAGGAATTTGGCAGCACCCGCCCCTCACCTCACGGACGAGCGGCCTTCGCCAGCCGGTCGAAGGCGATGAGGCGCGAAAGCAGCGCCTCCATCTTGTCGAGCGGCACCATGTTCGGGCCGTCCGACGGCGCGTTGTCGGGATCCTGGTGGGTCTCGATGAAGACCGCCGCGACCCCGACGGCAACCGCCGCGCGGGCCAGAACGGGCACCATCGTCGCGCTCGCCGCCGGTCGACGTCCCCTGCCCGCCCGGTTGCTGCACCGAATGCGTCGCGTCGAAGACGACCGGCGCCCCGAGCGCTGCCATGATCGGCAGCGCACGCATGTCGGAGACGAGCGTGTTGTAGCCGAACGAGGCGCCGCGCTCGGTCAGGAGCACGTTCGGGTTGCCGCTTTCGACGACCTTCGCGAGCACCTGTTTCATGTCCCAGGGCGCGAGGAACTGCCCCTTCTTGACGTTGACCGTCGCGCCCGGTCTTTGCCGCGGCAACGAGAAGGTCGGTCTGCCGCGAGAGGAAGGCCGGGATCTGCAGGACGTCCACGACCTCTGCCACTTCCGCGCATTGCCCCGGCTCGTGCACGTCCGTCAGCACCGGCAGGCCGAGCTCGCGGCGAAGGTCGGCGAAGACGGCGAGCGCCGGCGTCGAGCCCGACGCCGCGCTTTCCCGAGAGGCTGGTGCGGTTCGCCTTGTCGAAGCTCGTCTTGTAGACGAGCCCGATGCCGAGCCTTCCGCATATCGCCTTCAGCGCCCCGGCGATGTCGAAGGCATGCGCGCGGCTCTCCATCTGGCACGGCCCCGCGATCACGGCGAGCGGCAGCGAATTGCCGAAACGGACGCTCCCAACCTGAACGACGGCGTTCGGCTCAGCCATTCTCCACGCTCCTGAAGGCGACGACGGCGTTCAAGCCCGGCGCCGGAGGCACCACGACATGCTCCGCGTGGCGCTTCGCGGCGCGGCCTGCATAGCCCGCGGCGCGGTCGAGGTCCAAGACCTTGAGGTCGAAGGCCGCGAAGAGCATTCCCCGGCGCGGATTGGGCGCGTCGACGAGATAGCGTGCACGAAATCCGTCCGGGGTCAGGATGAGAAAGGAGCGGCCCTCCACCTCCGCCTCGATCCCGAAGGAGGTGGTGCGAAGCTCTCGCTGCCCGGTCGCGCCGGAGAGAAGGATGTGGAAGTCCGCCGGGTTCTCTGCGACCGCCGCGACGGCGGAGACGCCCTGCGCGCCGTTCGGATGCTCGAGATAGGCGGGCTGGAAAAGCACCTCCTTGGCGAGATGCTGACAGGCGAAGAAGCCCGCATCCGCTGCAAGCGGAAATTCCGCGCTGGCTGTGGCGACGCCGATCTCCTGCTCCGTGCCGTCCGGAAGCTCCGCCAGGCGGGCGAACCGATAGACCGGTCCGCCGCCGATCCCGGCCGCGGCGAAAGCGCCGCGATCCGCCTCCGCGTCATCGCTCTGCAGCGCGACCATGGCGAAGCCCTCGCCCTGTCTCTCGGTGAAGCGCTTGATGCGCTTGACGAAGGTCACTCCTTCCGCCGCCGCCATGTCGGTGGCCGCGCGGTCGATGATGGTGATCGGCTCGATATAGGTGCGATCCGCGAAGAAGACGCAGCAATTGCCGGTCCCGAAGGGATGCGCGGCATCCGGCGCAACGCTGAAGCCGAGGCTCGCCAGGCGCGAGCGCGCAAGCGTCAGCGTGGTGACGGGAAGAACCAGATGGTCGATTGAGCGCATGGTCCTCCGCTAGGCGATTGCGGCGGGCATGACCAGCCCCGTCGCTTCCGGCGTGCCCGATGCCCCGGCCCGGCGATCGGCGGCATCCCGTTCGCGGCTAAATTTCGCCGACCGCTCAAGGGCATAAGAATAGTTCCATGTCTTGATCCTGGAAGAATTGGACAATTGGAGCTATCTATGGCATAAAGAGTGCACACACGTTCCAGATTTGAATTCTTCCCAAACCGGAGAAGGCCATGCGCAATTTCGCCGGCGCGTATATTCTATTGGGGACAGCGGCCACGGCAGCTCAGGCCGCGCCGCTGCCTGAGTTCCCTGAGGATACGGTGCCGGTTTATTATGAGAACGACTATTTGCTCCGCTCTCTTGATGCAGATTATTGGCGCTTGTCCGAGTATTACTATCCGCAGTCGACGAATTGCGGCTGCTCCGCCGCGTCTGTGGCGATGGCGGTGAATGCGCTTCGCCGGCGCGTCGCGCCGCAGGAGCCGATCCTGAGCGACGGGGAGCTTGTGGCCGCGGTCAATGACCCGCTCTGGGCCTCGTGGACCGCCGAAGACGGTGGCGGCGTCACCATGGCGAGCCTCGAACGGATCGTCGGCATCAGCCTCGACCGGCTCGGCCTCGAGGGCACCGTCGAGACGCTTGCGCCCGATCCGGCCGACGAGAGAGGCGTCGATAGCCTCCGTGACGCGCTTTCCCGCAACGAAGCCTCGCCCGACAGCATCGTTCTCGCCTACTACAACCAGGCGATCGTGACCGGCGATCCGGAGGGCGGATTGCATGTCTCCCCGGTCGGCGCCTACAACGCGGAAGAGGATCGCGTTCTTCTCATGGACGTCGATCAGGAGTGCTGGGTCCCCTATTGGACATCGACCGAGACACTGTTTTCCGCCTGCGTCACGCCCGATCCGAGGGAGCGGGGCGCGCTCGCGCGCATGACTGGCGGCTGCCTCATCATCTCCGCCGCGGCGGCCTGACCGCCGGGCATCCCGCGCCTTTGACGGCGCCGGTCGATCCGGCCCTTTTCGATCGAGCACCGTTTTGAGCGAAACCGCCAGCCGCGTTGTCGAGCATTACGGGCGCGCCGATATCGTCGCGCGCATTCTTGGCGCACTCAAGGAACGCGGCGAGCCGGTCGACGCGCTAACCCCGGAAATGCTCTATCCCTTCGACCAGCTTCACGCCCGCCAGCTTGCCGGAACGGTCGATCACCTGGCGCGGCTCGATCTCAACGCCAATATGCATCTCGTCGACGTCGGAGGCGGCATCGGCGGCCCGGCCCGCTACGCCGCGGCGACATTCGGATGCCGGGTGACCGGGATCGACCTGACGCAAGCCTTCGTCGTGGCCGCGCGCGAGCTGACCGCGCTCTGCGGGCTCGCCGACCGGGTCGACTTTCATGCCGGCGACGCGCTCGCCATGCCCTTCGCCGACGCGAGCTTCGACGCGGCGTCGTGCCACTACGTGGCAATGAATATCGCCGACAAAACGGGGCTGCTCAAGGAGATCCGCCGCGTCCTGAAGCCCGCCGGCCGGCTCGCCTTCAGCCTCGTTACAAAGGGGGCCGGCGGCGAGCCTTTCTACCCGGTGCCCTGGGCGAGCAATCCCGCGACGAGCTTCCTCGTCGAGGCGGGCGACCTGCGCGCCGCGTTCGAAGGCGCCGGCCTTCGCGCCGTCGAATGGGTGGACGAGACGGAAGCGGTGCTGGCCGCGATTGCCGCGCGCAGGGCCGCCGCAAAACGGCGCCGAACCCGGCGAACACGATCATCCAGGGCGAGGAATTTGCCGCCCGGTTCCGCAATTTCGACCGCAACTTGGCGGAAGGCCGGTTGCGAAGCACCGCGGTGCTCGCCGAACGGCCGTGAGGCTCACACCAGCCGGCTGTTCTCCACCGCCGCCTCGATGAAGCTCGCGAACAGCGGATGCGGCTCGAACGGGCGCGACTTCAGCTCCGGATGATACTGCACGCCGATAAACCAGGGATGGCCCGGGAACTCGATCGTCTCAGGCAGCAGATTGTCGGGCGACATGCCGGAGAAGGATAGCCCGGCCGCTTCGAGCCGCGCCTTGTAGTCGATATTCACCTCGTAGCGGTGGCGATGCCGCTCGCTGATCTCCGTGTCGCCGTAGATGGCGGCGATGCGGCTTCCCGCCTTCAGCATCGCCGGATAGGCGCCGAGCCGCATGGTGCCGCCGAGATCGCCCTCCGCGAGCCGCTGTTCGAGCGCGTTCCCTTCAGCCATTCGGTCATGAGCCCGACGACCGGCTCGTCCGTCTCGCCGAATTCCGACGAGTTCGCGCTGTTGATGCCGCCGAGATGCCGCGCCGCCTCGATTACCGCCATCTGCATGCCGAAGCAGATGCCGAAGAAAGGCACGTCGCGCGTGCGCGCGAAAGTGACGGCGTTGATCTTTCCCTCCGCGCCGCGTTCGCCGAAGCCGCCCGGCACGAGGATGCCGTTGACGCCCTCCAGATAGGGCGCCGGGTCTTCCTTCTCGAAGATCTCGCTTTCGATCCAGTCGAGCTTGACGTGCACCTTGTTGGCGATGCCGCCGTGCTGGAGCGCCTCCGTCAGCGACTTATAGGCGTCGCGCAAGCCCGGTATATTTGCCGACGATCGCGATCGTCACCTCGCCTTCCGGATGGCGCAGGATGCGGCTGATCTCACGAGCAATACGTAAACGCGCAGCAGGGTTACACAT